>VMTE01000048.1 GCA_013791775.1 Hyphomonas sp.
ATATGCGCGCCGTGTCGAGACGGAATATGCACACGGAAGCGCAATCCTTGGCCACCGTCGAACCAGGCGATCGCTTCAAATCTCCATAGAGTGCCAGCCACCCGCGCGTCAGGCCTTGAGCTTTCCAGGACGCCCGCCACCGGGCCCGGGGCAACCGGCTGCGCATGGCGGGCGTCCTGGAAACCTTAACAATCTCGGTCGGGGTAGACTCCAATACCGAATCGCTGCTGTTGCGCCCGTTGCTGCCGTAACACTTTGGAAGCTAAGTGCCCTGCTTCGACATGGATCAAACGTTGGACCGATAGTCCCAATGAGGAGCGATTACGCGCTTGCGGGTCACTGCTCCAATCCCCGCTCAATCCCGATCGTCCAGCTGACGCCCGCTGCGGTCCGTCTAAACGCCATATCCCTCCCCCGGTGACGCTCCATCTCGGGCCGCCAGGGCACGAGCGCAAACTCTTTCGCATTCCCGACGACAGCAATCCTTCCCTGCCCCAGATCAATCGCCTTCTCGAATCTGCCTTCAAACCTGTCGCCCGGCCCCAGCTCCACAGCGGCGCGCCCTGTTATTGAAGCAAGGGTGCCTGACGCCCTCCGCAGCTCCATGACGCGCAGCCTATCTCGCAAGACCTCACCCGCCTCTCTTTCCCCGTGTTCAAGCCAACCCTTCTCCCGAAAAAAGGCGAGACGCGCCTGCCGGACCTTCGCCAACCGATCACCGGGCACCCCAGCTCCCGCCGCATCGAGCCAGGTCAGCCCTGCATGCCTGGTCTGTTCCATGAGCGGAAGCCAGGACCGAACCTGAACTTCGATGCGCCCCGTCCGCTCTGTGTCGTAGTCCACCGCGCGGCCGGCAAAATCCTTAGGTACATGCCACACTCCATCATCCGTGCGCGCCAGAATGCCGACGCGCCTCAGTGCTTCCAGCCGCCGGAGATGTCCTTGCCGCCAGGCTGGCGTTGCTGTTGGATCGGCATCGATGTGTAGCGCTCCGGAATACCGGCCCCCCGAGCGTTCCGCGATGCTCAGGATAGAGGCGTCGATCTCTCTCAGCCTTGGCGATCGCGATGCAATCTCGACGACAGCGCCATCCGGCGGGATTGTTCCAGGCTCTCGGAGCCCGATATCCACGATCCACCGTGTCCCGTGAAAATCCTCGACGACAAGGCTTCGCCGGTCTCGGAGTTCGTCTTCCGGAACAGATGCCACGACTGAGCCCAGAAGCCTTTCCTGTTCCAGCGTTCCCGGCTCAAACCTGCGCAGATTCTGATCGGGCGCGGAATCGCGGTTCTTCGCTGCAAGGGCTTTCAGGATGTCGCCGCGCTGCCCCAGCGCTTTAAGCGTCGTTTCCCAATCAGGTTTAAGGGCCCACGCATTCATACCGGCAGGCTCAGCAAGACCGAGAACTTCAAGATGCCGCAACCGTGCCCGTAAGAGCGCTTCCTCGAACCGGCCACGCGGCTCATGTCCTTCGTTGATACAAACGCTGCCCCCCGAAGCTTGCGCAAGGATGCTCCTGTCGCGGCCCGTGAACCGCTCCAGTGCCACCTCCCTCTGCTGTGCCTGCGCAATCTCGAGATCACGCCTCGGACCAAGGCGTTCTGTAACGATGTCCTGCGCGCGGGAGGCGAGCCCCTGCTTGATGTATTCCGGCGAAATGATGAGATCCTTTCCGTCCGCATCTTTGCCGCGGATCACGATATGCGTGTGCGGATTGCCGGTATTGTGGTGATCAACCGCGAGCCAGTCGAGGCGCGTTCCGAGATCAGATTCCATCTGTGCCAACAGGGCGCGGGTGGTGTCTTTGAGGTCGCCAAGCAGCCCGGCATCCTCTGCTGAAACGATCAGCCGGAACTGGTGCCGGTCGCCTTCGCAGCGCTCTACGAAGGCGTTCGCATCCGGTTCCACACCGTCCCGCGTGTAAATCTGCCCCCCCGATCCATCGCGTTCCACGCCGTCGCGCTGGATGTAGCCGAGATGAGCTTTGAGCGCTCCGGCTCCGCCGCCACGCGGCGACCTGGAAACATGGGTCTTTACGATGACCCTTCGCATCCGGAATCGAGGCAGGCGCTGAGTGCGCATTTCAATCGACCGCGCACTCGCTCCGCCGCGTCCGATCCCAGCACCGCTGAACCTTGCCTTTCCAGACTTGCGGCCAAGCCGGGCCGCCGCTTTCTTCAGCTGCTTTGCAAACTGCTGATCGCCGCGGCGCGCCCGGTCTCCAATCCGCCCGAGACGCGGCTCGAACTCATCCGTCATGTGAAGTTTCCCCAAATAGGATATGGCGCCAGCTGGACCTGCTGCGAATACTGAAGATCACGCCAAACCCGGCGTCTCGACCCGGTGCAAGAGGCACCGAAAAATCGTTGTGCAGACAAGGTGCAAGGCAGAGCCTGGCGCCAGCTCTTTTAACTTGCCCTACCGGGTCCGCCCTCCCCACCCTTGCACCCGCTTGCACCGCTTTGCCCTACTCTGCAGATTGACCGTGAACGGATGAAACCATGACCGGCACCGCAACCCCGAGAATGTCCGCTTCGCGGACCGCTCCGAAATAGCGCCCATCCAGAGAGGACGGGTGCGGCGAGAGCAGGAATAGCTCGCCATTCATCAGCGTGACGCACCCGTCCCAGGTCGGAAGATCGCGGCCTTTTTCATCCGACAAGTGCGCTTTCGCCACGAGCTCATCATTTATGAAAACATCTACTTCCTTGCGGCAAATTTCATCTCTCGGAACCCCTGAAACCTGCTTCAGAAGTGGCCAGTCTTCGCCGACATATCCGCGCGCCTCAGCCCACTCCGCTGGCACGCTCCTAGCTGAGAGAACGACCCATCGGCCCTTGGTGAATGGCTCGTCTCTCAGCCAGTAAAGCCCTTCTGGCGCGCTCGCTGTCCGGTTCCAGATGACCTTCGCCGGAGGATCATAAACGAGGCCAGATAACGCCGCCGATCCGCCCAGAACAAGCGCGAGCGCGTATCCGGATTTCATCGGGATTGCCCTGCCCGGCTGGATGTCGAAGAGAACTCCCGGCGCCCGGACCAGTCGATCAGGCTTGCCCGCGTGTAGAACACACGGGTCCCGTGCTTGCGATAGATCGGGCCAGCGCGGACCATCAGAGCCAAGCGCTGCGCAATGTCCCACTTCAGGGTCAAGAAAGCCGGCCAGGGCCCTGTAAAGACTCGCGCCCCTCGCCCGAATCTTTCCATGACGGATGTGTCATGGCGCTACACATTCGCGATTTCAGGCAAAGCGACGCGGTCGGACTCTCCCGGCTGAGCGAGGCCGCGCACCTACTCGGCGCCTTGCCCCCACCAGACACCGCAATGCGAATCCTCATCGGCCTCCGCGACGGTCAACTCGCAGGCGCGATATGGCTAAGCCTGGATGGCGACACGGGCATCATCCCAGCCATTCTTGTGGCCCACACTGCCGGTTGGCAATCGGACGTGCGCGAGCTCACCGCAGAAGCAAGCCTCTGGCTTGCCTCACGCGGCGCAGCCCGCATCGAGGTCAGGATCATCCCGCAAGACGAAGACCTGCTCTCCGGGCTGCTCGATATGCAGTTCAAGGCCGACGAACGCGCAGGGATCATGCGGCGGACAATGCGGGTTCGCAGCGCCGCCTGAACCCGGCTTCCGATCAAGCGCCCGCGACCCCTCTGGCCGCAATCGCTTCAGACGCCCTCGATCCAGAACACACTCGCGGCCAGTGGGAAGCGCGCGGCGCGCGCGTCCGCCGGCGAGTCCCAGCCCCAGGCCTGAAGACGGGCAACCGGATCCTCAGTGAGCCTCGCCGGGCAGGCCGCCAGGCCGGACAGACCCGCGTGACCGCGCGGGCGGACCGCGAAGAAGCTGGGCCTCTTCAGGCCAGGATACGCTGTGGCCCGACGTTCGCGCCAAGAAGTTCCATCAGGTATCCGCCATCCTTCAGGGCCTCAGCCTTGCGGACCAGGTACCTGAGCGTGTCCTTCATCAAGCCCCGGTCGTCATTCCATTGCTCCGCGACCTTTTCCCGGCCGTAGAGGGTTTCTGCAATCTCGCGCCGGTTCATACCGCAGGCGATGCCATCGAGTGCGATGAGACCGTCGCGCAGGATCTGGGTCGTCTTGGTCCAGAGGGGTTGGGAGAGATCAGGCCCGTCGCCATAGATCTCAAGCGCCGCTTTCTGGACCTTGAGCTTGCGCTCGTAGGCCGTGATGTCGGAGATTGTCAGTTTCATGCGCACAGGCTCGAGCCCGATCAGCGACATGCCGGTACACCTGACTTGCACAACGCAGCCCTTGCCGCGCGTGAGCAGAAACTCCCGGCCCTGATGATCACTGATATGAGTCATCTGGCAGAAGGGCATGCTACGCTCCCAGATATCGCAGGTCTGGTCGGCAGCGCGCGGGCTGCAATTGATTTCGACCTGGTCCGGGAAGGCTGCGCGGTTCCAGACGACATCGGCGTCAAAACCATTCTTGTTGGGGTCCGGCATCAGGACCAGTCCCCAGCGCTCAGCGAGCGTCTGGCTGGTTCGTGCCTTCAGCATACGGATGGGTGCGCACGGCGCCATGCGTTCCGAGATATCATCCTTGGCGCGCACGGATGCGTCCCGGCGAAACTCTTCATTGCGCCGCAGATATTCCCAGGCCCACCGGTCCATGGATAGCCGCGAGAGATAGTCGTAGTCCTCCAGAATTCCTGAGGATTCGAGAGTGAAAGTTTTCATCGGCATTGCCTCCACGGCGCATGCCAAGCAAATATGATTCCACTTAAGCGATTTACTATTGCCCTCTAAGGAAGTTAACATCGGTTGCTCATTTGTTAAGATTTGAGCCGTTGGGGCTCACCTTCGCCCTTCGGTGTTCACCAAGACAACCATTTTGCACCCGTATTCCGCGCATAGCGCCCGGCTGCATAATATGGCCCGCGCTCCAACTCCCCAAAAGCGTCCGTTCCCGGAACAATAGCGGCGAGAGTTGAAACAAGGGTCCCGGCCGATGACGGACAGACGCGAGACAGAAAGCACGGAGCGGCGTCTGAGCGCGATGCTGCGCACGGCGTTCTGCCCTGTCGTGCGGGCCGCCCTCAACGCGGAGACAACAATCGAAGTGATGGTCAATCCCGACGGGTCTGTCTGGATTGAAGAAGCCGGGCGCGGCCTGATCCAGACCGGGAACACGATTGCTGCCGGCGACCGCGAACGCGTGATCCGGCTTGTCGCGTCCAGTCTCAGCGCCGGCACATCCTCCGTCGCCTCGATTGTCTCAGCCGAGCTTCCAGGCACCGGCGAGCGCTTTGAAGGCATCCTGCCGCCGGTATCAGCGGCGCCGTGCTATTCGATCCGGAAACTCGCCCGCGCGCCGTTCACGCTGGCGGACTATGTCCAGCAAGGCGCGCTGTCGCCTGCGCTTGCTGACAAGCTCAAGGCGCTGGTCACCCAGAACGTTTATGACACCGTCCGAGGCCAGCACCTCCTGATCCCGCAAGGCAGCAGACTCCTTGGGCGCTACCAGTCGGAGGTCTCTTTCGGCCAGGACCGCGCGCTCGTCGTCTGGGACCGGATCCTGATGCCCGATGGCAGCTCAATCACGATCTCCGAGCCGGGAAGCGACGTGTCCGGGTATGCCGGCCTCAAAGACCGGACCGACCATCACTGGGACAAGGTGTTCGCAGCGGCCGGTCTCGCCACCCTGCTCGGCATCGGCGCTGAACTCGGGCCAGGCGACGACGGCAACATCGAACGTGCGATCCGCCGCGGAACAACCGACACGATCAACGAAGCCGGGCAGCGGGCCGTTGATCGAAGCCTCAGCGTTCAGCCATCGATCACTATCCGTCCCGGCTGGCCCGTCCGTGTCATCGTGACCAAGGATCTCGTCCTTCGTCCCTTTCAGGAGACAGCCCCATGAACCTCCGCCTTGGAAAGCTCGCCGACCGCACACCGGTCAGGCTCACCCTTGCGCTTGATCCTGAAACCGCCGCCGCGCTGCAGGATTATGCGGCGGTCTACCAGGAGACTTATGGCGAAGCCGAGCGCAGCGAAACGCTCGCCGCTGCCATGATCGAGATGTTCCTGGCGTCCGACGCCGGGTTCAGACGGGCCCGGAAGGCCCTGCCCACCAATGCCAGCAAAGGAGACTGACCCATGGCACAGATCGGCGCATTTACCCTGAAGGACGGAGCCTGGACCGGGACCATCCGTACCATGACCATCAACGTCAAGGCCCAGCTTGTGCCCAATAAGGACAAAGGGAAAAGCAAGGATACGCCAGACTTCCGGCTTTACGCCGGCGGCGCAGAACTCGGCGCGGCCTGGCGCCAGGACTCGAAAGACGGCGAGACGCCCTACCTCGCCATCAAGCTCGACGATCCGAGCTTCGCCCAGCCGATGCGCGCGGCCTTCTTTGAGAACGAAGCAGAAGGCACCGGCGTCATGGTCTGGAACCGTCCCAAATGAGCCAGTTTCCTCCACGCGCGTTCATTCGCATGGCCGCAGAACTGGACGCTGCAGGACCGCAGACTTCCGCGCCTGGGCCCGACGTGAGGAACCGTCAGGTCGGACTACGGTTTCTTTCACTTCGCGATGTACTTGACCGACTGACAATCAGCCGGTCACTCCTCTACGAGTTGATCAAGGATCCGGTCCAGCCATTCCCGACGCCCATTCACCTCGGTCGTCGCAGCGTCTGGGTAGAGCAAGAAGTCGAGGACTATATGCGGGCGGTTCTGGCTACAGCGCGTCCGTGATGTTTGGCACTACAGTTCACTCTTGTAGCGCGCTGCTGCGTACAATTCATTTGGCGTCTTGTTTCCGGGCTGCCCCGGGAAAACAGCATTGCGTAATGACGCTCCAACCGGGAGCGCGAGGAAATTCCGGTTCCAACCTCAGCCGCAAACTAGTGTGTTTTCAGCTGATCGGACGGAATATGAGAATTCCGGGGAACTATATGATGGCTGGCGACTGAGCCCTTCAGAGGCCTGTTGATTTTGAGCACCGGCGCCCCGTTCTACGTTATTTGCTTTTTAACTCCCTCATGCTATCCGGCAATGTGCGCAAATTTTGGATTCTCCTGTTTTGCATCGGCTTCTCGATGTGGGGTTCGCTCGTTCCGGCGAAGCATTCGCTGGCGCATGCTGACGCGGCCATCGCTGATGTTGCCGATCATGACACCGGGCACTCTCACCATCATGATCATGACTTTGCGGCAGCGCAATTGGACCACGACTCCGGCGATGAGTATGGGTCATTTGACGGGCACGCTGGAGACCACGGCGCAGAACTTCACGGCATTGCACTTTGTCTCGAAGTCGCAGGTGTCAGTTCACCGGGGCCTTTAACAGCCGAGAAATTTTACTTCGGCGATCTGCACTACCCATCGGCTATTATTCCCCCAGAACCGGACCCTGACCGCGCCTGACCCTGAGCGTCGCTGGTTTGCATAATGCAGACCAGTCAATTGTTCATGGTCACGAGGTCTTTGTTTCATGTCTCTCAAAATTCTGGGCCTCGCGCTGGCGATGGTTTCTCCCGCTGCCCTCGCGCAGGAGGGGGTCGGTCTGTGTGACAGGCCCGCTGAACCCGGCGCAGTCCTGTCACTGACACAAGCGGTAGAACTCGCTGCTGCCGCCGATCTTCGGCCGGGGGTTGCGGATGCAAGCATTGCTGCCGCGCGAACCGAGCAGGCTATCGCCGCGCTTCGTCCTGCGGATACGGTCTCGCTCGAAATCGAAGACTTTCCCGGAATCGGACTGGCGAGCGAAATCGACAACCTTCAGGTCACGGGCCAGTTTTCACGGGTCTGGGAACGGGGCGGAAAGCGAGATGCTCGCACCGCGCTTGCCCGGCGCGGCGTCGATGTTGCTGAAACCGCACGGCTAGCCGCCCAAACCGAAATCCTGACAGAAGTTGAGACGCTCTACGTTGAAGCCGCACTCGCCGAGAGGCGCGCCTTGCTGGCTTGCGAGCGGGTTGAGACAGTCCGGTCACTTCAGTCCGCCGTTGACCGGCGCGTTGAAGCGGCGCGCGATCCCCTGCTGGCGGGTGCGCGTGCATCGACCGATCTCGCTGTGGCGATCGCCGATGCGCGGCGAGAGGATCAGGACGCACAGAATCTGAAGGCGGCGCTCGGCAGCTATTGGAACGCAGCCGAGACACCGCAACTTAATCCGGAGTTCCTGGACCGGCGGCTTGCCCCACGCGCCTATGATTTTTCGGCAATAAAGTCGCCTGAACTCGACCGGCTGGAAGCAGAACGACTTCGTGCATCAGCGCAGATCTGTCCGTCGTCAGGTATTTTGAGACAGAAGGCTGCCTGACTTAAGGAGGGTCTGGCGCATCTGGGTTTGAGTTAAGCAGCAGACTC
>VMTE01000047.1 GCA_013791775.1 Hyphomonas sp.
CGTCGCCCCGCCCGACTTCGCCAGAACGATCGTGATCGCTGCCGTCAGCGTCGTCTTGCCGTGGTCAACGTGGCCAATCGTGCCAATATTGACGTGCGGCTTCGTACGCTCAAACTTTGCCTTGCCCATGGGGCCTCTCCTCTTTCCAGGTCTGCGCCCGGCATTCCGGACGAGGTTCAACCAAACTCTTGTCAGGCCACCTGCCTGCCGATCGCGCCTCATACCCATGTCGCTTCAGGGATTCAAGCGGGCTTGTGACAGTCGGCAGACCAAATCGCAGACCCTTGCCGCAAGGGCGCCGGAAGCCGATAACGCGCGCCAATTCCCTGAATCGATGCGGAGCCTGCCTGTGAGAGATGACCTGAACCCCCACGCCGCGCGCCTCGCCGGCGTTGCGCTGCGCGATCTGGCGACGCCGCGCGCCGCCGCCGCGCCCCTGTCTGCTGCCGGCTGGCAGGTCAGCGTCGCCCGCCATTACCTCGACGCTGCCGCCGAAGCGGCGCTGCTGACATCCGGCGCCGGAACCGGCCTTGAGACGGCCGCGCGGCGCCTGTTTGCGGGCGAGATCGTCAATCCCTCGGAAGGCCGCCCCGCCCTGCATTGGGCGCTGCGGGCCGGCGCGGCGCTGTCCGGCGAGCCCGAGACAGTTCGCCTCAGCCTGCAGCCGGCCCTCGCCTTTGCGGGAAAGATCCGCGCGGGCGAGGTGCGCACCGCGAAGGGCGAACGGTTCAGGGCCGTGCTGCATATCGGGATCGGGGGTTCGGATTTCGGGCCGCGCCTGATTGCCGACGCGTTCGGAGACCTGGCGGATCCGGGAATCGAACTCCGGTTTGCCGCCAATGTGGACCCGTATGACCTCGACCGGGCGATGGCCGGGCTCGACCCTGCCGCGACGCTGGTGATCGGCGTGTCCAAGTCCTTCGGCACCGAAGAGACACTCTATAACCTTAACCGGGCCCGTAACTGGCTTGAGGGCGCGCTCGTGCAGAGCGCCAGCGCGCACCTTGCCCTGGTGACGGCGAACCCCGCCAAGGCCACCGCCTGGCTGGGCGGGCGGTCGGCGCACCTGTTCGACATGCCGCTTTCGGTCGGGGGGCGTTTCTCGCTGTGGTCGGCTGCTTCGCTCGCCTGCATGATCTCGCTCGGCCCGGACACGTTCAGGGACATTCTGGCGGGCGCGGCGGAGATGGACGATCACACGCGCGCCGCACCATTGGCGGACAATGTGCCGATGCGTCTCGCCCTGCTCGACTACTGGAACGCCTCGGTTCGCGGCGCGCCGATGCGGGTGCTGCTGGCCTATGCCAACCGGCTCCGGATGTTGCCGACCTATCTTCAGCAGCTGGAAATGGAGTCCAACGGCAAGTCGGCCGGCCCGTCCGGCCAGACGGTGGCGCCGCCGACGGCGCCGGCCATCTGGGGAGGCGAAGGCTCGGTCGGCCAGCATTCCTATCACCAGTGGCTGCATCAGGGATCGCAGGTGGTGCCGTGCGAATTCATCCTGGCGGCGGACCGTGGCCGCGATCCGGAAGGCCTGGCGGCGCTGACGTCCCACGCGCTGGCGCAGGCCGAGGTGCTGGCAAATGGCCGAAGCCTGGCGGAAGTGAACGCCGAGGAGCCGGACCTGCCCGCAGGCGTGGCGCCGCAGAAGGTGCATTCCGGCGGGCGGCCATCGACCTTGCTGTCGCATGCCGCGTTCGGGCCGAAGGCGTTCGGCGCGCTGATCGCCCTCTACGAACACCGGACCTATTTCGCCGGCCACCTGTGGGGCGTGAACCCGTTCGACCAATGGGGCGTCGAGCGCGGCAAGACGATGGCGGCGCGCCTGCGGCCGGCGCTGACGGCGCCGGAAACGGCCGAGGATGCGGTGACGGCGGCGCTGCTGCGGATGATCCGCTAGGCGATGCCGGTTGCCAGACTGCTCCGGGAACAGACGATCGGCGAGACGCGCTGGGCGGCGCTGGACACGCGCGGCCAACCGGTGGCGCTGTATCTGGACCGGCCGCACGAGACCGTCCGGCGGGCCGTCGCGGGCGACCGGCTGGACGCCCGCATCCGGAAACTGGACGCGGCCCTCGGCGGCGCGTTCGTCGATCTGGGCGCCAAGGGCGAGGCCTTCCTGCGTTTCAGGTCCGGCGAAGCGCTGTCCGAAGGCGCGGCGGCGGTGGTGGAGGTGGCTGCCGAAGCCCGGCGGGGCAAGTTGCCGCGGGTCCGCCTGGCCAGCGCAGCGGCGCCCGCGACTCGCGGCGCTGACCGCTGGCGGACTTGCCTGAACGCCGCCGCAGGCCTCACGGTTGACGACCGGCCGGCCGGTGACGCCGAGGTGCAAGCCGCCTTCGACGACGCCCTGGCGCCGGCGCTGACCTTGCCGGGCGGCGGGCGGTTGCAGGTCGAACGGACCGAAGCGCTGATCGCCGCCGACATTGACACCTCCGGACGCACCGCGCGCGGCGACCGCGCGGCGGGCGCGCTGGCGCTCAATCTCGACGCGGCGGCGGCGCTGGCGCGGCAGATCCACCTGCGCGGCTGGGGCGGGCTGGCGGTGCTTGACTGTGTTGCCCCGGTCGGGAAGGCCGCCGGGGCGCGCATCCGGTCGGCGTTCCTCGAGGCGTTCCGCGACATTTCGGACCGTCAGGTCAAGGCCCTGCCCCCGTCAGCCTTCGGCCTGATGGAAATCTCGGCGGACTGGCTGCTGACACCGCTGGCCGAGCGCCTGTTGGGCGCGGCGGGCCGTCCCAGCCCGGAGACGCTCGCGCTGGACGGCCTGCGCCAGCTGGAAGCGGGGGCGCGGGCCAACCGGATGGGGCGCCTGCAGCTGACCCTGCCCGGCGAGGCCTTTGCCTGGTTGCAGACCAGCGGCCTCGACGCCGATACCCTTCTGGCACAAACCTATGGCGCGCGGCTGGTGATCCAGCCCGGCCCCAACACAGCCCCCGATGTGAGGCCCGTTCCATGAGCAAACCCGTCCCCCCGGAAAAGCGCCACCCCAAATGCGCGCGCTGCCGCAAGCAGCCGGTGCTGGCCGAATACCGGCCCTTCTGTTCGAAGCGCTGCGCCGACGCCGACCTCGGCAGCTGGCTGAACGGCAGCTATGCGATTGCCGGCAGCCCGGCCGAGGACGCGGAGGACGCCCCCTCCGGCGCGCCGCCGGTGGCCGGCGAGGATGAAGATTAGTTCGCTGAAAACGCCATGGACAAGGCCGGGCGCCTTCGTTAAGTAGCCGCTTCCCCGAATTGGCCCGCCCGGGTAGCTCAGGGGTAGAGCAGCGGATTGAAAATCCGCGTGTCGGTGGTTCGATTCCGCCCCCGGGCACCATTCAGGCTTCCAGCGACGTCCGCGGGCCTCCACCAGTATCCATAAAAACAAGGCTTTAGGTCGGCGCCCTCAGCGTCTCCGTCCGCCAACGTCCACCCAAAAACGTTGGAAGAAATTTTTTTTGTTGGCATTTTGTTGGCATCGAGACGGCCCGGAATCGCAACGGCCGGAAAAATGCCAACACTTTTTGACGATGCCAACAAAATGCCCCTGACAGACACACGAATCCGAGGCCTCAAACCGGACAGCCGACCGAAGCGATACAGCGATGGTTATGGCCTATACGTGGAGGTGACACCCGGAGGATCGAAGCTCTGGAAGCTGGCCTACCGCTTTGAGGGCAAGCAGAAGACCCTGTCGTTCGGCCCATACCCGGAGGTCTCCCTTGCGCGGGCCAGAGAACGGCGGCTTGAAGCCCGGACCATGCTTTTCGAAGGCGTAGACCCTTCGGCTATCAAGAAGGCCGGCGAGGAAGTGCGGCGAGCTGAGATCGAGGATACCTTCGCCCGGATTGCTGATGAGCTCCTCCAGAAGGAGGAGATCGAGGGACTTGCCCCGGCCACGCTGAAGAAGAAACGCTGGCTCGCGCGCCTTGCATCCGAAGACCTCGGCCCGAAGCCCATACGGGACATCAAGGCACCCCAAATTCTAGCGACCCTTCGAAGGGTCGAGAAGGAAGGAAACTACGAATCAGCACGCCGGCTACGTGCCCTGATCGGTCAGGTGTTTCGCTATGCCATCGCAACGACCCGGGCGGACGGTGACCCGACCGTGGCGCTGAAGGGGGCGCTTATCGCGCCCAAGGTCCAGCACAGGGCCGCCGTGACCGACCGCAAGGGGTTTGCGAAGCTGATCAGGACCGTCTGGTCGTATGAGGGCACGATCGAAGCCCAG
>VMTE01000033.1 GCA_013791775.1 Hyphomonas sp.
ACAATCAACCCGACAAACCTCTTGCGCGCGTCAATCAATGACGCAATCATCCAAAAACCGCGACACCAGATTCTCATCCTGATTGTCGCGCGCTTCTCATCCAGAATGTCGCGCTACACGCTAGCAGATTTTACACGCGCTCAGAAGGGCGGCGAAATGACGAAAGAGCATGCTCCAAGCCGGTGAGTCTGAGAGACAAGACCCTAGCGTTCCTGGTTCATTTCGAAAGCCCTTTCAGTCCAGCGTCAGAAAGTACCGGGTGGATTTGAGTTCCCCCTCTCGGACGATCGCGCCTTTGGCGACCATGTCCGCAAGGTCTCGGGTCGCCGTTGCGGTCGTCGCTCCCGTGATCGTCATATTATTCTTCGCGCTCAGGCCGCCCTTGAATCCCTCAATCCCCTCCGCGAACATGCGCAGCAACGCCTTTTCCTGCCTTGTGTTCAATTGCCCTCCGAGCCAGTCGAAGAGGCGGGTCTTGGCCAGCATGAAGTCGACTTGCCGCAGGCTCCTGTCCTGCGCCTCGAGCGCGATGTCCGCAAACCAGTTCAACCATCGGTCCGCGTTCAGAGTGGCGCTTGCCAGCTCCAGTTCGCGGTAATAGTCCTTGCGATGGCGCAGCAGGGCGCCAGCCAGAGAAGTAAAGACAGGCCGCTGTCGCCCTTTAGCGAGCGCCTTTTTACGAGATTGCGCGGCCAATCCGATCATTCCCGTCTTCATACGGATGGATGCACTCAAACCAGAGATGCGCAAGTCCGGATCGTTCGATCGGAAGCAGCGGCACCTCGCCTGTCGGCGCGGTTCGGCTAAACCAGGCGATAAACGCCGCCATGTGGCCGGGAACAACGCTTGACGGCGGCGCCTCATAGTGAACTTTTGGCGCATAGGAAGCGCCCGATATGATCTGCATCGGTTCTTCATGCTAGCGATAGCCACCGACGCTCTTCAGGTTGCTGCGGCGTTCAGCATTTTTAGGTGCCAGCGATGAAGCATCCCCTCCGAAAGCGGATCACCTGTTGTCATCAGAAGGTCGACCATCATTTCCGCAATCCCGCTTTCGGCAGGGCGCTCGGATGTCGGGGTTGCCTTCAGCCGGAGGGCACGATGAATGGAGTATTGGACACTTGCCCGATCCAGCGTTTCCCCCTCGATCTGAGACGTATCGATCGCTTCCATGCTCATGACCGAAATGCTCAGGCCGCTCCTGTCTTCATCGAAAATATGACGGGACGCACCGATCAGGACGCCGGCCTGTTCGAGAAAATGGGCCTCGCGCGCGGCGAGTTTCTGCCGGTCCAGGACGAAGTCAGGCCGGTCGCGACGTTCCCAAGCATGATCGAGAACACTCCATTTTTCGATCACAATATGTGGGAAAAGTGATTGATAAACGGGCATTTTATCGATCCTGGCGCGCCAGGACGAGGGCAAGTTCTTCATATGAACCGCAGCGTTCCTTGGAAAATCCGGAATGTTCTGCAGGTTAGCTCCTGGACCGTGAGGCGGCTGAGGCACTTTGATCCTGGGCGGGAAGACTGACCTTTCGGCCAACACAGCAGGCTTGATCCCCTCCAGCGCCGTGCCGGATCAGATGACGACGTTAGTCGGATAGTTTAACAGCACCGCGCCATCCGGCACAAAGCCGTTGCTACCGGTTGAGCGAGCCGGTCTGGCTCATCTGTGGTTTGAGTGCATCCATCCGTATGAAGACGGGAATGGCCGGATCGGTCGCGCCATCTCCGAAAAAGGCGCTTGCGCAGGGACGTCAGCGGCCGGTCTTTACCTCGCTGCTGGCGGGCGCACTGCTGCGTCATCGGAAGGACTATTATAGCGAACTGGAACTGGCGAGCCGGACGCTGAATGCGGACCGTTGGCTCGTCTGGTTCGCGGATATCGCGCTTGAAGCGCAGGACCGAAGCTGCCGGCAGGTCGACTTCATGCTGGCCAAGACCCGCCTCTTCGATCGGCTTGAGGGACAATTGAATGAGTGGCAGGAAAAAGCGCTGTTGCGGATGTTCGCCGAGGGCATAGACGGGTTCAGGGGCGGCCTCAGCGCGAAGAACTATATGACCATTACGGGCGCACCGACCGCTACAGCCCTACGCGGGACCTTCTGGACATGGCTAAAAAGGACGCCCTGGTCCGCCAGGGCGAATTCAAGGCGACGCGATATTTTCTGAACCTGGACCAAGGACTGTTGAGGTTCAGCGTAATCGGATGACGGTGGCGCAGAGATAGATCAAGGCGCTGTAGCTGTGTGGCCGGCTTTGCCTCCGCCGAAAATCAACGCCGGAGAAGTCCAGTTTTCAAGCCGTTTAATTTTCGGGATGATTACCCGATAGGGAATGGCCCTTTTTTAATCCGGCAATCCCGCCGGTCAGACCACCAAAATGTGGCCCCTTTTATTGCCAGCGTTCACAAGTTTGGCTGTGCGACGCAAAATGCGAACGCCTCGCCGTCACTTTGACCAGTTCGCGAGACGCAAGCCCCCGACGCGGTTGAACTCGCCTTCATTGTTCGTAACGAGACACAGGCCCCTGGAGCGGGCGTGACCGGCTATCATGACGTCGAAAGGCCCGATCGGGGTTCCAGCTGTCGCCAGCTCCGCACGGATCTGGCCAGCGTGTTCGGCTGCACCGAGGTCAAAGTCGAGGAGCTCGAGACGCCCAAGCAGGCCCTCTATGATTTCCAGGTTGCGGCGGACGGCCTGCGATTTGTGCGCGCCGTAGAGAAGCTCCATCGCCGTGACGCTCGATGCGCAGATCTCTCCGTCATGCGCCTCGAAGTGCTGGCGAACCACGTCCGGCTTGTTCTTGATCGTGTAGATCAGAATATTCGTATCCAGCATGTATCGAAGCATCAGAGCGCCGAGCGCTCCTGGTCTGCGGGCTGTTCACGCTCTTCCATGAAATCGCGGCTGACCCCCTCACTCTCGAACCATGCTGCCCAGCTTTGTTCAGAGGGTGTGATAACCCAACTGCGGCCGCGGCGCTGTATGTCGACACTCGTGACGCCGTCGGGCAGGCGCACCGATTTCGGGAAACGAACGGCTTGTGTCTTGTTCGTCATGAATACCGATCCACGCTCCATGTCACACGTCTCCCTTACAAGTCCGCAAATGAAGTATATACAAATAGTATATACGGCCGATCCTGTCAACCTCCTCATGCTGGCAACTGTTGTATCCGCCGCCGTCTGCCATCAGCCGTCTGGGTCACCAGGTCTGACTTCACGTCAAATGAGTTCAAGCGCAGCCGCGAACAGGATCCCCTTGTTTTCCGCAAACCCGCGCCCGGCAACACCTGCGAAGATGCACTGGAAAAGTGATGGCGGTTTTCCCGCGCGCCAGACAATGCATACTGTCGTGAACCGGTCGCCCGTCAGCTGATCGGCGTCTACGATGAGGTGCCCCTGCCATTTGGAAACCGGCCCGCGTTTCACATCACTCACGACGGCGTCATCCTCACAGATGCAGGCATCGTTGAAGGCGGCGGCGTTGGTGCAGCCCTTCCGGTGATTGGCGTGCTCGCTGCAGCTGGCGCAGCGGCCGCTGCCGGCGGCGGGAGTGACCGCGCCTCCAGCCCGTGATCTGATCGGGATATCCAGTTCTTTTGGCCCGCCGGATAATCTCCAGCGGGCTTTTTGATGGGGCTGGGCCAGGATTTCGTGATGACGATCACTTCCCGCATCTCTTTGCCAGCGAAGTTGAGACGCACGGTTTGCGGACGTCCCGAAAATGGGTTCCGGCACTGAGCAATTTCGGATTTCTGCGAGGAGCCTCCCAGGCTGCAGGAGCCACTGGTGCGATATCTCGGGTAGAAATTCAGGCGATCTGACCTTTCCTCCTTTGCGTTCGTGCCGTATGGTTTTGCCCGGGTGGGCCGGCGCGGTGATAAGGTCCCTGACTGAAAGCCTCGCCCCGTTGCGCATGCTTCGCGGTTTTCCGACGGCCCACCTTTTTCTTTTTTGGGTTGCATTTTTTCTTTCCTGTTGTAGAACCCAACTTAGCGTCTTCGCAAGGAGAAGCTCGGGGCGTCGGAAACCCTGCCAGAGCATGAACCTGACAATCGTCGCCCGAGTGGTGCGGATAGTCTGTCATCTGCCTGCAGGCTTGCAGTTGCTTTGAGCGTTCCTCCGGGCTCGGACGCACGGGGCGTCGGAAACCCTGGTGAAGCATGAAGTCCTGACTGTGCGCCTGATCGCGCAGCCGATGACGATTGCCTTGGTTTCCCGTCCCGAAGCACGCGCACGAGGACGCCATGATGGTCGATGACTTAAGAAGATCGGGGCAACAGCATGTCTGACATGCCTGCCGGATCCGGCGCACCCCATCCGGCGCGCCTGAGACAGCCGTCGGCCGAGGAGGTCCGCGCTGTTCCGGATCTCATAAATTCTCCGCCGGAAGCAGAGGCGGCCCTAAACGGGGCAAAAGCGCTCTCCCAGCTCTTCCGGTCCCAGTATGGTCAGCTTCTGAGATTCTGCCGTGTACGGATCAGGAGCGAGGCGGACGCAGAAGATATCGTGCAGACGGCCTTCCTGTCGGCGCGGCGCGCCTATCCCGACAAGGGCGTTGAGGAGCTCCGCCCACTGCTCTTCACCCTGGTGCGCAACCTCTCCCTCAACCATCTGAAGCTCTACTGGAACCAGATGCGTGACGGCGAGGACATCAGCGAGGCGGGAGCCGGCCTGGCCTGCCCGCATAGCCCGACACCGGAGAAGCAGCTTATGGACGCGCAGGACCTGGCGATCGTGGAGGCCTCACTGTCCGGAATGATCCCGCGCCGGCGCGAAGCGCTGAGGCTGCACAGGATCGAGGGGCTGACCTATGCCGAAATCGCGAAACTCTTGTCTGTTTCTCCCACGACGGTCAAAAGTGATGTGGCGGAGGCGGTGGCGGAAGTTGCAGAAGACCTCGCGCGCGCCGGGCGCCGGACGGATGGCTCGGCTGAGTGACAGGCAAGATGATGGTCCAGGGCGATCATGCAAGCCGGGTGAAAGCGGCTGCCCGCTGGTACGCAGAACTGCAGGCGCCGGAGGCGGGGGCTGAAACCTGGGACGCGTTCCGCGCCTGGGAGCGTCACCCGGCCAACGCCGCTGCCTTTCGCGAAATCGAGGCGGCGCTGAGCACGCTCGACCGGTCGTCATTGGCGGCACATGCGGCGGTGCGGGCCAGGCCGCCTCAGCGCGCACGCGTCTGGCTCGGCGCGGTCGCTGCGGCGGTGGTGATGGCCGCACTGGGCGCGGCGACGCTTTTTAGTGGACGCGCGGCGCAGCCGCCCGCCGACACGCTGCCCCTCGTCTATGCGACATCGGTCGGCGAACAGCGCCTTCTCGAACTCGCGGACGGGTCATCGGTGCGGCTGAACACGGCAAGCCGGATAGAGGTGGCCTTTTCTGCCCAAGAGCGCCTTGTCCGGCTGACCGGCGGACAAGCCTTTTTCGAGGTCGAGCCGGACGCTGTTCCCTTTGTCGTCGATGCGGCGGCCTCCCGGACCCGCGCGCTTGGAACGGCCTTCGACGTGTTCGTCAAGGCGGAGGGCGCTCAGGTCACCCTTCTCGAAGGCTCGGTCAGCGTAGTGTCACCCGGGTCTGCGGCAGGGGAACTTACTATGCTTGAACCCGGCGACCGGTTGGTGATCTCGGGCGGCAAGGCGCAGCCGGTAGTGCAAGTGGATCTCGCCGCGGCGCTATCCTGGCGCACCGGTATCCTCCAGTTCGCCGATGTCCGCCTCGCCGACGCGGTCGACGAGCTGAACCGGTATTCTGGCACCAGGATCGTTGTCCAGGATCCTGCCCTAGCCGAAGAACGCCTCAGCGGGTCGTTCAAGGCGGGCGACCAGGAGATGTTTGTCTCGGCGCTGTCCCTATTCCTCCCGGTCGAGGCCGAGCGCTCCGGCAATACGATCCAGATTGTCCTGGCCAGCGACTGACCGCGGCAAGAGCCTCTGGTCGGTTCCCTCAATAAAATCCTTGTACGGATTAAAAAGATTCGCGCGCAAGGCCGCGTATGTTTTCCGACCTTTTCCCGGAGACGGTTGTTGTTCCTCCAGTTGCTGCAGCGAAGGGCCGCAGCGCGGGGAAAAGGGAAGACAACATGGGTCGGTCGAAAGATTTGAGACGCAGCCTGCTGGGCGCTGCCGCGCTGTCGGTATTTGTGGCCGGGCCGCTCGGGAGCGCACGCGCCGAGGCGCCGCGCGCCGCGGCGGCGGTAGAGGTCAGCATCGAGGCGTCCGCGCTCGGAGATGCCCTCCGGGCGTTCAGCGCGCAGGCCGGAATATCCGTGATTTTTTCGGAGCGCCAGGTCGCGGGCCGCGAGGCGGCTGCGCTGAAAGGCGCTTATACGCCGGACGCAGCGCTGCGCAGGTTGCTGGACGGGACGGGCCTGCAAGCCGTGCGGGGAGAGGGCGGGGCCTATGTACTGCGCGGGGCCGCGCCGGACGGCACACCCGGAGGCGGCGCCGGGGAGGATGAAAAGCCGGGCGCGCCCGCGCGTGTGCCGCAACCGGATCCTGAAATTGCAGCAACGGAGCTGCGGGCCGAAACGGTAATTGTCACGGGCACGAGCCTGCGCGGGCTGGCGCCCGAGAGCTCGCCGCTGCAGGTCTTTACGCGTGAAGAGATCCTCGGGTCGGGCGTGACGACGACGGAACAGTTCATCCGTACACTGCCGCAGAACTTCGGAGGCGGATCGACGGAGTTCACGGCGGGCGGCCTGCCGAATGACATCAATTCAAGGCAAAACTTCACGTTCGGGACAGGCGCGAACCTGCGCGGTCTTGGTTCACGCGGGACGCTGGTCCTGCTTGATGGCAACCGTCTCGCGCCGACCTCCGGGATCGGAGATTTTGTGGACCTGTCACTCATTCCGGTCTCGGCGCTCGATCGCGTCGATGTCCTCACCGACGGCGCGTCCTCGATCTATGGCGGGGACGCTGTCGCCGGCGTGATCAACTTCGTGCTGCGCGGCGACTATGAAGGTGCGGAGACGTCGCTCCGGTACGGGTCTGTCACGCAGGGCGACATGGACGAATACCGCCTCAGCCAGACGGTCGGCACCGCCTGGGAGGGCGGATCGGTGCTGGGCACTTACGAGTATTTCAACCGGGGCGCCCTGAGCCTTGCCGACCGCCCGTCCATTGCCGCGCCTGAACTGCTCAACGGCCAGGCGATTACAGCGATCGATGCGTTTGATCTCCAGCCGGAGCAGAAACGCCACAGCGCCGTCCTGTCACTCAGGCAGCAGCTGGGGACTCGCCTCAGCCTGCGCGGCACGGGATTTTACTCGAGGCGGACTGTCGACAGCTCGACCGTACTCGCAAGCGTCGCGAGCACCATCACGCGGTCGGATACAAGTTCGGAAAACATCGCGCTCAATATCGCGGCCAGCTACGAGATCTCGCCCCAATGGCAGGCGTCCGTCAGCGCGAACTTCAGTGAAGTGAGGAACAAGGAAGTCATCGGGAGCCTGGTGACGCCGCCTCGCGCGCCGAATGTGTCTGATTTCAAGTCCCGACTGCTGTCCCTCGACGCCCTGCTGAACGGCGATGTGATGTCTGTCCCGGGCGGCCAGGTTGTGGCCGCGATCGGCGCGCAGGTGCGCCGGGAGGAGTTCGATTTCCAGACGAGGGGGGCCGCCAAGCTGAGGGATGGCACGCGGGACGTGTCTGCGCTCTTTGGCGAAGTGCTGGTTCCTGTCATTGGCCCGGACAACGCTTTTCCATGGGCAGAGCGACTGGAAGTCAACCTGTCGGGCCGCGTCGATGACTATTCGGACTTCGGGCGCTCTGCGAACCCCAAAATAGGCGTCCTCTGGTCCCCGGATGAGTCCCTGATGATCCGGGGGTCTTACAGCACGTCATTTGCGCCGCCGGCGTTGGGGCGCTCCGGAGCCATCGACCGTGCGGGGAGTGTGTTTCCCTATTCCTTCATCCTGAGCCGTCTGCGCTTTCCCCTGCCTGATCCGTCCCTTGCCGGCGTCGACTACCTCGTCACAGGCGGGACGCAAGCAAACCTCGAACCCGAGACATCGCGGGCATTCACGTTCGGATTCGATCAGGCGTTTTCCGTAGGTCGTCACAACTGGTCCGTGAACGGGACATTCTACGACATCGCGTTTGAAGACCGGCTCGGCACGACGCCGCTCCCCCAGAACCTCAATTCCAACTTTGCCCCGAACATTGCGTTCAGCGATCCGGGCGCGTTGCCACCCGGAACCGTGATCTTTTTCCCTACCCAGGACGAGATCAACGCCTTGCTGGCAACCTTTACCCAGCCCGTGGTTCTGGTGGCCGGAGGCAGGCTCAGCAATATCGGGATCATCAACAATGCCAACGTGGTCCGCAACCTTGCGTCTACCGAGACCCAGGGCCTCGACCTCCAGGTCGGGTATGATGTGGACACGCCGCTCGGCGCCGTTTCGGCGAGCCTCAATGCCAATTACCTCTTTGGCTTTTCGGAGCAGGCCTCCGCCACCACGCCGGTAGTCGAGACTGTGAATTCCATGTTCAATCCTGTCGACCTCAAACTGAGGGGCCGGGTGGGGCTCAGCCGGGCAGGGTTCGCCGGCAGCCTCTTCGTGAACTACACGGACAGTTACAAGACGGATGGGACGGCGGCGGCCATTCCGATATCGTCCTGGACGACGGTTGATCTCTCGCTCGCCTATCAGTTCGATGACAGCCGGCACGGACCGTTCGAGGGCACGCGGATCGGTCTCTCGGTCACCAACCTCCTTGATGAGCCGCCGCCAGCAGCGCCCGCCAGCGGACTGTTCAGGATTGCCGGCTACGATCCGGCGAATGCCTCGCCGCTCGGCCGGTTTGTCGCCATCGAGATCAGCAAGTCGTTCTGACACACCCCCCCCCTCAGTCCACGGAAAAAAAAGGAGTTCGCACGATGCGTGCTGCAACGGGCTTTCGGCGGCTGCGGGTAGTTATTGCGGTTCTTGTGGCCGGGTTCTTTCCTGGCGGCTGCGCGCTCGCAGACGGGCGTCCGCTGACCGTGGACGATATGATGAAGGTGGGGGGATTTGGTTCAGCCGCCGTTGACCCGGAAGGACGCTGGGCCGTCTATGAGAAGCTGCGCCCCTACGAGGAGGCGCGCGATTTCAGCTTCCGGACTTATGCCTTTGCCAAGTCCGGTCACCAGCTCTGGCGCGTCGATCTGCAGGCGGGAACACCGCCCGAGCGCTTGCCCGGGATCGATCCGGAACCGCATTCGTATGTTCTGGATTTCTCAGCGTCCGGACGGTTCCTCGCCGTAATGCAATACAGCTTCGGCGAGGTCCGTGTCGGCGCCTATGACATGGAGGCGGATGAGGCCGCGTACTTTGCGCCTGCGCCCGCGTTCAGCCGGACCGGGGACCACAACCCGGTCTGGGTTTCAGAGACGGAACTCGTCTATGCGGCGGTGCCGGATGGCGAGTTCCCGTTGGCGACAAGTATTCGCGCCGTAACGGGCAGGGCGCTAGGCCAGCTCTGGGAAGAGGCATGGAGCGGGCAGCGCGTCACGGCGACAGAGGCCCGCGCCACGGTAACCGATCAGTCGGATGAACAGGAGGCAGGATCCCTTGTCCGCGCCCATGCCGCGTCCGGGAAGACAGAGGTTCTTGCCGAAGGGCTCTTTGCCGACCTCCGGGTGTCGGCGGACGGGCGCCGTCTTGCCGCGATGGCGGTGTCGAAGCCGCGTCCCACGGATGCGGCCGAGCGCGTCACCTATGACGCGCGCCGGTACCGTCTCATGGTCTTCGACCTTGAGGCCGGGACCAGGAAAACCTTGGCCCCGGGCCTCGAGTTCTTCCCTTACACCCTCGCCTGGGCACCGGACGGACGCCGCCTCGCCGCGTTCGGCTGGGCAAGCGATGAAAGCCCGGCGCGGGGCCGGTTCCATGTCGTGGACACCGTCACCGGCGAAGTCACCCCGTACCAGCATGACGGCCTCGACCTTGCGTCCGAACGCGAGCGCGGCTGGCTGCAACGGCCGGAGCGCGTGATGTTCCTCGCTGACGCGCTCGTTGTCTTTGCCCGGAATATTCCGCCGGAGGAGGCCCAGTCGCCGCGCTTCTCGGCGCAGGACATGAACGATCCGTCGCTTCCCGATGCGCACTGGTATGCGCTCTGGCCGGATGGACGCTCCCTGAACCTGACGTCCGGCCTTGCGGGCGTCTCAGGGGTGCCGGTCCAGGCCGGGGAAGGGCACGTGACAGTGTCTGCGCGTGACGGAGTTTACCGCATCCATCCCGGCGGCCGGCGCGAGCGCCTGACGCCCGGGTCTGCGACCGAGGTGCGCCTCGCGTCGCCCGGGACATTTGCCACACGTAGCGGCGTCGCACGCCCTGAGTTCCGCGGTGAAGCGTTACTCACTCTCAAGGTGGAAGGTCGGCCAAAGGTCATGATGCTGGACTTGCAGGCGGGCCGCGAGGACGCTGCTGCGGTGAGTGCCAGCTCGGGACCCGGCGCTGTTCCGGTGGTGGGCGCGCGGGCTACAGGAACATTTCTCATTCGCGCCGATGAGGGGCCAGCCACCAGGCTCCTGTCTGCAGGGCGGGGAACGACGGCGGAGGTGGACCGCGTGAACACCCACCTCGAGGACGTGCAGTTCGGCACATGGCAGTCATTTTCCTACACGGTCTCAGACCCTGGAGGCCTGCTTGACCCGCAGGTCCTGGAAAGCTGCGTCCTCCTTCCGCCCGGTTATTCGCAAGGACGCCCGCTACCGCTGATCGTCGATGTCTATCCCAACATTGCCTCCGGATGCGGCGAGCGTGGTGCCGGGATCAGCTATCCGGACCCTCATTCTCCGCAGCTATGGGCCGGAAAGGGTTTTGCCTACGTGAAGCTTGCCGCGCCGCGGGACCTGATCCGGACCCCAGAAGGCCCGATCGCCGGACTGGACGAGGTCACCGCCGCAGGGGTCCAGGAACTCGTAAAGATGGGGCTTGCCGATCCGGATCGCCTGATCCTTCACGGCTATAGTCAGGGAGGCGTTTCAGCGCTCTATGTTGCGGCAACCTCTGACCTCTATGCGGCGGTCATTGCCAAGAACGGTTGGGCAGACCTGTTCAGCCATTATTTTGGCCCAGGCGGTGTATTCTCCATCCTGTATCCTGAGTTCCTCGGAGCCGAGTCCGGGCGTTACGACGCGGTCATCGGCACCGATTTCGGGATCGGGCGCACGCCGTTCGAGGCGCCGGAAACCTTCTATGAGAATAGTCCCGTGTTCCTTGCCCCCAGGATCAACATCCCGGTCTTGCTCATGCATTCCGACATGGACATCTTTTCGATGTCCCAGTTCGACGAGATGTTCGGCGCCCTGAAGCGCGCCGGAAGGGATGCCCGTTACGTGCGCTACTGGGGCGAAGGTCATGGCCCGTCCAGTCCGGCAAACATCCGGGACATGTGGCAGAGGACCGACGCGTTCCTCGCCGAACATGATCTGGATCCGTGACCATCTTTACGGACGCTTGCGACTGTCCGGCCTGGCCTCCTTTTTCCAGCGCCTCAGCCACGCCTCTGCTACGTAGGTCACAAGGAGGCGGCTTCCATGGGCATCAATCTTGTGGCCATCGCGGGTGAGCAGCCGAGCGAACTCCCGTTCGTCAGCGAGCGAAGCTTCGACGAGAGCCCCTCCGGTCAGTGCGTCTTCGAGACGCGCGCGGTTGGTTGAAATGAGCTCAGAAAAGTAGCCGGACGCGTGACCCTTTATCATCCGCTGACGGATGGACTCCGGTATATCGCCTTCAAAGGCGAGCCGGGCAAGCCCGCGGCTGACGCCGCCGGCGGCCAGCGTGTAGACGGGCAGCTTGAGGCAGAGCTCGACAAGCGGCTGCGAGATCAAGGGGTGGATGATGTCTGTCGCGGCCGACCTCACCATGGGCTCGCGGAGCTGGAACATGTGGACGAGCCGGCTGGTCTGGTCGAACTTTCCTTTCGGCAATCCCTCCGGGAATGCCGCCCAGTCCGGAATCCAGTCGCGGGATGAAAGCGTCTCGGCTTCGCTTGCCGGGACTTTCTTGCCGATGGCCGCCAGCATCGCGCTTTGCCGGCGCGGCGGGCCAGCGTGCGCCTTGAGCACGTCCCAGACAGACAGGCCCGAAAGGCGCGCTGAATAGGCCAGTTCATGGAAGAGGCGGGGATGGAGGCCCCGGTCATTGAGGAAGTCCGAGAAGCCATCCGGGCTGTGGGTGTGAAGGAAGAGGTGGTCTCCGCCCTGTCCTGTGAAAAGCGCAGGCGGCGAGGGGAGGTTGCCAATGAGTGCCTCGAGGCCGGGATCGAGGAACGGGCGCAGCGGGCGCACCGAAAGGGGGTGCGCGTCCGGATCAGGCAGCTGCCGGCGCGCAGGTATTTCCACTTCGACGAACGTGCATCCGGCGGACCGGGCAGCTTCGGCCGCGTACGCCGTTTCTGGCGGGTCGTCGGAACCCAGCCGCTGATGTACGGCAGTTAAGTCTTCGCCGCGCCCTGCAGCCGCGAGGCAGGCCAGCACGATTGACGAATCCAGTCCGCCGGAGAGGCTGAGCATGATTGCGTCCTGCGGCGCGCTCCAGGCCGTGACAACGTGCTGGACCATCTGCTTCAGCAGGCGCGCAGCTTCAGGCAAAGCCATGTCCAAGCGGCTTGCCGCGACGCGCCGGGGATCCCATGCCTGCTCCGTCTTACGGATCGCCGGACCAACAACCAGCCTCTCGCCGGGCAGGAGTTCGCGGATTTCGTTCAGTCCGGTTTCCCCGTTCTGGACGCGGTCATAGACAAGCAGGCGGGACAGGAAGGCGTAGTTTACCGTGAACGTGGAGCGGTCCAGGAAGTCGCACAGTTCCAGATGCGAAAAGACGAGCGTGAGACCGGAGTAGGATGTGTAGTAGCAGGGGATGCTGGCGGCCGGATCCGCCAGAACCAGCCAGTCCTCGCCAGAGCGTATGAAAGCGACATAGCTTCCCCAGAAACCGTCCAGGAGCGTGCGTCCGCGTGTGCGAGAGATCTCTTCGCCTTCATCCCTTGAAAGACTAGCAACGAGGCTCGCCTCGCGCCCGGGATCCGTCGCCCGGAACAGGCGCCCGAACACGGCGCCGCTTGCGCCGCCGCGCCTTGTCGGGAGATGCGTGATCTCGCCCGATTGCTCGCCAGCCGAGAGACTGAGGAGGAAAAAGCCGCTGCTTTCGAGTTGCGGGCGTGACGGGCGGGCGGACTGGCCCAGGGAGCGGATTATGTCGCGCGCAGCGTGTTCTGCGGCGGCGTTGCCCGGATTCCATGTCATGGCAAAAAAGGAGCGGATCATGCGCGATACCTCTAAACGGCGAGGATGGGCGTGAAGCTTGCCGCGCTTTCGAGATGGTCGTTGAGGACAATCCCCCTGTATTGAATCCAGCAATGCGCCAGGAACGGTGAGAGGCGCACACCGAACACGAGGTCGGGGGCGGCGCCTCGAAGCGTGAGGTAGCGAAGTAGCAGCAGGCTACGAAACAGGCAGGCGTCCTGAGCCGAAAAGAACAACGGAGACGCGGCGTGGAACTGGCGTGCAAGTTCTGCGACCCGCTCGGGCGGCGCGGGCCGGCGGCCTTCCATTTGTCCTTTCCAGCGTCCCACGGCTGCAAGGCACGCAGCGATGTGCGGGCGGCGTTGGAGCGCGGCGCAGTAAGCCAAAGACTGGAGCAGGCGGAACATGCCCGGAAGCGTTGCGTTGCGCCGGGCTGCGGAAGGCGGCTCGAGCACTGAGCCCGTTGGAGGACATTTGCGAAAAGGCGCTATCGGCTTGCCGTCGCCGCGGCCAGGCACGAGAATCCCCTTACTTGCCAGGATGCCGGCAAACTTGCGGGCTTCAGCCGAAATCTCGTGACCTGATGCTGCCCCGCGAACCTGCCGGAACCAGTCGGCCTGTTGTCCGCAGATCAGAAGGTAGCGATCAGACTTGATGTCGAGGAAGATACAGGCGGCAGGCAATTCGCAATACGCCGCGTCGCGGCTGAGGGCGTAGTCATTGAAGGGGGCCGGCTCGGCAGACGCTATCGCTTGCATGGTGTCCGGGCTCCTGAAGGCTGGGACCAGGAAATGAAGGGGCACGCGGCCCCTTCATCCCTGTGCGGTCAGTCGCGGCTTACGGGGCTGCCGAGATTGAACTCGTTGCTTTCACCGATCTGGCCGCGGGTCTCCTCCGACACCGATCCGAGGTCGATGGGCGCGAATTCGTCCGTGCCGAGATGGTCTTCGTTCTGGGTATTCATGGTCATTCTCCTGTTGGGTTTGGGGGGGTGTCGCTGGCCGGGCGACAAGTGGAGAGTGAGCGCAACCTTAGATAGAGTCAAGAATGAGATTGTTAAAAAAAGTATATATTACAACATAGTACACAAGCGCCTTCGCGTCGGCGCAGATCGCCGGCGGGGTTTCGGTCCGGAGTGTGACTTCCAGCACTGCCGTCAGACCATTCCGGGACCCTCCGCGGTCTGAGTATTCAGATTCACGTCGCCTGGGAGCGGTGGCAAGGCAAAGCTGATGGGGGACTGCCGGACCAGCGCGCGGGCTTTTTCGGTATCGCCGGCCATCAGAGCATTTGCCGCCCGCGCGGCGGCATAGTAGGCCCGCGTGAAGTCATCGGTCTTGTAGAGGGCAGGCGAACTGATCGCCGATGCAAATCCCTTGTCCGGCGTCCGCCAACTGGGTCCGTAGGTTTCGGAAAGGTAGCGTTCCCGATCATCCGGAACGCTCCAGGCCTCGCCCTGATAGGTCTGGCTGACGAGCCCGAACGCGCTGAAGCGCCACTGGATATCTCCTTTGAGATCTCCGAGGCCGCAGACCAGCGCGCCGTCCCGGGCATCGTGCAGGAAGATATCGATCGCGGTGCCCTGAAACACGGTCCCGAAATACCGCTCGCCCGGCCGGGCGGCGCGGGGACAGATCAGGCCCGGGTGCGTGCGCAGGAGGCCGGCGATATCAGGTGATCCGTCTGCAGCGCGCAGGACGCCGATATCAATGTCCCGGTCATGCGGAAGCGGTCTGCCATTGCGGTGGAAGCCGAGCAGTGTGCCTGCCGCCAGGAAATGGACGATGCCCTGCGCGCGGAGGATTTCGCTGAATGCGCGCAAAGCGCGCGCAGCGTCGCCTGGATCGAAAGCGCTTGGGCGGAATGTCTGCGGCAGACCGCGCGTTTCCAGATGGGCGAGCGCCAGCGCCTTGTGCCGGAAAGCCGCACGGAAGGCGCCGATATTGTAGTGCGCGCGCGCTTCAGCATTGTGAGCGGCCGCGAGGTCTCGAAACCGGGCGCGGTGTGTTTCAGCGAAATGGACCGCATCCTCAAATCGGTGGGCGTCGACAAGGGCGCGGCTGCACCGGTCGAAGAGCGAAGCGGGCGCCCGGTCTTCCAGGCAAAGCCGCTCGAGGACATCAGCCGCGCTGCGAACCGCGAACACGCGCTCTGGTTCGTCCGGCGCGGTGTCAGCCATCGACTGCCAGGTCTTCCAGGCCTTTGGGTCGCTTGCGGCCGCGTTTCGGAACGCGCCCATGGCGGCGCTGACATCGCCGAGGGCATGAAGGGCGAGGCCGCGTCCATGCAGGCAGTCAGTGTTGTTCGCGGCGAGCTTCAATGCCGCGTCAAAAACGGCCAGCGCGCGGGCAGGTGCGCCTGATCTCAGGAGGACGGCGCCCAGATCGTGCAGTGCCGGGACATGGCCCGGGCGAAGCTCAAGCGCCCGCGCAAACATCGCGGCAGCTTCGGCCGGCTTTCCCGATCTCGCAAGCTCGGATCCGGCGCGCATGCAGTCCGGCCAGGTCCGCGCCGCGCCGGAAGGCGCGTCAACAGGGGACGCCTTATCGATGTTCGCCTTCTGGAAAATCATTCGGGCTCCTCCTGATATTTCCGCCACGTGGCCTTGGTTGAGAGCGCCTGCAGCCCACTCCTGGCATATGTGCAGCAGGCGTTCCTGCGAGGCATTCCGTGGGTCATCGCCGAGCAGGGACACCCGGCGCCGTCTCGATTGCCGTTGGGGCGGATCCGATTGGACTAAACCATAAAATAGAATTCACTACAATCTAAAGATGTATTCTGTGGCTGCCGATCGGGGCTCTGCCCGGCCGGCAGGTCAGGTGCCCCTCCGTCATTCTAGACGGGTGACATTTTGCGCCCTACGATTGTTGTAGGTTGCACGTGGGGGGCGCGTAGCAACTGGGAGGGAACCATGAAGAAGTCCGGAACAGAGGGCGGGAAGCCGCGCTCGCCAAAGGATGTGGACCGGCTGGTCGGCGAAAATGTCCGCAGGCTGCGTATCCAGAGGAACCAGACCTTGTCTCGGCTGGCGTCCGAGCTCGGCATCAGTCACCAGCAACTGCAAAAATATGAGACAGGCGCGAACCGGCTCAGCGCGGGTACGCTTTTCGATGTCGCCGCAGCGCTCGGTATATCGATAGAACTCCTGTTCCGCTCGGAAGGCGCCGAGACGAAGAAGCCGGCCAGCGTCAAGGCGACCGCGATGGACGCGCTCCGAACGGAAGGCAGCTACTGGCTTGGGCGGGCCCGGTCAGAGCAGACGCTTCGCCAGATGGTCGAGGTGCTCAAGGCCCTTTCATCGGACAGATGAAGCCGCCCCTGGGGCGAAACGTCTTGCCGCTTGCTCACACACGACGCCCGTACTTTTTTGGGCGATTGGCCGGTCGGAGCACGGCCCGCCTACTCAGCCATGTGGATTTGCAGGGCTAATATTCGGGTCGCAATTCATTCTTGCAAAGATTGAACGCTGGTTCTATTATTGAGCGCATCGCGGAGCAGTCTCATGCATGACTATGATGGATCGACCGTCCTCGAAGCGATCCGGACGATTCAGTCGGCGAACACGCCGGAGGCAACCGTCTCTGCCCTGTCGATCTTCATCGAGCGCTACGGGTTTGAG
Source organism: Hyphomonas sp. (assembly GCA_013791775.1). Lineage (GTDB taxonomy): Bacteria > Pseudomonadota > Alphaproteobacteria > Caulobacterales > Hyphomonadaceae > Hyphomonas. The sequence goes on from VMTE01000033.1 coordinate 16,865, forward strand.
CGCATCTTCCTTGGCCAGCTTGTCAATCCGGCGAACGTCCCCCTGAAAAATATCCTGTACCTCTCGGACTGGCCCGAGGAACTCAAAACTCATCGCCGCAATCAGATGGCTATTCTGCATGATCCGGTTGCGATCTGCGCGCTTCGCTCAAAGCGCCCGTTCACCTGGGCAGAGGCACGCGCCCATGCCACACGGCTGGGCCGGATGGTCGTGGACATGGTGCACGATTTTGGGATTACCGACGGCATGATGTTTCCGATGCATGCCCTGCAAAGTGTGTCAGGCGGCGTATCACTGGGCGCCCGCCAGAAAACGGACCTCACAGCGACGCAGGTCAAGGAACTCGAGATCGTCTGCCAGACCGCCTACTACCATCTTGAAGTCATGCTCGGCCCGTTCCCCTACCAGAAGCTCGCCGAACTCACCCGGCGCGAGACCGAATGCGTCCAGTTCGCGGCCGCAGGCAAGTCGAACTGGGAGATCGCCCGCATTCTCGGGATCGAGGCGGACACGGTCAAGAAAACGATGATCCGGGCGGGCGGCAAGCTAGAGGCCGGAAACCGGGCGCACATCGTCGCGACCGCAATCGCAAAGAACCAGATCTTCCCCTGACAAGTCCCCGAATGGGGACATTACGCGGCGCGCCATTGCTTGCAGGATTTGCCTGTCAACAGAGGAGGCAAGCCCATGTTCAAGGTCATCACTCCAGCAAATCGCCGCGCGTACCGCAGTCTGCTCGATGATATGCACGAGATGCGCTACCGGGTCGTCGTGTGCGAATGGGGCTGGGACATACCGGGTGTGATCGTCGGCTACGAGGCCGACCAGTTTGACACGGACGAAACGACTTACGTCATTGTCCAGAATGATGCCGGGGAAGTGGTGGCGTCCTCGCGCCTCAATCCGACCACGCGCCCGCACATGATGAGCGAGCTCTTTGCGGCGCATTGCGACCTGCAACCCTGGCCTGTCGGAAGCGATGTCTGGGAATGCTCCCGGTTCGTGACAGAACGCTCGAAGCTGACCGATCCTGTCGAGGATTTCCGCGTACGGTGCCGGCTGGGGATCGGGCTGACCGCCCACTGCATCGACAAAGGCGTCACGCGTCTCAGCTGGCTGACGCACCAGAAGTTCTACAATCTCGTCCAGAAGGTCTGGAAGACCGAGCCGCTCGGCCTGCCGCGGCGCGATGACGGGGACTGGGCGTGGATCCCTGCGATGTCCTGGATCGATCTGGAGACGCTTGACCGGCAACTCGACCGATACCGCAACGCAGAGGCTATCGTTGCGGCCTACATGGCGCCGAAGCTGGCGGCGAAAGCTGGGAGGGTCGCTTAATGGGAAACCTCGAGCATATGTTGTCGCCGCGCGACTGCCGGGCCTTTGACGAAGACGGCGCGGTCTGCCTGCGCGGGGTCCTGACACCGGGTGAGATCGAGCACCTGCGCCGCGCAGTGGACCGCCAGATGGCTGAGCTGCACACCTCCCGGACAGGATACGATTTCGAAGCGCTTGCCCGCCAGGTCTGGGACGCGGAAAGCGCCGTCGATACCGGCGCAGCTGACCGGTTTGACATGGCGCGGTTGAAGGAGACGGTGCGCGCGGACGCGTCGGCGCGGCCGCTGCTTGAAGAAGAGACGGGCGGAAGAGGCGGCATGTTCTTCTATGATGTTGCCGCGTGGAAGCACGACCTGGGTGTCCGGGAAGTCGCCTTTGACTCGGCGCTTCCTGAAATCGTCAGCCGGCTGATGGGCGCAGCCTATGTGAACTTCTGGGAAGACACGACGTTTGTGAAAGCGCCGCATACGCGCCAGAAGACCGCGTTCCATCAGGACCTTGCCTATTTCCAGATTCAGGGTGACCAATGTGTCATTGTCTGGATTCCGCTCGACCCGGCGGATCTGGGAAACGGTGTTCTACAGTATGTGCGCGGATCCCATCGTTGGGGAGAGATCTACGCCCCGAATGTGTTCGTCTCGCAGACGCCGATTGCGTCTTCGCCTGAAAAACGCTGCCCGGATATCGAAGGCGCCCCCGATGACTACGACATCATCACATTCGATGTTGAGCCAGGCGATGTGATCATCCACCACGTGAAGACCGTGCACGGCGCAGGCGGGAATACGTCAGACCGATGGCGGCGGGCGGTGTCGTTCCGGTATTGCGGAGACCAGGTGAGATATCTCGGCCGAAAGGGCGCAATTGCCCAGGTCGGTGTGACGCATGGGCTCAGGGATGGCGACAGGCTGTTTGCAGCTGATTATCCGGTCGTCTGGCCGAAGCCTTGGCCGGAGATGCGCCTGGCACGTCAGTATGGGGCCGGATAATTGGGGAGGCGGACGCCTGGCCCGAGATGGTGCCGATCACGAACGCAGAATTGAGGGGCATGGAACGCCACTTCGCCGAAGTTCTGGATGAGCTTTTCGGGCCTCGGGCCTGATGGGCCGCAGAAACTCGAAGAAAATTCAAGTTGAGACGCCACTGGATATTGGGGGTGTTTGAAGCACATACCCTCCTTACTCAGCTGAGTTGGAATGCCCGTATCACTTGGGCTGGGAATGCCAACTGCAGGGCTTGGGAGGAGGCGGTTGGCCAGCCTGAAAGCCTGCATGGCTTTAATCGGCTCGCAGGTTATTGGAGTAAGATTCTACATTCATTAACAGCGTTCCGGCGCCATTCAGGGAAGCAGGATGGCAGCAGGCCTGCCTTGCCGAGTGCTCCGGACAAAAAATCATTCTCCAGTGCCAGCTGGCCGATTTTGGCATGAAGCTCCTTCAGATCGACAGCAGGGGCTTCTTCTTTCGACGCGTCGCCGAAGACACCTGTCGCCCCTTCCAAGAGCTGGTCTTTCCGCTGCTTGATCTGGTTCGGGTGAACATCAAACTGCTGCGCAAGCTCGGCGAGGGTCTGTTCACCGCGGACCGCGGCGAGGGCCACCTTCGCTTTGAAAGCCGGACTGTGATTCCGGCGGGGTCGTCTGGGCATGGGTCGTCTCCTGTGCTCGGCAAAATAGCCGATCTGCAGGCAGAAATCTCACCCAACCTCGCTGTTCAGATTTCCCGAGCCACCTCTCTATAGTCCTTGTGATGGTGAAGCTTGAGTCTACTTCAATATCGGCATTCGGTTCAGCAAAGTAATTGAAGCGCTAATTCTCACTCAACCGTTCGATGACCGATTTCAGCGGCATCATCAGCATCAGGCTGTCGGCTGGCGACCGGCTAAAGCCGAATTTCTGATAGAAGGCTGCCGCATCCTCATCGAGGGCGTGAATCAAAAGAGCGCGCACGCCGATGGTGTTGGCGGCTCGAACGGTTTTGAGCAGGGCATCTCTGAGCAGGGCTGTCCCAAAGCCTTTGCTTTGAAGGCTTCTGTCGACTGCTAGGCGTGCCAAGATCACAACCGGGATCGGGGAGGGCATGTTACGTCTCACAGCGCCGGTGGCTTCAGTGGCGATGACGCTGCCAGCGGCAAGGGCATAATAGGAAAGCACGGCGCCGTCATTGTTTGTGACGACATAGGTTCGGCTGGCGCCTTCAGTCTGGTTTTTGAGGGCGCGGCGCTTCAGCCAGTCATCCAGGCTTGGTTTGCCTGAGTCAAAACCGTCAACCTGATGGTCGGCGGTTAAGAGTGTGGGAGCGTTAAGTTGCGGCACTGGAAAAGTTTATCACCCTTTCCAGGGTGTGGGGCTGTTGAGAAGCGCATCGAGTTTGGTGACATCGACCGGCGCATCAAGCGCAGTTTCGAAGGCTGCCCACTGGTCAGCATCGAGCACGAATATGCGTTGATCGAGCAGCGTGTTCTCGGCCTCACGGATTGACGTCTCAAGCATGAATTGCGACCGCGACAGACCGACTGCAGCGGCGGCACGATCAATCAGCGCTTGCACCGATTGGGGAGCGCGGATCTGGATTTGGCGGTCACGGCGAAGGGCAGTCATGGCGTGGGTTCCTTTATTGCCCTTATGATGGACCGCACAAGCGAAAATGTCAATACAAATGACATACACCCTCGACAGGTCGCTGAGTAACCGTCGTAGTTGCGAGTCATAGCCAGCCAGCGACGGGGAGTGTACCAATTGGCACATATCCATTGACGCAAACCGCCGAGGATCGCCTAGGCTGGGGAGGTAGGACGTCATGGTTCGGCTCGTTTTTGTGCACGGCGTCTCGACGCGGCGGGGGCCGACCTATGACGCCGCCGTAGCGGCGCGTCACCGCCGGTTCCGGCGGGACAGCTTTCCGGGGCGGACGGTGACTTTCTTTGATCCCTATTGGGGCGAGTTCGGTGTGGGGCAAAGCGAGTTTGCCACAATCCCGGATTCTGACCGGCCAGATCCGGACTGGCTGACGGCGCTGACGCTGGCCCGGGGCTCCCAACAGCTTCTGACTCGGGCGAAGCAGGATCCGGCCGGTGTGATCGCCGCGTTGGGTGTCCTGTGCGCAGACCTCGCGATCCGGGAGAACGATCCGGCGCTCGAAGCCCTTGGCGATGCCATATCAAACCTCTTTGTCCACGCGCCGCAGATGCAGATGCCGTTGCTCCTCGCCAGATGCAGCAACGATCTGGACCTCATGGAGCATCTCACAGGGATGGCGCTGGCCGCGCAGGGCCTTCGCACGGCGGATGAGGCCGCAGCCGGCTATGCCGAAATGCTTCTCAGCGAGACACTGATCCAGCTCGCGCGGCACCTCTCGGCCCCGGTTGGCGTCTTTACCGGCGACGTGCTGCACTACATGCGGTGCGGGGCAGCCCGGCGCGGGACCCGCGCCGCCGTGTATCGCAGTCTCGTCGAGGCGGGCCGGAGCGCGGCGGATGGCCCGCTGGTGCTCATCGGCTACAGTCTCGGCGCCGTGATCCTCTACGAGCTCCTCGCTGATGAGACGGTGGTGCGCCAGATCGAGGCGGAGACTGGCCGGCCGTTCCGGGTCGATCTCCTGCTGACGGTCGGCGCCCCGCTCGGCCTGTTCCGGGAGATCAACATGGTTCCGGCCGCGCCCGCCGGCATGTGCGGGCCAAACGGGCTCGTCCGGAGCTGGCTCAACACCTATGCCCGTTACGACCTGCTGGGGTTCCGGTGCCGCCCTGTTTTTCCGGCGGCAGCGGACTTCGAGATCGATCTCGATGCCGGGATCGTCAATGCCCATACCTCCTACTTCCTCCACCGGGGCTTCTACAGGCGATTGCGCGCTCACTTGCCGGAGACGGTGTCTGCAGACTGACATGCGCTGTTCGCGCGGGCCTTTTGCAGCCCGGGCAAGGACCGCTATGCTATTCTCCGAGCCGCAGGAAGAGATGCCGGGGACATGACAGCCAGTTCTGTACACAGCGAAGCCCGTTGCCAGGTCACGATCGTATTCTCGGACCTCTCCGGCTCGACAGAACTGTCCTCACGCCTTGAGCCCGAAGAGTATGCGGGCCTTCTTGACCGCATCCGCGCGGCGATGATCGCCGCGATCGACCGGCACGGCGGCAGCCTTGTCCGCATTGATGGTGACGGGTTCCTCTACATCTTCGGATATCCAGCCGCCCAGGAAGACGCGACCCGGCGCGCAATCGAAACCGCGCTTGAGCTGCATGCAACCGTTCCCGGACTTGCCGGCGGGCTGTTCCTGCATACGGGCATCCATTCGGGCGTGGTGATCGTGCGGGCCGGCGACCTGTCGAGAGGACGCTACGAGATCCTCGGCGAGCCGACAAATGTAACGGCCCGGCTCTGCGATCACGCGGGGCCCGGCGAGATCCTCATCAGTACCGAAACCCTCGGCGCGGACCGCCGCCTGTTCGAAGCGGGACCGCCCGAGCCGCTCACGCTGAAGGCGAGCCGCGGCAGTGTGATGGTCCAAACGGTGACCGGGCGCCGGTTGCCCGGGCCGGGTAGCCCCCTACGCATCCCCGAGGCGCCGACCCCGTTCATCGGGCGCAGCGCCGACCTGGACTGGCTGCAGGACATCCTCGGGCGCCGCGCCGAAGCGGCGACCATAGCCGTGATCCAGGGGGAAGCCGGCCTCGGCAAGACCCGGCTCGTGTTCGAGTTTCTGAAGCGGGCCTCAGACGCGGGCGCCGAGACCCATTGGGGATATTGCGAAGCCTATCTCGGCGCCGCGCCGCTGCAGCCGGTTCGGCAGGCCGCCCTCTCGATTCTTGACCGGGCCGCCGGCGCTGCGCCCGGGCGCGCACGGCCGGAACTCGCCCGGCTGAACACCGTCCTTGAGGCCGCATCGGTGTCGGTCTCCGAAACGGAGATTGCCGACCTTGCGAGCGGGTTTGCAGACGTTCTGGCAGCCAGTCCGCAATCCCAGCCTTACGTCCTTTTCTTTGACGATTGGCACTGGGCCGATGCTGCCTCTCGCGCCTTTCTTTCACATCTCTCACGCCTTCCGCTGCCCGGTGTCATCCTGATCCTAGCGACACGTCAGTTCGATCCCTATTTTGCTGAGCTCCAGACGGCCGAGGTGCGCCGCCTCGAGCCCCTGTCTCCGGAGGAAACCAAGTGGTTCATTGGTGAGATCGCGCCCTCGCTTGATCCGTTTCTCGCGCAGCGCATCCAGTCACATTCCGGAGGAAATCCTCTTTATACGGAAGAGCTTTGCCATGCGGCCGGCCATGGTGAGCGCCCCTTCCTGCTGGACCGGAACGATACCTCGCTGCGCGCATCGGTGAACGCGAGATACCTTCGCCTGCCGGCGGATCTTTCCGCTATCGTCAGAATGGCGGCGGTCATCGGACACATGGTGCCGTTGGACCTGCTGGCAGGCGCGCTCGGGACGGAGCTTGCCGCCCCGACGCTCGAAGGCCTCCGGAGCGCTGACTTTCTCTACCCTTGTGAAACGCCGGGATTTCTCCGGTTCAAGCATGGCCTGACCCGTGAAGCGGTCTATGCGCTGATCGGTCTCGCGGAGCGCCAGGCCTGCCATGCCCGGATCGCCGAGGCCTTGGCGAGCGCTTCTGAACACCCCGACCATGGCGCGCTCGCCTATCACATGATGCAGAGCGGTCATCCGGCGAAGGCGGTCACTCACGCCCTGGAGGCGGGCAGCGCCGCGCTCGCTGCCTCCGCGCTCGACCGCGCGCAGGTGCATTTTGAACTGGCGCTGGACGCCATCGCCAAGGGAACAGACCCCGATCCGCGCACCAGTGACATCCTGCGCAAGTATGTGCTGGCCTGCATGATCGATCCCGGATGGGAACAGGTCAGGGTCCTGCAGACGGGCACCGCGATCATGACCCGCTATCAGGATACGGCGGGACTTGCGCTCAGCCAGTTCTGGCTCGGCTCGATGCTTTACGGACTCGGCGAGCCGCGTAGGGCGCTCGAGCAGTTTGAGGTCTCCCTGGCCGCGGCCCGCGAGAAGTCAGACGAGTTCCTTGTCAATCAGCTGGGCGCCTCGATCGGCCAGGCCCATGCCGCCGCCTGCGACTACCGGCAGGCCTTCCTCCACCTGGACGCTGCCATTGAAGACCGCCGCCGCCGGCGCAAACCCGGCGCGCCGTCCGTCTCTCTCGCCTATGTCTTGTCCTGCAAGGCCTTCGCCCTCGCCGACCAGGGCGCGTTCGAGGATGCCTGCGTCCTCTTCGATGAGGCCATCGAGATCATGGCGCCCGTCCAGCACGAAGTCTGCCTCTCGATCCTCGGGCACCGAAGCGCCGCGCATCTCTGGCACGGCCGGTTCGAAGACACGGTCCGGATCTCCGGCCAGGTGCTGGACATGGCCGGGCAGATGCGCTCGCGCTATCACTATGCGATGTCGCAGGCCCTCAGCGGCGCCGCCGAGTTCTTTCTCAGCGGCGACGTAGCCGCCCTGGACCGCGTCGAACGCGTGGCCGAATGGATGGTGGCCGGCGGCAGCCAGCAATACGTCTCCCTGAACTATGGCTATCTGGCCGATGGTCATGCCCGCCTAGGCAATTCGGAAAAAGCTGTCCGTTTTGCGACCCTCGCACTACGCCGGGCGCGCAAGGGCGACCGGCTGGGCGAGGCCTTTGCCTGGCGCGCTCTTGCGATGCTCGCCGCCGCAGGCGCGCTGCAAAAGCCGGTCGATCACTACCTGAAGCGCGCGGGCCAGGCCGGCGCGCGCCGCGGCTCTGTCCGGGAAGAGGCACTCACCCGCGCGCTAGCTGCGCGCCTTGCAGGCGGCGCCGCGTCGCAGAGCCATGCCCCGGAGGGCTTCTACGGCGCGTCAGCGCGGCTGGTCCTGCGTCCTTTCTTACCAGTCTGAGACCCGGACAATCAGCGAGGCCGGCAATGCCTGGAGACGGCCTGCGCCCAGCAAGGCCGAGAGAAGACCCGTCATCGCGCCCATCGCCATGTCCATCGCCGGGCAGGCATGCAGCGGATGGTCGGCGAGCGGCGCGCCGTTTGCGGCCTTGCGATAGCCGCCGAAGACGAGTTCCGGGCTTGGCCGGCCCGCTTCGAGGAGTGCCTGCGTCGCGCCCGGCAGGCAGAGAACGACGAGATCGCGGCGGCGCGCGGCGACAGGGCCGATTTGGATCTCGTCCGCCTCCACGGTGCGGTAGATCAGATCCGGCGCCGGGCGCACGCTCATGGCGCGTACGATCGGATCCTCCAGCGCATCGCGCATCGCGCTCCAGTCGCATGGCGCGCTGGCCGTCGCTTCGGCGAGACGTGCCTGATGGCGCCACAGCGTCTCCGACTCCAGCCAGTCAAACAGGGTCCAGCGCAGATTGGCATCCATCGGCGGAAGCGCCCCGATCATGATCCCGATGAGGTTGCGCCCGAGCAGCTCCTTGAATTCTGCCTCGGCCTCCGGACGTGGATCGGCGTCGGCCCGCGCCTTCATCGCCCGGTGCATCTCTGACGCGACCGACCCTTTCAGGAAGGCCGGATCATCCCATCCATGTGAGACGTAACTTTCCACCGCGTGCCGCAACGCGCTGCCATGACGTTGGCCATAGCGGGTGATCGAGCGAGATGGCCGCGGATAGAAGGCATGGCGCGACGGAGACAGGAAGTCACCGGGGCAGACGGGTTTGCGGGGTGTATTCCAGTTCCAGCCGCCCGCCTCGATGAACTGCCCATCGGGAATACCGAACCAGCCTTTGCAAAGAACACCGAGCGCCGGATGGATGTACTGGCGCCCAAGCTCCAACTTGAACTCCGGTGGTTGCCCGCGCAGCTGACCCAGTTTTTCGGCAATCCTTTTGTGGCCGTCGATCACACTTGTGCCGGCCTCGAAGCCGGCCTTCACGGCAGCGTCATACGAATGGCTGATCAGGATATCATTGGTCGGATAGGCTTCCCGGACATAGCGGCTGGCCGCATATCCGGCAGGGTCGTGCGTGCGGTCCGGCGCATCAAGGGAGACGTAGATTGTCCCGAATGAGGCGCGGTGGCTGATCCGGTCAAATTGTTCTCTTGAAGAATAGGGGCAGGCTGGCGGGGCGCCGGGCGCATCTGCCGAACGACTGGCGGTGTTATCGTAAATCTGCCGGATGAGGGCGGGATCGGTCACCAGAACGACGGGCTGGCGGTTGTCGGCCGAGCCTTCGTCAAACGCCACACCGCCCACTATCCGATAGGCCCCGCCCCGGGCCTGGATAGCCTGCCAGATGCGCGGTGCAAGATTGTACTCGCCGGGATCCTTCGCGAGAAAGTCTTCGAGGATACGCTTCCACGCCTCCTGCTGGCGAAGCGGGGCGAGCGCCTCGATCTCGCTGATGAACCGCTCACCAGCCTTTGCGCCCGTGCCTGGCGTCTGCCGCGGCGAGGTGATCGCGAGTAGAGCAGACCGCGAGGGGCAGAAGAAGTATTGACCCCATTCAAGCCGTGTGAGCGGTTGACCGGCGTAGCAGCGCGCGACATTTCCGCCGGCGTCAAAGAACCGGAAGGTCCGGGCCCCGCCGGGCGGCGGCGTGCCGGTCAGCGGATCGTTCTGGCTGGAGGAGATCCCGGTCGGATTGCCGGCATTGAGCCAGCGCTGGACGACTTCATACTGCTCGGCGAGGCTTGCGCAGAAAGCCATGAACACGATGCCCCGGTCGGCCTTGTGCGTGGCCGGATCATCCGGTTCGAATTTCGGGCCATAGCTCATCCCCCGGCGGAGAATCATCGGATGGCGCCGCCCGTGAAACACACCGCGCGGATTGGCCAGGCGGATATGGGCCGACAGCGGGCAGGCCCGGCCTTCCGGATCATCCTTGTAGGTGAAATCATTGGACAGGTCAGAAGGCGCGGCGAGCGGGACGCCGTCCGGCGTGCGCCCCATAAGCCGCGCGCCGCCTTCGAGCGAGGGTTCGGCGGCGACGAGGTCGCGGAAGGCTGTCACGTCCTGGGATATCTTGCGAACCGCGAGGAAGCTGCCATTGAAGAGGAGGCTGTTTCGCATGCGCGGCAGGTGCCCGTCGCCGCGAAGGTTGCGGTACCCGTAGATCACATCGCCGGCATAGACATCGGTTGGCCGCTCCGCCTCGCCCCCGTCCGGGACAATCACCGGCTGGCTGATGCCGTCCCGAAATCCAAAATGATCTGTAGGCGTACTGCTCGTGGGCGGGTCTGTCAGTGTGTCCAGGCCGGTGCCGGCGGCGTCGGGTCGGTGCATGTCCTCGACGCTGAGGATCGTGAAACCATAGCGGCGCCCAAGGAGGCCGATGAAAGCGATGAAGACTTCAATCGGCGAACGCAGACCGCTTTCTGATGTCCGGGAAAGTTGTCCTAGCAGCCAGTCGAATGCGCCGGACCTGCCGTCTGCCGTTTCAGGCGCGGCCGCCAATCCGGCAGGCATGTACTGCGCCTCGAACCGGCGATAGAGGCCGTCAAATCCCTCCATCCGCGCCGAACTCAGCAGCACATCTGCGATCTCGTGAAAAGGAATGTGGCCAGCCTCGATCTGGCTCTTTCCGGGCCCGAGCCCGAGGCCTGAGCGGACGTGAATGGCGAAATCGACTTCCGAAAGCTCGACCGGCGGCGCCCGGTCAGCCCGGCCGCGCGGCCAGTTGCGGGCAGGCAGGCGCCAGCGCCTCGGATGATGGGCAAACTTGTCGCCGAGCAGGGCCGCGCGCTCTGCCATGCCGTCCCTGAACTCCTTGGGAAACTGCATCAACTCTGCCTCGCCGACTCCGAGCCGTTCGAGGCCCGCAGCGGTGAAGAAGATGTTCTTGTAGAGCTTGTCCCAGAAATGAGTGTCCAGATCGGAGCCGATCGGTCCGGCCTCCCAGCTCCAGTCAGTTGCGGCGAGGAATTGGCGGGCCGCTTCGGGATCATCGATCCGCAGCAGGATCAGGGCGCCGTGCGTGACGACGAAGGTGTCATCATACGCCGTCAGGAGCCCTTTCTGAATTTCCGTCCTGTCAAAGTCCGGATCCGGGAAACGCGGAACATCGTCCGCCGGCAGAGACTGATGGAACCATTCGACCGGCTCCCGGTAAATGTCGCTCACCAGTTTGTACACGGGCTGCAGCGGCGGCGGCAGGCGGTCGAACCGGTAATGTCCGAGCAGGCTCTGGGCGGCCCTCAGGAGAAGGCGGCCTTCGCCGCCGGGCTTGTTGACGGTATCGGCCGGATAATAGTCGGTCAGTTTGTAGAGGACGTTCAGAGCTTCGAGCGCGAGCCGAAGCGCCTCGCCGGGATGGTGGAGCCTGACATTGCCGGCCACCGTGTCTGGATCGGGGGCGGCAAGGCCCGCGATCAACTCATCATTCAGTGCGGGCGCGTTCGTGCGCTGGATCCGCTCCAGTTCGGCCAGGTAGATCTTGTCGGTCACGGTCAGGCCGGACGTGGAATAGAAGATCGCCGAGTCCAGCTGATTGTCGCGCACCCATTGCGCATAGGTTTCGAAATCGCATTCGCTCGCCAGGACGTAGCCCTCGCAATTGCAGAGAAGCAGGTCGAGGAAATAGCCGAGCGGTCGCCAGATCAGGCGGATGTAAGGCTCCCAGGGGCCGTCGAAGGTCGCGACGAGGTACATGTAACGGCGCGGCCGCAACCGCTCGTCCGTGCCGGGCTCGTAGAGGGGGCGATCGACAATCCCGATCCGGAAGTCGAGCAGTGAAAGAATCCGTTTGGCAGTGTCTGCGAACGGCTCAACCAGTTCGTGCTCGCGCGCACTCTGGCGGATCCGGTGAAGGGCCTCGCCGACCTGCTTCAACCGTGTCTCGTAGGTGATGTTCGAAAACGCGTCGATGAATCCGTCCCGGATCGGCGCCCAGACCACAAGGTCGCTGATACCATCGATTGATTTGCTGGTGACGTCTCGCGTCGCCGGGTCTGCATGGGTCATTCTCGGTAGGGTCCTTGATTGCCGCCCGTCGGGGGCCGGTTCGTCGATCTCCGATCGTTCGAGCGCAGCGGCCGGATTGAATGTGCCAAACAGCACAAATCTTCCCTCCGCCGCCAGTAATTGCGCCGCCTCGCCTCTGCGGCTAGCTTCCTGCCGGGCCGGTGCGGGGAAGATCGGATGAACAAGGCAGGACAGGGGGTCTATTCGGACATGACCCCGGATGAAGTCTCGGGCCTCGAGGCTGGTCTTCAATGGACGAAGGCGCCGGCCGGCACGCGCCTCATCGAGACGGGCAGCCGTGACACGTCGGTGTTTCTGCTCGCTGAAGGGTGCGCGCGCATCGCCCGGTTTGCCGAGTCCGGGCGCGAGATCAGCTACACCGATGTTGTCGCGCCCTGCTTCATCGGCGACCTTGCGGCGATGACCGGGGACCTGCGTTCGGTCGATGTGACGCTGCAGGCTCCGGCGCGCTTTGCGCGTCTCACAGCCGCTGGCTTTTCTGCCCTCCTGCAAGCCTCGCCCGCACTGGCGCTCGGCCACATCCGGACCCTGAGCATTCTTGTCCGGGACCTGTCAGACCGGGTGTTCACGGCCATCGCCTATCCGTTGCATGACCGGCTCGTGATTGAACTGCTGCGGATGGCGCGCGATGCCGTGCAGTCGGAAGCAGCCAGCGCTGTCCTGGACCCGGCACCTTCACACTACGACATCTCGACCCGCGTCGGTGGTCACCGGGAGGCTGTGACCCGGGCGCTGAACAGTCTCGCGCGTCAGGGCCTTGTCAGCCTCAGCCGTAACCGGCTGGCGATCCTCGACTTGAACCGTCTGCGTGCGCTGGCTCCGGTAGACGCGCGGATCGAAGCCGGCGGGAATTGAATGGACTCTTGTTTCGGTTCGCCGTGTCGCCGGAGCCGGGATGGAGGTAGCCGGCAAGGGTGCCTCGCCCGCCGCGCAGATCAAGATCCGGCCCTTGACGGCAGAAAATCCGTAGGCAGAATAATCCGTCTATTTAACTCCCTGCTGCCGTCACTGCCCAAGGCGCGGATGTGAAGAATTCCGCACCCCGCGAGAGTCTCGCCTACGGCCTGCTAAAAAAATGGGTGCCTAGCGTCGGAGGGGTAACGCCAGGCACCCAGGCGCAGGGGAAACAAGGGTATCAGCCTGCTCGGAAGGACCAGATCACATTCAGATCTTCCGTCGTCTGGAGCACTGCCATCCAGCCGAGATGTTCCGGCATACCGGGCATGATGCCGTCAGCGAGAGCCGGCACTGCGACATCCTCCGCCGGTACTTCGAAACGGTGATACCCCCGCCCACCTGGAACCCATTGCGTGCACGGTGGCGGTGCCGGCACGCTATTGGTACGGCTACGGATCATTGCCGCGATGTGCCGTGGGCGCACATTCTTCACCGGTCCCATCACCGAGAAGGAATTCTTTGCGGCCGGCCGGGAGACCCACGCTAGGCCGCTGACCTCTGCGCGGCATTCGACGGGCAAGACGAAGGCGGCGGCAACAATAAGTGCGCTGGTCGCCGCCTTGTGGATCCTTTCAGTTGAAGATGGCGTCGTCTTGCGCCGCTTTGCCGAACGCCCCGATCGACCTGGCCTGGAAGCCGGCAACGAAGGGAACATTTTCCATCTGCTACCGACCATCATAGGGACACGCGGCGGATCCGAGCGAAGCGCCCTGTCTGGTGTTGTTGAACTTGTCAAACCCTGCAGCGGTCACACACTCTGATGTGCAGCGCTTCCGGCATCTGCCCGAATTGCCCTCGAACGGCCCCTTGACCCGGGCGTCGGCCGAAGGCTGCAACTGCGCGAGCGATCCAGTCGGCAGCGCCATCGCGGAGACTGCGACACGCGCTGGCTTGATTTGGGTGACGTCAGAAAGATTCAGTCCCATTGTCTTTCCTCCAGCCGGGCCCTTCCAATTCAGCTCGGATGTCTGATTGTCGCCGCGCCCCGCCTGATGAATGTCCAACTAAGGGATGGCCGCAACCTTGCCTGTGATGAATGTCACACTCATTGAAAGGAACGCATGCGCGTGATGTCAGCGAGGCACGCCATGAAATGTTGCTCTGCCCCCACCAAACTGGATCGTTTCTGCTTGGCGTTTCCGGTAGTCGGGAGCTCGGCTGGAAGGAGCGCGGCCGGATGCGGGCATCGAAGTTCACGGACGTGCAAAAGGCCTCTGAACCAGCGCGGCCGGCGAGCCAGCATCATGGGCTCCAGGCTTTCCTGGCCGAGTGCCCCCTGCCCATTGATGGCAACCGGGACTAGCCAGGCAGAAGCTTGACTCTCAGCTGCGGGACTACACGACCAGCGGCTTGGCTGCGTCCGCACCCGCGCGGCCCGATACCTTTGACCCACCCAAATCTCATACGCGATTGCGTATTACACTGATTTATACGGAAATGCGTATACCGTGCATTCATGCGCGAACGCTTATGGAGATGAAGTCATGCCCGATCTGGTCCGTAGTCCGAGAATGGCAGGTGCCCTTGTTTGCAAGGAAAGCCTCACCAGAGGCTGGGACGCAACAGGAACTTGCAGAGCGCATCAACATGCGCCAGGCAACGGTCTCGGAACTTGAAAGCGGCGTGCCGGCAACCCGGCAACCCGGATGGCCGTGCTGTTCGATGGGCTTGCTGCCCTCGGCCTTGAACTCGTCGTGACGACGGGAGACGACAAATCCGATTTCAAGGACATGTTCTGATGGCGCGCCGGTCAAACGCCCAGAGCCTTGCCGTATATCTGAATTCGAAGACTGTAGGGCGGCTTGTGTGCGCCGCTTCGGGGGCCATCACATTCCGCTATGACGAGGCATGGCTTACCTGGCCAGGCGCGATGCCGGTGTCGATCTCACTGCCACTCATCGGTGAAACCTATCGTGGCGCCCCCGTCATCAACGTATTTGAAAATCTCCTGCCTGACGCAGATCAGATCCGCCGCTATGGAGCGCAGCGCCTCGGAGGGTATCTCGAGAGTTTCATTGTGCGTTGGGACTTTTCACCCGGTCACGTCACCGGTCACGTCACCACTCAAGTCTGAGCGTGCGTTGGACGTGGGATCGCAGCTTATCTGGAACGCCGAGTGCTTCAGCGGTTTCCTTCCAACCGGCAAACACTGCCACGGTTTGTTCAAGAATATGTTTGTCACGCCCACGCGGCAGGCCTGCATATCTTGCCAGGCCTTTAATATCGTCCCGGGAGAACCCTGTTGTCTTGCCGTTGAGGCTCAATTGATGAAACCGGGTAAAGTCACTGCCTTCGGCGTGGCAAAGGTCGTAGGCTGGCGCCAGGTCCCAATTGCCTTTGCGATCCATGGTGAAGGCGAAGTTCTTGACATGATCATCCTGGTTGCAGCCCACCAGGTTGAACACAACCCGCCGGAACTGCTCTTCCATGGCGCTTTGCGGCATATCGAGCTGGCGCATGGTCATGAACAATTGCTCGTAGGAATAAAGCCCACTCTCGTAATAGTCGTAGTGCTGGGCGGCGGCGAAGGTCTGAACAAAGGTCTTTTGGCCGCCTGGTTCGCGGTCGAAACGCCGCGTCATGAAGTGGTTTCGGCCGTTCTCGCTGAACAGACGGCTTTCCATCATGTTGATCGCGCAGGCGCGGGCCATCTTGTAGTAGCTGTACTCCAGAAGGCCGTAACCTGAAGGATCGGCGACGCCCCAATCGCCGCTAAAGGCAACGCCGTCAAATTTGATCAGCCAGTGTTCGAAACCTTTCGGCAGATCAAGTTGTCCTGATCGGACCTGGCGTGTTTCCGGGTTGAAGGCGATCACGGCTTTTGCCCGCGCGCCGCCTGCCGACGTGCCGACGCTGAGAATGTCGAGCAGGGCCTGTTCTTCCTTGCCATCCGCAAGCCGGGTATCGAGTGTCTTCTTGTCTGCGAACGCCATGGAGGCGAGTTCGATCAGGTCCTGGATTTCCAGCAATTTGTCTTTCGCCGTGTCGCCGCCCATCGCGGGTTCAAACTCGAGGGCGCCCATTCCGCGCCGACCGGTATAGCAGAGCCGGTCAACGGAGTTGAACGCGTCAGGTGTTCTGCCGGTCCGGGCGAGCCAGATGTCGATCAGCTTGTGGCCGTATTTGTCTGGCAGGCTGTCGGCGATGAGTCCGGGCAGGCCGTAAAAGGATCTGGGGTTGAGGCTCTCAAAACGATAGATGTGCCGTGCACGGACCGGCATATGCAGGGGGGCCGGCTCTATGCCGAATTCTGCAAAGGCTGGATCATATTCAAAACGCGCGTAGCGCTCTTCGGCATCCATCGAGACATAGCCGATGGGCGTTCCCCAAAGTTTGACGGTCGCCGTGCTCACTCGGACTCGTCTCCCCAGACAATGCCGGTGGTGCTTTTGGCTTTCCGGCGCTTGCCGGATGCCGCGAGGGCTTCGGCCATCGGGGAGTTGAAGTTTTCGGGCAAGAGCGCGTCGATTGCTGAGGTCATGCTGAGGCTCTTCAGCAACTTCAGCCAGGACTCGATTTGGCTATCCTGGCCAGCTTCAATGCGTCTGAGTGTGGCAACACCGATGCCGGCGTCATCGGCAAGGCGGGTCTGAGAGAAGCCTTGTTGCTTGCGTATCCTGGCAAGCCGTACGCCCAGCTCTTTCAGGATTTCTGTCTCGGGGGTCAGCGGACTGATTTTCATGATATCACACAAGATAGCTTTTGGCGGTCTGAGGCAGCTTCATATCATAAATGATATGATCCGTCAGTCTCTCTCGCAAGAGTGAATATTGCAATAATGCAATCAAATATGATATAATATATCCAATTATTCCAAAAATAGATCAATTGTGATATCGATCTGGTTGCGACTGCCGGGCCAATTGCTCGTTCACAGGCTGGAGACCTGCGGTCTATGCTGCGCCGTTTTCGCTCATGGGCAGAGGATGTTGGCGCAAACGCGTCTCTCGCCGCCGGCGGGATTCAAGTTTGGATCGGGCGCCAAGCAGGGTCGACGGTACGATGCCTCGAGGCAATTTCCAGGAACGATCGTCGACCTTGTCTTCGAGGTCAGCAAAGCCGCATCCATCGACCCCGGCGAGTTTGTCCTTCCAGATGGCTGTGCTGTCCAGCACCATGATCCGGCTCCAGACGAAAAGCGCGCGTGACTGGCCGAACGCAATGAAGCCGTCACGGCGCCCGACGGAGGTCTATGCCTTGGATCGCCGTTTCGAATCTGGATTCTGCGCAGGTACAATTGAACGCCGCATCGATGGTTGCGCTCTGATCGTCCCCGTGTGTCCCTAAACCTTCAGAAAATAGACCCGAGTGATCATCGCGGCCTTCTGCGGTGTCGATGCCGCCGAAGCGCGCCAGCATGCGCCGACCGTTGTGCTCCTCGGCGACCATAACGAGATCAAGCTTCCGGGCTGACCGGCAGGCGGGTGAAAGGCCCGCCCCCTGGGGTTGCCTCATATTGCGCTTTCTGCGAACGCTTCACCCTTCAATGGAGAGGTGAAACGCGCATGAACTGGCTCTCAAGTCTTTTGTGTGTGGTCTGTTTGCTTTCTTCGGCTGCGGGGCTTGCCTCGGCGCAGGCGCCGCAGCCTGCGCTTGAAGACTATGGCGACCTGCCAAGCGTACGTTCAGTGGCGATTTCTCCGGATGGTGAGCGGGTAGCGTTCATTGCCCGACAGAACAATTCCGAGTTCGTCGTGATTTACGATGTCGCGAAAATGACGGTCATCCGCACCGTCGGTCTGGCCAAGATTGCGGCGCGCGGCGTAAGTTTCGTGACCGACGACTATGTGTTGGTGAACGTTTCGCGCACTACCCGGCAACTCGGCTACAAGGGACGTTTCGAATATTCAGGCGCCTATTCCGTGGAAGTCGAGTCCGGCGAAGTCACGCAGATGCTGCAGAAAACCGAGGGGCTCTATCCGGCACAATCAGGGCTTGGGCGGGTGGTCGGGCAGCTGGAAGGTGAAGACGAGATCTTCATGCCGGCTTATACTGAACGCGGATCAAGCGACCCAACGTTTGATCTCTACAAAGTTAGCTTGAAGACTGGCAAAGGCCGCGCGCCTCGCCGGGGCGTCTCCAAGACCTTCGACTGGATCGTTTCGCCGGACGGGCGCGTCCTGGCACGCGAGGATTTTGATGCGAGCAAGAAGCGCTACGGCGTTCAGGTCGAGCAGCAGGGGCAGCTCAAGGACATTTATGTCGTCACAGAAGCGGAAGATCCGCCGTTTTCCCTGATCGGCGTTACACCTGACTTTGCCTCTTTGATCGTCATTGCCAATGCTGATGACGATCAGGGCTTTGGTGAATTGCGCAAGCTCAGTTTCGACGGAAAGCTCTCCGAACCTATCTTGACCGCGAACAACCGGGACATTGGCGGCGCCTTCGTTGACCGCTTCCGCAGGGTTCACGGTGTGGTCTATTCCGGCGTGTTGCCGTCTTACCACTTTTTCGATCCGCAGACGGATGAAGCGGTTCAAGATGTCATCGACAGCCTGCCCAACGCGTCGGTGTCCGTCGTTGGTTGGTCGGACGACTGGAGCCGTATCCTGTTCAAAATTTTCGATGGTAGGACATCGGGTCGCTACGCGGTCTATGACAAGGCCACCAATCGCATGGTCAATATCAGCGACGCGTACCTGAAGATTCCGGGCCCAGCGATCGGCGAAGTCGCGGCCATCCGGTACCCGGCACGCGACGGACTGGCGATCGAGGCGATTGTAACCGTTCCGCCCGGTACACATTTCAAATCGGCGCGCGACTTGCCGATGATCGTGATGCCACATGGAGGTCCAGCGTCTTACGATTCCATTGGGTTTGACTGGATGGCCCAGTATTTTGCGAACCGGGGTTACCTTGTGCTCCAACCCAATTTCCGTGGTTCCACGGGATACGGTAAGGCCTTCCTTCAGGCGGGTGACGGGGAATGGGGGCGCAAGATGCAGGATGACGTCACGGACGGCGTCAAAGCCCTGGTCGATGATGGGTTCGCTGATCCGTCGCGGATCTGCATCGTCGGGGCAAGCTATGGCGGTTATTCGGCGCTCGCCGGCGGCGCCTTCACGCCAGATCTCTATGCCTGCATTGTCGCCATCGCGCCGGTTTCGGATCTCGCCCAGATGATCGCATCGGTTGCGAATAGCAAAGGCCACAAGGCTTGGTCGGTGTTCTATTGGAAGCGTGTGATCGGCGACCCGTCAACAGAGTCTGACCGGATCAATTCGGTTTCGCCCGCGCGGCAGGCCTCGGCGTTCAAGGCGCCGGTTCTTCTCGTGCATGGCAAAGATGATACTGTGGTATCGATCCAGCAATCGGAGACGATGGATGCCGCGCTTCGGTCCGCTGGAAAATCGGTCGAGTTCGTTCGCCTGGCGGGTGAAGATCACTGGCTTTCGGATGGTCCAACGCGGATTGCAACGCTTCAGGCCGTGAGTGACTTCGTCGAGCGTCATATCGGCGAACCTTGATCAGCGCGAGGCCGTTCCGGGGCCCGTCTCAATCCTGTCCATTCTCTTCCAGCTCAAGCCAGTCGCGCGCGGGCAAGCCCAGCGTCATGTCCAGGAACATCGGCCCGATGGACCACATCCGCTTCGAGCGGGCGTTGGACAGCACCACGATGCCGGTATTCCGGTCCGGCAGGAGCATGATCTGCGCCGCATAGCCGTCCACCGAGCCGCCATGGGCAACAACGGTCCGCCCCGCATAGTCATAAACCCGCCAGCCCAGTGCATATTGGGACGCGCTGAGGTCCGGCAGCGCCTCGCGCATGCGCCGCGTCTCGGACGGGGTGCTGACTTGCGGCGCATGGATCAGGTCCAGCACCTCCGGCGGCAGCACCTCCGGCGCGTTGCCGAGCTGCGCCTTCAGCCACTGCGCCATATCGTTGATCGAGGCATTCACGCCGCCGGCTGCAGGCGTCATGTAATAGGGCAGCTTGACGTCGATCCGGGTCCATGGGGTCGGCGGCAGGCCCGGATCGGTCTGGCGCTTGCGGCTGTGCGGGCGCGCCCAGTTCCCGCTCGCGACCAACCCGTCCAGCCCATAGCTCGCTGTCTTCATCCCCAGCGGCTTGAAGAGCTTTTCTCCAACGAGGTCGGCATAGGCTTCCCTGTAGGCGCGTGCCAACGCCCGCGAGGAAAGGTCGTAGAGGATGTTCTGGTAGGCGTAGCAGTCGGAGACCGGGCAGATCGATTTGACCTTCCGGTATTGAGGCAGGATGGCGCTCGGCGCGGTGCCCGCTTCCAGCAGGTTGTCAAAAGCGTTTGGCGGCAGGCTTGTCCGGTGGCTGAGAATGTCGGCCAGGGTCAGCGATTTTTCCGCTCCGCCCGGCAAGGCCAGTTCGGGGGCGAACGCCGCGACCGGTTCATCCAGCGACAGCCGGCCCTCGGATACAGCGAGGCCCACCATGCTCGACGCGAACCCTTTCGACAGAGAGGCCAGCCGGAACAACGTTTCGGGATCGACTGCTTCGCCGCTGCCAATCTCGGTTTCCCCATAGGTGTGCAGGAACGCGACTTCACCGCCGCGCACGACCGCGACCGCCAACCCGACGAAATCCCCGGTTTCCATTGCCTTTTGCAAGTTGGCGTCGAGGCGCAGCATCTGCGTCTCGGCAACCAGCTCCGGCGAGGCGAGCGGGGCCAGCGCCGCGCGCTGGAACCCGTCCGCGCCGGCCCTGGGCGCTGCGGCGGACAAGCCGGCGGCCAGCATCAGGATCAAGGATTTACGCATGCGAACGATCCGCTTCGGTTCTGGCCAGGGGCTGCGTTTAGAATCGAGTCCGGCGGTTTTGTCCAGTTCGCCGCCTGCCCGGTCTGCAGAGGGGGATCAGGCGTCCGGCCGGGCGCCTGATTTCAGTTTCGCCATCACGTCCGCAATGATCTCCACCGACCGGCGGCGCTTGTCCGGGTCATACATGTCGGACACGATCATCAACTCGTCGGCCCCGGTGCGTTCGATCAGCGCCTTGATCCCTGTGCGGACGGTGTCGGCATTTCCCACGATGCTGAAGTTCAGCATGTGCGAGGCCTGTGCGCGTTCCTGCGGCGTCCAGTAGGTGTCGATGTCGTCAATCGGCGGCTGGGTCAGCTTGCGCTCCCCGCGCACGAGGTTGGCGAACGACATCTGCTGCGACGTGGCGAGGTATTTCGCCTCCTCATCGGTCTCCGCCGCGATGATGTTCACGCCGATCAGCGCGTAGGGCTTTGGCTGCTGCTTCGAGGGCCGGAAGCTGCCCCGGTAGATCGCCAGCGCCTGGTCAAGCATTTGCGGCGCAAAGTGCGAGGCAAAGCCGAACGGGAATCCATACGCCGCCGCCATCTGCGCGCCGTAGAGGCTGGAGCCGAGGATCCACAACGGCACATTCGAATTCGACCCCGGCACCGCCTCGATCCGCTGACCGGGCACCACCGGGCCGAGCCAGGCCTGCAGCTCCAGCACGTCCTGCTGGAAATGTTCGGAGGCGGACGGATCCCGCCGCAAGGCACGCAGTGTTATCTGGTCCGTACCCGGAGCGCGTCCGAGGCCGAGGTCGATCCGGCCGGGATAGAGCGCCTCCAGCGTGCCGAACTGTTCGGCAATCACGTACGGGGAATGGTTGGGCAACATCACACCGCCGGCGCCCACCCGGATCGTCGTCGTGCCCGCCGCGATGTGGGAAATCACCAGCGAGGTCGCCGCCGTGGTCACCGTGGGCATGTTGTGATGCTCGGCCACCCAGAAGCGCGTATAGCCGAGCGCCTCGGCATGCTGCGCCAGCCGCCGCGCTTCGTTCAGCGCATCCGCCCGGGTAAACCCCTCGCGCACCCGGCCAAGCTCAAGGATCGATATTTCGGGCAAGGGCGGCTCCATGGATCGCGTTCGCCATTAGATGGTGTCTGATCGGTTCGCGCCAATAGAAATTTCGTCCTGCGCTCCCCCTCCTTCGTCACTCCCGATGACCGCAGGCCATCTGGGGGCCCATCTCCTGACAATTCGAAGCAAGCAAATGGCGCCGCACCGATCCTCTAGAATCCCGCCGGCACCGGTAGCCCGGCCGACGACAGGCAGATCGCCTTGAAGCGCGCGCCCATGTCCTTCGGGTCGATCAGCTTGCGAGCCGCTTCGAACACCTGTTCGGCGTTTTCGGGATCGGCGGCCACCAGCTGGTTCAGCCGCGCCTGAGCGCCGAGGCCGAGGAGGAACATGCCCTGAGGCGTCGGTCCGGCGACATCGAGGCCGGCCGCAACCGCGAGCCGGGCGAAGCGCCCGAAATCTACGTCCACTGTCAGGTCGCACACACCGGGCGCCTCGAGCGGCGACACCTGGCGGCCCTCCCGGTAGGCACGCAGCGTGTCTCCCGGTGCCGCCTCGCTCGGGCCATAGTCGATGAACAGGGCCCGTACCGGCGCGCGGCGCGAAACGAGATCGGCCACCACGAGGTCGAGCCCGGTCTGCACCTCCACCGCGTCGCCGGCCAGTGCGGTGCCATGCGGCGGGCGGGGCTCGTCCGCCGCAAGACCGAACGCCAGGCGCCTTTCGGTATCGAGGCCGATCACACATTCGCGCCAGGTCTCGCCCGCCTTGCGGAACTGGCGGACGGGCAGGCAGTCGAGATACTCGTTGGCCACGATCAGGGCCGGCCCCTCCGGCACTTGCGCCAGCGTCGCCGCAAAGGAGGGGACCGACGGCGCGAACTGCTGGCTGAGCGCCCCGGCGAGAACCGGGCTCGGCTCGACAAACACCAGCTGCATGGCCTCGGCGAACGCCTTGCCGCCCGCGGTGCCGGCGGCCCGCAGCGCGTCCAGCATCAGCTGGCCGCGGCCGGGGCCGATCTCGACCAGCTGGAACGTCTCCGGTGCGCCCATGGCCCGCCATTCATGCACCAGCCAGAGGCCGATCAGTTCGCCAAAGATCTGGCTCGTCTCGGGGGCGGTCGTGAAGTCACGCCCGATGCCGGGCCGGGCGGCATAGTAGCCGCCTTGCGGGTCGTGCAACGCGATCTGCATGTAGGTGGACAAGGGGATCGGACCGCCTGTCTCGATCAGGCGTACCAGCCGGTCTTCGATGGTCATGGTGTCAGTATCCCGAAACGCGCTAGCGCGCCTTTGCGGGAACCAGATAGGCCGCGCCGAATATGCCCGCCAGCAGGATCAGCGCCCAGGACGCCAGGGAGCCGAAATCATACACGGGCTGGTCGCGGTAGAACCAGTGCAGCCCGACGTGCACGACCGCAAACACGCACAAGCCGTAGCGAAGCGCCGTCCGGCTCCCGGATTCCGCAAGCAGGACCAGGCCGAACACGATGGGCACGTGGGCCCACAGGAAAATCTGCTGGTCGAGGGAGGTAAATGTGTGCGCGCTGGCCGCAAACGGGTTGCCGGACAGGCGCAAGGTCGATTCCAGCTCGTGCGTGACCAGGCACGCGGCCGTGAGCCGGTAGAGGCTGTCTGATCGCATCGCGCCGTCCTCCCCCGGATTGGGCGACTGTGGAATATCCGTAAATCTACTTATTAACTAAGTCTTTATACCTGCTTTGGCTGCCGTTTCAAGGCATTCCAAATCAGCCAGCCCCCGCCAAGCCACATCGGTACCGACAGGATCATGCCCATGGTCAGCCATTCAGGCAAGCCGCTGACAAAGGCATCCGGCTCCCGGAAATTCTCGGCCACAGACCGGCCCACGCCGTACATGATGAGGAACAGGCCTGCCACGAGGCCCGGCCGCTTGAGCGCCCCGAAGCGCCAGATCAGGACCGAAAGGACGATCAGCGGGATCCAGCCCTCGAGCACGGACTCGTAAAGCTGGCTCGGATGGCGGGCCACTTCGGCACCGTTATAGACCCAGCTCCCGGCGTCCCAGTCATAGGCCGGCGGCGTCGAGCCCGGCACATAGCCTTCCGGGAACACCATGCCGGCGGCGCTGTCCGTCGGCCGGCCGTAGAGCTCCCCGTTGACGAAGTTTGCGATGCGCACAAGGCCGATGCCGATCGGCGCGGTCACGCCGGCGATATCGCCTACCGAGAGCAGTTTCACGCCCCGCTTCGCCGCGAAGAACCACAGGACGATCGCCACGCCGAGGATGCCGCCATGGAAGGCCATACCGCCGTCCCAGATGCGCAGCACGGTCAGCGGATCGGCCGTCAGCACGTCCATCTGGTAGGGCACCATGTAGAACAGGATATACCCGAGACGTCCGCCGAGGATGATGCCGATGATGATCCAGAACATCAGGTCGTCGAAGGCATCCTTGCCCAGCGGCGCCTCGCCGCCGAACAAGACAGGGCGTTTGAGCAGCTGCATGCCATACCACCAGGCGCCGCCGATGCCGGCGATATAGCCGAGCGCGTACCAGCGCAGGTGGAAGGTGCCGAGGCCGATGAACCCGAAATCGACCGAAAAGAGAGCCGGGCTCCATTCCGGGAATTTCAGGGCGGCTTGTGTGAGGTAAACGCTGAGCGCGGCGAGAAGGTCAGTCATGCGGCGTCTTATCCCTGTCTGGCCGGCGCCCTATCTGCTAGGCCACCGGCATACCCGGCGCGAAGGAGTAGCCGCATGGCTGGCACAAATCCACTGCTCGATGACATCGCAAGCCTGATGACCGGCGCCCTCGGTGCGGCGCGCTCGGCAGGCGAGGAAGCCAAGACCGCCGCGCAGGCCCGCGTGCGGGCGTTGATCGCGGACATGGACCTTGCCGGCCGCGACGAAGTCGAGGCCCTGAAGGCCATCGCCTCGGCCGCGCTCGACCGGGTTGAAACCCTTGAAGCCCGCATCGCGGCGCTCGAGGTAGCGCAGGCCAAATCCACTGGTTCGTAACCACGTTACTGCGCAAGACCATGGACAATCCCGGACCGCCCCGGTTTGTTCGGGTGTGGATTTGTCACACGAATCCCGCACCAATCCAGGAAACCCGAAGTGGAGGTGACCGAATGAGCCTTGAACTCGATCCCGGCCAGGACTTCGAAATCGACCCGCTCGACATTGTCGAAGTGGTGCTGGAAGCCGCCAACTGGCCGTTCGAGCGTGACGAGGAGGGCACCCTCCAGGTCGTTGCCGAGACGCGCTGGGGCGACATGGGCGCGCTGTTCGCCTACCGGCCGGAGCCCTCGGCGATCCACTTCTCGCTGACCCTTGATGTCAAGGCGATGGCCGCCAAGCGCAGCGCGATTGCCGAACTGGTGATGCTCGCCAATGAACGCCTCTGGGTCGGCCACTTCGATTTCTGGTCGGACGACGGCGTCATCATCTACCGCTACACCTTCCCGATGGAAGGCCGCGACGAAGTCAGCCAGGGCGAAATCCGCGCCGTGATCATGGCCGCCGTGAGCGCGGCAGACCGGTTCATGCCGGCTTTCAACTTCCTCGTCTGGGCCGGAAAGTCGCCGCGCGAAGCCATCGACGCGGTGATGTTCGAAACCCACGGCGAAGCCTGAGCCCGCCATGGCCGACGCGCCGTCCCTTGTTCTGATCGGGGCCGGCCGCATGGGCACGGCGCTGGTGCGCGGCTGGCTGAAGGGCAAGTCGAAGCGCAAGATTGCCGTGATCGAGCCGCGCCCGTCCGAAGAGATTTCGGCCTGGGCTGCAGACGGCAAGATCATCCTCAATCCGCCGCCGTCGGCCGCCGCCCTCCTGGTGATCGCGGTCAAGCCGCAGCAGTTCGCTGGCATTGCCGAAGCGGCGCGCGGCTTTGTGGGTTCCAAAACGCTTGTCGTCTCGATCATGGCGGGGGTGCGCATCGCGCAGCTGTCGCGCCGGCTCGAAACGTCCCGCGTTATCCGCTCGATGCCGAACACGCCGGGATCGATCGGGCAGGGCATCACGGTCATCTCGGCGGCGCCCGGCCTTGCCGCCACCGACCTTGACGCCGCGACTGCGCTACTGGCCCCGCTCGGCGATGTGCAGGGGCCGGTGGATGAAAACCTGATGTCGGCCGTCACCGCCCTCTCAGGCAGCGGGCCGGCCTATCTGTTCCTGCTCGCCGAGACGATGGCCGAAGCCGGCGAATCCGAAGGCCTGCCGCGCGCGCTCGCCCAGCTGCTCGCCCGGCGCACAGTCGAAGGCGCCGCTGCCCTGATGGCGGCCAGCGGCGACGATCCGGAAACCCTCCGCCGCGCGGTCACTTCCCCCGGCGGTACCACCCAGGCAGCCCTTGACATCCTCACGGACACGGGTGGGATGCCCCGGTTGATGAGAGACGCCCTGCGCGCCGCCGCCGCCCGCGACCGGCAGCTGTCGAGAGAGGCGGACTGAACCCTGGGAGGCCCGCCTTGGCGGTTCGTGAAAAGATCATCGAGAAGGGGCTGAAGGCCGCCCTTGAGCTGGCCGCGTCTCGGCCGTGGCCGGATATTCCGCTTGCGGACATCGCGGCGAAGGCGAAGCTGACGCTCGCGGATTTCCACGGCGTTGCCTCGCGCGAGGACCTCGTCGAAGCGCTGGACGCGTATTTCGACAAGGCCATGTCGGCGGAAGGCGTGCCGGACGAGGCCTCGCCGCGCGAGCGCTTGTTTGATGTCATCATGCTGCGCTTCGAAGCGATGGAGCCTTACCGGGCGGGCCTCGCCGAACTCATGAGGTTCCGCGAAACCTCGCTCACCCATGTCGTGCGCCTGCCGGGGCATCGCCATGCCAGCGCTGCCTGGGCGCTCGCCTCGGCGGGGCTCGACCATGACGCCGGCGCGCCGGCCAGCCTCAAGCGCATCGCCATCGCGCTTGTCATTGCGCAGGCCGAACGCGCCTGGCGCAAGGAGACGAGCGGCGATTTTGCCCTCACCATGGCGGCGCTCGACAAGGGCCTGCGCCGGGCCGAGGAACGCCTTGGCCAATTCCGCCGCTTCACCGGCCGCCGCCACGAAACACCGTCCACAGAGGAAACCGAAGCATGAGCCGTCCCGGTCTCGACACCCATCCCCTTGAGCTGGGACCAGACTGGTTCAACCAGCTCTTTGCCGAGATCGGCATCGACGCCGAAGTGCGCGGCCTGACCTCGAAGTCGATCGGCACGGGCCAGATCGGCGAGAACGTGCGCTTCGTGTTCGACTATGCGCGCGCCGGCGCGAATGCACCAAAGACCCTGGTGGGCAAGTTCCCCTCGGCCAGCGAAGCCAGCATCATGACGGCGAAGATGCTGAACCATTACAAGCGGGAAGTGATGTTCTACCGCACCTTCCCGAAGGTGGCGGGCCGGATCACACCGAACGCTCTCTATACGGATTATGACGAGGCCACCAACCGCTTTGCCCTGATCATGGAAGACATGGCGCCGTCCGAACAGGGCGACCAGCTGAAAGGGTGCGGCATTGCGGAGGCTCGGCTTGCGATGGAGGCCGCTGCGGTCCTGCATGCCGCGCATTGGGAAGATCCCGTGCTTGACGAACATGACTGGCTGCAGGGCTCCGCCAAGGCGCCGCCGCCGGGCCTGAGCCCGGACATGGTCGCCGGCCTCTGGACCGGGTTCAAGGACCGGTACGCTGCGCGTCTCAGCGCAGATATCATTGAAGTGGGCGACGCCTATGCCGCCAGCCTGCCGAAATGGGGCGAGATGTACCAGGGCCCGTTCGCGCTGACACATTCGGACTACCGGCTCGACAACATGCTGTTCGGCCAGCCCGGCGCGAAGAAGCCGCTCGCCGTCGTCGACTGGCAGACCGCCGGCAAGGGCGCGCCGGCCAATGACATCGCCTACTTCATCGGCGCCGGTCTCACCCGCGAGGAGCGCCCAAAGCACGAACAGGCGCTGCTGCGCCATTACCATGACCGCCTGAAGGCCGAAGGCATCACCAACTATTCCTTTGAAGATCTTTATACGCACTACCGCTGGTTCGCCTTCTACGGCATCTCGGTCGCCTTCGCCGCCGCCATGATCGTCAAGCAGACCGAGCGGGGCGACGACATGTTCCTCACCATGCTGCGCCGCCACACTGCGCAGGTCCGCGACAATGGCAGCCTCGAGCTTCTGAAGACGCTGGCGTGAGGCGAGGCCTCTGCAGACGGCCCGTGCCGCTGCGCTACTCCCGGGACCGGGGGCGGATGTGCGTCCGTGCGGCTTTGTTCTCGACCTGCAATCCGGTCGTCAGAATCGGATCCTCGTACAGCGCGCCAGGCCTGGGGGTAGTCCGTATGCGACGCATTCCAGGGCTACCGCGCGCCTCAAACGGGCGATGAGTGGCGCAAGCTCGTGCGTCACACCCAAAGGGCAAACCAGGCCTCCAGGCAGCCCGCCGAATTGTCCTCCGGCCCCGGAACCGGGCCGGGTTTCAAACGGAATACCAGGTCGAGCGCGCCTTGCCATGCCGGCGCAATCGTCCAGCCACCACCAACTCGCGCAAGCGCACCTTGATGGTGTTCCGGTTCGCGCCGGTGAGCTCCTCTATCCGTCCCGCATCGAGCCGTGCATGATCCTTGAACAGCGCGAGGATCTGCAGCGAAAGTGCGGGCAAAGTATCATCACCCGCCTGCTCGGTCTTCTCGCCATCAAGACGCCGCGCGAGTGAGTCCTTCTGCTTCTTCAGGGAGCGCAGGAAGAAACCGATCCACGGCTCCCAGTCGGGCGTCTCGCTTTTCAGCGTGCCCTGCGTGCGGCGAAGAGC
Organism: Hyphomonas sp.; assembly: GCA_013791775.1. Taxonomy (GTDB): domain Bacteria; phylum Pseudomonadota; class Alphaproteobacteria; order Caulobacterales; family Hyphomonadaceae; genus Hyphomonas. The sequence goes on from VMTE01000033.1 coordinate 45,638, forward strand.
TTTGTAGTAGAGGTCCTTGTTCTCCTCGATAACGCGCTCAAGCGAGGCGTAGGGCACATAGTGATACCCAGCCCGGAGCAGCAGCAAGGTGGTGAGGACGCGCGAAAGTCGGCCATTGCCGTCCTGGAACGGGTGAATGGCAAGGAACTGAACAACGAAGACAGAAATAATCAGGAGCGGATGAAGGCCTTCCTCCTCAATGGCCTTTTTGGTCCAGACGACGAGTTCCTCCATTTCGCGGGGCGTATCGAACGGCGTGGCGGTTTCAAAGACGACACCGATCTGTTTGCCATCGGCGCCGAACGCGACAACGTCGTTTCGAAGTTTCTTGTAAGCGCCGCGATGGCGCTCATCCTTGCTGCTGTGACGGAGCAAGGTGAGGTGAAGCTGGCTGATATGGTTCTCGGTCAGGCGCATGTCCTCATACGCCTGGAACACGAGATCCATCGCCTCGGCATAGCCGGCGACTTCCTGCTCGTCGCGCGTCTTGAAGGACTGCATCCTGATGTTGGAGAGCAGTGTCTCGACCTCGGCATCCGAGAGCTTGGAGCCTTCAATACGCGTGCTGGAGGCAATGCTCTCGACGGTCGCCACGCGGCGCAAAGCCAGAAGTCGGTCAGGAGACAGCGTCTTGAGGGCTTCCCAGCGGCCTTTGAACTCATCGATTTCAGCGATGAGTTTAACGAGGTCCTGGCCGAGAACGATGGTTGGCGGCTTCATAGCCCGATAGCCTCAATATCCGATTTCATGCCCGATTATACCCGATAATATCCGATTCAGCGCGGTGGTCCAAAGCCTTTCGGGCTCGGCGCTGACGGGTGCAACGGCGCCAGGCGGAATGGGAATTCTGGCCAATGTTACCGGAATCTGGCACACAAGTCCGTCTTGTGGTCTGTTTTCGCCTCATTCCGCCGGATTGTCCCGGCCCGGAACAGGTTTGCGAACAGGCTCCTAACGGGGCTCTCCAAACTCATCTTCCGAGGCAAGGCCGGGCTTAAACTGCCTCGTGTAGTGTCCTGTCATACCCCTGCAGAAGCGGGGTTGAACGCTTAGGACCGTGAAGTGGTTATTGAAATGAACATGCAGAATGCACGACCGATGAGTGTCAAAGGCCCGGATGGCCAGAAACTCACCCTCGCCGACCTGCCGTCGCCCGGCATTTCCCGCTGGGTCACCCGCCGCAAGGCCGAAGTGGTTGCCGCCGTTCAGGGCGGTCTCCTGACCCGCGAAAGCGCCTGCGAACGCTACAATCTGACCGATGAAGAGTTCGAAGGCTGGGAACGCCTCTATGCCCGCCATGGCTCGAAAGGCCTGCGGACGACCCGGCTTCAGCAATACCGCCGCTGAACTGGTAACTGCCCTGTTAAACCTGCCTTAAGGCGGGCCTTCTAGCTTTCCGGGAATCTGCCGGCCTTCTGGCCGGTCCCGGAGAGCATGATGGCGTTTGGCGACAGGACTGCAGCGGCACGGGGTGGGCGCGCGCGCCTGCTGGCGGCGCTGGCCTGCGCGCTGGCCCTGGGCCTGCTGGCCTGGCGCGGCGCAGCCTTGCTGACCGGCCCCGGCGCACCGGTCTCAGCGACCCCGGCTGAGGCCGCCCTTTCGGACATCCTGTCTCCGGTGGCGGGCCCTGGCCTGTCGCGCGTCAGCGTGGCCTATAACGGCGGCGGTGGCCGGACCGTGCTGATCCTGCTGGACGAGACCGCCGCCCCGCGAATTTCCGAACTCAATCGCATCGCGCCGCTCGCCGCCGGGATCATCCCGGAGCGGGGCGACCGGCTGGTCATCGAAACCGTTGCCTTCGCCGGCGGCCTGCCGGGCCGTCCAGACCTGGCCGCCTGGATCGAACTCGCTGCGCTGGCAGGTCTCGTGCTGATCAGCGGCGCCCTGGCCTTCTTTGCCGGTGCCTCCGCGCCTGTTGCGGCGGTGCCCGCCCAGATCCTGCCAGCGGCCACGCCGGCGCCCCAGCCGGTAGACCGCCCGCGCGCCGTGCGGCCGGCTGCAACCACCGCGCCTGCCGATGCCGCCGCCGATATCGCCCGCCGCGATCCGGCCCGCGCTGCGGCGGTTGTGCGCGGCTGGATGAATTCCCGGGACGAGACGGCATGAACGCGCTCGCCCGGCCCCTTGGCGACCTGGCGCCCGGCCTTGCCCGGTCAGCCCGCCTGATGCGCGCGCTCGGGCCCGACGCGGCCGCGATCTGGGCCGAGCTGGATCCGCAGGAAGCTGCTGCCCTCAGCGCTGCCATGGACCGGCTCGGGGACGATCCGGCCGGCGAGGCCGACGCGCTGCGCCGCTTTGCCGAAGCTCGGCGCAGCCCGGCTGCCTCCGGTGTGTGGGCAGACCTTTCGGCGCTGGACACACGTTTGCTGGCCGGACTGATCCGCAACGAACGGGCGCAGGTCGTGGCGCTGATCCTGTCGCGCCTGACCGGCGAGGCGGCCGCGCGGTTATTGCGCGCCTTGCCGCCGGCCTTGTCGATCGAGGCGATGCAGCGTCTTCTGCACATCGGCGAAGTCCACCCCGCCGCGATGGCGAGCCTCGAGCAGCACCTGCGGGGCCGCGTCGAGGCGGTGGCGGGCGACTCCGGCCAGGGGGGCGCAGAGCGGATCGCCCGCATCTTCGACCGCCTCGATCCGCGCGCCGGGACGCTGTTCCTGGCGGCGCTGGAGACGGCCGAACCTGGGACGGGCGAAAAGATCCGTTCCCTGATGTTCACCTTCGACGATCTCGCCGCGCTGGATGCAGCCGGCATGCAGACGCTGCTGGCGGCGGCCGACCGGGCGGTGCTGGTGGCCGCGCTGAAGGGCGCGAAGGAGGCGACCGCAGCGGCCGTCTTTGCCAATGTCACCCAGCGCGCCGGTGACCTGCTGCGCGAAGAGATCGCCGCACTCGGACCTGTCCGCCGCAGCGAGGTGGACACCGCCCGCGCCGAACTGGTGGAGCTTGCCCGCCAGCTGATCGGGCGCGGCGATATCCGCACCGGCAAGACCAGTGATGCCGACGAGTTGGTCGAATGACCGCGCGCGCCGTCAAATCCGTCACGCCATTTGACTTCCGGGCGGATTTCGGTCCGCAGCCGGAGGAGGCCGCCGGCGATGTTGCCCGCGTCAGTTTCACCGGCGCGGAGATTGCCGGACTGATCGCGCAGGTGCGGGCCGAGACGTTGGCGGACGTGGCCAGGGTGAAGGCCGAGACCGAGAGCGAGCGGCTGGCCGCCGCCGCCGCTGAACTCGCCCAGGCACTCGAGGAGATCGGGCAGGTGATGCGCCTGATCGAGACCTCGCAATTCCACGCTGCAACCGAGGCCCGCCTGCGCAGCCTCATTGATGGCGCGGCCGCCCGGATCGTTCATGGACAGGGTGACCTGTTTGCGGCAATCGGGCACGCGCCGATACGGAAGGAAGACCGGACATGACCGAACCTGGCAATCCCGCGTTGCACCGCATGCTGATGGATGTTCCTGTGCGGGTTGAAGTCGTCCTCGGCGAAATGCGCCTGACCATGGAAGAACTGTCGGCCCTGACACCCGGCGAAGTGCTGACCATGGAAAAGCAGACCGGCGAGCCGGTGGACATCTACGTGTCCGGCCGCCTGATCGCCCGCGGCAAGCTGGTGGTTGCCGACGGCGAACTGGGCGTGACGCTGACCGAGATCGTGGACGCTCGCACGGTCAATTGAGTCCGGCAGGAATTAGTTTCATCTGGAACTAATTCCAGGTTCGGCTTATAGTCCGGCCATGGACACGGCTTTTGTAAAGAATCGCTATCACGGCGCGCCGCGCGCGGCCGATTTCACCATTGACCAGGCGTGGGAAACCTACAGCGCCGAGGAGCATGACCGCTGGGACCGGTTGTTCCGCCGCCAGCGGGAGGTGACGAAGGGCCGGGCCTGCGAGGCGGCCCTGAAGGCGATGAACACGCTGGAACTGTCGCCGTCAGGTATTCCGCACATGGGGCGCCTGTCCGACCGGCTCGAGGCGCTGACCGGCTGGCGGATCGTGCCGGTGGCCGAGCTTGTGCCGGACGACCTCTTCTTCAACCACCTCGCCAATCGCCGCTTTCCGGCCGGCGCCTTCATCCGGCCCGAGGCGGAGTTCGACTACCTGCAGGAACCCGACATCTTCCACGACATCTTCGGGCACGTACCGCTGCTTGCGGACCCGGCCTTTGCGGACTTCATGGAGGCCTATGGCAAGGGCGGGCAGCGGGCGATGCGCCTTGGCCAGCTACACAATCTGGCGCGCCTCTACTGGTACACGGTAGAGTTCGGGCTGATCCGGGAGGCGGGCGGCCTGCGCATCTATGGCGCGGGAATCATGTCGAGCCCGGAGGAGACGGTGTTTGCGCTCGAGGATGCCAGTCCCAACCGTATCGGGTTTGATGTGAAACGCCTCATGCGGACGAAATACATCATCGACGATTTCCAGCAGACCTATTTCGTCATCGACAGTTTCGAAGCGCTGCTGGAGGCCTGCTACAAGGATTTCGGCAATGTCTATGCCGAGGTGAAGGGTGAGCCGGATTTCGAGGCGCATGACGTGTCGCCGGAAGACCGCGTGATCACGCGCGGGACGCTGGACTATTTCCGCGCCGGCGGCCGCAAGGGCTGAGCGCAACCCGAAGGGCCGGACTTTGCCGTTTAGAGCTGGCTGATCGGTCTCACAATCGGCGACGGGGACCAGGGTGTGTTAGGGCGACGTCTCGATAAGTCTTTTCAGCTTCGCCAGAAAGAAACGTTCGCTCCACAATTGGAGTGATTTCAATTCTTCAGACTTGAGGAAGCGGCGGACATCCTTCTTAGCTTCGTCCCATTCGATCGAGTTTATTTTCCGTGAGAGTTGCTGTTCGAGCCATCGCCTGTTCACGATAAGCTCAGCCTCGTCCGCCCACGGACCGAACTGTCTGAGTGCCGCTTCGAGGTGCGCGAGATTTGGGAACACACCTTTGCTGACATACCAAGAGAAATCATACCAGTCGCGCCCCTTGAGGAAGCTGCGGCAAAGCAGGGCATGTATTTTCAGGGCGAAGTTCGAAGTGAGGTCTTGATGGCGGACTTCATAGTCCGTCGGGAAATCGAGGAAAGTCCACGTGTCTTGCGAATGGGCGGGCGGCTCGACATCAATTTCAAGCTTGATGTTGATTTTCTCGCCAGTCTGCCGGCCGGCAAAGGCGAGGTTGAGCTGGCTGACCGCCAAGGTATCCTTCAGCACCGCCGCGCGTATGCGCTTATCCACGGCGCCTTTGGCGCGAGCTTCGAGCTTGATACCGAAGGTTTCAAACGTCGCTATGAGCGCATCAAGATAAGGTGCCCAATCGAAATCCGGATCCGGTGCGATCAGCATGAAATCGAGGTCTTCTGAAAACCGAGACAGGCCGTGCAGGATCCGGAGGCTCGTTCCGCCCTGGAAGACGGCAACGTCGAAGAAGTCTGCCCTCCACAGCCCATAAAGGGCGATCTCCTGCATGATCTCCTTGATCGCATTCTCTTCCTCGATCCGGGTCGAGGCAGAATAGGACCGTAGCTTTTCCTGTATGAGGTCAATCATGCCTGATTTCTTTCCGGCTATGTTGTGCAGACTTCAAGGTGAGCACTTCGGTTTCAAGCTTGTTGAGAAAGTTGCGAGCCCGCTTGTGTTTGTAGACTCGTCGCAGCGCGGTAAAATCTGATTTCCGCAGGTTGGTCAGGTCAGCGCGATCGATGCGCAGTCCATGCTCGATCCAGTTTACCCCCTGCCATTCGGCCTTCCTGAAGGCAACAAGGTCCATGAGCGCCCGCAGGGGCTGCGCGACCAATGCGATGGAGTCGCCCAACTTGATCCTGTCGACGCTGACCAGAAATCCATACTGTTCGATCGCGATCGGATTGAAGCTGAGATGACCAAAGGCATCTGTCTCCCGCTCGGTCGTTTTGCGATCCGGCGTAACACTGGTGGTCGTGTAGACCGCTTCAGGGATCCAGCCATGATAGGAGAGTGCGGACTCGAAAGAGACATAGCTGCCGGGTCTGAGCGACTGCGCGACTGCAAAAGGATGGATGGCGAGTGGCTGCTTGGTGGCTATCGCATACAATCCGCGTCTGATCCGGATGAGCGATCCATCCTTCAAAGAGCGGTTGACCAGGCCATAACGACGCGCATCCCCGCCGCCGACAATCCGCGCAAGCTGTTTGTCGGTTAGAATGCGATCTTCGTATCCGGCGCTCAGAATGGCATCGACGAGCTTGCTCATAAAATTCTAGATACTTCCAAAAAGTGAAAGTATCAAGAATTTATTTGCTGAGACTCGCAGAAGCCGAGAAGCGCGCGCCGCATACGTTTCATGAAGCCGACTTCCTCCTCGGCGTAACCGACGTCTCAAGGTTCGGAGCGCTCCGGGCTGCGAACGTAGGCGTTCGGCGAGACTTGTGCCTACGTTTGCGCCCGTCAGTAAGCGGCGGCGATCTGGCTGAGGTCGCGGCGGAGGGCTTTGCCGCTGGTGGAGAGGTGGGTGTCCACTTCGTCATGGGTGCGGCGCCAGACGGGGACAGCGGCTTTCAACAGGTCGCGGCCGGCGTCGGTGAGGTACAGGCGGCGGGAGCGGCGATCTTCCGTATCCGGAACAATGTCCACCAGGCCGCGCTTCTCGAGCGGCTTCAGGTTGGCGGTCAGTGTGGTGCGGTCCATCGCCAGGAAGCTCGCAGCGTCCCCGAGGCGCGGGGCGGCCGGACGGTTCAGCGACATCAGCAGGGAATACTGTCCGTGGCTGATGCCGAACGGGGCCAGCGCATGATCGAACCGGCGGGCGAGGGCCCGCGCGGCGCGGTGCACATTCAGGCACAGGCAGCGTTCATAGACTTCATGGGTGACGCTCAGGGGCAAATCGGATCGCATGACGATTATGTATGTTGACATCAACGTATTCGTCAACGAGAACAAGCAGGCAACACAGGATGCGGGAGGGAGAGTCTGATGCCGGAAGTGACCGCCTTTAACTGGGTGCCGGATTTTGCCCAGGGATTCGTGCGCGACCTGAGGGTGCGCTGGGCGCTGGAAGAGGCCGGAACCACCTATACCGAAAACCTCATCGACCATGAGGGGAAGCTGACGGCGGCCTACCGGATGCGCCAGCCATTTGCGCAGGTTCCCGCCTACCGCGACGGGCCGGTCGACATGTTCGAGTCGGGCGCGATCGTGCTGCGTATCGCGCAATCCTCCGAGGCGCTGATGCCGAAGGATGACGTGGGACGCGCACGGACGATGAGCTGGGTGTTTGCGGCGATGAACTCTGTCGAACCGGTGGTGATGAACGTGCGCATCGCCGAGCTGTTCTGGGCGGATGAGCCGTGGGCGGCCGACTTCGGCCGGAAGGCAGGCGAGATGCTGACAATACGCCTGCAGCGACTGTCGGACTGGCTCGGGACCCGCGATTATCTGGAGGACCGGTTCACGGCCGGCGACCTGATGATGGCCTGCGTGCTGCGCGAGATTGCGGGCTGCGAACATCTCGCGCCGTTTCCGGATCTGGAGGCGTACTGCGCCCGGTGCACGGGGCGGCCTGCCTTTGGGCGGGCGCTGGCGGCGCAGCTGAAACATTTCGAGACGGCCGGCCCGGCGCCGGTGGCATGAAGGAGGACAAGATGGCTTTGCTTGAGAAGAAGGTCCGGACCTGCCTGTGGTTCCACAAGGGCGGGGTGGAGGCGGCGGAATTCTATGTGTCGCTGCTGCCCGGCAGCCGGATCGACGGCGTGATGGACCACGGCAATGCGGCCGATCCGATGGTGGTGGAATATACGCTGGCCGGTGCGCCGATGATGCATCTGACGGCCGGGCCGCACTTTACGCTGACGCCGGCCGCGTCGATCAGTGTGCTGACGAAAGATCAGGCGGAGACCGATCGGCTGTGGAGCGCGCTGCTGGCCGGCGGCGGCCAGGAGAGCATGTGCGGCTGGCTCACCGACCGGTATGGTGTGTCCTGGCAGATCATCCCGGAAAAGCTGATCGAACTGCAGCGCGTTCCGGACCGGGACGCGGCCGGACGGGTGCGGGACGCGATGATGAAGATGAGCAAGATCGAGATTGCCGCGATCGAAGCGGCGTTTGCAGCTGAAGGAGCGAGCGGATGACGACGACAAGGAAGAAACCGGTGGCGGAGATCGCCGCTGAAATGGGGGTCGGCCTGTTGATGCCGCACCTCACCTGCCGGAACTGCGCGAAGGCGATCGACTTCTACAAGTCGGCCTTCGGCGCTGAGGAAATGATGCGCCTGCCGGGGCCGGACGGGCGGCTGATGCATGCCTCGGTGCGGATCAATGGCGCGGTGGTGATGCTGAACGACGAGTATCCGGAGATGGGCGGCGCTTCGCCGCTGGCGCTCGGCGGCTCGCCAGTGACGCTGCACCTGATGGTCGATGATGTCGATGCGGTGGTGGCGAAGGCGGTCAAGGCGGGCGCCGTGATTACGATGGAGGTGGCCGACCAGTTCTGGGGCGACCGCTACGGCGTGGTGAAGGATCCGTTCGGGCACCTGTGGTCGGTCGCAACGCCGGTCTGGCCACCGAAATCGCCCGACGAAATGGAAGCGGCGCGCGACGCCGCAATGCAGCAAATGTCGGGAGAGATGTGATGGCCTATGTGGATGGATTTGTGCTGGCCGTGCCGGACGCGAACAAGGAAGCCTACCGGAAGATGGCGGCCGACGGCGCGAAGATTTTCCGCAAGCATGGCGCGATCGGGTTCGTGGAGAACTGGGGCGAGGACGTGCCGCAGGGCAAGACCAACTGCTTCAATTCGGCGGTGCTGAAGAAGGACGGCGAGTCGGTTGTGTTTTCGTGGATCGTTTGGCCCGACAGGGCGGCGCGCGATGCCGGCAATGCCGCAACGATGGCCGACCCTGATCTGGGCGGGCCCGGCATGGAGATGCCGTTTGATGGTTCGCGGATGATCTTTGGCGGGTTCGAGCAGCTGTGCGGGGACGTGCTGGCGGCGCCGGGGATTGTTGACGGCACGGTGCTGCCGGTGCCGGCCGGCAAGCGGGCGGACTATGCGGCGGCGGCGGCCAGAATGGCGGACCTGTTCGTCGAGCATGGCGCGACGTCCGTGGTGGATGCCTGGAGCGACGATGTGCCGGAGGGCAAGGTGAACTCATTTCATACGGCCGTTCTGAAGAAGCCGGGCGAGGATATCGTGTTCTCGTGGATCAACTGGACGGACAAGGCTGCCCGGGACGCCGGCTGGGAAAAGATCATGGCGGACCCGCGCATGGCTGAGTTCAGCCCGGCCTCGGTGGGCGCGGACATGGGGCGGATGATTTACGGCACGTTCCGGCCCATCGTTGCGGCCTGACGGGCTGCGACAAATTGTAAATGAGAATGAGTTGCATCTAGCAACGCCCCCTGTTACGGCGAATGAGAAACATTCGCAACAATTGGGGCCTCCCAGATGCCAACACCGATTTCCGCCCATGCCGGCCTGCGCCGACGATATTCGCGATACCTGCTCGGGTGCGCCGCCACGCTGGGGCTGGGCCTCGGGGGCGGCTTGGTGGCCGCGGCCGACGAAGCGCCCGACGAGGTGAAGCGGCAGGAGACGGTGTACGTTTACGGCGCGCGGTCTGGTTATACGGAAGACACCTCGCGCGGCGCGACCAAGACGGACACGCCCATCGTGGAAATCCCGCAGGCGATGACGGTGATCACCGGCGACCTGATGCGCGACCAGGCGACGACGGGCGTGGGCGAGGCGCTGCGCTTTGTGCCGGGGGTGACCGTGGCGCAGGGCGAGGGCCACCGCGACGCGCCGGTGCTGCGCGGGAACACGACGACGGCGGACTTCTTCGTCGACGGCGTGCGCGACGATCTGCAATACTACCGCGATGTGTACAACACCGACCGGATCGAAGTGCTGAAGGGCCCGTCGGGCCTGGTGTTCGGGCGCGGCACCGGCGGCGGGGTGATCAACCGGGTGACCAAGTCGGCCGACGGCGCGCGTGTGCGCGATGTTACGCTGGGGCTTGGATCGTTCGGCTACGGACGGGTAAGCGTGGACGCCGGCGACGCGCTGACGGAGACGGCCGACGGACGGGTGAACCTGGTGTACGAGCAGGCGGGCAGCTACCGCGAGGGCGTGGACGCGGAGCGGTATGGCATCGCGCCTTCGGCGGCGATCGATCTGGGCGCCCGCACAACGCTTCGCCTGTCGGCGGAGCATTTCGTGGACGAACGGGTAACCGACCGCGGCGTGCCGTCGATGCTGGGCCGGCCCTATGACGTGTCGGAGAAGGCTTTCTACGGCAATCCGGCGCTCAGCCCGAGCGAGGTGACCGTCAGTACGCTGACGGCGGTTGTGGAACATGAGGTTTCGGACAAGCTGACGCTGCGCTCGGCGCTGCTGTACGGCGACTATGAGAAGTTCTACCAGAACATCTTTGCGGCTGGTGCGGTGAACGCGGCGACCGGGACGGTGCAACTGGCCGCGTACAATTCGGTGACCACGCGCGAGAACCTGATCAGCCAGACGGACCTGATCTGGACGGGCCGGTTCGCGGGGCTCGAGCACACGCTTCTGCTGGGCGTGGAGGCGGGCCAGCAGACCAGCGATAACCAGCGCACCGAGGGCCAGTTTCCTTCGGCGGGCGGGCTGGAGCGGCTGACGGTCTCGGTGGCAGACCGGGGGCAGGACGCCGTGGCGGTCTTCGGGCGCCTGTCGCGCGACAATGTCAACAATCTCGGCCTGCTGGCCTTCTATGTGCAGGATCAGGTGAAACTGACCGAGACCTTGCAGGTGATCGCCGGCGCGCGCTTCGACCGGTTCGATCTCGAGTTCGACAACCGGATCGGCGCAGATGCGTCGCGCACGGACGAGTTTGTCTCGCCGCGTCTCGGCATCGTGTATGAGCCGGTCGAGGATCTGGCGTTCTATGCCAGCTGGGCGCGGTCCTTCCTGCCGCAGTCTGGCGAGCAGTTCTCGTCGCTGACCCCGGCACGGGAGGATTTCGAGCCTGAAGAGTTCGAGAATACCGAGATCGGCGTGAAGTGGCAGCCCTCGGACGAGCTGCTTCTCACGGCGGCGCTGTTCCGCCTCGACCGGACAAACACGTTGTCACCGGGCGCGGTGGCCGGCACGACGGTGCAGACCGGCGCGCAGCGCAGCGAAGGCCTTGAACTGTCGGTGCAGGGCGAGATTCTCGAAGGCTGGGACATGGCGGCGGCCTATGCCTGGCAGTCGGCTGAGATCACCGAGACGACCGCGTCCGCGCCGGCCGGCCGGGACGTGCCGCTGGTGCCGGAGCAGAGCGCAAGCCTGTGGAACAAGGTGCACACGGCGGACCGGCTGGATCTCGGGCTGGGTGTCGTCTGGCAGGATGACCGGTTTGCGTCGATCTCGAACGCCGTGGTGCTGGCCGCGTTCACGCGGCTGGATGCGGCGGTCTATTATCAGCTGTCGGATGATCTTAAGCTGCAGCTCAATCTCGAGAACCTGACGGGCGAGACCTACGCGGTCAGCTCGCACAACGACAACAACATCACCTTGGGCGCGCCGCTGACGGCGAAAGTGACTCTGAGTGCCCGGTTCTGAGATTTCCTTCCACTCAGGATCGGCATGGCCCGGGCATTGCCCGGGCCATTTCAGTTTCAGGCCGGCTGGCGCTTGCGAGTGGCGGCCAGGGCGGCGCCGTATTCGGGCACAAGGTTGCCGAGAAGTCTCAGCGCCTCTGACGTTTCGTGCCGGCGCGCGGCTTCTATCAGCACCGTGAGTTGTTTTTCGAGCAGTTCGCTGCTCGGCGCGACGGAAACGACGCGGTTCACGCCTTCCACACTTGTCGGCTGGAGCTGTTCATACGTGTAGGTCAGCGATTCGTGGCGCTTCTCGCCCTTGCGCATACCCATGGTCACGATCTCGATATCGACACCGGGGATCTTGCCCTTCAGGCGGATCATGGTTTCAGCCAGCTGCAGGATCGCAATCGGCTCGCCCATGTCGAGCACGAAGAGTTCCGCGTGGCGCTGCTCGCGCTGCAGCGCGGCCGCCTGCAGGACGAGCGAGGTCGCTTCCTCGATGGTCATGAAATAACGGGTGGCTTCGGGGTCGGTGATGGTCACCGGGCCGCCGGCGGCGATCTGGCGTTCGAACAGGGGCACCACGGAGCCAGACGATCCGAGCACGTTGCCGAAGCGCACCATCGCGCCGGCCATGCCGGCCTCGGTGATGATCCGGCTGATCGCCAACTCGGCGAGACGTTTGGTGGCGCCCATGACGTTGTCGGGGGCGACGGCCTTGTCGGTGGAGATGAACACGAACTGTCGGGCACCGGAGGCGGCGGCCGCGCGGGCCACGCTTATGGCGCCGCCGACATTGGTGAGGATGGCGTCGCAGATGTTCTCTTCCATCAGCGGCACGTGTTTCAGTGCGGCCGCGTGGATCACGATGTCAGGCTGGGTCTGGGAGAAGGCGGCGCTCATCCGGACCGCGTCCCGGACATCGCCGAGATGCGAGGTCAGCTGTAGGCCGGGATGGGCGGTGCGCAGGTGATGATCAATCTGGTAGAGATTGAACTCGGAGGAATCGATGATCGCCAGGGACGCCGGCGCCGTGCGCGCGACCTGGCGCGCCAGTTCCGAGCCGATCGAGCCGCCGCCGCCTGTCACCAGGACTTTCGTGCCTGTAAAGAGCTCACGCACGGGGGTGCGATCCAGGTCGCGTTCCGGACGGGCCAGAAGATCGGCTGGCCGGACGGGTTCAAGAGTCTGTGCCGCTTCGTCATGGCCGAGCGCCATGACTTCCGCCCGGTGAACCGAAGCGATCTCGAGGATGCGGGCCATGTGTGCGCGTTCGCGGGCGGGGCCGGTGACCGCGACCCAGGGGGCGCTGCCATAGCGAAGCGCGAGGACGTCGATGACTTCGCCCAGATTGTCCAGATTTCCCATGATCGGCACGCCGCGTACGGCCCGACCGGGCTGCTCAGCGTCGACTTCGATGAGGCCGAGTACACGGACCGTAGAGCCTGTCGTGGGGGACTCCATTCGGCGAAGAACGTCGATCCAGCTGACCGGGTCACCGACCAGAAGCACCGGCTGGCTCTGGCGGGGCAAGCGCTGGAAGATCTGGAACGGCGCATTGGTCGTGCGGTAACGCGCCACCATGCGGCCGGCAAACAGGGCAGCCGTCCAGAGCGCGATGGCCAGGAGCAAAGCCGGGAGCGGACCGAGCAGGCGGCCGTTGAGCGCCACCATGACGGGAAGGTACAGCATCACCGCCAGCGCGATGCCCTGGATGATGCGGATGGCGTCCGGCGCCCCGATATGGCGCCAGACTTGGCGGTGGACGCCGCCGATCACCAGCCCGCAGGTTGCGGCCAGCATGAACGAGCTTGTGGCCAGCAGCCAGGCTTCAACCGGAAAGTGCGTGATGGACGGGTCGGACACCAGCAGGGCAAGGTGTGCAAGTGTCATTGCGAGGCCGGCCATGACCAGGTCGAAGGACAGCGTGAGGGCCATTGCGCGCCGGGCGGCGTCTTTGGGGGTCACGTACTCAACTCCTTCACGCTGTACCGCCTGAACGGTGCCTGAAATTACTGCCACTGAAGAGCGTCCGCGAAAAGGCCGAATTCGTTGGCTGGGTGTAATCCATGTTAGAAAATCGCAGCAGCGGCGAATTTTCGCCAGTAAAGCAGGGGTGATCCGGCGCGGAAGCCAGAATGCCCGCTTTCGGGCGGCCGGCAGGCAACGGGTTCGGGGCTACCTATCACGCAATGACCATCCCCGATGTGTGTTTTTGTACAGACCTTCATCTGCCCGATGCGCGTTGGGATTGCAAACCGGGAGACGATTTTCTGTGCTTTAACATCGGTTTGTCGCACTTTTATTAGGCGGCCTGCAGCCGGTTCGCTGGAAACAAGAGCGACCTGGAACTCCGGGGCAGGCCGTGAGCGGCCAGGGAGTAACTGCGCCCGTCGGCAACGGCGGCGCAAGCCGTCCAAACAGGCGATCTGCATCCAAGCGTTCGGCAAACTACTGGGCAGTATCGAGCATCATCTCGACAATACCGTCGACATTGCAATCAGCGGGCAATATCCCGCCAACATCCCTGCCAAGGCGCCTGGCGACAGTAGAACCGTGCCATGCGCCCGCGGGCCGGATTACGAAGGTGGGCGCGGTGAGCCGCGAGGCGAAGCAAAAAGTAATAATATAGTGGCAATTTTAATGATTTTAGCCTATAAATGCTCAGATGGTATCATTTTTGACGCCAACCAATGCCCAAGAGGCGCTCGCCCGTAACCTGCGAGCGCGGCGTCTGGCTATCGGGCTGACGCAGGCAGGACTTTCGTCCCGCTCGGGTGTGGCGCTCGGAACATTACGCAAGTTTGAGCAAACAGGTGCGGCCTCGATCGAGGTGCTATGTAAGCTATTGCTGGTCGTGGGCGGCTTGGAAGATATTGTTGAGGCCAGCGCGCCGGAGCAAAGCGAATTCGCCACCATTGATGATGTTTTGAGGGCGGAAGGCAAGCCCCAGCGCAAGCACGGGTGGCGTTCATGAGCTTTACCCCTGTGAATGCCGTCAATGTCGGTATCGCTTTCCAAAGCGGCTCTTTGCCAGTTGGTCGTCTGGCTGTGCGAGAGCGGAAAATCTACTTCGAGTATGATCGCAGCTTTATCTCAAGCGACCTTGAAATATCACCGGTGCGCCTGCCGCTGCAGCCGGGCCTCAAGACCTTCGAGGCTAGCTTATTCGAAGGTTTGCCAGGCGTGTTTAATGACAGTTTGCCGGATGGCTGGGGCCGCCTGTTATTCGACCGGGCCATGCGGGCAGATGCGGCGCGACAATCAAGATGAGACTTGCGCGACAAACAGGATGAGAACGCTTCGGGGCGGGAACGTAGGGAGGGCGTAGCCCGACTGGAGTTCCTGCCCCGAAGCGTAAGTTTTCAGAACTTTCTGGTGCTCGCGGTCGG
>VMTE01000019.1 GCA_013791775.1 Hyphomonas sp.
AGCAGGTCATAGTCGCTGAGGTAGCCCTTGGCGGTATGGGGCTCGTCTACCCAGGTGCCGCGCGCATAGGATCCGAACAGCACGATCTTGAGGATGCGGCCTTCCTTCTTCTTCGGGGAAGAGGCGCTCTTCATCGCGTCGGTGAATTCCTCGAACAGGATTTCCGTCACGCGGGCGAGTTCGCGCTGCTTGCCATTGGGAAGGTAGTCGAGGTCGGTTCGCATCGTGTTCATATTAAGCAGCCCCGCACGGTGTGCAAAGCGCCAATCCTCTCTTCAGTTGAGCCACATGAGGGCAGGGAAGGGCCGGCCGCGCGGATGAGGCGCGGCTGGCGGGTTCTCCCTCACCGGGATTTCGAAGCAGGGCGTAGCGGCCTTTCCTGCCTTTGACCGGGGCGAGAATCGCGTAGATCCGGCGCGGCCCGATCTGGGGATCCGCGAAGGTAAGGGAGATGTACTCCTTGCCGCTCGACTTTGCCGTCATGATCCAGCGGCCGCCGATCTCGGTTTTGATCTCGCCTGCGAAGACACGGTAGTCCGGCTGGGCGGGGGCCGTCTTGTCGGCGTTCTTCCGGATGATGAGAGGCTCATCATGGCGAGAGTGCATCAAGCTACACTGCCTGGTAAGACGCGTCTCGACGCGAGGGCCGACTGTTCTGGTGGCGGTCCATTGCTTGAAACGCAGAGGTCGCGGCGTCAGACGAACAAGGTGTCTGACTATAGGTCTGGGTAGCGCCCGGAGCCGGGCTGCGAAGCAAGTCGCGAGCTTCTATTTTTCCCGGAGATCTGGATAGCGACTGATTGCTCTTTTCAGAATTGTGGAGCGGCTCGATCGTGCATGCTTCTTGATTGGGTGCGGTCTGCCTGCTGGCCAACTGTTCTGGATCGTGTTGGGTCTTGAATCAGAAAAATCGAACGACGCTTGCCGATCCCGCCAGCCGACATGGTGAGCAGCTTATTCTTCGAATTTCCAAATCGGTGCGGACACGGTGCGGACACGGGCATTTTGGAGAATGCGAAAGAATCCGTAAGTCCTTGATTTTATGGCGCACCCAAGAGGATTCGAACCTCTGACCTTTGCCTTCGGAGGGCAACACTCTATCCAGCTGAGCTATGGGTGCCTCGCCAGAGCCGGTGTTTAGGCGAAGGCGGCGAGGGGTGCAACCGGGTTTGCGTTCGGGGCGGTGGGTGTGGTTGGCATTGGACGCCGCGTGCCGATCCGTTAGGCTGGTCTCCATCCGATGCAGCTGCGAATCCCGAGGTCCCATGCGCCCGATCCGAACCCTTCCTGCGGCGCTGACGGCGTTCGCGCTGGCGATGACGGCGGCTTGTACGCCCGGCGGCGCCGCGAAGGAGACAGCGGCCCGCCCGCCGGCGGCCTGCGCGCGCCCGGCGGATCCGGAAGCTGCGCGCGCCGCGATCCTGGCGGCCGAAGCCCTCGCCATCGAGGCGGCCAAGGCGAGCCGGGGCAGCGGACAGCCGGCGCTCTGGACGCTGAAGGACGACGATACGACGCTCTACCTGATGGGCACGGTGCACCTGCTGCGCCCGGATCTGGAATGGCGCACGCCGGAGATCGACGCCGCGATCATCTCCGCCGATACGGTGATCTTCGAGGCGGACACGACCAGTCCGGAAGCCGGCCGGGAGCTGATGAAGTTCTTCACCGCCCAGGGCCTGTTCAACGATGGTACGCAGCTCACCAGCCTGCTGACCGAGGCCGAAACGGCGCAGCTGACCGAAGCCCTGGCGGAAGTCGGCCTGCCGCTGGATGCGATGCAGCCCATGCGGCCCTGGTACGCCGCCATCAACCTGTCGGTGATGCAGATGACCCAGGAAGGCTTTGATCCGGCCTCGGGCGTCGAAATGAAGATCGAGGCGGAAGCCAAGGCGCACGGCGCGGCGTTTGACTATCTCGAAACCGTGGACCAGCAGCTCGGCGAATTTGCCGGCCTCGACAATTGCGCGCAGGTGGAATTCCTGATGCTCAGCGCGGAATCGCTGAAGCAGGGGACCGACTTGCTCGACCTCCTGGTGTCCGAATGGGCGGACGGCGACACGGCCGGGCTCGCCCTGCTGCTCGCCTCGCCCGATGCCTTCGGTTCGGATGAAGCCTATGACGCGCTGCTGAAGAACCGCAACACGCGCTGGGCGCCGCTGATTGCCGGCATGCTGGACGCGCCGGGCACCCGGCTGATCGCGGTCGGCGCGGGCCACCTTGTCGGCGAGGACAGCGTGATCGCGATGCTGCGGGCTGAAGGCTATGAGGTGGCGGGGCCGTAGCAAAAGCCTGCGCCGACCCCGTCCAGAAACTGTCTACTCGGAGAGGCCGACTTCTGGACGGTTCGGGGGAGGGCCCGGGTCAGTCGGCGGCGCGTTTCAGCGCGAGCAGGGCCTGGTCGAGTACGGCCTGGCTGGAGGTGCAGACGATCTGGCCGCCGAGTTTCGGCGGGTTGCCGCGCCAGTCGGTGGCAAGCCCGCCGGCGCCGCGCACGATCGGGATCAGCGCCGCCACATCCCAGGATTTGAGGCCGGACTCGGCGACGAGGTCGATGGTGCCCGCCGCGACGCGGGCATAGCCATAGGCGTCGAGGCCGTAGCGGGTGATGCGGGCCGTGGAGCGCAGATGGTTCCAGGCGCCCTGCTCGGGCGGGGTGAAGATGAAGGGGTCGGTGGTCGCGATGGTGGCGAGGCGCAGGTCGGTGCAGCCGGAAACGTGGATGGGCTGGCTGCCTGACGCGGTGTCGAGACGCGCGCCGCCCGGCCAGCCGAGATAGCGCTCGCCGACAACCGGCTGGTCGATGACACCGATGACCGGCACGCCGTCCGGATCGACCAGGGCGATCAGGGTGGTCCAGACCGGCAGGCCGGCCACGAAGGCGCGGGTGCCGTCGATGGGATCGAAATACCAGCGATAGCCGGACAGGGACCCGGTTTCCGGAAACTCCTCGCCGGTGACGCCGTCGCCCGGCCGCTCGGCGGCGACCAGCGCCCGCATCGCGGCCTCGGCCGCACGGTCGGCTTCGGTGACGGGATCGAAGGCGGTGTCTCCGGCGCCCGACTTGTCATCGACGCCGTCCAGCTGGCGGAAGTGAACGCGAATGGCCGCCCAGGCTGCATCAGCTAGCCGGGCGGCCAGAACGAGATCAGAAGCGAGAGATCGGGCCTGGGTCATCCGGCGAGGCGATGCCCCGCCGGTTGAGTGAGGTCAAGCCGCGCCGGAGCTGGTATTGTCGCCCTCGAGCGCCTTGGCCAGTTCGAGCAGGCGTTTGCGCGGGCGTTCGCCGAGCCGGTAATAGGCCCGCACGAGTTCCAGCGTTTCCTTCTGGGAGAGGATATCGCCTTCCATCTGCTCAGCGTCATTGGCGGCGTTGGGCATCGGGTTGGCAACGGCCATGCCGTCAAAGAAGTATTGCACGGACACGTTCAGGGCCCGCGACAGGTCGAACAGACGTGAAGCGGTGATGCGGTTTGCGCCGCACTCGTACTTCTGAATCTGCTGGAAGCGCACACCCACTTGTCCGGCCAGATCCTGCTGGGTCATCCCCAGAAGACGGCGGCGGCGGCGCAGCCGCTTGCCTACGTGCAGATCAGTTTCGTCAGCCATGGTCCCTCTCCGATTGGCGTGGGACCGGTATCAGTCCCAAAAAAGGAATTTCGCGTATTTTCTACGCAATTGGCGTGCCGGACGCTGAAAACTGCCCGAAATACAGGCAAGGCGGGGGCGGTAAGGGGGTGCGTCAGTAATTCACTTGGCGTGTTGTGCATCGCAGCATAAATTGGAGTTGCACTTCGGTGCGAACGCCTCTGGCGTTTCCTCCCTTTGACTTCGGCCGCGCCTACGGGCGCGGCCCTTTTTTTTCGGGGAAGGGGTCTGGCCGCCGCCGGGGCGGCCTTCAGCGACATCAGATGGAACGGATCGTTCAGCCGCGCGGCAGCAGACCGGCCGCGTCGAGAATGTCCCGGATCACGTGCTGCAGGGCGTCCTTGACGCCGTTGAAGCCGGACGCCCGGGTGATCCGGTGCTCGTCCATGTAAAGGCCGCGATTGATCTCGACTTGCAGGGCGTGGATGCCCCGGCGCGGCCGGCCATAGCGGCGGGTCGTGTAGCCGCCGGCATAGGGGGCATTGCGCGCCACGGTGAAGCCATGAGCCCGGAAACTGCGTTCGACCCGGGCCATCAGCCGGGAATCGGCGCTGGAGCCGAAACGGTCACCCAGCACGATGTCGGTGAGGCCGCGCCGGCCAGGCTGGACGGACGGCATCGAGTGGCAATCGACCAGCAGCGCATGCCCATGGGTCCGGCGCAGCGCCTCCAGGGCGCCGGCGAGGTGGTGGTGATAGGCATCGTGCACGAGGGCGAGGCGTTCCTCGCCTTCGGCCCGCGACAGGAGCCGGGCATAGATGGCCTCGCCGCGCGCCCCGACGCGGGGCAGGCAGCCGAGGCCGGCCTCCACCCGCACGGTCGGCAGGCCGCACGGGCGCGGCAGGCCGTCCTGGAACATGGCCGCGTCGAGTTCGGCGGGATCGCGGTTGAGATCGACCACCGACCGGCCATAGCGCGCGGCCAGCAGGCTGGCGCCGAGGGCCGGGGCGCCTGCGAACAGCTCGTCCACGAACGCATCCTCGGTCCGGCGCACGTCGATCAGGGGGACGCAGAGCGCTTCCTGCATCGCGGCCGGGTAGAGCGAACCGGAATGCGGGCTGGCAAACAGAACCGGCGCCGATTGCGGCCGGGCCTCGGTGAAACTGAAGGGTACGCCAAATCCGGCCGGAGGCGGCTCGGCCACAGGGTCCAGTCGCAGGGCAGGAGAGGTCTCGCGCATTGCCCTAACAGTTTGATAACTGCCCGGCAGGTCAAGGGATTTCCTGCCGTGCGCGTAAAGATTGCGCCGGGACAGGCACGTCTGTTCACGACTGATTTACCTTCATTCGCCTTTATGCGCTAATCGGCACCGAGTCGCTGCCCAAGAGGAACACGTGACCAAGATCCTGCTCGCGGAAGACGATGATTCGATGCGCGGCTTCCTTGCCGCCGCCCTGCGCCGTGCCGGGCATGACGTGCAGGACTATGCCGACGGCGAAGGCGCCCTGCAGGCGCTGGAGCGTGAGGTGTTCGACCTGCTGCTCACCGATATCGTGATGCCGGGACTCGACGGGATCGAGCTCGCCCGCCGCGGCGCCGAACTCGACCCCGCCATGAAGATCGTTTTCATCACCGGTTTTGCCGCCGTGGCGCTGTCGTCCGGCGCGCCGACACCGGCCGGGGCGAAAGTCCTCTCCAAGCCCTTCCACCTGCGCGAAATCGTGGAGGAAGTGGACAAGGTGATGGCCGCCTGAAAAGCAGCCCCGGCTGCGGCGCTGGCACCGCGAAACCCCGCTTGACGCCGCCTGCCCGATTGTTCATTACCCACGCTTCTCGACGCAGGGCTTTTCACGGGCCGCGTGTCAGGGCGGTTAGCTCAGTGGTAGAGCACTACGTTGACATCGTAGGGGTCACAAGTTCGAACCTTGTACCGCCCACCATAAAAAACAAGGCTTTAGAGAGATTTCGAACGCTTCCAAAGGTAGTGAAATTTCTCCAGCCAGCACCCAGCCAGCAGATTTTATCGGGACACGTCGGGAATGGTCGGTTTTGCCAGGTAGCACTTGATCGGCAGGGTGAGCGACGACGCATCAAGCCAGGCCCTGGTTTCACAAACTACGAATCTGGGGGTCGGGCGTTCGAATCGCTCCGGGTGCACCATTAAAAACAAGACTCTAGCGGCTTCTCGGAAAATGCCAAAAATGACCGTGCACCCACTGGTGCCCCGGTTGGGACCCCGGGATCACCTGTAGTGGTCGGGCATCATCGGTTTTGAGTAATAGGTTCCGCTAGCTAAGACGCGTCAGCGATTGCCGAAGTTTGGTGCATCGTGTCCCTCACGCGAGCCAATAAGCAGGCGAACCAAGGCAACGTCAGGGAAAAGGGGGTATTCGATCCGCTACCTTCTGCGAGACATGCTCACGCTTTTGTGCGGAAGCGTTCTTCGCGAAGACGGGGATTTCAGTGCGGCATGGCGGCGATCGCGCCTTTTATGCGCCTGGCCCTGACTTTGTTCAAATGCCGGCCTTTGAAGTGTTTCGCGATGCGCAGAGTTACTATGCCACGCTCTCGCATGAGGCGACGCATTGGACTGAACCTAAGTCCCGCCTTGATCGCAGTTTTGATCAGAAGCGCTTTGGTGATGATGGTTATGCCCGCGAAGAGCTTGTCGCCGAGCTGGGCGCGGCGTTCCTGTGTGCCGATCTCGGGCTGATGCTCAGTGAGCGCACCGATCATTCAGACTATATCGGCTTCTGGCTGAAGGTGCTGAAGGAAGACAAGCGGGCCATCTTCTCGGCGGCAGCGCATGCTCAGCGGGCTGTCGATTATCTTGAATCGGCAGTGGATCGCGATTCTGTTCACGCTTAAACGCCCACGCTTTGCGTTTCACCGCCTGTAGATGCTGGCAGCAAATGATTGCAGAGAGCATCCCATGAGGACTTAAGGTTTGTGATTAATTTGCTCGCAGAGCGGGAAACCATTGACCTCTCGCGTTGGTTGTGGAACAAATCATGAATATAACTTGAGGCTTTGGGGAGCATTGATGAGTTCGACGATAACGAAGGACGCGGAGCAATACCTAGAAACGCTTGCCGACGAACTCGCGATTAGCGAGGCTCGTTACGAACAAGCGCAAGCAAGCTATGAATCATTCGGGCGGCATCTTCACCGCGAAGGCTCTACTATTAGGAAGTTCCAGCCACAGGTTTACGTTCAAGGATCATTCCGACTGGGAACAGCGATACGTCCGATATCGGAGGAGGAAGACTACGATGTTGATGCAATGTGCGAACTCCGCGCGCTGCAGACATCGCAACTTTCTCAGAAAAAGCTCAAGGAGCTTTTGGGTGTTGAAGTAAAATCCTACCATGCAGCCAAAAAAATGACGAACCCAGTGCGTGAGGGGCGTCGTTGTTGGGCGTTGAATTATGCCGATGGCGCGCAGTTTCATATGGACATTGTTCCTGCGCTGCCGAACGCTCAACGCATTCGGTTGTTGATCGAGACAGCAGGCCATGGGGCTACTTGGGCAGATACGGCAGTTGGCATCACCGATAATGAGCGGGAGAATTACGCACAAACTACCGACGACTGGCCTCGATCCAACCCGAAGGGCTACGCTGAATGGTTCAAATTGCGAATGGGCACGCTCTTTGAAACACGGAGACGTCAGCTTGCCGAAAAGGTGACAGCGAGCGTCGAAGATATTCCAATCTACCGAGTTCGCACCCCACTGCAGTCCGCAATAATCATTCTCAAGCGCCATCGCGACTCGCGGTTTAACGGGAAGCTTGAAGACCGTCCCATCTCTATCATTTTGACGACTCTTGCAGCGCACTCATACAGCAACGAATCGACGATCGGAGAGGCGCTCGTCAGCATCCTCTCTAGAATGCGTAGCCATGTGCATGTGGTGAACGGAAAGTATGTGATCGCAAATCCTACCGATCCGCTCGAAAACTTTGCCGACAAGTGGGAAGATCATCCACAGCGTGCGACTGCATTCTTCTCCTGGCTTGATCAAGCGCAGAAGGACTTCACCGAGTTGGCGAAAATGGCGGGCGTTGCTAGAATCGCCGAAACGGCATCCGGTTCGATGGGCAAAATTGTTACAGAGCGGGTCATCAAACGCGCTAGTTCGCCTGGTGGTCTGACGCGCGTTGCTTCCGTTGCTCCCGTCGGTGGAGTCGCGTTTGAAAATACTCCGCGTATCCCTACAGAACCAAAGGGCTTCGCTTGATCTGGTGGATAAACCAGCCTGGCAGAGCGCTTTCGGAAAAAGCCGATATTGCTGCACTGGCAAAACGGGTTTCGTGGTTGCGGATAAAATCGTGGCAGCCTCCCGACATAACGTCTCTGTCGGTTGAGATGGAAATAGAAGTAGGGGCGAAAATCATCCCTCTAACTTTGATTTATCCAGAGCTCTTTCCAGACTTCCCCGCCCGTATTGTACCTACGGACGGTGTTCGGCTTTCGGGCCATCAATATGGGGCCAAGGGGGAACTCTGCCTTGAATGGCGCGCAGACAACTGGCGACCCGACATCACCGGCGTGATGTTAATCGAAAGCGCCTACAAGCTACTTTCCACTGAAGACGGAGCCGATGAGCCTGCGGAAAGCGCACATGACCTGACGCTCGGTCAAGAAGTTCGAGGAACAATTTGTCGTTTGTTGTTGTCCGAAGCCTGTCGTGAGGCACTGTTTCTGCTCCCCGATAGGTCGCAGATTGCTGTCAAAACTGCGGAACGTCATTTCGCAAGGACATGGGTTTCGGAGATCATCTCTATCGGCGAGGCAGATAGTCCGGTTTGGAACGCAACAACCACAACTAAATTCGGAAACGCGAAACACGACGGCATTGTCTTCCGCGAGCCAGTCCCATTTGGCTTCCCTGACAAGTCAATTGCCAAGGAGCTCCTCGGTCAACTACTTTCGGAATGGACGGACGCGCACCCAGATAAAAATCTAATTTTGATTTTTGCTGCTGACGAAAAGGTCAAGATGTTCGAGTTGATCGAAACATCTGACAATCTAGTCTCATACGAAACTATTCCGCTTCCTACCGACCAAGTTCGACTTCCAGTGGTTCATGCCGAGCTGCCCAAGTTGAAAGTCGGAATTGTTGGGTGTGGCTCGGTTGGATCAAAAATCGCGGCGTCGCTTGCTCGAAGCGGCATCGGAAACTTTGTCCTCGTCGATTCTGATGTTTTCTTCCCTGGAAACGTAGTCCGCAACGCACTCGATTTGCGTTCGGTCGGCGTAAACAAGACGAAGGCCGTTGAACGTGCCATCTTGGACATAAATCCAACTGTTTCGGTTGATATCTCCGATGCGCTCTTGGGAAGACAGGAAAGCGGTGCATGGTCAGCAGACGCCGCGATGAAGCTCGCCAAGTGTGATCTCATTGTTGACGCCACAGCCGACATAAACGCATTCACTGCCTCTGCAGCGATTGCTCAAACCTATAAGAAGCCTCTGATTTGGGGCCGTGTCTATGAAGGCGGGTTGGGCGGGCTCATCGCCAGAGCGCGTCCTGAAATCGACCCCGTGCCTCAGGCCGCACGGCGTCAAATTGATGGATGGTTTCGGAGGAACAATATCCCCTGGCATTCGAATGACGAGACTCGAAACTATGGGGGAAGTGATGATGGAAATCCCGTGGTCGCAGGCGATGCTGAAGTAGGAGTTGTTGCTATGCACATGGTAAGATTTGCAATCGACGCGCTGGTCAGGCCTGGCGCTTCTGAGTTTCCTTCCTCTGTTTATGCCATTGGGTTCAGCGCAAAGTGGATGTTTACGCAACCGCTTGAGTTATGGCCGATTGACCTGCTGCAAGAAGGTACTTGGGGTGCGACAACGGAAGAAGACCGAGCTGAGAAGTTGAAGGAGCTGGTCGCCGAACTTTTTCCCGACTCGGACGGTCAACGTGCAGATTGAGCTACCGAAGCAACAAATTGCGCGGTTTAAGTCGCTACTCAAAAAAGCAGGGCGTCGCGAAATCGGGGGCGTCCTTATGGCTGAGCAGATTAACCAGGGAATTTTCCGGATCGTAGATTTCTCAGTGGACGAAGTATCGGGATCACAGGCGCATTTTGTTAGGTCTACGGAGCATCATCAGAAAGCGCTCCATGAGTTCTTCGCAAGAACAGGCAATCAATACGAGCGGTTCAACTATTTGGGTGAGTGGCATTCCCATCCTAGCTTCGAAGTGAAGCCAAGTTTGGAAGACATCCACTCGATGCAGACCTTAGTTGAAGGTGAGCGTGGGATTCCATTTGCCGCGCTAATGATAGTCAAGCGTTCGGCGTTCTGGCGTTTCGAATGCTCTGTAATGCTATTCAAAAAGGGACAATCGCCATCGGGCGTAACGTTGGAAATCAGCTAAGGGGGAAACAATGAGCTTGAAGGAACTTGTACTCAAATTTTTTGCGACGGCGATCGAGTGGGTCTTTCGCAGAAAGTCACGTGGCCTTGCAACGCTAAAAGTCGGGGTAACTCTGCTCATCACAGTCATCGCGGGATTGACGCTGTCGATTTCAGTTCCAACGCCTAGCGGACAATTCACACTGGGCTGGGGAAATAGCGGTGTCGATCCTGCATTATCTCTGGCATTAGTTGGCGTTGCTCTCGCAATAGTTTGCGTCGGAATCGTGCTTCTGCTGAAAGAAGTCGCCGGCGAGGAGCGTAAGCGTGTTTTCGTTGTGGAGCTTCAAGGCTTGCGCGACTGGAATGGTCCGCCGCTTGTCGATCATATACCATCTTCTCTGGTCGGAAGACGCGACCAAATTCCCGTCGATATGAGGCAAAGAGTACAGGATGGAGTAATAGTAGACCCCACGGTCGCACTATCGAAGATCACTTCGTTGCGGAATGATCTTGCTACGCGAGAGGCGGGTATGGATCGGCGAGATTTTAGCTACGTCGTAGGTGGGCTGGCTCCCGTTCCATTGACATTTTTGACTGGCATACTGTTGGACGATGAAACGCCCATCACCTTCATGGATTGGGATAGGCATGCTCGTGCCTGGGACTCGCTGAACAATCCCGACGATGGTACGCGATTCTCTGTTGAGGGCTTGTCCGCTTTAAACGCGCCCCTTGAAGAAGTTGTCCTCGCAGTATCTGCTTCGTATGCCGTCGATATTGCGAATGCGCAGGCGCTTTTCCCGAACCTACCTCTCGTTCAATTGCGTATGGAGGGGGCCACTGCCACAAGTCACTTTTCTGTTCCAAAACAAATCGCGTTGGGAAAGCAGTTCTTCGACACATGCCTAAAGCTGCATTCTCAGGGTGCAACAAAGCTGCATCTTTTCTTAGCAGCACCAAGCAGCCTTACTCTTCGCTTCGGGACTCTCTACGATAAGCGCAATCTGCCGCCTGTTGTCGTTTACCAGTATGAGCAAGGTAAATCACAGCCATTCAGGTGGGCGGTTGAGATGCCCGTTGCGGGTGTTCCACATGCACGAATTCTGTCGTTCTGATTGCAGGGATGACGGCTTCTGAGCGCTTGTCTAAGCGCTTTTCTTGATAGGTTGGCTGCATTTCCTTCAATCATACGACCGCAGTCTCTCTTGCCTTGTTGATGTGAATACTGGCCGACGCCGCGCCGGTCGCAACCCCGCTCGCTTCGTCTCTTCGTTCCTGCAGCTCCGCGCCCTTCGGGTGGGCAGGGTTTGCGCCTGTCGCTCAATGCGCAGGGAATGGCAATCCCGTCCTGGATGAAGACTTCGAGCCGGTCTACGTCTCGACCATCTCTTTCGCGACCTGGCATCGATGCGCAGGGCCGTTGCTGCCGAGGCCTCGCCGGGCGTGCAGGTGAACCTGCAGCAGAACTTCGCAGCCGACACCGTTCCCAAGCTGGAACGGATCCATGTGGACGTAGATGCCCTGATCGCCGAGCTCGACGCCGATGACCAGTGATCCGATCCGCCTGCTGAGGATCCATCGTGATGGCACCGTCGATGTCGCCCTGAATCCCGATGAGCTGAAGGTCTACACCGGCCCCAAGGACCGGTGGGGCGCCAAATTTCGCTGCCAGGTGGTCTCGACAGACGACCTGGCTGCCGAGCTAGCCGGGCTCATCGAAACGCTGCCGTGGCTACGTCATGTGGACCGGACGCGTGCCTTGCGTGAACTCATCGCCTCCGGTGCGTCCAGGACGATCCTGGAGCATGTCGGATCAACGCCTGTGGCGGCTTTCGGTCCCACCCAGTGGATGATCCTGGAAGTCATCAGGGGCCAATGGGAAACTGGAGAGCCCTTCATCGCTGACCAGCTCTGCGCCGATGGCGGCATCGTGTTCGAAGCCGCTCTGCCATTCACGCTCCAGGCTGATGATGCCCTCAGGGCCTACCTGCGCACGATACCGGCAACTGACCCGAGGCGCCGGGAGCGGGTGGCGGTTGCGCTGGGCCAACATGCCGACGGACTGTCCGCTGACTGAAGATCTGAGGGCCGGGGCCTGTCATGCCCCTGTTCCATAAGGGGAAAGCCGGAACGGGGGCGTGCCCAGGTCATCACCCAGGTCATAGATTCGGCCATGATGACCGACAAACCCATCCCCACCGTCGACAACGAGCGCCCGAAGCCGGCTACCGTCGAGGCCGTCAGGGAAGCGGCCGCAGAGTGCACCCTGGATCCGAAGGCCACCCCCAGGTCCAACCAGGCTCGCCTGCTGTTCAGCCTGTATTATTGCATCGGCTTACCGTTCCCGTGGGGTTGGCGTGAGGCCTGCTGCGCCGAGCTTGCGTCCAGGGGCATCCCTGCCGACACACTGGCACTGGACGTGCTGCATTCTGCGATGCTGACCGAGGAAGTGGAGGAGTTCGATGGCTGGCCCGGCATAGATCGCAGACTGGTCAGGGACCTGATCGACCGACAGCGTCCGCTACCGAGGCGCCTGCCTGTCAAACGCCAATCCGCTCCACCCACAATCAAACCCCGCATAACGAATGAGTTTGACGCCGACGAGGTCGAGCGCGTAGTGGCCGCCGTCGGCGAGGGGCGCACCACGTCGGCGGCGGTGGCGAGGGCGATGGTATCGTTCGGGTTCACTGGGCGCCAGAACCTGCCCCTGGCGAGAGCTGTGTGCCAGCGTCTCGAAATCCAAGTGGCCGACGGGACCATCGCCGGAATGCTGACACCCTCGGTACTGCTCCGCACTGCTCAGTCCGTGAACTGAGGGTTTGCGAGACCAGGTCGTGACCGCATCTTACGTGCACACGCGCCCGCTGGCGCCCACGAGGAACCGACATGAAAAACCCTGAACAACTTAAGGCCATCCACGACGCTGCAGCCGATGAGCTCTGCTCCGTCGATGCGGCCATCGCCCGGCTTCTGGAAAGCCGCACCATCGCGGGCACAGTTCCCGGCGGCGTCAGCGACAGCAATCTGGCGCACCTGCGCGATAGGGCACGGGTCCTTCGTGGCCGGATCGACCAGACGGGAGCGAAGCGATGAAGACTTCTGAGCAGCTGAAAGCCCAACTGGCCATTTCGCAAGAAGAGATCGCAGAGGTCCAGGCGTCCATTGCGGAGGCTCTGGCCGATGGCACCGACGCCCGACACCATCAGGTGCGCCGTGACCGGCTCGACACGAAGATCCGCGACCTGACACCTGCCATCGCCATCGCCGAAGCGCGCGAAGCCGCGGAGGCAAAGAAGATACAGGGCGATGAGACCGAGCGCCTGAAGACCTTGGCGCGCCTTTCCCAAGATCGCCTGTTCAAGGCCGCTGCTGAAGTCGATGTCGCTATCGAAGCGCTGGGCAAAGCCTACATCGCCTACAGGGCAACCATGCTGGAATCGAAGGAGGCACACCGTGTCGCAGGTTCCGACCTGAACGCCGTTGACCGCGCCGTGCAGCACTCGCTCCGCTGGGCACTTGCCAGAGGCGCACGCCAGCTCGTCGACGACAGCGGAATGCCCCGCGTTCCCACCCGCCGAGAGACGCCGTTCCTCGACTCCGTTAAGCGCACCACACCCAAGGTCTGATAAGGACACTGACATGAAAACCGACATCCAACAGCTGGAAGAACTTGAGGCGCTGGCGAAAGCCGTCAACGCCGCCCCTGCCGAAACGCTCGCCAAGTGCAACGCACTGATCGAGGACCTCGTGCAGGACCGCATCGCGAAGGGCGACACGGATCTTCAGGCGCGGCGGCACGTCCTCAGCGACCAGCATGAGGTGGGATCCAAGCTGTACAAGATGCACTGTGACCTGACCGAGCAGATGGCATTCCAGCAGACTGTCTTCCTGGGATAGTCGCCGGGAGACACGCCCCGACGACTTAGCGTCACCCCCAAGTTCCTGGGTGCGGTGTGCGCCGGCGCCCGGTCCGACTCTTCGGCGGACCGGGCGTCCTCTCAATTGGCTTCTCAACTAGGCAGTGCGGCGTTGACGCATTCCGTACAGGCGATACTGTCCGTCAACGTTATCACAGGTTGCACCAATTCGCACTTGCGTGATTATGTGGGAGAGAGTGGCGGGAGCGGTTAGAAATGAAACTTCGACTGACGAGTGTCCGTCGTCAGGTATTTTGAGACAGAAGGCTGCCTGACTTAAGGAGGGTCTGGCGCATCTGGGTTTGAGTTAAGCAGCAGACTCGGCGTGCTGCAAGCGCCGTAGTTTCATCGTCCTCCTTTTGATTTTCTCACGTTCG
>VMTE01000024.1 GCA_013791775.1 Hyphomonas sp.
AGCAGGTCATAGTCGCTGAGGTAGCCCTTGGCGGTATGGGGCTCGTCTACCCAGGTGCCGCGCGCATAGGATCCGAACAGCACGATCTTGAGGATGCGGCCTTCCTTCTTCTTCGGGGAAGAGGCGCTCCTCATCGCGTCGGCGAATTCATCGAACAGGATTTCCGTTACGCGGGCGAGTTCGCGCTGCTTGCCATGAGGGAGGTGGTCGAGGTCGGTTCGCATCGTGTTCATATTAAGCAGCCCCGCACTGTGTGCAAAGCGCCAATCCTCTCTTCAGTTGAGCCCCATGAGGGCAGGGAAGGGCCGACGGCGCGGATGAGGCGCGGCTGGCGGGTTCTCACTCACCGGGATTCCCGAGCAGGGCGTAGCGGCCTTTCCTGCCTTTGACCGGGGCGAGGTTCGCGTAGATCCGGCGCGGCCCGATCTGGGGATCCGCGAGGGTCAAGGAGATGTACTCCTTGCCGCTCGACTTGGCCGTCATGATCCAGCCGCCGCCGATCTCGGTTGTGATCTCGCCTGCGAAGACACGGTAGTCCGGCTGGGCGGGGGCTGTCTTGTCGGCGTTCTTCCGGATGATGAGGGGCGTTGAGAGGCTCATCATAGCGAAAGTGCATCAGGCTACGTTGCCTGGTAAGACACGACTCGGCGCGAGGGCCGACTGTCCTGGCGGCGGTCCATTGCTTGAAACGCCGAGGGCGCGGCGTCAAAAGCAACAATCACCGGCGATTTCTCTGGTCTTTCGCCGCAGTCGTCGCAAATGCTTGGAAGCGGCGGGGCAGGCGGCTTCACCGTTCCGGGCGCGCTGTGGGGGCAGGTTCCCGACCTTGCCCGCGCAAAGATGCGAATTGCCCAGGTAGGCGCAACGATCATCGATGCCCCGCAAGGCGGCACCATGTCGTTCCCGACCCTTGAGCGAGACCCGACAGCGTTCTGGCGTGGCGAACTCGAAAACATCGAAGAGTCGTCGGCGGCATTCGGTTTGCGGACCTTCAAGCCTTACACGGTCGCGGTGCTTGTGTCGGGCAGTATCGAACTGATTGAAGACTCGCCGACACTCGGCGAATTTCTGATGTCCACGATTGCTGCGCAGATCGCGGAGCAAGTCGACTATGCGGCGCTTGCCGGTCATGGACTCGGTCAACCGCTGGGCATCCTCAACCACTCGGAAATTCAGGCAGTCGACGCGGCTGGCGTGCTTGCCGACTACGATTCGTTTGCCCGGGCCGTTCAGAAAGTGCGCCAGCAGAACGTTGAACCTGGCGCGTTCATCTTGTTGAACGTCAGCCTGCGGCAGAAGCGGGCAGAGCGCGACCGCGAAGCGGAGCGCTGAAGCGAACCAACATCTCAAAACCGGCCGTAAACGGATCAATCCTGCGATAGCTGCGGGAGGGTCCGGCGCTTAAGTGCCGATCCTGTAATCGCGCCGAGCTATTCGGTAATCGGGAAAATACTCAGACCTCTCAGAGGTCTACGGGCAGTTCGCTCGCGATCTGTAAGCACGGTAGGTGCATGGGGTGTGATTGCTTCGCCTGTGTTTGCTGCCTGGCGAATGGCGGAGCACTTTAGCTGATGACTTCCAGGGACCACGCCGCGCGCGGCTACTATCAATTACAACCAGCCCAGTGAGACGGTTGGACGGTACAAGTTCGGATGTAGAGGAGGTCTCATGCGGCGTGCATGTGGGGTGGGCGCCGAGTCAGTTTGCTGCGACCGGTAGATGCCTAAACGATTCCTGGCATCGAGTGAAAGTTCGAAAAGTTATTTAGGGTCAGAATGTTGTCTATATTTCGGTGTAGAATCGTGACATGTCCAAACGTCTCAAATTGCTACAGCTAATGGAACAATGGAAGGCGGGCAGCTCATGGGCTATCACTACGAAGAGCTCGGGGCGGACCGGTTCCAAGAACTGGCCCAAGGGTTGATATTGGCCAGTCATCCGAACCATATCGTGCAATGCCTGCCGACAGGCCAGCCAGATGGCGGGCGGGACGGACTCGCCTATTTTCTTGATCCCGAGGACGATAGCTTCTTCGTCTTCCAGGTTAAATTCTCGCGGAACCCCAGCACAAAGGAAGATCGCGACGCTGTCGCCGAACTCATTCGAACAGAAAAGCACAAAGTCGAACAGCTCATACTGCGTGGTGCAAAACGGTACTTTTTCATCACCAATGTCAAAGGCACGAGCCATTTGGACGACGGTTCGATCGACAAGGTGAACTCAGAATTGACCCAAGCTTTTGGTATTCCTACGGAAGTCTGGTGGCGCGACGATCTTGATCGCCGCGTAGATCTATCAGGCGACATCAAGTGGAGTTTTCTGGACATTTGTCGTGCCGCCGATTTGATGCAATTTCTTTTGGAGCGGCCGGAGAACGGAGCAAAGCTTGAAGCGGCAAACTCTGTAACCGCTTACATGGCTCAACAGTATGGCGCTGATCGGGACGTCAAATTCAAACAGGCAGATCTCAAGCGCCGACTGACAGATTTGTTTGTCGACGTACCTTTAGGGCCAAAAAGGCTACGAGAGCGGGACCGGCGGGGCTTTCCTTATCGGTTTGATCGGGCAAGAGACTTTGCCGAATACGTCGTACAACTGGAAGACTTTGAGCATCTGGAAGTCGAAGAAGAGATTCCACAAATCAATCAGGGCCAAGCGGCCGCGTTCCTTTTGCAAATGCCGCTATTTAAAGGCGTCACGCGGTTAGTGTTGGAAGGCGCGCCGGGGCAAGGAAAGTCAACTGTCACGCAGTTTATCTGTCAATTGAATAGATTGAAGCTGTTGGCGAAAACCTCTGAACTCAAAACTGTTGCCGAGACACATCGGATAGGGCCTGTGCGGGCACCGTTCCGCGTTGATCTCCGTGATTATGCTCGATGGGTCACAGGACATCATCCCTATGCGAAGGATGTCGATCATCGAGTGCCGCAGATTGGCGAACGTTCTCTTGAAAGTTTTCTCGCGATGCAGGTTTCGCACCACGCAGGCGGGCTTAACATTACCCAGTTTGAGCTTATCCAGTTTTTCAAAAGAGCCCACAGCGTTATTGTTCTCGACGGGTTCGACGAGGTGGCTGACATTGAAACACGCGGCCGTATAGTCGAAGAAATCTGCAAGTCTGCTGATCGTCTTGATGCTCTAGCGTTGTCTATGCAGATGATTGTCACATCTCGTCCTGCAGCTTTTGCAAATTCACCTGGATTCTCCGAGGAAGATTGGGCTCACTTAGAGCTGAGAGATCTTCGACCCCGAAATATCCAAGCCTATCGAGTGAAGTGGAGCGAAGCGCAGGATCTTTCTGATGAGGAACGCCTGTCGGTCGAGACCACCCTCACTCAAAAGCTCGAGCATGCGCATTTGCGCGAGTTGGCGCGAAATCCCATGCAACTCGCCATTCTCTTGCATCTTATCCATGTTCAAGGACATGCGCTTCCGGATAAGCGCACTACTTTGTACGAGGAGTACATGAAGCTCTTCTTCAATCGAGAAGCAGAAAAATCAGCAGTGGTGCGTGATCATCGCGATCTCCTTTTGTCCATTCATGGAGTCCTGGCCTGGCAGCTGCAGACACAAGCTGAGGAAGGTTCGGGCGCAGGTAGCATAACGCGCCAAGAACTTGAATCGTGCGTGAAGGAGTATCTAGTAGGCGAAGAGCACGAGGTGGCGCTTGCGGATAAGTTAGTACGTGGCACCATGGAGCGCGTCGGCGCACTTGTCTCAAGAGTTGAAGGAACTTTTGAATTCGAAGTACAGCCGCTGCGAGAGTATTTTACTGCTTGGCATCTTTATAAAACAGCCAAGTACTCTCCGGCAGGCGCGCCTAAGTCAGGAGCGAAGCCGGACAGGTTCAACGCCTTGGCGCGCAGTTTCTATTGGACTAACGTCACACGTTTTTATTGCGGGTTTTATGACAAAGGCGAGCTAAGCTCTTTAGTAGATGGCCTCGTCCAGCTCAGTGAAGAGTCAGGTTATGCGCTAGTCAACCAGCCGCGCCGACTGGCTATGATGCTACTCGGTGATCAAGTCTTCGCTCAATCGCCGCGAACCATGAAGCAGATTGTCACTCACTTGGTCGAGGAACCCGGTTTTGAACGATTGACGGCGTCTTTGACCGGGTTGAGTCAGCGCGGAATGGGCTTGCCAGAAGGTGCTGGGCGCAATCTACTGTTCGAAGCTTGTGCTAGAAAGCTCGATCAAGAACCTGATGCTCATGCTCGTAGTATTCTAAGGCAGGTGATGGCGGCAAATTCCTCAAAAGACGATCTCAAGTCATTTTGGCGAACCCGCTTTACTACAAAGAGAATGGTCTGCGGTCCACTTAAAGAAGCGTCGGATTTCGGCATCATTGGAGGCTTCGCTACCAGTGAGATGATTCACCTCACAAAAGATAACGTGTCGCTCAGGCTCCGATGGCTTGCTCAGTCTGGAAGGTACGACGAAATCGTTGCGGATGCCAAGCTATACAAAAAGGCTCAAGAGAAGTTTTTCGATGGTCGTCTCAGCTGCTACATCCGTCGACCATCGGAAGAGCGTTATCCGACCGCACTTGAAATTCTTACTGAAACTGTGAGCGCTGGTCCTCTATCCCGAAAATTCTCCGATCCCAGACGGTTCTTTGATCCCGTTCTCGGGATCCATTACCGGCATGGGGGTGCAGTCACAGCAATTATCGACGATCATTACGCAACAGCGCCCGACCCAACCGGGCTTGGTGCTTTCGCAGCTGGCGTTGTGGAGCTTCTCAGAAAAAGCGCTCTCAGCTTTCGTACTCGGCGAAAACCTTGGCAAGAGCTTGTCGATATGGGGTTCCAATTTGCGGCGGGGTCAGAACTTTTTGTGAGGGCGGCACTTATCTCGACTGCAGTAGATGAGAGGTTCGCATTGGCAGTGGATCCCTCATTTGATTCTGAGGATGGCGACGAGGGCGCTGTAGATGAAGAAAGTTCTGAAGACGCTATTGAGTCGCAAGAGCCGGCGCCCGTTTGGAGTGATGAGGGCTTCGCAGCGACCCCTGGCTTGGTAGACCGTCTACATGTGGCGCGCAGCAAAGCGGAGGACGCAGACTGGTGGGCGAAGCAGCTGTTCAGCCGCAGCAAAGGAACCTCGCTGCTAATAGGACTTGCAGCTTTTTTCCTGTGGGCGAGCCCAACGGTCATAGCCAAACTTCGAAGTGACTCAGATCCAGTTCTGAGAGGCCTTGAGGAGGACAGCTGGTCTCGTTTTTTGAATTGGATCAAGTCAGCAACACCGGCGACTGCCCAAGTAAGCGAGCCCCTGTCAACTGACTGGTTTGCCGACCAACCAGAACTTTTCCATCGACTAAGTTTGGTCCTCATAAAACGGGTCAGTGGGGCAGACGAAAACCTGCGGGACCGTCGAATACTTGCGCGCCGCCTCTTTGGTGAGAGCGACATAGGCGACGCAAGTGTTTTGCGAGAAGCAGCCTCCATTGAATTGACTGGAGGCGCAGAAACGGATGTTGACTGGATGTATGCAAATCGCCTGTCTATGCAGGCCGAGAAGTTGGGCCTAACAATTCTGGCACCGCTTCCTGGAGGGCAAAATTTCCCAATACCGGATTCTGTCGCTCAAGACGTGCTCTCAAATACCAAGCTTCACTGTAGCCAGTGGATCTCTGTTTGCGAAAACGCTTATGGCATTGAGATCGCCCGCCGGGCTGCAAAAGTGTCTAAGATCTCAATCAGCGAGGACTGGTTCTCGGTTTCTTGAACTACCACTTTCAGGAAGATTGTTCTTTGAAATGCAATGTCCTGCTGTACTCAATATGGCATGGGAGCAACGAGTTCTTTGTTGGGCGCCCGCGGCAGCGCCTCGACTTGGTCCGCTGCTCATACGAGAACCGAAACAAGTTAGTCATCGTCGGTTGCTGCTGAAGCAGAGGCAATGAATCATGATGTCTCTAGTTCTGGAATGCAGTTAATGGGCCCGGACTCTAGCACTTTCCGCAAAGCGCTAATGTTTCAGCCTGACTCCGGGCCCGCCATCCTTGCTTTCCCTCGGCTCTAGGAAGATGACACCCGCATCCTCTAATGCGCGACGTACGGCATCCACATTGGCACTCGTACTTGCGGAGGGACCTCGCGCGCTCTCCAT
This sequence comes from Hyphomonas sp., assembly GCA_013791775.1. Classification (GTDB taxonomy): domain Bacteria; phylum Pseudomonadota; class Alphaproteobacteria; order Caulobacterales; family Hyphomonadaceae; genus Hyphomonas. The sequence goes on from VMTE01000024.1 coordinate 6,115, forward strand.
CCGCCGCACCGTAGGAACAGACAACTTAGACATTTCCGCCAGCTTCGGCTGAGTCCAGTCCAGTAGTGCCCGCGCAGCACGAAACAGCTTAAGGTAGTATTTGATGGATATTGCTGATGGGCGATGATCGTTGAAAATTGCAACGAAAACATATATTTGGTAAAGTCTTCGCGTTGTCGGAGTTTGCTATCATTGGTTGTGAAATGAAGCTTGCGTGCTGACATGGTGCGGACACAGATTGTGTCCGCACAAGGACCATTCAGATGCTGATGAGGGAGCCGATGGCACCAAAGCAACAGAAGCTGACGCAGCGGTTTGTCGATGCGGTCGAGGCGGAAGACAAGCGGTTTCTGATCTGGGACAGCGAACTGGCCTCGTTTGGTCTGCGCGTCATGCCGTCCGGGGTGAAGGCCTATGTCATCCGATACCGGATCGGTCAGGGCCGTCTTGCGAGAGAGCGATTGGTGACACTCGGGAAGTCGTCCCAGCTGCGCTGTGAAGCGGCGCGGGCGAGGGCGATGGACTTCAAGGCAGAAGCACGAATCGGACTTGATCCGGAGGCGGAGAGACGCCGCGACGAGCTCGGGATACCGACGGTTGCCGATCTCATCGAGATGTGGGGCAAGGAAGCGGCGCCATTCCACAGGCGAACCGGCGCGGTGCGAAAACCCGAGCGATACATGTCGGACATCCGGATCCTGCGCGCCCATGTCATTCCGGTGCTTGGCAAGAAGCGGATAAACGAAGTCAGGAAGTACGACATCACGCGGTTGCGCGATGCGATCACCGGTGGTGAGACGGCGATGAAGCGCAAGACCGGTCCGCGCGGCATCCAGGAGGTCAGGGGAGGGGCTGGAACGGCGCACCGCACCATCGCCATGCTGAAGAGTGTCTTCGCCTACGCGCTCGACCTGGAGATCCTCGAAAAGAACCCATGCTTGGGCGTGCGCCTCCAGCCGATTGCCCAGCGCGAGCGCTATCTGACCCAGGCTGAAGCCAAACGCCTGGGCGACGTACTGACCGAATGGGAGCGGCGCGGCGAAGCCCTGAACGCCATTCGCATCATCCGCCTCCTGTCGTTGACCGGCGCCCGGCGCGGCGAGATTGTCGAGCTGCGCTGGTTGGAGATCGATTTCGAGCGCGGCTTCCTGCGTCTCGCGGCTACCAAGTCGGGCAAGTCTATCCGCCCGATCTCGGGCGCGGCGCAGCGCCTCCTTGCGGAAGCGCCGCGCGTCCACCCGGTCTGGGTCTTTCCGGACGCCAACATGAGCGGGCCCTATCAGGGGCTGCCAAAGGTCTGGCGCCTGATCCGCCAACAGGCGGGCCTCGAAGACTTCAGGATGCACGACCTGAGGCACAGTTTTGCGAGCTTCGGCGCGGCCAATGGCCTGTCTCTTCTCGTGATCGGCGCGCTGCTTGGACACAAGAACACATCCACGACGCAGCGCTATGCTCATCTCGCCAACGATAGCGCGCGCAAGGCGGCGAATGACGTGGCAAATATGGTCGCCAATGCGATGGGGACGGGCGGAGACGATAGGTAGTTATGGTGGGTGACGTTCAATGAGTCCGGGCCGGCAATGTCGAACTCCGGATCTCGAAGCTGCGCATCGGCAGCTTATTTCAGTCCTTTCTGGAAACCCCGCCGCGCCGCCGAAGAGGCCCTGACAGCGGTCATTCGGGAAGCCTATGTGCAAGGCTTATCGATCCGCGAAATGGGCAACCTCGTCCAGGCCTTGGGCGGCACCAGCAGCCTGTCGCTAGTTCGGAGACTCGCGCGTGATATGGATCTGAACGGTCGCCGTCGCCTGCCCGCCGCGCCCATCTGAGATTGTGTAGGTGAAGCTCGCGAGAACGTTGTTGGTGGCTGAGGTATAGACGATCGTATTGCCCTGGATGGCGACGCTGCCCTTTGTCGGTTGGGTCACAGAAGTCACCGTGAGCGGATCGCCGTTCGGGTCGGAATCATTCGCCGCCCATGGTACGTCGATGTAGATAATCTGGTTGGTATAGCCGAAGCCTTCGACGGCATCATTTACGGCGACGGGCGGCTGGTTCGGAGCCGGCGCGACCGTGACGGTGACGGTGGAGGAGGCCGTCGCATTCTGCGGATCCCGGATCGTGTAATTGAAAGTCGCCGTGCCCGAGAAATTGCTCACGGGCGTGTAGGTGATGCTCGTGCCGGAAATGACGGTCGCGGTACCGCTGGACGGCGTCGTTGCGGACACAATGGTCAGGGCGCCGCTTTCCGGATCACTGTCATTGGTGCGCGGATTGAAATTGACAGCCGTGTTGTAGGCCGTGCTGACGCTGTCCGGCTGCGCGACGGGCGCCTGATTGTTGACGGTAACGGTGACAGTCGCTGTTGCCGTCGCGTTCTGGGGATCGCGGACCGTGTAGGAGAAGGTCGCCGTGCCGATGAAGTTCGCAGCTGGCGTATAGGTCACGCCTGTACCGCCGCCGGTGACGACGGCTGAACCGCTCGACGGTGTGGTGACCGACACAATGGTCAGGGCGCCGCCCTCGGGGTCGCTGTCGTTGGTGCGTGGGTCGAGGGATTTCGCGGTGTTGGAGTTGGTGGAAGTCGCATCGTTGCCGGCGACCGGTACCTGGTTGTTCACTGTCACCGTGACGGTTGCTGTGGCGGTGGCGTTCTGGGGATCACGGACCGTGTAGGAGAAGGTCGCGGTGCCGATGAAGTTCGCAGCCGGCGTATAGGTGACGCCGGTGCCGCCGCCAGTGACGACTGCGGAGCCACTGGACGGGGGCGTCACCGAGACGATAGTCAAGGCGCCTCCTTCTGGGTCGCTGTCATTCGTGCGGGGATCGAGGGACTTCGCGGTGTTGGAGTTTGTCGACGTCGCGTCGTTGCCCGCGACAGGAGCCTGATTGTTGACGGTGACTGTGACGATCGCCGTTGCGGTCGCGTTCTGGGGATCGCGAACGGTGTAGCTGAAGGTCGCCGTGCCGATGAAGTTGGCGGCCGGCGTGTAGGTCACGCCGGTGCCACCGCCGGTGACGATCGCCGAGCCGCTCGACGGCGTGGTGACCGAGACGATGGTCAGGGCGCCGCCCTCAGGGTCGCTGTCATTGGTACGCGGATCGAGGGATTTTGCTGTGTTGGAATTGGTCGATGTCGCATCATTTACCGCGACGGGGCCCTGATTGTTGACGGTCACGGTTACAGTCGCCGTTGCGGTCGCGTTCTGGGGATCGCGGACCGTGTAC
>VMTE01000040.1 GCA_013791775.1 Hyphomonas sp.
CTCCTACCGGAACCTCGCTCTTGTCCATGCCGACTGCCGCCGCGCGGCAAAACAGGGACTTGCTTGAGCCGTGTGCGGGGAAACTTGCAAGCACGGTTCTGAGGGGGCGGGCCGGTGGCAACACCGGCCTGCTACCCGACACTATGAGGGGTTCGAGGGCATTTGCCTGTCTGAATACGCATCCTTCGACACGGTCTGCGACCTGGCCAGCTTTATTGAAGAGCACGGCAGGCTTGCGGCGAAGCTCTACAGCCATTTCGGCAACGGCCTCACCGAAGCCCGCGCCGCGTTCGAGAACTATGCCGGGCAGTATCAGACCGCAGGCGCCTTTGCCGAGGAGATGATCCGGGAAACCGGGACCGAGATCCCGGCTTCGCTGGAATATTATATCGACTGGCAGGCGCTTGCCCGCGACATGGCGCTGAATGGCGAAATCCTCGTCATGCAGACGGGCTTTGATGAAGTTCATGTCTTCTGGTGCCGGTGAAGGTATGTGCCCGCACGTCTCGCGCGGGCACGCCAAGCGGATCAGCCAGGGGAGCGTCGTGCACCGTCTGTTTGGGCTGTCCACGAACAATCGGTCAGTCCTTCTGCTTCGGTCTCGGCGCCTTACCGCTCAGTCAGCAGACGTTCGCATTATGCCCTTGGGGCGGGGTAGTTGGCGAGACCGGAGAGACTTCTGCCCAAAGCGGAGGCCACGACGTTGGAAAGATGTTCACACCGGCTGACACGCTTCGGTGTGCACGACCGGGCGAACCCCGTTCGTCGCCTGAGCATGCGAACGACAGGCGGAGAGCAAGGAACGGATCCCGGCGACTTGTCGGGTTTGGAGAGACCGGGGGCTCAGCTTCGGAGCGGGCCCATCAGTGGGTCATGGTTTCGATGACGCCGTGGGAGTGGTTTCCCAAGGACCTGCTTTCACGCTCCGGTTCTGCCCGCCTGCCCCCTTGTTTCCGTCTTTTGCCGTTTGACCTGGACGACCTCCGCCGCGCCTGAAACCGCCCCTTTCTAGGAAATTTCCCCTGCGCCTGCGGCGCATTCCTCGCGCCCCAAATTTCCTCTGCGGGGCGGTGCTCCGCCCTGCTGCGCCCCTCGCGGGTTCAGGCCCGGCGCAGGCCATCCTTCCGGTCCGGCGTCGACGGGAACAAGGAGTTCCCGGAAGGCAAGCCAGGAAACGAAAAGGAGATCCCCATGGCAAACGCACTCGGATACGTCACCGAAACAAAAACCGGCTTTGAAGGCACCCTCGCCATGATGAGCCTCTCAGCCCCCTTCATCATCCGGAAGAACCCCGATAAGACCGCCCCCGCTCAGCCCGACTACCGCATCTTCGCAGGCGAGATCGAAACCGAGATCGGCGGCGGCTGGATCATGAAGGCCAAGTCCAGCGGCAGGGAGTACATCTCCCTGACCCTTGCAGACCCCCAGATCGGGCCGCGCCGGATCTACGCCAACCTCGCCCCGGTCAAAGGCAAGAAGGGCCGCTACGCCCTCCTCTGGAACCCCGGCGAGTAAGAACCGGCCAGCCGCGCCCCAGCGCGGCTGGTCCTTCCCTGCCTTCGGCAGCCTCAACTGAAGGGAGGATTGGCGCTTTGCACGCCGTGCGGCGCTCCTTAAGATGACCACCATGCGAACCGACCTCGACCACCTCCCCCATGGCAAGCAGCGCGAACTCGCCCGCGTGACGGAAATCCTGTTTGAGGAATTCACCGACGCGATGAAGTCCGCCTCTTCCCCGAAGAAGAAGGAAGGCCGCATCCTCAAGATCATCCTGTTTGGGTCCTATGCGCGCGGCACCTGGGTGGACGAGCCGCACACCGCCAAGGGCTACCTCAGCGACTATGACCTGCTGATCGTCGTCAACCAGCAGAGCGTGGTCGACTTCGCCACCTACTGGTACCGCGCCGAAGACCGCATCATGCGGGAGACGGGGATCAGGACCCCGGTCAATTTCATCGTCCACACGATGGACGAGGTGAACAGCGCGCTCTCCCAAGGCCAGTATTTCTTCACTGACATCATCAAAGAGGGCATCGCGCTCTATGACCTCAAGGGCAGCACGCTATTCGTGACGCCACAGCCGCAGACGGCGGACGAGGCACTGGCCACGGCTGAGAAGCATTTTGAGGAAAGGTTTCCTCGGATTGAGCAGGCCCTCACAGGCGGCAGATTCTACGTGGCCGAGGGCAATTTGCGTGACGCGGCATTCACATTTCACCAGGCCGTGGAGCGCGCCTATACGTGCCTCCTCCTTGTAGAGACGAACTATTCGCCTTCGACCCATAGCATTAAATTCCTTCGCTCCCTTGCGGAGCAGATCGACCCGGACCTCATTGCTGCCTGGCCTCGCGAAACCAAGCAGGACCGGAGGCTGTTTGAACTGCTGAAGCGCGCCTATGTCGATGCGCGGTATTCGGAGCATTATGCAATTACGGCCGAAGAGCTGGCGTGGCTTGGCGAGCGGGCGGATATCCTGCGGGCGCTCGTTGAAAAGCGGTCGCGGGGCAAGATCGAACAATTGAGAGATGGCGCGGTGACTGGCGACTGAAGTCTTTAAGGAAAGCGAACATATTGCGACAGCAGCCGACGACTATCGTGTGGCATGAAAGTAGGGCGCAAGCGAACCTCCATCGCACCGGATACGGAAAATTTAGTCGGCTCTTTCAGCTTCGATGATTTCATCGGGGGTAATCCCATCGAAGAAGAATTTAACGACGTATCGATCAAACGGGCCTAACGATTTGATTGCCAGCACTCTGTCTAGTCCGAGATAATTAAGTCGCTGGAGCGCCGCTGATAGGTCCATGTCAGGATCATCGAAATCGATAAGGCCAGAAGCATCAATCTTCTTTGAGATCATGCGAGGAAGGCCATACTCTTCAAGATTATAGACTGCACTTGGCAAAAACGCCCGACTCATCCGACCTACGAAACCAGATATGTCGACAGAAGAATCTACTATCATCTTGTGTAAGACGTTAGCGTCGCCAAGAAGGGCTGAGAGCTTGAAGGTTATTGTCCGTTCGAGTTTGAAGAAGTCGTCGATGTCGATACCGTGGGGCGTGAGAGATGAGATCAGACTAGGCAAGTCGCGCTTCCAATTGTCCGAGATCGTCTTGGTGGTCACCACTAATTTGCTGAATTCGGTGTCCCAGCCTGCCGGCTTAAGCTTGAGGATTTTATATAGCATCCTGTCCCAGCGCCCCGGATCGTTGGAATTCAGGAACGAGAACCCGCGCCAATCATCCGGATTCTTCTTCATCTCAGAAGCAAGGCTAAGCAGAAAGTTAGAGTCGCTATCCTGAAGTAGATTCTCCCTCTTAACGCGTTGAAAATTCTCAGCTCCGATTATCGATGACATCTCACTTCTGTATTCGATAATACGCTCAACTTGCCGATCCGTGAGAGAACCTGCGTCCTGCTCCTCATCGAGCGAACCTAGGATTGTTTCCGGAAATTGGATTTCCAGTTGAGTGTCTTCTGCCTTTGGCGGCGCATCCAAAAGGTAGATATTTCCCACGAAGTATTTGAACATCCGGCCGCCGCGGCCGATTATGTTTTTATAAGTGAAATCTTTGAGATTGGCGCGTCCGAGCTTGCTTTTCCACACGATCACATTCTGCGCCGAGGTGTTAACGCCTTCGATAATAGAGGACGTTGATACGATGCTGTCAAAACCGTCCGGGTACTCAAACAGGCGAATCTGCAGCTGACTGAGGCAACGATGCATTCCACCGTTGTGTACACCAATGGCCCTCTCCGCCAGATCAGCCAGTATCCAATCTTCCTGGTAATTCTCCCGCAACCATTTCGCAAAAGAGCTTGTGTAGATTCGGTCTACAATTGGAACCTCTGTAATCGCGAGCTTGGCGATTTTGGCTATCTCGGAGTAAGTGCCCGCATATATCAATGACTTTTGGCCGCCTTGCCGAATAATATCAATCAGCGCTTTGCCCTTCTTGGCGTCATCCTTACCGATTTCTTTGTATAGATCTTTGACGTCCAGGTAGACCGTATTGAAATCAAGAAGCTCCAGGAACTCCATGTCGCGTGTAAACGAGTTGTCGGTAAGCTTTTTTATGTTCGGCGCGAGATAGTAGCGCTGCTTGGCTTTCTTCGATAGCTTCATAATTGCTTTGATAAGAGACGGAGCTCGTTCTCGGTCGTGAGATAGACTAGCTTTGTAGAATTCGTCCACCACCAGAAGATCGATCGTCTTAAGCTCAGCGAGATAGCCAAACGCTCGCTCTTGCGGAAATATGAGAATATTCTTCGATCCAAGTCGGGTGTCGGGTGCAGTAACGATCGTATACTGATCGGAAAACTTCTTAAACAGTCTGCGGCGCGTCTCGTCCATGAGAGCGATTGTAGGGACGATGATCACTACATTGTCAGGACATTTGGCTGCGATATAGGCGTCGATTATAAAGCTCTTCCCAAAGCTTGTCGGGGCGCTTACGGCAATGCTGGTTCCATCCAGCAACTTGGAGAGAACACTAGACTGTTCGCGATGCAAGGTGGCCACACGACGACGGCCGACATCGACCTCGAATGCGCGATGAACAAACTTCTGATCCCACGATGCATTTGCGAGCTGTAAATAGGGAAATAGTCCGGTCGCACGGATCATCTGGTTTAAGACTTGCGGGTACGTTTCTTGGGTTTCATCAAGCTTTGCGAGCAAGTGGATCAACAGATTTCTGGCTGCAATATCATTCTTTGCTGACAGAAGATCGTTGATTTCCCGACATGTTTCAAAGACGTCCATCACTTCTGCCCTTTGTAGAAGGCGACAGCCTGCACGAACGCGTCAACGATTTTCTTCTTGCTCGGCACTGGGAAAAGGATGAGGTGGAAGCGGATCTCATTGTACTTGTGGATCGAGCCTGCTTTGGCGATTTGTTTCCGGAAATAGGCTTCGGCGCGCTCTTTATGAGCGGTGATTATCTCTGCCTTGTAAGCTTCGGTAAGGTCCGTTGCCCCAGATGTGGCCGAACACTCGTGGAGCAAGAGAATGGGTACATGAATCCTAGATTTGAGACTATCGATAGACAGCTTGTTGTCCAAAGCCGCTTTGATTCTGGCGCGAAGGTCCTCGGCGATGGGCAAACCGTCCAGATCGGCCACGTTCGTTATAATTGAGTTTTCCTTCTTGAGCTTATCCGTCGAAAGGGAATTGATGACTGATGTCACCACTGCATCTAGACGCGCGTCGGCAATTGAGTTGTAGAATTTTGCTTCACCAAACCACAAGCTAAAATCATCGCCATTTAATACGATGTGGACGCTATCCGCACCCTTTGCGTTGTCCTGCACATTTTGCTTGTAGAAGATCTTTGGAACGACCGGCAGCGCGCCAAGGCGATGCCGCATCAAACCGTAGAGAAACACTTCTGCGATTTCGCTTCCTTGGCCGATCTTATCATTATCCGTGAGACGGAGATTGCGAGCTGCGGCGACAAGGCTCGAGTGACTTTGATCGACGAGCGCGGATCGCTCTTTCTCAGACAGGGCGGTCAGAGCGATGTTATCCCATAGGTAACTTTGGAACTTGGGGTAGCGCCAATTCGCATCCTCGAAATCATTGATTAGACTGAGAACCCGATTGTTGACGAGTTCAATCAGTTCTGGTGCCGAGGATATTTCGGCAAGTGCGTCATCGACTAAAATCTCAAACGGTAATTCAGTCATAGAGCAGATGTTTCCCCCAACCGATCCTCAATTTGGAATGTATATTTAGACTGCGCCTCCCGTATAGGCCGAGCGAAACTGCCAAAGTTACCCTAGAAATTGAAAACTTTAAAATCAACCCGAGCAAGGATAACGTATGTTGGTCGCATCCAAACACTAAAATTTCAGATCGGGATACCATTCCTGAATTCTAACGCGGACTAGTACTGCTCGTACAATCAGATCTGGCGCTCTCTAGTCCGCTCTTGAGAGTTTGATGTCACATCTGGCTCACTGTCTGCTTTCGGAGTTTAGCGGCCATTCTGATCGAACTTTTTGGAATGTTCCGAATCAGCCGTTCAATGTAGTAGGAGGCGTTGCTGCCTGTGATCTGCAAGCGGCATCTCGAGACGTTGGCCATTCGCGCCTGGACTAAGATCCACATCGCTCTGCCATCGGAAGAGAAGGTTTCACACCCCATGCACCTTCGATGCTGACAGATCGCAATGCGATCCTGCCCAAAACACCCAAAGTCAAAGGGAATTCGGCAAGCGCAGGCTGTATACAAAGTCCGTGTACGATGATTACCGAAGACAGCACGATCCACCCAGTTTTCCAGACGGCAAAAGTGATTCGCCTTGTACACGCCCAAGATCGCCTGCTGATCAGTGCGCTCCCTATGCTGTTGATCTATCGTAGAAGAGTTTTGACTCATCGCTTTGGACGACCATTCTGAAATCGGAGACCGGAAATGATACGCTTACTCGTCTTGCTGATTTCCGGTTTTGGCCTCCTCGTGCCCGACGCATTTGCCTGGGGAAAGTTCGGGCACGTGACGATTTGTGAAATCGCTGATCGCAACATCACGCTAACCGCGCGCGCTGAACTCTCTCGCCTGATGGGCGCCTACCCCGGGAACGACTCATTCGTCGAGGCGTGCGCCGATGCCGACCGGAACCCTCGCACGCGCCCGAAAGAGCACTACGCCAACTACGACCGATCGCTCAACGAAGTGACCAGCGATGATTGCGGCGCGACCGGCAAATGCGTCATCTCAGCCATCGCGAGTGACTTCGCTGTCCTCGCTGATCGGACCGAACCGGATATCGACCGCGCCAGGGCTCTGGTCCTGTTGGGCCACTGGGTCGGCGATATCCACCAGCCCCTTCACGTGTCATTCGCCGACGACAGCGGCGGCAATGAAATACGGAAGCGGGGCCTCTGCAACGCCCGCAACTTGCATGCCGTCTGGGACAATTGCCTGGTTGAACGCGGGGTATTCAAGATGAACGCGGCGGAGAGCCTGTTCAGCTGGCGACGTTGGACCAAAGCCTATCGTGCGGCCGACCGGCTAAGCAAGAGCATCGGCGATGTTGATGTAACCCTCTGGAAGCAGAGCGAACCATGGCAATGGGCTGCCGAGTCATTCGACATCGTCCGTACGAAAGCAGTTGGATACTGCACGATGAAATCCGGCGCCTGCTGGTACGATGAAACCCGCCAATTCCTCGAACCAGATGGTGCGCCGCGAACCATTCAAATTACGCAGGACTACTTCGATCAGAATTCGCCAACCGCAGACGCCCAGTTGCTGAAGGCCGGTGTCAGGCTGGCGCATCTGATCAATCGAGCGCTCGATCCAGAATACACTTTTTGACCCTTTTCAGAGTGCGCGTAATTGGCCGTCAGCCGGCATTAGCCATCGTTAGCCAAGTGTGGCTAGTCACGCTCGCGTGCCCCTTCATGGTCCACCGCTTTTGTCCTCGTGCGCAGAGAAACCTGAAGGCCGCCGCCGCCGGAACGTGAGCGGGCTGCAAACGCAATGGCGCTCAGCAGGCGCTGCGCCGAAGAAAGCGCCCTCCCCGCTTCAGGAGATACTCTGGTACGCGGCGCTGCCCCGGAGCGCTGCAGTTCCGTCTGCTTCAGGCCCTGATGCTGGCGCGCCTTTGCCAAGTCGAACCCGAGCGTGCGCGCCTCCTGCTTCCAGGCGTCAAACAATGCCTCGTGTGTCCGGGGCCGCTTGGCCTGCCGCGTGCGCAGCGCCGCGAGTTCCATGCCCTTTGCCGTACGGTAGCCGTATGTGTCCGCTGCCTGCTCGATAGCCTGCCGGCGTTTGGAAAAGGCCTGCTCGATATCGCGGGGGATGGCCTTCAGGCGGAAGCTCGAACCATAGCGCTCGACAGCGTGGCCATCTCGTTCAAGGCTGTTCGCAAGGTGCTGGCGGTAGACCGCGCCCGCTTCCTTCTGGGCCTTGTAGAGATCACGGCTGACGAGGCTGCCCCAGCTGCCGTCCCGCCGGGGCGCAGTGTTGAAAATGAACGCATGTGTGTGGAGCTGCGGGTCAAGATCCCGGCTCGTATGATGATGGAACCGGGCGATGGTGAGCCCGGCAACGGACTCCCGGATCGCGCCGCCCTTGCCGCGCCGGGTGAAGGCGTGCGTATCTTCGAGATGCGTTGTGGCGGCATGGACGGCGCTGCGGTGCGCGGTCTCGATTTTTCTGCGGTCCGCCTCCGGCGCGAGCGCCCACATCACCGAAACTGATTTCGGAGCGGAGAAGGTCATGTCCCAGCCCGGTGCGTGCGATTTGCCGATCTGGGTGAGGCGCGCGCCGGTCTTCGGGTCGAGCCCCTTCAATACCGCTTCGAAGTCGCGCTTTTGGACAGGCCCTTCCAGCGCGAGCCGCTCGGCCCCCCGCCCGTCCCATTCCCCGTCTGCTTCAGCTTCGCCCTTCCTCGTATAATACTCGTCCGAGGCCATGTGCTTGAAATAGCCGACAGCTGCCGCAACTGACCTACGCGCCGAGATCGAGGCCACCATCAGTTGAGGTCTTCGGGTCTCGCCAGCCTGATGCGCGCAAGATCGTCCAGCGTAAGGCGTGGCATTGGCGGGGCTGCGGTGGCGACGGGCGCCCGGCCGGCGCACGCTTGGCGCTTGGTACCCGGCTTCGTCCAGGCGGCAGCGACATGCGCCTCCCGAACCGGTTGGAGGCTGTCATAGGGAATATCGACTTCATAGACGTCCTCGCCCATGCCGACCATCAGGACACGGACGCCGTGCCGGGTCGGCCCAAGGCGCGAGGCGATTTCTGAAGGCGTAATAATGGGACGGACTGCGGGTTGCCAGGATAGGCTCCTGCTGCGCCGACCTTCCGAAACGCTTTCGCTGCGAACCGGGCGTTCGATTTCCTGAACGCCAACGGCGCGGCTGACATCATCCGCCCCCTCCCCGACATTGAGACGGCTGACAATGTGCGTGCCAATCATCGAGGTCCAGGAACTGGTCTGGTCGCGGCCGTAGCGGATGCGGATCTGCGAGGTATCCTGCGCCGTCAGTACGACACAGACACCCTTCGACCGGCCGAGGTCGAGCAGCGCCGAGAAATCCTCCATCTGTTCGAGCTGCGGAAACTCGTCGAGGAACAGCCAGACGCGGCGTTCGTTGCTTTCTTCGAACGAGGGGCTGCCGACATAGGATGACAAAAGTCCGATCAGGCCGCTGATCCATGCAGTCGACAGCTGCGGATACCGCCCGTCCCGCTGAAGGACAATCGGCAGCGTGCCCATGGTCTCATCGAGCCAGTGAGAAACCGGGAACAGCTTGTCATTCGTTTCGCACCAGGCTTCCGCAAGCGCCTCGATCGAATGCAGGTGCGCCTTGAACGTGGTGAGAATGCTCATGGTTGTCTTGCTTGTCGGCTCCTTGAGAAGCTGGCTTGCGGCAGGGTGATACTGCTGCGCCAGTTCAAGGAGGGCTTCCGGCTCCAGAATGGCGCGGGCATAGAGATCGGCCCAGGTCCAGGCGCCGGGCTTTTCCGCCTGCAGGCTCACGACGCAGGTGACGAACACTTCCCGCGCCGCTTCCGACCACATCGGGTCATTGCTCTTCGGGATGAACCGGGAGGCAAGCTCTCTCGCGTCCTGCCGGGTGCGGCAGTCGGCAGCGACATGCCAGACCGCCGAACGTGCATCCTGCGGTGCAAGGAGGACAATGTCGCCTGGCAGATCGCGGGTCATGTCCCCCTTGGTATCAAGGACGAGCATCTTGTCGCCGCGTTTCATCGCCTCCAGGATCAGCGCGCGGATGGTCTGCGTCTTGCCGGAGCCGACCCCGCCCGAAATCAGGAAGTGACGCGTTTCGCGGTCCCGGCTGAGCGAAATGCCCGGAGGAAACGCCAACCCCTGCCCCGACCGCCGGATCTCCTTGCCGCTCGCGCGCTTCAGCCGCGCGCGGCCGTTGCGGCCGGAATACAGCCGCGGTCCACGCTTGATCCTGACGGGCGGCAGATCGCGCATGAGGACGTTGCCGAGCAGAAGCATCGACAGAAGCGAAGCGATGCCCCCGCCATGAGCGAGGCTCCAGACCCGTTCAAACTCGGGCAGGATGCCGTATCGACGAAGGACGTCCTCGCAACGCGACCAGGCCGCGACGGCGGCGGGGTTTCCGACAAGAGCTGCCCGCTTTGCGTCGCTGCAGAACCGAACGTCTTCGGCGCGAAGAATTACGTCGGTACCTTGCGCCTGAATGTATTTCACCGGCGCTGTGGGAAAACTGCGCTCGAGCGCCAGAGCGGTAACGGCAACGCAAAGCACTGTGGCCGCCGCAAGAAGGATCCTGAGCGTCTTAGCCATGGGAGCGGCATCCTTGTGGCGCCTGTCCGCTAAGCGCTCTCAGCAACTCATCGAACATGGTTTCGATCCGGGTGAGCGTGCCGGCGTTCCGGGTCGAAGAGCCCGCAACGGCCTGCAGGTCCTGGGCGAGCGCGGCCAGCCGGCGCTCGATCTTGAGGAGGCGCTCGGCCTGCGCGTACGGGTCACCGTCCGTGAGGCCGGACAGGATCAGTTCGCGGGCAACACCCGTGGGCGTTCCTGAGATACGGCGCGCTCGCTCCGACAGATGCTCGATGTCCCGCACATTGAGACGGATCGAGAGAGGGCGGGTGGGATCAGTCATGAATGACTCCGTCGCGGTCGACATATCTTGCTTCGCAATTCTCCAGCCACTGGAGCACAGCGCGGCGCCGGTACCGGACAGAGCGGCCCAGCTTGAGGAACCGCGGACCACCTCCCCGACACCGCCACGTGTTCAGTGTCTTGATTGATAGACCGGTGATCTCCGCGACGGCCGGGGTATCAATTGCTTCATCCAGCCAGCCGGGATTGCTTTCAAGAATATCACCCAGAGAAGGCATCAGAACATGATCAGACATCACGAACTCCGTCTTTGATTGCCGTTGGCAGGCATCAACCGAACATGGATTTCTTCATCTGAAAAGGGACCGGAAATCGCGGACTATGTCGTCAGTACCCGGAACTTCCCGGAAGTTCCTCCGAATGCCCGGAAATTCCCGATTATTCTAAAATTTGTTGCCAAGGCGGCGTCAGAATCTTCGCCTGACACGCGAACCAATTCACCTCTACGCAGTATACGGAGCGAGCGCAAGATCCAATCCGACGGTAGCGCAGGAGGCACAAGTAGCGTCTGATCACTTCAGTTTTTCAGCGCCTGCGAGATCAGCGTATCCATACGGCGGATATTGCCGAGCCCGTCATACTGGAACGTGCCTGCGCCCCATGGCCCCGTGCTCGCCATCAGGCGCCCGATCACGGGATCGTAGTACCGCGCCTGCATATAGACGAGGCAGGTGGCGGCGTCTTCGTGTGCCCGATATAGCCGGACTGGTTGTCGTTGGCGGCGGCGGTGGTCCAGTCTTCGCCGAACGGTTGCTCGCTCTCGCGCCAGACGACGGCGCCCGCGCTGTTGGTGCCCGCGACTGCCGAGCCGAGATGGTCATGGTGCAGCCAGGTCACCGTGCTGCCGGCGATGCGCGCCAGCGTCATCCCCGAGGCGCGGATATAGTCCGTCTTCGCGCCGCCCGCATCGTACACGGAGTAGCGCGTCACCCCGCCCACCACCTGCTTCACCCGGCGGGAGTGGCCGTCATACACCGCCGCCATCGTCACCGGCGCCAGCGCCGTATCCGTGTTCGCCGACAGCCGGTTCGCCGCGTCATAGCTCAGCCCCACCGTGCGCGCCCCGACCTGGCGCTGGCGTCATAGATGAACGTGGCCTCTACACGACAGCGTTCAATTTTGCAGCCAGCGCCGCACAGCTCAATTTGACTTTCTCATCGATCTACCCGTCTGTTTCATCTGCTTTAGAGCCTTTATCGCGTCTTCTTCACCCATTTCGGCGGCCCGGCTCAGCCAGTGAAGATACCATCGCCGAACGCCGCGATTGCGATAGTGCATCGCCAAATTCCAAGCTCCTGCTTTCGCACCCTCCCTGAAGGCTCGCTTGTACCAATAGACAGCTTCTTTTTGACGAAGGGGATTGTCGGATTTATCAAGCAGGTTTCCCAAATTGACATATGCAGATCTGTATTTCTTCGCTGCAGATTGGCGATAAAATGTTACTGCCCGCTCGAAATCCCCCTGCTCGTCGCAGTCATAACCTCGAAGCCACTCGGTCTCTCCCGGTCGTCGCTCATCAGTTTTTACGGGCGTCCGCACCACGGATAACTCCTCTTCATTGCGCAACAGTTGCACCGACAGCGCCGCCACCTAAAATGACTGCAACAGCGATCGCGCCGCATGGCTCAGCTAGCGCACAGGCGACACCTGTACCCACTGCGACGGCAACTCCAGCGCCAACTGCAACCGCTTCAATTGGAATTCCGCCTTCTGATTCGGCAATTGTTTCGGTGCCAGGTGCGCGACTGAATTCTGTTCCCGGTTGAGGAAGAGGCAAGCCGTTCTTACCGAAAACCTTTGTTCCGTCGGGATATCTGCTCCCAGGATTCACGCCTGCACCGCTTCTACCTTGGCCGAGTCGTGGATCTTCTGGCCAAGGGTGAATCTTGGTCTTGCCATTCTGATCTTTGGTTTCACGTTTGCCAGGCTCCTCGCCAGGTTTGAATTTCTTATCGGGATTTGAAGTTCCGTCAGCCTTACCCGTTCGACCGCGCTCTCCTTTGTCGCTCCTTCCCTTGTTCCTGCCGAGCTGCTGAGACCCGATGTCTGGAAAACCAAAGGGCTCTTGGAATTTGCAGTCGTATGTGTCCCCATGGCAACTCACAAACGACCGACCATCTGGATCCGCCTTATTCACCGGATCATTCGCCGCATAGGCGTACCGGTTGAACATATCCGGCCGCGCGGAGGTGAACCCCACCGGATCGATGCTGAGGAACCTTCCGATCCCCGGATCATAATACCGTGCCTGCATGTAGACGAGCCCCGGTGGCGGCGTCTTCGACATGGCCGGTGTATCCGGTCTGGCTGTCGTTGGCGGCGGCGGTGGTCCAGTCTTCGCCGAACGGCTGCTCGCTCTCGCGCCAGACGACCGCGCCCGCGCTGTTGGTGCCCGCCACCGCTGAGCCGAGGTGGTCGTGGTGCAGCCAGGTCACCGTGCTGCCCGCGATCCGCGCCAGCGTCATGCCCGAGGCGCGGATA
>VMTE01000030.1 GCA_013791775.1 Hyphomonas sp.
ATATGCGCGCCGTGTCGAGACGGAATATGCACACGGAAGCGCAATCCTTGGCCACCGTCGAACCAGGCGATCGCTTCAAATCTCCATAGAGTGCCAGCCACCCGCGCGTCAGGCCTTGAGCTTTCCAGGACGCCCGCCACCAGGCCCGGGGCAACCGGCTGCGCATGGCGGGCGTCCTAGAAACCTTAACAGGGACGGTCGTAGACGGTCACCAGAGTCGTGCCATTCGCGGTCTCCACATCGGCCGTTCGGGCGATGGAGCAGGGCGGTGCGCTGCTCGGGTTCAACTAAGCCCCACGTATCGCATTTGGCCTTTGAGCTGCCACGGTTGACGTCGCAATCGGAGTCATGACCGGTACGTGATCCTAAATTATCGAAACAGGTCGATCATTCGCCAATCGTGGCTGTGTTTGAGGTTGTGCGTTGAAATGTGCTGCACATTTTGCTGCACAATTCACTACACCAGAAATTTGAAAGTACTTATTTTACAGAGCATTGTGGTCCGATGATTTTAGATTCGCCGGACTGTCTCTCCGCCATTTCGGTATAAAACTGGGCACGCCGTTCGCCGCCGATTCTGCGCTATTTGCGGCGGCTAGGGTTCTCAGAAGCTCGTTCTTCGATCCCATGATGCGCACTTCGCGCTCGTCGACCTCGACGCGCTGAGCTAACGCGCGCAGATGATCGCGCCGATAGCCGCCGCCCTCCAACCGCATTTTCTCGCGGGCCGCTGCGGCGAATCTCTCGATCATTTCCGGCGTGACGGCCTGATGAGTGGCGCTGTCGAGCATGGCTTCGGCGCGTTCCGCGTCGGTTTTCGCCTGATCACGAAGGACTTTCAGACCGGCGATGCGCTCTTTCAGCGCCGGATCGTCGAGGTCGGCGACGCCGATCTCGATGGCGTCGTAAAGGCGTTTCAGCCGCAGCTCCGATTCCGTTGCCCGCCGGTTCAGTTCGGCGATGTGCTCACGGCGGCGCTCAGCGCGCTCTTGCCGTCGGTCGAGCACATCGACGAGAACCTCTTCCAGCCGATCAGACGTCAGCAGACGCTCCTCCAGATGCTGAGCAACCAGCGTATCGAGCTTATCCATCGGGATTGTCCGGCCCTTGCAGCCAGTCTCGCCCTGACGCGCCTTGATCGAGCAGGCGTAGTAGCGGTAACGCCCGCTCTTGCCAGTGCGGATGGTCATGGCGCCGCCGCACTTGCCGCAAAAGCAGATCCCCGTCAGCAAGGTTGGTCCTGTCACTACGCGTGGCGGCGCGACCTTGGGATTGCGCGCCTGCATCAGCTTCTGCACGGCGTCGAAGGTCTTGCGGTCTATGATCGGCGGAACCGGAACCGTCACCAGGTCTTCCGGCTTGGTCGGCTCCTTGTTCTTGCGATGCTTGCCCCATTGATGCTCGCCGATATAGGTCCGCCGGGTCAGGATGCGATGAACCTGTCCGATGCCCCAGCGGCCGCCGTCTCGCGTGAAGATGCCCCTGCCATTGAGATGCGTGGCGATCGCTTTGACGCCCATGGCCCCGCGCGTTCCGTCCCCTTCCAGGGCGAGGCGATAGATCAGCCGGATCGTGTCGGCGTGCAGCGGATCGATCTCCAGTTTCTTCTTGGTCTTGGCGCCGCGCTGTTCGGCCGCGACCACGCGATAGCCGACGGGCGGGCGCGAGCCGTTCCAGAAGCCCTGGCGGGCGTTTTCCTTGAGCGCGCGCAGGACGTGCTTGGCGTTCTCCTTGGACTGATATTCATCGAACAGCGCCATGATCTGGCGCATCATGACGTGCATGGGATCGTCGCCCATCTCCTGGGTGATGGAGACGAGCTTGACGCCGTTCTTGGCGAGCTTCCGGACGTAGAACTCCAGCTCGAAATGGTCGCGGAAGAAACGGCTGAATGAGTGGACGACCACGATGTCGAAGGCTGAGGGCTTGGACGTACCCGCCTCGATCATGCGCTGGAATTCGGGGCGCTTGTCGTTCGTTGCTGACGCTCCTGGCTCCACATAGGTCTCGACGAGTTCGTAGCCGCGCGCCTCGCACCACGCTTCGCCCTGGCGTTTCTGGTCAGGGATCGAGACGTCATGCTCGGCCTGCCGCGTCGTCGAGACGCGCAGGTAAAGCGCGGCGCGGAGCTTCACGGCGTTTTGCGGTGCGTTCATGATGCGCCTCCCGCTGCCTTTCGCCATTCCTCGCCGGTCAACGTCAGATCAAGCGAAACACGGTCGTAGAGGACTCGCGGACGCCGCCGGCGCCCTTCCGGTTCCATCTCGACCAAACCGTATTCGGCCATCTTCTTCAGCGTTCGCGACAAGTTCGATTTGGCGCGCCCAGTCATCTCCGCCAACTCGTCAAGCGAAGCCGGTGCGCGTTCGGCGATGGTCCGCAACAGTTCGCGATTACCGGCTGACAGCACCTGGGCAAAGGACTCGGTCGATGTGAACCATACCTTCGGATCGTCCGGCCCCGGCTTTTGCTCGCCGCGGGCGATCCGCATGGTGCGGGCCTTCATCTCCTCATAATCGGCGATGCCGATCTTCAACGTCGTCATTGCAGTACGCCTCGCTCCTTTAACACTGCATCCACCGTCTCCCAGAAATCGACGATCAGGCTCGCGGCATCCTGATAGTCATAGGGACGCACGGTCCGGAGCCGGTGGCGGTGATCCTGCGGTTCTCCGCGTTTGCGGCGGCCGACAGGATGAGCATTGTCGAAGCCGACAAGCCGCTCGCCGTCAGGTCCGTGCAGCGTCAGCGAATAGTCGAGCCCATGGGGCTTCTCCGGGCTAACGGGCACGCGCGTAACGACGAACTTCACCCAATGCCTGCCCGCAGGGTCGATGACGAGCACCTGGCCATCGAGATCGAGCAAGGCGTCAAGGCTCGGATCGTATGTCTCCTCTGTCATATTAGGTTATCTTTAGATGATAACTTTGTCAAGGAGCCAACCGAACCCAAGGGGCCGAACAAATCGTCGAACAGATCACCGAACCAGGCCTCAAACACATCCACTTCGGACGAAGTGACCGGCACGCGCTTCAGCCACTCATCGGTGACGCGCCAGTCGGTCAACTCTGGTTCGGGACGTCCACGCGGCTTCGGTTCCGGAATCTGCGCGTAGTCGTAAAGATCAATTTTTGCCGCGCGCGAACGCTGCCGGCGTTTGGGTACGGAATTGGACATGAAGCGACTGTGCCGCCCCGTAGTACGCGGAGAAATGCTCCGCATCCGGGTGAAGCGTCAATGGCGGCGAAGACAGGTGTTCGGCGGTGCTGCGCCAAATGCCTGGCCAATCAAGACGAACATGTTCCCCGATAAAGAGTAAGAGTTCGGCGGCTTTCGCCGTGACGGGTTTGGAGGTCGAGAGAGAGGCTCTCGGCCGACCTGTCGCGGAGATTGACCCATGACCAACCTTGAAACCCTGGACGGCCGGCGCGACGCGAGCGGCGGCTACAAAGTCGATATCTCGCGCGGAGAGCGGATCGGCCGCGTCTCCTCGGAATGGTTTTCCCGGCCGAATGACGAGCGCTATCTGTCCCTGTCGGAGCTCTACGCGTCGGTGAAGGGCCGCGCCGAGCGCAGCCGCACGCGGACAGTCGAGAGCGCGGCGATCCGCGTTGAAGCCCATCGCGACGATCCGGAAAACCTGGCGCTCATCCTGCCCGACGCCGAGGCGCCGGTCGCGCCGACCCATTGGAGCTTCGGCCAGCTCGCCAGCCTAGTCAGCGCGCCGGCGGCCTATCTGCGCCAGCTCCCGGCGCCGCTTGCGGGCATCAACCTGCAATACGGGCTCACCTCGCACCGAGCCGAGCAGATCAAGACGCTGGAAACCGAAGACGGGCGCACGGAACTGCGCGCCGTCACCGGCCCGGATTATGGCCGCATCTACGACCACGAACTCGTGGCGGCCGTGCAGAAGATCGCGGGGAACGGAACTGGCGATACGCGCTGGAAAGTGCCCGGCACGCTCGACTGGTCGAGCGGCGTCTACAATCCGATGGTCGACATCACCAAGGACACGACCACGCTCTACGCCTCCGACCGAGACGTCTTCCTCTTCCTGGTCGACGACATGAACCCGATCGAGGCGGGCAAGCTGTCCGACGGATCTCCCGATCTCTATTTCCGGGGCTTCTATTGCTGGAATTCTGAAGTCGGCGCGAAGACGCTCGGCATCGCCAGTTTCTATCTGCGCGCCGTCTGCCAGAACCGCAATCTCTGGGGCGTTGAGGACTTCCAGGAAATTAGCATCCGACATTCCAAATACGCCGCCAATCGCTTCGCGCACGAGGCGGCGCCGGCGCTGACCCGCTTCGCTGACTCCTCGCCGCGACCCTTCGTCGAAGGCATTCGAGCAGCGCGCGAGCGCATCGTCGCCCACAGCGACGATGACCGCACCGACTTCCTCCGCAAACGGGGCTTCTCCAAGGCGGAGACGGCCAGAATCGTCGAGACAGTCCTCGCCGAAGAAGGTCGGCCGCCGGAGTCCGTATTCGATTTCGTGCAGGGCATCACCGCCGTCGCCCGGTCGAAGCCGCAGCAGGACACCCGGCTCGAAATGGAGGGCAAGGCGAAGAAGCTCCTCGAGCGCGCGGCGTAGCTGCGGCCGGCGCTCCGCCTTTCCGGTCCGTCGCTTCCTCAAGAGGAAGAGGCGGGCCGGGTTCTCCGTGACGGGTTTGGAGGTCGAGAGAGAGGCTTTCGGCCAGCCCGCCCACGGAGAACTGACATGACCAAGTCTCAGAAAATCACCCTCAGCGCCTCGCGCGACATCCCCTTCAACAAGCTGGTGCTCAGCCAGTCCAATGTCCGCCGCGTCAAGGCCGGCGTCTCGATCGACGAGCTCGCCGAAGACATCGCCCGGCGCACGCTTCTGTCCTCGATCACCGTCCGGCCGGTGCTGGATGAGGACGGCGCTGAAACCGGCATGTTCGAGATCCCGGCCGGCGGACGCCGCTACCGGGCGCTCGAACTGCTGGTCAAGCAGAAGCGTCTGAACCGCACGGCGCCCGTGCCCTGCATCGTGCGCACGGACGGCCTCGCCGAAGAAGACAGTCTCGCCGAGAATGTTCAGCGTGCGCCGCTTCATCCGCTCGACCAGTTCCGCGCCTTCCAGGCGATGCGCGAGAAAGGCAAGAGCGAGGAAGAGATCGCGGCGGCCTTCTTCGTCTCGGCGAACGTCGTCAAGCAGCGGCTCAAGCTCGCCGCTATCGCGCCATCGCTTCTCCACGCCTATGCCGAGGAGGAACTGACCCTCGACCAACTCATGGCCTTCACGGTCAATCCCGACCATGAGCGCCAGGAACAGGTCTGGGAGTCGATCAAACGGACTTATGCGAAACAGCCCTATGAAATCCGCCGCATGCTGACCGAAGGCGCCGTGCGCGCCTCCGACCGGCGGGCGCAGTTCGTCGGGCTCGACGCCTATGAGGTGGCCGGCGGCGCCATCCTTCGCGATCTCTTCCAATCCGACGACGGCGGATGGCTCCATGACGCTGGCCTGCTTGCGAAACTCGTCGATGAAAAGCTCGAAACCCATGCGGAAGCGATCCGCGCCGAGGGCTGGAAATGGATCGAGATCGGCACGGACTTTCCCTACGGCCATACCTACGGTCTGCGCCGGATCATCGGCGAGACCGAGCCGATGAGCGAGGACGAGATCGCGAACTTCCACGCACTGAAAGCCGAATACGATCAGCTTGAGGACGATTACGCCGACGCCGAGGAGTTCCCGGAAGATATCGACACCCGGCTCGGCGAGATCGAAACGGCGATGGAAGCCTTGCAGGAGCGTCCCGTCCGCTTCGAGCCGGATGAAATCGCCGTGGCCGGCGTCTTCGTCAGCATCGGCCATGACGGCCGCCTGCGTGTCGAGCGCGGCTATGTCCGCCCCGAGGATGAACCTTCCGTCGAATCCGACGGACAGGACGAGGTCGATGGGATCGACGCGTCTGACGAGGAGGACGTCGACGACGCTACGCCCCCTGATGCCAGCGACGAGGCGGAAGAGGAAGACGATGGCCTGAAGCCTCTCTCCGACCGCCTCGTCATGGAATTGACGGCGCATCGCACGCTCGCTCTGCGCGACGCGCTTGCCAACGATCCGCAGACGGCGTTCCTCGCCGCCTTGCACGCGATGGCGCTGCGGCTCTTCTACCACTATCCGCTGGATAGCTGCGTCGAGATCACCCCGCACAGCGCCGGTTTCGGCGCCCAGGCGCCGGGCCTTGGCGACACGGCTTACGCGCTCAGCATCGACGATCGCACGACGAGCTGGCTAGGGGCGCTGCCGAAAGCGCCTGAGGATCTGTGGGAGGCGCTGGTCGGGTTCGACAACGATAGCCGCGAGGCGCTGTTCGCGCATTGCGTCGCCATGACCGTCAACGCCGTCCAGGAACCGTACAACCGCCGTCCGCGGGCGCTCGCCCATGCCGATGTGCTGGCGGCGACGCTCGGGCTCGACATGGCGGCGACGGGCTGGGCGCCGACGGGCGAGAGCTATCTCGCTCGCGTCACCAAGGCCCGCATTCTGGAGGCCGTGCGCGAAGCGAAGGGCGAGAATGCATCCGACCGCATCGCCGGCCTCAAGAAACCGGCCATGGTCGCGGCTGCCGAAGAGCTTCTCGAAGGAACCGGTTGGTTGCCCGAAGTGCTGCGCATGCCGGCTCTTCCCGACAGCGAAGCGCAATCGGCGGATAACGGCGGCGAACCGGCCATGGGCGATTACGCCGTCATCACCGATGATGAACCTGTCACCGGCAACGCCTTCGCCACTGCGGCCGAGTGACCGGGAGCCAAGCCCCCCAACGGCTCCCGCAGCCGCCCCTGGAGCCCGCCCAATGTGGCGGGCTCCTTCTTTTTTGCTCTCACCATGGAGGCGCAAATGAACAGCGCAGCATCCGAAATCGCACGACGGCTCGGCCGCGAGGCGGAGGCCGTCTGCCGCCATTACCTCTCCAACGGTCGCAAGCAGGGCCGCTACTGGATCGTCGGCGACATCGAGAACACGCCCGGACGCAGTCTTTATGTTCGCCTGACGGGACCAGCCCACGGTCCGGGCGCTGCCGGCAAATGGGCAGACGCCGCCACAGGCGAACATGGCGACCTGCTAGACCTCATTGCCGCTGCGCATCATTTGCAATCCTTCGGCGAGACGCTCGATGAGGCGCGACGATTCCTGAGCTTGCCACGCCCCGAACCGCCACAACGTGAGCGTCAATCCGCGCCCACCGGATCGCCGGAGGCTGCACGGCGCCTCTTCGCCATGGGAAGACCGGTCGGTGGAACGCTCGCCGAGCGCTATCTTCGTCGACGCGGTCTTTCCGGGCTTGGCGACGCGCCAGCGCTGCGATTTCATCCGTGCTGCTACTATTGGCGAGAAGGTCAGCCCAAGGACACCCCACCGGAGACCTGGCCTGCATTGCTCGCCAAGGTCACGGACGTGAACGGCAATCTCACCGGCGTTCACCGCACATGGCTCGATCCGGCGACGGCTCGCAAGGCGCCCCTCGATCCATCACGCAAGGCGATGGGGAACCTGCTCGGCCATGGCGTGCGGATCGGAACTGCGAGCGACATCCTCGCTGCTGGCGAAGGGCTGGAAAGCACGCTCTCCGTGCGCATGGCGTTGCCCAACATGCCCGTCATATCCGCGTTATCGGCCAATCATCTCGCCGCGCTGATCCTGCCGACCGGGCTTCAGCGTCTCTACATCGCTGCCGACGCCGACGAAGCAGGCGACATGGCCACCGCCAATCTGATCAAACGCGCAGGAGCCGTCGGTATCGAAACGATCCGGCTTATTTCTCTTGGCGGCGACTTCAACGAAGACCTCCGCAAGCTCGGACGGGACGACCTAAGGACGCATCTGGGTCAGCAACTGGCCACGGCCGATTTCTCACGGCTGCTTTCCGACGAACACTGAGCGGCTGAGCAGGCCCGTCATTAGTCTGGTCGCTATCGTCAGATCACCTCCTAATTGGAGAGCCTCGCCTTCGGCCTTCCGAGAGGAGCGAGACGGAGCGGAGACTGGCCGGGCCGGCAACGGCTACGGCGACACTCTTTTCCGCCGCCGGGCGTAATGGCCCGGCTTTGCATCGCGAAACAAAAGAGCGCCGCCTTCGCCGTCCTCCGCCTCTGGCTTCGGCCGCCGTGGCGGTGCAGTCCCGGACAGCCCCCGCTTTCCCGTCGCTCGGGAAGGCCGCGAGAGGCGCGGCTCATGCCGAACAGGAGACGATCCCATGACCGCCGAGACCACCGAACCAATGGCCAGCTCCGCAACCGCGGCCGTACTCGAAGAATTGCAGCTTTATGGCTATCGGCCTTTCGCCGACGAACCCGACCCGAGACCCTTGCCCGAAGCCGACGCCCTCCAGGGTGCGATAGCCGACATCTTCGACGCGCTCGCCGCCACGCTGGAAGACACGCGTCTCGAACCGGATCTCGAAGACCTGCTCTGGTCCGTGACCAACCTGTTTCATCGCACAGCGGCCCGCGTCGACCGCGACCTGGACGACAATGAGCAGGCCCAGAAACGCTCGCAGCGCGAACAGGACGGGTCGGAAATTCGCTCGGTCGAACTTGAAGCCCTGACGGCGCAAGGAACCACGCTGATCGAGCGGCGCAACGCTTACGAGCTCATGCGCGATATCGCCGCCGACCACTTCGAGACCCATATCGGTCAGACCTGGCGACCGCACTCGGGATCACGGATCAGTCACCGGACGCTGACGGCGGCCATGATCGACAGCCGCGACTATCTCTCGGCGAAGCGGCGCGCGGAGATCGAACCCCTCCTGCCAAGCGGACCACGGGTTGCGTTCTCCGGCGGACTGGACGTCACCGACCATCGGGCGATCTGGGATGCGCTGGACCGTGTGAAGGCCAAGCACGCCGACATGGTGCTCCTGCATGGCGGATCGCCCAAAGGCGCCGAGAAGATCGCCGCGTGCTGGGCCGATAACCGCAAATGCCAGCAAATCGTCTTCAAGCCGGACTGGAAGCGCCACGGCAAGGCGGCGCCGTTCAAGCGCAACGACGCGCTTCTTGAGGCGATGCCCATCGGCCTCATCCTCTTTCCGGGGTCGGGAATTACGGACAATCTGGCAGACAAGGCCAAAAAGCTCGGCGTCCCGCTCTTCGATTTCAGGCCGAAGAACAACAAAGCGCAGGCAGCGTGATGCCTGAGATGCATCACCTGATGCGCGCGCCGGAAGGTTTCGGCGTGCGCTGCTTTGCGCTATACTTCGAAAAGCGCCGTGGCGGTTGGTGGAGGCGCTCCATCCATGAAGGAGACCGCCCATGTTTCTGTCCGCATTGCTGAGCGTTGTCGGCCTCGGCTTTCTCTGCTGGCTGTTATTCAGCCTGGCCGTCTATGCGCTTCCGTTCTTCGTCGCCGTTACTGTCGGCTACTATGCGTTTGAAAACGGCGCGGGGCCGATCGGCGCCATCGCTGTCGCACTATTCGCCGGCGCAGTCGCTCTTATCCTCGGGCAAGTCGCGTTCGCCACGATACGGTCACCGACCATCCGCCTGGCGATCGGCGCGCTCTATGCCTTGCCGGCCGGGTTGGCCGGTTTTCACGCGGTCAAGGGTCTCTCTGAGACCGGCGGCGCGGGCGAGACGTGGACCCTCATCTTCGCAAGCATCGGTGCAATCATCGTCGGCGCGACAGCATGGGTGCGCATCGCATCCCTTGCAGGACCAGAGACGCAGTCCGGCGGTGTCAATTCGCATCATGCTTGATACGCAGCCACAGACGGCTAAATCGCTCACGTCAATGGGGATTCACTCCACGGTTAAGGTTCAGATAAGTGGAAACCGGGATCGTGCTTGACACGTTCCGCAGCCACTTTCGTGCGTTGAAGGAACATGCCCAATCCGGCCCTTGGCGCGCAAGGTCAGAATGGAGCGGTCTCGTTCAAATCTATCCGGCGTGGTTTTAACTTTTTCTCTGAAACGATGTCGATCGCTCATCGCCTACGCTCGTTGCCGGCGTTTTTCGACTGTCGCGCTGGCCGGTGACGAACTTCTCCTGAGCCTCATCACCCACGCCCGACACGGCCTCTCATGGACTGATCTGGCCGGTATCGGCTGACGCCTCGACCGCCTTGGCCGCAACGGCGGAGCCGAACTTTCTTCCCCTGGGCTACGCCCATTCCTCGCGAAACAAGAAACTCCGTCTCCGCTGTCCTCCGCATACGCTCCGGGTCCTCCGGACTGCGTCGGCGGTCGTCCCGGCCTTGTCGATCTCCATCGAGGCCGCGACGGGCGCGGGCTCGAAAGCCAAAAGGAGAACTGACATGGCCACCATCGGAACCTTCAAGAAGTCCGCCAACGAGTACGTCGGCGAAATCGTCACCCTCAGCGTTCAAGCGAAGAATGTAAGGATCATCCCGGAAGAGGATCGCGCGAACGACAACGCACCCAGCCACCGCGTCTTCGTCGGCCGAGTCGAGATCGGCGCCGCCTGGTCCAAGCGCTCGAATGAGGGCCGCGACTATCTGAGCCTCAAGCTCGACGATCCGAGTTTCACCGCTCCGATCTACGCCAACCTCTTCGACGACACCGTCATCGAAGGCGAAGAGAGCTACAGCCTTATCTGGTCGCGGTCACGCCGCCAGAGCGGCGATTGACGCCCCGACAGCCCCGCCCGGTCTTCCCAGGCGGGGCTGCCATCATGCCTCTCGGCTTTTCCGCTGATCGTCCAAGAGTTCGGCCGGTTTGACGTCAAGTGCCTCGGCCACGTGCCAGAGGGTGATGATAGTGACGTTCTGCTGCCCGCGTTCCATCGCGCTTATATGAGCGCGGTCAACGCCCATCCTATCCGCCAGAGCGGCCTGGCTGAGGCCGGCTTTTTCCCTAAAATACTGAAGGTTCGCGCCAAATACTTCCCGAATATCCATCCGCCAGTAAAATGCGGATCGCGTATTTTAATGCGACGCACTATAATACGCGGCGAACGACGCGGCCGCCACGAAGCTGCAACCAACCCGGCGACGTTTGCGCCGCCTGCGCTTGCTAGGTTATGGTTTCCAGTTCATTAATAATATGGGCCAACTTGCAAGGATTTCGCATGCCCTCGAGACAGCACAGGATCGCCGACGCGCCACCGAACGATGCGGCTGTGACGGTCTATGATCGCAATCACCTGAAGCTCTATATGCGCCTGCTCGATGCAAGTGAGGCCGGTGCAACGCTTGAAGATGTGGCGTCGCTCTTGCTCGGTATCGACGCCAACAAGGAGCCGGAACGTGCGCGCCAGGTCCACGACAGTCATCTATCCCGCGCTCGTTGGATGACCGAACAAGGCTACCGAGATCTTCTCAAGAATGGTCTTCCCGCAGGTTGATCGGCGTGCGGGCACCATGCGTAAAAGACGACGCCAGTGGCCACACAGCGCAACCGCTGGTATAAAGCGTAATATCCCGACTGACTGACGCAATTCCATGCGCCAGTTTGCGATTGGGAGGATTTCGCAATGCCGTCAGATTGGCGCGACGACAAGCAGTATGATCACTTCGATGATCTCGGTGTCTCCGGGCTCGCTTGGGAATGCCTTCGTCGGAACTCGCGCTATCGTGATGACTACGAGCTAATGCGGGAGGGCGGCGGCGCTCCAGCAGACTGGGGGTTACGATTTCGCTGTAAACCCACAGCTCAACGCACTCAGCGCTCCGATTTTCTGGCTTCCAACCGCAGCACCCGCCGTCGTTCAACTGATCGATGCTCTTCCGGACGTGGGCTTGACCTCTGCCAATCCAGCCGCGCGCATCGCATATCAGAAGATCGACGACGACGGGATTTCTTGGGTTCGGCTTAAAAACGGCGTTAATCTCGTTGGTAATTTGCTCAGTGATCGCCCCGTTGGCCTGCTACTTCCGCTAGATGACGACTGGGCAGTTCGGCTAGCCGCCGCTGATCGCCTATATCACCAACTTGTGGAGCGCGACCTGCATCCGCCTATCACGCGACAGCGACGCGAACGCCTGAAACGAGCCCTGCGAACAATCGACGGCCGCCAGCGCGGGGCCAGTTATCGCGCCGTCGCCACAGTCTTTTTTGGAGCCGCCCGCGTGTCCGCTGAGCCATGGAAGACCAGTTCGCTAAAGGCTCAAATCGCCCGCCTTGCTGCCTACGGACGAATGATGATCGATCATGGGTACAGGAATTTGCTGAAAGGGCAATCTCGGTAGGGGCAGGAAAATTGATCAGTAAATATGCTTCTCACGTCCATAATGCGCGCCTACTGGGCGATCTTATTACCGTGTCCTACACCTTAAGATTTCTAACACCAAACGATACCTCTTCACACTCCGTTCTCATGCCCCCCAAAGGGGAGTGACGTTTTCGCCGCGCGCTGATCGTCATCCCTCCCGGCGCGCATCTTACGCTTTTCTCGTCTCCGACAGTCCCGCGCTTCCCGAAGCGGGATGGCCTAACCGGAGACGCGACCCATGCCCGATCCCAATGCCGGACTTCCCCCACGCTATTTGAGAACGCCGGAAGCGGCCCATTTTCTCGGCCTTTCGGGGCGGACGCTCGAAAAACACCGGACCTATGGCACGGGGCCACGCTACTCGAAGATCGGCGGGCGCGTCGTCTACGCGATCGAGGATCTGCAAGCCTGGGTCAGCCGGGGAGAGAAGAACTCGACCTCGGACGACACGGGCGACGAGGTGTTGCCCGCCAAGCGGCATGCAGCGATCTCGCCCGCCTATGCACGGAAGGCCCGCTCATGAGCGGCGGGGCCACTGTCGAACTCGTCTGGATCGAGAAGCAGATCGAGCACTGGATTCGCTTCGGCCGGATCGTGCGGACAACGATCCAGAGCCGCAGTGGCAGCACCGTCGCTTTCGATCCCGGCGCCGTCTTCGCCTTCGTCCGCTGGCAGGCGAACGACTTCGGGACTACGGAAAGCCGGATCGACATCCTGCGTGCGCCCCGACCGGGTGAGTCCTATGCGACCGTGCCGCAGGTGACACCCGGCGGCGATAGCCTGCTGCGCCAGTCCGGCTGGCTCAAGGTCGAACGGGTTCTTCAGTTCGCCGATGCGATCGAAGCGCTCGGCATCGACCCGGCCGACGCCGCGCCGGACTATTGGCGCCACGTTCACAACAGGCTGTCAGCAGGCCTGGAGCCGCGAGGCTACACAGCCGCTCAACATCGCGCCTGGCTCCTGCGCCAAGCCTGTCCACCCGATCCACTGACATTGCGAGCCGCGTCGGCGGGGAGCGTGTCATGACCCGGTTCGGATACGTCATGACGACCTATTTCTCGGTGCTCGCGATCGGCGGACTGGCCTTCGTTCATGTGAGCCCCAAGCTGATCTGGAACGCGTCCGCAAGCGCGCCCATCGGGCTATACGCCGTTGCGTCGGACGACGATCTTGCCGTAGGCGATCTGGTCGTCGTCGATCCGCCGGAATCGCTTGCGACCTATCTCGCCGAGCGCGGCTATCTGCCCGAGGGCGTACCGCTCCTCAAGCACGTCGCTGCGCTTCCCGGACAACGTGTCTGCCGCGATGGCGCCGCTGTCGCTGTCGACGACATCCCCCTGGCGCAGGCCCAGCCGAGCGACCGCTTCGGACGCGACCTGCCCGTTTGGCAGGGCTGCCACTTCGTCGCCAAGACGGAACTCTTCCTCCTGAATCCAAGCCATCCCGACAGTCTCGACGGTCGCTATTTCGGCGCACTCCCGGCAGACGCCGTGATCGGGCGCGCCGTTCCGATCCTCACCGATGAAGACGGCGACGGCCACTATGTCTGGCGCGCCGATCACGACGCCGACGCTCTCGAAAATTCTTCCGACCGCAAATGAAAGGAACTGCCCCATGGCTCAGATCGGTCAATTCACCCGCACAGAAACCGGCTTCACCGGACGCCTTCACACGCTCATTCTCTACCGAGAACTCACCCTCGTCCCGGCAACATCGTCGGACAGCGAAAACGCGCCCGACTATCGCATCCATCACGGCGATCACGACGGACCGGAGATCGGCGCCGGCTGGAAACGCACCGGCGAGAAGGCTGGTGAATACATCTCTTTGCAGATCGACGACCCGACCTTCGCATTTCCGATCCGCGCCAATCTCTTCAAGACCGACGCCGAGGACGGACATTGGGCGCTCTATTGGAACCGCCCCGCAAAGCGCCCCGAGAAACGCGATGAGCGCGGCTAGACCGTCTCGGCGCTGCGCTATTATGGCGAAGTTCCTCCTCTGCGGTCTGCTCTCCGGCGTGGTTGTCTCTCACGCCGTATCAGCAGAGACCGCGTCCTCCAGGACGGAACAAGGCGGCAATTCCTATGCTGCCTATATCGCCGAAGCTGCGCAGCGCTTCGGCTTCCCGGCGCGTTGGATCCTCGCTGTCATGCGCAGGGAAAGCGCCGGCGACGTGCGCGCCGTCAGCGAAAAAGGCGCGATGGGGCTGATGCAGATCATGCCCGATACCTGGGATGAGCTGCGCGCGCGTTACGGTCTGGGGCGCGACCCGTTCGATCCTCGCGACAACATTCTGGCGGGCGCCGCTTATCTCCGTGAACTGCATGACCGCTTCGGATCGCCGGGCTTCCTCGCCGCCTACAATGCGGGACCGACACGCTATGCCGAGCATCTAGCTACAGGCCGACCGTTGCCCCGAGAAACCCGCGATTATGTTGCGGCGTTGGCGCCGCTCCTCGGCGCGTCGGTTGCAGCAGAACGGCGAGAACCGAGCGCAATTCTGACCGTGGACTGGCGCGCGGCGCCGCTCTTTTCCGCTCGTACCGACCGACAAACGCCTGCTGATGAAACGCATCTGAGCAGTGGCGCAGGCACTTTTCCTTCACACACATCCGGCGCATCGGACGGTCTGTTCCCGCCAACTGGAAACGGGGATCGGCGATGATCCCGCTGATCGCACTCTCGCGCGGTCCGTCGCGCGATGGCGTGTTTCCGGGAGGGAGGACGGGGACGGAAGGCGCAACAACAACGGGAGGGCGAGATAAAAGGCGCGGCACGGATACGCGCTATGTCGTTGTTGTTGTTGGGTATTTCGCCCGCTGCGGTCATGGGCACAGTGCCGCCCCACGGCTCAACCCACTGTTTTTATGCGGGTTTCACCGTGCCGCGCGCTTTCAAGCGGGCGCTTTGTCATGAGCGACCGCGATAATGACATGCGCATCCGGCCCGGCCGCATCCGCAACAAGGGGACAAGCGCCCGGAAGGCGCAAAGCTTTGTCGGCCAGGTAATGGGCGCCGCCCGCAAGGCCGGACACACCGGATACAAGCTGAACGGTTCGAAAGGACGCGGGCGCGGATCGCAATTCGGCCGGGGCCGTTTCGCCGGCGCAGCGCGCGGACTGTCACGCACCCAGCGGCGCGTCGTCATCAAAGCGCGCGTCGTCCGTCATCGTGGCGCACGTTTCCGTTCCGCCCCGCTCGCCAAACACATCGCCTATCTGAAGCGTGAAGGCGTGACCCGTGACGGGCGTGATGCGGGCATGTTCAACGCCGAAGCAGACAGCGTCGATGATCGCGCTTTCGCAGAGCGATGCGAAGAGGACCGGCATCATTTCCGCTTCATCGTCTCGCCTGAAGACGCCGACCGCCTCGAAGACCTGCGCGCCTACACACGCGACCTGATGAGCCAGGCCGAGCGCGATCTCGGCACGAAGCTTGACTGGATCGGCGTCGATCATTGGAACACCGACAATCCGCACATCCATGTTCTCGTGCGGGGCCGAGCCGATAACGGCAAGGACCTCGTCATCGCCCGCGACTATATCAGCCGAGGGTTCCGCAGCCGCGCCGAGCAACTGGTCGAACTGGAGCTCGGGCCGCGCGCCGAGCAGGAGATCGCATCCGAACTTCAGGCGGAGGTGAAAGCCGAACGCTGGACGGGTCTTGACCGCGCGCTCCAGGGGCTCGCCGATGACGGTGCCGGGGTTGCTGATCTGCGTCCCGGCTCCCCGGAACCGCGCGATCCGGAGCTGCGCAAACTCCTTATTGGTCGCGCCCAGACGCTGGAAGGGCTCGGCCTCGCCGACAGGCTCGCCCCGGCGGTTTGGTCTCTGAAACCGGGCGCACAGGAAACGCTGCGCGATCTCGCCGAGCGTGGCGACATCATCAAGACCATGCACCGCGCCATGTCCGGCGGACCAGGGCGCGCACAAACGGACTTCGCGATTGAGGACACACCGACTGCCCCAGTACTTGGACGGTTGGTCGAGCGCGGGCTGCATGACGAGTTGCGCGGCGAGGCCTATGCCGTGATCGACGCCGTGGACGGCAGCGTCCATCATCTGCGCTTCAACGATCTCGACGCCACGGGCGACACGCCCGAAGGCGGGATTGTCGAGACGCGGGTCTGGCGCTCGGACAATGGCGGCCGTCAGCGCATGGCCCTTGTCGGCCGCTCCGACCTCAACCTCGAAACCCAAATCGGCGCGAGTGGTGCGACCTGGCTCGATCGGCTGCAACTCGCCAAGACCCAGGCGCCGCTCAGCATGGGCGGCTTCGGCGCCGAAGTTCGCGAAGCGCTCGACCGGCGCGCCGATCATCTCGTCGCCGAGGGGCTCGCGACCAGAAATGGTCGGCGCGTCACCTTCGCCCGCGACCTCCTGAAGACGCTGCGCGAACGAGAGCTCGACGCTGCGGCGGCGCGTGTCGAAACCGAGACAGGCTTGCTTCGCAGAAATTCTGCAGAAGGCGATCGCATCTCGGGAACCTATCGCCGGCGTCTCGATCTCGCCTCAGGCCGTTTCGCCATGGTCGATAGCGGCCTCGGCTTCGAACTCGTCCCGTGGAAACCCCAGCTCGAACGCCATCTCGGCCAGACCGTGACGGGAACGATGACGCCGGGTGGTGGGATCGACTGGAGCCTCGGCCGCAAGCGCGGGCTTGGCATCTGAGCATCACCCCGGAAGGAAAAGACATGCCGATCAAGACACAGCCAACACAGGCCACCAAAATCCTCTGGGGCCAGATCATCATCGTCTCGCTCGTTGTGGTCGGTTTCATCTGGACCGCAACACAGTGGACCGCATGGCGGCTCGGCTTTCAGCCTCAGCTCGGCGCGCCGACGACGGACATTCTCGGATGGCCGATCTATCCGCCCTGGAGCTTCTTCGTCTGGTGGTATTTCTACGACGCCTATGCGCCGCGTGTGTTCGTCGAAGGCGCGATCATTGCCGGCAGCGGCGGGATCGCCGCGATCGGTGTCGCGATTTTCCTCTCCGTCCTCCGGGCTCGCGAGGCGCGCGACGTAACCACCTACGGCTCAGCCCGATGGGCGGAGCGGAAGGACGTTGAATCGTCCGGGTTGCTTGCCGCGGACGGCGTCGTGCTTGGCCGCTTCGAGAACCACTACCTCCGGCATGACGGCCCGGAGCATGTGCTCTGCTTCGCGCCAACCCGCTCGGGCAAGGGCGTCGGCCTCGTCGTCCCGAGTCTCCTGACCTGGCCGGGCTCGGCCATCGTCCATGACATCAAGGGAGAGAATTGGCTGCTCACCGCCGGGTGGCGGGCGCGGTTCACCCGCACCATCCTGTTCGATCCGACCGACGCGAAGAGCGCGGCCTACAATCCACTGCTCGAAGTCCGGCGCGGCGACAGCGAAGTACGCGACGTCCAGAACGTCGCCGACATCCTCGTCGATCCGGAAGGTCTGCTCGAACGCCGGAACCATTGGGAGAAGACTAGCCATTCGCTGCTCGTCGGCGCGATCCTCCATGTCCTCTACGCCGAGGCGGACAAGACGCTCGCCGGCGTCGCCGCCTTCCTCTCTGATCCGGGCCGGCCGATCGAGGCGACGCTCGCGGCGATGATGCGCACACCGCATCTTGGCGACCGGCCGCATCCGGTCGTGGCGCAGGTGGCGCGCGAACTCCTCAACAAGTCGGAAAACGAACGCTCCGGTGTTCTGTCTACGGCGATGAGTTTTCTGGGCCTCTATCGCGATCCCGTCGTCGCCAGGGTCACGAGCCGCTGCGACTGGCGGATCAAGGATCTGGTCTCTGGCGCGCGGCCGACCACGCTCTATCTCGTCGTGCCGCCCTCCGACATCAGCCGCACAAAGCCGCTCGTCCGGCTTGTGCTGAACCAGATCGGACGTAGGCTGACAGAAGAGTTGAACGCCAATCGCAAGCGCCATCGCCTGTTGCTGATGCTCGACGAATTTCCGGCGCTCGGGCGGCTCGACTTCTTCGAAAGCCAGCTCGCGTTCATGGCGGGCTATGGATTGAAGGCCTTCCTCATCGCGCAGTCCCTCAATCAGATCGAGAAAGCCTATGGCCAGAACAACGCCATCCTCGACAACTGCCATGTCCGGGTGAGCTTCGCGACCAATGACGAACGTACTGCCAAGCGCGTGTCCGATGCCCTCGGCACGGCGACCGAGATGCGGGCAATGAAGAACTATGCCGGGCACAGATTGTCGCCCTGGCTTGGCCATCTCATGGTCTCCCGGCAGGAGACCGCGCGGCCTTTGCTGACTCCCGGCGAGATCATGCAATTACCGCCGGATGATGAAATCGTGCTCGTCTCCGGCGCGCCGCCGGTCCGGGGCAAAAAGGCGCGCTACTATACCGACCCACAGCTCAAGACACGCATCCTGTCACCGCCCAAACTGATGGCCGAACCGACCGTATCGAAAGAGTTGCAGGCAGATGATTGGAGTGACCGCGCACCCGTCGCCGCGCCAAAGCCAAGGAAGAGGGCCTCCAGCGATGCGGGCGAAGATGCAGACGGCGGCATTCGCCGTGAGCCGGAACTGCCCGAGCATGAAGACATCGCGCCGGAGCCGGCACCATCTGCGCGAGAAGAGTTCGCGGGTCTCGATGATGAAACGGATGATGACGCTCAGCGGGCTCGCCAGATGCAGGGCCGATTCCGCAGCATCGCCCGGCAGGCCTCGCTTGATCCCGATGACGGCATCGAACTTTGAGGCCCGCCATGAAGAAAGATCGGCTCAATGTGTATTTCGATCCAGCTTTATCAGCGGAGCTCGACACGCTGGCGGCGCGGCGCAAAGTTTCGAAATCCCAGATCGTGGAAGCGGCGCTTGCCTCCTACCTTTCCCCCGACGCTGCGGATCAGCGCGAGGCTGCGATTACGCGACGTCTCGACCGGCTGACCCGCGCCGTCGAACGGCTCGAACGCGACGTGACGATCGGCAACGATGCGATAGCCTTGTTCATCCGGTTCTGGCTCACGACGACTCCGCCATTGCCAGATACGATGCGCGATGCCGCGCAGGCGAAAGGCCGCGAGCGGTATGAAGGCTTTGTAGAAACGCTCGGTCGGCGGCTCGCAAAGGGTAACACCTTCGCCAAAGAAGTGTCGCAAGATTTCACACCGAAAGAGTAAATCTACAGCCTGTTTCCCAGGTATTTTGAAGTGAACTGTTTCGACCGTTTTTCGCTTTCTCCTGCCGTTGCGCGCCGTAGTACTACTACGCCTTCAAGGCTGTTGCCGATCAGCCTTTAAAGGTCTTCTTGATCGACCCCGTAATCCAATGCGGGGCCGCCAATGACCGTCCATACATTCAAATCCGAAGCGCTCGCCCGTGGCGCGCGCATGCTCAGAACCGCTCTGGGGGCCGACGTCGCCGCATGGCTCGAAGACCCTGCGGTTGTCGAGGTGATGCTCAATCCGGATGGCCGCCTCTGGGTCGACCGCCTGAGCGAAGGCCTCGCCGACACCGGCGAAGAGCTTTCCGTCGCTGACGGCGAACGCATCGTCCGTCTGGTTGCGCACCATGTCGGCGCAGAGGTTCATGCTGGCGCTCCGCGTGTGTCCGCGGAGCTGCCGGGAACAAGGGAGCGGTTCGAGGGGCTTCTGCCGCCTGTGGTCGCCGCCCCGGTCTTCGCGATCCGCAAGCCGGCCGTCGCGGTCTTCACACTCGAAGACTATGTCCGCGCCGAGATCATGCCAGACGATGCGGCGGCGGCATTGTGCGACGCCATCACATCCCGCGCCAACATCCTTGTCGCTGGCGGCACCTCGACCGGCAAGACCACGCTCACCAATGCATTGCTGGCGGAAGTCGCCAAATCCTCCGACCGCGTCGTTCTGATCGAGGACACACGCGAGCTCCAATGCCTGACGCCGAACCTTGTCGCTCTGCGGACCAAGGATGGCGTCGCGTCGCTTTCCGATCTCGTTCGCTCCTCGCTGCGCCTGCGGCCTGACCGCATCCCCATCGGCGAGGTGCGCGGGGCTGAGGCGCTCGATCTCCTCAAAGCCTGGGGCACCGGCCATCCCGGCGGCATCGGCACCATCCATGCCGGTTCAGCGCTCGGCGCGCTGCGCCGCCTCGAACAGCTCATCCAGGAAGCCGTCATCACCGTGCCCCGCGCGATGATCGCCGAGACAATCGACCTGATCGCCGTCCTCTCGGGGCGCGGATCGGCGCGCCGACTTTCCGAACTCGCCCGCGTCGAGGGCCTCGATGCGACCGGGGACTACCAGATCCAACCGCTTCTTCACCCCAGGACAGGAGACCATCCATGACCAAAACCACAATTCTCTATCCGCGCTGGCCGCTTTACGCGACGGCGCTCGCGTTCAGCCTTTTGCTCGTCGCGCCCGCCCATGCGGCGGGCTCGGGCATGCCCTGGGAGGCGCCGCTCCAGTCAATCCTGGAATCCATTGAAGGGCCGGTCGCCAAGATCGTCGCGGTGATCATCATCATCGTCACAGGACTGACGCTCGCCTTCGGCGACACCTCCGGCGGTTTTCGCCGCCTCGTGCAGATCGTCTTCGGCCTCTCCATCGCCTTCGCGGCGTCGAGCTTCTTCCTGTCATTCTTCTCGTTCGGCGGCGGAGCGCTGATCTGATGCGCGAGCTGGCCGACATTCCGGGCTTTTACGCGCCCGTCCACCGCGCCCTGGTCGAACCGATCCTGCTCGGCGGCGCGCCCCGCACGGTCGCCATCGCCAACGGCACGCTCGCAGCAGCCGTCGGACTTGGCCTTAGGCTCTGGGTGGTCGGGATCGCACTCTGGCTTGTCGGCCATCTCCTCGCGGTCTGGGCCGCAAAACGTGATGCCCAGATCGTCGATGTTGCGCGCCGGCATCTTCGTTTCCCAACCTGGTTCGGAGTCTGAGCGATGATGCGCCTCGCCGAATATCGCTCGACCGCCTCGCTATTGGCAGATTTTCTTCCGTGGGCGGCGCTCGTCGCGGAGGGCGTCATCCTCAACAAGGATGGCAGTCTGCAACGCACCGCACGGTTTCGGGGGCCTGACCTCGACTCCGCGACACCGTCAGAACTCGTCGCCGTGTCCAGCCGGCTCAACAACGCCCTTCGCCGGCTCGGATCGGGCTGGGCGGTGTTCGTCGAAGCGCAGCGGGCGCCGGCGCGCGACTATCCGCTCTCACATTTTCCCGATGCCGTTTCCGCCCTCGTGGACGCGGAACGACGCGCCCAGTTTGAAGATGCGTCCAGACATTTCGAAAGCAGCTACTTCCTGACTTTCGTCTGGATGCCGCCGCTCGACGATACGAGCCGCGCGGGACGATGGCTCTATGAGGACGCGCCCGACAGCAGCCTCAACCCGCGAGAGCATGTCGAGAGTTTTATGGCGCGAACGGATCGCCTGCTCGATCTCCTCGACGGCTTCATGCCGGAGGCCGCCTGGCTCTCAGACGAAGAGACACTGACCTTTCTGCATTCGACCGTGTCGACGCGTCGTCAACGCCTGCGCTTGCCCGAAACGCCGATGCATCTCGATGCGCTCCTGGCCGATAGCGCGCTTGTCGGCGGGTTGGCGCCGAGTTTGGGCGGGGCGCATCTGCGCAGCCTCTCCATCATCGGATTCCCCACGGCCACATGGCCGGGACTGCTGGATGAGCTCAATAGCCAACCCTTCGAATATCGCTGGGTCACGCGCGCTATCTGCCTCGACAAGACCGACGCGACCAAACTGCTGACGCGCATCCGCCGGCAATGGTTCGCCAAGCGCAAATCCATCGCCGCGATCCTGAAAGAGGTGATGACCAATGAGGCGTCGACGCTGCTCGATAGCGACGCGGCGAACAAGGCCGCCGACGCCGATGAAGCCTTGCAAGAGCTCGGCGCCGACATAGCGGGCGCCGCCTACATCACCGCTACGCTGACCGTCTGGGATGAGGACGAAGCCGTCGCGGACGCCAAGCTAAAGGCGGCGGAAAAAGTCATTCAGGGTCGTGACTTCACCTGCATGCCCGAGACTTTGAACGCCATCGAGGCGTGGCTCGGCTCGTTGCCCGGCCATCTCTACGCCAATGTCCGTCAACCGCCGGTCTCCACGCTCAATCTCGTCCACATGATCCCGATATCGGCAGTCTGGGCAGGACCGGCGCGCAATGATCATCTGGACGGACCTCCACTCTTTTACGCGGAGACGGAAGGCTCGACTCCGTTCCGCTTTTCACCCCATGTCGGCGATGTCGGGCACACGCTGGTCGTCGGTCCGACCGGGTCGGGCAAATCCGTGTTGCTGGCGTTGATGGCGCTGCAATTTCGTCGCTATGCGGGCGCGCAGATCTTCGCCTTCGACTTCGGCGGCTCGATCCGCTGTGCGACCGTCGCCTGTGGTGGCGACTGGCAGGATCTCGCCGGCGCGCTTTCGGATGACGAAGCCGCCGTCCAGCTTCAGCCGCTGCGCAACATCGACGATATCGGCGAACGCGCCTGGGCGCAGGACTGGCTGTCCGGCCTGATCGCGCGAGAAGGCGTCACCATCGATCCGGTCGCGCGGGATCATCTCTGGTCGGCGCTGACCTCGCTCGCCTCGGCGCCTGTCGCAGAACGAACGCTCACGGGGCTATCCGTCCTGTTGCAGTCGACCGAACTCAAACAGGCGCTCACGCCATTCTGTCTTGGCGGCCCCTTCGGGCGTTTGCTCGACGCCGAAACAGAAGAACTCGGAACAGCCGATTTCCAGGCCTTCGAGACCGAAGGGCTGATCGGATCGGCCGCGACGCCGGCCGTGCTCGCCTATCTGTTCCACCGGATCGAGGATCGCCTCGATGGACGTCCGAGCCTCATCATCGTCGATGAAGGCTGGCTCGCGCTCGATGACGGGACATTTGGCGGCCAGCTCCGCGAATGGCTTAAGACTCTAAGGAAGAAGAACGCCTCCGTCCTCTTCGCCACGCAATCGCTCGCCGACATCGACAATTCCGCGATTGCGCCCGCCATCATCGAGAGCTGTCCAACGCGCATCTTCCTGCCGAACGAGCGTGCCTTCGAGCCGCAGATCGCCGACATCTACCGCCGCTTCGGCCTCAATGAACGCCAGATCGAGATCGTCGCGCGGGCCATGCCGAAGCGGGACTATTACTGCCAGTCGCGCCGCGGCAATCGGCTCTTCTCGCTCGGTCTCGGCGAGGTCGCGCTCGCCTTCACGGCCGCATCGTCGAAGACCGATCACGCCGCCATCACCGACATCCTCTCCGAACACGGACGAGACGGCTTCGCCGCAGCCTGGCTCGCCCGTCGCGGTCTCGATTGGGCCGTCGAACTGCTCGGCCAAACACCTGATCCGATCCCATCCCCTCAAACCACGGAGACTACTCATGCGTAAGAAACTCGCCGCCCTCATGCTGACCGGAGCCATCGCTTTGGCGCCGATGCAACCGGCCTATGCGCTATTCGGCGTCGGCGACGTCGTCATCGATCCGACCAACCTCGCGCAAAATATTCTCACCGCCGCACGCACCCTCGAAATGATCAACAATCAGATCACGCAGCTTCAGAACGAGGCGCAGATGTTGATCAACCAGGGACGCAACCTCGCAAACCTGCCGCACTCATCGCTGGCGCGTCTGCGGTCGATCATGCAGCAGACGGAAGATCTGCTGGGCGAAGCGCAGCGCGTTGGATACGTCGTCTCCGAAATCGAACGCGTCTTCTCAGAACAATATGGAGACGCCGCAGCAACCGGCGATTTCGCCGCCATGAACGCCAATGCCGAGGCGCGCTGGCGGACCTCGGTTGCAGGCTATGAAGACGCGTTGAAGGTCCAGGCCGGCGTCGTCGGCAATATTGAAGCGACGCGCACGGAATTGAGCACTCTCGTCTCGCAAAGCCAGGGTGCGGTCGGCACCTTGCAGGCGGCGCAGGCCGGCAATCAACTTCTCGCCCTGCAAAGCCAGCAGATGACGGACCTAACCGCCGCCATCACCGCGCAGAACCGCGCGGACGCGCTGGACGCGGCTCGGCGCGCGTCCGCTAAAGCGCAGGGGCGCGAGAACCTCAATCGCTTCCTCGACTACGGGACCGGCTACACGCCAACCGCCGTCAGCATGTTCCGGTAATACCCGTGCGCAATTCTCCCGACCAAATCATCAGGCCCGTCGCCATCGCCTTGGGCGGGCTCGCTGCGCTCTTCGCCGCGGTTGAGCTGGCGAATACGGTCACTCCGGAAACGCCATCGGTTCCTCCCGTGACCAACAATCCTTTGCAGGCGGAACTTTCTCGCTGCCGAACGGTGACGCCGGAAGAGCTGGAAATCGACACGATGTGTCGCGCCGCCTGGGCAGAGCAACGCCGCCGATTTCTCGGGCTTCCCGGCGACGATCCCGAGAAGGAGTAGGATATGGGCGGTGTTGGCGTCATTGACCGGTTCCTGCAGGTCTTCACCTCCTACATCGACAGCGGCTTCGGCCTGCTCGGCGGCGACGTCGCCTTCCTGGCAACGACCCTGATCGTCATCGACGTGACGCTCGCTGCGCTCTTCTGGGCCTGGGGCGCCGACGACGACATCCTCGCCCGGCTCATCAAGAAAACGCTCTTCGTCGGCGTCTTCGCCTACATCATCGGCAACTGGAACGCGCTCGCCCGCATCGTTTTCGAAAGCTTCGCCGGGCTTGGCCTCATCGCTTCGGGCGGCAGCCTTAGCCCCGGCGAGCTGCTTCAGCCCGGCCGCATCGCAGAGATCGGCCTTGATGCGGGCCGTCCGATTCTCGCGTCGATTTCCGATCTGATGGGCTTTGTCTCCTTCTTCGAGAATTTCCTCCAGATCATCATCCTGCTTTTCGCCTGGCTGGTCGTTCTCCTGTCCTTCTTCATTCTGGCGATCCAGCTCTTCGTCACGCTGATCGAGTTCAAGCTCGCCACGCTGGCCGGCTTCATCCTCGTACCCTTCGGCCTGTTCAACAAAACCGCCTTCATGGCTGAACGCGTGTTGGGGCTGGTGATCTCGTCCGGGGTCAAGGTCCTGGTGCTCGCCGTGATCGTCGGCATCGGCTCGACCATCTTTGGCGAGTTCACCGCGGGGTTCACGGGTGAGCCGACCATTGAAGACGCCATGGCAATCGTTCTCGCCGCGCTTTCCATGCTCGCGCTCGGCATCTTCGGTCCGGGCATCGCCAACGGCATCGTTTCGGGCGGCCCGCAACTCGGCGCAGGCGCTGCGGTTGGCGCAGGTCTCGCCGCCGGCGGGCTTGCTGTCGGCGGG
The DNA here is from genome assembly GCA_013791775.1 of Hyphomonas sp. Taxonomy (GTDB): domain Bacteria; phylum Pseudomonadota; class Alphaproteobacteria; order Caulobacterales; family Hyphomonadaceae; genus Hyphomonas. Next base: position 25,415 of record VMTE01000030.1, read on the forward strand.
GTCGCTGGCGCCCGGATGGCCGTCGGAACAGTCGGCGCCGGAGCGCGCGGCGCGGCGGCAGTCGCTGGTGGCGCCTCGACCGCCTACAGCATGGGAAACGCTGCCGCTGGCGGCGGCGCCTCCGGTGTCGCCGCCGGTCTCTCTAGCGTTGGAAAAGCGGGCGTCAGCGCCGCAACGAACCCGCTTCGCCGTTCCATGAGCGAAAGCTACCGCTCAGGTTCGCGCGCAGCCTTCGAAGCGACCGGCGGCAAGTTCAGTAACAGCCCCGACGTCTCGCCCTCAGCCAGTGGCGTACCGCCAGCCTGGGCGCGGCGCATGAAACAACAGCAAACCCTTCACCACGGCGCCGCCGTCGCAGCTCATGCCGTTCGCTCTGGCGACCATGGTGGCGGCGGGACCGCCGTCAGCCTTTCGGAGAAATCATGATGTTCCGTCGTCCAAGCGTTCGCTATTCCAAGACCCCAGAGCCCGTCACGCCCTATCAGAAAGCCGCACAGGTCTGGGACGAACGCATCGGGTCCGCCCGCGTGCAAGCCAGGAACTGGCGACTGATGGCGTTCGGCTCTTTGCTGCTCTCAGGCGGGCTCAGCGCCGCGCTTGTCTGGCAGTCCACACAAGGGACGATCACGCCCTATGTTGTCGAGGTGGACAGGCTTGGCGCGGCGCAAGCCGTGACGCCTGCCACCGCCGACTTCCGACCGACCGATCCGCAGATCGCTTACCACCTCTCGCGCTTCATCGAGAATGTGCGCCAAATCCCGGCCGATCCGATCGTGCTGCGCCAGAACTGGCTGCACGCTTACGACTTCACGACCGACAAGGGCGCGCTGGCGCTCAACGACTACGCCCGGGTGAACGATCCCTTCGCCAAGGTCGGCGACACGCAGATCTCGGTCGAAGTCTCCAGCGTTATCCGCGCCTCCGAGAGCAGCTTCCGCATCGCCTGGATCGAGCGCCGCTACGCCAACGGACAACTCGCCGCAACGGAACGTTGGACCGCCATTCTCACCATCGTTCTGCAACAGCCGCGCGATGCCGAGCGCCTGCGCAAAAACCCGCTCGGCATCTTTGTCAACGCCATCAACTGGTCCCGGGAGTCCGCCCAATGATAAAGACACTTCGCCTGAACAAAGCCTCCATGACGGTCCTCCTCGCCGCGACCACTCTCTCGGGATGCGCGACCTTCAAACCGCCGGAGATCGCTTACGACACCCCTCCGATCGAAGCGAAGCTTCTTCCGGAACCGGAGAGTCCGGTGCGGATCGTCGAGCGCACCAGCCCACTGCCGCTGCCTGGTCAACTCAAGCCGATCAATGGGGGAGACCGAGCGCCGGAATCTGCCGGTCCCGCTGAGCGGGTGAACGAGGCGAACGCCGCCGCCCGGATGGAGCCGGTACGAGACGGCTTCATCAACGCCGTACAACTCTATCCCTACACCGAGGGCGCGCTCTATCAGGTCTACGCATCGCCGGGGCAGATCACCGATATCGCCCTGCAGCCCGGAGAGAGCCTTGTTGGCTCCGGACCGATCGCGGCCGGCGACACGGCGCGCTGGATCATCGGCAACACCCAGAGCGGTTCAGGGGATGATCAGCGCATCCATATTCTGGTCAAACCGACGCGGCCTGATCTTCAGACCAACCTCGTCATCAATACGGATCGGCGGACTTATCATCTCGAACTGAGAGCGAACCCGTCCGCCTACATGGCGTCCGTCTCGTGGACCTATGCCGAGGATGCCTTGATCGCGCTCAGGCGGCGCAACGCCGAGGCGGAAGCAGCCTTGCCGATCGGACGTGACGTGGTCCTCGACTCCTTGCGCTTCCGCTATCGGATCGAGGGCGACCGCGCGCCCTGGCGGCCGCTTCGCGCTTTCGATGATGGGCGGCAGGTCTTCATCGAGTTCCCGCGCGGGATCGGACAGGGGGAAATGCCGCCGCTCTTCGTTATCGGTCCGGAAGGCGAAGGCCAGCTCGTCAACTATCGCATCGCCCGCAACTACATGATCGTCGATCGGCTCTTCGCCGCCGCCGAACTGCGTCTCGGCGACAGGCAGAAACGCGTGCGGATCGTCCGCACCGACGGGGTGAGCCGCAACGCCCCTACCGCGTCACGCCCCGGCGCCGTGGGGCCACGCAAATGAGCGACGATAGAGAATCCCGTGAGGACAAAGAGATTGCCGCCTCTTTGCGGCTGCGCGCCGATCCGCCAACGGTCATGCGTCTCTCGCGCCGCACGCTGACGGTGCTTGGCGCGGTCGGAGGCCTCGGTCTCGGTGCCATCCTGATTGTGGCTCTGCAAGATCGCAAACCGGCCGATGGACCGCCGGAACTCTATTCGACCGAGCGAATCCAGGCAGCCGAAGGTCTGTCGCGCCTTCCGACCGACTACACAAACATACCCCAACTTGGGCCGCCACTGCCCGGGGAGCTCGGGCGGCCGATCCTGTCAGCTCAACAACGCGGTCAGCCCGTGCCGGCGGTCGTCGCTGCGCCTGCCGTCGATCCTGACGAACAGCGCCGGTCGCAGGAGTTGGAGGCAGCCCGGCTCAGCCGACTTTTCGCTGAAGCCACGACCACCATCGATGACCAGCCTCAAACTTCGTCGGCGGTCGGTCCTTTACAATCCGGCGCCGGATCCTTCTTTCCCGCGAGCGTAACAAGCGCAGCACCAGATGCCACGGACAGACGGGAAGCCTTCCTTGACGAACCCATTGATCGACGCACGACAAGCAACGACCGGCTCACCGATCCGCCAAGCCCCTATGTGGTCCAGGCCGGTGCGGTCATTCCGGCGGCGCTGGTCACGGGTCTGCGCTCGGACCTTCCCGGTCAGATCACCGCGCAGGTGACATCCAATGTCTATGACAGCCCGACCGGTCGCTTCCTGCTGATCCCGCAAGGCGCGCGCCTCATCGGTGAATACGATAGCCGCGTCGCTTTCGGCCAAAGCCGCGTGCTGCTGGCCTGGACACGGCTGATTCTGCCCAATGGGCGCTCTATCGTTCTCGAACGCCAGCCCGGCGCCGACGAGGCCGGCTATGCCGGCCTCGAAGACGGCGTCAACAACCACTGGGGACGGCTGTTCATGGCGGCCGGGCTCGCCACTGTCCTGAATATCGGTGTGGAGCTTGGCGCCGATGATGACGACGACATCGCCCGCGCCATTCGCGAAGGAACGCAGGACACGATCGGCCGCGCCGGTGAGGAGGTTGTTCGTCGTCAGCTTTCCATCCCGCCGACCTTGACCATTCGCCCCGGATTCCCAGTGCGCGTGATGGTCACGCGCGACCTCATCCTCGAACCCTATCGGAATTGACCCATGACCAAATTGAAACTCGGCGCCATCCCAGACGATAAACCTGTCAAATTGAGTATTGAACTTCCCGCCGATGTGCATCGCGATCTTGTTGCCTATGCTGACGTGCTGGCCCGTGAGACCGGACAGAAGAACGAAGCCGCAAAGCTTATCGCACCTATGTTGGCGCGGTTCATGGCGACAGATCGTGGTTTCTCGAAATCTCGAAAAAGTGGCCGGTCGCCTTACTCCCCCCGGTCAACGTCGGAACCACAAATCACCTGATGTCCGAAGCTTCATCATCACGGCCATCCAGGCATCGAGCGTTCAATCACCAAAAAAGCTTCGCCTTCCGGTGGCTACCGCCTGTGAGGAACCTGGCGGGAGGGCTGGATCGCCAGCTGTCAATGTCCTGTTGAGTATAGCTGTCTTTGTGGGAAGAAAGCAGGGTGGCAGTCGTCGCGATGCGCACAGTTGCCTCCGCCTTGCGCAATTTCGATATGATTTCTTCAGGCCGAAATCGCTTTACCTCCATGAATGCAGCCAGGTGATTCTTTGTTCGTGGCCGCGTCCAAAAGGATCGGGTCAGTGCGCGCATTCTGATGCATGTCCATGTGGTGTTCCTCCGGCGAAGTTGACGTGTCGGAACATCAGTCTCCTTCGGCATCGCCCAATGGACAACCTATTGAAAATTCAAATCCAGGCGCAAAGAACGAGGTGTGGAATCTGTCCAATACTCTGGATGCGGCTTCGAAGCAGAAAAAGTGGCCGAACTCGCCCCAAAATCAGACCTGATTGTGGATTATTGAGTGTCAACTGGAATGCGCGGAGAAATCGCTCTCGCAAGGGCGCTCTGACGATTGGGAAGGTTTACGATCTCGGCTGCGATAAGACGTTCGCCGCATTTCAGATGCGTTTCCAAAGTTGGTGGATGCTGAGAAGCATCGCTGCGAACCAGATCGTAACCGGACGATATTCCGACCGCCTGAACCTTCATGTCTTTGAGATCGGACCAGAACCGTGGGGGAACTGGGGTAGGACGTTCTTTGTTGCAAATGGCCGCTGCCGCAATCTGGGCCTGCGTGGTTGCATTGTGAATGGTTTCGATACGCAGTTTTCCGGATGCGAATTCGTTTTCACCGCGGGCACAATCTCCGATTGCAAATATTTCGGAGTCAGATGTCCGCATGTCCTGATCGACGCAGATACCATTGTCACATTCCAGGCCCGCGGCTTCGGCAAGCGCAATATTGGGTGTTGCACCAATCCCCGCCAACACGAGATCGGTCTTTATTTGGGATCCATCGCCAAGATGGATCGAGGAAACGCGGCGATCAGCGGCGCCGAACCTCTCAATCTTCTGATTGAAGAGAAACTGAACACCGGCATCTTTCAGCTTCTGAGTAACGAAATTGGTTGTTGCGGGTGAGGCAACGCGGGCCATGGCGCGAGCGGCGGCCTCGACAACAGTGACGGTTCTCCCAAGATTGACCGCGGCAGAGGCCACTTCGAGCCCGATAACACCGGCGCCAATGATTGCAACGTCGCGACAGCCAGGATCGCTCAAGGCTTGGCGAAGCCTTGCCGAATCGCCCAGGTCTCTCAGATAGTGGATCCCTTTCAGGTTCGCGCCCTTCGCATTAAGACGACGCGGCGATGCCCCTGTGGCAAGGATCAAGGTATTGAATTTCATCGTCTTCCCGTCCGCAAAGTGGATTCTACGCTTATTCCTATCAATCTTGACGACCTTGCGCGCCCGCATCAGGTCGATGCGATTGTCTTCGTAGAATGAAAGAGGACGTATCAGAGTTGGCTGCGGTCTATCCGGTCCCTGCAGCCACGCCTTGGACAGAGGCGGGCGCTGATAAGGCAGCGACACCTCATCGCCAATAAGTTTTATCGCACCTTCGTAGCCATTCATGCGCAAGGTTGCGGCAGCATTTGTTCCGGCCGCTCCATTGCCGATAATCACAGTTGTGTTCATGTTTCTTTCCTCCCCGGGTTTACCGATTGTTTAGATGAGGCTAAGCGAGCGCGCAGCCATTACTGCCTCGGTGCGATTGGCGACGTTTAGACCACGCAAAATTTTTCTGAAATGCCACTTCACGGTGTCTTCCGTGACATGCATGCGCACTGCAATTTCCTTGTTGCTCAGCCCAAGTGCGGCATGTTGCAGGACGATTACCTGCTTCTGACTTATGGGGGCCGATCTATATGCAAAGGGGCGTTCAGTAATCTGCACATCATGCGCAGGTACTTTGGTCCTGGCGACCTGAGTTGTCCGTTGATCCAAGAACGCTTTCGCCGCTGGACTGATGACACGCAGAAAATGCCGCCTGTTTATCAAGGACCTGAAAGCGCCCAGTTGTTGTGCCTTCAGATCGGCATCGGCGATTCTTTTCAGCGCCTGCTTTTTTTCGCCCATCAGATAAATTGCAGTCGCAAGCGTATATTGCGCCCTGATTTCTCCGCGTTGGTCTCGGACGGCGGAAAAGTTGGAAAGGGCTTTTCGAGCGTGCATCTCGGCCAGGCCCAGTTTGCCGTCTCGCAGAAATCTTGAGGCTTCTAGCAAGGCGATTTCCGCCTGGATGGCGCGATTCTGGTTTGGCAGAAACAGCAGGTCTTCGTCGGACGGAAGCGGCTCGGTCGAGAGCGGAGTGCTGGTTCGGGTTCCCATAGCAAAGACTTCGGAGCCCAATCGCACCAGAATGCCCAGCCGCTTCAGACCGCGATCCTTTGCCATCAGGCGGCAACGTTCAAGCAACAAGAACGCCTGCAATGTGTCACCCTGGCGAATATAGATCTCGGCCGCGCTTCGGACGGTGTTCCACACCACATCCGTCACCCCGAATTCCAGCGCAAAATCCAGAGCCTCTTGCACAAGACGCTCATCGGGTGTGATCGACTCTTCTTCTGTTTGGACCTGAAGCTCGAAGGCCGCGAGCATTCCTTTGATAAAGGGTGTGCGCTCATGGGCGACGTTTTCGTTTTTCTGTGCGCGACGAATCTCGCTGCGCGCGCCATAGATGTCGCCATTGAGCAGCTTAGCCAGAATCCCAGCAGCAGCAAGCCAGCCAAACGCATAACGGTGACGGACCGCGCCGCTCACGACCGTGGCGGAGGCTATTTGATCTGAAAGGGCAGCAAACTGCCTGCCGGAAGCGGCGATGAATGCTCTGCACGTCTGTGCCGCGGCATGGCCGACAGGATTGGCCGACCCATAGGTATCAACCCAGGCCGCGCATCTTTCATCGCTTTCTTTCAATTCATCGTGGGTGGCAAGACCGATGGCATGCACCAGTTTCCCCCAGCCATTCGAATCTTCCTCCTCCGAAGGTGCGGAAACCCTCTGGTCGTTCAGCCTGGAAAGCACATCCTGTGCTTCCTGTGCGCGTTGACTGAAGTACAGCACCCAAGCATATCCGATAGCCAAGGATGGCATCTGAAGCAGTTTGGCTCTGGGAATGCCCGTGAACCAGATCGTCAAGGCCTCAATCTCTCCTTGTCTCAGGGCTAGATCGAACAGAGCTTGATCAGTTAGCCGTTTGGCCCAGTTGTGATCGTGTGCGCGAAGAGCAACATCCACGACCAAACGGTACTCTTTTTTTCGCCAATGCCAGAATGCGATACGTTTTAGGAAATACGACCGACGCGATCCATTTGCTTCGATGAAACGATTGCGCAGGTACTCTTTCAGGGCCCGGTTCATTTCATAGCATTTTGGTTTTTCAACGCTGGATATCAAAAGCCCGTGGCGCGATGCTAGTTCTGCCAATTTGCAACTGGAATCGTTAATCTTGAACACATAATCGCTGCAGTCTGCCGTGATTTCCTCCAGCCAACTGGCGTTAATCAGGTGATCGAGGAGCGGCCGCGTAATCTGTGCCAGTACGTCGGTTTCGAAGTATGCCTGAACCTCTGAAAGGTCAGCGATCGCGTCGCCTGATGCTTTCGATTTGCCAGCCAGTGCGCATAGAAGCGGCCAACCAGCCGTCTTGTTGTATATCTTCGTCGCCCGGTCGGCTTCCAACGGTAGAATTGAACATGTCTCGTCAAGAGTGAAGCTTAACTCTCTTGGACCGATCGTAACCACATGCGAAACTACCGACAGGGTGACCAACGTGCCCGGTTGGTGCCCGCTTACTACCAGTCGAACGGCTTCTGGCGTTTCCAGGGTGATCGTTTTCAGAAATCTCTGTGTGGCGGCAGAGTCAGAAACGCCGTCCAAGCAAATCATGACGGGTCTTTTCCAATCGAAAAGAAGGCGCAGTGCGATGATCTCTGGGCCGCGATCACCGGACGTGACGGGAAGGTCCGGTGGCGAAAGCATTGCGACAATCGCGGTTGCAATAAGGTCCGCTTCAGAGACGCTCTCTGGCCAGAACGACGACAGGTCCAGATAGATACAATCGTCTCCTCGGTCGGCAGCCGATTGGGCGCACAAGGCGATCTGCACTGATTTGCCGAAGCCGCGAGGTGCCTGATAAAGGAGGCATTTCGCGCCGGGGTGTCCCGCAATATCCAGTCTGTCACGTCTCAGGCAGCCCTGAGTCAATTTCTTTTGACGGACATTCATGCGTTCCAGAAAATCGTAGATGTCGTTCGGGATTGCGCTGGAGGTCTTAATCATCCCTCCCTCCCTGAAAGTGATGTATCGTAGGCGTGCCGACATCTTACCTAGCGCACAAAAACTCTAAACTACACGAACGTGTAGTTGTGGGGTGACCTGATTGAGAGGCAGCTTAATTCCAAGCGGCAAGAAGCAGCAAGTACGAAAAGGAGATGCTCTTCTGGCCAATACAGAAACTTACAACAGCCTTTTCCTTGGGAGTAGACTATGAGCGATCTAAGCCAAGCGTCCACGGCGCAAGCTGGCGCCGATGAAGTATACGTTGATAAGAAACGGTATTTTTGGATTTTGTCCGTATTCTGGCCGGCAACGCCGCTAATCGGACTGTATCTGGTCTCGGTAACCGGCTGGAGCATCTGGTACGGGACTGTGCTGATTTTATGGTATCTGGCGGTTCCGATGCTGGACGCTATGTTTGGCGAGGATTTTTCCAATCCCCCCGAATCGGCCGTACCTGATCTTGAAAGAGACCGATATTATCGCGTGCTTACTTATCTGACGGTGCCCATGCATTATGCGGCTTTGATCGGGTCTTGCTGGTGGGTCGCAACCCATTCTCTGAATGCGCTCGAATTCGTCGCGCTGGCACTGTCGCTGGGGGTCGTCAACGGTTTGGCGCTGAACACCGGCCATGAACTCGGTCACAAGAAGGAAGCTTTTGATCGCTGGATGGCAAAACTGGTGCTGGCAGTGGTGGGCTATGGCCACTTCTTCATCGAACATAACAAAGGGCACCACCGTGACGTGGCCACCCCGAAAGACCCGGCAACCTCGCGTATGGGCGAAAACATCTATTCTTTCGCAACCCGCGAAATCCCCGGGGCTTTCAAACGCGCTTGGGAGCTAGAAGAGGTGCGCCTTGAGCGGAGTGGTAAGAGCGTCTGGAGCCTGGATAACGAAATTCTTCAGCCGCTGATCATTACCGTCGTTCTTTACGCCGGGCTGCTGGCATTCTTCGGGCCCATCATGCTTGTGTTCCTGCCCATTCAGATGGCGTACGGATGGTGGCAGCTGACTTCGGCCAACTATATCGAGCATTATGGCTTGCTGCGCGAAAAACTGCCCAACGGCAAGTATGAGCATCAGAAGCCGCACCATTCGTGGAACTCGAACCATATCATGTCCAACCTGATCCTGTTCCACCTGCAGCGGCACTCGGACCACCACGCGCACCCGACGCGGTCCTATCAATCCCTGCGGGACTTCAAGGATCTGCCTGCGCTTCCTTCGGGCTATCCCGGGATGTTCTTTGCCGCGCTGATCCCCTCCTGGTTCCGGTCGATCATGGATCATCGTGTCCTGGACTGGGCCAAAGGCGATCTGAACAAGATCCAGATCGAACCCGGTATGCGCGACTACTATGACCGCAAATTCGGGTCGGTCGCACCTGCGCAGCCTGCCGCAATGCCCGCCGAATAAAACCCAAGGCTTGGCATCTCAGACAAAGGCGTTGGCCCCGATGGGGCCAACCCTGACCTGACAAACAGCCCCTTGCTCGCACTCGAAGACGGGGCCGCAGACACAACCGACAGAAAATCTGGGACGACGCATGTGCTTGCCTGTCAACTCATGTGTGTAAGGGAGGAATGAACAATGGCCAAATATCAATGCCCGGATTGCGGATACACCTACGATGAAATCCAGGGCCACCCGCATGAAGGTTTCCCGCCGGGAACGCCGTGGTCGCAAGTGCCCGAAGACTTTGCGTGCCCCGATTGCGCGGTCCGCGACAAAGAGGACTTTTTGCTGATCGGAGAAGCCGCAGCGCCTACACCAACCCCGGCACCGGCACCGACATCCGCTCCGGCCCCGGCACCCGCACCCGTGGCGGTTGCCGCTCCTGCCGCCGCACCGCCGCCTGCTCCGGTGGCACAGGCGGCCCCCGCCGCCGGAACCGCCTACCGGAAATGGCTTTGCATCACATGCGGTCATATCTACGACGAAGCCCTTGGCGACGAACACGAAGGTTTTCCGCCGGGAACTTTGTTCAGCCAGATCCCCGATGATTGGTGCTGCCCGGACTGTGGTGCCACGAAAGAGGACTATGTCCTCTACGAAGAAAAATAAGAGCGTGAACATGAATCAGGTTGCCTCATTTCCCGCCAAAACAGCCGGTGCCGATGACATCCGAGCGGCGTTTGACACCCAGATTCGAGCACAACTTGCCCGGCGGGCGGTCTTTGACCGCAAGGCACGTATCGCACAGCTGGACCGCCTGGCAGAGGCCGTCAAACGGAACGAGGACAAAATCATCGCGGCTTGCGCGGCTGATTTTCGCAAACCCGCCGAAGAAGTGAAACTGACCGAGATCTTTCCTGTGCTTCAGGAAATCCGGCACACCAAACACCATCTGAAGTCGTGGATGCGCCCCAAACGGGCGCGCGCCACTTTGGGGGTGTTTGGCACCAAGGCACGGGTTCGCCCCGAGGCCAAGGGTGTATGCCTGATCATCGCGCCCTGGAATTATCCGGTGAATCTTTCGCTCGGGCCGCTGGTTTCGGCAATCGCGGCCGGCAACAGCGCCATTATCAAGCCGTCCGAAATGACACCGAATGCGGCCCAGGTCATCACCGACATCGTGGAAGAGGCGTTCACACCGGATCTGGTCAAGGTCATCGAAGGCGATGCCTTGGTTTCCCAGGAGCTTCTGTCACTGCCCTTCGACCACATATTCTTCACGGGCAGCCCGGCGATCGGCAAGGTCGTGATGGAGGCGGCGGCAAAAAGCCTGACATCGGTCACTCTGGAACTTGGTGGCAAGTCGCCCACTATCGTCGGGCCCAACGCCAATATCAAAAAGGCCGCGCGAAACATCGTCTGGGGCAAGTTCTCAAACAACGGTCAGACCTGTATCGCCCCCGATCATGTGTATGTGCACCGCGATGTATCGGCCGCGTTCAAGACCGCGCTTCAGGCCGAGATCGGTCGGGTCTATGGGAAAACGCCCGAGGCACAAAAAGCAACGCCCGACTATTGCCGGATCGTGAACGATAGGCATTTTGACCGGCTGCGCAACCTGATCGAGGATGCCCGTGCCAAAGGCGCAAGTATCCTTCAGGGCGGTCAGACCGATGCGGGCCAGAACTTCGTTGCCCCGACGCTGATTTCCGAGGTTTCGGATGATATGGAAATCACTCAGGAAGAGCTGTTCGGGCCAATTTTGCCGATCATCGAATATGTTGATCTGGACAAAGTTATCGACAAGATCAACGCAAACCCCAAGCCCCTTGCTCTTTATATCTTCGACAAAAGCAAGGACTTCGCTGACCAGATTATCACGCGCACCTCTTCGGGCGCGGTGGGCGTAAACCTTACTGTTGTGCATTTCCTGCACCCGAACCTGCCATTTGGCGGCGTCAACAACTCCGGCATCGGGGCGGCCCATGGGGAATATGGCTTCAAGGCATTTTCGCATGAAAAAGCTGTGCTGGAGGAAAAGCATTCGATTACGCACATGCTTTTCCCGCCTTACACGGGCTTTGTACGCCGCCTCATAAACATCGTGGTCCGGGTGCTTGGATAACAGCCGCCCGGAACCAATAGGGAGATAAGAAATGTACGACTATATCATCGTCGGCGCCGGATCCGCCGGTTGCGTTCTGGCCAACCGGTTGTCTGCAAACCCGGCAAAACGCGTCGCGCTTATCGAAGCGGGCCCAAAGGATAAGAACCCCCTGATTCACATGCCAGTGGGGATCGCATTGTTGGCCAATAGCAAAAAGCTGAACTGGGCATTCGATACCGAACCACAAGAACATTTGAATGGCCGTAGACTGTTCTGGCCTCGTGGCAAAACACTGGGCGGGTCGTCGTCCATCAACGCCATGGTCTATATCCGCGGGCACAAGGCCGATTACGACTACTGGGCGTCCGAGGCAGGCACGGATGTCTGGGGCTGGGACCGCATGACAGACCTGTTCAAGCGGATCGAAGACAACCATCGGTTCGGAGCATCCGATAGTCATGGTAAGGGCGGCGAGCTTTCCGTGAGCGAGCTGAAAACCGTGAACCCTTTGAGCCGCGATTTCGTACAGGCTGGGCGTGAATTGCAGATTCCTCACAACGGCGATTTTAATAGCGGTTCGCAAGAGGGGCTGGGCATGTACCAGGTCACGCAAAAGGACGGAAGGCGCTGGAGTTCGGCGCAAGCCTTTCTGCGGGGGGCTGAGTCCCGTTCCAATCTTGAAGTCATCACCGACGCCCGTGTGACCCGCGTCGTCATGGAAGAAAAGTCCGCAACGGGTGTCACCTTGCGGCAGGGCGGCGAATATCGCCAACTGCGTCTCAATGCCGGCGGCGAGGTGATCCTGTCTGGCGGGGCCGTGAATTCGCCTCAACTTCTCCTTCTGTCAGGTATCGGGGATGCCCAAGAAATTAAACGGCATGGTCTAGCCGTCGTTCACGACCTTCCCGAGGTGGGCAAGAACATGGCCGACCACCTCGATGTAACGATTATGCATGCTGCTAGCTCACGGCGCCCGATCGGTGTCGCGCCCAGCTTTCTGCCGCGTGGCATTGGTGGTTTGTTTTCCTACATCTTCAGACGTAAAGGGTTTCTCACGTCAAATGTTGCGGAAAGCGGTGGGTTCATTAAGTCGTCCCCTGACCGCGATAGGCCGAATGTTCAGTTTCACTTCCTGCCCACATATCTGAAGGATCATGGCCGCAAGATCGCTTTTGGTTATGGCTATACGCTTCACATCTGCGATCTTTTGCCAAAGAGCCGCGGCTATATTGGCCTCAAAAGCCCGGATCCGATGGACGATCCTCTGATTCAGCCGAATTATCTTGGGGATCCGGAAGATATGAAAACGATGATTGCGGCCTTTAAAGCCGGGCGCAGGATCCTCGAAGCTCCGGCAATGTCTGCGCACAGCAAATACGAAGTGCACCCCGGCAAATCCGTACAGACCGACGATGAGATTGCGGCATTCATTCGGGAAAGCGCAGAAACAATCTATCACCCGGTTGGCACATGCCGAATGGGTGCGGACGAGGCTTCAGTTGTAGATCCGGAACTAAAAGTTCGCGGTGTATCTGGGCTGCGAGTGGTGGACGCATCCATCATGCCAAGCCTTGTCGCCGGCAACACAAACGCCCCGACCATGGTCATCGCTGAGAATGCGGCCGAGATCATTCTGGGGCAGGTGCGTATTTTTGACAGGAGTCGTTCAGTTGCCTGAACTTTATGATGAAAAGCGAAAAACAGTCCGGTGTCAGGGGGCGATGGGGTTTATTGTAAGAAGCTTCGAGCAGTTTCAGAACGGCACGATTCCAACCCAAAATTCAAGTTCTGAAGAGGAAGCCAAATGCGCGGACAGATGATGGCTATGCCACTGACCATTCATTCACTGATCGACCACGGAGCTCGCTACCACGGCGACACCGAGATTGTGTCGGTGGAAACAGATGGCACAAAGACTAAGACGAACTGGAAAGGTATTTCTGACAGATCCCGGCAGCTCGGCTCGGCGCTGACAAAGATGGGGCTCTTCAAAGGGGATCGCGTGGCGACGATCGCGTGGAACAATGCGCGGCATCTAGAATGCTACTTTGGCATTTCCTGCTGTGGAATGGTATGTCACACGATCAATCCGCGCCTTTTCCCGGAACAGCTTGTCTATATCATCAACCACGCGAAAGATCGGGTCATCTTTTTTGACAAGACGTTCCTGCCGATCATTGAGGGGATCAAGGAGAAGCTGACGACTGTCGATACCTTCGTTCTTATGTCCGTGCGTGATGAAAAAGCAGCAAGAAAAATCCCCGGACTTGTGTTCTACGAGGACTTCCTGGCCTCGGGCGACGAAAACGCCGATTGGGTGGATGTCGATGAGAATGATGCATCCAGCCTTTGCTATACTTCCGGGACTACAGGAAACCCCAAGGGCGTTCTGTATTCGCACCGCTCTACGGTGTTACATTCGTTGGGCGCGGCCCTTCCCGATACGCTGAACATTTCAGCACGCGAAGTGATGATGCCCGTGGTTCCGATGTTCCACGTCAATGCCTGGGGCATCCCATATGCTGCTGCGATGGTCGGCGCAAAGCTGGTCCTGCCTGGTCCGGGACTTGATGGTGACAGCCTTACACGGCTCATCGACGACGAAGGCGTGACGGTCGCGCTTGGTGTTCCTACAATCTGGCAGGGGCTTCTCGCATCGCTCGACAAACTCGGCTCCAAAGCCGAAACCCTCACACGGACAGTGGTCGGTGGGTCGGCTTGTCCCCCGTCGATGATCGCCGAATTCCGCGACAAATATGGCACCGAAGTCGTGCACGCCTGGGGCATGACCGAAACCTCGCCTCTCGGGACCGCGAATGCCTTGCTGGAACGCCATGCAGGCATGACCGAGGAAGAGCAGGCGAAAGTGCGAGAAAGCCAGGGCCGCCCGCCCTATGGCGTGGAACTCAAGATCGTTGACGATGAAGGCAGCACACTTCCCGAGGATGGGGCGGCGCAAGGCAATCTTCGCATTCGCGGCCATTGGGTCGTAGACAGCTATTTTGGTGCGGAGCCAGGCACGACTTTGGCATCCGATGGATGGTTTGAAACCGGCGATGTGGCCTCGATTGATGCCGATGGGTTCATGACGATCCGGGATCGCTCCAAGGACATCATAAAATCTGGCGGCGAATGGATTTCCACCGTCGAACTTGAGGGCATCGCGGTCGGTCATCCCGGTATCGTGTATGCCGCCGCAATCGCGGCAAAACATGAAAAATGGGACGAACGGCCGGTCCTTGTCGCGGTCAAGGCACCAGGAGCAAAAGTGTCAGAGAAGGATTTGATTGCCTTCTTTTCTGACAAAGTCGCCAAATGGCAGATCCCGGATACGGTCGTTTTTGTGGATGAACTTCCACGAAACGCAACCGGTAAGGTGCTGAAGAACAAGCTGCGGGAAGCCTATGGGGACGTGCTTCTGGCATAGCCTGAAATCAGGCAAGCGGGTTTGCGGATCGCATGTTCCGCCTGTTTGCGACCGCGCATAGGGCGCGAAAAAAACGACCAAAAGGGAGGAATAAATGAAACAATCTAATGTAAAATCCAAGGGGCCTTTTGCCTCGAAGTTTGTGTTAATCACGATGATCGGTGGCTTTTCGTCGTTCAGCGTCGCAAATGCGGAACCGCTTTACTCCAAGGGCGACTGGCTTTTTGGCCTGAATGCGGCGAAAGTATTCACGAACGAAACGTTGGATTCAATCAGCGCGGGCGGTGCGCCAATACCCGGGGCTGGTGTCAATATCACCGATGACACCACGCTGAGTTTCGACGTTTCCTATTTTTTGAATTCATCTGTAGCGTTGAACTTCTTTGGTGGTTTGCCTGCCAGCGCTAATCTTGCAGGGAGCGGCAGTTTGGCAGGACTGCCTGTTGGAGAGACGGAATATGGCCCTGCTGTTTTGTCGCTTCAATATCACTTTTCGACTAATTCATCCGTTAGCCCTTATGTTGGTGCCGGTATCGCTCGAATCTTGTTTCTGGAAGAACAAGGGGATGCACTCGCGGACTTCGACTTGAAAGACGCCTGGGCGCCCGCTGTCCAAGTTGGAATGCGCTATCAAATGAGCGATAATTGGTTTGCCAATGCCGATATACGTTACACGCCATTCGAAACAGATATCTCTGGGACACTCGGCGGGGCGCCAGTCAGAGGCAAGATTTCGGTGGACCCAACAATTCTCAATATCGGTATTGCCTACCGGTTTTAAGCTATTATTGCTAGAAGAGCTGGCAAGGAAAGTGAGTAACAAAAACTCGAAAAGCAAGCTCTTGGAGATGTGAGGAAACGGGCCCGACCTCAGAACGAAGCGGACACGTATTGCGTGACTGACCTGAGCTCCACGCGGCAGAGTTTATTCTGGGAGTCTCACCTTATTTTTTGGCCGCCCCTAAAAGTGCCCTCATTCAGGGCTGGAGTATTTGGCGCTTCCTTACCTCTACGGGCTGGCTCTAACGAGGCGATCCATCAGTGCTGGTTCAGGCATTTTGCCCTGAGCCGGCCATTGAATGACTCGATGAAAAGTCATTGTCTGTCGTAAGCGCCACACTGCTCCCCTCGTGCGGCGCATGAGGTGAATGTGGCAAGAGTCCGCCGATCGTTAGAGTCGGACGGTCCAATTGGGAGCAGACGGCAAAATGGACGTCCTGAGGCGCCCCCAATGGGTTCCGAGATTATTGGGAGAGTCCGTTGGTTGAATAGCTCAAAGCGTGTTGGTTGGCGAGCGCGCCGAGCCCGGAGCCATCCCAAAGCTCAGGCGCTCGGCGCGCGCCTGTCGGCGTGAGGCCGCGGGTGCAGCAGGTCATCTAGCCCGAGCGCGCGTTGTGCCCGTGCGGCTGCGGCGAGATGGCCAGGATTGGCCAGGACGTCAGCGAACGGCTGACGCGCCTGGAATGACCGCAAGGACCGTGGAAGCTCGTCCAATGCTGGGTCCATCTGCGCCGAAGGTTCGTGAAGCTGGCGCGCAACACCAAGTCCCCGATCGCCGAGGCCGCCGTGCGCCAGTTCACTAAGCTATACGCCATTGAGGCGACGGTGCGAGGAATGACGCCACAAACTCGGATCGCCGCGCGACAACGGCACTCCTCCCCGATCATAGCCGCCTTGAAGCCCTGGTTTGAAAAGCAATTGTCAAGGGTCTCCTCCGGCTCTAAGCTGGCCGAAGACATTCTCTAAGGTCTTGCCCATTGGGAAGGGCTCACCCGCTTCCTGGCGATGGCCGGCTCGAGTTCGATACCAACCCGGTCGAAAACGCCATCCGGCCGATATGCCTAATCAGAAAAAATGCCCTGTTTTCTGGACACGAGATCGCGGCCGAAAACTGAGCGCTGCTCTCATCCGTCGTGGCCACCTGCAAGCTCAACGACGTTAATCCCATTGCCTACCGCGCAGATACCTTCGACGCCATCATCAACGGCCATCCGCAGAGCCAGATCGAGGAACTCATGCCCTGACGATTCCGGAAAATGTCATGCCTAAATCCGTAGGCGATCGGCGAGGCGCTTACTGTCTGTCGGTTTTCCGGGCCGTGAGGCGTCCAGCGTCACATTGTTTGGATGTGCCTATAGGTCGAAGTTCACGGGAGATGAACTCAGAGCCTTGGTCGACCCGGATCGTCTTCGGATAGTCAATCTTGCCGCACACAAGGTCGAGTTCATCTGACTTTAATCCGGTCTTTACAACGAACACCCACGCGGATTCTTTCGGAACTGTCGTCCAAAAATCGATGCCAGCTTTCCAGGCAACCTCAAACTGCTCCGGCCCGAGCGAGGAGTACGCAAGCACGTCCCGCTTTCTTGACTAAAAACCGATCGGCGCACCAGCACTTTTCATCGTCGAGACGCTTTTGGCGCCGAGAGGTGACCAGACGTCGGGTGTCACCTTTCCCCTGCAATACACCTTTTTAAGTCCTCAAAGCTTGTGGCCAGCCTCGATTCCATTGGGCACCCCCGTCAAGCGTCCTGCATCAGGTCAATTCATCAGTAATGGTGATACGCGATGAAGCCGCAGCCGGCCAGTAGAAGTTCTTTCCATTTCCAAATGAAGTGCCTCGCCCCTTGTTCCCGGCTAACGCCGGGTGACTTGGACGACACCTGCCGGACCTTGAAACCGTCCTTCCGAAGAATTTTTCCCGCCTCTGCGCGGCTCCTCCTGGATCATGTGTGGACACCCTGCGACCTCCGTATCAAATGGCTTCCATTCCAGCCAACAACCGAAAATGTTAATGTCATCATAGTGCTATCGCGTAGCAATAGTGCCCACCTTCATCCCGCACGGCCCGCCAACTTTCAGGCGCAACCTGCAGTAACACTGGCCTAAAGGCTACTAAGAATCCGGCTGACCCCACCATTGACCCCGCCGGGCAAGCCTATGTCACGTTGGCGTGCAGCAGTATTGATAGCCCAGGTCCGCACCTACACTCAGCTGCGCCTTTAGTGAGGATCTGGTTTTAACTGGGATTCGCACATGTTAACGTGATATTCGGGCGAACTGAGATAACAATGCAATCCTATGGCTAGAAGTGATCTCCTCATTTCGTTGGTTAAAGCGGGCGCAGCGGGCGATCGCAGTTCACTGACATCAACAGTAGAAGCGATCGTCGCTGAAGAACGGTCCAAAAGTCATCACGTTCTGGCTGATCGACTGCATCGAGCCCTGCAGTCTGTTCCCGTCACTTCATCAAGTGAGCTAAAACGCGCGGGTGCTGCCGGACGTGATTTTGTCATCGAGTCGGAGCCAAGAGTCACGCTGGAAAGCCTGATTTTGACTTTGCCAGCACATCAGCTTTCTGTTCAATTGATCGAGGAGCAGCGTCGCGCTGACCTCTTGCGCTCTCAGGGGATGCAGCCACGGCATCGGGTTTTGCTCTCCGGTCCGCCTGGAAATGGCAAAACGTCCCTCGCGGAGGCAATCGCTGAGGCGGTCGCAGTCCCCCTGCTAACAGTGCGCTATGATGCGCTCGTTGGATCATACTTGGGTGAGACAAATGCTCGGCTTGCTCGATTGTTCGAGTATGCGCGCACTACCCCATGCGTTCTGTTCTTTGATGAGTTTGATGCCGTTGGGAAAGAGCGCGGCGATGTTCATGAGACTGGGGAAATAAAGAGAGTAGTTTCATTCCTGCTTATGCAGTTGGACCAGCTTCCGAGCTATGTAATCGTTGTAGCCGCCACCAATCATGCCGAGTTGCTGGACAGAGCCGTTTGGCGCAGATTTCAGTTGCGCATAGATATGCCTACGCCATCGCCAGATGCTGTCGCACTGCTGGTAGAAAGATTTTTTGCTGCTTGGCCGGAAGAAACGGGCACTACACCTGAAAAGGTGGCGAACCAGCTAGGGAACACGAACTTCGCTGAAGTTTTCGAGTTTTGCCAGAACATCCGCAGGAGACATATTTTGGCTCAGGGCGGTGAAACTTTAAAGAGTTTGCTCACCCAAGAGTTGCGATTATGGAAAACGCGGGTAAGACCGGAAGTTGATGGAAAACCCGCCAAAACTTCCACTCTTGCGACTAAACTCACCGAAAGCGGTGCCAAGAAAAAAAGGCGGTCGCGCGCAGATTCCTCGAAGGCTAAGCCCTGACGACCAAGCCAAGACGCCTGGCGGGGTTAAGCTCCAAAGGCTAAGTGATCAGTTAGCCAAAAACACACCAGTTCTAGCGCTTCGCGCTGATCCCCTTGCCCTTGCTCCCGAGCGGTTACTCGTTTTTGAGCTTACTGGGGGCGTGTTAGGCTTTGAAAAAGCCGTTCGACTGGTTCCTGGCCTAGAGTTTCTTGGGGCCGAAGAATTGGCTGCAGATGAGCTAGACAAGAATCCCACCCTTTACTTGATGGTTCCTTCCGAAGGCGCCCTGAAGGAAATTGTTAGCCTGTGGCGCCGTTGGCAGCGAGACGGATCTGTTCCCCCATCGTTTGGCGAATGGAAGTCTTTGCTATCACAGATCAAGGATATCAGGCCTTGGGGCCCTCAAGATCGAGTAGCGGATCTCGATCTGGAAGTGCTTCTTGAGGAAGCTAGCAGCGGCAATAGCTTCGTCACCTTAGAGCTCGAGCTAGTCTTCAGAGATGCTGGCGAGCAAACTGAAGCTCAGGCAATTCAGGCGATCAATGGCGTTGGCGGGGAAGTCATTGCACGCTCTCGTATCGAAGGTGCGGCTTATCATGCGCTTTTGTGCCGTGTCCCGGCGGCAGCCCTAAAGGCCACTCTTGACCGTCAAGGAGCGGGCTTGTCGGGAGAGGAGTCAGTGTTTCAGATCCGTCCACAGAGCATCTTGAATTTTACCCCTATCGATGAAGTTGAAACGGCAACGTTTTTTGGCGCACCGACCGTCCCCATAGGAGAGCCTATTGCCGCAATTTTCGACGCAGTGCCGTTGTCGCGCCATCCGCGATTGCTGGGCACTTTATCGATTGATGATCCGTTCAATTTAGAACCGCTATCAGTCGGACAAAGAAAGCACGGGACCGCGATGGCGTCCGCAGTCGTCCATGGCGATTTAAGCCAAGTTTGGAGCCGACCGATCGAGAGAAAGATTCACTTCGTCAACATGCTGTACGCAACTGCCAATTCTCAGGATGCAGAAAAGTTTCCGGATCGATTGCCGGCAGACTTGTTCGAAGAAGCGGTGACTAGGATGAAGGCAGGCAAAGATCCCACTGCGCCTCATGTCGTCATAATAAACGCCTCGCTTGGAGATCCCAACAAGCCTTTTGTGGGCAGGGTTTCCGGTTGGGCTCGCGTGGTGGATCACCTTTCAGCGAAGTACGGTGTCCTATTTGTGATCAGCGCTGGAAATCACACTGCCGACCTAGTTGTCCAAGGCTTGAACACGACGCAGTTTGAAAGTCTTCCTACTGATGAAAAGGCTCGCGCAGCTCTTCGGGCTAGCGGAAATCAGATGGGTACTAGGCGTATTCTCGCGCCAGCTGAGTCAATGAACGCACTCACGGTCGGCGCTTATCATGCGGATGCTTTTGCTAACTCAACGCCACTTCCTTCAGGCACTTTTGACGTTTGGGACAGCGCTGAGCTTTGCACAATCTCTAGCGGCCTGGGGCCGGGGCAAGGTGGTGCGACCAAACCGGATTTGCTCGCCAACGGCGGTCGGCATCACATCAATTTGTTGCCGCAGGGTGCAGACAGCATCCTTCGTCCGCTAAGGACCAATGCAGGAGCATTTGGGGGAGTCTCTGTTGCCGCGCCCCCGACCGCTACTGCAGTTGGGCTGGATGCGAGGGCGCGTTCAGTAGGAAGTAGCGTTGCAGCCGCGCTCGTTACGGGCGTCGCGGCAAGAGCTCATGAAGCGTTGGAAGCCGCGTACCCAGATTTTACGGCCATTCCTAGCCCCCAGCGCGCAGTGCTCCTAAAGGCACTCTTGGTTCATGGAAGCCGTTGGACCAAGGCCAAAGATTTGTTGATTGAGGTGTTGGGGCCGGCGGACAAAAAGCAGCACTATCGTCAAAAGGACAACGTGCGCCGATACCTCGGCAACGGCGTGTATGATCCTGACAAAATCATGAACTGTTCTGAAGACAGAGCAACTGTTTGGGCCGTTGGAACGCTGGGGGCAGATCAAGGAAAGCGATTCGAGATCCCTTGGCCGGCCGCCATGTCCGGCAAAGCAAAGCCCCATTCAGTTCACGCAACGCTTGCGTGGTTCTCCCCGCCAAGGCCGAACGCGCTTTCGTATCGCTCCGTCCGCATGAAGATTGTTGAGCCCGGGCAACTGGGCGCGGCTGGCGTCAAGACTTCGGGAGTTCCACAACCCGATCCCAAACAGAGCCACAAGGGGACGGTGGTACACCGTCGATGGGAGGGCGAAAAAGCTGCGGCTATAGCTGGCACCAGCTTCTTCGAAATCGATGTGCAAAGGGAGGCGGACGCCTATGATCCTGACGTAAGCTATTCTTTGGTAGTGACTCTCGAAATGGCCGGAGAGGCTGAAGTGTATTCCCAGGTTTTGAACAGGCTAGCTATCCGGCCAATTGTCGGGGTCGGTGTTTAAACTCGAGCACTGGATGGGCGTGCGCACCAGCTTGGCATTCCCGGCGCCTTCCCGTTGTGCGCCACGGCTCAATCAAGGATGACAAAGACCAAGCATGCTCGAGACCGCTTTCAACTGTATCGATCGGGCTTTGCGCACGGAGCAGGGCGTCTCGCCTCTCAGCGTCTCGTCTACCTGCAGCACATGAAGGTGGTCCTCAAAAAGTGGGACAAGGCTTCGCAGCTGAACACGGGCGGGGATAAGAAGGGAGGTATTGTTGGAGCTGCTCAATTAGTAAAGTGCGGATTGTTAACAGCGACCCGAGACCCCCGCGTCACTCATTCATTGCTCGGGTATAGTCTTCGCATGGTTCGAGGAGTGGTGAGAGTATCGCGAGCAAGGCTCAGGGGAAGTTTAGCCGATGAGCCTGTTGATTTCTGCTGAGAACTGACCCGGGGTTTCCATCGAGAACTGACCCGCCTTTTGACTATCTTTCGGGTTTCATTTCCGGGTCAAGATGATGGCTTCTCCTTTTTCGATTTCGGCTTCTGAGCCGAGCTGTTCTTGAACCGGAAGCTGTCATTGCCGGTTTCGAGGATGTGACAGTGATGGGTGAGGCGATCGAGCAGCGCGGTTGTCATTTTCGCATCACCGAACACGCCGGCCCATTCGCTGAAGCTCAGATTGGTCGTGATAACGACGCTGGTGCGCTCGTAGAGTTTGCTCAGCAGGTGGAACAGGAGCGCGCCGCCTGATGCGCTGAACGGCAGGTAGCCAAGCTCGTCGAGGATCACGAGATCGGAGTGGATCAGACGGTTCGCGATCTGACCGGTTCGCCCTTGAGCCTTTTCCTGCTCGAGGGCGTTGACCAGCTCGACGGTTGAGAAGAACCGGACACGGCGCCGATAGTGCTCGATCGCATGCACGCCGAGCGCCGTCGCGATATGCGTCTTGCCGGTCCCCGGCCCGCCGACCAGGACGATATTGTCGGCCACATCGATAAAGTCACATCGATGAAGCTGACGGACGAGGGCTTCATTGATCTCGCTGCTGGCAAAGTCGAAGCCCGCAAGGTCGCGGTAAGCGGGGAACCGTGCGCTCTTCAGCTGGTAGGCAACAGACCGCACCTCGCGCTCTGCTGTCTCGGCCTTCAGGAGCTGGGACAGCATCGGGATCACAGCCTCGAACGCGGGCGAGCCCTGAGCCATGAGATCAGTGACGGCCTGCGCCATTCCGTGCATCTTCAGGCCGCGCAACATCACGACGATCGCGCCGCTGGCTGGATCATGATGCATGACGGGTCTCCCCAGCCGCACGCAGCGTGTCGTAACGATCAACATTTGCCTGTGGCTCACTGGCCAGTCGCAACGCCTGCGGCGCTGTCACAGGCGGTGTACTGATGGGTTTGCCATCGACCAGCCGGTGCAGCAGGTTCAGGATATGGGTCTTGGTCGCAACGCCTGCTTCCAGCGCCATCGACACGGCCGTCAGAACGGCTTCCTCGTCGTGCTGCAGGACCAGCGCCAGGATCTCGACCATCTCCCGGTCACCGCCCGGCGAGCGCAAAAGATGCTGCTGAAGTCGCCGGAAGTCCTCCGGCAACTCGAGGAACGGCGCACCGTTGCGCAAAGCTCCCGGCTTGCGCTGGACGACCGCGAGATAGTGGCGCCAGTCATAGATCGTCCGTCCGGGACCATCGTGAGATCGCTCGATGACGCGCCGGTGTTCGCACACGACCTGGCCCTCGGCGACAACGAGGAAGTGATCCGGATAGACCCGCAGGCTGACAGGGCGATTGGCGAACGAGGCCGGGACGCTGTAGCGGTTGCGTTCCAGATGGACGAGGCAGGTGGGAGAGACCCGCTTGCCATATTCCACGAAGCCATCGAACGGCCGGCCCGCCGGCATCAGGCTGCCGGCTTCATCAGCCCAGGCATCGGCGACAGAACCGGGCTGGGCGCCATGCGGGATGTCCTGCCACAACGCACGGCATCGCTGCTCAAGCCAGAGGTTCAGGCCGTCCAGACTCTCCGCCTGCGGTATCGGCTGCCACAGACGATGGCGCGCATCCTGAACGTTCTTCTCGACCTGGCCTTTTTCCCAACCGGCCGCCGGATTGCAGAACTCAGCCTCGAACATGTAATGGCTGACCATCGCAGCAAACCGCGCGTTGACGGTCCGGGCCTTGCCGCGTCCGACCTTGTCGACCGCCGTGCGCATGTTGTCGTAGATCCCGCGCCGCGGCACACCGCCAAGCACACGGAACGCATGATTGTGCGCGTCGAACAGCATCTCATGCGTCTGAAGGATATAGGCGCGCACGAAGAAGGCGCGGCTGTAGCTGAGCTTGAAGTGCGCGACCTGAAGCTTGGTGCGAACACCATCGATGATCGCCCAGTCCTCGCTCCAGTCAAACTGGAACGCCTCTCCCGGTGCGAACGAGAGCGGCACAAAAGTACCTCGTCCGCTCATCTGCTGCTGGACGCGGTGCTCGTCTCGCCAGGCCCGCGCAAACGCCGCCACCCGGCCATACGAGCCGTCATATCCAAGGCTCACCAGATCGGCATGCAGCTGCTTGATCGTGCGTTTCTGCTTACGCGGCCGCGTCATCTCCCGCCGCAGCCATGCCGACAGCCGGTCCGCATAAGGGTCCAGCTTGCTCGGCCGGTCCGGCGTCCTGAAACGCGGCTCGACCACCTCGGATCGCAGATACTTGCGTAGCGTGTTTCTTGAAAGGCCCGTCCGCCGGGAGATCTCCCGGATCGACATCTGGTCGCGGTGATACCACCGCCGGATAACGCTCAATAATGCCATGTCCAACACTCCATAGTCCCCCGCTCGCCAAAGCTCGGGACCGGTTCAAACATGGGTCAGTTCTCAGTGGAAATTTCTGCCCTCCCAGGGTCAACTCTCAACGGCAATCAACAATTCGTGGTTTTAGCCGATCAAATGGTTATTATGTGCCGGAAGGATTTCGCGCCGTTTCGTCGGATGGCAGCGCAGTAAACTAAGCCAACTCTTCGACTGCACTGCGAAGAACTTCGAGACAGGCGGCGATGCGTGGGATACCGGAGCGACCTTTCGGCAATAGAGCGGTGATGTCGAGTGGCTGAAATCTGTAGCCGGGTAGGACACGCTCAAGTGTGCCTGCTTTCTCGGCTCGCGCACACTCTCCCTGCGGCCGGATGCCGATCCCCAAGCCTGCATAGGTGGCATCGCCCAGCACGCGGCTGTCATCGGCCTCGAACGGGCCGCTGACGGGTACGACGATCTCGCTGCCGTGTCTGTTGATGATCGTCCATTCAGACTGGGATGGGTGCGCGTAGAGCCGCAAACACCGGTGCTTGCTGAGGTCGGCGGGTAGTTTGGGCCGTCCGAACTTGGCCAGATATGACGGCGCCGCCGCCAGCACCCACGTGACTGTCCCGAGCCGACGACCTACAAACGTCGTCTCCGGAACTTGGCCAACGTGAAGCGCAATATCGAGCCCCTCGGCAGCAAGGTCCGATGTGGCTCCGCCCACGCGCACTCGAACCACCAACCCGGGGTGCAGATGGAAGAGTGCATTCAAGCGGTCAAGGAATGGAGCGGTTGCCGCCGCGCCTGGGATCGCAATCCGGACCGCGCCGCTCACCTCGCCCTTGCCGCCACGGAGATCTTCCTGCGCGGCCTCAATCGCCGTAAGCAGCGGCGCGATCTTGGCGAGGAATCTATCACCTTCGTCGGTGAGCGCCACGCTGCGCGTCGTGCGCACGAACAGACGCACCTGAAGCGTCTCTTCGAGCTTCTGGATGCGAAGGCTGACCGCGTTGGTGGTGAGTCGCAGACGCGGCGCGGCGGCTGTGAAGCCGCCTGCCTCGGCGACGGCGACGAACGCGAGCAGTTCTTCCATGGATGCTGGATGCATAAGCTAATTATAACGCATCACGAGATATTAAATCAATATATAGTTCATTCCAGCGTGAGGTTGCGTTCCTGTAAGGTGAAGCAGTTGGCCCGGATCGCAAGATTCTTGCGTCAGCCATGCAGCACCCTCCCGAAGCAAGGACCATGAACATGAGCGCATTCTTCATCGCGACAGCTACAATCAACAATCCTGAAAAAGTGCAGGAATATGCCCGCAAAGCCGCCGAGACGTTTGCCGCACATGGCGGCGAATTCGTCGTTCGAGGAAAACTCGATGCGGCGTTTGTCGGCTCAGCCGACCATCAAGTGGTGGCCGTCGTCAGGTTTCCGAGCAAGGAGGCGCTGAACGCCTGGTACAAATCGCCAGAGTACCAAGCCATCATTCCTCTGCGAACAGAGGCCGCAGACATGAGGATTGTAACCTACTCGGTGATGGCGTGATCCATCGCAAATAAGCTCCAGTTCATAGGAAGGAATTTTCTAATGCTCTTTGCCAAGAATGTCGGCGGTATCGATGGAATCGTTCGGGTCTTCGCAGGTGCTGCCATGGCCGCGTCTGGTTGGTCCTTCGCCCTGCCATTGAGCTGGACCATCGGCCTTGCAGTCATGGGCGCGATGATCGCCGTGACCGGTCTCATTCATCGATGCAGCGTCTACAAGTTGCTCGGCACCTCGACGCGGAGGCAAGCGTGAGCACCATTGCAGTTGCCAATCGCATCAATGCGTCTGCGGATGCGGCGCGGACAAGTATCCAGACCGGTGCCGGTGCATATCGTTGGTTGCTGATGCTCAGCGTCACCGGCACAATTCAGGTAACTGAGGTCGGCATAGGCCAACGCGAGGTGCTTTGGTTCGCAAACTTCGATCTCAACGACCAGTCTGCGACAGAAGACGTCAAGATCGGAATCGAGTGCATCTATCCGGCCGGGATTGATGGCCTCGGAGCATTGGCCCGGGCCGCTTAATCCCATGAAGAACCAACTCAAACGCTATGGTTCGTGGGCATTGGTCACGGGGGCGTCATCGGGTATCGGCCGGGAATTTGTCAGACAATTGGCTGCCGAGGGTATGAGCGTCATTCTGGTGGCGAGGCGGCACGACCTATTGGCCGACCTCGCGAGAGAAATCTGCCGGGAGTTCAACGTTGAGGCTCGTCCCGTCGAGCGCGATTTACTGGCCGATGGCGCGGCTGAGCAACTTCACGCCGATTTCTCCGGGTACGACGTGGGCCTCGTCGTCATGTGCGCGGGTGTCGAGAACACCGGACATTTCACAAAGTTGCCGTTGCAGCGCCATGCCGACCTGCTGCGGCTCAACGCTGATGTCCCAATGCGAATGGCAAGGCTGTTCGGCGAGACGATGATTCGCCGCCGTCGCGGCGCATTGATCTTCGTATCCAGCCTTCTCGGTTACCAGGGTGTGCCGGTGTTGGCGAACTACGCCGCTTCGAAGGCCTATATTCTCGCGCTCGGCGAGGCGCTGCATATCGAAATGAAGCCACTCGGAGTCGATGTGTTGGCTCTTTCTCCCGGCCTCACTGACACAGCGATGCCGGCCCGGATGCCGGTCGATATGCGCAAGATGCCGATGCCGAAATTGTCTCCGGTTCGTGTCGTGCGCGTTGCCCTCGCGGCTCTCGGCCGCAAGGCCTCTGTGGTTCCGGGTTTCGTCAATACCTTCTTCGCATTCGAGAACCGGCTCGTCCCTCGCATCTGGCCAGTCCAACTTTTCGGACGGCTGATGGTCAATGCAATCACTCCTGACAATCGGAATGAGATATTGCATACGAAGCCGTAACTGCAGCACAGCGCGGAGTGGAATTCGACCGGGCGACGGATTGTAAGCCGAACGTCGGCAGGGGAGTCCCACTTATTTCGGCAGTGGGCAAAATCAGACGCATACAAGCAATATGAAGGCGCCTAATCGTGTACGGATTGTCCCCGCATCCTCGATGCCAGTTCCGCCAGCCCGGACCGGGGGCTTGCGTCACAATTACGCTGGACGCTCGACGAGGCGGGCGACGCCGAGGAATTTGCGTTCGCCGTGCTGGAAGGCGGCCAGACCGCCGAAATAGAAGAAGTACACCATCATGTTGGTCGTGCCCGTGGCATAGGACTCGGTGAAGCACGAGGTGAAGATCACGATGTACATCACCAGCAGCGTCGAGTTGACGAGGTTTCCTTCCTTCAGCCACAGACCGACGGTTCGCAGGCCGCTCCAGGCCATGGCGTTGAGGAACAGCGCGAGGCCGATGTAGCCGAAGTGCACCCGGACTTCCCAGAAGGCGCTGTGGAAGGAGAGCTTGGTGCCGAACGGCTTGGAGTCGTTTTCGTTCAGGGTCTGGGCAAGACCGGTCAACGGGTTCCAGAAACCCTCGACGCCGACCCCGATCCAGGGGTGCTGCTTGGACACGATCTCGGCGGCGTTCCAGATGGCGGTGCGGCCGGTGAAGGTTGAATCCTTGCCGACGAGGGCGAGGAAGTCGTCGAACATTGAGTTCTCCGGCATCGACAGCACGGCGAGTGTCAGGGTCAGGACAGCCCCGATGAAAAGGGCGATCATCGTGGTCCGCATGTGACGGACTCTGGAGACCCCGCCCCAGACGAGCTTGATTGCCAGCAGCACCGCGCAGCCGGCCACCGCAAAGACCAGCGAGGTGGCGGAATCGGCCAGAAGCTGGAAGAGAAAGGCGACCGGAATGAAGGCAATCGCGATGAGGCGGAGGAGGATGTGCTCTTCTTCGTTCAGAACGGCGCCCATCGACAGCACGATGACGATCATCATGTGGAAGGCAAAAATGTTCTTCTGGGCATACGGCCCGCCAGCGGCAAAAGTCGCGTAGAAGGGTATGCAGTAAAGTGTGCCGAACCAGCCGGCGATCATGATGAGGCGCAGGAACTCGGCCGCGCGCAGGCGAGAGGCCAGTACCACGAGCAAGGTCGGCGTCAGCAGCACCAGCAGGACAGTCTTTGTCCCGGCGCCCGGATACAGTGTCCAGCCCAGCGAAAAGGCAACGAAGATCGGCAGCATGAAGATCGGCCAGGCCTTCCGCATCAGCGGGAGGACGTCCTTGGCGTGCAGCACGAGCATGCTGAGGAGGCCCACAATACAGAGATACCGGATCGGCTGGAACGCATCGATCGGCAGGAAAATCGAGAACAGCCAGATCGTGTAGAAGGCCTGCTCCCACAGGGGCGCCTTGCGCGCCTCTTCGTACACGTTCACCGGAGTGACACGCGCGGGCGAGAAATGGCCTGGGTGGGACTGCAACACTTTAACTGAACTCCGGCGTCTCGCACGGGCTTGCAAGCGACGTGCCCGCCTGTGCGGCTGGTCTAGGGCCCGCATGGTTAAGGAGAGGGTAAGGCCCTGCAGCAGCGCGGGCAAGCGGGCAGGCGCGCTATTCCGCTCGGGCGCTATTTCGGTTAGGTCCCCGGCATGGCGATGGTTAAGATCTGCGGCCTGACCGATCCGGACCTCGTGGCCTTTGCGGCGCGGGAAGGGGCGGACTGGGTGGGTTTCATGTTCCCGGCGAGCCCGCGGCAGGTGACGCTGGCGGCTGCGGAGACGCTGCTCCTGTCGGTCGGAAGGGCGGTGCCGGTGGCGGTGCTGCTCGATCCGCCGGACGCCGAGGTGCGCGGCGTCGCGGCGCTCGGGTTCCGGGTGCTGCAGCTGCACGGGGCGGAGACACCGGACAGGGTGGCCGAAATCAAGAGGATGACCGGGGCGGAAGTCTGGAAGGTGCTGGGGGTCCGCGAGGCGGGCGACTTGGCGCGGGCAGCCGACTATACGGCCGCCGACCGCCTGTTGCTGGACGCCAAGCCGCCGGAGGGTGACGCCCAGAAGGGCGGGCATGGGGCGGCGTTCGACTGGTCGCTGCTGAAGGATTGGGCACCGCCGAAACCGTGGATCCTCGCGGGCGGGCTGACGCCTGAAAATGTCGCAGGCGCCATCGCCCGGACCGGCGCGCCGGCCGTGGATGTGTCCTCTGGCGTCGAGCGGATACGGGGGTTAAAGGATCGGGAACGGGTCCGCGCCTTCATCCGCGCGGCCAAAGGGAACTGAACAGCCTTGAGCGCGGTCCATCGCGCAGCGGGGATCAGAGGACGAATGATGGATCTTCGAAACACCTGGGACAAATGGCCGGACGCGAACGGCCGGTTTGGCGAGTTCGGCGGACGCTATGTCGCCGAGACGCTGATGCCCCTCGTGCTGGAGCTGGAAGCGGAATACCGCAAGGCGAAGCAGGATCCTGCGTTCGCCGCCGAGATGCAGGACCTGTGGACGCACTATGTCGGCCGGCCCTCGCCGCTCTATTTCGCCGAGCGCCTGACGGAGCATTTCGGCGAGGCGAAAATCTACTTCAAGCGCGACGAGCTGAACCATACCGGCGCGCACAAGATCAATAACTGTCTGGGTCAGGTGCTGCTGGCCCGGCGGATGGGCAAGAAGCGGATCATCGCCGAGACGGGCGCCGGCCAGCACGGCGTCGCGACTGCGACGATCTGCGCGCGCTTCGGGCTCGAATGCGTCGTGTTCATGGGCGAAACGGATGTGGAGCGCCAGAAGCCGAACGTGTTCCGGATGCGCCTGCTGGGGGCGAAGATCGTCCCCGTTTCGTCGGGCACCGGCACGCTGAAGGATGCGATGAACGAGGCCCTTCGCGACTGGGTCACGAATGTCGAGACGACGTTCTACTGTATCGGAACGGCGGCGGGGCCTCATCCGTACCCGGAGATCGTGCGCGACTTCCAGTCGGTGATCGGCGTCGAAGCGCGCGCGCAGATCCTGGAGCGGGAAGGGCGCCTGCCGGACGCCGTGATGGCCTGTATCGGCGGCGGATCGAATGCCATCGGCCTGTTCCACCCGTTCATCAATGACGAAGGTGTGCGCCTGATCGGCGTCGAAGCGGCCGGCCACGGCATCGAAACGGGCCTGCATGCGGCGGCGCTGAATGGCGGACGGCCCGGCATCCTGCACGGCAACCGGACCTACCTGTTGCAGACCGATGACGGCCAGATCATTGACGCGCATTCGATTTCGGCCGGCCTCGACTATCCGGGCATCGGGCCGGAACATGCCTTCCTGCGGGACGCGGGCCGGGCGGAATACCTGTCGTGCACGGACGATGAAGCGCTGGCGGCGTTCCAACTGTGCACGCGCCTCGAAGGCATCATCCCGGCGCTGGAGCCGGCACATGCGATTGCCCGCGTCGGCGAAGTGGCGAAGGAACTCGGGCCCAAGGGTCTGATGATCCTCAACATGTGCGGCCGGGGCGACAAGGACGTGTTTTCGGTTGCAAAAGCGCTGGGAGTGGAGATGTGAGAGGCTTTGTTGCGCCCCTCATGTTGACGGCGCTGGCCGGCTGTGTGCCGACGACCAGGTACGCCTATATGCCGGTGACGCGCGAGAATTTCGACGCGGCGCGTAAGGGTGAAGCCATTCCGCTGGTCGCACAGTCGACGGCGCTGTGTCTTGCAGACGGCCGCACGGCGCTAGTGCGCGATGCGCAATGGACGCAGGCCGGGATCTGCGGGCAGGCGCATGCGCCGATCGGCGGCGATGACGGCGTGGAATGCTATGGCTGGGACGCACTGTCCGGCATTGGGATACCCTACGAAGGCCGCTCCGCTTCAATTGTGCCGATGGCGGCCTACAAGCTCGGAACATGCGAACCAGAGGCGTTGACGCAATGACCAAACTTATTTTGCTTCGCATTACCTGTCCGTCCCGCCGTGTGGCGGAGGATATCGCCGACGCCTCGCTCGAGACGCGCCTGGCGGCCAGCGCCAATATCGAAGGGCCGGTCACCTCGTCCTATCGCTGGAAAGGCGTGATCGAACAATCGTTCGAGTTTATCCTCTGGCTCAAGGCGCCGGAGGTGAATTGGCCGAAACTGGAAGCGCTGGTGCGCAAGCATCACCCCTATGACGTGCCTGCGATTGTCGCCATGCCGCTCACCCATGTCAGCGATGATTACGCCGCCTGGGCCGCCGGAAACACGGAAAGCTAGATGGGCCGTACACGGATTGAAACAGCCTTTTCGAAGGCACGCGGCGAGCATCGCGCGGTGCTGGTCACCTACCTGATGGCGGGCGACCCGGACCTTGAGACGAGCTATCAGGCGCTGTGCGCCTTGCGCGACAACGGCGCCGACATCATCGAACTGGGCGCGCCCTTCACCGATCCGATGGCGGACGGGATCGCGATCCAGAAGGCCGGACTGCGCTCGCTTGCGGCCGGCACCAGGCTGACCGATGTGATCGCGCTGGCGGCGCGGTTCCGCAAGGACGACCAGACGACGCCGCTGATTCTGATGGGCTATGCCAATCCGGTCCATTCGATGGGCTATGTCAGGTTCGCCGAAGCGGCGGCCAAGGCGGGGATAGACGGCTCGATCCTCGTCGACCTGCCGCCGGAAGAAGACGCGCCGCTGCGCGAGATCTATGCGAAATACGACCTGTCGGTGATCCGGCTGGCGACGCCGACGACCAATGAGGCCCGCGCCGCGAAGGTGGCGGAGGGGGCCTCGGGCTTCATTTATTTCGTGGCCGTTACAGGCGTCACCGGGGCCGGAAGCGCGGATCCTGCAGCGATTGCAGGGCAGGTGGCGATGGTCAGGAAAGTGTCGGGACTACCGGTTTGTGTCGGTTTCGGTGTAAAAAGTGGTGCACAGGCTGCGGAAATGGCTAAAATCGCAGACGGGGTGGTCGTTGGTTCGGCTTTCGTGGAAAAGGCGGGCGATGCACAGGCAAGTGGCAGGTTCGGCGATGCGGCCCCGGCAATGGGGCGCCTTGTGCGGGAACTGCGCAGTGCAGTCGATTCGGTCCACAAGGCCTGATCTGACTGCGATTTCAGGAGTCTTCGTCTCATGAACTGGATCAACAAGGTCACGCCGCCGGGCCTCAAGACGATCATGCAGAAAAAGGACACCCCGGATGACCTCTGGGTCAAATGCCCGGTGTCCGGCGAGCTGATCTACAAGAACGACCTGGAAGCGACGTGGAATGTGACGCCAGCCGGCGCGCATCTGCGCATCTCGCCGCGCATCCGCTTCCGGCTGCTGTTCGATGATGAACGCTGGGAGCCGATCGCGCTGCCGGCGGTTGTGATGGATCCGTTGAAGTTCAAGGACGACAAGCCGTATCCGGCGCGTCTCAAGGCGGCCAAGGCCAAGGTGGCGAACCGCGACCTGAAGGAAACCGAAGAGGGCGGGGCGCCGCTGTTGCAGGAAGACTGCATGGTCGCCGCCTATGGCAAGGTCGGCGGGGTTCCGGCAGTGGTGCTGGTTCAGGATTTCGATTTCATGGGCGGCTCGCTCGGCATGGCGGCCGGCGAGGCGTTCATCACGGCGGCGCAGCTGGCGCTCGCCCGAAAGTCCGCCTTCGTGGTCTGCACGGCCTCCGGCGGCGCACGCATGCAGGAAGGCACGCTCAGCCTGATGCAAATGCCGCGCACGACGCTGGCGATCAACGATCTCGCCGAGGCCAAGCTGCCTTATGTCGTCGTCCTGACGGACCCGACATCGGGCGGGGTGTCGGCCTCCTATGCGATGCTCGGCGACGTGCACATTGCCGAGCCCGGCGCGATGATCGCCTTCTCGGGCCCGCGCGTGATCGAGCAGACGATCCGGGAAAGCCTGCCGAAAGGCTTCCAGCGGTCGGAGTTCCTGCGCGAGAAGGGTCAGGTCGATATCGTCTGTGACCGGAGGAAACTGAAGGCGACGCTGTCGCGCGTTCTGTCCCACCTCCTGCCGCTGTCGCGCCGGCGGGAAGATCGCTCCAGCGTGAATCTCACGGCGCCGAAGACGCATGCCGAGAAGCCGCCCCAGCCGAGGGGCGTTGCTGATTGACCGGTAACAGTCCGGCGCTCGAAGTTGCGCTCAAGCGGTTCGAGGGCCTTTATCCCGACGTGATCGAGTTGTCGCTCGGGCGCATGCTGCGTGCGCTCGAAGGCCTCGGCAATCCGCATCTGAAACTCCCGCCGGTGATCCATGTGGCGGGCACGAACGGCAAGGGATCGACCTGCGCGTTCATGCTGGCGATGGCAGAAGCGGCGGGGCTGTCCGTGCACGTCTTCACCTCGCCGCACCTGGTGCGCTTCAACGAACGTATCCGGCTGGCCGGGGACCTGGTCGACGATGCGCGCCTGATCGGCTGGCTCGACCGGGCGCTGGACGCCATCGGCAGCGGGCAGATCACGCATTTCGAGGCGACGACGGCTGCGGCTTTCCTTGCCTTTTCGGAAGTGCCGGCCGACCTGCTGATCCTCGAAGTCGGGCTCGGCGGGCAGTATGACGCGACCAACGTGATCGAGGCGCCGGCCCTGTCGGTAATCACGCCGGTCGATTTCGACCACAAGGCTTTCCTGGGTTCGGACCTGCGGGCGATCGCGGGGGAAAAAGCCGGTATCATCAAACCGGGCCGGCCGGTTCTCTCGGCGATCCAGCGCAAGGTCTGCGATGACGTGATCGCGAAGAAAGCAGCGGCCGAGGGCGCGCCGCTCTACCGGCTGAAGGCGCATTTCATCGATGCGATGCCGGCGGACCTGGCGCTGATCGGCGAGCACCAGCGGGCCAATGCGGCGCTGGCGGCGATGGCGATGCAGCTGTTCGGCAACTCGACCCGCATTCCGCAGGACGCGATCTTTCGCGGTGCGCGGTCGGCGGTCTGGCCGGCGCGGATGCAGCGGCTGCGGCCGGGACCGGTGACGGCGATGGCGGAGGGCTGCGAGGTCTGGCTGGACGGCGGACATAATCCACATGCGGCGCGGGCGATTGCGGGCCACCTCGAATCGCTCGGCGGCAAGTCGGCGCTGGTGACGGCGATGCTGGCGAGCAAGGATTCGGTCGGCTTCTTCCTGCCGTTCCGCCACATGAAGCCGCCGGTGTTCACGCTGCCCAACGCACCGGGGCATCTCGGCGCCGAGCCGATCCATCTGGCCGACGCGGCGCATACGGCCGGGCTGACCGCGATTGCCTGCGACAACCTCGAGGGCGCGGTGCGCGCGGCGGCGGCAAGCGGAGCGGACCGGATCCTGATCTGCGGCTCGCTGTATCTCGCGGGCGCCGTGCTGGGGGCGAACGGGGAAATGCCGGTCTGACTTCAGGATCCGCTCATCCCCGCGCACCTTCGCCGGGATGAGCGGATGATGAAAGGGCTCACCCATCATCCGCCCCGACATCTTTCAGCAGATGTGGCGGCATTTTGTGCCTCAGCTGCGCGTGGGCGCGGCGTTTCTGGATTTGAATGTCAGCGCTTTTACGGGCGGGTAAGCGCAGGACCCGTTTGGCGCAGCGCGCCAGACGTTGGATCAGTGTCATGTGAACCTTGAAGCTGAATGAGGAGACGGGGCAGGGGCATGACGGTCTCCTTTCCGGGCTTCGGGCCGCGCGGGGCGGCGGGTTCGGATGACATGATTTAATACAAAGCCGGAGGAATGGAAAGCCGGTCTCCCGGGAGCGGGGAGAAGTGGATTGCCTTTTCCAAATGCGCGCTAAATTGACCCTGACGTAAGCGTCAAGCCTTGCGCGCGAAGCGCCGCGACGGTAGGGACGGCGCACTTTTGAAGTTCCACAACCAAAAACCAGCCTGGGAGCGCCCGCATGAAGGTTCTCGTGCCCGTCAAGCGCGTCATTGACTATAACGTGAAGGTCCGCGTGAAATCGGACCAGACCGGAGTTGATCTCGCCAACGTCAAGATGTCGATGAACCCGTTCGACGAGATTTCGGTCGAAGAAGCGGTTCGCATGAAGGAAGCCGGCACGGCGACCGAGGTGATCGCCGTCTCCATCGGCCCGCAGCAGGCGCAGGAAACCATCCGCACCGCGCTCGCCATGGGCGCCGACCGGGGCATCCTGATCAAGACTGACGCCACTGTTGAGCCGCTCGCTGTTGCCAAGCTGCTGGCGAAAGTGGTTGCCGACGAGAAGCCGGACCTCGTGCTGCTCGGCAAGCAGGCGATCGATGACGATTCCAACCAGACCGGCCAGATGCTTGCGGCGCTGCTCGGCTGGCCGCAGGGCACCTTCGCCTACAAGATCGAGAAAGACGGCGGCGTGCTGAAAGTCACGCGCGAAGTCGATGGCGGCCTGCAGACCGTCAAGCTGACGCTGCCAGCCATCGTGACGGTGGACCTGCGCCTCAACGAGCCGCGTTATGCTTCGCTGCCGAACATCATGAAGGCCAAGAAAAAAGAGATCGCCGAGAAGTCGCCAGCCGATTACGGCGTCGATATCTCGCCGCGCCTGACCGTTGTGAAGGTGACCGAGCCGGCCGTGCGCAGCGCCGGGATCAAGGTTGAAGATGTGGCGGCGCTCGTCGCGAAACTCAAAACTGCAGGAGCAATCTGATGGCTGTCCTCGTCATTGCTGAACATCACCACGGCGCGCTGTCCGATGCGACGCACAAGGTGGTCACCGCCGCGTCGAAATTCGGCGGCGATGTGGACGTGCTGGTTGCCGGTGAGAATGCCGCGGCGGTTGCCCCGGCGGCCGCCAGGATTGCCGGCGTGCGCAAGGTGCTGAAGGCCGAGGGCGAAAGCCTGCGCAAGCAGACCGCCGAAGCGATGGAAGCCTTGGTTGTGCCGCTGATGGCAGGTTATGACGCGGTGTTCATCGCCGCGACCACCACGGGCAAGAACATGGCCCCGCGCATCGCCGCCAAACTCGACGTGATGCAGCTGTCGGAAATCATCGAAGTCGTTGACCAGTCGACCTTCGTGCGCCCGATCTATGCCGGCAACGCGATCATGACGGTGAAATCCTCGGACGCGAAAAAGGTGATCACCGTGCGCGGCACGGCCTTCCCGGCAGCCGGAGACGGCGGCTCGGCGTCGGTCGAAGACCTCGCGGCGCCATCGGGCGATTTCAAGTCCGAGTTCGTCTCCGAAGAGATGGTCAAGTCCGACCGTCCCGAACTCACCGCGGCCAAGCGGGTTGTCTCGGGCGGACGCGCGCTCGGCTCGTCGGACAAGTTCAAGGAAGTGATCATTCCGCTGGCGGACAAACTTGGCGCCGCCGTGGGCGCTTCGCGCGCCGCAGTGGATGCGGGCTATGCGCCGAACGACTACCAGGTTGGCCAGACCGGCAAGATCGTTGCGCCGGAGCTTTACATCGCCGTCGGTATCTCGGGCGCCATCCAGCACCTTGCTGGCATGAAGGACTCCAAGATCATCGTCGCGATCAACAAGGACGAAGAAGCCCCGATCTTCCAGGTGGCTGATTACGGTCTCGTGGCGGATCTCTTCGTCGCCGTGCCGGAACTGACCAAGGCGCTCTGAGGCGCCTTCATTCGATAAATTCAGACCCGGTGTCCAAAAGGATGCCGGGCTTTTTTCTTTCGGGCCGCAAGCATCGGGTGGCCGGCGCGCGGCGCGGCATGCGAAACCGGACCTCCAACCAGAATGGAGAGCCATCCCATGTCGTTCGTCATCGCCGGCCTCGCGCCCCAGTCCTTCTCGCACCTGTTCGGCCTGCCGGACGAAGCGCTCCGCCAACAGAACATCATCCGGAAGACCGTGGATGCCAAGCCGGGTTATCCCTGCCGGATCACGCTGCAGGATGCCGAGCCGGGCGAGACGGTCCTGCTGCTGAACCACGAGAGCCACAACGCGCCGACGCCGTATGCTTCCCGATATGCAATCTATGTCCGCGAGAACGCGGGGGAGGCGACCACGTTCCGGGATGAGTTGCCGCCGGTCTTCCTGAACCGCCCCATCGCGCTTCGGATGTTTGATGAAAGCGGAATGCTGGTGGGCGCCGATCTGGGGATGAACCATGATCTGAAGGCGAAAATCGTCCAGGCGCTGGACCGGCCTGACGTCGCCTACATCCACGCCCACAACGCGATGCATGGCTGTTTTGCCGCTGAAGTCCGGCGCGGGGCCTGAAGCCCGGAGCTGTATCAACTGTCAGGCGAGCGTGTCTGCAAGTCCGCGCTTTGCTGCGGCGCACAGTCGAGTATAACGCTCCGCTTCAACAGGCGTTCAAGGAGAACCGCCATGGCAGAGATCAAGACTGTGGGCGTCATCGGCGCGGGGCAGATGGGCAATGGCATAGCGCATGTTGCCGCGCTGGCCGGATATGAGGTCGTACTGACTGATGTGTCCCAGACGGCGCTCGAAAAGGGCCTGCAGGCGATCGATCACAACATGGCCCGCCAGGTGGCGCGCTCGGTGATCACGCCGGACCAGATGACGGCCGCGCTGAAACGCATCCGGACAAGCACCGAGACCAAGGCGCATGCAGAGGCCGATCTCGTGATCGAAGCGGCGACTGAAAAGCGCGCGGTGAAGGAGCAGATTTTCCGGAGCCTGTGCGAAGTGTTGCCGGCGCATACATACCTCGCGACCAACACGTCCTCGATCACGATAACCGGGCTTGCCTCGGTCACCGACCGGCCGGAGAAATTCATCGGGCTGCACTTCATGAATCCGGTGCCGCTGATGAAACTGGTCGAAGTGATCCGGGGTCTGGCGACGAGTCAGGAAACGTATGAAACCGCCATCACTTTTGCTGGGCGGATCGACAAGACAACCACCAATGCCGGAGACTATCCGGCGTTCATCGTCAACCGCGTGCTGGTGCCGATGATCAACGAGGCAGTCTATACGCTCTACGAGGGCGTCGGAAACGTCGAGAGCATCGACACCGCGATGCGCCTCGGGGCAAACCATCCGATGGGGCCTCTGCAACTCGCCGATTTCATCGGGCTCGACACGATCCTGTCGATCATGCAGGTGCTGTATGACGGACTTGGGGATTCCAAGTATCGTCCGTGCCCGTTGCTTGTGAAGTATGTCGAAGCGGGCTGGCTCGGTAAGAAGACCGGCAAGGGCTTCTATGACTATTCCGGTGAACATCCGGTCGCGACCCGCTGAGGCGGCTAGGGGTTTAACCTTTCAGTAAGGCCGCCAGCGTTCCTTGGACTTCGGAAACGAAGCCAAGGAGTGCGCCATGTTCTTCCGTGTACCACTGACCTATCTGGCCGGAGCGGCCGTGCTGCTGTCGATCGCGGCAGGCGGGGCATACTATTCCTCCCTGTCCGCGAGCGCGGCGACCTCTTCAACAGGCGAAGCGCTGACGGTTTACTGGTCGGACGGCGATTCGGGCCGCTTGTCGGATGGCACGAAATTCCGGCTGCACGGGATCGACTCGCCGGAGACGGGTTCGCTGAAGCAACGCGGCGGCGCCAAGTGCGAGGCAGAGCGCGTTCTCGGTTTCGAGGCCAAGGAGGCCGCGCTGGAGCTGACCCGCAACAAGACGGTCCATGTTACGGAGACGCGCGGCACCGACCGGTATGCGCGCACGGTTGTCCGCCTCGAACTCGATGGAAGCGACATCGCGGGACTGCTGGTCGCCGGCGGCACCCACAGGACCTGGGACTATGACGGCCGCGAACGCAAACCCGACTGGTGCGCCGGCGCCGCAAGCTGAAACAGCGGCGGGGAGAGGTCCGCATACAGACGACCGGACCGGTGGCCGGGAGGGCGGGCGCGGCCGGGTCTCGCCCGGCTTGCGGGAAATGGCTGTGCAGGCGTAGGGTGCCGGCGCAATTCAATCCGGAGCGCTGACATGAAATTCCTCCCGAAACGTTGGATCGGCCCCGGTCTCGGCGCGGCCCTGCTGGGCGTTGCCGGTCTTGCGGCGTGCGGGGGCGAACAGGCTGCGCCACCTGTCGCAGCCGATCAAAGCGCACACGTTGCGGCATCCGGCGGCGGAGAGGGCGAAGGCGCGGCCGCGCCGGCGGGGTCGCCGATGCAGATGCTTTCGACCGAAAAGCGGCTCGCCCTGTTGTCCGGGCATGTCGTGACCGGACTGGCGCTCTACCGCGCCGGCGAGCCGGGGGAGGCGGCGCACCATCTGAAGCACCCGGTCGCGGAGGAGTACGCCGACGAGCAGGCGGGTCTGGACGGGTTTGGCTTCAAGCCGGACGTCTTCAGGCAGGTGTCGGCCGAGCTGGAGGCCGGCAAACCGGCCAGCGAGATCGAACCGCTGCTGGCTGAGGCGGAGACCAATCTGACGGAGATGCGCGCAGCGGCTGGCGGCGATCCGAAAGGCCTGATCGAATTCCTGATGAAGTCGCTGGCCGACCGGTATGATGCCGGTGTTGACACCAGCACCATCGTCAGTCCCGGCGATTATCAGGACGCCTACGGCTTCGCGGTGGTGGCACGCGACATGGCGGCGGCGCAGGATCCCGCCTTCTACGGGCCGCTGAAGCTGGAACTCGATCTGCTGGTGCTGATGTGGCCCCGCAAGGGACCGGTTTCGACGTCGCTGCCGCCGCCGGAATTCCAGATGGCCGAACAGCTGGCCCGTGTGAAGCTAGCCCTTGCGACCCTGCCTTAAGGCGGCGTCGATGAACTGGACCGCCTCGGCGGCCGCCCAGTCCGCTTCGCCGGCGAGGCGCGCGATCTCCAGCCCGTCCGGGCCGTAGAGGATGCTCGTCGGGAAGCCCTGGACACCGGCGCCATAGACGATGTCACCCCGGTCGAGCGGGGCATGGCGAAACGCGATGCTGGCCGCGCCCAGCTCGGTCAGGCGCCGCCGGGCGAAATCGACATCCTCATCGGCGTCGATGCTGATGGCGACCACCTCAAACGTGTCGCCGCCGCGCGCCGCCTGCAGGGCGCCCAGGGAGGGCATTTCCTTCTCGCAGGGCGGGCACCAGGTGGCCCAGTAATTTACAAGGATCGTCTTGCCCCTGAAGGCTGCGAGATCGGCTTCGGCGCCGTCCGGGCCGTTGAACGTGCCTGAAGGGACCGGCTGGCCGGCCGAGGCGAAGTCCATTTTCTCGAGTGTGCCGACGGCGTATCGCTCGAGGGAATGCGCGGGCGCCTTGCCGCCGGCTGCGCTGATCAGCACATAGACAATGGCCGCGAGGGCGACCAAGAAGAGGCCGGCAATGGCATAGCGGGTCATGCGGGGTGTCCAGGCTCCGTGCGGCGATAGCGAAGGATATGGCGATGAATTCGGGTAAAGGCCAGACAATGTGGGGCGGCCGTTTTGCCGCAACGCCCTCGGCGATCATGAACGAGATCAACGCCTCGCTGGATATCGACCGGCGGATGGCGGAGGAAGACGTGGCAGGCAGCCGGGCACACGCCGACATGCTGGCCGAAATGGGCATCCTGACGGCAGCCGACAATGAGGCGATCCAGGGCGGACTGGACCGCGTTTCGGCCGAGCTGCGGGACGGCACATTTCCATTCCGGCGGGAGCTGGAAGACATCCACATGAATGTCGAGGCGCGGCTGAAGGAGCTGATCGGCGAGCCGGCCGGGCGGCTGCATACGGCGCGCTCGCGCAATGACCAGGTGGTGACGGACTTCCGCCTTTGGACGCGCCGGGCGCTCGACGACACGTCGCATCTGGTGACCGCGCTTCAGGCCGTCCTCGTGCGCCGGGCTGGCGAGCATGCGGCGACCTTCATGCCGGGCTTTACCCATTTGCAGACCGCCCAGCCGGTGACGCTGGGCCACCACCTGCTGGCCTATGTGGAAATGCTGGAGCGTGACCGGACACGGTTGCTGGACTGTGCGGTCCGCCTCAACGAATGCCCGCTCGGCGCGGCGGCGCTGGCCGGGACCGGGTTTCCGATCGACCGCGACATGACGGCCGAGGCGCTCGGCTTTGCCCGGCCGATGGCCAATTCGCTGGACGCCGTGGGATCGCGCGATTTTGCGCTGGAGGCGCTGAGCGCCCTGTCGATTGCGGCAACCCACCTGTCGCGTCTGGCCGAGGAGATCGTGCTGTGGACAAGCCCGCAATTCGCCTTTGCCGCCTTGCCGGACGAATGGTCCACAGGCTCCTCGATCATGCCGCAAAAGCGCAATCCGGATGCGGCCGAGCTGGTACGGGCGAAGGCCTCGCTGATCACCGGCCTGTTCGTGGCCTTGCAGGGGGCGGTCAAGGCGCTGCCGCTGGCCTATGCCAAGGACCTGCAGGACGACAAACGGCTCACCTTCGAGGCGTTCGACACGTATGACCTTTGCGCCCGGGCGATGGCCGGCATGGTCGAGACGATCCGGTTCAAGCCGGACGCCATGCGGGCGGCGGCGGGAAAGGGCTTTTCCACGGCGACGGACCTGGCCGACTGGCTGGTACGCGAACTGGGCCTGCCCTTCCGGGACGCGCACCACGTGACCGGACGGATCGTGGCGATGGCCGAGGGGAAAGGCGCCGAATTGGCCGATCTTTCGCTCGGCGAGATGCAGAAGGTGCATTCCGCAATCAGCAAAGATGTTTTCAATGTGCTGACGGTGGAGGCATCTGCCTCATCCCGGACATCTTATGGCGGCACAAGCCCTGTTCGGGTTCAGGAACAAGTGGCACAGTGGACACAGAGACTTCGACTGGAGTGACGATGATGAAACAGCTTTTCGGTGCCGCAGCGGCGCTGGTCCTTCTTGGCGGCGTGTCGGCTTGCGGGTTGACGGGCGACCTGAAACGGCCGGGTCCCCTCATGGGCAGCCCGAACGAGGTGGATCCGGCTAGCCTGCCCGACGGCGAGACGAAGAATCTTCCGCCGCTGCCGGAACGCCCGGCCTCAACACCGGATGAGGAAACCGAGGACGAACTCCTCGGCGGGCCGGCGAATTGATGGGCGCGCGCCTCCTCTTCGCGGCCGGCGCCGGCTTGCTGGTGGCGGGTTGCCAGACGGCTGCTGCACCGTCCGCGCCGGTGATCACGCTGGCGGCGGCGATGCTGGCCATGCCGGAGGCGGCCCATCCGCTGGATGTGGCCATCGCGATCAGCGACAACCCGGCCGAAGGCATGACGGAGAATGACTGGGGCGGGGAAGTGCCGCAATCACAGCCGGCCGGCGACGTCAACGAAGGCGGCCTCGGCGACCTCGACTAAAGCCCCGGAGCGAGAATGCACCACTTCAGCTATTCCGGGGGACACCTTCACTGCGAGGGGGTGAACCTTGAAACGGTCGCTGCCGAAGTCGGCACGCCGTGCTATGTCTATTCCTCCGCGACGCTGGTGCGCCATGCGCAGGTGATTGCCGATGCGTTCCGCAGGCAGAGCGTCCTGATCGCCTATTCCGTGAAGGCCAACGGAAACCTTGCCGTTCTGGCCACGCTGGCAGCGCAGGGATGCGGCGCGGACGTGGTGAGCGGCGGCGAATTGCTGCGGGCCCGCAAGGCGGGCATTCCGGCTTCGAAGATCGTGTTTTCGGGGGTCGGCAAGACGGCGGCCGAAATGGGACTGGCGCTGGAGCAGGGCATCCACCAGTTCAATGTGGAGAGCGCGGGCGAATTGCGCCTCCTCTCCGAAGTCGCCGTCAGGCTCGGCCGCGAAGCGCCGATTGCGCTGCGCGTGAACCCAGACGTGGCGGCGGGCGGACATCCCAATATTTCCACCGGCAAGTCGGGTGACAAGTTCGGCGTGCCCTGGGGCGAGGCCGAGGCCCTGTACGCCGAAGCTGCGCGCCTGCCCGGCATCCGGGCAGTCGGTGTGGACGTGCATATCGGCAGTCAGATCGGCGATCTCGGGCCGATGCGGACGGCCTTCGAGAAGGTCGTCGCGCTGGCGCTGCGCCTGCGCGGGCAGGGCCATGATATCCGGCGGATCGACGTCGGCGGCGGTCTCGGTATTCCGTACAAGGAAGGTGATGCGCCGGCCCCGCCTTCGGCTTATGCGGAGATGATTGCGGAGGTGACGGCCGGACATGGTTTCGAGGTGATCCTCGAGCCGGGGCGCGTGATCGCGGGCAATGCCGGTGTGCTGCTGGCGACTGCACTCTACGAGAAGCAGGCGCCGGACCGGACCTTTCTGATCCTTGATGCGGGCATGAATGACCTGATCCGCCCGGCGCTCTACGGCGCCCATCACGATATAATCCCACTCGTCGAGCCGCGGCCGGGCCAGGCAATGAAGACCTATGACGTGGTCGGACCGATCTGTGAATCTACCGACAAGTTTGCTGCCGCGCGGGAATTGCCGGAAGTACACGGCGGCGACCGGCTGGCCTTCATGTCGGCCGGCGCCTACGGGGCCGTCCTGTCCTCGGCGTACAATGCCCGCCCGCTGGTGCCCGAAGTGCTGGTCGACGGGGACCGCTATGAAATTGTCCGCAGACGGCCGACATTCGAAGAGATGACCGGATTGGAGCGCGTGCCAGAGTGGCTTACGACGGCGGCCTGACCCAGATCGCGGCCAAGGTTGCCGCGACGCAGCGCCGGCTCACGCGGCTCGCGTTGGGGCGGGCCTTCTGGCCGGTCTTCGTGCTGGTCATGCTGTATCTGGCGGCGGCATTGTCCGGCGGGTTCGACCGGTTGGACAAGATCACTGCGGCGCTGATCACGCCGGTGCTGCTGGCTGGCGCGGGGCTGCTCATCTGGCAGGGGCGCAGGCGTTACGTTCCGCCGGATGAAGCCGAGGCGTCGCAGCTGCTTGAGGCGCCGTCGGAGCTTCGGCCCTTGTCTTCGCTGAAGGATCGCCCGGCCTATCCATCGGCTGAAGCGGCGGGGCTGTGGAGCGCGCACCGCGAGCGGTTGCTGGCGGAGTTGAAGACCCTGCGTCTGCCGCGCTTCAGCGCCGAGTGGAAGGCGCTCGATCCCTATTTCCTTCGGGCGATCCTGCCGGTGGCGGTGATCGCCTTTGCGGTCCTGGCGGGCGGTGACGGGCCGGGCCGGGTCTGGCGCGCGCTGTTTCCGGATTACGGGGCGCTGGTCGGCGCCGACAAGATGATTGTCGAGGCCTGGGTGACGCCGCCGGAACATACCGGCCGCCCGCCGATCTTCCTGAAGCCGGGCAGCGAAGATGTCCGTGTGCCGAGGGGTTCCGAAGTCACCCTGCGCACCGAAGCTCCCTCGGCGCCGCGCCTTGTGATGAAGGGTGCGCGCGACAAGGCGGCGAAATTTATGGCGACGCCGGACGGCGCCTGGGAGGCGAAGGCGACGATCACCGGGGATACGCGCCTCAGCGTGCGGTGGTGGGGCGAGCGGGCGAGTTACAGTTTCACCGTCCTGCCGGATGCGATTCCGGCCATCCAGTTTGTCGGCCTGCCGGAGCCGGGCGCGCAGGACCGGGTGAAGTTTGCCTGGAAGGCAAGGGATG
The DNA here is from genome assembly GCA_013791775.1 of Hyphomonas sp. GTDB lineage: Bacteria > Pseudomonadota > Alphaproteobacteria > Caulobacterales > Hyphomonadaceae > Hyphomonas. Next base: position 69,802 of record VMTE01000030.1, read on the forward strand.
ACTACGGCGTTGTCGGGGTTGACCTCGCGATACGCCTGCGCGAGCCGCATCCGGCAGCGCCGGACGCCGAAGAACGTGTGCCGGTGCCAATGCCGGGCGCGGCGGGCGCAAAGGAGGCGAACGCGTCGCTGGAGCTCGACCTGACGCGGCATCCCTGGGCGGGGCTGGCGGTGGACCTGCAGCTCGTGGCGCTGGACGGATCCGGGCAGGAAGGGCGCAGCGAGAGCGTGCCTTATGTGTTGCCGGAGAAACTGCTGCTCGATCCGCTGGCGCGGGCGGCGCAAGAAGCGCGCGTGACCGTGCTGCGCGAGCCGCGCGAGTATGCGCCGCCGGAAAAGAACCCGGCCGCCCTGACCGGCGAGGCCTTGAACCTTGCGGCCACCGGCCGGCTGGACGCCGCGCCCGAAGGCGTGCGCCAGGCCGCCGCGATGCTGGGCGCGGTCACCTACAAGGGCGAGATGTTCTTCGACGATCTCGGCGTGTTCATGGGCTTCAAGATGGCCGAGACCACGCTGGTCGCCGCCAATTCGAAAGCGGAGGCGGACGCCGTCGATTCGTTGCTCTGGGCGATCGCGCTGAAGCTGGAATTCGGCAGCGCGGCGGATGCGGCCCGGCGGCTGGAAGCGGCGCGGGCGGCGCTGGAGCGGGCGCTGCGCGACGGGGCGCCTGAGGAAGAAATACGCAGGCTGATGGAAGCCTTCCGCGACGCGGCGAACGAATACCTGGCGGCGAAGATGGCCGAGGCGATTGCCAACGGGCTGGACGCGCCGCCGCCGTCCGAGGACGGCGAGGCTCAAGCAGGCGGGCAGGGGCTCGGCGGTCAGGACTTCGAAGACATGCTGAACGCGCTGCAGGACCTGACCGAGACAGGCGCCAGTGATCAGGCGCGCCAGCTGCTTTCCGATATCACCAACATGCTCGAGAACCTCGAGTTCCAGCAAGGCGGGCAGGGTCAGGATGGCCAGGGCATGCCGGGCCAGCAGGCTGAAGGCGAAGAGAGTGAGCTGCCCCCCGAGGAGCAGGAGCTGACCGATGCGATGCGCCGGTTGTCCGAATTGCTGCGCGAGCAGCGCCAGCTGAATGACGATACGCTCGCCCAGCAACGCGGCGAGCAGCCTTCAGGCCAGGGCGGTACCCCGCCGCCCTTCGGCTCGCCGGACGGTGAAGGCGCCGAAGAGGGGGCCGGCGGCCAGCAGGAAGGCTCCGGCATGGGCCAGGGTGAAACGCCAGGCGAGACAGGCACCGGCGCGGGCGAGGACGGCGAACCTCAGGACGGCGACCAGGGCGGCGGGCGTGAGCCGGGCGGAACGCTGGCCGAGCGGCAGGCCGAGCTGGGCCGTCTGGTGGAAGAGTTCGCCCGCCGCAGCGGCGAGGGCGAAGCGGACGGGGCTGGCGGCAGCGGCGCAAACATCGACCCCGACGCGCTGTCGGCGATCCGTGACGCGCAGCGGCGGGCCGAGCAGGCGTTGGAGAATGGCAACGAAGGCCGCGCCGCCGTGGAGCAGGAACGCGCGACGCAGATGATGTCCGAAATGTCGCGCGGTCTGGCGTCGGCGCTGGACAGCCTTCAGGCCGAGCGGCTCGGCGAACAGGGTGGCGGCGAGGATCCGATGGGCCGCGCGCTGATGGGCGCCGGCAATGACGGCGAGAACGTCAACATTCCCGAGAAGGCCGAACGCCAACGCGCCAAGGACATCCTGGATGAGCTGCGCCGGCGCTATAACGAAGCCGAGGACGAAGAAGAGAAAGAATACCTGAGACGGTTGCTGGACCGCTTCTGAGACGCTTGCGCCCGTTGCCGATCCCTGACTTGATGAAAGAAAACGGGAGGAGCAGACGATGGCGGCGCGCTGGGAGTTTACAAGGGGCCTCAAGGATATCGGCAATGGGCTCTATGCCTGGCTGCAGCCGGATGGCGGATGGGGCTGGTCGAATGCCGGGCTGATCCGCGACGGCGAGGCGTCGCTGCTGGTGGACACGTTGTTCGATATGCGCCTGACGCGCGACATGTTGCGCGCAATGGAAGATGCCTCCGGCATTCCGGCGGCGAAGATCGCCACGATCGTCAACACGCACGCCAATGGTGACCACTGCCATGGCAATGGATGTTGTCCGCAGGCGGAGATCATTGCCTCCGAAGCGAGCGCCAGGGAGATGGCCGAGGTGCCGGCCGCGACGCTGGCGATGTTCAAGGCGGCGGGCGCGAAGCTCGGGCCGGCGGGCGTGTATTTCGCCGACATCTTTGCGCCGTTCGATTTCGATGATGTCGACGAGCGGCTGCCAACGCGGACGTTTTCCGGGACGCTGGATCTGAAGGTGGGTGACAAGGCGGTGCAACTGATCGAGGTCGGCCCGGCGCATACGGGCGGGGACGTACTGGTGCACGTTCCGGGTGACCGGACTGTGTTTACCGGCGACGTCCTGTTCATCGACGGCACGCCGTTGATGTGGGCCGGTCCGGTGCGCAACTGGATCGTTGCCTGCGAGAAGATCACCGCGATGGACGTGGATGTGATTGTGCCCGGACATGGTCCGATCACGGACAAGGCGGGTGTGCGCCGGGTGGCGGACTATCTTGCCTTCGTGGACCGCGAAGCTAGAGCGCGCTTTGAGGCCGGTCTTCCGGTGCGCGACGCGGCGCTGGACATTGCGCTGGGGGACTTTGCCAGCTGGGGTGACGCCGAGCGGATCGCGGTCAATGTGGACAGTCTGTACCGGGAATATCGGGGAGACGGAAAGGTGACGCCCGTGATCGAACTGTTTGCCCTGATGGCCGAAGTCAGGGACGCGCAGAGGGGATAAGCCGGCTCCACAGAGAAGTGCGCCTTCCCGGGCACGGATCAGCGATTGGCACCGGGCACCCATTTGATGTCATCGGCGCCGTCCTTGTTGGCGGCGCGGCCGGCGACGAAAAGCCAGTCCGACAGACGGTTGATGAAGGCGAGGGCGACCGGGTTCACGGGCTCGTCCTTCAGCGAGGCGAGGTGGGCCATCTCGCGCTCGGCCCGCCGGCAGAGTGTGCGGGCCACATGCAGCTGGGCGGCCAGCGGCGAGCCGCCGGGCAGGATGAAACTGTCGAGCGGCGGGATGACCGCGTTCATCGTATCGATTTCCGTTTCGAGGCGGGTGACCTGGGCATCCACGATGCGCAGCGGGGTCCATTCGAGCACGCGGCCGCGATCAGGCGTGGCGAGATCAGCCCCGAGATCGAACAGGTCGTTCTGGATACGGCGCAAGGCGGCGAGCATGTCATCTGTGGCGCCCAGCGCCGCGACGCCGAGGGCCGCGTTCAGCTCGTCCACCGTGCCATAGGCGGCCACGCGCGGATGCCATTTGGGAACCGTTTCGCCGGTCGACAGCCGGGTTTCGCCCTTGTCGCCGGTTCGGGTGTAGATCTTGTCGAGCCGGACCATGGATCGCCTGCCTGCCTCAGCCGCCGAACTTGATGGCCCCGGCCGCCACGCCGACGAGAACGAGCAGGAGGATCGCAACGCCCTGGAAGATGACGCGCAGGCGCATCAGCTTGTTGGAGCGGCTGGGCTGGTTTCCGTCCTGGCGGACGAGGTTGATGATGCCGAGCGCCAGCACGACCACAATGCCGGCAAGTGCCACATAGAATCCAATGCCCAGGATGCCTTGCATGGGGGTCTGCCTTTTCTGTTCTGTCCGAGTCTAACATAGACTGGGTCTGCTGGCGCGGCGCTGCTGCATCCCGTCGCGGATACTGCGCTTCAGTTTTCAGCCTCGAGCCGGGCCGCGAGGGCTTCGACCTTGCCGGCCATCCTGAGCAATATCTCCACGGCGCGGGCCTCGGTATCCGGACGGGCAGGCACGCCGCGCCGGGCACTGTCGAGCTCGTCCAGAAGGGCCAGGGCCGTGATCAGCAGCAGGCGCTCGTCGCCAATATCGCCCACGGCCTGGGAAATCTGGCCGACGCGGGCATCGAGCTGTTCGGCCAGGCGCTGGACGCGCATTTCCTGCCCGGGCGCGCAGGCGATGGAAAACGTGCGGCCCCGGAGCGTGATGTCGGCCTTGGCCATGGTCTAGTCCTCGTTTCCGAGGGCGGCGCGGACTTCTTCGATGGCCGCGCCCAGCGCGAGACTCGCCTCGTCGGCGAGTGATTGCAGCTCCTGCTCGCGCGCCAGGGATTGGTCGAGCGCTTCGGCGAGCTTGGCGCGGTCGGTGACCAGGGCGGAAATTTCGGCGCGCAGGGCCACCGGATTGCCGGAACGCAGCAAATGCGCCTCCAATGCCGCTTCCAGTCGCTGGAGGGCGGAATCGAGGCGGGCGGCGGCCGGGTCGAGGTCTGTCATGTCGTTCTTGGACTAACGGCAATGCGACCCGGCGCCAAGCGCCTTGACGGTGCGGCGAGAGTCTGGCCTAGCACGAATCGCGAAAAACTCCGGGAGACCAGCAGAATGGCTGTCACTAATCGCGACATGGCGAATGCCGTGCGGGCGCTGTCGATGGACGCCGTCGAAGCTGCAAAATCGGGCCATGTGGGCCTGCCTCTGGGCATGGCGGATGCGGCGACGGTCCTGTTCCGCAAATTCCTGAAGTTTGATCCGAAAGATCCGGCCTGGCCTGACCGGGACCGGTTCGTCCTGTCGGCGGGACACGGCTCGATGCTGGTCTATTCGCTGCTGCACCTGACCGGCTATGCCTCGGTGAGCCGCGACGACATCCGCAATTTCCGCCAGCTGGGCGCGAAGACACCGGGCCATCCGGAAAACTTCGTGACCGCCGGCGTGGAGACGACGACCGGGCCGCTGGGGCAGGGGATTGCCACGGCGGTCGGCATGGCAATGGCCGAGCGGCACCTGAATGCCCGCTTCGGCGACGATCTGGTGGACCACCGCACCTGGGTGGTGGCCGGTGACGGCTGCCTGATGGAAGGCGTGAGCCAGGAAGCGATCACGCTGGCCGGCCACCTGACGCTGAACAAACTGATCGTGCTGTTCGACGACAACTCCGTCACCATTGACGGCTCGACGGATCTCTCCGACTCGACCGACCAGTGCGCGCGCTTCGAGGCGTCGGGTTGGGCCACGCGCCGCGTGGACGGCCATGACGAGAAAGATGTTACCGATGCGCTGAAATGGGCGACGAAGCAGAAAAAACCGGTCCTGCTTGCAGTGAAGACGATCATCGGATTCGGCGCGCCGAAACTGGCCGGAACCGGCAAGGCCCATGGCGGGCCCTATGGCGCCGACGAGATTGCGGGCATCCGCGAGTCTCTGGACTGGCCGTATCCGCCGTTCGAAGTGCCGGACGCCATCGAGAAGGCCTGGGCGAAAGCCGGTGAGCGCAGCCGTGAGGAGCATGCGGCGTGGAAGAAGCGTCTCGCCGCAAGCGTGCACAAGGGCGAGTTCAATGCGGCGATCGCGGGCCGCCTGCCGAAGAATCTCGGCAAGGCTATCAACAAGCACAAGAAAGCCGTGGCCGAAGGCGGCGCCTCAAAGGCGACCCGCGTATGGAGCGGCGAGGCGCTGGAGGTGATCACTCATCTGGTGCCGGAAATGGTCGGCGGTTCGGCCGACCTGTCGGGGTCGAACAATACCAGGACCGCCAGCACGCCGCCGATGACGCCGAAGAGCTGGGGCGGGCGCTACATCCATTACGGCGTGCGCGAGCATGCCATGGCGGCCGCGATGAACGGCATGGCGCTGCATGGCGGCGTCATTCCTTTCTCGGGCACGTTCCTGGTGTTCGCCGATTACAGCCGCGCAGCCATCCGGCTCGGCGCGCTGATGGGCCTGCGCGTGGTGCATGTGATGACGCATGACTCGATCGGCCTGGGCGAAGACGGCCCGACACACCAGCCGGTGGAACAGATCGCGTCGCTGCGCGCGATGCCGGACATGCTGGTCTTCCGCCCGGCTGACGGGGTCGAAACCGCTGAGTGCTGGGAACTGGCGCTGGCGCGCCAAGACGGCCCGTCGACGATGGCGCTCACCCGCCAGAACGTCGCCCCGGCCCGCAAGACGCATACGGATGAAAACCTCTCGGCGAAGGGCGCCTATGTATTGTCGCCGGCCAAGGGCAAGGAGCGCGGCGTGCTGATCGCGACCGGCTCCGAAGTCGAGATCGCCCTGAAAGCGCAGGCGCTGCTCGCGGCGGACGGAATCGGCGTGCGCGTCGTCTCTATGCCGTCGATGGAGCTGTTCGGCCAGCAGGACGCAGCCTACCAGCAAGCCACGCTCGGCAAGGGATTGCCAAGGGTGGCGGTCGAGGCGGGTGTCCGCTTCGGATGGGACCGCTGGATCGGTGCAGACGGCGGCTTCGTGGGCATGGACAGCTTCGGCGCGAGCGCGCCTTACCAGCAACTCTACAAGCATTTCGGGATTACGGCGGAAGCCGTGGTAGAAGCGGTCAAACACCGGATCTGACATGAGGGGGCCCCATGCCGCTGAGCTATGAGTCGATCTTTTCGCTGATCAACCTCGCGGTGTTACCCGCCTGGCTCCTGCTGGCGGTCCTGCCCCGGTCCGGTATCACCCGGGCGGTCGTGCATTCCGGGCTCTATCCCATCGTCCTCGGCGTCTTCTACGCCGTGACGCTGACGATGGGGATTTTCCTCGGCTATGGGGCGGACGGCGGCAACTTCAATTCGGCCGCCGGTGTGTCGCAGATATTCTCGCATCCCCACGGCATCCTGATAGGATGGAGCCATTATCTGGTGTTCGACCTGTTTGTCGGCGCCTGGATGTCCCGGGATGCCCAGCGGCGGGGTGTGCCGCACCTGGCGCTCATTCCGTGCTTGTTCTTCACGCTGATGCTCGGCCCGGTCGGCCTGCTGATGTACGTGGCCGCGCGGCTGGCTTTGCGCAAGGGCGGGTGGAGCCTTGTCGAAACGGGCGCCGCCCCTGAGCTTCAGATCCCGAGATAGTTCGTACGCGGACGGATGAGGCGCGTCAGGGTCCGGAGCCGGTGTCGAACAGATCGAGCTGGTTGGGATCGGCGGGCCGCTTGCGCTTCGGCTTGGTGCGGCCCCGGCGGAAATAGAGATCGTCCGTGTGGTCAGGCGCGGCGGGAGCCTCGGGCGGTGGTGGGACTGGCAGGGGCGGCGGAGCTGCCTTGGGCGCCTTTGGATCGGCCAGTTTCCACCAGGTGACGGCGACCACGACATGGCCCGAGGTGTCTTCGTAGCGCTGCAGGTGGCCGGCGGGGCCTTCCATGCCCTGGGCGCTCACGAGGGCGGCGGCCTCGTCTTCGGTCAGGTGCAGCCAGCTGGTCTCGAGCCGTTCGACCGTGGCGCCGGGCGAAAGGGTCATGGCTTCGCGCTGCGTCCGGGCGGTTTTCACGCCGGGCCGGGTCGCTTCTTCAAGGGTGCGGGCAATGGGATAGGCGAGGCTCATGTCAGGGGCGAGGTAAGCCCGTCATCGGCCGGCGTCCAGCCCGTATCCGCAAAGCCGGAGAGACGCGAAGCGGCGAGGCGCGCAAATCGCAGGGTCACGGCCTTGCGCCGGGCCGGAACGAGGCGGGCGTCAGGCGCCTCGCGGATCACCGCCCCGTAGAAGGCATCGGCCACGATCAGGCCGGCTTCGGCCGGAATCAGATCCTGCGGGAAATCATCGCTGACGGCAAAGGTGAGCCGGTCGCAATAGTCCATGTATTCGCGCCATTTATGGTCCGATTTGAAATCGGCGACGCTGGACTTGATCTCGATCATCCAGATGTCGCCCGCCGGCCCGATGGCGGCAATGTCGGCCCGCCGGTTGTTGGCAAGGGTCATTTCCGTGAGGCCGTAATACCCGAGATGGCCGAGCAGCCGCAAAGTGCCCCGGCAGATTTCTGCGGCGCGGCGGGGAACGGGATCTTCGAGGGCGGGGATCATGCGGTCCGTCCGGTCGTTCTGCTTGTGTTCCAGACGTCGAATTAGGCCCCTGCAGCGGGCTTCGTCAAGGCGCCAGACCGTGGGCCGGCCGCCGGAAGGATCAGCGACTTTGATCCGGTCGCCGCGCAGCTGCGTATGCAGGCCAGTTACGCAAAGCCGGAAACGTTCCGGCGGAAGGACACCGAATGGCCAGCGCATACGAGTCCCAGACATCAGCTGATCGCCAATACGTCCGCACGGCGATGAAGGCCGCGCTGCTCGAGCCGGCACACGAGGCCGCGCTGGCCCGGCGCTGGCGCGAACAGGATGACGAAGCCGCGCTGCACGAGCTGACCACGGCCTACATGCGCCTCGTGATCGCGATGGCGTCGAAATTCCGCCATTACGGTCTGCCGATGGCCGATCTGGTATCGGAAGGAAATGTCGGCCTGATGCAAGCGGCGGCCCGGTTCGAGCCGGCGCGCGAAGTTCGCTTCTCGACCTATGCCAGCTGGTGGATCCGGTCGTCGATCCAGGACTTCGTGCTGCGCAACTGGTCGATCGTGCGGACGGGCACGACTTCGGCGCAGAAATCCCTGTTCTTCAATCTCCGCCGCCTGCGGGCGCGCATCGCCGATACCGGCGACGGCGTGATGAGCGTGGAAAACCGGGAATGGATCGCGACCCATCTCGGTGTGCCGGTGCGCGATGTCGAGACGATGGCCTCGCGGCTGTCGGGTTCCGACCGGTCCCTCAACGCGCCTCTGACGGCCGACGGAGACGGCGAGTGGCAGGACATGATCGCCGACGAGGCCGCGATTCCCGAACAGGCCGTGATGGCGGAGCGCGACACCGCCCGCCGGCGCGAATGGATCGGCGCGGCGCTGAAGGTGCTCAGCCCGAGAGAGCTGGACATCATTTCCAGGCGCCGTCTCTCGGACGAGCCGATGACCCTCGAAGCCCTCGGCGCGGCGCTGGGCGTCTCCAAGGAACGGGTGCGCCAGATCGAGCATCAGGCCCTGCTGAAGCTGCGAAAGGCGCTCGAGGAGATTGTCGGCGATGCCGGACAGTCAGGCCTCATTCCGGACGCGTAATCGCGCGCGGTTTCAGTTTTCCAGCTTTTCGAGATTGAGGGGATGGCTGATCTCCAGCCGCCCGTCGCGCAGGAAGCCGCGGGCCCGCGCCCGCGCGCCCTCCGGCAACTGGCAAAGCTCGGCCGCCGCTTTCTGGACCTCCAGAACCAGCGCGGACCCCTGCATCGACACATCGCAGACCGCAAACCGTTCGTCCGAGCTTTGCATGTCGCCGGAGACGCCTTCGACCAGCAGGAATCTGCCCGCGTCTCCCGGCAGGCTCGCGGCATTGTGGATCGGCCAGACGCCCTTGCCCCAGAGACCGCGGCCGCCTGCGCGGGCCGCGCTTTCCAGCGCCAGCAAGGGCTCGTTCGCGGTCGCCGTGTCGGGATACACCCGCACCCGCGCGCCGCCCTTCCGGATCATTTCGGCGTTCAGCCAGAGGCGCGGGCCGAGCGCATCGGTGGTGACAACATGGGCGAGGGCGCGGTCGTAGCGGTCGCGGGTGAGGCCGCCATAGCGCAGCTCGACTTCGCGCCCGAGCGCCATGTCATCGAGCAGGCGCTTGGCCTCCTCGTAACCGGCATCGCCTTCGCGGTCGCGGTAGGGCGCAGCGGGCGCTTCGATGCCGACAAGCCGGACGCTCTGGCCGGTATCGAGAACCAGCGCATCGCCGTCGAGCACGCGCACCACCCGGCCGTGCTCACCGGTGGCCAGATCGGCCAGCGGATCCCTGGCCGCGCTGCAGGCGGCAAGGCCGGTCAGGCCGATCAGGATTGCCAATGACCGCCGCACACGCCGCCTTTTCCCGCCGTCCCAGTGTCCTCTATCGCCCGGCAAACTTCCTGCGCGCAAGCGGGTTCTCGCGGGCCGGCGCCCGTACGGCCTTCAAATCGCCCGCGATCTCCCGTAAGGGAGACCCCGGCGATCCCGTAGCTCAGCAGGATAGAGCGAGTGATTCCTAATCACTAGGTCGGAGGTTCGAATCCTCTCGGGGTCACCAGCCACCTCAGGCCGGAGGAGTGAGGTGACCGCAGCGGATGTCATAGACGATTGCCTTGTCGGTGCGCGTGAGGGCGGCGCTCAGGGCGTCTTCCAGAGCGATTGCCGCGGCCAGTTCGGCGGTCGGCATCACCGGGTTCATGAAGACGCGTTCGCAATAGCGCGCGCCTGGACGGGCAACGGAAACAATACCGCGCCAACAGGCATCATAGGCCGCCTGCCCGCAATAGGAGCCGAAATCCGAAAGCGAGAAGGCATCGAAGGCGCCCAGTCCGGCGGTTGACAGATTCGCGAGGCCGGCCTCGGCAATCGTGATCCGGTCGAGGCGCGCCCGCACGGTGCCTATATTCTCCGCGCGCACATGCAAGGGCAGCGCACCTTCCCGTGTGTGGCGTCCGTTGAAGAGGAGCGCGGCAAAGTCGGAGTCGCGGAAGAAGAAGCTGCCGGCGGCGCGCCGGAACACCCCGGTCAGGCGCGCTTGGCTTTCGGTGGGAACGGGCAGGAACGCGCCGCCGGGTTCGCCGATGATCTTCGTCCAGAACCAGCGTTGGGCAAGAAGGCGTACAGCCCCGTGCCAGACTGCGTCATCGAACCGGGTGCACCAGATGCGGTCCTGCTCCTCGAGGGTGCCCGCGTCGAAAAGCAGATTGAGCGATCGGCCGCGGATCATGCGTGTGCCCGCCGCGCCAAGTCTCAAGACGCGTTCCCACCGGCCGGAATGCCACACACCGCCGGCGACTGTACGGCGCCGCGCGTCCCAGAATTCGCGCGAGGCGGGCGACAGCAGCCGGGCGACCTGCGTGTGCAGGGCCAGGCGGTGCCGGCTCCCTGCGATGCCCAGGTAGGCGTGAAGGGCTTCGTCGTCCAGGGCGCGGTATGCTGCGATCTTGAGACGGAGGAGTTCATTCTGCGCGGGGTTTATGTCGATCGAGGTAACCTGCACCGGGTTGCCGAGCAGCATGTCGAGCGGGCGCGCGCCGCTGGCGGTGAGGCAAAGAACATGGTCGGCCGGCTTCAGCTTCAGGGCGGCGAGTTCCGTCTCGCCGTCCTCGTTGGCCGAGGTGAAATTCAGGGTACGCGCGAAGTTTGCCATCAACTCAGATCTTCAGCGCGATATGCGTATCTGAGGCAAGCGGACGGCGGCCATCGAGAATCGCGTTGATGCCTGGACGCAGCAAGTCTTGCGGCGCGAAGACGAGCGGGGCGGCGCCGTGGGCGGAGCGGTTGATGTCGATCATCTCGAGAATGGCGCGGTCTTCTGCAAAGATGCGCAGAAAGAACAGGCGCAGCGCGGCCAACTTCAGCCGGGCAGCCCAACCGGTGCCCGGCACAGCCAGGGTTGCGGCAACGTAGGTTTCGCGATCTGAAACCGGGGTGAGCCAGAAGCGGGCTGCGAAGACGGGTTCCCGCATTTCCATATACGATACTTCGGCTATGGCGGGCGCGCGAAATGTGTCCGTGATCGCATAGCGGTGCGCGCCGAGCAGACGGGCGCCCCAGCCGCCGGGTGCCGCGCCTTGTGGGTAGGTGGCGGAGACCCACTCTTCGCCCGAGGCCAAAACGGCGTCGATACGCCTGCGTTCACCGGGGCGGCGCAGATAGTCCCTGTGCACGACGCTCGTGTGCGTCGTGTCGAGAATGTTTTCGCCGACATCACCCAGTCCCGCCCGGACGGTGCCTTCAATCTGCAACTGCTGGCTCGCCGAATGGATCAACGGGCGCTCGCTGACCGGGCCCGGCGCGGCCTCGCCGATGGCTGCAAAGATCCAACCGTCCTGCTCCGCAGCCAGACGCGGATGGCCCGTACCGGGTTCGGTTGCGACAAGTCCGCCGCCGGATGCCCGCGAAAGCTGCAACGCTGTGCCGGCCAGCGTTCGCTGGACGGGCGCCCGCTTCAACGCGGCAGAGCGCATTACGGGATACCAGCCGGAGCGGAATTCAGGGGCGGTCATCCGGGCTGACCTTGGGTGTGGATCACGCGGCGCAGCTTGCCGCCTTGAGGAATCGCCAAGGGCGCCGCAGCGGCGATCACGTCCGGCGCGGCGCCGAGACGACGGAACAGACTTTCGAGCGCTGACCGGGCCGCCGGCAGTTCCGGGGCCAGATGCAGCGGGAGGGAAAGTGTGACCGTGTTGCAGCCGGTTTGCTCAAGCCGGAAGTCCGTGATGGCCCGGCTGGCGCCGACAATTGCATTGCGCAGGATGTCGGGCGTGATGGTCACGGGGGTGCCATTTCTGCCCGGGAGCCGGAATGTGTCATCCGAGCGCCCGGCGATCTCCGAAACCGCCTGCAACGGCGATCCGCAAGGGCAGGGATGCGGCGACAGGCGCAGCAGATCATTCATGCGGTAACGGATCATCACCTGCGTGCGGCGCGTGAAATCCGTGATGAGCGGTACCGACAGGTCTGCTTCCGTCTCCCATTCGAAGGCCACACAGTCTTCGCACAGGTGCAACGTTCCATGGGCGCAGGCGACGCCCAGCAGGCCTTCTGTGGCCATGTAGATCTCGCGAACGGTGACGCCGAAGCGGGATCCGATCTCGGCCCGGTCAGCCGGATCCAGCACTTCAGCGCCTGAAAACACCTCGCGCGGTGCAAGGGGCAAGTCCGCCCGGGCCAACTGGATCAACGCGTGCGGCGGCGCCACCAGCACGTTCGGACGGAAGGCGGCAATAGCGGCAAACTGGCAGTCCAGGCCGTTGGTGAGGTCAAAGAATCCGAGCGTAAGCCGGCCGGATTCGTTGGCCGCATCGTAGAGCCGGCTGCCGCGGGGGAGCAGCACTGCGACGCGGTAACGCGCCGTCATCATGTCCGGAAGGGCCTTGGCGAGCAGGGTGCCGAGCCAGAGATACCTTTCGGGGTCACTGACGAGGTAGAGGCCGCGATTGCCGCTGGTGCCCGTGCTGGCGCCGACGGTGTAGCGGCCCATTCGGCCGGTTGTCTCGAAGGCCTGCCACGCCGCATCTGCCGGTATGGCCAGGGCGTTGTACCGGTCGAACGACTCCATCAGTGCCGCCTTGTCCATCACCGGATAGTCCGTCAACGGAAGGCCGGCGATATCCCTGAACGCGCTGGCACGGGGCGCTGTTTTTCGAAGGAAGCGCGCAAGACGGCCCGCTTGCCATTCGAGCAGCGCTGCGCGGGTGCGCCGGCGCCTCGACCGGTCCCGTGTCCGCCAGAAAGCAGCGAGTGTCAGCCAGAGTGCGGCATTCATGCCAGGGGCTCCGGATCGTGGCAGAGCACGATTTTCCCGCCGAGACGGGTAAAGGCGTTGAGGCGAGCGGCGGTTTCTTGTCCAGCTTTCGGATCGTCAAGGATCCAGCGCGCCGGCGCGCCCGGGGAACGGATCTCGCGGATCGCCTGGGCGAGCCAGTCAGCGTCGCCAGCGTAGAGGATGGGCGTGGGCTGGCGTGCAAACAGATACCCCGTATGGCCCCGCATGTGGCCGGGAAGGGGCACGGCAAGAACTTCGCCGTCGCCGAACACATCACGAGCAGATCCCAGACCAAAGGGCGCTTGCGCGCCCGCAAGGGAATCAAGTGGCACAAGGCGCTGCCTGAAATCTTCCGGCAGCAACTCCTTGAACACGCCGTGACGTGTGCGGCTGAGAGCGCTCATGTCAAGAAAGTGATCCGTTGCGGCGGCGTCTGCGATCAACCGGGCGCCCGGATAATCGCGCAGCGCCGAAACGTGATCGCCGTGTAAGTGCGTGAGGAGAATCGTATCCGCGTCAGGGCAGGCGGCGGGCAATGCGTCCGGCGTGAGGCGCGGCCTCAGGATTGCCGCATACGCCATCAGCGGCCAGGAGCGAGGTCCGCGCGTTACACGGCTGGAATAACCGGTATCGATCAGGCAGGTACCCGCCCGCGAATGGGTGAAGCGCACATACCGGACGGCAAGGTCTATCCGTGTCCAGCGCCCACCTTTGAGCACGATGCGCTCCGGCACCTGCACGCAGGCACTGTTGGGAAAGGCGAGTCCGGAGATCATGTACGCGGCCTGAAAGTTCGCGCGAGGCCTTCCTCGAAAGAAATCGCCGGCGCCCAGCCGAGGTGTGTGCGCGCGGCCGAGATGTCGAGCGTCTGTGTGAAGGCAAACAGGCCGGCACTGTAGGCGGTCACGCGCGGCTCCGGCTTGCCGGGGCGCAGGCGGGCTGCAAGCTCGATCAGGCTGGCGGCGGCGAGCACAGCTCCGGAGGGCATGCTCCGCCAGCGGACGGAAACGCCGGCACACGCGCCGGCGGCCTCGGCTATCCGCCGCACAGGCAGGGGCTCGCCGCCCGAGACATTGAAAATGCGCCGGCCGGAGAAAGCCGGCACTGCCAACGCGGCAAGCACGGCGTCCACGACGTCATCGATGTGGGTGAGATCTGTCTCAGCGCGCCCGTTCCGGATCAAGGGGAGGGGGCCGGACCGGGCTGCGCGCAGCAGGCGCGGCAACAGCGCCGCGTCGCCCGATCCATAGAGGCCGCGCGGTCGCAGGATGACCGGGTCGAGCCCTGTTTGCTCAAGCACAAGTTTCTCTGCCTCGCTCTTTGTCGCGGCATAGGCGTTGACAGGCGGTGGAAGAACCGCGTCCTCGCGCACCAGCGGCTGGTCGCGAAAGCGGAAATAAAGGCTTGGCGTCGAGATATGGATGAAACGTGCCGCGCCGGCGTCGGAGGCAAATGTCAGGGCGGCCCGCGTGCCATCGACATTGGCAGCCTGGAACGCCGCCCGGTCTCCCCAGTTGGACGATAGCCCCGCGCAGTGCACAACCGCCGCGACAGGTCGGTCCGGCTCAGGCGGTGCACCGCTGCCGAGATCATGCGCGATACACCTTGCGCCAAGCGCCTCCAGCGTTGCCAGTTTTACGGCATCACGGCCAAGTGCGATCACCGGCTGGCCCTCTGCAAGCAGGCGGCGGCTCAGCGCGCCGCCGAGGAACCCGGTTGCGCCGGTGATCGCAATCGCGGCCATGGCGGTCAGGTCTCCAGGATCGCTCCGGCCAGCGACACGCCGGCGGAGGTTCCGATGAGAAGGATACGCATGCCGGGCTGCACAAGTCCCTCGGACCTCGCCATGCAGAGCGCAACCGGAATGGACGCGGCGACCTGGTTTCCAATAGTCCGTACCCGGTCAAAAATGCGCTCAGGTGCAAATCCGCCGCGCCGGATCACGTGGGCCAGGGCGTGCGGGCTTGCCTGGTGCGGCACCACAAGATCGATCTTGTCGCGCCGGAGGCCAGACTTTTCGAGCAGCCGGTCGAGAAATCCGGGCAGGGCCGCAGCCGTTATCCGGTAGAGCGCCTTGCCGTCCATCCGGAAATAAGCGTTGCGGGCAAAGGCAACCGGGTTCTTGTGAAAGTCGATGGCGGTGCCGCCTGAGGCCAGCGTGCAGGCTTCATACCCTTCGGCGTAGGTCTCCATATGAAAGCCGCCGAAGCGCGCGCCGGCCGGTTTGCCCGCACCGGCGGCGCTGACCACAAAGGCGGCTGCGCCGTCTCCGAACAGGCCTGCCGTCTCGGCAGCGTCGTTCCAGGGCAGGGCCCGGGAGGCGATTTCCGACGTGACGACCAGAATGTGCCGGGCACGGCCGGCCGCGAGCTGCAGCGCGGCGAGGTCCAGCGCGACGAGCGCACTGAGACAGGTCGCGTTCACGTCATAGGCTGGAAAGCGAAGGCGCGCACCACCGAGTTCACGCTTGATCAGCGCGGCCGTCGCCGGAATCGGTTGGCGGCCGACCGATGCGCCGAACAGGAGCAGGTCGATATCGTCGAGCGTGATCCCTGCGTCGTGCATGGCCTCACGCGCGGCAGCGGCAGCAAGTCCCTCCTGCGTTTCCTGCGGCCCGGCGACATGGCGGCTCGCCACGCCGCAGGCTGCCTCAAGCCAGCCTTGCGGCTTCCCGAGGCGCACATCAATCTCAGCCGAGGCTACCAACGCGCCCGGCAGTGCCGCACCAAAGCCGCTGAGAACCGGGCTCGTGGCGGGCAAGATCGCTGACCGCAAACTTTCTATGTGAGTGAACATTTACGCAGTATACTGTGCTTTTCTGGAGCTGGCAAGCTTTCGCCGACAACACAGGTACGTCAGGTAAGGGAAAGGCGAAGCGTGCGGAAGCCGACAAAGCCGATGGTCGGGCGGTCGCGGATCGCAGGCGCGGCCAGGCGCATGCGGGGATAGCGCGTGGCCAGAAGGCGCAAGGCGATCTCGATTTCAAGGCGGGCCAGCGGCGCGCCGAGGCAGGCATGGGCGCCGCCGCCGAACGCGGCATGGTCGCGGCGGCCACGCCGGATACGGAATGCGTGGGGGTCCTCGAAGGCTTCCGGGTCGCGGTTGGCCCCGAGCAGGGAAACGACGACCGCAGCCCCCTGCCTGATCGGGCACCCGAATATCTCCCGGTCCTCCGGCACGTAACGGGCGGCGATGGCGACCGGCGGGCCGAAGCGCAGCAGTTCTTCAGTTGCCGGCACGGCGAGCTCCGGATCGGCCACCAGCGCGGCCCATTCCTGGGGATGGGTGATCAGCGCGTGCAGGCCATTGCCGATCACGTCGGCCGTCGTGAGATTGCCGGCCAGCAGCAGCAGAAGCAGGAGGGACGAAATCTCGGCGTCCTCCAGCGTGTCACCGCCCTCGCCCCGGGTGTGGATGATGGCCGATAGCAGGTCGCCGGAAGGCTGGCGGCGCCGGTGCGCCATCTGTTCGGCAAAGTAGGCATCAAGTCCGGCAAAGGCTGCCATCTGGCGCCGGTCTTCGTCCGGCGAGCGCAACGGATTGAAGACGAAGATCAGGTCTTCCGACCAGGCGCGGAACTGCGGCATGTCCGATCTGGGAAAGCCGAGCATGTCGCCGATTACGTAGATAGGAAAAGGCGCGGCAAACTCGGAAATCGCGTCAAAGTCCGGCTTCGCGGCTGCCGCTTCGAGCAGGTGCGCGGCAATGGCCTCGATATCGCTGCGCTTGGCCGCGATCGATTTCGGCGTGAAGGCGCGCGAAACGAGGCCGCGTACCCGGCGATGCTCGGCGCCGTCCATGTAGAGCAGGTTTCCGTGCGGCGCCGGATCCAGCATGGCGGGCGGGGCGAAGGCGCGCGCCAGCGATCCCGGCGGCGTGCTGCGCGGATCGCGTTGCAGGGTTGTGTCGGCAAAGATTTTGCGGACATCGGCCAGCCGGGTGAGGTAGAGCCCGGTGGGCGCCTCGGGAAAGTGCGCATGCGCGTGGATGTGGCGAGGCGCGTCCCGCCGCAACCGGTCCAGTATCGGATGCGGGTCCTGCAGGAAGTCCGGGTTCAGTTCGGTCAGTTCGAACCCGTTGGGGAGGGGCGATGGCTCGGGACGATTTTGCAACCTGGGCACCTGAACATATAAAATACAACCCCAAGACGTATGATCCAGATTGGGCGCTGCGGCAACCCGGTCCACACTTCTGGCGCCAGGAGCCAAGCTGAAGGAGGCCGAGTAAGGCCCATCAGGGTGGCTCACGCCGAGTTGAGTTGAACCGGGCGTGCGGCGCGTGCGAAGTGCGCGCATGACACAGCCCCGCTACTCCCGCCGCCTTTTCCTATTGTCCAGCGCCGTCGTTTCGCTTGCCGCCTGTTCGGGCGTGGTGCCCGGTGCCGGCGCCGAGACACCGGCGGACTATTCCGATGACGACTGGCGCACGTTGAGCGATGCCGACTGGAAATCCCGGCTCTCGCCTGCGGCCCATGCCGTTCTGCGCCAGGAGGACACCGAACGCGCCTTCACCTCGCCCCTCAACGACGAGAAGCGCGCCGGTACATTTCACTGCGCCGGCTGCGACCTCGCGCTGTTTTCGTCGGACGCCAAGTTCGACAGCGGAACGGGCTGGCCGAGTTTCCGGGACGTTCTGCCCGGCGCCATTGGCACCCGCATCGACAAGAAGCTCTTCTATGCGCGTACGGAATATCACTGCGCCCGCTGCCTCGGGCACCAGGGGCATGTGTTCGAAGACGGCCCGGCGCCGACGGGGCTGCGCTATTGCAACAATGGCGTGGCGTTGACGTTCAAACCAGCCTGATCCCCAACCTGCGCTGAAAATCGTTTGTGGGCTGAGTTTCGGCCGGACGCTACTGCGCGGTCCAGCCGCCATCGATGGACAGCTCGGCGCCATTGATCGCATCGCCGGACGGCGAGCACAGGAAGGCGGCAAACCCCGCGATCTGCTCGACGGTCACGAACTCCTTGGTCGGCTGCGCGGCGAGGATGACGTTCTTGATAACGTCGTCACGCGACAGGCCGCGCGCCTTGGCCGTGTCGCCGATCTGGCCGTCGACCAGCGGCGTGTGAACGTAACCGGGGCAGATCAGGTTGGCGCGCACGCCGTACTCGGCGCCTTCCAGCGCGGTGGTCTTGGTCAGTCCCGACAGGCCGTGCTTGGCGGCAACATAGGCCGACTTGAAAGGCGAAGCGACCTTGGCGTGAGCCGATCCCATGTTGAGAATCCGGCCCCATTTCCGGCTTTTCATGAACGGAAGCGCCAGACGGGTTGTATGGAAGGCCGAGGTAAGGTTGAGCGCGATGATCAGGTCCCACTTGGCCACCGGAAATTCTTCAATCGGGGCCACATGCTGAACGCCGGCATTGTTGACCAGGATATCAACGCCGCCAAACGCGGCCTTGGCCTGATCCATCATCTGCGCGATGTCGTCCGTCCGGGTCAGGTCAGCGCCGGAATAGGCGGCGGTTACTTTATGATCCCTTTCGAGACCCGCGCGAAGCGCTTCGACTTCCTTTGCGTCACCGAAACCGTTGAGCATCACATTGGCGCCTTCGGCGGCAAGACGGGTCGCGATGGCTTTGCCGATCCCACTTGTCGAACCGGTCACGAGGGCGGCTTTTCCCTTGAGCATGCGTGTGTCTCCTTGAGGCGCGATGGGGCAGTGGGTAGGGGTGGCAGGCCCCTCTGGCAAGCCTGAGCGGACATTCCTGCCGGAATATTCAAAGGAGTCCCGAATGATGCCCATTGGTGGAGAAATAGACGCCTTCGACGCGGCGTTCCCCCGCTTCCTGATGTCGACCGGCGCCGCCGGATTGATGTTGCTCGCCGCCGCAACGATCTACGTGCTGCTGACGCCGTGGAAGGAGCTCGCCCTGGTGCGCGCCGGCAACACGTCGGCTGGCATCGCGCTGTCGGGTGCGATTGTCGGCCTGGCGATTCCGATCGCCTCGACGCTCGCCTCGTCGATGACGCTGGCGGGACTGTTCATCTGGGGCGCGATTGCGCTGCTGATGCAACTGATTACCTACCGGGTGGTTGATCTGATCCTGCGCGATATTCCGGGCCGCATTGCCCATGACGAGATCGGCGCCGCCACGCTGCTCGCGGCAGCCAAGCTCGCCGCCGCGATGATCCTTGCAGCGGGCCTCTGGGACCCGGTGCTGCAAAGGCTATAATACAAGCATGCGATCCTTTGACTGGCTCATCTATATTGCGGCGCTCGGGCTGATGCTCGCGGCGCTGTTCGCGTTGTCGCCGAATGCCAACGCGCCCGAGCCGGCGGCGCCCGCCGATTTTGCCGCAGAGATGGGACCGCTGCTGCCCGGCCCCTCGCCGCTCGACGAGATGGTGCTTGTCCAGATCGGCGCGCCCCAGAACGGGGTCGGTACGGCATTCGCGGTCAACGAGAAGGGCGATTGGCTCACGGCCCGGCACGTGGTCGAAGGCTGCGCGAAGGTCACGCTGGAGGTAGCCCCCGACAATTACGTGCCCGTCGCGCGCATCAGAATGGATGACGATCACGACCTGGCCCTGCTCTCGACCGGGCGCAGCCCGTTCCCGGTCTCGCTGGCCTTGCAGCAGCCCTTGCGGATCGGGGATGAAGGCTACGCCGTCGGCTTCCCGCAAGGCAATCCGGGCGAGCTGGCCACCCGTCTCGTCGCCCGCTCGCGCCTGATGACGCGCGGCCGGCGCGAAGCTGAAGCCCCGATCCTCGCCTGGGCTGAAGTCGGACGCACGGACGGGCTTGAAGGCACGCTGGGCGGGATATCCGGCGGCCCCATTTTCGATGCCTCCGGCGCGGTTCGCGGGGTAATCGTCGCGGAAAGCCCCCGGCGCGGGCGCATCTACACGACGGCGCCGCAATCGGTGGATGCCTTCCTCACGAAGCTGGGCGTCAACGTCAAATCCGGACCCGCCGATCGGTTCGAACTTTCCGGTTATGGCGCGTCTTCCGACAACGCGCGGCGCAGGTTACAGGTCGTGAAGGTGACCTGCGAGGTGTCAGAATGAGCGATTTTGCCAGCCGGCTGACCGAAGGCGTGCGGCGCCATGGTCCGCTCTGCGTGGGAATTGACCCCCATGCCGGCAAGGTTCCCGCCCTGTTTGGCGGCGATACCGCCCGGGGACTCGAATACTGGGGCCGGGCGCTGGTTGAAGTGGCGGCCGGGAAAGTTGCCGTGGTCAAGCCGCAAGTCGGATTCTTCGAACGCCTCGGCCCGGGCGGCATGGCGGCGCTGGCGGCCGTGACGCGGGCGGCGCGCGAGGCGGGCCTGATCGTGCTGATGGATGCCAAGCGCGGCGATATCGGCTCGACCGCCGAAGGCTACGCCGAGGCCTATCTGTCGCCCGGCGCCTTCTTCGAAGCCGATGCCGTCACCGTGAACCCCTATATGGGCCTCGATACGCTCGAGCCGTTTGCCCAGCGCGCAGCGGCCAATGGCAAGGGCGTCGTCGTCCTGGTGCGCACATCCAATCCCGGCGCGGCCGATTTCCAGATGCTCGATACGGGGGGGGAGCCGCTCTACATTCGTGTCGCCGAAGCTCTTCGCCCGCTGACCGAGCGTCTGATGAGCCCGTGCGGCTGGTCGAACCTGATGATGGTCGTCGGCGCCACCGCGCCGGACGAAGCCCGCCGCGTTCGGGTTGCCGCGCCGAAAGCGCTGTTCCTCGTGCCCGGCTACGGCGCGCAGGGCGCTGATCCCCGCGATGCCCTGGCGGGCTTGATCGCGCGGGGCAATCATATTGAGGGCGGCGTCGTCAGCGCTTCGCGTTCTGTGAACTTCCCCGACTCTGCGGCGGGCGCGGCAACCATCGAGGCGTGGCAGGACGCCATCGCTGCCGCCATCGACAACGCCCGGGCCGGCCTCGCCGAAGCGGTCACCGCCTGACGCAAGCCAGGTTTTTTCACCCGCTGCTGCATCCAGCGGCGGTTCTGCCTGCATCCTGCTTCTGGAAACGCTCGAAGGGATCCAGGATGACATCGCCATATCACGCTCGCCGACACGCCTTGCTGGCAGCGGTGCCGGCACTGCTGCTCGCTGCCGGATGCGCGCATGCGCCCGACGCCGCTGCGGGGCCGGTCCCCGGTGCGTGCACGCTTTCGCGCATTCCCGAAGCCGAGGCCGACATGCGGCTGCCGTTCGAGATCGTGCATGGCCGGGTCTATGTACAGGCCCGCGTCAACGGCACCGGCCCGCACACCTTCGCCATCGACACCGGCGCCAGCGGCCTTGGCCGCGCCGATGCCAGCCTCACCGCAGCGCTCGGCCTCGAAGTGACCGGCGCCGCCACCAACAGCGACGGTGTCGCTGTCGCGTCCGCCGACACGGTCCATCTCGACTCGCTCGATCTCGGCGGCCTTGTTCGCACGAATCTCGACGTGATCACCCGCGACTACAGCAGCAAGGCCCCCGCAGGCGCCGAAATCGCCGGCATCGCCGGCCGGGACTTCTTTGCCGACGGGCTGCTCGTGATCGACTTTCCCGCCCGCACCGTCTCATTCAGCCGGAGCCGGACCATTCCCCCCGACGCGCCCGGCGCCCTCGCCTACGAGCGCCCGTTCCGCGTGCCGGTCGTGATCGGAGAACGCGTGGTCGAGGCCAATCTCGACACCGGGGCGGGCGCCACGATGGTCTTTCCCCGCGCCCTATATGACTCGGTCGCCGGCGGGCCGCTGGCGGCGGCGGGGCAGGGCAGTCTGTCGAACACAACGATCAGCCTTGAACGCGGCCTGCTGCACGGCCCGGTCCGGATCGGCGACGTCACAGTGTCGGACATCGAGGTGCGCGTCTCGGATGAGTTTCCCGAAATCTTCGTTGGCGCCGAAGTCCTGCAGCACCACGTCCTCGCATTCGACCAGCGCACCCGGCAAGTGGCGGTTTGTCCTGCCGGATCCTGAGCCGCGCGACTGATGCTCCCGCCGCGTCACGCCTCGACTTTGGCGCCTGACCCGCTAGTCTGCCGGTCGAGAGACCCCGCCGCTTGAGAGGACGGGGCCCGGTTCGGGAGGCACAATATGAAGATCAGGACTTGGCGTGGCTGGGCAGTCCCGGCGCTGTTGGCGGGATCCGCCCTGTTGTTGGTGGCTTGCGGCGACCGTCAGACGAAGATCGCGCAGCCGGAAGGCTTTGCGGCGGTCGATACGGCCCGCATCGCGGCAGAAAGCGGCGGCGACGAATGGCTGACCCATGGCGCCACCTATGACGAACAGCGCCATTCGAAGCTCACCCAGGTCAACAAGGAAAACGTCGCGCAGCTGGGCGTTGCCTGGACCTATGATCTCGCCACCAATCGCGGCGTTGAATCGACGCCCATCGTGGTCGACGGCGTCATGTACGTCACCTCCGCCTGGTCGGTCGTCTACGCCCTCGACGCCAAGACCGGCGCCGAGAAGTGGGTTTACAATCCCGAGGTCGACAAGGCCGTCGGCGTGAAAGCCTGCTGCGATGTCGTAAACCGCGGCGTCGCCGTCTATGACGGCAAGGTCTATGTCGGTGTCATCGACGGCCGCCTGGAGGCGCTCAACGCCGAAACCGGCGCCGTGGTCTGGAGCACGGTCACCGTGGACCAGGACAAGCCTTACACCATCACCGGCGCGCCGCGCGTCGTGAACGGCAAGGTCCTGATCGGCAATGGCGGCGCCGAACTCGGTGTGCGCGGTTACCTGTCTGCCTATGACACCAGCTCCGGCGATCTCGTCTGGCGCTTCTACACCGTTCCCAACCCGCTGAAGCAGCCCGATGGCGCGGCCTCCGATGACGCCTTCGTCAAGGTCGGCAACGTCACCTGGGGAGATGAAGGCGCGTGGACGACGGATGGCGGCGGCGGCACGGTCTGGGACTCCATCGTCTATGACGCGGTCAACAACCAGATCATCTTCGGCGTCGGCAACGGGTCGCCCTGGAACCGCACGTTCCGCGACCCGTCCGGCGGCGACAACCTGTTCCTCTCCTCCATCGTTGCGGTGGATGTCGATACCGGCGCCTACAAATGGCACTTCCAGACGACACCCGGCGACAACTGGGACTACACCGCCACGCAGACGATCATCCTGGCAGATCTTCCGCTCGGCGAGGGCGGTGCGAGCCGCCGGGTTGCCATGCAGGCGCCGAAGAACGGCTTCTTCTATGTGCTCGACGCCGCGACCGGCCAGTACCTTTCGGGCGATGCGTTCGGTCCGATGAACTGGGCCACCGGCCTGGATGCCAATGGCCGCCCCATCGAGAATCCCGCCGCCCGCTATGGCAAGGAACCGTTCCAGCAACTGCCCGGCCCGCTTGGGGCGCACAACTGGCAGCCAATGGCCTTCAGCCCGCAAACCGGCCTCGCCTATATACCGGCGCAGGAAATTCCGCAGGCCTATTCGGAAGACCCGCGCTTTGTGTCGCGCCCGACCGGCTGGAACACGGGGATCGACTTCTCCGCCGGCATTCCGCCCATCGCCCCGCCGGAAGTGGCCAAGATGCTGCGCGCCACGCTGAAGGGCCGCCTCGTCGCCTGGGACCCGGTTGCCCGCAGCGCGAAGTGGACCGTCGAGCACGAGAACGCCTGGAACGGCGGCGTGCTGTCCACCGAAGGCGGGCTGGTCTTCCAGGGCAAGCTGAACGGCGACTTTGTCGCGTATGATGCCGCGACCGGCGACAAGCTCTGGAGCCATCCGCTGAAGTCCGGCGGCGCCTCCGGCCCCGGCACCTACATGATCGACGGCGAGCAATACATCACCATCACGACCGGTTGGGGCTCGGCTTTCGCGCTCGCGGCCGGCTTCGGGTATGACGAGAAAGTGTCGTCCTCGGTGGGCAAGGTCGTCACCTTCAAGGTCGGCGGCACCGGCGAGATTGCGGATACCGGCCTGACGCCGATCGAGAAGACACCGAAGGCCCCGGCTTTCGGCAGCCTCGCACTGGTCTCGCAGGGCGCCGTCCATTACGCGCGCAACTGCGCCGTTTGTCACGGCCCGCTGGCGGTTTCGTCGGGCGTGCTGCCGGACCTGCGCTGGTCGGCCATCGCCGGCAACGCGGATGCGTGGAAAGGCGTTGTCGTCGATGGCAACCTCGCCGCCAATGGCATGGTGTCCTTCGCAGATTACCTGACGCCGGACGAGTCTGAAGCCGTCCGCGCCTATGTGCTGTCACAGGCGCAAGCCGCAGCCACCGAAAGCGGCGGTCAGTAACGGCGCCGCCCGGAAACCGGATGGCCGTATCGGTTGCAACACATTGCGACCGGTGCGGCCTCTCCAGGGCTGCTTGCCAAGGGTGATTTGTCCCACTAGAAATTCCTCCTCGGGTGGGGGGAGGATTCATGTTCAAGATCATTCCGGCGCTGGCCGCTTTGTGTGTGCTGGCGCTGCCGTCACTGGCACAACTCGATGAAACGCCCCCGTCCCCCGAAGATGCCGAGGCGGCTTACCTCGCTTATGCCGAGGAAATTCTGGCCGGGGTGACGCCAGACCACGGCCTCATGGCGCTGGAGGGGGCTCCGGTCACCTTGTCCGTATCCGAGGATTTCGACTTCTACAGCGCCTCGGAGTCCCGGACCATTCTGGAAGACCTCTGGGGCAATCCGGCGGACGACTCCGTCCTCGGAATGATATTTCCGGCCGGTCTTTCGCCGGCAGAGGCTGCCTGGGGCGCCCTCTTCACATACGAAGAGTCAGGCTATGTGGCCGACGATGATGCGGCCTCGACCGATTATGATGAGCTCCTTGCGGACATGCAGGCGGGCGCGCGCGAGGCAAACAAGGAACGCGTCGAGCAGGGATTTGAAAAAGTGGAGCTTGTCGGCTGGGCTGTCCCGCCGGCCTATGACGCTGCCCATCATCGCCTGATCTGGGCGAAAGACCTCCTGTTCGCGGACTCGGACGGCGCTCATACGCTGAACTATGACATGCGGCTGCTCGGGCGGCACGGTGTGCTGTCGGTCAACCTGATTGCCGGCATCGATGCCCTCGACGATGTGCGCGCGGCCGGTCCCGACGTGCTGGCGCAGGCCAGCTTCAACCCCGGCGCGGCCTATGGTGACTATGTCAAAGGCGACAAAACGGCTGGATACGGCGTGGCCGCCCTGATCGCGGGTGGCGCCGGCGTGGCGGTGCTGAAGAAGACCGGCCTGATCGCTGTCCTGCTCGTGATCCTGAAGAAAGCCTGGATCGTGATCCCGTTTGCCTTCGCCGGCCTCTGGCGGGTGGTCCGCAGCCTGTTCGGCGGCGGCGCAAAGAGCTGATCTTCCGGTGATGTTTCCGCAGCGGCGCTGATTCTCATGGCGCGCGGGCCTGCGCAGCGCTATCTTCGCCGGATGCACATCCTTCTTGGCCTTCTCACATTGCTCGCCGGCATCGGCGTCTGGGTCTGGCGGCTTCGCATGGCGCGCCAGGGACTCGACGCGGCAGCCGACATTGCCCGCACCGTCGCCAATGCGCCGCGCCGTCTGGCGTTCCGGTACAAGGCCGGCCAGGGCGGTCTCGACCTGATCGACGATCCACGCGAGGCAGCGGCCATCATGATGATGCAGGTCGCCCTTGCCCGGGGCGGGCGGCTGACCGGCCGGCAGAGTGATGTGATCGAAGCGGAAATCCGCGAGCATTTCGACTACACGCCGGGCGAAGCGGAAGACCTTGCCGCGCACGCCGCCTGGGTCTCCCAGACCTGCCCGCCGGCGAGAGACACCATGACCCGTCTCAGCCGCATGATCGTCAATTCCCCCCGGCTCGGCCCGAAGGAAGTCGTGGATCTCGATGCCATGCTCGTGGCCGTCTCGGAAGCTGAAGAGCTGCCGTCGCGGGCGCAGTTGCTGCTGTTGCAGGTTTACCGCGACACGGCCGGCCTGAAGACCTGATCTTGCACCGGTATCGGCGCTGGTTTACGCGAAACCATGACCTATGCCGCCCGCGTCTGGAACGATAACTGGATGAACTTTTCCGTGCTCCGGCACGGTGCGTTTGATGGTTTCCTCGTCACCTCGAAGAATTCCGGAACCCATTGGGTGAAGTACATGTTCGCCGTGGCCCTGGCGGACACTTACGGGATCGAGCGGCCGAAGTATTTCTCCGAGAATGCGGTGCGTCCCTATATCGGCTGGCCGAAGGATGATCCGGTCTTCCCGGAATTGCCGCGTCTCGCGTTCAGCCACACCATTCCGCACCGGCTGGCCGACTGGGGTTGGGCCCGGCGGTTGGCCCGCCTGCCGCCCTATGCGCTGTGCGTGCGCCATCCGATGAGCATTCTCGCGTCGCACCACGCCAAGTGGGAATACGATATCCAGGTTGACTGGCTGGAATACCTGAAGGGAGATCCGGACGGGAAACGCTACCGGTGCGATCTCTACTGGCTGGCCCGGTTCTGGAACCGCTGGGGCGAGGTCGAGACGGCCTTTCCCGCGTCGATCCTTCGCGTCCAGTATGAAGGCACCCGCGCCGATCCGGCCGGAACGCTCGATGCGATTGCCCGTCATTGGGGCATTGCGCTGAAACCGGACGCCATCACGGCTGCGGTGGCGGCAGGCACCAAGGACGCGATGGCCCTCAAGGTCGATCCGGACGCCGAGCCGAACGTCCTCCAGAACCGCCAGCAATCGCTCGAAACGCTGTTTTCGGGCGAAGCCATGGACATCTACACCGCCCGCGTGCGCGAACTCTTCCGCCACGATCTCGGCTACGATTTCCTGACGCCGCCTAAGGCTTGAGATAGCCGCTCGAGCGGCCGTCCGGACCATACTTGATCCACCAGGGCTCGAGCTCTGCCTGCGCTTCCAGTGTTCGGAAGAGCGGATCCTCCAGAACCGCTGCCGCATAGTCTGCGGCTGCGCCGGTCAGCGGCAGGCCATAGGTGCGAAAGCGCGTGACAACGGGCGTGTAGAACGCATCGGCTGCCGACCAGGCGCCGAACAGGAAAGGCCCACCGGAGCCGTGCGTTTCCCGCAGGCCGGACCATATGGTCTGAAGGCGTTTGATATCGGCTTCCAGCGCCGGGGTCATTTCCGGGGCTGCCTCCCGGCCGCGAATGTCCATCGGGCAGGCGCTGCGGATCGCCTGGAAGCCGGCATGCATCTCGCTGCACACCGCGCGCGCGGTGGCCCGGCGCTCCGGATCCAGCGGCCAGACCTCGCCCGGCGGCGCCCACTCGGCAATGAATTCCGCAATCGCGAGGCTTTCCCAGATCTCGATCCCATCCCAGCGCAGCAGGGGCACCTTTGCCGTCGGGCTGATCGCCTTCAGCTGCGCCGTGGTTTCCGGAAAATCCAGCGGCACCACGACTTCCTCGACCGGCAGGCCAACCTTGCGGGACACCAGCAGCGGACGGATCGACCAGCTGGAATAGTTCAGGTTGCCCGAAACGAACTGCCTCATTGCGGTTTGCCTTCTCCGATGGCCCAGCGCGTCTCGTTGATCAGGACGCGGCCGAACACGCCGGCTTTTGAATAGGGATCCTGGCTGTTCAGGGCTTTCGCCGCGTCGAGATTCCCGGCTTCGATCAGGAAGACCGAACCGATCATCTTGCCTTGGTCATCGAGCAGGGGCCCCGCCATCCGTACGGCAGGGCCGATGGCTGCGGCCCATTCCAGGTGCGCGGGCCGTGCGGCCGCGCGCCGGGCGGCCCCATCGGTTTCATTGTCGAGGCAGTACAGGCAATAGAGTGACATTCCGGAGCCCTCCGATAACTCGCCGATGCCTATGGCACAGGCTTCAGACTCAGGCCATGGGCGCGCCGGGAGAGGGTTGTTATCCTGCGCAACGCGCGCGCTGAATACTATATTGATTGTTCAGTAATTTTGTGCATACTGTCCGGATGAGTTCAAATCCGACCGATGATACCCGCAAGATGATCCTCCACGCTGCTGTGGAGCGCATCCTTCATTACGGCTACTCGAAGACCACGATGGCCGAGATCGCCCGGGATTGCAGCATGTCGGCCGGCAATATCTACCGGTTTTTTGCCTCGAAACTCGATATTGCCGAGGCCATGGCCCAGAAGTTCAACGAGGAATCCTACCTCACCTTTGCGAAGATCGCGGCCCGCAAGGATACCGCCGCCAACCGGTTGCGCGAGCTCTTTCACTATGAGCTTGCCCGTACCTACTCGGCGATCGAGGAAGAAGCCAAGATTCTCGAAGTGGCGGAAGTGCTGGGCGCCGAACGTCCACTCTACATGAACGACAAGCTTGCCCGGGAGCGCGTCTTCCTGGTTCAGATCCTGGAAGCCGGAATCAAGACGGGCGAATTCAGGGCTTTGGAGAACCCCAACGAGATTGCTGAAATGTGGCAGTCGGCGCTGATGAAGTTCCGGTTCCCGCAGCTTTTCTCGAGGTTGACCCTGCCGAAGTTGCAGCGGGAACTGGACGGCGTGATGGATCTTCTGCTGGCCGGTCTGTCGCCGGGCTCGGCGGTTCCGGCGCCGTGGGACGGCGTGACGGCGGCCACCGGTGAGGCCTGCCCGGTCACGGGAGAGCCCATTGAGAGTTCTTCTATAAAGATTGATCAGTGAATAAAAACGATATCATTCATTGACCAGCATTCAGGGCGGTGCTATATGTGACCCATGGAAGGCAGCGGTTGCCCTCCACCCAGTCAAGAAGAGCCTTCGCCATGACCACCTCACGCCAAGAAGCCCGCCAGTCGCTGCTGTCGATCCTTGCTGCCATTCCGGCCGCAGCGGTCACGCTCTGGGCAACCTACGGCCTCGCCTCGTTCGTCGCCTGAACGCAGCGCCGCAACGCAGCCAGATCCTCCCATCCTTGCACACAGCGAACATCCCCTGACGCGCGTGCAGGCCTTGTCCGGGACCTGAGGAAAACCTTTCCCTCAGGTCCCGGCTTTTCCTTTTCCGGTCTGGAAAATCAGGCCTTCGCGCCCTTGTGGCCGCCGCCATAGACCGGCGCGCTCAGCGCCGCCGCCTCGTCCAACGGCCAGCGCGGCCGCGAGCCGGCATCCAACCCGTCTTCGTGCCCTGCCAGACCTGCAGCCATCCGTTCGGCCCCGGCCAGGGCGATCATCGCCGCATTGTCCGTGCAATGGCGCAGCGGCGGCGCAACCAGTTGCGCGCCGTGTTCCGCAGCCGCCGTTTCAAGCGCTGCGCGGATCGCCTTATTGGCGGCCACGCCTCCGGCAACGACAAAACGCTTCGCCGCGCCGCCTGTGCCGAAGCCTTCCAGCGCCCGCGCAGACTTTTCCGCCAGTACGTCGCAGATCGCCGCCTGGAAGCTGGCGCAGACATCGGCCTTTTGCGCCTCGGTCTCCGCGTTCGCAGCCACCCGCGCCACGGCGGACTTCAGCCCCGCAAAACTCATCTCCAGACCCGGCCGGTTCAGCAGCGGGCGCGGAAATCCATGCGCCGCGGGGTTTCCGGATCTCGCCAGCCGCTCCACGGCCGGACCGCCGGGAAAGCCAAGACCCATCAGTTTTGCCACCTTGTCGAACGCTTCGCCGACGGCGTCGTCGATGGTGGAGCCGAGCCGCACATAGTCGCCCAGCCCGCGCACTTCGAGAAACTGGCAATGCCCGCCGGAAACCAGCAGCAGAAGATACGGGAACGGACAATCCGCCGACAGGCGAGGGGAGAGGGCATGGCCCTCCAGATGGTTCACCGGAATGAACGGAACGCCCGCCGCTTGCGCCACCGCCTTGCCCGTCATCAGCCCCACCAGCACCCCGCCGATCAGCCCCGGCCCGGCGGTCGCCGCCACGCCGTCCAGTGCGTCATAGCTGATTCCGGCGTCCTGCATCGCTTTCGCCACCACCGCGTCGGCCAGCTCCGCATGCGCCCGCGCCGCAATTTCCGGCACCACGCCCCGATAGGGCGCGTGCTCCTCCAGCTGCGTACGGATCACATCCGACAGCAGCGTCGCGCGCCCGTCCTCAAGGCGCAGCACCGCCGCGGCGGTCTCGTCGCAGGAAGTCTCGATGCCGAGGATGGTGAAGGGGCGGGTCATCAGCCGCCTTTAGCCCCTTCTCCCTTGAGGGAGAAGGGGTTGGGGATGAGGGGCTGAAGCTGCAGTGCGCCGCCGCCCCTCACCCCCAACCCCCTCTCCCCGCAAGCGGGGCGAGGGGGCGAGTGAAGTGGTTTCAAGACGCGCGAACGTGCAGTCGTCGCTTCTGCTGTCCCACGTTCCAGCCGGTGCGGTCATTTGCGAACCGGGCGTGTAACAAGCTCAGCCGAATCGCCCTATCGTTGAATTTTAAGGGGCGATGGCGAGAGCTTCGGTCAAGTAGCTCCCCAACATTTGGTAAAAAGGCGGAATCGACCAGTGAAGGTATTCATC
Organism: Hyphomonas sp.; assembly: GCA_013791775.1. Classification (GTDB taxonomy): domain Bacteria; phylum Pseudomonadota; class Alphaproteobacteria; order Caulobacterales; family Hyphomonadaceae; genus Hyphomonas. Next base: position 100,163 of record VMTE01000030.1, read on the forward strand.
AGCTGGAGTGGAGAGCGCAGCAAAGGAGTGGCTGTAGCGCTTCGAGACTGGATTCCGCTCGTTCTGCAGTATGCTCAGCCGTGGGTGTCTGAGAAAGACATCTCAGCTGGCGAGCGATGGGCTCTGACAGTAGCTTCCGAATTGGAAGCCTCAAACTTTGGAATCATTTGTGTTACGCCCGAAAACTTGAACTCGGAGTGGCTCTTGTTTGAGTCTGGCGCCCTTTCCAAATCGATGCTTGAGGGGAAAGTTATTCCATTGCTATTCGGTCTGGAACTGAGTGACCTCAGTGGCCCGCTGTCTCAGTTTCAAGCTCAAAAGCTCGAGCAAGCGGGCATCCATGAAGTTATCCGATCAATCAACAAAGTAGCAGAGAAGGGAGCAACTCAGAACATCATTGACCAACTTGTTCCATCTCTGTGGCCTCAGCTAAGCAAAGCAATCGGAGATATCTCCAGCGCGGTTCCAACTGGAAAACAAAGGAGGAACCAACAAGAAATCCTTGAAGAACTAGTGACCGGTGTTCGAGGCTTGAACAATCGAATGCGGGAAATCGACCTTGAGTCTCCCGATCGAGAACGGTCATCTCGAAAACGGCGCTACAGGTTCCACCCGCGAATGCTCTTCGAGATATCGTCGTTGGCGGACACAAATGAAGATGGTCCAATCGGATTGTTGATTCTTGCCAGTTTACTTAGAGAAGATACGCCTTGGCTCGCAGACATCGTAGCCGAGTATTACCGTGACATCAAAGGCGCGCCGAAAGAAGAAGTGCCTCGATTGCTGAGTTCGCTTGCGTCAACAATCAAGAGCCTGACTTTCCATCCACTCGGCCGAGAAATGTTCGCGATGTCGAAAGAAAGCAGCATGTTGGTCGAAGAGCTTCCAATGGTTATTGATGCAGTGGTGTCGCGATACATGGAGCGAAGCCTACGTTTGCAAGTTTCTCGAATTGAAGAACGAGACGCCAAGTCACCGAGAGACCAATAGTTTCGGACTAATCCCCATCCATCCGCAGCGCCGCGACAAACGCTTCCTGCGGAATCTCGACCTTGCCGAACTGGCGCATGCGTTTCTTGCCGGCGGCCTGCTTGTCGAGCAGCTTGCGTTTGCGGGTGGCGTCGCCACCATAGCATTTCGCCGTCACGTCCTTGCGCATCGCCGAAATCGTCTCGCGCGCGACGACCCGCCCGCCGATGGCGGCCTGGATCGGGATCTTGAACATCTGCCTCGGGATCAGGTCCTTCAGCCGCTCGCACATCTGCCGCCCGCGGCTTTCGGCGCGGTCGCGGTGCACCAGCATGGCGAGGGCGTCCACCGGTTCCTCGTTGACGAGGATCTGCAGCTTCACGAGATTCTCGGCGCGGTGGCCGATGAGGTTGTAGTCGAAGCTCGCATAGCCGCGCGAAATCGATTTCAGCCGGTCATAGAAGTCGAACACGACCTCGTTGAGCGGCAGTTCGTATTTCACGCAGGCCCGTCCGCCCACGTACGAAAGCTCGGTCTGGATGCCGCGCCGGTCCTGGCAGAGTTTCAGGATCGAGCCGAGATATTCGTCCGGCGTGTAGATCGTCGCCGAGATCCACGGCTCGCGGATTTCCGAGATGCGCACAACATCCGGCATGTCCGCCGGGTTGTGCAGTTCGATCTCGGAACCGTCCGTCATCGTCATCTGGTAGACGACCGAAGGCGCCGTCGCGATCAGGTCGAGGTCGAACTCGCGGCTGAGGCGTTCCTGGATGATCTCGAGGTGCAGGAGGCCGAGGAAGCCGCAGCGGAAGCCCATGCCGAGCGCCGCAGATGTCTCCATCTCCCAGGTGAAGCTCGCATCATTGAGGCGCAGCTTGCTCATCGCCGCGCGCAGGTCGTCGAAGTCGCCCGCGTCCATCGGGAACAGGCCGCAGAACACCACCGGCTGCACGTCCTTGTAGCCGGGCAGGGCCTTGTCGGTCGGTCGCTTGTCTTCGGTGATGGTGTCGCCGACCGCCGTGTCGCCCACTTCCTTGATCGAGGCGACGAAATAGCCGACCTCGCCGGGACCCAGCGCATCGGTCTCAGTCAGTTTCGGATTGAAGGTGCCGATCTTGTCGATCTCGTAGACGCCGCCGGTGCGCATCATCCGGATCGATTGTTTCCGCTTCAGCACACCGTCATGCACGCGCACGATGACCACGACGCCGAGATAGGGGTCGTAATAGGCGTCCACCAGCGCCGCCTTGAGGGGCGCGTTCACGTCGCCGCCGCGCGGTGGGGGCAGCTGGGTCACGATGGCTTCCAGCACGTCGGGGATGCCGAAGCCGGTCTTGGCCGATATCTCGACCGCGTTCGCCGTGTCGAGGCCGATGATCTCCTCGATCTGCTCCTTCACGCGCGCCACATCGGCGGCCGGCAGATCCACCTTGTTCAGCACCGGCACGATTTCGTGGTTCTGGTCGATGGCCTGGTAGACGTTCGCCAGCGTCTGCGCCTCGACGCCCTGCGAGGCGTCCACCACCAGCAGCGAGCCTTCGCACGCCGCCAGGCACCGGCTCACCTCATAGGCGAAGTCGACGTGTCCCGGCGTGTCCATCAGGTTCAGCGTATAGGTTTCGCCGTCATTGGCCTTGTAGCTGAGGCGCACGGTCTGCGCCTTGATCGTGATGCCGCGCTCTTTCTCGATATCCATCGAATCGAGCACCTGTTCGCTCATTTCGCGGTCGGTCAGGCCGCCGCAGGCCTGGATCAGCCGGTCGGCGAGGGTCGATTTCCCATGGTCGATATGGGCGATGATCGAGAAATTACGTATTTTGTCACGAGGGGTCATGGGCGGCATATAGCGGGGCCGGCGCCGCGCGGGAAGTAGGCCCGGACGGGTCGCCACACTGGCGCCTTGCCGCGCCCCCGAGTATGACAAGAGCCGAAACCGCGAGGAGCGCTGCTCATGAGACTGCTGATTGTCACTGCCGCCGCCCTGGCACTCGGCGCTTGTGGCTATTTCAACCCATCTGCGGATGCGCCGGTTGTGCCGCCTGAGGCCAGCCCGCCGCCCGCCGGTGAAACGTCTGACTGGCAGGAGCCTGTGATGCCCACCCCCGCAGAAGCCGCCCGGGCCGCCGAAGAAGCCCAGAACAAGGCCGAAGCCGGCGTGGTCTATGTCGGCGCCGACAAGAAGGACACAACAGTCACGATGAAGATCGGCGAAACGCTCCGTATCGAACTCGTCTCCATCCCTACGGCCGGCTATGTCTGGAACTTGGTCGAAACCCCCGCCTTCATGGAACCGGCGGGCGAAGGCACCCGCGCCACCGATCCCGCCCATCAGGAAATGGCCGGCTTTACCGGCGGCAACCACTTCCTCAGCTTCGATTTCATTCCCAAGGCGGCCGGCACCGGCACCTTCAAGCTGACCGAAGGCCGCCCCTGGGAAACCGATGAAGAGCCGATGGACCGGTTCGAAGTGACGGTCACCGTCACCCCGGCAGAGTAGTGCGCGCCTTGTCGGACACCCAGCCGATCCCCGCAAAGACCGGCATCACGGAAGAGGGCTACCTCACCGATTGCTGGTACCTCGCCGCACCTTCAGCTCGCCTGAAGCCCGGCAAGCAGCAGCGGCTGATGGTACTCGGCGAGCCGGTCGTTGTCGGCCGCACGCCGGCGGGCGAGGCCTTCGCCCTGCGCGACATCTGCCCCCACCGCCTCGTGCCCCTGTCGTCCGGCCAGCAGGTGGAAACCAAGGGCGAGTGGACGCTGCAATGTCCCTATCATGGCTGGCGCTTCGGCACGGATGGCGGCTGCCGCCTGATGCCGAGCCTCACCGATGACAGCCCCTACGACGCCGCCAAGGTCAAGGTCCGGCGTTATCCCGTCCACGAGGCGAACGGCGCGGTCTATCTCTATGTCGCGCACGATCCGCGCTCCACCGCGCCGCCGGCCGTCCCGCCGCCGGATTTTGGTCCGCTCCCGGACAAGCCCGGCTTCATCATCGAGGACGTGTTCGCCGCTCATATGGACGACGCCGTCGTCGGCCTGATGGACCCCGCCCACGTGCCCTTTGTGCATAACCAGTGGTGGTGGCGCCCGCCGTCTGCGGGCCTGAAGCTCAAGGAAAAGCCGTTCATCCCCACCGAGCGCGGCTGGGCCATCGACCGCCATTCCCCGTCGTCGAACTCGAAACTCTACCGCTGGGTCTTCGGCGGCGATGTGCAGACCGAGATCCGCTTCCAGCTGCCGGGCTACCGCTGGGAGATCATCTCCAACAACACCGCGCGCCTCCTCACGCTGACCTGTCTCACGCCCGAAGCGCCGAAGAAAACCCGCATCACCCAGTTCACCTGGTGGACCGGCGCGCCGCTCCTCCATCTCGCCGTGCCGCTCGGCAAGCGCATGGGCCGGAAATTTCTGGCGCAGGACGGGCGCATGGTTGACCTGCAAAACCAGGGCATGGCCCACCAGAAGGCGATGCTCTGGATCGACGACATCGACATCCAGGCCAAATGGTACCAGCAGCTGAAACGCGAATGGACCGCCGCCCGCACCGAGGGCAGGGACTTCGCCAACCCCATCCAGCCCCGCGTGCTGAAGTGGATGAGCTGAGGAGGTGACGTTTGTCGAAGCACCACTTTGTGCCTCAACTGATATTGCGTCGGTTCCGTTCCACCTCGAAGGAGTTCTTCTACTTCAATATCGAGAAACCCGACGACCTGATCGTCAATCGTAACACTCGAAGCGTGTTCTACCAACGCGGGCTAAACACGCTTTCGAACAAGTCAGAAAGTCGAGAACAGCAGTTTGCTGCGCGGCTTGAAACACCGTTCAATCAGCTGCTCGATCAGATCGAACAAGTCTTATTCTCAAAATCCGTGTTAGATCTTTCGGATGATGACCGAGCGTTGATTGCATCGTTCTTTTACTATCAGTATCGGCGGCGCCCATCTATTGTCGATGAATTGATGTCCGATCCGCGTCGCATCGAATTGGATCAAGCAGAAGTCGATGCATTGAAGTTTACATCAAAAGCTCTGTTGTCGGACGATCAAAATGATCGCGACTACCTGCACGATCTCAGAGCGGTTTTGCTAGTCCACATGAATCCTGAAGTTGTGAAAGATATAATCAAAACAGGCGTGTGTTTTGTCAGAAACTCCACCGACCAGCCCTTTATCGTGGGGTCGAGACCGATTTGTCACGTTGCGTTCAAAGCGAATGACACATTGGTTCGAGAAAGGTATTTAGTCGAGCGGTTCGTATTCCCTGTTTCGGCTAGATGGTCGATTTTGATCGGGCCGGTAGAGCTTGATCGAAGGGTGCTCGAAATCACCAACAATTCCGAAGTTCGATTGATCAACAAAAAAATTGCTCTGCAGTCGACTATGATTGGCGGGCCAAGGCGGTCCGATATTGAAGTGTTGGCCAAGGCTATGCTGGCGTCTGAACGACTCGGCGATGGGAAAGAATCACCTGCCCCAAAATAGCCCACATAAAATGTAATCCATGTCGCTGGCCGGGTGGGACATTCGTTCCAGATCTTGCAGGGCGCGACGCGAAGCGCGCCCCCCCAGTCAACAAAGGAAATCTCACATGAAATCACTGTTTCTTGCTGCGGCTGCGGCCAGCGCGCTTGTGCTGGCAGCCTGCTCGCCGACCGAAACCACGCCGGTAACCCCGGTGGCGGTTGAAGAGCCGGCGGCTGAGCCGGTCGTTGAACTGCCGGTTCCGGCGCCGACCACCATCGTTGATGTCGCGGCCGCCAATCCGGACTTCTCGACCCTCGTGTCAGCGATCCAGGCCGCCGGTCTCACTGAAACGCTGTCGGGCCCCGGCCCCTTCACGGTGTTCGCGCCGACCAACGCCGCCTTTGCGGCGCTGCCGGCCGGCACGCTCGACTCGCTCCTTCTGCCCGAGAACAAGGATCAGCTGACCAGGATCCTGACCTACCATGTGGTCTCCGGCAAAGTGATGGCCGCTGACCTGCCGGCCGCTGACGCTGGCACTGTGACGTCAACCGTCGCGGGTCTCGACCTCTCGGTCCGCATCGAAGCGGACGGCGCCGCCAAGGCCAACGAAGCGACGATCACCTCGGCTGACATCGAAGCCTCGAACGGCGTGATCCACGTCATCGACACGGTGCTCATCCCGCGCATGGAAGAATAATCCGCGCGCCTTAGGGCAGCGAATTCGGGCCGCGATCCTCCCTGGGGGTCGCGGCCCTTTCCATTCACCCGCCGCTGGCCGCGAACAAAGAGTGAAACTTCAAGCTGTCTTTAACGCTTCCCGCTGCTAGGGTGGCGGCCATGACGCGCGCGATTCGTATCCTCGGCATCGACCCCGGCCTCCGCCACACCGGCTGGGGCCTCATCGAACAGTCCGGCATGCGGCTTTCCCATGTCGCCCACGGGGTGATCGAGGCGGCGACCGATATTTCGATGGCCGAACGCCTCGGCCACATCTTCGAGGCGGTGGGCGAACTCGCCCGCCATCACGGCCCGGATGCCGCCGGGGTCGAGGAAACGATCGTCAACGCCAACCCCCGCGCCGCCCTTAAGCTCGGCCAGGCCCGCGGCGCCGCGATGGCGGCCCTCGCCATGGCCGGCGTACCCGTCTCGGAATTCGCCCCGCGCCAGATCAAGCTGTCCGTGGTCGGAACAGGCACGGCCGACAAGGACCAGGTCAAGTTCATGGTCCAGCGGCTCCTGCCAAGGGCCGGCGACATGAAGCTCGACGCCGCCGACGCCCTCGCCTGCGCCATCTGCACCGCGCACCACCTGCCGCCGCTGCTGCGCAAGAAGGGGGCGGCATGATCATCGGCCGCCTCACCGGAGACGTCGCCGCCCTCGGCCTCGATCATGTGCTGATCGATGTGAACGGCGTCGGCTATGTCGCCCTCGCCGGCACGCGCCTGCTCGCCCGCTTGCAGGCCGGTGACCGCGTCACCGTGCAGATTGAAACCCGCGTCACCGAAAGCTCAATCACCCTCTTCGCCTTCGCCACGGACGAGGAGCGCGCCTGGTTCGTGCGCCTGCAGGATGTGCCCGGCGTAGCCGGTAAATCCGCCCTCGCTATCCTCGACGGCCTCGCGCCGTCTGAAATCATGGACGCCATCGCGCTCGGCGATTCTGGCGCCTTCACCCGCGCCAAGGGCATCGGCAAGAAACTCGGCGAACGCATCGTCACCGAACTTGCCGGCAAGGCCCCGCCGATGGGACGTTTCGGCAAATTCGAAACCGCCGCCATCGCCGGCCTCGCCTCGCAACCCGTTGCAGCCTCTACCGGCCCACGCGCCGAAGCCATCAGTGCCCTGACGAATCTCGGCTATACGCCTTCGGAGGCTTCGCGAGCCGTCGCCGCCGCCGCCAAGGAAGGCGCCGCTGATACCGTCAACGCGCTCGTCAAGGGCGCGCTCAAGGAACTCGCGCGATGATTCCGGCGCGCCGCCCCTTAGCCCCTCTCCCGCTCGCGGGAGAGGGGGTCGGCTACGCCGGGAGGAAATAGATGACGCGCAAGGACTCCCTCGCCGATTCGCAGGCCCAGGCGCCGGATGCGCTCGACCGGGCCCTCCGTCCCCAGACGTTCGAGGACTATGTCGGCCAGCGCAAGGCCAAGTCGAACCTGAAAGTCTATGTCGACGCCGCACGCGGGCGCAGCGAGGCGCTCGACCATGTGCTCCTCTTCGGCCCGCCCGGTCTCGGCAAGACGACCCTCGCCCAGATCCTCGCGCGCGAGATGGGCGTCGGCTTCCGCGCCACCTCCGGCCCGGTCATCGCGCGGCCCGGCGACCTCGCCGCGATCCTGACAAACCTCGAGCCGAATGATGTCCTCTTCATCGACGAGATCCACCGCCTCCCCGCCATTGTCGAGGAAATCCTCTATCCCGCGATGGAGGACTACGCCCTCGATCTCGTGATCGGGGAGGGCCCCGCCGCCCGCTCCGTGCGGCTGGACCTTTCGCCCTTCACTCTGGTCGGCGCCACCACCCGCGCGGGCCTGCTCGCGACGCCCCTGCGCGACCGGTTCGGCATTCCGCTGCGCCTCGATTTCTACGAGCCCGAAGAACTCGCCCGGATCGTCATGGCCGCCGCGCGCAAGCTCGGTGCTCCGATCACGGAGGAAGGCGCCGTCGAGATCGCCGGCCGCGCCCGGGGCACGCCCCGCATCGCGCTGCGCCTGCTGCGCCGGGTGCGCGACTTCGCGGACGCGGAAGGCCGGCCCATCGACAAGCCCGCCGCCGACCGCGCGCTGAAGCGGCTTGAGATCGACACCGACGGCCTCGACGCGCTCGACCGGCGCTACCTCCACGCGCTCGTGAAAACCTATGCCGGCGGCCCGGTCGGCGCCGACACGCTCGCCGCCGCCCTCTCCGAAGCGCGCGACGCCGTCGAAGACGTGATCGAGCCCTACCTGATGCAGAAGGGCTATGTCGCCCGCACCCCGCGCGGCCGCGTCGCCGCCCCGCTCGCCTACGAACGCCTCGGCCTCAAGGCGCCGAACGGCCAGCAAAGTGCTCTGTTCACGGACGAGGACTGAGCGTTCGCCTGCCATGCGCATCCGTGATCTTCCGAGCCTTGGTCCGACTAGCGAAGCGCAACTCGCCGAAATCGGCATCCTGTCAGTCGATGCGCTGCGCGCTCTCGGTCCTGCGAAGGCCTACCTCGCTCTAAAGTTCCGATACGGACGGTCGATTTCACTCAACTATCTCTGGGCCATCGAGTGCGGCCTCAGCGGTCAGAACTGGCGTACACTGACGGCGGATCGTAAGGCTGTGCTTCGAGCCGAAGTCGCGACACTCGAGGCGCAAACGAAGGGGCAAACCAAATGACTGAACACACCGGCAGCTGCTTTTGCGGCGCCGTCGCTTACCGCGCCGCGAGCCTCGGCCCGATCGGGCACTGTCATTGCCGCACCTGCCAGAAAACGCACTCAGCTGCTTTCGCCACCACCGCCCGTGCGCCGCGCGCCGGTTTTGCCTGGACGAAAGGCGAGGACATCGTCGCGCACATTGAATCGACGCCGGGCAAGCTGCGTCACTTCTGTCCTAGATGCGGCACGCATCTCATGGCGGAGTGGGTGGATCAGGATGCCGTGATCCTGCGCGTCGCCAGTCTGGATACGCCGCTTCCCGCCAAGCCGGTTGGGCATATCTGGACCAGCCATCAGGCGCCGTTCTTCGAGTTCGATGACGGCCTGCCCCGGTTGCCGGAAGGCGTGCCGAAGCCGGCGCCCTAGTCCCGCGCCCGCATCCCCCACAGCACGCCGATCAGTCCGCCTTTCACGCGCGGCAGCATCACCAGCACCGCAAGAATCGCAAACGTCCCGAGCCCGCCGAGCCGGATCCACAGCGGCCAGGCCTCGTGCCGCGCCGAAATGAATGTGAGCGCGGCGAGCAGCGGCCCTAGAAACAGCACGGTCAGCCAGGGCGGCCCGTCCTCAGCCGCAATTTCGCCGGTCGCCGCGCCGCACACGCTGCAGGCCGGGGCCTGCTTGAGATAGGCCATGAACAGCTGTCCCTTGCCGCAGGCGGGGCAGCGGCCGCGCAGGCCGCGCGTCACGGCAATCAGGGAAGGGGACAAGGCCATGACCCACCCTAGCGTCCCGGATGCGCGTCCGGACCGTGGGATGACGCCGCATCTGGTCTCTGCTAACCCGGTTCCATGAGTTGGGACAGGGACCTGATCGAGCAGCAGCCGGGCTTTGCCGGGGCACGCGCCCGCGCGGACCGCGAGATCCGTGCAATCCTCGAGAAGTCTCCGAAGGACGCCGTCAATCCCGGCCGCGAAAAGCAGGCGCTCACCCGCTATTTCTTCGGCGGCTTTGCATCCTTCGTTATAATGTTTTTGATCGTACAGGCCCTGCTGCCGAAAACCGGATGGGGCGAATTGATCAGCTTCCTCCTTTTCCCGCTGCTTTTCTTCCTCAACATCGCGCTCGCCCTGTTCCTGCTGCGCGGCCGGCTCACGCGGTTGTTCATCGAAGCTCAGGCCCGTCTCGCCGTGAAGGCCGAAGCGCTCACCACGATCATTCGCCCGCTCGGCCTCACCTATGTGCCGGCCCCCGGCGGGGCGCCCAAAGGTCTCGAATGGCTGGCAAAGCAGAGCTGGGCGCCGCCGGAGTTCCGCAAGGCTGCCGAAGCACTTCAGCACATCGGCGGCATGGACAAGGCGGTCGAAACGGTGCGCGATTGCGGCCTGTTCACCGGGGCAAACGTCTATGTCGTCGGCTCGCCGGAGCAGAAGGCGAAGTATGCCGAATACGCCGCCGCCAACCGCCGCATCGAGGACGGCTTCGAAGGCCGCCTTGCCGGCCTTGCGATGTCGATGTTCGAGTGGATCGAGTCGGTCGAGGACGCGCCCGATGTGCCGCATCTCGTGATCGTCCTCGAAGCGCCGTTCCAGCTGCACGGCGTCACGCAGCTGCGCGCCCGCAAGACCAGCTGGCCGCAGGATCCCGCAGGCCGCCCGCTGCAGGAGGTGGATCTCGGCCCGAAGGCCTTTGACGCGCTCTACCGCCTGCGCGCCTCGGATCAGGTCGAGGCCCGCGCCATCTTCAACCCCGCCGTCATCGAGCGCGTCATCGCCCTCGCGCATGGCGGCAAGTTCCGGGCGGTCGCGCAGGGCAATTATCTCGTGTTCGACTTTGCCGGCGGCCCCAACCGTTTCCAGCTGGTCGATCTGCTCACGGGCGTGTGGTCTGACGAGACCATCCGCCAGACGCATGCCGACCTTGCCGAGACGCTCGCCCTCGTCGAGACGCTCGGCCACGCCTTCATGCTCGCGCGAAAGTCTGATACGGGCGGGGCATGAGCCTGCCGCCCCTTGATGCCCACAACTTCGATGCCGAACGCCAGCACTGGCTGCCGGTGCGCGTGTATTACGAAGACACCGACTTCACCGGCATGGTCTACCACGCCAACTATCTGCGCTTTTTCGAGCGCGGCCGCTCCGACCACCTGCGCGATGCCGGCGTCTCCCACCAGTCGCTGCTGGCGCGCGAAGACCCCGCCGCCTTCACGCTCACCAACGTCAACGTCACCTACCGCAAGCCCGGCAAGGTTGATGACCTCCTGCACATCCGCACGCGTTATCTCGGCATGGACGGTCCGCGCATCCGCTTTTCGCAGGCCTGCCTGCGCGGCGGCGAGCTGATCGCCGAGGCCGAAATCACCGCCGTGATGATCCATGCCGACGGCCGCCTGCGCCGCCCGATCAAGGAAATCGCCGAACACCTCGAGGCGTATCGCTGGCGCGGCTGACCTGAAATCACGGCGGATCACGCACTCAGCACGGCGCACCGCCAAAACGGGGCGCCGTTTTTTTATGTGCCCCCACCCTTGCATTTAGATATATCGGAACATATCTTTGAATTCGATATATCTAAAAGGAGCATCGATGAACAATTCCAACCCCCAAACCACCAATGACAGCTGCCGCGGGCGCTGCGACCAGGGAGATTCTATGCACGGACAACACCGCCGCGAACGCTGGCACATGAAAATGCACCGCATGGGCGGCCACGGCCGAGGCATGGGCCGGGGCGGCGGACGTCCCGGCGGCCGGGCGCTCGGGCACGGCGACCTACGCCTCCTGATCCTCAGCCTGATCGCGGAAACCCCGCGTCACGGCTATGATCTGATCCAGGAAATCGAGACGCGAACCGGCGGCACCTACAAGCCGAGCCCCGGCGTCATGTATCCCGCCCTTGAAATCATCCAGGACCTCGGCTGGGCCGAAGTACGCCAGGAGAACGGCAAGAAAACCTTCCACATCACGGCGGAAGGCGAAGCTGAGCTGGTACGCGAAGCGGCCACGATCGAGGCGGTCCGCACCCGCCTCGCCGATCTTCTGCGGGCGGACGAAAGCGCCGATCCCACGGACATCCGCAGCGCCATGCACCGGTTGCGCCACGCCGTCATCTCGGCGGCGCGCGAGACAAGCGCCGACGAGGCGCGCCAGCGCCGGATTGTCGAAATCCTCGCGGCCGCGAAAGACGAGATCGCCGGGCTGGGTTAAGCCCTGAACCGCCCTCCGGACCGGACGGGGCCCCCGCAAGGGGCCCCGTTTTTTTGCCGCTGCGCCGCAGGTACGGTTAACAATCTGCCACGAAGCCTTAACCCGCGGCCCTTAACCTCCATCTCACTGCGCAAAACCCGCTCCGCGCCGTGTTTCTGCCGGATTCGGTCTGGAAAGAAGGTCGCTGACACGCGGTCTTGCGCATTGCCCCGGACCGAATCCTGATACCGCCACGCCCGCGGGCACGCTATGCCCGGATGAAACTTGGGAGACACATCGTTCATGGAAAACGAATCCATCGGCAACGTCGCCAGCAGCGGCGATTTTTCGCTGTTCACGTTGCTGGGCGAAGCCGACACCGTGGTGAAGCTGGTGCTCGTTATTCTGCTTCTGGCGTCGATCTGGTCATGGATCGTCATTGGCGAGAAACTGTTCACGCTGGGCGGCCTGAAGAAAGCCTCCCGCGCCTTCGAAGAGGCCTTCTGGAGCGGTCGCGCCGGCGAGTTCGACCTGCGCCCGGGGCAGGGCGGCAAGGATCCCGCCAGCCGCGTCTTCGTGTCCGCCGCCCGTGAATGGCAGGATGCCGGCCGCGCGCTGGCGACGCCGGACGAGGCCTCCGCCATCGTGATGCGCGCCGAACGCTCGATGCGCGCCGCCGTGGACCGCGAACTGGGCCGCGCCGGCTCCGGCCTCTCGGTGCTGGCCACCATCGGCTCCGCCTCACCCTTCATCGGCCTCTTCGGCACGGTCTGGGGCATCATGAACGCCTTCCTCAACATCGCCGAACAGCAGGACACCAGCCTCGGCACCGTTGCCGGCCCCATCGCCGAAGCGCTGTTCGCCACCGGCCTTGGCCTCGTCGCGGCCATTCCGGCGGTCATCTTCTACAACATGTTCACCAGCGACCTCACCAAGCTCGGCGACCAGCTTGATACCTTTTCCCAGGATGTCCTCGTGCGCCTCTCGCGCCGGGCCTCCGACGCAACGCGGGACTAGGGCGCCATGGGTCTCATCCTCGGTTCCGGCGGAAAAGGCGGGCGGCGCGGCCGGCGCGCCCTCAATGCAGAAATCAACGTCACCCCCTTCGTGGATGTGATGCTGGTGCTGCTGATCGTGTTCATGGTCACCGCGCCGCTGCTGATCCGCGGCGAGGAGGTGAACCTTCCGAAGACGACCTCCGCGCCGCTGAAGTCCGAAGCGAACGACGCGCCGCTGACCCTCTGGGTGCGCGCCGACGGCACGGTGCTCGTCCAGCAGACGGAAATCCAGACCGCTGATCTGGCCTCCCAGCTCACGGCCGTCATCGGCGAAGGCTATGACAAGCAGATCTACCTCTATGCCGATCAGGACGTGCCGTACGGCCGCGTCATGGAAGTGACCGCTGAAGTGCGCCGCGCCGGATACACGCGCATGTCCTTCATCACCGAACAGAAGAAGTAACCCCGAAGGGAATCCCTCCGCCCGATGTTTCGCGGCTTCGCCCTCTCGACCCTCATCCATGCCAGCGTGCTGGCGATGGCGATGATGTCGTGGCCGCAGCCAGAATCGGAGTGCGACAAGGCCATCGAGCGTCTGCGCCGAGAAAATCCCGGCATCCGCTCCATCGAGATCATCATGCAGTTGCCGGAATGTGCGGCGGCCGCCGATCTGCCGATCGACTTCGAGGATGTCGGCCTCGTCTCCAACGTGACCGAGCTGCGCAAGGCGCCGGAGCCTGTGGACGAGCCTGCGCCGCCTGAGCCCGAAGTCGAGGAAATCCCGCCCGAAACGCCGGCGCCCCAGCCGGCGGCCGCTGAGCCGGAAGACGCCGTTGCGATCCCCGATCCGACGGTGAAGCCGGAAGAGGCCAAGAAACCCGAACCAAAGAAACCGGAGCCGAAGAAGCCCGAACCGCTGGTCAAGAAAGACCCGCCGAAAAAGCCGGTCGATGACCTCGCCTTCCTCGACGATTTCGACAAGGCGCTGCAGGACAAACGCCAGACCACCCCGCGCAAGGCCGCGCAGGAAACGCCCGACCGTCCCGTCCTCGGCAATGCCGACCGCGACCGGGAAGGGGTGGGCGAGGCTACTGGCAACACCGCCTCGCTTCAGGCCTCGCTGCGCCGCCAGATCGGGTATTGCTGGCGCGGAATCGAGGATTTGCCGAAGGAAGACCAGATCGACGTGACTCTCAGCATGACACTCGAGCGCGACGGATCGCTTGCGGAGAATGCCAAACCGGTCAGTCCGCGGACCCGTCCCGTGGGCCGGTCGGGCCTCGCCTATGACCTGGCCTTCCGGGCGGTGAGCAAATGCGCGCCTTACAATCTCCCCGAAGATTCGTATGAGCAATGGAAAGAGATCGAAGTGACGATTGGCCCGAAACAGGGCTGAACGCGCCGAAACAATCAGAAGGAGTCTGAAGGTATGAACCACCGGGCCATGAACTATCTCCGGCACTTCCTCGCCGTCATGTTGATCGCCGTCGGCCTTGCCGCGCCCGCTTCGGCGCAGCTGCGCGTGCGTGTCGATGAAGGCAACTTCAAGCCGACCCCGATCGCCATTCCGGACTTCCAGGTCACCGGCGCCAACGCCGATCTCGCCAGGCAGATCGTCGAAGTCGTGCGCGCCGACCTCGCCTCCACCGGCCTGTTCGACCTGCAGAATCCGGCCTCCTTCATCCAGAAGGACCAGACCATCAACGCCGAGCCGCGCTTTGCGGACTGGAAGATCATCCGCACTGAAGGCCTCGTCATCGGCGCCTTCGAGGAGTTGCCGGATGGCAAGGTCGCTGTCTCGTTCCGTCTCTGGGACATCTATGGCGGCGAGCTGATGCGCATCAACGGCGAACCCGGCCGCCGGCTCACCACCACGCCCGAGAACTGGCGCCGCATCGCCCACAAGATCGCCGACTCGATCTATACGCGTCTCACCGGTGAAGATCCGTACTTCGACACGCGTATCGTCTACATCGCCGAGACCGGCCCCAAGACCGAGCGCGTCAAACGCCTCGCGATCATGGACAGCGACGGCGCCAACCAGCAATACCTGACCTCCGGCCGCTCCATCGTGCTGACCCCGCGCTTCAGCCCGTCGGCGCAGGAGATCACCTACATGTCCTTTGAGGGCGGCAAGCCGCGCGTCTATCTCTTCAACATCGAGACCGGCCGCCAGGAATTGCTCGGCAATTTCCCCGGCATGACCTTCGCGCCGCGTTTCTCGCGCGATGGCCAGTCGGTCCTGCTGTCGCAGGCCCAGCGCGGCAATACCGACATCTACGTCATGAACCTGCGCACGCGGGAATCCAGCCGCCTGACCGACCATCCGTCCATCGACACCTCGCCGTCGATGTCGCCGGATGGCAAATCTGTGGTTTTCAACTCCGACCGGGGCGGCTCGCCCCAGCTCTACATCATGAACACCGACGGCACGCAGCGCGCCTGTCCGTCAGGCGGCCGTGATGTCGCCTGCCGCATCACCTTCGGCAAGGGCCGGTATTCCACGCCCGTCTGGTCGCCGCGCGGTGACCTGATCGCCTTCACCAAGCAGGAAGGCGGCAAGTTCTACATCGGCGTCATCGGCACCGACGGCAAAGGCGAACGCCTCCTGACCGAAGCCTATCTGGATGAAGGTCCGGATTGGTCACCCAACGGTCGCGTGATCGTCTACTTCCGCGAGGCCCGTGCCGGTGCCAGCCCGCAACTCTGGTCGGTAGACCTTTCAGGCCGCAACGAACGCCGGATGGTCACCCAGACCGACGCGTCCGATCCCGCCTGGTCGCCGCTGCTGCAATAGCTGAACATTACCCCGAATTAAGCAGGCTGCCGCCGGGCAGCCTGCTAACCCCCCAGGCAACTCTACGATTTAGCGGGATTTGGTGTGACATTGGATTGTCGTCCCAATTCAGCCGGATTATGGAGTTAATGTTGGGTCGTTGAGGGGATGGAAATGTTCTTCTCCTAGCAAGCCAGCGCGTCGTCCAATCCTTAGGAGCCCCGACAACATGCAAACATTCCTCAAAGTTACTGCTGCCGCCGTGCTTCTCGCCACGGGCGCATGCGCCTCGAAACCCGCGCCGGTTGCCGAGACCCCGCCCGTTGAAACCGCTCCGGTGGTCAAAGAAGAAGTCAAAGTCGTTGAAACCACGCCGGTTGAAACGTCGACCATCGCTCCGGGATCGCTTGAAGATTTCCGCGTCAACGTGGGTGAGCGCGTGTATTTCGATCTCGACCAGTACCGCCTTGATTCCGACGATCAGGACATCCTGAAGCGTCAGGCTGCCTGGCTCGCCTCCTACCCGAACGTGCGTATCCTCGTCGCCGGCAACTGCGATGAGCGCGGCACGCGCGAGTATAACCTCGCCCTCGGCGAGCGCCGCGCCAATGCGGTGAAAGAATACCTCGTCAGCCTCGGCGTCAGCGCTTCCCGCGTCGACACCGTGTCCTACGGCAAGGAGCGTCCGGTGGTTGCCGGCTCGAACGACCAGTCGTGGGCTCTGAACCGCAACGGCTGGACGCAGGTTGTTTCGGGCGCCACCAGCTAAGTCTGACTGCGCAAGCAGAAGGTTCGGGCAGCCGGGCGCCATAATTTGGCCCCGGCTGTTCCTTTTAGTGCACCGCTTGCTACCCTGTTGCTTATCGCCCGGAGTTCTCCCGACATGATGAAAGCTGCCCTGACGAGTCTTGCCATTGCCGGCTTGCTGACCGTGCCGTCCACGGCCCAGGTCGTGACGACGCCCAATCGGGGTGCGCCGATCACCAAAGGCGTCACGACGGGCGACCTTTCGGTCCAGGTGGACCAGGCCCGCCAGGCCGCTGCCGATCTTCTCGTTCAGGTGAACCGTCTTGAAACCCAGCTGAACTCGGTCAACGGCCGGGTCGAAGCGCTGGAGTTCGAACTCGGCCGTGCGCGCGAAGCGAACGAAGACCTGCTGACCGACAACGCCTCCCTTGCGCGCGACGCCGAGGCGATGCGTCAGACGCTGGACCGGCAGGCCCGCGCCATTGCCGGCATGCAGGTGATCCTGGGCATCGAACCGGAACCGGAAATCGAAACCTATTCGGCGATAAACGATGCCGGCGCGCAGGTTCTGTCTCAGGGCCAGCCCCAGTCCAACGGCCGCGGCATTGACAGTTCCGGCCCGGCCCAGATCAACGCGGGCAACGCCGCCCAGCAGGAAGGCTCGCTCGGCGCGCTGCCCGAGGGTTCGCTGGGCACGCTGTCCGCCAGCCAGCTTCCGGGTGAAGCCGGCCCGCTGTTTGCCGAAGCCAAGGCCCGGCTCATCCGGCTGGATTATCCGGGTGCGGAAGAAGCCTTTCGCGTCTTCATCGACCAGTTCGGCAAGGACAAGCAGGCCGGCGAGGCCTATTTCTGGCTGGGTGAAACGCTCCACCAGCAGCAGGCCTATGCCGATAGCGGCGCCGCCTACACGACCATGATCCGGTCCTACCCGGATGATGTCCGCGCGCCGGATGCGCTGGTGCGCCTCGCCCGCGCCATGCGTTTCCTGGGCGAAGCCGACAAGGCCTGCACCGCGCTCGATACCTTGCCGAAGCGCTATCCGGACGCCACGAAAGTTGTGCGCGATCTCGCCGCCGTCGAGCGGACCCGGTCCGGGTGCAAGAACTAGATCTGCCCTCACGTTTCACCGCCGCCCTTGACGCGGTTCCGGCAGGTTTGCGCGCGGGGCCGATCGGCCTTGCCGTTTCGGGCGGCAGCGATTCCACCGCGCTGCTCCATCTTGCGCATCGCTGGGCCAAAGCGCGCGGGGCGCAGCTGGCTGTTTTCACGGTTGATCATCATCTGCGTGCGGGCTCCGCCGCTGAAGCCGAACAGGTCGCGGCCGCCGCGCGCGGGCTCGGCCTGGCACACCAGACGCTGCATTGGGCCGATCCGGCACCCCGCCAGTCCGCAGCGCGCCGCGCCCGGCATGCCTTGCTCGCCTCGGCCTTGCGCGCAGCGGGCGGCGGGCTTCTGCTGACCGGGCACACGGCGGATGACCAGGCCGAAACCTTTCTGATGCGCGCCCGCCAGGGGTCTGGCTGGTACGGCCTCGCTGGTATGCGAACGCTGGCGCTCTCCCCGGTCTGGCCGGAAGGCGCGGGCGTCTGGATCGCGCGGCCCCTGCTGGACGAAACCCGCGCTGACCTTCGCCGCTGGCTGACGGGGCAGGGGCAGGGCTGGGCGGATGATCCGTCCAACGACAATGCGGCGTTCGAGCGCGTCCGGGTGCGCGCGCGCCTGTCACGTTCGGGGGAGATGTCGCAGCGGGTGCTGCGCTGCCAGGGCGGGTTCGCGCGGTTGCGCCGGCTTGAAGATGCCGCGCTCGCGGACTGGCTCGCGCGCGCGGTCCGCGTCAACACCGACGGCGGCCTTGTTGCCGCGTTTGCAGGACTGCGCCCGGAAAGGGCGGCGCGGGGCCTCGGCGTGCTTGTCCAGTGCGCCGGAGGCCACGAAACGCCGCCCCGTTCGTCCAGCCTGGCAGACCTTGCCGGGCGGATCCTCGACCCTGCCGGGTTTCGCGGCGCGACGCTCGGCCGCGTCTGCCTGCGCCCGGCGGGCGGCCACATTGTCTTTTCGCCCGATCCCGGCAGCCCCGGCGCGCCGACCGATCCAGCCAGGTTAATGGCCCGGATCGACGCGTTCAGAACTCTTTTCCTCAATTCTGCGCAAGAATTGACGGGACTTACAGGAAAGGAGTCGTTTTTGCAGGGTTTGACGCCTATCTTCACGCCTGAACCTGATTTCTTTGCGCGAGACTTGCCATGAACGTTCGTAATCTTGCCGTTTGGGGTGCTTTGGCCCTTCTGGTCATCGGCATGGCCGTGATGATGGGGGGGAACCCCGAGGTCGCACGTGCCAAGTCGGTGCGGCTTTCGGACATCTACACCCTCGCCGAAGAGGGCAAGCTGGCCGATGCCACGCTGGGCGACACCAAGCTGATGGTCACCACAGCCGACGGGCAGAAGATGATCAGCGAGATCCGCGCCCTCGACATGACGACCGAGCAGGTGCTGCGCGAAAATAACGTGCCCTTCAACGTCGAGGCCGATGTCGGCCGCAACAATGTGGCCTCGGTGCTGCTGTCGCTGCTGCCGATCGTGCTGATTGTCGCGTTCGTGTTCTTCATGATGCGCCAGATGCAGGGCGGCGGCACGCGCGGCGCCATGAGCTTCGGCAAATCCCGCGCCCGCCTCCTCACCGAGAAGCATGGCCGCGTCACATTCGATGACGTCGCCGGCGTCGATGAGGCCAAGGAAGAGCTGCAGGAAATCGTCGAGTTCCTGCAGGACCCCTCCAAGTTCCAGCGCCTCGGCGGCAAGATCCCGAAAGGCGCGCTGCTCGTCGGCCCGCCCGGCACCGGTAAAACCCTGCTCGCCCGCGCGGTTGCGGGAGAAGCCGGCGTGCCGTTCTTCACGATCTCCGGTTCGGACTTTGTCGAAATGTTCGTCGGCGTTGGCGCCAGCCGTGTGCGCGACATGTTCGAACAGGCCAAGCGCTCGGCGCCGTGCATCATCTTCATCGACGAAATCGACGCCGTCGGCCGCTCGCGCGGCGCTGGCCTCGGCGGCGGCAACGATGAACGCGAGCAGACGCTGAACCAGCTCCTCGTCGAAATGGACGGCTTCGAGGCCAACGAAGGCATCATCATCATGGCGGCCACCAACCGTCCCGACGTGCTCGATCCCGCGCTACTGCGTCCCGGCCGTTTCGACCGTCAGGTCACGGTCGGCAACCCGGACATCATCGGCCGCGAAAAGATCCTCAAGGTCCACATGCGCAATGTGCCGCTGGCCAAGGATGTCGACACCAAGACCATCGCGCGCGGCACGCCCGGCTTCTCCGGCGCGGACCTTGCGAACCTCGTCAACGAAGCCGCGCTTCTCGCGGCCCGCCGCGGCAAGCGCGTGGTGGCCATGGCCGAGTTCGAAGACGCCAAGGACAAGGTCCTGATGGGCCCGGAACGCCGCTCGATGGTGATGTCCGAAAAGGAAAAGGAACTCACCGCCTGGCACGAAGCGGGTCACGCCATCGTCGCGATGAAAGTTCCCTCGGCCGACCCCGTCCACAAGGCGACGATCATTCCGCGCGGCCGCGCGCTCGGCATGGTCATGCAACTGCCGGAAGACGACAAGCTCTCGATGTCGAAGGTCGAGATGACCTCGCGCCTTGCGATCATCATGGGCGGCCGCGTCGCCGAGGAGCTGAAATTCGGCCTCGACAACGTCACCGCCGGCGCCGCCTCGGACATCCAGCAGGCGACGCGTCTTGCCCGCGCGATGATCACCCGCTGGGGCTACTCGGACGTCATCGGCCCGGTCGATTACGGCTCCGATCAAGGCGATGTGTTCCTCGGCCAGCAGCTGATGCAGTCCTCGCACATCTCGGAAGACACCTCGCGCAAGATCGAGGAAGAAGTCCGCAAGCTGATCGAACAGGGCAAGGAAGACGCCCGCCGCATCATGACCGAAGCGCGCGCCGACTGGGAAGCCGTCGCGCTCGGCCTGCTCGAGTACGAAACCCTGTCGGGCGACGAGATCGCCAACATCCTGAAGGGCATTGCGCCGTCGCGTCCGGATTCTTCGGACGAGGATTCCGGCCCGTCCTCGGCGGTACCGGTGATCGGTAAGCGCAAACGCCCCGGCATCGATCCCTCGCCGAACCCGGCCTGACCGGACTTGGCAATTTCCTTTCCTTTGAAGCCCGGCCCCTCTAGGCTGGGCTTCATGTTTTTCAGACTGGCAGCTGCCCCCGCTTTCGCCCTCATCGTCACGGCCTGCGCGAGCGGGCCGGCGGCCGGGACCCCTTCGGCCTTCGAGGCCGCGCTGGCGCCGCTGTGCGGCAAGGCCTTCGAAGGCCGGATCGTGTCCACCGACAGCCAGGACGACCTCTGGCGGGCGGAGCGTCTCGTGATGCATGTGCGCGGTTGCGAGACGGGCCTCATCGAGATTCCGCTGCATGTCGGCGATGACCGGTCGCGCACCTGGGTTCTGATGCAGGTGGGCGACGCCTGGGAGCTGCGCCACGACCACCGCCACGAGACCGGCGAGCCGGACGCGCTGACGATGTATGGCGGCTTTGCCTCCACACCCGCAGGCGCGCTGCGCCAGGAATTCCCGGCGGACGAGGCGACCAGGGCGCTGTTCGATGCACAGAACATCCCGGTGTCGAAGGCGAATGTCTGGGCCGTTGAGATTGATCCGTCTGCGAACATCTTTGCCTATGAGCTGAAACGGCCGGAGCGTTTCCTGCGCGTCGAGTTCGACACAACACGGCCCGTGGCGGCGCCGCCCGCGCCGTGGGGCTGGCCGCCGCAGGACTGACGTCCCCGTGCGCCTGAGGGTAGACCATGTGCCTGCCTCGCCGCGCACGCCGGTGAGCCGGTTTGTGCACAGGCCGCTGGACGGGCCTTTCCATTCCGCCACGCAATTCGAGCCGCCGTTTCCGGGGCCGGTGGCGGGCAAGGGGCATCCTTTCTGGGTTCTGGAACATCGCGGGCATGAACTTCACTTCGCGAGCCCCGAAGAGATCGCGCATGTGATCGAGGTCCTCGGACAACGCGCGTTGCCGAAGCCGAGGGCGCTGGGCGCGCAGCAGGCGGCGGTGAATTCGCACTGGCTCTCCCGCATGGACAAGGCCTGGCTCAGCTGGAAGGTGCGCCAGGAAATCGTCCGCAAGCTGACGGAAGTGCTCGCCTGAGGCATCACTCTGGCAGCATCGCTGTCGAGGATGGAGGGCGAGTGCCGGGATGCGGGGAGAGCGTTGGGCCTAAGATGTGTCCGGGGCGGTGAGACGGGCCGCGAGGTGGGTGATGTAGGCGAGGACCAGGGGCGGCAGGCGGGCGGCGGCGTGGGGGCTGAAGGCCTGGCGCCTGAGCCGTGCGGCGGAGGCGGCCCAGCGGCGCGCGAGGCGCCTTGCGATGCGGCGCCGGGCGCGCCAGGCGGCGGCGAGGTTTGACAGGCGCGACAGGAAGATCGCGTGCGAAAGCTCCGGCGTGTCTTCGGTCCTCTCCGGATTCGGGAGGCGCTTCGGGCGCGGGGGCGGGGCCTCGTGCAGGCGGAAACGGTAGCACCGGGCCGCGCGGGGCCCGGGATCGGTGCGGGGAAGATCCGTATGCGGACGCAGCGTCGCCAGCACTTCCTCGCGGGCGAGGAGGTGGATCAGGCGGCGCAGGCTGGCGGCAAAGGCGGCCAGCCCGCCGAGGGCGAGGCGCCGCACGGCGGCCTCGTGCCAGCGCGCGGCCTCGCGCAGCGCATAGCCCTTCACGGCTGTGAACAGCCAGGCGGCAGCCTCGCAAATGACCGGAAGGGACGGTGCAGTCATCAGCCGGGCAGGATAGCGCCGCGCCGAACCCCGCCGGATTCGTGCGTGTGCAGAAAGTCTCCGGGCGGCGCTGTCCCGGCTTCGGGCCGCAAGGCCCGGAGGCCGGGGCGCGGCGCCGGAGACGTTGTGTCTGCAGGGCTTTCTGGATCCCGGTCTTCGCTTTCAGCGAAACCGGGATGACGATAAATTTCTTTCGGAAGCGGGCCGGAGAAGGTTGCTTCGGTTGCATTGGCGGATTTGAGTGCAACTATTTTTGGATGATCGACTTTGGTAGCGATGCGCATGGCCAGTTTTTCGAGCCACAAGTCTGCTACCGGTGCTCACATGAGACGCTAGCAAGTTTGCTGCTCAAAAAATTGAATAATTGAGCCGCAAGCTTGCTAGCGTCTCATTGATGAGATACGAATTAGTTTGAAGCTCACATAAGGCAATTTTTGAAGCTCAAATGGTTAACAAGAAGGAGCCAGATTTCCGTGAAGCGGTGAACTACCATCACGGAAAGTTCCCGCCTAACAGTTTGGATGCATCGCAGCTTCTACTGCCGCTATCAAACGCAGTCGCAGCGCTCACTCGCTATGATGTAATGCTCCGTCAATTGCGCGAAAGCGAGATTCTGCTCGCGCCTCTTCGGCGGCAAGAGGCCGTCGTGTCATCTCGTATGGAAGGCACTGTCACGACTCTTGAGGAAGTACTGAGCCTTGAGGCAGATCAGCCCGATGACGACCAAGGTCGCGACAAAAACTATCGACATGAAGCTCTTGAGGTCCTTGGATACTCGCGAGCCATGCGAACAACTCAAATGAAGATGGAAGAAGGTCACCGGATAACCGAGTGGCTGATCCGATTGGCACACCAGAGACTCTTATGGTTTGGTCGGGGCCATGACCTCAACCCGGGGGCGTACAAGACCGAGCAAAACTACCTAGCTGATAAGCTGAAGAAGAAAATCTTATTCGTACCGATAGCTCCAGAGTTGTTGAAAGAGCACATGGAGCGCCTTGTTACCTATTTAGATTCCGCGCCCGATCACCCGCTCATAAAGGCGGCAGTATCCCATATTGAATTTGAGGCACTTCATCCGTTCAACGACGGAAACGGTCGCGTCGGTCGTATGCTAATTACCCTTTATCTGTGGCAAGCTGAGGTTATATCGGCCCCGCACTTTTACGTAAGTGAGTACTTCGAAGAGAATCGTGACGCCTACATTGACGCAATGCGGAGAGTCTCCGAGCACGATGAATGGACGGAGTGGGTTGTCTTCTTTTTGCAAGGATTGGCAGAGCAAGCCGCAACTAAATGCTCTCAGATTACAAGGATCCAAGAACTTCATGCTGAGATGCAAACCGTGTTTCGAGACACATTGACGTCGAAAGACTACCTATCCGCAGTAAACTTTGTTTTTGAGCAACCGGTCTTCAGAAGCAGTCGATTTGTAGCTGCTACCGGCCTTCCAAAGCCGACAGCAACGAGGTTTCTCAAGCTTCTGCGCGAAGCGGGCATAATCAGAATTGTTGAACAAGGCTCTGGTCGGCGCGCAACACTCTATGCTTTTGACAGGCTTCTCGACGCAGTTCGAGTTTGAAACGTAGAGAAGTTGAGTGACTCAATTCTGGAACCTTAGTGCCGGAAATGCCGCATCCCCGTGAACACCATCGCCAATCCCGCCTCGTCCGCTGCGGCGATGACTTCGTCGTCGCGGATGGAGCCGCCGGGTTGGATGATGGCGGTGGCGCCGGCGCTGGCGGCTTGCAGGAGACCGTCTGCGAACGGAAAGAAGGCGTCTGAGGCGGCGACGCAGCCGCGCGTGCGGGGCTCGGGCCAGCCGGCCGTCTCGGCGGCGTCTTCGGCCTTGCGGGCGGCGATGCGGGCGCTATCGATGCGGCTCATCTGGCCGGCGCCGATGCCGGCGGTGACGCCGTCCTTGGCATAGACAATGGTGTTCGATTTCACATGCTTGGCGACGCGCCAGGCGAAGAGGAGGTCGGCCAGTTCCTGCTCCGTAGGCGCACGTTTCGTGACGAGCCTGAGGTCGGCGCGCGTGATGCGGCCCGCGTCGCGGTCCTGCAGCAGAAAGCCGCCGGCGACCGTCTTGGCAAAGATGCCGGGCGCGGCAGGGTCGGGCAGGCCATCGGTGATCAGCAGGCGGAGGTTTTTCTTCTTCGCGAAGACCGCCTCGGCGGCCGCGTCGGCGCCCGGCGCGATGACGACTTCGGTGAACACTTCGGAGATGATCCGGGCGGCGGCCTCGTCCAGCGGGCGGTTCAGCGCCACGATGCCGCCGAAGGCGGAGGTCGGGTCACACGCGAGGGCCTTGGTGTAGGCCTCAATGATGCTGGCACCGGTGGCGACGCCGCAGGGATTGGCGTGCTTGATGATGGCGACGGCGGGCGTCTCGCTGCCCAGCTCGCCGATCAGTTCATAGGCGGCGTCGGTGTCGTTGATGTTGTTGTAGGAGAGTTCCTTGCCCTGCAGCTGGCGCGCGGTGGCGACGCCCGGGCGTTTCTCGCCGGTGACGTAGAAGGCGGCCTTCTGGTGCGGGTTCTCGCCGTAGCGCAGGGACTGTTGCAGCCGCCCGCCGATGGCCGCCCAATCCGGCGCCTCCTCGCCGTTCTGGCGCGCGTACCACTGGGAGATGGCGGCGTCATAGGCGGCGGTGCGGGCATAGGTCTTGGCGGCGAGGCGGCGCAGGGTGGCGGAGCTGACAGTGCCGGCGGCGTCCAGTTCCGCCAGCACGGTGTCCACGTCTGCGGTGTCGGTGCAGACGGCGACGAAGGCCCAGTTCTTGGCGGCGGCGCGCAGCATGGCGGGGCCGCCGATGTCGATGTTCTCGATACAGGTTTCAAAGTCCGCGCCCGAGGCGACGGTGGCCTCGAAGGGGTAGAGGTTGACGTAGATCAGATCGATCGGCGCGATGCCGTGGGCGCGCGCGTCGGCGACGTGCTGCGGATTGTCGCGCAGGAAGAGCAGGCCGCCATGCACGGCCGGGTGGAGCGTCTTGACGCGCCCGTCCATCATTTCCGGGAAGCCGGTGAGGTCGGCGACGTCACTGACGGGCAGGCCGGCGTCCTTCAGGGCCTTCGACGTGCCGCCGGTGGAGATGAGATCCGCGCCGTGGCTGCGCAGGCGGGTCGCCTGGCCGATGAGGCCGGTCTTGTCGGAGACAGAAATCAGCGCGCGGCGGATCTTGAGGGGGGCGGCGGTCATGGGCTCTCTCCGTACTCGGCTCGCGCGCGGCCTAGCACGGGGGAGGCGGGCGTCAAGTTTGATGGTCGCGGCGTCTTTCCGAAAACCGGTCCCACTTTTCGGGACGCCGCTCAGGACTCGCGCACGAAGGCCCAGCGGATGCAGTTGGGCGGCTGGCTGCCGTCGCCGTTGGGATCGGCGAAGCCCGCCAGCACGATCTGCTCGGGCTGCTCGACGATGCCGCGCGCAAGATAGACCGTCTTCTCGAGGCGCGCGCCCTCATGGCTGGTGCGGAACCGCCAGACGCGGCCATTGTCGCACATCAGGCGGATGGCGTCCTTGCTCATCATGGCGGTGACGGTGGGGTGGAGGTGGAAGCGGATCTCGAAGGGGAGGTGCTTCTTGTCGTCGCTCGGCGTCTGGGCGACCGGGCGGACGAGGGAGTCCTCGCCGGTCAGGCGGTCGCCCTCGCCGGAGATGAAGATGCGGCGGCGGTGGAGCAGGCCGTACGCAGCCTTGTAGCCGGCATGCTGGGCATCGAGCCAGATCTCGGCGGCTTCCTCGAGGCGTTTGGCGGCGATGCCTTCCGGGCCGATGAGGGCCCGCAGGCGCGTCTCGTCATTGACGATGAAGACGCCCGAGTCGCGCCCGCCGAGGACGAGGGTGGAGTGGGCGCTGGTGCGGCGCACGGCGGCCTGCCAGTCCACATTGACCTCGGCGGAGTAGCCGCAGGAGGTGACGATCCGGGCCGCTCCGTCGGAAAGCTCGAAGCCGAGCGCGCCGGCGCGGGCCTGGTCGCCGAACGGCCGGGGCGGGGCCTCGCCGCAATCGAGCACAAGGCGCAGAGGACCTTTCTCGACTTTCTGGAAGCCGGACTTCGGCGCGAACATGAACTTGCGCGGCGGCGCGGGCAGGCGGGCGAGGGCGGCGTTGACCACTTCGGGGCGCGATTCGTCGCCGTCATGGAAGGTGTTGAGGGCGCCGTCGCCGGCCTGGAAGAAGGCCAGCATGGCGCCGATGCGGGGGATCCACTTGTCCATCCAGTCCGGCACGGGGCGGCCGGCCCGCTGCAAGGCGCCAGACAGGGTCTGCAGGTGGATCAGCGCGGACAGGACATGGGCTGGGCTGCGGGTGACGTGGCCGCCATCGGGCAGGATCTGCGCGGTGCATTCGGCCTCGAGCCGGTCCAGTGCGTCGCCGAGGCCGGACCCGGCGCGCAGGCAGAGCGAGCCGGCGACGAGGACGACCGCACCGAGCCAGCGCGATTTCGGGTCATTGGCCGCGCCGAGAGTTTCCTGGACATAGCGCAGCTGACGCGACAGGCTTTCGAGGCGGGCGGTGCGGGCCGCGTCATCGCCCGCTTCCAGCAGGTCCGGGCCGCACCGCAGCCAATTCCAGCACCGGCTGGTGGTGGGTTCGAGGCGCCAGGCGAAGCCGTGGAACTTGCCGAACTTCAGCGTCCAGTCATCGGTCAGTGCAATCAGGCGCGCCCTGCCGGTCTCGCCCTGTGCGAGCAGGTCCGCCGCCCAGCCGAACCGGTGCACCCGGTCGGCGAAGTGGCGCGACGGCATCTCGACGCTCCAGGGCGACTGGCCGGGCTGCAGCACGATGCGCTGCTGGCCGATGCGCCAGACATCGCGCAGCAGTGCCTCGCCTCGCCGGTCGTCCGGGGGCAGAAGGTTTTCCAGGTGGAGGCTGTAGGCGGTGGGGGCCGAACCGGTGAGTTTCAGCTTCTGCAGCGCCGAGACCTTGGCGTCTTCCCCGGCAGCGCCGCGGAACCGGCGCCAGAGGGCGGCGTCGTCGCTGCTCGTCCGTGTCCGGTCTGCCTGAAACTCTTCGCTGATGTCTGACAAGTCCTGGCCGTCCAATTTATGCGGCTCTCAAACCCGAACCCTGGGACGGAGCGCCTGGATATTGCCTGCATAGGCGGACGGTCCGCCCTGGAATACGGCCGAACCGGCCACCACGGCGGTCACCCCGGCGGCGATGGCCTTGGGCGCAGTTTCCGCATTCAGGCCGCCGTCAATCTCGAGAATGACATCGCGCCCGGAGGCATCAATCATCCGGCGCAGTTGCTCGACCTTCTTCAGCTGGCTGGTGATGAAACTCTGACCGCCGAAACCGGGGTTCACGGACATCACCAGCACGAGGTCGATATCGTCGAGGACCGGCTCGATCACGCTGGCGGGCGTGGCCGGGTTCAGCGCGACCCCGGCACGCATGCCGGCAGCGCGGATCGCCTGGAGGGTGCGGTGCAGGTGGGGCCCGGCTTCGGGGTGGACGGTGAGAATGTCGGCGCCGGCCTTGGCGAAGGCGTCAATGAAGGGATCCACCGGCGCGATCATCAGGTGCACGTCGAACGGCTTCTTCGTGTGCGGGCGGAGCTTCTCGATCACCGGTGGTCCGAAGGTGAGGTTCGGCACGAAATGCCCGTCCATCACGTCGATGTGGATCATGTCGGCGCCGGCTGCGTCGATGGCGCGGATTTCCTCGCCGAGCTTTGCGAAGTCAGCAGAGAGAATCGATGGGGAAATGAGGACCTTGCTCATCCCCAATCCCTAAAAGGGAACAGCCGGCTGCACAAGGCAGCCGGCTGTCCGTTTGTCAGGCTTTTGCTCGGATTTACCGGGGGATCAGCTTCCAGCCATCCGCGCCGGCAATGGCGCTCACCGGGGTGCCCGGCTGGATGTAGATGTCGGCGCCCTGGACGATCTCTTTCACTTCGCCATTGTCGAAGCGAACGATGTAGGCGTAGCCGCGCTTGGTGCCGACCGCCTTGCCGGCCTCGTTGCCCGCAACGCCGCCGATCACGGCGCCGCCGATGGCGCCGGCCGTCTGGGCCTTATCGCCGCCGCCAAGCTCCGAACCAGCGAGGCCGCCGAGCACAGCACCAGTGGCGGCACCAATGATCGAGCGATCCGGCTTGATGATCACTTCGCGCGCCGAGGTGACGACGCCGGTGTAAACGGTGGAGGCTTGGCCGACCGAGCGCGTGCTCGTGGTGCCGGGGCCATAGGCGTTGGCACAGCCCGCGAGGGCCAGGGTGAGGGCAGCCAGAGCGCCAGCAATCGCCTTACGCGTGGCCGAGTGTGCAGAAAGCTGCATCATCATTCGAAAAGTTCCTTTCGCATTGCATACCTGCGATGGGGCCATATAGCCCGTAACCGCCTGAATAGGACATGAATTCTTGGTGGGAATTGCGTTCATTTGACGGCTAATTTGCGGGTGCGGCCAACCGGGCAATATAGAAGGCGTCACAATCGCGCGATGGCCCGGGTAGGGTCAGCACATCGCCTTCAGGTGTCACGCAATCCTCAAAACCGGCGCATTCGGCGGCCGTCACGGGGCGGCGCGCCAATAATCCGCTGGTCAGCGCGGCGTTCACCACATCGCGCCCTTCAGCGGCCAGCGGCGAACAGACGCAATAGATGAGCGTGCCGCCGGGCGCGAGGAGACCGGCAGCTGCGGCGAGGAGCCGCGCCTGCACCCCGGGAAAGCGGGCGACATCTGCCGCCGTCTTGATCCAGGCGCCTTCCGGATGGCGGCGCAGGGTGCCGAGGGCGGAGCAGGGGGCGTCGAGCAGGATTTTCTGGAATGTCCGGCCGGGGGCCCAGGCTTCGGCGTCGGCGACGATGACTTCTGCCTTGAGGCCGGTGCGCTCCAGATTCTCGCGCAGGCGTTCGAGGCGGGGGGCCGAACGGTCGAGCGCGGTGACGTGCGCGCCGGTGGCGGCGAGTTGCAGCGTCTTGCCGCCGGGCGCGGCGCACAGGTCCAGCACGCTCTCGCCGGGCGCAGCGTTCAGCAACCGGGCCGGCAGCGCGGCGGCCTGGTCCTGCACCCACCATTCGCCCTCGGCGTAGCCGGGCAGGTCCTCGACCGCGCCGCCGGGCGCTTTAACCGAGCCGGACGCCAGGAGCTGCCCGCCGATGCGCGCCGCCAGGTCTGCGGGCGATCCGGCCGCCGTGAGATGCAGCGCAGGTTCAGCCTGTTCGGAGGTCGCCAGGCGGCGGGCGCCGTCTGCGCCGAGACTGTCGACCAGGGCGCCGCGCAACCAGGCCGGCCAGATGTCTTCCGGCGCGAGCGAGGCGGCGGGCGGCGGCGCCTCCGACACGCGGCGCAGGGCCGCGTTGAGGAAGCTGCCGCCGGAGCGCGAGCCGCGCGACAGGCGGGCCGCATCGACGGTGGCATTCACGGCAGCGTGGGGCGCCACGTCCAGGAACCAGATCTGGGCGGCGCCGGCCCGGATCAGCGCGCGGATCTCGACGCCGGTGGCCGCGAGCGGGCGTGACAGGAAGGGCTGCACGGTCTGGTCGATCCAGCCGAGATGACGCAGCGCGGCGGACGCGATGGCACGCGCAAAGCCGCGGTCGGAGCCTTCAAGCGCGTTGTAGGTGTCCGACAGGGTCATCGCCTCGTCGAGCGTGCGCCGCTTGTCGAGCGTCAGGTGAAGGAGTTCCGCAGCCGCCAGCCGCGATTCGGCGCCGCTCACGCGGAACGGCCCGTGCACGGACGAAGCAGGATCAACCCCATGGGCCAGCCGTGCGGCGCGGGGTGAGTTCGGGGTTGCGCATCGCGCTGATGCCCATTTCGCCGGCAAGGCGCCGCAGGGCTTCGACCCGGTTGGCGGTCGCCGGGTGGGTCGAAAAGAGGTTGTCAGGTCCGCGTCCGTTGAGCGGGTTCGAAATGTACATATGGGCCATGGCAGGTGAGCGCTCCGCATACGGATTGATCTGGGCGCGGGCACCACGTTCGATCTTTTCGAGCGCCGAGGCAAGCCAAAGCGGGTTACCGCAGATTTCGGCGCCGTGCGCGTCCGCTTCATACTCGCGCGAGCGGCTGATCGCCATCTGCACGAGGCCGGCGGCCAGCGGCGCGAGGATCATGATGGCCAGGCCCGCGATCGGATTGGAGCGGCCCTCGGAATCGCGCGGGCCGAAGAAGACCGCAAAGTTCGCGAGCATGCCGATGGCGCCAGCAAGGGTTGCCGTCACGGTCATGGTGAGGGTGTCGCGGTTTTTGACATGGGCGAGCTCGTGCGCCATGACACCGGCGACTTCCTCGCGGGTCAGTACGCTGAGCAGGCCGGTCGTCGCAACCACCGCCGCGTGCTGCGGATCGCGCCCGGTGGCGAAGGCGTTCGGCTGGGGCGTGTCGATGACGTAGATTTTCGGCTCCGGCAGGCCGCCGCGCTCGGCGAGGCGCGCGACATCCTGGCGGAAGGCGCGCAGCATCGGGTTCGAGGTTTCGGCCGGAACCTCCTGTGCGCCCTGCATCCGCAGCACGACCTTGTCCGAGTTCCACCAGGCGAAGATGTTCATGGCGGCGGCCACGCCGAACGCCAGCGTCATGCCAAGCGTTCCGCCGATCAGGTAGCCGATGCCGGCGAACAGCGCCGTCATCATGGCGAGAAGGACGAAGGTTTTGGCGGTGCCCATGGGTGAGCGGTCTCCCGGGTTCGGAAAAATCGACTGTATGGCGGACTTTCCGCTTTGTTGAACCTATATGGGAAATCGTAAACGCGACGGGAAGACGCAAATGACGGACGAAGCGGCAAATCCGGCAGAGAGGCTGTCAGAGGAAGAAGCGGCGCGGCGGGCCGCCTTGCCAGCGGCGGCGCGGCGGGCGCTGGAAGAGGCCGACCGGCGCAAGAAGGCCGAAGCGGCTTTGCCGGCGGGCGAGCAGGGCGGGCCCCGGGGCATCGAGCCCACCCGCTATGGCGACTGGGAACGCAAGGGGATCACGTACGATTTTTGAAGAGCGGGGCGGGCTGGAGCGGCGGCTATACTCCTATGCTGCCATTCAGCTACTCACCGAGCAATCGCGTTAGCATTCTGCGGATATGATCCTGTCCGCCAAAAAAGACGGCGAGCACACGAACAAGTTTCACGTCTTCATCTATGTCGAACCACGCAATGACCTGCCCAATTGTCAAATGGCGCAGCCCAGGCAGCATTTCGTCGTGCAGCGTTCCGCGATAGGGCAATTGTCCCAATCGAGTGATGTCTTCGCGGATCGACTGCACGCGCGCTTCTGCGCGCATGATGGCTGTCTCTGTGTCGTCGCCAAAGCCAACATAGCTGTCGACCAGAAACTCGAAAATCAGTGTGAAGTCGCGTCGGGCATCGGCGGCGAAGACGACCTCATATGCCATGTTTGGTGCGCTTGCGGGTCGCTGCGCCAGAAATGGCGTCCATTAAGTCATCGTTGGATACGAACTTTCCTCTTCGCCGTTCGATCAGAAGAGTTCGCAATGCCTCAAGCTCCAACTCGTCATTTTCGAAACGCAGGCGCAACAGTTCCAGTCCTTGCTGCAACGCAGCGCTGACAGAAGGAAATCGCCCCTTCTCGACGAGTTGGCGTGCGAAGGCATCCTGTTCATCGGTGAGCGAGATCGAAGATTTGACAGTCATGAATTCTCTCCTACTGACCGCAAAGTACTACTGGGTAGCACCCAATTCAAGTCCCCAGGCTCGCCTTCGATCGGCCGCGCCATGCCAGTTGCATGCCTCCCGCTCTGCCGTCTGCGCTGTGCAGCGGCTTGAACAGGAGGAACACCATGGAAAACGAAGTGAAGCGGCCTAGCGCAGGCTCAGGGGCAGCAGCACACCGCCGATTGAATGGCGGTAAGCTGACTGGTCAGAAGCCAGCTCTGAAAATGAAGGAGGTCTGGTCGATCCGGACCCGGCTTGAACTCGACGGCGATGTGCGAAACCTCGTCCTTTTCAATCTTGCGATCAATAGCAAGCTCCGGGGCTGCGACCTCGTCCGGCTGAAGGTTGGCGATGTGGCTGAACGCCACAATGGCTGGAATGCCGGCGGACGTTGCCGAGCCGGTTCGGACGCCGGTGGGTTGCGAATTCAGTGTGTCCCAGGTGCGACCTGGAGCAACATGTTGGTCAACTGCGCAAGCGTTGATTGGTCAAAAACTCACAAACCTTGATCAGCGATGCTTCCGCCGACGGAATACGCCCACTGAATGAGACGCACCCGTGAATGGTGCCTTTTGCAATGACAACCTCGGTATGGACGCCGTGCCGCTTTAGAAGAGTCCCATACGCAACGCCCTCGTCGAACAATGGGTCACACTCCGGGACAAGAATGACGGTTGGCGGCGTCGCCGAAAAATCATTCGCGAGCATGGGCGTAAGAAGCGGCGAGCCCGGCGAGGTTTCACCGGCGTATTGCATGGCCGCACCGACAATCGCCTCGACTGTCAGGAAATGGCGTCCCTTGCCGAACCTTCGCCGCGATGGATATCGGGCATCGGGGCGAAGATCGACAACGGGATACAGGAGAGCCTGCGCCCGGATCAATACCCCTTCAGGCGGAGTGTTGGACAGGACGGCTGCGAGGTTACCGCCTGCGCTGTCGCCAATCAGGGCGAACGCATTCCCAAATTCTGAACTCGCCCAGACAAGTAGTCCCGCCAGGGCATTCGTCTGCGCAGGTGCCGTATGCTCTGGCGCTTGTGGAAAGTCCGGGACAAGTACCCGCACCCCCAATTCAGCACAAAGCCACCGCCCTAGTGGGGCATAGCAAAGTGCGGTGCCAAGAGACCACCCCCCGCCATGAATGAGCACGAGGGTTGTCGCGCCGGGATCGCCATCCGCCGGCTCGATCACCAGGGCTCGATTGCCGTCGCCCAGTTGGCGGCAATTGACCCAGCGTTCACAGGTCCGGCCAGATGGCGGGGCGTTCCAGCGCGCAAATACGTCATCGTACGCCCGGCGGACGACAGCAATATCCGGATCGCCTTTGACCAAAGGGGCGACGGCGTCGAGATCACGCAACACAGCCTTGGTTTCGGCATTGAGCTTGGACATCGCGACGATCCTAGTAGCGGACCGAGGCGGTCAAACTCACAGTGCGCGGCGCGCCATAGTATCCTAGCTGGTAGCCTAGGCTGTCAGACAGATCGAAGCCCTGCGTGCGGTATTCTTCGTCGGACAGGTTCCGTCCCGCCAGGAGGAGGGCATATTTTCCGTCCACGAATTCAAGCCCGATGGATGCGTCATACAGGGTGTAGCTGCCCTGACGTAGAATCTCGCTGGAACTCACTGTCGGATAGACATCTCCACGATAGGCAGCAGCCGCATTTATGACCAGTTCCGTATTACGGCCCAATGACCGGCGGTAGTTCGCCGCGATCCGGCCCGTCCAATCCGGTGCGTTCGCAGGGGTCAGCGTGTCCGAGACATCGACGCCGTTCTGTCCGATAAACTCATCATACTCGGCATCAAGATAGCCTGCCGAGATATCAAACCGCAGCGAGTCCGTCGCTTGCCAGCTCCCCTCCACTTCAAAGCCTGCAATCTGCGCCTCGGCAGCATTGGTGAAAATCGCGGCAAAGGCTCCGTTCTGTTCGGTGAAGCTGGAAACTTGCAGGTCTTTGTAATCATTAAGGAAGACGGCCGCGCTCGCGAAGATCGTGCCGTCGGCGAAGCTACCCTTTATGCCCGCCTCGTATGCGGTCAGCGTTTCGGCGTCGAACGGTTGGGCCTCGAATCCAGAGTTTGAGCGCCCGTCGAAACCACCGCTTTTGAACCCGCGTCCGATTGAAGCGTATCCGGTCACATCGTCCGTCAGGTCATACGAGACGGACAGGCGCGGCGAGGTGTTGGAGAACGTTTTCGACGTATCGACATCCGTCACCCGGACGCCGGTTCCGATCTGCGGCACGAGCGGCGTTGCCGCATCGAAGAATTCCTGGATGCGCTTGAAGTCTTTCTCTTCTTCGGTCAACCGGACGCCGACACTGACGCTGAGGCGATCTGAGACGTCATAGGATACGTCGCCATAGATCGCGAAAGCCGTTGTCGTCTGGTCGTTGATCGAGTTTGAAACGAAAGCGATATCAGGTCCGAAAATGCCGGATTCCGTGACATCTTCCTCGTCGAAATAGTAGATCCCGCCAACGGCCGACACAGGTCCGGCTTCATAATTGGCCTGTATTTCCTGGCTGAACTGGTTCTGGTCCTCAAAGACAAAGACCCCGAACAGCGGCGAGCCGGTCGCATCAAGGTCAAGATGCGCATCATACTCCATCTCACGATACGCCGTGGTGGAGACGAGGCTAAGCGAGTCCGACACATCCCATGTGGCTTTCGCCGAGATGCCCTGCACGCTCAGGTCACTCAGGTCATTGAAGTCTGCCTCAACCTTGAAAGGGTCGGTGCTTGGAGCGAACGCACCGAATACCGCCGTCTCCCGGGCGGGCGTGCGGGACGTATCAGGATTATCCGTGGACCCATCCGCCGCGACCAGAATGCGGAAATTGTCTGAAATGTTGGCGAGGAGAGAGCCGCGCCATGCAAGCGTATTGCGATCGCCATCATCCTCACCGGTGATCGTGTTGTCGGCATACCCGTCACGGGAGAGGTAGGCCACTGCGGCCTTGCCAAGCAGCCTGTCTCCGGCGATCGGGCCGGATGCCCCAAGGGTGAGGTCTGTCTGATTGTAGTTGCCGAGTGTTGCGGATGCAGAAAACTCGGGCGTTTCGCTGGGCGCGCGGGAGACGAACTTGATCGCGCCGCCAATTGTGTTGCGCCCGTAGAGCGTTCCCTGCGGCCCCCTCAGGACTTCAATGCGTTCGACATCGAAGACATCGAGGAACGAGCCCTGGGCCCTGCCGAGGTAGACGTCATCCAGGTAGATTCCGACGCCGGGGTCCGCGAAAGCAAGGCTGTCGAGTTGCCCGACGCCCCGGATATACGCGACCGTGTTCTGCGCATCGCCTTCATGCAGGACGATATTGGGGACACTGGACTGGAGATCGCCAATCTCGGTGGCGGCGAATTGGGCGATATCGTCCGCACTGATCGCGGTGACCGAGCCCGGGACATCCTTCAGGGACTCCTCACGCCGCCTCGCGGTGACGATGACCTGCCCGAGCGTCTTGACCTGGTCATCCGGAGTTTGGGTCGGCGCATCCGCCTCCTGGGCAGAGGCGGCAGGCATAAAGGCGGAAAAAGCCAGAACTGAAAAACTGGCGATTGAAATTGCATTGCGTGCGCGGCGGCGACTCATCATAGGATCCTCCCGATCAATTTTTGAGCTAATCTGCTCAGACGGAGGCAAAAGAAAATGCGTGGAGTTTGCCGACAAAATACCCGCAAAAACTGAGGTTATTGCGGGGCTTTGGATCGTTGCATCGTTTCGCGTACGCGCGCGAGTGTGCGCATCAGGTGCCCGATGACCATGGTTTCCAATTCAGGGGTTGGCCGGACATAGGACGCCCGTCCATCCTGATCGTCACGGACTTTGATCAGATAGCCGTCATCGACGGCGCGCTTTATGCGTTCTTCCCTTGTGCGGTTGGACCCGGATTTCATGCGTTGAGTCAGCTGGCTCACCGTTAACGGGTGTCCAGCCCAATGGGCCCTGACGCACCCGATCAGCATATACCAGAATTCCTGAGTGAAATAATTGGTCTGCTCGCCGAATGTCTGGTCCCAATCTCGAGCGTAGAGTTCCAAAGCATCCATCCAGTCTATGAGTTCATCTAAGTCCGGCATGAATTCTTCCAATAGCACCCCAGTCAAACTTTCCATGCGTAAGGAGAGTTAGTCAAACGAAACACGGCGAGAACGGAACGACAAGCGACTCGTTCAATAGTTTATCGGTCCACGGCTGGAAATAGTGCGGAATGATGTCTCGGAGCGCCATCTCTCAATCGCGGGTTTACCTTTTCGCGAGCTTGGCCCCCTTGTTGCTAAGGGCGACCGCTTTTGCCGAACCGGGGCCTGTGGGTGGCGGTCGACCCAGCTATGATGCAGCTCGGATTGCGGAGCTCAATTCATTGTGTGCAACACATGCAGCCGACCATACTTTTGTGATGCTTGGCAACGTCGGTTGCTTACAAGGGTCAGTGGGGCCCGAGAAGGTGGACTTCATTGGCATGGAGCATCTCGATACTTTGGTTGTCCGCTCGAGCGGTGGCTTCATGGAGCAACTTCAACCGCTCATAATGCTATTGTCCGAGCGGGATTTTTTGTTGGTCGTTCCTGAGTTTTGTCTGTCGGCATGCGCAATGTATGTGCTGCCATTGGCGGACCAAGCGATCGTTGCGCCAGGCGCAGTGGTCGCATCACACGGGGCGGTCTTCAGCGATGAAAGGAAGTATACTGAGTATTTTTTGACTTCGCGAAGCACTCGTGCTTGGCGCTCGAATTGGGCTGCATCTCATCCGGACGCTCCGCAGGGTCGCCTCGAATTCGACCTGCGGCGCATGTATTTCTCATATCATTCGATCAAGACTCGAGTTGCTTCTGCCTTGGCCTCGTCGGGCGCTGACCCTCTGATCCTTGATGCGTTTGAGGGCTTGTATGAGTGCGCCGGAGGCAATGAAGCAGCCAAGTTGGACTATGACGCATACATCGAATTGGGATTGCCTTTTTATTCACAATTCCGGGATACTTCGCTCTGGGTGTGGCCTGATATTCAAGGCTCGCAGCGACCCGCTGATTTGTTGGGGCTCAAAATATCTCAGTGCACCGCGGATCCATGACCCAGCGCCAATCAAAATTGGTGTGATCAATTTGGCCAACGGCAGCTAACAGCATGGCATTTCGAGTTTTCCGACGTTCTATGTTCACGCCACCATCGGCAAGGACTCGCCTGAGATTGCAATTGGAAACCTGATCTTTTCCGTCCGCTTAGGGCCAATCCAAGTCATTTAAACCGCGCTGTGACTTCCTTGGAGGTCACACCGCCTTGTGCGCGATCAGGCTCTTGGCGCCGGAGAGGATCGCTTCTTCCGCCGTGCGGGGTTGCCAGCCGAGGATGCGTTTGGCTTTTTCATTCGAGACGTGGCGCTCGCGGTTCAGTTCCGGGATCACCTGTTTCACGGCCGGATTGACGTACGCCATCAGCTTCAGCACCCAGCCGGGGAGTTCGCCTTTTGGCAGCCTCTTCTCGTAGGCAGGCGGCAGCTGGCCGCGCAGCGTGTCGGCGACTTCCGAGAACCACATGAACCTGTCGCAGACGAGGAAACGCTCACCGGCGGCAGCGGGGTTCGTCATCGCCAGCACATGGGCGGCGGCGACATCGCGCACATCCACGATGCCGAAGCCGACGCGCGGCGTGCCCGGCAGCTTGCCGGAGAGCAGCTGGGTGAGGATTTCGACCGAGGCGGAGAAGTCCCCGCTCATCACCGGGCCGAGCACGGCGGCGGGGTTGATGGTGGTCAGCTCAAGGCCCTTGCCCTCGTCGTTGACATACGCCCAGGCGGCGCGCTCGGCGATGGTCTTGGAGCGGGTATAGGCGGTATTGTCCTGCATGTTGCCGGAGTTCGACCAGTGCTCCTCGGTCAGCAGCTTGGGGCGGGCATCCCCCCAGCCATAGGCGATGGCAGCCATCGAGGAGGTCATCACGACGCGCTTCACGCCGGCCGCCTTGGCGGCCTTCAGCACCCGCAGGGCGCCATCATGGGCGGGGATGATCAGCTCGTCATGGTCTTTCGGCAGGTTGGCCGGGATCGGCGAGGCGATGTGCTGGACGAAGTCCATGCCGTCGCAAGCCTCGGCCCAGCCGGCATCGCGCGAGAGGTCCGCCGCGCGGATCGGGATCCGGATGTCGTGGCCCGCATAGGCGCTGAGGGTCTTGTTGAGGGCATTGGCCTTCGACGCGGACCGCGCCGTTCCGGTCACCTCGTGGCCCGCCTCGACCAGCTGGTGAATGACATGCCCGGCAATGAAGCCGGTCGCGCCGGTAACGAGAACTTTGGCCATTGAACCCTCCCAAGGTATTGTGAACAATAAACAATTCGTTTGATATTCACAAGGGGTTTCTGGCGCGTGGCAGCCGGGCCGGAGTTGCAGATGCCGACCAGCGAGGGGGCCGGAGCCTACAGGCGGCGGGGCAGGGCAACCGGTTCGAGCATCCTCGGTGTCGGCACGAAGGGCCGCGATTCCAGCTCGCGCAGGGCATTCGAAATGCGCGTCTTGTCGCTGAGAAGCCGGTTGAACTGGGCGTCGCATCCGGAGACCGGGCCGGGATAGTGCGATATTTCCCGGACAAGCAGGTCGCGCGCCGACTTCAGGGCCGACAGGGCCGCCTCAAGCGATATCTCGTAGGGCTCACGCATGGCCGGCCTCCTGATGATCGCTCGCGAGCGTACGCCTGAAACGCCGCGCGGAACAGCGCAAAACGTGCCCGCCGCATCGATCTCCGGACGCTTCAGAACAGCTTCGGTGGCTCGACCGGCTTGACGCGGTTCAGGACGTGTTCGCGCCAGGTGATGTAGAGCGTCGAGACCACGATGATGCCGGCGCCGGCCCAGACGAAAACGCCGGGCAGGGCGCGGATCATCACCCAGTCGGCGGTCGCGCCCATCGGCAGGCGCAGGTAATCCATCGGCGAGAGGAACGAGGCGTCGCCGACCGACATGCCCTTGATGAAACAAAACTGCGCCACGACCCCGAAGAAGGCCATACCGGCGATCTGGATCCATTCGGTGAGGCTGGGCGCTGCCCAGACGGCGAGGGCCGCAGGCAGAATGAAGATCGAGGAGAGCAGGTTCGCCCAGATCAGCAGGGCGAGCGGCGAGTGCACACCGGTCAGGGATTTCACCAGCACGATGGTGAAGGCAAAGCAGAGCGAGGAGAGGATCGCGAACAGGCTGCCGAGGTTGAAGTGCGTTCCGCCGTCGCTGCCGAGGAGGGCAGGCACCAGCGTCATCACGAGCACGCCGCAGAAGCCGGCGATCACCGCCGTGGTCCGGTGGGGTCCGACTTTCTCGTGCAACAGGAGAACCGCCAGCAGGGTGACAAACAACGGCCGCGTGAAGCTCAGCGCGTTGAACTCGGCGAGCGGCAAGTCGAATTTCGGCCAGATGGCGATCAGGCCGAAGACGAAGCCGGCCGAGCCGATCAGGCTGCGCGTCACGAGGGCGCCGAAACGATGCGTGTGCAGCCTCACCCGGCCGAGCAGGATGAACGGCGTGCAGAAGGCGAAGGCGAGGAAACTGCGCCAGAAGGCGAGAAAAATCGGGTGGATATCGGCGGTGATGTCCTTGGCCAGCGCGAGGTGGAGCGTATAGCCTGCCCCCGACACGATCATCCAGAGCGCGCCCTGAAGATTGCCCGAAAGCGGGCGGCGCCGTATGGAGGAAGGGGCCGTGGGGGACGGATTATTGTTCATGCCTGACTTCTCACCTGACGACATCGACGAGATCGACCGGCTCTGGCGAAGCCTGCCGGCGGATCACATGTGGAGCGGCTGGGCCGCGACCGGGGAACGCCCTGCAACGGTCTGGATCTTCCGTACACTGACGCACTGGCGGCGCTTTCCCCTTACCCGGACCCGCACAGGCTACGCCCTGAGTGACGATTCCGGCAACCTGTTTCGGGAGGCCGGCTCGCTCGGCGAGCTGCTGCAGGCCGTCGAGGCCGTGCCGCAGTTGCGCCGGGCTGCCACTCAGGATTGAGCCGCCGCCTGGGCAAGCCGCATCTGTTCGGCCTGTTCCGGGGTGATGCCCAGCGAATCGAGCAGCGGGCTCGCCGCCGTGTCATCCCAGCTGTGGCGCGGGCCGACGGTCATGCCGCCATCGACGAGGAATTCCCCGCCGGTGATGAAGCCCGCCGCATCCGAGGCGAGGAAGGCGGCCATCTCGGCGATGTCGGTGCCGCGCCCGACACGTCCGATCGGTTGCATGCTGCCGCCGGCCTGGGCGAGCATCTCGGCCATCTGGTCCGCCGCTTCACGCGGCATGCCGAGCGAGGCGCCGAAGATCGAAGTGGCAATGAAGCCGGGGAGGATCGCATTGACGCGGATCCGGTATTTCGACAGCTCGGCCGCGGCGAGCTTGGAGAAGTGGGCAACTCCCTTCTTGGCGACCGAATAGGTGATCGGGGCATAGCCTGCCATGACCGCGCTGATGGACGAGGTGTTGATGATCGACCCGCCCTTTTCCTTCATGTGCGGAACCGCGAACTTGGTGCCGGCGAAGACCTGTTTGAGCAGCAGGTTCATCGTCTGGTCGTAACCGTCGAGATCAAGCTCCTCGACACTTGTGTTGGTGCCGCCATGGCCGGCATTGTTCCAGACCACGTCCAGCGAACCGAACGCCTTCGGCGCCGCGTCCATGATCGCTTTCAGCTGGTCCATGTCGGTGACGTCGCAATGGACGAAGCGGACCTTGTCCTTGCCGAAACGCGTCTCGAGCGCCTTGCCCTTTTCGTCCTGGATGTCGCCGGCGATGACCTTTGCGCCCGCCGCGACGAAGACCTCGACGCCCGCCAGGCCAATGCCGCTCGCGGCGCCGGTGATGACCGCCACCTTGCCCTTGAGTTCTGCCATGTGTTCCTCCCGTTTCCGGCCACATGCGCTGGCCTTCCGCAACGGGCGTCAAGGGCTTGCATTCCCCTCTCCCGCAAGCCGGAGAGGGGGAGGGTCAGGCTTTCCGCTTCAGCCCGAACCGCGAGATGAAAATCCGGTCCAGCATCCGTTTCGGCAGGAGCGCCGGGATGGTGAAGTTGGTCAGCTTGTCCGGCACCGGCGCGTAGCGGGCTTTCGGCTTCGGGTCCGACAGTGCCCGTTCGATCACGGCTGCAATATGCTCCGGCGCGAGGCCGGTGCGCCCGCCCTTCAGCATCAGGTCTTCGAACAGTTTCAGGGGCGCGCCCCAGTCGCCGTGGGCGTAGGGGCCTTCGGCATTGTCCTTCTCAGCCTTGGCCCAGATCGGCGTCTTCACCGATCCCGGACCGATGGCGACGGCGTCGATGCCATAGATCGCCAGCTCGCGGCGCAGCGTGTCGGTCATCGCTTCATTGGCATGCTTGGTGGCGGTGTAGGCGCCGAGGAACGGCGAGGCGATCCGCCCGCCCACCGAAGTGATCGTGACGATGCGGCCCGGCGCGCCGGTGCGGGCGGGGTCACTGCCGAGCAGCGGAATGCAGGCCTGCGTCACCCGCAACATGCCGAAGACGTTGACCGCGAACTGGGCTTCGAAATCCTCCAGAGGCTGCACCGCCAGCGGACCCATCCGGGCGATGCCGGCATTGTTGACGAGGCCGGCGAGGCGCCTGTTGCCAAGCGCTGCGGCGAGGACCGACACGGCGGCGTCCAGCTGGTCCGGCCGGGTCACGTCGAGGATCAGGGGCCGAAGGTCACCGGAGGCGCCGGCGCAGAGGCTGGCGCCGTCCGCCTCCGAGCGCACGCCGGCGAACACGCACCAGCCTTGCGCCGCCAGGTGGCGGGCGGCGGCGGCGCCGATTCCTGTGGACGCGCCGGTGATCAGCACGGTGCGGGCGAGGGCAGGGGCGGTCATCTCGGTCATGCCCTCTTATACGCCGGATCGCCGGATCAGTTTTCGGTTTTCTTTGCGCCGCCCTGAATGACGGTCAGGCGGGGTTTGGCGCGGCGCAGCGCGGTCACGTTTCCGGTGCCGGCGAGGCCGGCGGCGGGCACCAGCGCGGGGCGGGTCTTGGCGGGCTTGGGCGGCTCGGGCGGCGGCGGTGTCTCGATGACGTCCTCGCGGGCACGCGGCGGCGCCTGCCGCTGCTGGCCCATCGGCTTCTTCGCCTTGAAACCTTTCGGCTCCTTGCCGCGCGCCTTCTTGTCGATCTGCTTGAGCTTCAGCTGCTGCAGGCCGGACAGGGCCTCACCCTCGGCGCCTTTCATCGGATCGGCAAAGGCCGAGCCGTATTTCTCGATGCGGTTTTCGACTTCTTCGAGGA
This sequence comes from Hyphomonas sp., assembly GCA_013791775.1. Lineage (GTDB taxonomy): Bacteria > Pseudomonadota > Alphaproteobacteria > Caulobacterales > Hyphomonadaceae > Hyphomonas. The sequence continues at coordinate 142,302 of VMTE01000030.1, forward strand.
ACGCGGTCTCCCAGTCGGTGAGCGGCGGACCGAGGCCCTGTTCGGCAAGCGCAGCGGCCCGGCGCAGCTTTCGCAGCGCGGCGCGTTTCTTGCGCTCATCGACCTCCCTCGGCATGGATCTTACCTAAGGCGATTTGGCCTTTCCTGACAATCTCAGGCTTCGCCGAGGGCGATCAGGTAGGTTTCGAGGATCATTTCCTGCTCCTCGCGCTCGGAGCGTTCGATCTTCCGCAGGCGGATCACCTGGCGCAGCGCCTTGGTATCGAAGCCGATCGCCTTGGCCTCGCCGTAGACTTCCTTGATCTGCTCGGCGACTTCCTTCTTCTCCTCCTCCAGCCGCTCGATCTTGGCGACCGTCTGGCGAAGTTTTTCCCGGGTCGTTTCGTCGATCTTGATGATCTGGGCGTCGTCAGCCATGGCGGGTCCTTTCCGGGGTTTTCAGGCGAAGGGGAGCCTCTTAGCGGGTCTCGGCGCCAAGCGCCAGATGGCGGGTCGTTGATGTCGTAACGATTGCGCCCGAACGAGTGTTCTCTGACTAAGCCAACATATCCCGAAGCCGGTAGGCCAGCGCCTATGCGGCGAGCCTCGATATGCAAAGAAAACGCGGTTTTCTTTGTGTGTTGTGGCCGACATGTAAAAAAAATCACCAGAATGGTGATCGTGACACGGCTCTCTTGTCTACAACCGGCGCGCCAGATGGCGGATGGCGTCGGCCACCGCTTCGCCTTCGCCGTGATGCGGCATGTGCCCTTCATGCGCCAGGATCACGAGGTCGACCTGTACCTGCTTCCGGAGTTCGCCGACATGCAGTTTCGGCGAGATCACGGTGTCCTGGCTGCCCGAGAAGACGGTGATGGGCACCTTGAGTTCCGGATACCGGGCCGACTGGACGCGGAGCTCTTCGCGCAGGGCGATGACATCGCGGGCATTGGCGCGGAAGTTGGCCGGCCGGAACAACAGTCCGATGGCGGAGTTCTCGAAATAGCCCTCGGGGGCCGGGGCGGGATCGAAGACGCTGCTGATGCCGCCGCGCACCTGCGAGGGGCCAACCATCGGCAGGAGCTGGCTGAACGCCTCGCCAAACACCGGCGGGGCCGCGAAGGAATTGTACCAGGCCGTGCCGCCCGAGCCCCAGTCATGCGTCACCGGCGCCAGCAGCACGAGGCCGGAGACGAGGTCCGGACGGTCCAGCGCCAGCCGCAACGCCACCGCGCCGCCGAAGGAGTGGCCAACGATCACCGCCTTCTCTCCGGGAGCCAGTGCGTCCAGTACGCCGGCCATCTGGCGGGCCTGCGCGCCGAGCTGCTCAGCGCCGCCGAAGCGTTCCGAATAGCCATGCCCCGGCCGGTCGGCCATCAGCACGCGCATGTCCGCGTCGAGGCGGGGCGCCAGCGTCCAGGTGAACTCGCGCGCATTGGCGCTGGCGCCGTGGATCATCAGGACGACCGGGCTGGCGGTGCCCTGCAGGATCACATGCACGTCACGCCCGTCTACCCGTACAAGGGTGCCGCCGGCGGGAAACGCGCGCTCGACCTTCGACGTGTAGGCCATGCTGGTCACGCACGCGCCAAGTCCCAGCGCCGAGAGGGTCGCTGCCAAAATCGTCATCATCCGCTTCAAAGCTCCTGGCCTTCGGCCTGTCTGGCCAGCCGGTCCGCTGCAAACCGCGCCTGCGGCATCAGCGGATAGATCGACAGCGCCTGGCGGTAACTGTCGAGCGCTTCCTTCTCGCCGCCGAGACTTTCCAGCATCACGCCCATGCCGAGCCAGGCGCCGAAATGGCGGGGCTCCAGCTTCAGCGCTTCGTTGAGGTCGCGGAACGCTTCGGGATAGTTTTCTGCGGTGAGGAACAGCCCGGCGCGCCGGTGCCAGGCCTCGGGATAATCCGGCTTGAGCAGGATCACCCGGTCAAGCAGCTCGCGTGCGGTGTCCGGGTCGCCGGCCTGTTCGGCCATGCCGGCCCGCTCCATCAGCAGATCGACCGTTGCAGAGCCGGATTCCAGCCAGGTCGCCCAGATATCGGCGGCGACATCGGCGGCCTCGGCCTCTTCGGTTGCGGCCTTGAGCTTGGCGAACATTTCCTCGGTCGGCGCCGCGTGCGCGGCGGGCGCGAGCCAGATCAGGAGGGCAACGAGGAAAGCTCTCAGCATGGCGGGCAATATGGCGCGCGGGCGCGGGCCCGGCAATGACCGTGCGCCGTTCTCAGAGCAGGCCTTCAAGAATGAGGGCCCGCTCGAGGCCGGCAGCGCCCCGGAACAGGTGGGTGCGAAAGCCCAGCGCATCGGCCGTGGCAACATTGCGGGCGGAATCGTCGATGAACAGCACCTCGTCGGGGGAGGGGCCGCCCATCCGGGCCAGCGTGTAGTGAAAAATCCGGGCGTCCGGCTTCACCAGCCGCACCTCGCCGGACACGATCACCTGCCGGAAGCGCGAAAGCACCGGGAAGGCAGCGCGCACCATGGGCCAGGCTTCGGCGGGCATGTTGGAGAGAGCGAACAACGGGCGGTCGCTGCCCGCAAGGCTTTCGACCAGGCGTTCGACGCCGTCGATACAGCCGTCGAACATCTCCATCCAGCGGCCACTCCAGGCGCGGATTTGGCTTTCATATTGAGGAAATTCAAGGATCAGACCGGCCGCATTGTCGGCAAAACTGACGCCGCAGTCATGGCGGTTGTGCCACTCCATCGTGCAGACGGCCGATAGAAACCGCTCGCACTCGGCCGTGTCGGCGAAGATCCGGCTGTAGAGACGGGCAGGCGACCAATCGAGGACGACACCACCAAGATCAAACAGGGCGATCCGGGCTGCCATTCTGGCGCCTCAATGCCTGTTCATCGATGGCTCAGCCTTGCTTTGCTTTGAAGCGGGGATCAGTCTTGTTGATGACGTACACCCGGCCTTTACGGCGAACGATCTTGCAGTCGCGGTGGCGCGACTTCAGCGATTTGAGGGACGAACGGACTTTCATGGGTCTGGCCTGGTACGGTTAGGAATTGGGAAAGCGGAGCGCGTAATGAATCCTCATAGCCGAGTCAAGGACGAGGGCTGCAGCCTGCAGTCCCAAAAAGGGGTCTCCGCCATGTTTTTCGCCAGTCTGGCGCGCTCGAAATGGATGGCCACCGCCGCCGTTTGCGGACTTCTGGCCTCCTGCGCCAGCGGCCCGCCGGCGACCCCGTCGCCAAAACCCCCGGCAGAACAACCCCCTGCGCCCGAAACAGGGCCCATCCGCTATGAAACATCCGGCCTGGCCGAGATGGATGCCTGGCGCGACGATTTCTCGAACCGGGCGATGGGCGCCGGCCATGACCGGGCGCTGGTGAAATCTTTGTTATCGGGCATTTATCCGATGCCGCTCTGGCTCGGCTCGCAGGTCGAGGCGCAGACCGCCCCCAGCGCGCAAGCCGAATTTGCCAAGCCGATCTGGGATTATCTCAAGGTGCCGATGGGCACGTCCCGCATCGCCAACGGACAGGCGAAGCTCGCCGCCCTCGGCCCGACGCTCGATGCGATCGAGGCCAGGTATGGTGTGGATCGCAAGGTACTGCTGGCGATCTGGGGCATGGAAACCAGTTTCGGCGGGTTCATCGGCAATGACGACGCGGCCAATGCGCTCGCCAACATGGCCGTCGAAGGCCGCCGCCAGAAGTTTGCCGAAGATGAGCTCTACGCCCTGATGACCATCGTGGAGAAGGGCTATGCCCGGCGCGACCAGCTCGGCGCCGGCTGGGCCGGCGCGATGGGCCACACCCAGTTCATGCCGTCCACCTACATCGCCCATGCGGTCGATTTCGACGGCGACGGCAAGCGCGACGTCTGGAAAAGCGAGGCCGACGCGCTGGCGTCGGCAGCCAACTACCTCGCCCGCTCCGGCTATGTGAAGGGCCAGCCCTGGGGCATCGAGGTGCGCCTGCCGGACACGTTCGACTACAGCCTCGCCGACGGCAACGAGCGCCGGATGGAAACCTGGACGGCGGCGGGCCTCTCGCCGATCATCGGCGGGCCGTTCGAAACCGCCGGGGCTGAGTTTGCCGAACTCTGGGTGCCCGCCGGGCATGAAGGGCCGAAATACCTGCTGTTCAAGAACTTCAACGTGTTCAAGACCTACAACCGCGCCGATTCCTACGCTTTCGCCGTCGGCCTGTCGGGCGATGCGATCATGGGCCGGCAGGGGCCACTGACGGCCTGGCCGGTGCACCTCGCGCCGCTGACCGTGATGGAAATCCGTGATCTGCAGCAGGCCTTGAATGATCGCGGCTTCGATACCGGCTCGGTGGACGGCATCGCTGGCCGGCGCACCAAGCTCGCCCTCGCCGCCTTCCAGAAGACACAAGGCATGGTGGCAGACGGGTATCCGACCAAGGAGGTTCTGGACCTGCTACGCGCGCCAGCGGTCGCAACCTCCGGGGTGAACTAGGGTCTTCGCGCGCCGGGAACGGTGGGAAGCTGCCGATTGTGGCCCTTCAGGCGAGCTCGGTGGACGGGTTGCCTGGCCCCGGGAGTTGCCTGATCAGATCATATTTGGCTTGGGCGCCTGGTACCAAAGTCTGATGTCTCTTCCGCACGGGGCATGCTAGTTTTGGGGTTTGATTGGCGGAATACACTCCCATGAAGCACCACATCATGATTTCCCTTGGCCTCCTCATGTGTGTCGTCTTTGCCTATCGCGGTGCGGTGGCGCTCCTTGCGCCGGGTCTGGGCTTTGAGGAGGCATACATTGCAGGCGGGCTCCTCATCGCGGGCTGGCTGATCCGCTCCGGCCTCGTCGAATGGTGGACCGCACGCAAGCGCTGAGGCTTCTGACGCCTAGACCAAAGTCCATCTGGTCCCCGGAGACCTTCTGATCCAACCTTTATCCTGCGGAAGACCCGCACAGAAAAGGTCAGGGGAGGACAAGCAATGTCTCGACCACTCAAGGAGATAGACGGCAAGGGATACTGGTCGGCCACGGTGCGCCTCACCATAACCCTGCTGGCAATCTGGTTCGCCGTATCCTACGGCGCCGGCATCCTGTTCAGGGATTTCCTGGACCAGTTTTCAATCGGCGGCGCACCGCTCGGCTTCTGGTTCGCCCAGAACGGATCAATCTATGTTTTCGTCGCGCTGATCTTCTACTACTGCGTTGCGATGAACCGCCTCGAACGCAAGTTCGGCGTGGAGGGCTGAGGTCATGGACGAGACCTTCTGGACCTATTTCTTCGTCCTCGGCACATTCGCCGTCTATATCGGCATCGCCCTTTGGGCCCGGGCCAACTCGACCGACGATTTCTACGTCGCTGGCCATGACGTTCATCCCGTCATCAACGGAATGGCGACCGCCGCCGACTGGATGTCGGCCGCATCGTTCCTGTCGATGGCCGGCCTGCTCGCGTTTCTCGGCTATGGGGGCTCGGTCTACCTGATGGGCTGGACGGGCGGCTATGTGCTGCTCGCGCTGCTGCTGGCCCCGTTCCTGCGCGAGTTCGGCAAGTTCACCGTGCCGGACTTCGTCGGTGACCGGTACTATTCGAGCTTCGCCCGGATCGTCGCCGTGATCTGCGCCCTGTTTGTGTCCTTCACCTACATTGCCGGCCAGATGAAAGGCGTCGGCGTTGCTTTCTCCGGCTTCCTCGGCGTTGACTTCAACGTCGGCATTCTGATCGGCATGGGGATTGTCTTCGTCTACGCGACCTTTGGCGGCATGAAGGGCGTGACCTATACTCAGGTTGCCCAATATGTCGTGCTCATCTTCGCCTACACGGTTCCGGCAATCTTCCTGTCACTGATCATCACCGGAAACCCTGTCCCGCAGCTTGGCTTCATATCCAATGCAACGGGGACGGATGTTCCGATGATCCAGAAACTCAACCAGGTCGTCACCGATCTCGGCTTTGCCGAATACACCTCCACCAACAAGTCGATGCTCGACATCTTCGCCATAACCGGCGCCTTGATGTTCGGCACGGCCGGCCTGCCGCACGTGATCATCCGCTTCTTCACTGTTTCGAGCGCCAAGAACGCGCGCGTCTCGGCCGGTTGGGCATTGGTGTTCATCGCACTTCTGTACACAACCGCTCCGGCGGTCGGCGCCTTTGCCCGGTTGAACTTCATCGATACGGTCAATGACGCCACCTACATAGCCGACCAGGAAGATTATGCGGCGCGGTCAGCCGAGATCGCGGCGGCTGGCGGCAAGCCCGTTCCGACCTGGTACAAGGAATGGGAGAAGACCGGCCTGCTCGGCTTCGACGACAAGAACAGCGACGGGATCATGCAGTATCGCGGCCCCAACGCGCCGGACGGTATCGCCAACGAACTGACGCCAAACAACGACATCTTCGTGCTGGCCAATCCGCAGATCGCAAACCTGCCGGGATGGGTGATCGGTCTCGTCGTGGCGGGCGGCCTTGCGGCGGCTCTCTCGACAGCGGCCGGACTGCTGATGGTCATCAGTTCTGCCGTCAGTCACGATCTCTGCCGGCGAACTCTGTTCAAGAACATGACGGACAAGACCGAGCTGCGTGTTGCGCGCGGCGCGGCCGCGGCAGCCGTCATCGCGTCAGGCCTTCTGGGTATATTCTCCGCCCAGCTCGGCTTCGTCGCGCAGGTTGTGGCGTTTGCCTTCGGCCTCGCTGCGGCTTCGCTGTTCCCCATCATCTTCCTCGGAATCTTCTGGAAGCGGATGAACAAGGAAGGCGCGATTGCCAGCATGCTGTTTGGTCTCATCACGACGTTCTCGTACATCTACTATTTCAAGTTCATCGATCTGGACCCCGCACACTGGTTCCTGGGCGTGTCGCCTGAGGGCATCGGATTTGTTTTCATGTGGATATCTGCCCTTATCGGCATCGCGGTGTCGCTGGTCACGGCGCCCCCGCCGCAGGACATCCAGGATCTCGTGGAGGATATCCGTGTGCCGGGAACCCGTACGCCGCATGGCATCGCCGACGCGGGCATGGCGCCGATGCCGGCGGAGTAACCATCCGCGCCGCATGCGGACAGGGACAAGGCCGGCGACCCGCCACAACCGGGTCGCCGGCCTCTTGTTGTACCGGAGGCTTGTCTGAGGCGGGACCGGCTTGCCTTCGTCGCCCGCTTCGGGCGATGATCCTGCAACTGATGAAAGGGCCCGTGTGCCGGTCTGGCTGATCCTCCTCGTGACCGCGCTTTACATGGCCGGCCTGTTTGCCATCGCCTGGCGGCGTGACAGGGCTGCGACGCGCGAACCCGGCCCGCCACATCCGATGGTCTATGCCCTCGCGCTCGCCGTGTACTGTACCTCCTGGACCTATTTCGGGGCGGTCGGTACGGCCGCCGCGAGCGGGTGGGATTATCTGCCGATCTATCTCGGCCCCGCACTCGTTTTCCTCTTCATGCCGGGTCTCGTCCGCCGGATCGGAGACGTCGCGCACCGCGAAAGCGTGACCTCGTTGTCGGATTTCCTGTCGGCGCGTTATGGCAAGAGCCGTCTGCTCGCCGCCGTCGCAACGCTCGCGGCGGTCACCGGCAGCCTGCCCTACATTGCCTTGCAGTTGAAAGCGGTGGGCATGAGTGTCCAGGCGTTGGCTTCGTCCGGCGGGAGAGAAGCAACACCGCCCGGAAACGAGACGGTGCTGCTGACGGCCATGGCGCTCGCAATTTTCGCGATCCTGTTCGGAGCCCGCCAATCCGACACCACGCGCTACAATGCGGGTCTGATGCGGGTGCTGGCTTTTGAAGCCCTGGTCAAGCTCGGCGCGCTCATCGCGGTTTGCCTGTTGTCGCTCGCTTTGCTGGGCATGCCGGACCTTGCATCGCCGGTCACCGCCGGGGACGTCTTTCCAGCCGGGTCGCCATCGGGCCGGTTCATCACGATCACGCTTCTCTCGATGGCCGCCATCCTGTGCCTCCCGCGTCAGTTCCATGTCGCGATGATCGAACGCCAGAGCGAACGGGAGGCGGTGCGCGCCCGTTGGGTTTTCCCGCTTTACATGCTCGCGACTAGTCTCGTTGTCATACCGATCACGCTCGCGGGTTTGAACTTCCTGCCAGACGGTTCGTCGCCCGACCTGTTCGTCCTCAACATTCCGCTCTCGCGCGGCCATGAACTGCTGACGCTGGCCGTTTTCCTCGGCGGCTTCTCCGCCGCAACCGGCATGGTCATCGTCTCGACAGTCACCCTGTCGACGATGGTGACCAACGATCTTCTCGTCCCCGCGCTGATGCGGGCCGGACGGTTCGACCGGCTCGGCGGCAATGCGGGCGCAAGGCTCACGGCGATCCGGCGCGCCGTGATCGTCTCGCTGCTGCTTCTATCTTACGCTTATTACCGCCTGGCGGGTAGCGGAGAGGCGCTCGCCCAGATCGGCCTTCTCTCGTTTGCCGCTGCGGCGCAGTTCGCGCCGGCGCTGATTGCGGCGGTCTACTGGAAGGGCGGGCGCCGCGACGGCGCCGTGGCCGGTCTCATCGCGGGTGTGGCGCTCTGGGCCTACACGCTGTTCCTGCCGGCCCTCGTCGGCGCAGACACGCTGGCCAGCTACATGCCTTATGCGTTGCACCCGCATCGCTTGTTCGGCAACGATTTCGGCGACAGCCTCACGCACGGCGTGGTATGGAGTCTGGCGGCCAATGTCCTTCTTTTCGTCGGAGTCTCGCTGAACCGCCCCGAACGCCTGCGCGACCGCATCCAGGCGGCTGCGTTCGTCGGCGGGGGCCCTGATCGCAGCGCCGCGCCGCTGCCACAACCGGCCCGCATCGGCCAGGCCACACCGGACGGCCTGAAGGCGCTGGCGATGCGGTTTCTCGGCGAAGAGGCCGTTGAGCATGCCTTTGCCGATCTTGCCGCGACAAGCGGCATCACCACCGTGGGCGCCCGCCCGGCCGACTGGCAGCTCGTTCAGCGTACGGAGCGCCTGCTCGCCAGTGCGCTCGGCGCCTCGTCGGCGCGCATCGTTCTAGCCTCGGCGATCGGCGGCGTTGACGTTGCCCTGCCGGACGTCCTCTCGATGCTCGACCACCGCACCCAGGCCGAGCGGTTCGACCGGCACATGCTGCAGTCCATGCTGGAGAATATTCCGCAGGGGATCAGCGTGGTGGATCACAATCAGCGCCTTGTCGCCTGGAACAGCGCGTACATTGACCTCTTCGACTATCCGTCTGAACTTCTCCATATCGGCCGCCCGATTGCCGACCTCATCGCGCACAACATGACGGCAGGCTGGATCTCCGGCGACCCGGCGAAGCAGGCGTCGCGGCGGATCGAATACATGCGCGCCGGCCGTCCGTATGCCTATGAGCGCCGGAACCCCGATGGCCGGTATCTGCGCATCACGGGCGCCCCGATGCCGGGTGGCGGCTATGTGACGACCTTCACGGACATCACCGAAGACCGGCTCCGCCAGCAAGCTCTGGTCGAGGCCAACGAGACGCTCGAAGCCCGCGTGCGCGAACGCACCCAGGCGCTCGAACGGTTGACCGAAGATCTCGACGCCGCACGCCGGGACGCCGAAGGCGCGAATGCCTCCAAGACGCGGTTTCTGGCGGCCGCCAGCCATGATCTGCTGCAGCCCCTGAACGCGGCCCGGCTCTTCCTCGGCGCACTCAAGTCCGGCTCAGGCCGGCCGGGCGACGGCGCCGAGGATCTCATCAATCGCACCGACAAGGCCATTCAGTCTGCGGACGAACTGCTCAAGGGCCTGCTCGATATCTCGCGGCTCGATCACGCGACCGTTGCGCCGCAACCCTGCGCGCTGCCGCTGGGGCCGCTGTTTGAAGACCTGGCCGATGAAGCCGAGCCCATGGTCGCCCGCGCCGGTCTCACCTTGCGGGTCGCGCCGACCGGGCTCGCCGCCGATGCCGATCCCGACTTCCTCAAGAGCATCCTGCGCAATTTCCTGTCGAACGCCCGGCGTTATACACGCGAGGGCGGCGTTCTCATCGGCGCGCGCCGCCGCGGCGACCGTGTACGCATCGAAGTCTGGGACACCGGCCCCGGAATTGCGCCGGAGCAGCTCGAAACGATCTTCGAGGAATTCCGCCGGTTCGAAGACGCTGACAATCTCGGCGTTCGCGGCGCCGGTCTCGGCCTTTCGGTCGCCCGCCGGCTGGCCTCGCTGATGGACGCGGAACTGGGCGTCCGGTCGGTGCCGGGCAGGGGCAGCGTCTTTTCGATCACCCTCCCGCGCGCCGAGACGCGGCGGAACCGGGCGCAGGCCATTCAGGCCGCGCCGCCCGGATTGCCGGACAGCCTCTCCGGCTTGCGCGCCGTTTGCGTCGATGATGATCCCTCCATCCTTGCGGCAATGAACGCGCTGCTTTCGGCCTGGGGCTGCCGCGTGACCGGCGCCGCGACACCCGCTGCGCTCGCGGCTGCAATGGCAAGCACGCCCTTTGATGTTCTGATTGCCGACTACAAGCTGGAGGGCGCTGAAACCGGTCTCGACCTGATCGCCCGCCACCGGTTTGCCCTCGCTGATCTTCGCGGGGTTGCCTTGCTCACGGCCAACACGGAGCCAGCTGTCGCGGCCGCAGCGCAAGGCCTAGATGTCACGGTGCTGCACAAGCCCGTCAGCCCGGACGCCTTGCGCGCTTTTCTGGAGGCTTGCGCCGCGCGCCGGGCCGCTCAGGCGGCTGAGTGATTTCCGAGCGAGGTTGCCGACTGGAAGATGAGCAGCGCCTGTGTGCGATTGTTTGCGCCGAGCTTGCGGAAAATCGCAGTCATGTGCGCCTTCACGGTCGCGGTCGAGATGTTCATTTCGTGCGCAATCTGCTTGTTCAGCAGTCCGTCCGAAAGCCCTGACAGGACCCGGCGCTGCGCCGGCGTCAGGCTCGCCACGCGCGCGGTATCGTTGTCGGCATTGACGGTTGACGCAGATTCCGGAAACCAGTCGCCGCCATCCAGCACCGTCACCAGCGCCGCTGCCATCTCCTCCAGGCCGAGGCTTTTCGGAATATAGCCGCTCGCGCCGAGGCTGCGGGCCTTGCGGTAGGCCTCCGGCGTCTCGGTGGCCGATACGACCAGCAGGCGCGTATCCGGCCAGCGCGTCCGAAGCACCTGCAATCCCTCGAAACCTGACGCATCCGGCAGGTTCAGGTCGAGCAGGACAAGATCGGCGGGGCTCTCGGCAAGGCTGGAGAATGCCCCCGCCATGTTGCTCGCCTTCGCGCAATGCGCCCCGTCGGGGAACGCCGTCATCAGCGCCTGTTCAAGCGCGTCCCGGAACAGCGGGTGATCGTCCACGATGAGTATCTGCGGCGCTTTCCGCATCGGTCTTCCTCCCTCGGGCGCGCAAACCTGTCACCGGCTGGTCGCGCCACCTATCACGATTAGCCGAAATTTCTGCAGTGTCGAGGACGGCTGCGACCAAGGTCGTACCACCAATTGCCAATAGCGGCAGGCGGCGCCGCGCCGGATACTCCCTCAAACAAGAAGATTGGGCGAGGAAACCATGTCAACGTCTTTCAGAATGTTGCTGCTGGCGGGCACGGCGCTCGTGTCGTCGTCCGCCGCCTGCGCCGAACCCGCTTCACTCGAGGACCGTATCGCTGCGCTTGAAGCGATGGTCGCCGGCTTGAAGAGCGAACTCGCCGCCGAGCGCGCCGACACCGACCGCGAAGTCGTCCGTCTGGAAACCATCGCCAGCGCGGCCGCCGCCGACAAGCCGGCCGCCAGCCCCAGCGGGTTCACGGTCGGCGAGACGACGTTCAGGATCGGCGGGATCGTGGACCTCGACGCCCATTTCACGACCCTGAGCGACGGCGCCATCGACGGCGCCTCGATCGCCCGCGATTTCTACATTCCCGGCGCGACGCCCGTTGGCGGTGATGAAACCCAGTTCACTGATTTCACCGCAGAAGCCAGCCGGTTCGCCTTCACCGCAGAGCGGCCCTTCGGCGACGACAAGGTCACGGGGTACCTTGAACTTGATTTTCTCGGCTCGGCGCAAGGCAACGAGCTCGTCACCAACTCCTATTCGCCGCGCCTGCGCCGGGCCTATGTGACCTACGGCAACTGGCTGGCCGGCCAGGAATGGACCACGTTCCAGAACACGTCGGCCATTCCCGAAAGCGCGAGCTTTCTTATTCTGTCCGACGGCATGGTGTTCGTCCGCCAGCCGCAGATCCGCTACACGCATGGCAACTGGCAGTTCGCCCTCGAAAACCCGAACACCGATACCGTCAATGCGGGCGCGCGCGACGAAACGCTCGTGCCGGACGTGATCGGGCGCTACAACTGGAAAGGCGATTTCGGCAACGTCTCGCTCTCCGGCATAGCCCGCCAGCTCCGGGCTGATTTTGGGCCGAGTGAAGACGAGGCGTGGGGCTACGGTCTCAGCCTCTCCGGTCAGGTTAAGCTCGGCAAACGCGACGATATCCGTTTCAATCTCGTGGGCGGTGAGGGGCTTGGCCGGTATGTTGGCCTCGCGGCGATCAGGTCAGCCGCCGTGGATGCATCCGGCAAGGTCGAAGCGATCCCGGGCTATGGCGGGCTCATCGCCTGGCGCCACCCGTTCGGAGAGACGGCTCGCTTCAATCTCGGCTATTCCGCACAATGGGCCGACAATCCGGACTTTGTCGCCGGCACGGCCACCAAATCGGTTCAATCCGCCTACGGCGCACTGCTCTGGGACGTCGCGCCCAAGGTCACCCTCGGAACCGAGTTGATGTATGGGATCCGCGAAACCGAGAGCGGTCTTGATGGCACGCTGACGCGGATGACTTTCTCTACCAAATACGCGTTTTGACTGCAGGCAGAAGACATACATGACCCACGCACAAGACCTGATGATCGCCCCCGAAAAGGTGTATCCCGTCCCCGAAGCCTTTGCGGCGCAGGCCAATCTGACGCCGGAGACGTACCGCGCGATGTACGCGGCCTCGATTGCGGACCCGGAGGCATTCTGGGGCGAGCAGGGCAAGCGGCTGGACTGGATGGTGCCGTATACGCAGGTCAAGGACGTCTCCTGGGAGACCGGCGACCTGCATGTGCGCTGGTACCATGACGGCGTGCTGAACGTCTCCGCCAACTGCCTCGACCGC
>VMTE01000002.1 GCA_013791775.1 Hyphomonas sp.
CGTCGCCCCGCCCGACTTCGCCAGAACGATCGTGATCGCTGCCGTCAGCGTCGTCTTGCCGTGGTCAACGTGGCCAATCGTGCCAATATTGACGTGCGGCTTCGTACGCTCAAACTTTGCCTTGCCCATGGGGCCTCTCCTTTGTTCTGAACTTGAGGGACCCGGTTACGAGCCCGAGACTTCCTGGATGATTTTCTGCGCTTCGGCGCGCGGGACTTCGTCATAGTGATCGAACAGCATGGTGAACTGTGCGCGGCCCTGCGACATGCCGCGCAGGTTGGACACATAGCCGAACATGTTGACCAGCGGCACCATCGCCGTGATGGCCGTGGCGTTACCCCGGGCTTCGGAGCCCTGGATCTGGCCGCGGCGGGAGTTCAGGTCACCGATCACGTCGCCCATATAGTCTTCAGGCGTCACGACCTCGACCTTCATGATCGGCTCCATCAGGCGCGGATCACCCTTCCCTTTCAGCTCGCGGAAAGCGCCGCGGGCTGCGATTTCGAACGCGAGCACGCTCGAGTCGACATCGTGGAAGGCGCCGTCAACCAGCTTGGCCCGGAAGTCGGTCACAGGATAACCGGCGAGAAGCCCGTTTTCCTTGGCCATATCGAGCCCCTTGCTGACGCCGGGAATGTATTCCTTCGGCACGGCGCCGCCGACGATTGCGCTTTCGAAGATGAAGCCCGAACCCGGCTCAAGCGGCTCGAACTCGATCTTGATGCGCGCGAACTGGCCGGTACCACCTGACTGCTTCTTGTGCGTGTAGTCGATCATGGCGGCGCGGCCGAGCTTCTCGCGATACGCCACCTGCGGCTGGCCGATATTGGCTTCAACCTTGAACTCGCGGCGGAGGCGGTCGATCAGGATGTCGAGGTGAAGCTCGCCCATGCCTTTCATGATCGTCTGGCCGGATTCGAAATTAGTCTCGACGCGGAAAGACGGGTCTTCCGCAGCAAGGCGCTGCAGACCAACCGACATCTTCTCCTGGTCAGCCTTGGTTTTCGGCTCGACGGCGATCTCGATCACGGGCTGCGGGAACGTCATCGTTTCGAGAACGACGGGCTGGGCCGGATCACAGACCGTATCACCGGTCGTGGTTTCCTTCAGGCCCGCCAGCGCGACGATATCGCCTGCGAAGGCTTCCGCGATTTCGTCCTGCTTGTTGGCGTGCATCATGACCATGCGGCCGACGCGCTCTCTCTTGCCTTTGGTTGCGTTCAGGAACGCATCGCCCTTCTTCAGCTGACCGGAATAGATCCGGGTAAACGTCAGCGTGCCCATGTAGGGATCGTTCATGATCTTGAACGCAAGACCGGCAAACGGCTGGCTGTCATCGGCCGAACGCGGAATGTCGCGCGTTTCAGTCTCATCGCCCGGCTTGAAGCCGAGATAGGCCGGCACATCGAGCGGGCTCGGCAGGTAGTCGACGACGCCGTTCAGCATCGGCTGGACGCCTTTGTTCTTGAACGCCGAGCCGCACAGGATGGGCACAAACTTCAATGCCAGCGTGCCCTTGCGGATCAGGGCGCGGAGCTCAGGGACATCCGGCTCCTTGCCATCGAGAAACGCCTCCATCGCGGCGTCATCCATTTCGACGGCGAGTTCGACCAGATGCGCGCGCATCTCTTCGGCTTTCGCCTTGAGGCTCTCGCGAATGGGCCTCAGGACCCAGGTGGCGCCAAGATCTTCGCCTTCCCAGACCCATTCGGTCATGGTGACCAGGTCGATGTGTCCTTCGAGCGCCGTTTCCGAGCCGATCGGCAACTGGATCGGCGCCGGGGTTGCGCCGGTCCGGTCCTTGATCATCGTGACGCAGTTGAAGAAGTCAGCGCCCGTCTTGTCCATCTTGTTGACGAACACGATGCGCGGAACCTTGTAGCGGTCAGCCTGGCGCCAGACGGTTTCGGTTTGCGGCTCAACGCCTGCGTTGCCGTCCAGCAGAACGACAGCGCCATCAAGCACCGCCAGCGAACGCTCGACTTCGATGGTGAAGTCGACGTGGCCGGGCGTGTCGATGATGTTGAAACGGAACTTCGGCGATTGGGCGGTCGTGCCGTCTTCCGTGCGTTCCCAGAAGGTGGTCGTGGCGGCCGACGTAATCGTGATGCCCCGCTCCTGCTCCTGCTCCATCCAGTCCATGGTTGCGGCGCCATCGTGCACTTCGCCGATCTTGTGCGACTTGCCCGTGTAATACAGGACGCGCTCGGTCGTCGTGGTCTTGCCGGCATCGATGTGCGCGATGATGCCGAAGTTCCGGTAGCGCTCCAGCGGGTATTCGCGGGCCATGGTATAAACCTTCGTGTTCAGTGTTCCAGGTAGCGGAAAGGGGTGTCTCGCCCGGGCGAGCAACCTCTTCCGCCCGGACAGTTGGTGCTGGTTACCAGCGGTAGTGTGCGAACGCCTTGTTGGCGTCGGCCATGCGGTGCGTGTCTTCGCGCTTCTTCACGGCGTTGCCGCGGCCCTGCGATGCATCCATCAGCTCGCCGGCAAGACGCTCACGCATGGTGTTCTCGTTACGGGCGGCGGCCGCAGCGGCCAGCCAGCGGATGGCGAGCGCCTGGCGGCGTTCAGTGCGCACTTCGACCGGAACCTGATAGGTCGCACCACCAACCCGGCGCGAACGCACTTCGACCGAAGGCGCTACAGCTTCCAGGGCATTGTGGAAGACCTCGACCGGATTCTTCTTCGACCGGGTCTCGACCAGTTCGAACGCACCATAGACGATACGTTCGGCGACCGACTTTTTGCCGTCGCGCATGATCTGGTTCATGAATTTCGAAACCACGAGATCCTTGTATTTCGGATCCGCAAGGACTTCGCGCTTCTCGGCTTGGTGACGACGGGACATGGGCTCGAGTCCTCTTATTTCGGTTTCTTGGCGCCGTAGTGCGAGCGGCGCTGCTTACGGTTCTTGACGGGTTGGGTATCGAGGGCGCCGCGCACGATGTGGTAGCGCACGCCCGGAAGGTCTTTCACGCGGCCGCCGCGGATGAGCACGACCGAGTGTTCCTGAAGGTTGTGGCCTTCGCCGGGAATATAGCAGAGCGATTCAAATCCGGAGGTCATCCGCACCTTGGCCACCTTGCGAAGCGCCGAGTTCGGCTTCTTCGGCGTCGTCGTGTAGACGCGTGTACACACGCCGCGGCGCTGCGGGCAGGCCTTGAGGGCCGGGGTTTTCGTACGCGAGCGTTTCGGCTCGCGCGGATTGCGGATCAGCTGCTGGATTGTGGGCATTCGGGCCTACTGTCTCTTCACACGTTGTGGCCCGGGGGCCGATAATGACAACTGCCCCGAAGGCCGCATGTGGCATCCGGGACGGCGGGAATTTGGAGGTCAGATTGACCGGTGCATCGCTGCAGACGGTGCGGCTGGCAGGCGTTACGCCCGTTTACCTCTCTGACGATTTGGCGGCGTGTAGACTCGCGCGGGCGGCGCGTCAAGGGCGGCGGGCTGCAAACCCAGGGCAATCGCTTCGGGTTAACGGCGTAGCGTGATTTGGCGGACTGTGATTCAGAGGGAACTCCGTTGATTGGAGTTTGTCATGGTCATGGGTCGCCCTTCCTCTGCAATTCTCGATCATTTTTCGGTGCTGTCGGATC
>VMTE01000005.1 GCA_013791775.1 Hyphomonas sp.
TCTCGGCCGAAGACTCTTTCGACCCGGATTTCTGTCTCATCTTCACTCCTCGTATCAGTTACGATGAGCCAGAAATCCTCCTTAAGCAATTTCGCCGATCTGTCTCACAGTCGCTGACGGGGAACATCCGCGCAGAAAGCTCATATCCCATACACTTTCTCGAAAATTACGTGGGAATCGAGGGACGCAGGTCACTGAGTTAGCGCGAGGGCTGACGCTCAAGGGTCGCAGGTGCTTTGCAATCCGTTTCTCCAGTGCGGAGCGGGATGCTAAGTTTTCAGTCAGGGCCACTCTCCCGAAGTGAATGGCCCCCGACAAACCCGGCGCGGTTCACTCCGAATGGGGGCAACGTTCGACGCCGATTACCCCCTTATAAGGGTTCAATTTTGTACGCCGAACATGCTCGGGTCTCGCACTGGCGCGATCTCCAGTACGAATCTGCTTGGCTGTGCTGGGTTTGTGGAGCGTATTCGCCCTGCGGTTATCATAAAGCTATCGTAAGACTGATACCTTTGGTTCCAATACCAGTACTCTCCTCCTCCTGCATCACTTGTGTAGATCGGGGTTCCAATCTGCGAGACCTCCGCAATCGCTGACCTGAGTGCTCGAGTCATATCCGCTTCGTGATGAGCATCTACTGAGATCGCGCAACTTAGATTTTCTCGCGTCGGTTCGCCGACTTCCTCTCCATACAAACCGAGGGGCCAAGAATATCGTACCTGAACTTCGTCCTCGACTTGATACTTGAGCACCCAATCAACTACTGATCCTACTTGCAGAGCGCAGTTTGTGGTGCGTGCGCGCTCATAAATGAATCCGCAGTGCTTCTTAATTCTTGATCGTGAATCACTCATGATTCTCTCGAACTCGACCACTTTCAAACAATGGTCTCGGAACAGAGAGGTAAGTTCCTGTCCGTCAAGTTGCCGCGCTTGCAGATCTGATCCGGCACCCCCTTTGCCGGAGCAGCCCATCAAAGTGAGCACTCCTATGGTGCAAACTGCGAAGAGGGACGAAAAGCGGCTAGAATCCATTTCGAGTTCCTGCTCCAGGCCTATACCAGTTGCTTAAATCAACGATGCCGTAGTTACCGATGTAGCCTCCGGCGAGGAAATTACGAGAAGACAAAATCTTGTTCGATTCGTGATAGGGACTTCTTGGATCGCTGAAATAATTATAATGACCGTTTCCGCGAAGAAGCGGACTGGGATCCCGACCCATGATTGCGTCTTTGGAGGCTCGGTATCCAGTATTGAGAAGCGCATCACGGACCCAACCTGTTGTCGAGTCATAGGCATGCCGCCTTTGCAATACAGTCATATCGCCGCCCGTCCCATTTCTGGATGAGAAGCGCGCGACAATCAGGATGAGAATCTGGTGTCGCGGTTTTTGGATGATTGCGTCATTGATTGACGCGCGCAAGAGGTTTGTCGGGTTGATTGTCGCGGCGCGTCAATCAGGCGTGATGTTGTTGGTGGTTGCGAACGCGGCCGGCCTTCCTGGCCCTTTCCGTTTTTCGACGGCCTGCCTTCGCCGATAGCTTTCGACATTCATCTCGAAGATCGTTGCGTGATGAACGAGCCGGTCGACGGCGGCGAGGGTCATGGCAGGATCGGGGAAGACCTTGTTCCATTCGCCGAACGGCTGGTTGGCGGTGATCAGCATGGACCGGCGCTCGTAGCGCGTGCTGATGAGTTCGAACAGGACGCTGGTTTCGGCCTGGTCTTTGGTGACGTAGGCGAAGTCATCGAGGATGAGCAGGTCAAACTTGTCGAGTTTTGCCAGCGCGCTCTCGAGATCAAGATCTCGCCGGGCCTGCTGCAGTTTTTGGACGAGGTCTGTGGTTCGGGTGAACAGGACCCGGTATCCGTTCTCAATGAGCGCAAGCCCGATCGCTGAGGCGAGGTGGCTCTTGCCGGTTCCGGGCGGTCCGAACAGAAGCAGGTTTGCGCCCTTGCCCAGCCAGATATCGCCCGCGACGATGGCCATGACTTGAGCCTTCGAGACCATCGGCACGGTGTCGAACTCGAAGGTGTCGAGGGTTTTTCCAGGCAGCAGGCGGCCTTCTGCGAGATGTCGTTCCATGCGGCGGCGATCGCGTTCGGCCAGTTCGTGTTCAGCGAGTGCGGCGAGGAAGCGGGCGGCGGGCCAGCCTTCCTTGTCGGCCTGGTCTGCGAACCTCGGCCAGTTCACCTTTGTTGCAGGCAGGCGCAGCTCGTTGAGGAGCAGGCTGAGCCTGATCGGGTCGGTTGGGGTGTTCTTCATGCCATCTCTCCCGTCACGAGCTCGGGTTCCCAGCTGAAGAGCGCATCATAGGCCTGAAGCGATTCCAGATGGACGGCGACGTCCGGCAGGCTTGCGGGATCGGGCGCAAAGCGGGTCCGCAGAAGGTTCATGTCGGGAACCTCGCCGGTCTCCAGACAGGTGGTGAGCGCCTCAGCCAGTTCGCGTTCGCATCCGCGCTCGTGGGCGAGGCCAAGCAGCTCGACCATAATCCGGCATGCCTGACGCTCGGGCAGTCGCTCGACGAGAAGGTCGAAGGTTCGCCTGTAGGCTTCACGTGGGAACAGCTGGTCACGGTAGACAAGCCGCATCAGGGCCATTGGCTTGCGCCTGAGGGAATGGATGACGTGCCGATAGTCGACGACCTGATCATGCTTGCCGGAAGGCGACGCACGCCCGCGCGGCAGTGTCATGAGAAGTGTGGCGCCGACGAAGACGTCGAGCCGATCGTCATAGAGGCGCACGCGCAGGCGATGACCGATGAGGCGCGAGGGCACGGTGTAGAAGACTTTGCGCAGCGTGAAGCCGCCTGAGGATGTGACCCGCACACTGAGGTCCTCATAGTCAGCGCAGCGCCGCTCAGGCAGTTGCCGAAGCTCACCGCGCTCTGCGTCGATGCGCTTGGCATTGCGCGCATTGTGGCGGCTGACGATCTCGTCGACGAACCGGCGGTACAAAGCCAGGTCGTCAAAATCGCGCGATCCGCGCAGCAAGAGCGCATCCTCGATCGCGCGCTTGAGATGGCCGTGCGGGCCCTCGATGGCGCCGTTCTCGCGGGCGATGCCGGCGTTGTTGCGCGAGGCCGTCATGCCGTAGTGAGCGATCATCTCCTCATAGCGGCACGTCAGATCCGCGCGCGCATCCTTGTCCAGATTACGGAAGGCCGCCGACAGGCTGTCCGTGCGGTGCTCGCGCGGGACCCCTCCCAATGACCAAAGTGCGTTCTGCAGACCTTCCGCCAGGGCGACGAAACTCTCGCCGCCGAGCACGACATGCGCGTGTTCAAAGCCGGAATAGGCCAGCCGGAAATGGTAGAGCCGATGGTCCAGAACCTGGCGGGCAATGGTGATGCCGAGCGCGGCCATGTCAGTGAAATCCGAAAGGCCCAGACGCCCAGGCTCCTGCACCTGGCGGAAAATGACGTCCTGCTCCTCGCCGTGAAGGGCGCGCCAGGCCCGGATGCGTCGCTCAAGCGTCCGGCGCACGCTCTCACCCAGATCAGGATGACGCCGGATCATCTCTTCGAAAACAGCCACAGACCGGATGCCCGGAGCTGCCTGCAACATCGGCACAACTTCAGCATCGAAAATGTCGGCAAGCGGATCAGGACGTCGGCGGCCGCGCGCCTCGGTCTTCTGTGAAGGCGGTCTTGGATCCTTCTCGATCCGATAGGCGGTTGCCCGGCTGATCGACGCCTTCGCGGCCGCGACGGCTACCGGGTGGGTCTTCCTGTACTTCATGTAGAGCCTCATCTGATGGTCGGTTGTGTGGCAGCCGGGCACGAGGCGATCCCTCCGAGTGGAAAAATCGCCAGCTTACCCCGCCGACCGCGAGCACCAGAAAGTTCTGAAAACTTACGCTTCGGGGCAGGAACTCCAGTCGGGCTACGCCCTCCCTACGTTCCCGCCCCGAAGCGTTCTCATCCTGTTTGTCGCGCAAGTCTCATCTTGATTGTCGCGCCGCA
>VMTE01000015.1 GCA_013791775.1 Hyphomonas sp.
CCGCCGCGCGGCAAAACAGGGACTTGCTTGAGCCGTGTGCGGGGAAACTTGCAAGCACGGTTCTGAGGGGGCGGGCCGGTGGCAACACCGGCCTGCTACCCGACATTACGAAGGTTTCGAAGGTGCAGGCCTTTCGGAATACGCATCCTTCGAAACCGTCTGCGACCTTGCGGACTTCATCCGCGAGCATGGCCAGCTGGGTGCCAAACTCTACCGGCATTTTGGCAACGACCTTGAACAGGCGCGCGCCACGTTCGAGGACTATTGCGGCGAGTACAAGAGCGCGGCGGACTTCGCCGAGCAGCTTCATAGCGACCTCGGCACCGCGATCCCCGAGAGCCTCAGCTACTATATCGACTGGCAGGCGCTTGCCCGCGACATGGCGCTGAACGGCGAGATCATGGTGTTCCAGACGGGCTTCGACGAAGTCCACGTCTTCTGGTCGCGGTAAGGGAGGGCGCAGCGATGTTCACCGACCGCTTCTCATCTTTTATCTGCCCCGGCGATGTCATTACCTGCGAAGCCGGGCCGTTCACCGTCTTGGCGCAGGTTGTGCCTGACGATTGTCCGGACGCGCCAGATCAGCGCCAGGACGGTTTCTGGCCTTCGCTCTATATTGGCGCGCCGGGGTTCATCGGACCGGGCAAAGGATTCCGCCAGCGGTTCGCCGAGGCGCAGGCCATGGCCGAAGCCGCGATGGAAGGCTGGCGCAAGGGGGGCTGGTTCTATTGCGGGATCGTGCTCAGCGTATCGCTCGACGGCGTAGACCTCGCGAACCACGCGGCTAGCCTTTGGGGCATCGAAGCCAATTATCCGAACACGGACAACAGCTACCTTGCCGAAGTGGCGAACGACCTGTTGCCCGAGGCTATCGCCGTTGCTCGCGAGACGCTCGCACGGCTTGCCGCGCATGATGTTTCGATGGAGGGCGCGTGATGCCGGACATCTTCGAGCAGCTGCTCGGGCCGCGCCCCTCGCTGACGCTCGACATCGAGCACGGCTTTGTCACCAGCATGTGGGTGTCAGGCCGCTGCCCGAATGTGACGATCCGGGACTTCGATATCGGCGCCAGCGCGCCGGACGCTTCGCT
Organism: Hyphomonas sp.; assembly: GCA_013791775.1. GTDB lineage: Bacteria > Pseudomonadota > Alphaproteobacteria > Caulobacterales > Hyphomonadaceae > Hyphomonas. The sequence continues at coordinate 1,091 of VMTE01000015.1, forward strand.
CGACTATTTCGGCGCGCCCTTTGTGCCGATCCGATGGGACCTGCCGCCATGGCGGCTCGGTCTCGCCCTTGCCCCACCTCACCTGTTTCCATTCTGAGGAGTTACCCCATGTCACAACCTGACCTGATGCACCTGCCGCTGAGCAAGCTCAGCATTTCCAAACTCAACATGCGCCATGGCCGCAAGGCGCCGGATGTCTCCGACATCCTGCCGTCGATCCGTGAGAAGGGCATACGCCAGACGCTTCTGGTTCGACGCGAAGGCGACGGCTTCGGCATCGTCGCCGGACGCCGCCGTTTCTTCGCCCTTCAGCAGATCGCCAAGGAGGCAGGCAGCGATCCGCTAGTGCCTTGCGCCGTGATGCTGGAAGATGATGCAGCCTCTGCGATCGAAGCCTCGCTCATCGAGAATGTCGCGCGCCTGCCTGCCTCCGAGATGGAGCAGTTCGCGGCCTTCCGGAAACTGCATGAGGAAGGCAGGCTGGTGGGGGACATCGCGGCCTTCTTCGGCGTCACCGAACTGCACGTGCGCCGGGTGCTGGCGCTTGCCGCGCTCAGCGCCCCGATCCGCAAGCTCTATGCCGAGGAAGACATCGACGGCGAAACCGTCCGGGCGCTGACACTGGCCACGCCCGAACAGCAGGCGGCTTGGCTGAAGCTCTGGAACAGCGAGACCGAGCGCGCTCCGACCGGGCGGGCCTGCCGCGCTTGGGTGACGGGCGGGACTGCAATCACGACCGACAAGGCGCTGTTCGACCTTGCCGGTTACACCGGCGCGGTGACAGCGGACCTGTTCGGTGAGGCGGCTGTGTTTGCCGATGCCGCCGCGTTCTGGGAGGCTCAGGACGCAGCGATGGCGGCGAAGATCAAGGGCTACCGGCAGCGCGGCTGGGCAGATGTGGTTGTGCTTGAACGCGGCGCCTACTTCCAGCGCTGGGACTATGTCCAGACGCCCAAGAAGCAAGGCGGCAAGGTCATCGTCGAGCGGCGCCATGATGGCACGGTGACGTTCCATGAGGGCTGGCTCAAAGCGGCTGAAGCCCGCAAGGTCAGGACGGCAAAGGCTGGCGGCGAGGCTCAGACCGAGGCAAACACGCGCTCTGAGATGTCGGGTCCGATGACGGACTATGTCGGCCTCCACAGGCATGCCGCTGCGCGGGCGAGCCTGATCCGGAGCCCAGCCATCTCGCTGCGCCTGATGGCGGCGCATGCGCTTTGCGGTTCAGCGCTCTGGAATGTGCGGCTGCATTCGCCGAGCGCGGTGAAGGAGGCGACGCTGGCGAGCGTAGATGGCGGGGCTGCCGCCGCTGAACTTGGCGCCGTGCGCGAGGGCGTGGAGGCCCTGTTCGACGCGCTCGATGCACCCGTCCCGCGCCAGAGCGGGGACGCTTATCACCTCTGCGAGACGTTCGCCGCACTGCTGGCAATGTCTGACGCCGAAGTGGTGCAGGTGATTGCCCTTACGATGGCCGAGACACTGGAGTCCGGCGGGCCGGCCGCCGAAGCGGTGCTGCATGCTTGCGGCACGGATTTGCGGGCGCAGTGGAAGCCAGACGCGGCCTTCTTCGATCTTTTGCGCGACAAACGGGTGGTCAACGCAATGGTAAGCGATATCGGGTCGCCTTCGCTTGCAGAAGCCTGCGCCGCCGAGACCGCTAAAGCGCAAAAGGAGGTGCTGTTGAACCGGATCGTCGGCGAAGGATGCAAGCCTGATCCATATTGGCGTCCAGGCTGGATGCTGGTGCCGCCGACGCGCCATCTCGAGGGTGCAGCCTGTCCGCCCGCTGATGCCTGGGACCGGATTGCCGGATTGTTCGAGACTGATGGTGGGCACGAATCCGGCGCCGAGACTTCAACTTGCAAAGCCACAGCCGCCTGAGTTCTTTGTCTCCTCTCAGGTAGGATGGAACCGCCCGGTGTTTGCCGCCGGGCGGCTTTTTTTGCGCGAGGGTCTCTGTGTGCGAATCAAGGAGCAGAAGGTTCAGGGCCTGTGCCGGGACGTTCGAAATTGGCTCGGCTTTCCATGCGGCATCCGAATGCGGCGCAGGATGAGGGCCTTTCTCGTTCCGGAAACCTGCCTCTCGGACCCCTTGTTTCCGTCTCTTGCCGTTGGACCTGGACGACCTGCGCCGGGCCTGAAACCTGACCGGCGAAGAATTTTCCCCTGCGCCTTCGGCGCATTCCTCGCGCCGCAAAATTCATCGCCGGTCGGGTGCTCCACTTCGTTACGCCCCCCAAAGAGATAGAGGGGGTTCAGGCCCGGCGCAGGCCGTCCTTTCGGTCCGGCGTCGACGGGAACAAGGGGTTCCCGGAAGACAGCCAAGGAAACGAAAAGGAGACCCCCATGGCAAACGCACTCGGATACGTTACGGAAACTAAGACCGGCTTTGAAGGCGCCCTCGCGATGATGAACCTGTCGGCTGCGATCCGCATCGAGAAGAACGCGGAAAAAGCCGGAGACGGCCAGCCGGACTACCGCATCTTCGCCGGAGAGACCTCGACAGAAATCGGCGGCGGCTGGATGCGCAAGGCGAAGCAATCGGGCCGCGAATACCTCTCGATCACGCTCGCCGATCCCCAGATCGGGCCCCGCAAGATCTTCGCGAACCTCGCGCCCGTGAAAGGCAAGAAAGGCCGCCACGTGATCCTCTGGAACCCGAAGGAGTAGCCCCTTCGGCAGCCCGCACCGAGCCGCCCCCGGAGACCCATCCGGGGCGGCTTCCAGCTTTAGAGATGGCGCAGGACTTGCGTGTCGGCTTAGCGATGCCTGCGCTAAAGCTCTCCTCTCGCGCGAAAGTCCCCGTCTTCGCTTGCGTTCTGGCCGGGATCGGTCTCGCTGTGCTTCGGCCTCAGGAGATTATCCTCTACAATCCAACGGCGTCCCTTGAGCCGGGCTTTTACATACGTGCGGACCTGCCAATTGAGCGCGGGGGCGTCGTGACGATCCCGGTGCATGCGGCGCGTCTCGCGTATGTCCGCGAGGGGCATGTCAGAGCTGCTGGTGACCGTTTCCTCAAGCGGGTCGCGGCAATGGAGGGGGACCGGGTCTGTTCCAGTAATGGCAGGATCACGATCAACGACGCAGAAGCAGCGAAGGTGTTCGAGACGGACTCGGCCGGTATCGCATTGCCCTCATGGTCCGGCTGTGTGACGCTAAAGGGCACCGAGGTATTCCTTCTCGGTGATGATGCGCGCAGCTTCGACGGACGCTATTGGGGTATCACGCCGCAAACAGACATCGAAGGAACCTGGCGCAGGTTTCCCTGATCCCGCGAGCGATTTTTCCTCGCCTCTGAGCTGAATGCAGAATCCTTCCTTCCGCCCACAGAGTAGAGTGCGGAAAGAGGAGGGCCGTATGAAGGTTAGAGGGCAAGATAAAGACGTGACCTGCGGTCACGCGAGACGCCGGGCGGCGCGGGAGTCTTCGCAGGTCATGGGTCGGTGCCGCAGGTCGCGGCGCGACCTGCGGCACCGACCCGTCTGTCAGCGGATCTTTTTCTGCGGAAAGGGGCACGTGAGCCATGTCTGCACGTAGTCTGGACCAGTTGCTCGCCGCGTCCTTGCTCGCGTCAACGGCGAACAGGGGCGATACCTTTGGCATGCGCGGTCAGCGCCAGGTCTCACGTTCAGACAAGGAACTTCTGGAAGGAGAGATCGGTCGTGGGCGCCGCGCAGGGCCGAGCGACGGCTGGGCGAGGCCGCCATCCGGGCGGGCGGGACGCGCCGGGGAGGCAGGCCATAAGGGAAGCGGGCCAGGAGCCGGACCCGCGCCCGACATCCGCCAGCAAGCCGTGATCAAGATCCACTATTTCAATCACTCAGGCGGAGGCGGCGGCGCGCTCGCAGCCCATGCCCGCTATGTCGCGCGCGACGCGGCAAGGCCCGAGGACCGGGACGTGCCGGTTGCGGAAACGCCGCTGTCTGAGGAGCGCGAGGCGGCCCAGAGCGAGGCCCGCGCGCATGCAGACTATCTCGCAAGAGGCGAGCGCGAGCGGCACGCGTTTTATGACCGGGACCATGAAGGCGTCGATGGCGGAGCCCGCGCCGCCGAGTGGGCAATGTCCGACAAGCGCCACTTCCGCATTATCCTGTCGGCAGAGCAGGGCGACGAAATCCAGGACCTGCCGGCCTATACGCGCGAAGTGATGGCGCGCGCCGAGGTCCAGCTGGGCTCGCGCCTTTCCTGGGTCGCGGCCGACCATCATGATACCGGGCACGCCCATACCCACATCATCCTGCGCGGGCGCCGGGCCAACGGGCAGGACCTTGTCCTTCCGAAAGACCTGATCCGGCATGGCTTCAGGAACATCGCCCGGGATGTCGCAACCGAATGGCTGGGCGCGCGCACGCGCGATCAGGCGCGCGAAGCGCTCCGCCGCGAGGTGATCCGCCATGCACCGACAAGGCTGGACCGGATGATTGCTGATCAGCTGCCGGAAGAGGGCAGCGTCCGCATCAGCCGCCTTGCGGCCCCTGACGGCGACCGCGCTGTCACCCGCGCCCTTCGGGCCCGCGCGCGCGAGCTTGCTGGCATGCGGCTCGCTGCTGAAACGAAGCGCGGCGTCCTCACGTTCGAGCCGGACTGGCAGGACCGGCTGAAAGCCATGGAGCTGCACCTGGATATCCGCAAACGGCTCCTCGAGCAGCAGCGTCTCCAGCGTGAAGCCCAGGAGCGGTCCCGTGCGCGGTCGGCCGGGAAGGGGCTGGAGCGATGAGCCTGAAGAGTCCAGTCGTCACGCCACGATCCTGCGCAGGACCTCTTCCCATCGATCGAGCGCGAACCGGCTGAATACTTTTGTGTGTTAGGTCGTGTCCGAAAAACGCTGACTAGGCCTGTTCGGGCTGCGGAATGCTGGTCGATGGGTCCGGGAATGCGAAAACCTCGAACGCCATCCAAACCGAGCACTATTGATCGAGAGGCCACAGCGTCGCGAACCGCATTTGCGCATCAGGGAGACAGCTCGCAGATGTACGGGCCGTTTTATCGCATTTTACTGCCCGATCCGTTCCACTTCCTTCGCCCAGGCGTCGAGGGCGGCGCGTTTTTGCGGCAGATAGGTGTTGCGGTTGTAGACTTGCGTGATGGCCGGGCCAGGCGGCGTGTGATTGAGGATGCGGCTGACGATTTCGCCCATCACATTCAGGCGCTCCGATGTCAGCAGCGTTGCGCCGGTGCGTCGCAGATCATGCACAGTCAGGCCGTCGATGCCGAGCGACGCGTTCAGCCGCGCGAATGCGCGCGTCGGCACATGCGGATCGAGCGCTTCGCCATTCCTGCCCGCAAAAGCGAAGCCGCTGCCCCGCCCCGCATAGGCTTGTTTCAGAATCTCAATCGCAAGATCGGAGAGCGGAACCGCATGCGGCCCCTTCTTGTTTTTGGTGCGCGGCCCCGGAATGGTCCAGAGCTTCGCTTTCCAGTCTATTTCCTGAAATTGAATGCCCGCGACTTCGCCGCGGCGCTGAAGCGTCAGCAAGCACAGCTGCAAACAGAGCGTGCAGGCAATGCTGTCGCTTCGCCCGGAACGCTTTGAGAGTTCAAGGGCGCGCCAGATTTCGCCAAGTTCTTCTTCCGTCGCCACGCGCTCGCGGCTGACTTTCGGAAAGGGCTTGAGCACGGCGGCCACATTGTTCGACGTCCAGCCGCGCTGGATGGCGAAATTCAGCATCTGACGGATGACTTCGAGCGCCGTATTCGCCGCCGCTGGACCCGATTGCGTCACAATTTGCTGAAGCCGGGCGGCGAGCTGATCGAGCGTGATCTCGTCAACCGGCATCGCGCCGAAAAATGGCTCAAGATGCTTGCGGTAACTCATTTGTTCGAGAGTGTTGCGACTCTCGGCGCGCCGTTTGAGGCAATCCTCGATGTAAAGGTGCCAGAGTTTCGCCAATGTCTGTTCTTTGCGCAGCGCGGCCTCCTTGCGCCTCGCCTGCCGTTCGGCGACCGGGTCTTTGCCGTGCATCTGCACGCCGGAGAGAACGTCAAGCGCCGCCTTGCGGGCCTGATCCAAGGTGAGCACGCGCGCGTCGCCGAGGTTGGGCTCGCGCTGACGCCCCGTCTGGTCGCGATAGACGACGGCATAGCTCTTGGCGCCGGTACCCATGACTTTGAGAATGAGCCCAGGCACACCCGCATCCCAGAAGCGCACACGGTCCTTTCCGCCGGACGTAAGCGAATTGACGAGCGATTGCGTGAGGCGAGTGGATTGGGGGGGCAAAACAGGTGTTCCTAATTATCGTGGCTGCGTCGGCATGCTAAATGACCCCTACTGCCTGCCAGCAACGTATTTGGTCGCTCTGCCAGCACCCAGCCAGCAGAAAGCCAGCATACAGCCAGCAAATACAATCGGTAGTTGTCGTCTCAAAACGGTGATCATGAACTGATTTGTGGACGAATAAGCGCAATACTACAATGGGGTAGTAGGGCTAGATCGGTATTGATGGGGAACAGTCATAAATCGATGTTTACACGTTGACATCGTAGGGGTCACAAGTTCGAACCTTGTACCGCCCACCATTTTTATCAATTAAAACAATGACATGCAATTTTGACCCCTACTATATTCGGGTCGTTCTGTGCGTCACCCATCACCTACCCAGCAACAATGATCGGCTGTGGTCGGGAATAGTCAGTTTCTGTTGGTTGGAGGCGCAGGGCTCGTTCAGCGAGAAATGGCGGAAAAATTGGAGGAAGAATAAGATAACATCTTCGTGGAACATTCACATTGAATATGTTAGTGTTTCGTGTGATGTTAGAAAACGAAGCCGACACCGAGAAAGCCAGGGACTTTGCCAACAAGCTCCAAGCCTATCTTGTGGCAACCCTCCACATGCCGATCAAGCTCGACGGGTGGGAGGGCGGCACCAGCTTGTCGGTGTTTCTGGTACGGCGCTATCGCTTCTACGGCGCCACTATCGCCGATCAACCATGCCTCTTCATGGCCGCGCTCGATACGCCGGATGCCACGCCCACCGAAATCGCCAAGCACGTTGCCCTAGTCGCCGGCAACTTTGACGGCATCGTGATTTACGCATGCAAACAGATGACCTCAACGCTTCGCGCGCGTCTGGTGGCCAAGGGCGTGCCTTTTGCGGTTCCAGGAAATCAGCTCTACATTCCGCAGCTGGCTACGGATCTTCGCGAACATTTCCGCTCGCCGGATCGCGCACGTGGTGATTTCCTGTCGCCGGTCGCGCAGCTTGTCCTCTTTCACTACGTCCTGCGTCAGCCATACCACCACGCGACGCCATCGATGCTGGCCGGCGACCTCAACTATTCGGCCATGTCGATCGGGCGGGCATTTGACGAACTCGCCATGCGCGAGCTCGCCACTGTCGAAAAGCTCGGCCGCGAGAAGGTGCTCACGTTCACTGACGATCCGCGCAACCTGATCGAACGCAGCAAAGCCGCGCTCCGCAGCCCAGTGCGCGGCGTTCACGCTGTCCGCTTCAAACATGCCCGGCCGCCGATGTTCCTCGCCGGTGAAACGGCGCTTGCTGAACTCACCAACCTCGCGACGCGTGCACTGCCGACCTACGCCATCGATGCCAACGAATGGCAGTCGTTCTTTGAACACCATGGCATTGAGGACTGCCACTATGAATATGAAGCTGAGGCGGTCATCGAGACCTGGCGCTACGATCCAGCGGTTCTAAGTCTCGGTAGCACGGTTGATCCGCTCTCGCTCTACGCGCGGTATTGGGACGATGCGGATGAGCGCGTGGCGCAAGCCGCGGACGCGCTACTGGAGACGCGGGTATGGTAACCGGCCTTGATACTTTCCGCCGGTATTTCGCCGATCACAATGACAGCTATGTTCTCATCGGGGGAGCGGCCTGCGATCTTTGGTTCTCGCAAGCCGGGATCCGCTATCGCAGCACGAAAGACTTCGACGTCGTACTCTGCGTGGAGGTTGTCGACGCCGCATTTGCCGAGCGCTTCGCTGCCTTCCTGGAAGCAGGGGGTTACAAAGTATGGGCAACGGCCGAGGGAGAAAGAAAGTTCTTCCGCTTCGAGAATCCAACGGACAAATCATTCCCAGAGATGGTCGAGTTGTTCTCACGCCCGCCGGCAACGCTCACCTTGCCACCGAGCGACAAGTATGTCCGGCTAAACGTTGATGACGCCATCTTGAGCTTGTCCGCGTTGCTGCTTGATGAGCACTATTACGCGGCCCTGAAATCCGGCGGACAGGTCGTCGATGGCGTATCCATTCTCGGGCCGGAGCTGCTCATTCCGTTTAAAGCACGCGCATTCCTTGACCTGACCGAGCGAAAAGCAAACGGCGAAAGCGTCGATAGTGCTGACATCAAGAAGCATCGCAACGACGTGTTTCGGTTAATCCAGCTCTTGCGGACTGACGGAAGCTTCTCGCTTGCAGAGCCCGTCGCCGAGGACCTTCGCCGCTTCATCGCGGTAATGGCGACCGACTCCGTCAATCCGCCGGACTTTCAAGTCGAAATAAGCAAGGATGAGGGGCTCAAGATTCTGACACAGGCCTATTCCTTAGGGGGAGCGCCATGACGGACACGACGCCGGAGCCGATGATCGAGACGGCGGCATTCGCCGATTTGGAGCATTGGTCCCAAGAACGACACGCCTGGCAACGCGATGCGTTGCGTCGTCTTTTCCAAAACGGGGTGCTTACTGACCTGGATATCGATGCGCTCGCAGAGATCTGTCTCAATCCTGCTGCGTCCGGCAAGCCAATAGAGAAAACTCACTTCGCAGTTGGTTCGCCCTCCTACAGTAGTTTATAATTCGAGGACCAGTGCTTCCTTTTGGCCAGACTGCGAAGCCGCCGGAAAGGCGCAGCAGATCAGGGCTTGGTCAGCGCCGATGCGGGCGCGCGGCAACTGTGTATAAGTCACCTCTCCGCTCAGCACCCTGACGGCGCAGGATCCGCAGTTCCCGGATCGGCAGCTGTATTCAGGGGTCAGCCCGCGCGATTCTGCCAGTTCAAGCAGAGTGCCGCCGCCTGGTGACCAGCGAGCTTCCTTGGCTGAGACCGAGAAGGCCACCGCGACGCTTTCCGAAGAAACCGGCTTCAGGGCAGGGGGCGGATCATCGAGACTTCGAATGATCGACGCTGGCCCGAACGCTTCAGTATGAATGCCCGAGTCGGAAATGCCGACAGCTCTCAGACTTTCATAAAGGGACTGGGTGAAGGATGGCGGACCACACAAGTAGAAGTCGTAACCATCAAAAGGCAGGACCGAACGAAGAAGGTCAATGTCGATCCGTCCAAGATGATCGTAGTCTTTGCCCATCGCTGCGCCTGTGCTGTCGGCGAGTGTGCGATGTAGGCGGATAGCGCCTCCGGATTGCTCGGCGAGCTGCGTTATTTCTTTGTGAAAGGCCCGCTCTTCAGCGTTCCGCGCGGCGAAAAACAGCCAGGCCGGCCGAAATCCCCGGGTTCTCAGTCCTTCATAGACGAGGTGGCGGAGCATGGAGAGGAGCGGGGTAATTCCAATTCCAGCACCAACCAGTACGACGGGACGCTGTTCACCAGCATCGAGTGTGAAGTCCCCGGCCGGCGCGCGCACTTCAACCAGGTCGCCGATCGATAGACGGTCATGGAAGTGATTTGAAACGAGTCCCTGACGCTTGATGCTGATACGGTAGAAGCCATCCGAGGGCGCCGACGAAATCGTATAGCTTCGTTGAACGGGATCCTGTGCTGCGGGCGTCCGGACGCGAACCGGAAGGTGTTGGCCGGCAATGTGGGGAACGACACCCTTTCCATCTGCGGGCTCCAGCGCAAATGATCGAACCAGACTGCTCTCCTGGACGATTGCGGCGATTCTGAATGGTCTCCACGCTCGCTTGAGCGCGGCTGCATCCAGCGTACTGCGCGCTTGTTTCCAGTTGCCCGTCAAAAGGATGTTTGGCGACCATCCATCCTGTCTCAAACGCCAACGGAGTGGCAGCGCGTTTTTTCTGAGCAGGATCTTGCCCGGCCGGAAGTGCCAGAGCCGCTCCGCCCCCTGAAATGCGGCGACCTCTTTTGACTGCAAAACGACTTCTGCGGTTCCGGTGAGATGAAGGACATCGCCCGTTTCAAAATCTGGAAAGACCAAACCGGCGCGGGGATTCAATAGAAAGTTTCCGAGCGTGTTGAAGTGAAGGTTTCCGGCAAAGTCCGGAATGGTCAGGGACCCATCCTCATTGATTCGGACGAAGCCGGGCTTTCCTCCCCGGTGGGATGCGTCGACATGGCGGCCGGCTGCATCATCCATGTACGAGGCCACAAAGAAGGTGTCCGCACGTTCGACTATCTCCCGTCCACGAGGCGGGAGAAATCTGTCATATGACTCGGACTGGCAATCTGCCGGGCGTTCGGGATCGCGAACAAAGCTGAAGTCGCGCAGCTGAATATATTGCGGACAGTTCCCGAACGAGTGTTCGACGCTGACAACGAAACCATTCGCATCGACGTCCGCTGCACTTCCGTTCATGCGGTTGCGCCGCCGCGATTGCAGCTCGATTCCGAGCAGACCAACTGCCGTCCCGTCCGAGATTGCAGATCTGACGGGATCCGAAGGATCGGCCGCAACCGTCAGGGCGAGACGTCTGGAATTTGGCGTTGTCATGAATCCGGGGCGACCACTCAAAAGCGTGATCCATGGTGCACCATCCTTGTCCGCGGCCGCGACAACCACGAACGGAAGTTGAGCGAAAAACGCCCTGTGCTGATCCGGCATATGGTCCCGGATGACCCTCCTGCCGAACTGGTCCATCTGCTCTGCGACACCGACGGACCGCTGGAGAAGCACCTCTCCAGGATGAAACGGTGAAGGCTTTTCGATTTCTGGATCCGACATGCGTGCTCCCGGTACGGAGGAGAACGGGACACCGCCAGGCAGTGTCCCGACTTGTCATTCAGGCATTGAGGCCGACAGCGGTTTTTCCAAACTCGACGAAACCGGGAAGCGCCTCGATCCGGCGCAGCCAAGCGTCAACGTTGCGGTAGGCGGCGAGATCGACGTTTCCTTCGGGGGCTCTTGCAATGTAGCTGTAGAGCGCGACGTCCGCGATCGTCGGCGTGGTTGCCGCTATCCAGAGCCGGCCTTCCAGTTCGGCGTCGATGACTTTCAACACGCCATGAGCCCGATTGATAACTTCCTCCGGATTGTATGGCGCTTTGAAGATCGTCACCAGCCGGGCAGCCGCCGGACCGAAGGCAATCAACCCGGCGGCGACCGAAAGCCAGCGCTGTACTTTTGCGGCGCCGGCCGCGTCTTCAGGCAGCCAGTCCTTCCGGCCAAACTTCTTGGCCGCATAAACCATGATGGCGTTGGAATCCGGCACGATCGTGCCATCGTCATCAAGCACGGGCACCTGGCCAAACCGGTTGAGCGTGATGAAGTCTGCGGCCTTGTGTTCGCCCTTGGCCAGATCGACGTTGACGATTTCCACATCGGCGCCAATCAGGGACAGGAACAGCCGGGCCCGGTGCGCATGACCGGAAATTGGGTGATAGTAGAGCTTCATTGATTGAGTCCTTTGCGGCGGGGGCGGGAGACCGGAGAATCCGGTTCAAAGTGAAATGCCCCAACCGCTTCCACTCAGGAATATCGGAAGGCTTGAAGTCAGTGTTGCGTCCAGCGTAACAGTGACATCTACGTCAGACTCTACGTTGAATTGGCCCAGAGGGCGAATTGCCGACCATCAAGCCGGAGCGCAGCATCATGGACCGTTACCACGCCATGCAGGTCCTTGTACGGATTGCCGATACAGGCGGGTTTGCTGAAGCCGCGCGGCAACTGCATCTCAGTCCGCCGGCTGTCAGTCGGGCTGTCGCCTCCCTGGAAGCATTGATCGGAGCCCGCCTGCTGACGCGCACGACGAGATCCGTAAAGCTGACCGAAGCGGGGGTTCGCTACGTTGCAGATTGCCGGCGAATTCTGGCGGACATCTCTGACTCGGAGGCCGCTGCCGCAGGAATTTTCTCTCGCCCAACCGGTACGCTCACGATCACGGCTTCTGTACTCTTCGGCCAGTTCTACGTCACTCCGATCATTCTGGAGTATCTGGAGGCTTACCCGGAAGTCGTTGGTCGCATGCTGTTTCTCGACCGGCTGACAAACTTGGTGGACGAAGGAATCGATGTGGCGATCCGGATCGGGAACCTGCCGGATTCCAGCTACAGCGCCATCAAGGTGGGTTCGGTTCGCCGGGTCGTGTGCGGTGCGCCGGAATACTTTGAAAGACATGGGGTTCCGAGGCATCCTGCTGAGCTGGCAGACCACAGATTGGTTGCGTCTACGGGTGCGTGGACTTCACTCGACTGGCGATTTGGCCGCGAGGACAAGATCGTGGTCCATGTGAGTCCTTCGCTTTTCTGCAATTCGAACGAAGCTTCAATCGCCGCCGCGCGTTCCGGATGGGGGCTGACCCGGGTGCTGTCTTACCAGATCGGGCCGGATCTTGTCGGGGGCGCCCTTCAGACCGTGCTTGAAGAGTTTGAAGAGGAACCGTTGCCCATACACGTCGTGCACCCGGAGGGAAGAAACGCCTCGGCCAAGGTGCGCAGTTTCGTCGATTTCATCGTACCAAGACTGCGGGCAAACCGGCTCATCAACTGAGATGCTCGTTTCAGGAACCGGAATAATCCATTCCGCCGCGAGAAGATTATCAGACGCGCAGGTCGATGCCTAACTCAGCCGCAGCAGTTTGCTGGGACAGAGAGGTCCGACGGCCATGGTCATGCTGAGAATAGAGAGACCCCAGGGCGTCTGCGGCGAGCGCCCTGATGGCCTGGCAAGTGTGGGTCTCCAGGTCCACGCGGTCGCCGGTTCGTCCCGCGCCCGAATTCTGAAGATGACGTTCCTTGTCGCTTCGATGGCGCGCCAGTTGGCAGTTTCCAACGGTGCTTGCCTGCCGTCGGGCTCAATGAGCCCGCAGTAAAATCCCATGACAGAGAAATTCAGCTTCAGGGTTGATGCCCAGCTCAGGCTTGCCCTCCTCGCCGGCTGCGGATGTCAGAAAAGGCGAGCCCTGCTCGAAGCCGATGCGCGGCGTGCCGGGCTGACGGGAGCCGAGATCGATGCCGCTGCCCGCGGGCGGAGCTTTGATGCGCGTACAGCCATTGTTCTGGAGTATGCGCGCACATTGATTGAGGGTGGCGAACGGGAGATCAACAGGTCGAGACTGCGTGCGGCTCGCTTGGGTCTGGATGCGGAAGATCTTGCTGAAGTCGAGAACAAGGTTGCGCGGATTCTGTCAGAAGCGGCCGCCGATGACCTTTGAATGGCTCGTCACCCTTCTGCGCCGGCGGCTGCCCGCCCAACTCGTGCAGAGGCTTCCTCCGCCTGCAAATGGACTTGCGCGAGAGCGAGACATCGTTGCCGATTGGCTCGCGGATAGTTTGCCGGCCGATTGCGCTGGCCGCCTGGAGTACGACACGCTGGCAAGGCTCTCATAGCATTCAGCAGGGGGAGGGGATCTGGCTACTCCGCGCGATACATCGCGATGTCGCCGGGATCGAAAGACCGGAGCTTCTGCAGCAGCCCCTCAAGGGCTGCAGCGTTGAAGTTGGCCGGCGTCATTGAAAGATGCGGCGTTGCAAGAACGAAACTTTCGGTCTGCTGGCCCGCGACTAACGCGTGATCGTCGCGAAGGTCGAAAGCCCGCGCGGCGAAGCGGATGCCGGCGCCCGGCGGATCGATAGAAGCGCACAGACGATGGTTCCCACAAACCTGCGCATGCTGACTTTGTCCTTCACGATGACGCAGGGTGGCGGAAAGCGCCAAGACCGCTATTGTGTTGTACACACTAGCTTGGTACTGTGCGTCACGCAATACTGAGGAAAAGGTGAAATGCAACGATTCTTGCTGGCGGCCCTGGCGTCGCTTTTTTGCTTTGGTCAAGCGCTCGCTGACCAGCCGGTCCAGGAGCCAATTCCGGCCGACGTCGTGAGCACGCACCCGGAGGTCCAGGTCGAGAGCGTGGATTACGAGTCGTTGCGCGTCCGCCGCATTGATGTCGTCGATGCAGAGGGCATCATCCGGATGACGCTCGCCGGAGATTTGCCCAACCCGGTTATCGATGGCGTCGAATGGCGCCGCTCCACGCCGGTCGGCGGCCTTGTGCTTCGCGATGATCACGGCAACGAGCGTGGCGGATTTGGATTCGCCAGCAAGTTCGGTGCGGTGGTGTTCGCGCTCGACCACAACAACGGAGAGGCCGCAGGCTTCAATACCTTGCCCGATGGCAGTGCCAACATGATGCTGATCTCCCGTCCGGCCCAGGCGCGCAACGCGAGCCTTGGCGACCATCTTGTGCCTGGTCCGACCACAACACCCATTCAGATGTCGGTGACACCCGAAGGCGCCCCGGTGCTGATGCTCAACGACGCGGAAGACCGGCCCCGCATGCGCCTCAAGGTGAGTGAAGAAGGCTATGGGGTGATCGAATTCCTTGATGCCGAGGGAAATATCGTTGACCAACTCGCGCCTGAGCGCGATCAGCATGACCGGGCACACTAGCTTCGAAGCCGCCGGCGGGGCGTGATCGGCGAGTCGGGGCGGGGGCATGGAGGACTTTTGGCCAGCGATAGCGATTGGTTGGCGCAATGGCGGCGAGGCGCGCTCGAGCTCTGCGTGCTCCGCATCCTGAGCGACAAGATGAGCTACGGTTACGAAATCGTGGCGTTGCTCTCGCGCCTGGGGCCTTTGGCGGCCGGCGAAAACACGGTCTATCCGCTGCTTCGCCGCTTGCGCAACGAAGGACTGCTTGAAGCGGTCATGGTCGAGTCACCCAAGGGTCCACCGCGCCAGTATCTGCAGATCACGGCCGTGGGCCTTGAGCAGCTTGCGGCGCGGTCGGTGGGATGGACCGAACTCAAAGACAGTGTATCGCGATGCCTTGAGCGCGGGAGTGAGGCGTGACTGCAGGAGTTGCCGACGGAGAAGCCTATCTGTCCAAGTTCGGCGCAGCTTTACGTCGCCTGAGGATGGCAGACGCGAGCGGCATCGTCGCGGACGTCCGCGGACACATCGCGGAAGCCGCCGCAGACGGGCGTTCGCTCGAACAGGCGCTGACGGCGCTGGGCTCGCCTGAAGCGCTTGCCCGCGCCTACGCCGTCGAGCTGGCGCACGCCCGTTTGACCAACAATGGCTGGAGCTTTCTGACTTTCGCCCGGCTTGCCTCACTGCTGGCCGGCGCCAGCCTCATGTCCCTGCTGGTCGTGCCCAGCCTGACGATCCTTGCCTTCACATTCCTGGTCACCGGGGGGCTTTCGTTCGTATTCGCCCTCATCGAACTGCTGATTGTCGATCTTCCATTCATACAGAACGATCACCTGTCGCCGCTGCAAGCCCTCGGCGCGTCCGTCCCGATCTTCGCGGCCGGATGTGTGTTCCTATGGGTGCTTTGGCTCTATCTCCGATACCTTGCCGTATCGATGCGCAGGGAATTCTCGGTATTGCGTGTCTCGCCGGCCAATTGACCGCGTTCATTGATTTCAACGGGCAGTCCGGCGGCCGGTACCAGGTCCGGCTCGCCTGACTTGCGGGTTGCCGCAGCATGGGCCCAGAGCGGCGAGGGCGGCTGCTGCGGCGATCAGTTTCTGGTGCTTTTCAACAGGGCGCCATCCGCCAGGTCAGCCGTGTCGAACGTGAAACACTGCCAAGCGTCAGACGCCAGCGGCGCAGGCGTCCTCAGCTTTTCGGGTTTCCTCAGTCATGCAATGAGCCGTGTCCCTCAATTCCGCCCGGCCATGACGCCGCCATCCACGTCGTGAACGGCGCCGGTTGTCCAGCCGGCCTTGTCCGACAGGAGAAACGCAGCGTGCGCGGCGACATCTTCCGCCCGGCCGACGCGTCCGATCGGGTGGAATGTGTCAAATGCGCTGGTCAGTGTTTCTTCGATTTTCCCGGGCTCGATGAAGGCGCCATAGATTGGTGTGACCACAACAGCAGGGGAGACTGCGTTGACACGGATGCGGTGGCCCGAAAGCTCCATCGCCAGATGCTGTGTCAGCGAATGAAGGCCGGCCTTCGCCATTGAATAGGCTGAAGAGGGCGTCGCCTCGATGGCCTGCTTCGCCCACATCGAACCGATATTGACAATCGCACCACCGCCATGGCGCGCCATGTTGCGGGCCACGGCTTGCGTCAGGAAGAAAGTCGCCCGGTTCAGATCGAGATAAGAATCGTAGTCTGCGCGCGTGTGCTCCATGAACGGCTTCGGCAGGAAAGTTCCAGCGGCATTGACGAGTTGGTCGATATGGCGTGGCTCCTCGTCGATGCGCGTAATCAAAGACTGAAGTACCGAGGGGTCCATCAGATCGGCGGCGAATGCTTCGGCCTTTCCGCCCGCACTGTTCAGGGCCGCCTTGGCCGCCGCCAGCTTGGTCTCGCTGCGAGCCACGAGCAGGACGGATCGCCCCTCCTGGGACAATTTGGTTGCGGTGGCCAGGCCAATGCCGGAAGAGCCGCCAATAATGAGGGAAACTGAGGAATGGGACATGGGTTGCCTTGCTGTCTATCTACTGATAGGTTCAGCTAACCGCGCGCCGCAGCCTTGTCAACAACTATCTATCGATCGGTAGAGGAAATCACTTTTGACGGACACTTCCATTCGCGACCGTATTCTCGACGCTGCCGAAATCCGTGCGCGCAGAGGCGGCTATGGCGGCTTCAGTTTCAGGGAGATTGCCGACGATGTGGGCGTGAAGAGTTCGTCTGTGCACTATCACTTTCCGACCAAGGCTGACCTCGGAGAGTGTCTGGTCAAGCGCTACACGGAACGCGCCGCCGACTATCTGGGGGTTGCCGCCAAACTCACGCCAGATCAGGCGATACAACGCGTCACGCAAATGTTTCGCGACGCCCTGATCAAAGACGACAAGATGTGCCTGTGCGGACTTTTCGGCGCCGAAAGCGATGCCTTACCACCCGAAATCAGAGCAGCCACGGCAGATTTTTTTCGCCTGGTGATTGTCTACCTCACACAAGCCTTCGGCCCGGATTGGCCCGGTGAACCGCCCGCTGCCATCCTGGCGAAACTCGAGGGCGCGCTGATCCTTGCGCGCACGTTGGGTGACCCCTCACTGTTTGAAGTGAGCGTTCGGCGTTGAGACGGCCGCACCGGCCATGATTGACCGATGCGGGAAGTCCTGAATGCGATTACCAGAAGGCGACGTAGATCAGCACGAGCACCATTCCAATTGTCACAGCGGCAATGTTGAAACCAGCGTGTGTGCGGAATTCTATGCCCGTGAGATCGACCGGTTGATTTTCGGCAGGTTTCGGCGTCACGAGTGATACAAGGACGCCAACGGCCAGACACACAAGAAACACGCCCCAGATCCTGAGAACGAAGGGCACATCCGGCATTCCGATTTTCGCGAAAAGGTTCAGCAAGATTGAGCTGATCAGAAGCGCGATGGCACCTTGCATGTTTGCGCGTTTCCAAAAGAAGCCCAGAAGGAAAACGGCGACGACGCCCGGCGCGATGAAGCCCGTATACTCCTGGATAGTCTGGAATGCGCTTTCCATGCCGCCGAGGAATGGCTTGGCAAGCACGAGCGCAACCAGCATGGCCACGAGCGCGGCAAGCCGGCCGACGAGAACGTAATGGTTTTCCGTCTGGTTCTTCGCAATGTAGTCGCGATAAATGTCCATCGTGAAGATGGTCGAAATCGAGTTCATCATTGAGGCCAGCGAAGAAACGATCGCGGCGATCAGCGCGGCGAAAACGAGACCGCGCAAGCCGCCCGGAACGAGTGTCATCAGCGCACCATAGGTGCTGTCAGGCTTTCCGGTGAGGGCTTCAAGATCGAGGGACCCGTGCTGCGCAAGCCACAGAGCCGCGATACCGGGAATGACCACGATCACAGGTATCAGGAGCTTGAGAAACGCGGCGAATGCCAGGCCTTTCTGGGCTTCTGGCAGGCTTTCAGCGCCGAGCGCGCGCTGAATGATGTACTGATTGAATCCCCAATAGGAGAAATGCAGTACCCACAAGCCGCCGAGGAGCGTCCAGATCCCCGGAAGATCGCCATAGGATGGGTGTTGGTCGTTGAGGATCATCTTGAAGTGGCCGGGAAGCTCGCCCATCAAAATGGAAAATCCAGCGACCGGACCTGCCTGTCCGCCAACCAGACCAAGAGAAATCCAGAGAATGGCGAAGCCGCCGAGGATCAGGATGATAACCTGAATGATGTCCGTCAGGGCGACGGCTTTCAGGCCGCCATAGACCGAATAGAGAACGGCGAACGCCGCAAGCGAGGCCATGGCTGGCAACGCGCCCCAGCCTGTCACGGTGCTGATGGCCAATCCACCGAGCCAGAGAATTGAGGTCAGGTTTACGGCCGTATAGAGAACGATCCAGAATACGGCCATGATGGATTTGATCTCGCCGCCGAAGCGGGTTTCGAGAAACTGTGGCATGGTGAATATCTGCCGTTCCAGGAAAATCGGCAGAAAGAATTTGGCGACAATGAGCAGGACAATCGCGGCCTGCCATTCATAGGCTGCGATCGCGAGCCCAACCACCAAGCCCTGGCCAGACTGCCCGATGATCTGTTCGGCGGAGATGTTTGCGGCAATCAGAGAAGCGCCAATTGCCCACCAGGGAAGAGCTTTGCCCGCGAGGAAGTAGTCCTCGGTATCCTTTTGGTGACCCGCAGGCTCACGCGAGACGAGTACGGCAATTGCAAACAATGCAATGGCATAAACCGCAACAATAATAAGGTCGACAGGCTCTAGTGTCATATCGTTTCCTCCCCGACATGTTTGAATGTTCCAAGACTACATTGTCCGTCGTCGGAATAGATCGGCCGGCGCCGCTTAAGCGGTCGTTTTTACCAGAGGCCAGAAAATCCCTATACAGATCAGCTTTCGCAAGCTGCAGTCGTCTCCATTTTGTAAGCAAAAAGCGCATTCCGGCGCGTCGTTTTCTTTGATCGCTTTGCCTGGATCCAGCGCGGAATGCCATAAGCGCCAACAGCAACGGCCCGCGTCAGGATGCCCGAATGTTCATTCAGCCCAGCGGTCCCGGCGATGTGCACACGCCCAGTCATCAGAGAACGGAAACCAACGGCAGAAGCTGTGCATCTTTCATGGCGCTGGTCTGTGGATCGAAATAACAACGTTGTCAAGACCTGCGCATTTCGCAGGACAGGGAGCAGCTTTTTGGAGCAAGCGTGTATTTCCTTGTCGGATGGTTGCCTGCTGCAAATGCAGCCGAAGCGCCGCTCTGTAATCTGATCGTCCCACAGTTTCCGATGATCGAAGGCGTGGGATCTCATTGTCAGGACTGCCGGATACGTCACAGAAGAGTGCGGACATGGGTTGAGCGGGATCGCGAATTTCACGGTAAGTCACTTTGCAGGTAGCCGTGCGACGAAGGTTGAGCTCAATTGGGAGCTGGCGCCTGATTGGCCTGACGAAGCAGCGCAGGGCATTTTGTAACACGGTGAAAAGGGAGCGTATTGGTATGCGGCGATCGATGTTGGTTCTTTCGGTGTTTTTCGGCCTGGGGGCCTGTTCACCGCCACCGGCCGATGGGGAAGGGGTGTCGCCCGCGCCCTTCGCTGAAGAGATCCATGTGTTTGCGATGGAGGACGAGATCTTCCCGCCAGCGCCGTGCGCCACATTGTTTGTCGGTAGTTCAAGTATCCGCTTCTGGTTCCGGCTGACGAATGATTTCCCGGAAGCGTACGTCATCCGCCGGGGTTTCGGAGGCGCGGCGATTTCAGATATCAATCATTATTTCGATGAGGTCGTGAGCCGCTATCATCCCTCTCGTATCGTATTCTATGCGGGGGAAAACGATCTGAATGCGGGCATGGCGGTTGAAGACGCCGTAAGCGCGTTTCACAAGTTCATGGACATGAAGGACTCCGCCCTCGGCGCCACGCCTGTCTATTTCATTTCGGTCAAGCCATCAGTTGCGCGCGTGGAGGAACTCCCTCTGCAGGCGGCACTGAACCAGGAGATGGCAGCGCTGGCCGAGACGCGCGCCGACCTGACCTTCATCGATGTTGCAGGGCCGATGATGAAGGACGGAATGGTTGATCGCGAAGTGTACGTCAGTGATCAACTGCACATGAACGCGCGAGGGTACGACATCTGGCGAGACGTAATCCATCGTGCTCTGGAATCGGAATCTGAAACGGTGTCACCTTTTTGTCCCTAGATTCAGCGCTGACGGGCACGGATGGGGCCGTCCGGCTAAATGACTCCAGCGGGCGCCGCGCTCGATTCTCGTTCGATCAGCAGGTGGTCGAGGCGTTCGTGATGCGGTGAGAACTGACCGTTTGGCCGCTTGAGTTGCTCGACGATGAGTTCGACAGCGCGACTGCCCATCTCCTGAATCGGCTGGTGGATTGTCGTCAGAGGTGGCCAGATCCGGGCAGAAACAGGCGTGTTGTCGAATCCGGTAATCGACAAGTGTTCCGGGATCTCGATCCCAAGTTTGTGTGCGGCGAACAGGGCGCCCACGGCCATGTCATCATTGGCGCAGATGATTGCGGTCGGCCCTGGAGCTTTCGCGAGCGCTTCCCGCGCAAGGTCAACGCCTGACTTGAATGTGAAATCGCCCTGAAGGGATTCTATTTGTGAGGGGGGGATTCCGGCCTCCCTCATGGCGCGGAGCACGCCGTCCCACCGTTGCTCGGCCGCAGAGTGACCGATCAATCCGCCGATGAACGCAAAGTGCCGGTGGCCAAGCTGGAGCAAGTGATTCGCTATTTCGAACCCTGCTCGTTCGTCATCAATTCCGACTGTGGCGGGGACGTTGTTGTTAGGTGACCCGGGCGCAATACACACGAGGGCGCAGCCTCGGTCTGCGATGAATTGGGACAGATTCCGGTCATCCGAAAATGGAGGGGTCAATATGATCCCTTCGACAAAAGCCTGATCAATCAATTCCGTGACCCAGCGACGCTCACCCCAATCGGGCCTTGCGATCCGCCGGGTCACCAGCTGCAAGCCCTGCGAAGTGCAAGCTCTCAGAGCGCCCAGTTCCAAAGCAGATTCCCAATAGGAGTTCGGCTCTGTCTCCTGATCCACCGGGTGGACGATTGTAACGAGTTGGCTGGAGCCACCCGCCAGGGTCCGCGCCTGAACGTTGACTCTGTAATCGAGCTGTTCGACGGCTTTCAGGACGCGTTCGCGCACTTCTGCGCGGACGTTTTCGCCACCATTCAAAACACGGGAGACGGTCACGCGCGCGACACCGGAAAGTGACGCAACATCATCGATCGTCGGGCGCTTTTTCGTCATGGATTCCAGCCGTCCAGATGCCCGTCGTTCATGAACACACAGGGTATACAATTGATTGTTGCACATACGAACATACCCCGAAGGGTGCAATGACAGTCCGAGCTTCAAACGCATGGCGGCGCTTCGCAAGCGCAACAATCGGAATGCGGCCGGTGCTTGGACTTTTGCTCTGAACTGTTGCGCTGTAACCAGAAGGTGGCGGGGTGTCCGTTGCCAATCATGCCACTTGCTATTTTGGATCCGATGGACCCTCGAGACCTCTCGTTCAGGCCTGTGTTCGCGTTCCAGTTCGCTATCGCGAACTTTGGCGCCTTCTTGGGGTGCCTGCCAATTCTGGCGATTCTTGTTCCGATGAAGGCACAAGAGATTGATCCTGGCGGAAGCTCGGATCTGCTCAGCTGGACCATCATGCTGGGTGCGCTCGTTGCCAGCAGTGTAAACTTGGCGGCAGGCTGGCTCAGCGACCTCACAAGTTCGCGTATCGGACGGCGAAAGCCGTGGATTGTGGCCGGCAGTGTGCTCACAATCGCGTCGTATGCGTTAGTCCTGTCGGCCTCGACGCGTGTGCAGCTGGTCGGCGCAGTCATCGCGTTGCAGGCTGCCTTCAACATCATGCTTCCGTCATTGATCGCGTTGCTGCCGGATGAGGTTCCGGATGCGCGCAAAGGATTTGTCGCGGCCCTGCTCGCGGTAGGCGCGCCTTTGGGGCTCGGCGTCGGCGCTTTTCTGATGGGGATTTCAACCTTGTCACTGAGCCAGCGGCTCGCACTGCCGGGCGGCCTGATGGTCGTCTGCATACTGCCTCTGTTGCTGTTCTGGAAGGAACGGGCCGGCTCCGATCTTCGCCGCCAGGAAGTCAGCAAAGTCGTGATCGAAGCGAAGGTCAGCGAAGCCGTATTGGCCGAGGATCGCTGGCGCGATTTCTGGCGGATCTGGTGGTCACGCTTCTTCGTGCAGATCGCTTTTTCAGTGTGCCAGAGCTACTTGCTGCTGTTCCTGATCCGCGCCCGTCAATTGGCAGATGTCGGAAGCGGCCTGCCGGCCGAAACGGTAGCGGGGCGACTGCTGCTTGTATCGACAAGCCTATCCCTGCTGGTGGCGGTATTGATCGGCGCGGCGACAGACCGAATCGGCAGGCGCAAGCTTTTTGTCGTGGCGGCGGGCTTCTTCGTCGCCGCCGGCATGGGATTGATGGCTGCTCAGCCCACGTTGACCGGGTTCATTCTGGGGCAACTGCTCTACGGCGTCGGCGTCGGCCTCTACTCATCCGCTGAGGTCGCCCTGGCCGCAGAATTGCTGCCAACCCGTTTGCATGCCGCCCGCGATCTTGCTGTGCTGAACATCGGAAATGCCGTTCCGCAGGCAGTAGCACCCGCTCTGGCGCTTGCGATCATCGGAAATTACGGAGCGGGCTATTCCGTTCTGTTTGGGGCAGGTTGTCTCTCGGCGATCGTGGGCGGGCTGATTGCGGCTCGGATCCGCACGGCGAAATAGCGGTTGGCATTACCGCGTCGGGGCGCGTGCGCTCAAATTGCAACACCTCGCGCGCCGGCGTCGATCAGGCGGTTGAAAGTATAGGAAAAATAAGACGATTGACATGTTGCGCGCCGTGCTGAATAAAAATTGGAAGCGCTTCCAATGTCATCGACGGTCGCCTTTACCAAGGCAATCCGGGTCGCTGATGCCCACGAGAAGTCGCATCGGGAGGATACAAATGTCAGATTTCAGCATCACCAATGAAGGGGGCCGGTTCACCCGGAATTCCCGCCTTTTTCTCACAGCGTCCGCCTTGGCGCTGGCCGCGTGGTGGCCCCAGGCCGCCATGGCGCAAGTCAACGATTCTGCCCCTTCCGTGGGGGAGCCAGATGAGGTCGTGCAGACGCAGGAGGCCGAATCCGCTGCCGGGACGCCGGGGGCAACGGGCGAGTCAGATCAGGTCCTGGAAAAAGTCTTTGTCACAGGGATCCGCGGCGGCCTCGGGCGATCACTGGAATTCAAGAAAAATGAAACCTCGATCGTCGAGGCCATTTCCGCAGAAGACATCGGCAAGCTGCCCGACATTTCGATTGCGGAATCGATCTCGCGCTTACCGGGCGTTGCAGCTCAACGCGTCAACGGTCGCGCCCAGGTAATCTCGATCCGCGGGCTTGCGCCTGATTTCACGACCACGTTGCTCAACGGGCGGCAGCAGGCGAGTTCCGGCGACAACCGCGCCGTCGAGTTTGATCAGTACCCGTCCGAACTGCTGTCCTCGGTTGTGATTTACAAAACGCCCGACGCGCAGGTCTCCGGCATGGGCCTTTCCGGCACTGCCGACCTTCGCACGGTTCGTCCGCTCGACTTCGATGATCGGGCCGTGGTGATGAACCTTCGGGGCTCAGAGCTCAGCGGCGATCAGCTGAACGCGGATGTATCGAATTCCGGCTTGCGGTTCAGCGCCAGCTATATCGACCAGTTCGCAAACGACACGCTCGGTGTCGCCGTCGGATTTGCGCATCTGGATTCGCCATCGCAGAACCGGCACTTCAAGGCCTATGGCTACGAATCCTTCGGCTTTGCGGTAACCCCCGACAGCGCCGACTCGGCGCTGATCCTGAACGGTCAGGAAGTATTCGCCTATTCCCGGGAGAACGTTCGCGATGCGGTCATCGGGATTGTCGAATGGGCGCCCAACGCGCAGCTGCACACGACGCTCGATCTCTACTATTCGAAGTTCGAGCAGAACGAGACGATGCGCGGCGCGCAGTGGTTCTCCAATGGATGGGCCGACAATGCCCAGTTCACCATCGACGATACCCGCGACATAGGCGGCACACTCTTCGCGTCGAATGGCACGGTCACCAATATCGTGCCGCAGTTGCGCAACG
Source organism: Hyphomonas sp. (assembly GCA_013791775.1). Taxonomy (GTDB): domain Bacteria; phylum Pseudomonadota; class Alphaproteobacteria; order Caulobacterales; family Hyphomonadaceae; genus Hyphomonas. Next base: position 25,191 of record VMTE01000015.1, read on the forward strand.
ACTACAATACGCGGGACGACAACCTGTTCGCTGCCGGTATCAATCAGGAATATCAGGCTACGGATCGGTTGGGCTTTGTGGCCGATCTGTCCTATTCGCGTAATTCGCGCAAAGAGCAGGTCCTTGAAACCTATGCCGGGTACGGATTGGGTGTCGGCGGTGTTACAGGTTCTACCCAGAACGTCGGGCGCACATTTGACACGTTTGGCTTCTCGCTGCCGGTGGAAGGTTACCCGACCTACACGAACGGCCTGAACTATGCCGACGCAGCGCAAGTGTCGCTGGGTGACCGGGCGCCCTGGGGTGGCTGGGGCCATGACGGCGCGATCCGGTTCCCGCAAGTCGAGGAGACTGTCAAGTCGTTCGACCTGCGGGGCACTTACGATCTCGATGGCGTGTTCAAGAATGTGAAGGTGGGTTTGAACCTGACCGAGCGCGACAAGAGCAAGCGCGTGGACGACTTTGACCTGTTCTTGCTCAATGGGCGTCAGCAGATCCTCGTCGACCCGCGGTTCCTGGTTGATCCGACATCGCTCAACTTCGCCGGATTCGGCGATGTGATCAGTGTAAACCTCCCGGCGGCGCTTTCGACCTACTATCGGGCGTCGCCCATTCTGGATGCCAACTTCTTCGACAAGAATTGGGACATCAGTGAGCAGGTGGTGACAGCGTTCGCGCGCTCTGACTTTGAGATTGGCCGGTTCACCGGGAATGTTGGCGTGCAATTCGTCCAGCAGGAACAGGAATCCTCGGGCACGATCATTCAGGGTAACCCAATCGTGCCGGTGCCGGTTACCGAGGGTGCCGACTATTCTGACGTACTTCCGAACTTCAACCTGATCTATGATATCGGCGGCGGTCACCGGTTGCGTTTTGCCGCATCGAAGACGCTGGCGCGTCCGCGCATGGACGAACTTCGGGCAAATATCACACCGAGTTTCGGACTTCCGAGCACGCCGGTCGCTCCAGGCAGCACATTGAACCCCTGGTCTGGGCGGGGCGGAAACCCCGAGCTGGAGCCGTGGCGTGCGACGGCCTTCGATCTTGCGTATGAGTGGTACATCGACAGTACAAGCTATGTGTCGATTGCCGCCTTCTACAAAGATCTGGACAGCTATATCTACCAGCAAACCCTGCCGTTCGATTTCACGGGTGTGCCGACCCCGACGGGCGCGGTGATCCCTCCTGGCGTTGTCATCAGTCCGATTGGCCAGATGACCTTGCCAGCGAATGGTGATGGTGGAAGCGTCCAGGGGATCGAGCTCAGTGGTGCATTTGACTTCAAGTACATCCACGAAGCGCTCGACGGCTTCGGCCTGATCGGAAGTTATTCGTACACGGAGTCGGATCTCAATCCGACGGCGGGGACGAACGAAGTCCGCATTCCAGGCCTGTCCGGAACGGTCTACAATCTCTCGGCATACTACGAGAAGGGCGGCTTCCAGGCACGGATCAGCCAACGTTACCGGTCTGCGTTCAAGGGCGAAGTGGTTCAACTCTTCGCAACGCGCGGTTTCACCGAGATCCTGGAAGACAAACAGGTCGATGCTCAGATCGGCTACAATTTCGAAGGCGGGCCGCTTGATGGTTTCGGCCTGCAGCTTCAGGTCAACAACCTGACGGACTCGCCGTACCGGACGCGTCTTGGCCTGGATTCGGGAGGAACGCGGACCGCCAGCGGCGGTTCCCTTCAGGAGACCTATGAGGAGTACGGACGAGAGATCCTATTCGGAATCAATTACCGCTTCTGAGAGACAAACAGGATTGCCCATCCATTCTCCCAGAGGATTGGCAGTCTCCGGGGCGGGCATGCGAATTCCCCTGCATGTCCGCCCTTTTTTCTTTGTGCCGCAGTATCGGCAGCGCTCTGCATGGACACAGCACGGAGCAGGCGCAGGCCGTCCGGGCAGGGGGGGCAGCCCCCGGTCCATCTGGAATGTTAAACATGCCGCTGCCGCAACAAACCTAAACCGACGAGTTGGAACAGCCTCGAATGAAAATGCATCGTAGTCTTGTGAGCCTTTCGTGCCTGCTGCTTTTCGGCTGCGCGTCGATGCCCGCTTCGAGTGATCGGGCGGCTGACATCAGTTCGGCTTGGCCGGAGCGGACGCAAATTGCTCCTAAGGACCCGGTCATCGAGGCGCGGGTTGCACAGATTCTTTCCACGATGACGCTTGAGCAAAAAGTCGGTCAGATCACCCAGGCCGAAATCCGATACATCACGCCGGACGAAGTTCGGGAATACTACATCGGTTCTATCCTGAACGGCGGCGGCAGCTGGCCGGGCATGGACAAGCAAGCCGGCGTCCAGGATTGGGCGAACCTGTCTATGCAGTTCTACGAAGCGTCGATCCACAGCAATGCACAGTATCCGGTTCCGGTTATCTGGGGGACAGATGCCGTACACGGACACAACAATGTGGGCTCTGCCACCATCTTTCCGCACAATATTGGTCTCGGTGCGGCCAATGATCCCGATCTCACCTACCGCATCGGGCGGGCAACAGCAAAAGCGGTGCGCGCAACGGGGATCACCTGGGTTTTCGCGCCGACGATCGCCGTTGGACAGGACAATAGATGGGGCCGCACCTACGAGAGCTATTCCAGCGATCCGAACATTGTCGCGGTCAATGGTGCGGCGCTGGTCAGCGGCCTGCAGGGCGCCTTCGCCGACGATGGCGATGTGCTGGCAACGGCGAAGCATTTTCTGGGCGACGGTGGCACGCGCGATGGTAAAGATCAGGGGGTAACCGAGGTTTCGCCCAAGGAGTTGGCGGACATCCATGGTAAGGGGTATTATGCGTCGCTGGACGCTGGCGCAGGCTCGGTCATGGCATCCTATAGCAGCTGGACTGACACTGTTTCCGGCACGGCCTATGGCAAGATGCATGGCAATGACAAACTGCTGACTGGTGTTCTGAAAGAGCACCTGAAGTTTGATGGAATTCTTGTCTCGGACTGGAATGCGATCGAGCAGGTTCCCGGGTGTTCGCGGGATCATTGTCCGCAAGCGATCAACGCCGGAATTGACCTGTTCATGGTTCCTGAGGACTGGAAAGCCTTCATATCCAATACAGTCGATGACGTGCGATCGGGCCGCGTCGCGGAAGCGCGGATAGACGATGCTGTTGCTCGCATCCTTCGGGTCAAGATCCGCTTCGGACTCTTTGACCGTCCGCCCTCTGAGAGTGCATACTTCGCCGACCCGAACGCCGTTCTTGCGACAGACCTGGCGCGGGAAGCAGTTCGAAAGTCTGCCGTTTTGATCAAGAATGACAAGCAGACACTGCCAATCGACCGGTCGAGCAGAATCCTTGTCGTTGGTGCGGCGGCAAACGAAATGAGCCGTCAGATGGGCGGCTGGACGGTGACTTGGCAGGGAGACGAGATTTCCAATTCGGACTTCCGAACGGGCGAGACGCTGCTTGACGCACTCCGTGAAGAGCTCGGACCCGTTCACGTGACCTATGCGGAACGGGATGCGGTTCCGCAGGCTTCGGAATTTGATGTTGTCATCGCAGTCGTCGGCGAAGCAGCGTATGCTGAATATAAGGGTGACGTAACGTACCCGGCGCCGCTTTCGTTCAGCGCGCTGTATCCGGACCAGATGGACATGGTGACCGAAGCCGCAGGTCTCGGCATTCCTGTCGTTACGGTCGTGTATTCCGGTCGCAACCTCTACGCGACGGACCTGCTGAATGCGTCTGATGCATTCGTCGCGGCCTATTTGCCAGGAAGTGAAGCCGGCGGACTGGTGGATCTCCTGGTTGAGTCGAAGCCCGGCTCTTCCCAGTTTGACTTTTTGGGGCATCTACCATTCGCATGGCCTTCAGACCCATGTGATAGCCGCGCCGAAAAAAGCCTTTTTCCCAGAGGCTATGGGCTGACCTATGTGGCTGCGCGGGAGCTTGGTAAGTTAAAAGCGCCGACGCCAGTTGAGTCGTGCGATAGTCCTTGAGACATTTGAACTGGCCACGGAATCCGGGCCGGGAGGAGACGATGGAGCATCTCAGGAAAGTTCTGATCGTGGGCGGCGGATCGGCCGGTTGGATGACGGCGGCGCTCTTCGCCAAACTCCTGAATGGGATCTATGACGTCACGCTGGTCGAGTCTGAGGAAATCGGAACCATCGGGGTCGGCGAGGCGACGATCCCCGCTATCAAGAAGTACAACGCGCTGCTGGAGTTGAGCGAAGACGATTTCCTGCGCCGGACGAATGGTACGTTCAAGCTCGGCATTCAGTTCAACGACTGGCTTCGCCTCGGTTCGAGCTATATCCACGGCTTTGGTGTAGTCGGACAAGACCTTGGCTGGCTGCGATGCCATCAGTACTGGTTGAAAATGCAAGGTCTGGGCAAGGCATCCGACTTTGCCAATTACTCAATCAACACGGCCGCAGCGCTGAGCAACAAGTTCATGCGAAGTGCGCCTGAACTTAGAGAATCGCCGCTCGCACACATTGCGCACGCGTTTCACTTCGATGCGGGTCTGTATGCCAGGTACCTGCGCGGCTTTTCGGAAGCGCGCGGCATCAAGCGGGTCGAGGGAAAGATAGGTGAGGTCAAGCTCCGGCCTGAGGATGGGTTCGTCGAGTCTGTTGTGCTCCAGAATGGCGAAACGCTGGCAGCGGATCTGTTTATCGACTGCTCGGGCATGCGTGCGATCATTATCGAGGGCGCCTTGCAGACAGGCTACGAAAACTGGTCGCACTGGCTGCCGTGCGACCGCGCCGTTGCTGTCGGATGCCAGAGATCGGAAAATTTCACACCATACACCAAGTCGACCGCACTTACGGCGGGATGGCAATGGCGCATTCCGCTGCAGCATCGCACCGGAAACGGACACGTATATTCCAGCCAGTACATGGACGCTGACGAAGCAGAACGGATACTGCTCGCCAATCTCGACGGCTCACCAACGAATGACCCGCTACATATCCGGTTTGAAACCGGAAAGCGGAAGAAGATCTGGAACAAGAATTGCGTCGCAATAGGACTATCCAGTGGCTTTCTTGAGCCTCTGGAGTCGACGAGTTTGCATCTCATCCAGTCCTCGATCATCCGTTTGCTGAGGTTTCTACCTGATCAGAGATTTGACCCAGCGACGATCGCTGAGTTCAATCGGCAAACCGACTATGAGTACGAGCGGATCCGCGACTTCATCATCCTGCACTACAAGGCAACGGAACGCGGCGATTCGGAGTTCTGGCGTTACTGCAGGGACATGAGCGTGCCGGCCACGCTCCAGCGGAAAATGGACCTGTTCGCAGGTAGTGGCCGTATATTTCGCGAGGATGAGGAGTTGTTCTCGGAAGAGAGTTGGATCCAGGTCTGCATCGGGCAGGGGATCATGCCCAAGGCCTACGATCCCATGGTGGACATCCGCAGCGAAGCGGAAATCGAAGCCTATCTCAATAATATAGAGGCCGTCGTCAGGAAGTGCGTTGCCGTCATGCCGACTCATGCGGAATTCGTTGAGCGCAATTGTCTGGCGCCAGCATGAGCGGGGCATTGCACGCCGCAAATGACCGCTCTGCGAGGGGAGGAAGCCGCCGCCGGGTGCTTCTCGTGGCCAGCTTCGCGCTTCTGCTTGCGGCATGCCAGGGCACCATTTCAGGTGACGGCGCCGGCACTGTTGCGCAAGCATGGGTGACGACGGCCGACGGTGAGAAGCGGATGGAGCCGCTGGCCGCAACATGGATGGCCTCGCCAGATCCGGCAGGTGTGCAGATAATAGTCGACCCCGCCGATCGCTATCAGACGATGATCGGCATGGGCGCCGCTTTCACTGATGCATCTGCCGATCTCATTCAGAACCGCCTCAGCGACGTCGCGCGGGCTGAACTTCTGGAGGAACTGTTCTCGCCGGAATCGGGGCTTGGGTTTTCCTTTACCCGGGTCGTGATCGGCGCGTCGGATTTTTCCTCCGCGCACTACAGCCTCGATGACACCCCTGGAAACCGGCCCGATCCTGACTTGTCGGACTATACGTTCGAACCCATGATGCGGGCGGTCGTGCCCGTTGTTCTGCAGGCGCGTGGTTACAATCCTTCGCTTGTGGTCATGGCTACACCCTGGAGCCCGCCGGCGTGGATGAAGACCAGCCAATCCCTGATCAAAGGTACTCTGCGCGAAGATGCATACAAGCCATTTGCGGACTATTTGGTGCGGGCCATTCAGTCATTCGAGGCGGTGGGAGTTCCCGTCGAGTACATCAGTCTGCAGAACGAGCCAGACTTCGAGCCAGTCAATTATCCGGGTATGAGACTGTCTGCAGCACAGCGCGCCTTGCTGATATCGGACTTTGTCGGGCCTGCGTTCGAAAAGGCTGGACTACAGACGAAGATCTTGGATTGGGATCACAATTGGGATCAACCTGGTCAACCCCTGGAAGTTCTCGGAAACGATGCCGCGGAGAGATATGTCTCTGGCGTTGCCTGGCATTGCTACAATGGTGATGTGGCAGCGCAGTCCGCTGTCCGGGACGCATTCCCGGAAAAGGAAGTGCTCTTTACGGAGTGTTCCGGCGGTGAATGGTCGGCGGAGTGGCCGGACGCCTGGACATGGACCATGGACAGGCTCGTGATTGGAGCGCCTTCGAACTGGGCGCGCGGCGTTCTCATGTGGAATATTGCGCTGGATGAGAATCATGGACCGCACCTTGGAGGTTGCAGCGATTGCCGGGGAGTCGTCACGATAGATTCCCGGACCGGCGAAATCGAACGTAACCAAGAGTATTATGCACTCGGGCACTTCAGCAGGTTCGTTCGCGCAGGGGCGACTCGTATCGGTACGGCAAGTTCGAAGGAAAGCATAAAGTCTGTCGGGTTTCAGAATTCCGATGGATCGATTGTCGTGATCGCGCTGAACACGTCTGAGCTTCCTGAAATGATCAGTATCGGGGCAGACGAAAGCTGGATTTCTATTACGCTCGACGGCGGCGCGGGCATGACGATGGTCTTGCCCTAACGGTTTGCCCGCCAGCAAAGGTGTGTATGGTTTGATCAATCATCTGAAGGTGAGTCTCGCAAAAGGAGCAAGTCACCAAGCAAGGTGGAAACTCATGACTCCAGCTTCAGAATTTTGGGATGTTACGCCTGAGCGCTTCGCGCAGGATGTGCGCAAACTCGATCAGCCGGCCATACTGCGGGGGCTGGTTGCTGATTGGCCGGTCGTTCGGGCGAATAGGGACGGCGAACTTGGCGCGGTCGAATATCTGGCGCGTCATGATATTCAATCTGATCTGGAGTTTGTTTCGGCCGCGCCCGGATGGCAGGGCAGGTTCCACTATACTCCGGACATGCGGGCATTCACATTTGAGCGGCACCGCGCACGCTACCGCGATTTTTTGGATGTTCTAGGGGCCGCTGCGGCGACGCCGCACCCCCGTGCGATGGCGATTCAAAGCCTTGATCTCGAGACATACTTTCCGGGATTTGTTGCAGCTCACCAGATGGCCCTCGTGCCGGCTGAGGTCGCGCCCCGTGTATGGATCGGCAACCGCGTAAAAGTCGCCATTCACAATGATCCGGTCGAAAATATTGCCTGTGTGGTTGGCGGCCGGCGGCGCTTCACGCTGTTTCCGCCCGACCAGATCGGCAATCTGTATCTCGGACCGTTGCATGTGACGCCTGCCGGTACGCCGATAAGCATGGTCGACTTGATCGATCCGGACCTGGAGCGCTACCCTCGCTTCAGAACCGCCCTTCGCGTTGCTCAGGTCGCAGACCTTGAGCCCGGCGATGCGCTCTACATTCCGTATCAATGGTATCATCATGTAGAATCGCTCGATTCCATCAATGTGCTTGTGAACTATTGGTGGAATCGCGCGTTGACTGCGTTTAGCGAGCCTTGGGAGGCGTTGGTGCATGCCTTGGGCACGATCGGTCAGTTGTCGCCCGCCCAACGAGCGGCATGGAAGTCTGCTTTTGATTACTATGTATTCAAGACCAGCGGCGATCCGGGCGCTCACCTTCCGGAGTTTACGCGTGGGCTGCTGGGGGAAATGAGCGCAAGCGATCTGGAAAAAGTGCGAGCGATGTTGGTGGTCAGTCTGTCTCGGGTAAACTCGCGTTCGATGAGTTGACTGACGCCGAGCAGTCCGCGCCTTAGACGCTGGAGTTCGCTTTGCATGCGTTTGCCCGTTTCTGGAAATCGACTGCAGTATTCGAAAGCAGAAAGGAATTCCGAATGAATTTAGCGACCCGGTTCCAGGTCCTGTTTGCAGTTTTGGGTTTGGCCGCTTGCCAGACGGGACAGGAACAGTTGTCCACACAGGCACTCAGAGTGGCAACATACAACATTCGTCTTGATACAGACAGTGATGGCGAGAATGCGTGGGCCTATCGGCGCAGTGACGTAGCTGCATTGATACAGTTTTATGATCCTGACGTATTCGGGATGCAGGAAGTCCTGCCGAGCCAGCTCGGGGATCTCAAGATAGATCTCGGAGACTATGTGTTCGTGGGTGTCGGACGAGACGATGGCGCGGAGCAAGGAGAGTTTGCGTCGATCGCCTACAGGCGAGATCGATTCGAGAGTTCTGATCAGGGAACCTTCTGGTTGTCGGAGACGCCCAACCTGCCATCCGTCGGGTGGGACGCCGCTTTTCCTCGAATCGTTACCTGGACTCGTCTGACGCACTTGCCGTCGGGCACAAAGCTGCTTGTGCTGAATTCGCACTGGGATCATGTGGGCGGCGAAGCCAGATTGCACAGTGGCCGGATGATACACAGGTGGATTGCGGAACATCACCGGGTCTGCGAATCTGTGGTGGTGCTGGGTGATTTCAACTCGGTTCCGTCAGATGCCTCATATGAGGCGTTGTTGGGCGCCGATTCAGGCTTCCTCGCAGATACGATTGACATTAGCCGGTCACCACCTTTCGGCCCAAAGGGAACGTATAACGGGTTTGACATCAACCGGTCCGATCCAGAACCGATCGACCACGTTCTGGTCAGCCGCGATGTTCAGGTCCTGCGCCATGGTGTGATTACCCAACAAAGCGCCGGCCGATTGCCATCTGATCACTATCCCATCATCGTCGATATCGGTGTGCCGCGATGCGGGCGGAATGGTGAACCCGATTAGAGCGACGGGCGGCTACTTTGCGGCCTTGAAAAAGCTCCAGAGGCGGGATGGCGTGAGAGCGCGCAGATGTCGCCGAGGGCGCCGAGGCTTGGGCGTTGGCGCTCCGGTCGATGCTGATCGTTGATGGGCCGGACCGGGTCGAATGCCAGGACCTGGTAGTCGCGACCTGGGTGCGCCGGCAAGTTCCGCGCCCGGGCGGCAGAATCACCTGTTTGTCAGGCGGTTCTGGCGCGATTTATGCTTTGGCCTGCCGGGCGATCAGCGGGCGAGGTTAATCCATGGGTATCATGCGGTTCGTTCTGGCGATGGCCGTCGTCGCGTTTCACCTGCTGGCCGTTCCCAAGATCGGACCCATCGCGGTGCAGGCTTTCTTCGTGCTCTCGGGGTTCCTGATGACCCTGGTGATGCACACCTCTTACAGCTACCGGCCTTCGGGAATCGGACGGTTCTGGTTGAACCGGGCCCTGCGCCTGTATCCCATCTATATCGTGTCGCTGGTGCTGACCTTGCCGATGGCCGTGGCCTTCGGACCCGGCCGCGACCATGTCATCGACGACGGGCTCGGCGTGCCGACCGACCTGTTTGGATGGCTGCAGAACCTGACGCTGATCTTCGTGAACCTCGACACACCGCGCCTGTCGCCGCCGGCCTGGGCGCTGACGACCGAGCTGTTCTACTATCTCCTGATCAGCCTCGGCCTGTCGGCGACGCGCCTGCGCAGCTGGATCTGGCTTGCCGCCTCGTTCGCCTACATGCTGTGGTGCCTGGCCACCGGGCGGGACTTCTACAGCATCTACTTTTCGGTCTGGGGCGGCGCTTTGCCGTTCAGCGCGGGCGCGCTGCTGTGGCACTACCGCAAGGCGCTGTCGCGGGTTCTGGAAGACCAGTTCGGGGCGCGCCGGTTGACCGGCGTGCTGATATGGTTCGGGGCAGGGGGTATCCTGGCCACCACGGCCGGCCGCGCGGCGGTTTCGGTTCTCGATCTGTCGGTTGCCGCCGAGGCCGCGATGCTGCCACTGACGGTCATGCCTGCCGCAGCGCTGGTGTTTGGCTGCTCGCGCCTGCAACTCACCGGCGTCGTGCGAAGGGCGGACCGCGTGCTCGGCGATCTCTCCTATCCTGTCTACGTGTCGCATTTCTTCTTCGGCATGGTGGCGCAAAGCCTGACGGGTCTGTATGCGCCGCGACATGACATGCTGACGGCGGAAACCTTCGTCATTGCGGTCACATTGATGATCGGCGGGTGCTACCTGCTGACCCGGCTCATCGACGAACCCATCCAGCGGATGCGGGAGACGGTGCGGGGGGCTGCCGCGCCGGACCCTCAGGCACCCATCAGCCAGTTCTGACGAACGGGCGAATCTGGCAGTTTCTCGTTTTTCGATAAAAACTCCCTTGTGCAGCGGCGCGCCGTTGCTACGTAATATGCAACGCCTGCGACCCCTCGCGGGCGGCAAGGGAGATTCAACAATGGTGGACACCAGGAGCCCGACGGCGCTTCAATATCTCGACAAGGCGATGGGCGGGCTGAAACAGCTCGGGCTCGTGCCGGGGGGCAAGAGCGGTGCGGCGCCGATTGTCGCCCTGTTGGAGCAGATTGCTGATCTCGAGCCGGACAAGGTGGCCGCGATCGCGCGCACGCTGGACCAGGCGAGCCTGTTCAACGACGTGGTGCGTGAGCAGGTGGCGGGCATCACGGTAGGGGAGCGCTATGAGGAGGTCACCAAGGCCTTCAACTCGATCCGCGATGACGCGAAATCGCTGGTGGACCAGTACGCCGATGGCAAGATTTCGACGATGGAGCGCGTCTCGAACGTCTGGATGAAGATGACGCGCGGCGACATCGCCGCCCGCTTCGGCAAGATCAAGGACACCTATCTCGACGTACAGGAAGAGACGGCCAACCAGATCGACCGGGAACGGAAGATTCTTGAAGCCTACCTCGATTTCCGCGGCGCGATGAAACAGTCCGAAGTGCTGGCCCTGGAAGTGCTGAAGGCGGCCGCGGCGAAGCTCGACGCGGCGCGCGGCGCAGTCGGGGAGGCGGTGGCGGTGCTCGGCGCTTACGCCGGCGAAGACGCGGCCGAACGGGCCCGGCTGGAACTTGCCCGCGACGAGCAGCTGCGCTTCCTTCAGAACGAGGAGAAGCGCTACCAGGTCGCCAAGGACCTCTCGGACAATATCACCATCGGGTACAATACGTCTGAAGTGGTGATGGCGCGCCTGGTGCAGACGACGACGGCCAAGGACCGGGTGTATGCCCAGTCGGTGAGTTTTTTCTCGACCAACGAGGTCGTGCTGACGGCGTTGACCGCGAGCTTCACGGGCATGCACGGCCTGCACGAAAGCACGCAGACGCTTGAAGCCATGAAGAAGGGTGTGAACCAGAGCCTGGAAGTGCTGGCCGAGATCGGCGGCAAGGTTCAGGAGGCGGCCGTGAAGGCCGGCTATGGACCGACCGTTTCGGCCGCGTCAGTCAAGATGCTGGTCGACTCGGTGGTGAACTACCAGGAACGTACACAGACGATCATCGCCGAGATGCGCAAGCTGGCAACGCAGAACGCCGAGGAGATCCGCGAGGCGGTTGAAGACGGCAAGCGGCGCCTGACGAAACTGGTCGAGGAGGGCGCAACGCTCGCCCTGCTTCCGAAGCCGTGAGCGACGCTGCCGCACCGGCTGTCCGTGACAAGAGCAAACTCGACGATGTCCTGCTTGCGATGGATGTCGTTGATACGCTGCGCCACCGCGAACGGCTTGTGATGACCGAGCTCGATGCCGGCGCGCGCGAAGCCGCGCTGCTGGTGCGGCTGAAGGACATCTACGCCGCGCAGGGCATCGACGTGCCGGAGCGCATTCTCAAGGAGGGCGTCAAGGCGCTCGAGGAGAAGCGGTTCCTCTACGAGCCGCCGAAGCCGTCGTTCGGGGTCAGTCTCGCGAAACTCTACATCACGCGGGACCGTTGGCTGGCGCCGGTGTCGTTTGCGTTGGTGGCCGCGGCGGCGTTGGTCGGGGCCTGGCAGTTCGGTGTGGTGGCGCCGGCCAAGGCGCGCGCGGCCGAAGTGCGCATCGAGCTGGCCGAGACATTGCCGGCAGAGCTTGCGCGGTTGCACGCCGACATCAATGCGGTCGTTCTGGAAGATGCCGCGCGGCTCAAGTCGGACGCCCTGTTCGCCGAAGGACAACGCGCTGTGGCAGCGGCCGACGCTGAGGCGGCGCGCGAAGCGCGGGACGGAATGCGGACGCTGAAGGACGACCTCGCAGCGATCTACCAGGTGCGGGTCGTGTATGGTCCGGGTGAGGAATATACCGGCGTGTTCCGGATTCCCGACGATGTGCCCGGGGCGCGCAACTATTATCTCATCGTGGAGTCGGTCGATCCGGTTGGCGGCCTTGTTGATGTGCCGGTGACGAGCGAGGAAGATCGCCGGTCGGCTCGTGTGACCCGGTGGGGCCAGCGCGTCAGCGAGGCCGTGTTCTATGCCGTGGCCGCCGACAAGGGGGACGACCAGATCGTCCAGAATTCCGTGATTGGCCAGAAGCCCGCAGGCTATCTCTCCCCTCAGTACACGGTTGAAACGCCGGGCGGCGCAATCCTCGAATGGTGATCCGATGAGCGCTGAATTCAATGGCCGGGACGCGCTGGGCGAACTTGACACGCTGCTGGCCAGGGTGCGCCAGTCGCTGGCGGACGCGCTGGCGGAGGCCGACGGCGTGGAGACGCGGCGCAATAGCCTGCAGCGCGAGCAGGCGGCGGCCTATAATGCGCTGGCGGCCCTGCGCCTCGATCTGATGCAGGCGCCGCGTGACAAGCCGGCGTTCGGCGCGCTCGAGGCGTCCGCCCAGGCGCTGACGGAGAAGCATGCAGCGTTCGTGGACGAACAAAGTGCGGCGCTGGAGGCCGCTGCGGGCGAACTGGCGCGACTGGAACAGATGCGGTCGGAGCTGGCCACCCGTCATGACGCCGCGATTGCGGCCTATGAGGCAAAAGCCGCCAGCACGGAAAGCGAGCTGAAGCAGAGCCCGGCCTATGCCGGCCTGGCGGAGCTGGCGGAGGAGGCGCGGGCGGTGACCCTGCGCGCGCAGCAGAAGCTCGAACTGGCGCTCACCGACCGGACCGAGAAGGGCGCGCCGTACCGGGATGATCCGCTGTTCAGCTATCTCTGGAAACGTAAATTCCGGTCGCCGGATTACAAGGCGCCGCCGTTGATCCGTATGCTGGACGGCTGGGTCGCGAAACTCTGCCGGTATGATGCGGCGTTCCTGAACTACCAGCGCCTGTCCGAGCTGCCGGACCGGATCGCCGAGCATGCGGGGTTTGTCGCGGGTCTTGAAGACGAGGCCGAGGCGCGTCTTGTGGCGGCCGAAGAGGCGGCCATGAAGGCGGCCGGCATCGACACGTTGAAGGCGGCGGCGGATCAATTGAGGCGCGAGATCGAGGCTTGCGACGAGGCGATCAAGACCGCCGAAGCCGTGCACGGCGAAACCGCCCGGCGCCATGAGGCGGCGTTGAAGGAAGAGTCGGGGCCTGCTGTCGAGGCCCGGGCCCTGCTGGAAGCGGAGTTGCGCAAGGCGAGCTTTCCGGACCTGCGGATACTGGCCGCGGAAACTCTTGGCCTGGAGGATGACCGGCTGGTTGACCAGCTGGTGCGCCTGCGCGCCGAGGAGATGTCGCTGGAACTGGACGCCGGCGCGCGCGCCGTGCGGCCGAAGATGCTGCGGGGCGACCTTGCACGGATGGAAGAGCTGCGCCGCGAGTTCAAGACGGCGCGTTTTGACAGTCCGTATGCGCTCATTTCGCGGGCCGCATTCGATGCGATGATAGCGGACCTTGCGCGCGGCAAGAGTGATGCGCGCGGCGCTCTGCGGGGCCTCAGCCGTTCTGTGCGCCGCGCAGAGCCGCAAGCGCATCCCGATTTCGGGGGGCGGGGCCGGCGCGACACGATCGGACTGCCGGACATCATGGGCGGCATGCTCGGCGGCGTGCTGGGAGAAGTCCTTGAAGAAGTGATCAAGGAAACCACCCGGGGCGGGGGCAGCTATGGCAGCGGGCCGATCTTTCCGGGACCGCCGAAGCGCTCTTCGCGTTCGCCTTCGATCGGCGGGCGTTCGTCGTCCGGCGGCAGCCGCCGCAAGGGCGGCGGCTTCAAGACCGGTGGCGGGTTCTAGAGTCCCAGCTGCCCCTTCGAGAGAATGCCGCGCTGGATCTCGTTGGAGCCGGCATAGATCGAACCGGCCCGGTCGTTCAGGTATTTTGCCGACGCCGTGACCGCGCTGTCCGGGCCGACCAGCGGTGTGTTGGCGCCTTCGAAGCCGGGCACGGGGCCGCCGGGGGCGGTGTGGTGCGGCTGGAACGGCGCGGCATAGGTGCCGGCGAGTTCAAGGGCGAGCTCGGTCAGGTGCTGGCTGAGTTCGGTGCCCTTAATCTTCATCATCGACGCCTTGAGGCCAGGTGTTCCGCCTCCGGACAAGTCGGACATCAGTTGCAGTTCAGCCGCTTCGAGCGCCTGCGCCTCGGCCTCGGCGCGCGACAGCTTGCGGGCGAAGTCTGCATCCAGCAGGTTTTCTTCCGCCGCGATCCGGCGAAGGCTGCGCAGGCGCGCGAGCAGGCGCGGGCCGTAGGACGAGCCGCCCCGCTCGAACTCGAGCAGGTACTTGGCGACGGTCCAGCCTTCGTTGACCTTGCCGATGACATTCGCCTTGGGCACGCGCACATCGGAGAAGAAGACGGCGTTCTGGATATGCTCGCCCGACAGCATCAGGATCGGATCGACGCGCACGCCGGGTGCAGTCATGTCGATCAAGAGGAAAGTGATGCCTTGCTGCGGTTTGCCGGAGGCGTCCGTCCGTACAAGGCAGAACATCATGTTGGCTTCGTGGGCGTGGGTCGTCCAGATCTTCGAGCCATTGCAGACATAGGCATCCCCGTCCTCGACGGCGGACATGGTCAGCGCGGCGAGGTCCGAGCCTGCATGGGGCTCCGAATAGCCCTGGCACCAGAAATCCTCGCCGGAAAGGATGCGGGGCAGGTAGTGATCTTTCTGCGCTTTTGATCCGTGCCCGATCAGGGCGGGCCCGCACATGCTGATACCCATGGGCGAGAGCGGCGGCGCGCCGGCGCGGGCCATTTCGATATCGAAGATGTAGCGCTCGGCGACACCCCAGCCTGCGCCGCCATACTCGACCGGCCAGGCGGGCGCAGCCCAGCCCTGCCGGACGAGAATGCGTTGCCATTCGAGCGCCACCGGCTTGGCTGCGTACACGCTGGTCATGCGCTTCGCATAGGCGCGCAGGTCCGCCGTCAGGTTCTTGTCGAGAAAGGCGCGAACCTCATCGCGAAAGGTCTCTTCGTCGCGGGTGAAGGCAAGATTCATGTGGCGGCTTCCTGGGAGGCGGTACGTTGACGGGCGGATTCGAGCAGGCGCGCCCGCTCGGCTTCGGATTTCCAGAGGAACGTCCGGGGCAGGCCGAGGCGTTGGCAGGCGAGTGCCGGCGGGCCGAGCGTATCGGGGATGGTTTCGGCTATCTGCGCCATGGATTTCACGGCGAAGCGGCCGGCCGGCGTGAGGTCATACGCGGCGCCGAGGCAGAGACGTTCGCGCACCGCAGGCGGGAGGATATCGACCGCTGCATTGACGATCGAACTTTGCAGCCCTTTCGGAACGCCGGGCGCGGCGCGTCCGGATTTCATGATATCGAGGAACTCCGTGTTGATCGGATGCGGCTCGAAGCGGGGCAGGAGCTTTTGCAGCATCGCATCGAAATCTTCGACCGAGGAGATCTTCTCCTGAACGCCGTAGAGGCCGGCCACCATTTCCCCTTCAGCAAAGAAACGCGCCTTGTCGGAATCGCTCAGGGGGCGGACGAAGCGGTCATAGGCGATCAAAAAGCCGTAGCCGGCGGTGGCGCTGACCCAGTCCAGCAATTCCGGATCGAGCGCGCGGTAGGATTCCCCGGACGGGGTTTCGCCCGCGACGCGCGCGTGCATGTTGGTGACGCCCTGGATGACCCGGCGGGCGGCGGACTGCGGCCCGTAAACGCCGACCATGGCGGCGATGCCCGTGCGTTTCGAGCGGCCGATGGGATCGGTCTTGAAGACGGAATGGTCCCAGACGCCGGAGCGGATGCGCGCGTCGGCAAATTCCAGCAACACGGCGCAGATGCCGCCGACAGCGAGCGCGACCGGATTCTTGAACACCTGCCAGGATACGGAATCGGGACCGGTGAATGCCCTCGCGCCGGCGGGAGACGCATAGTCGACTTTCCAGCCGAGATAAGTCTTGGGCATGTCCATGTCCGTTCCCTGATCCAGCCAGGGAAGGGTAACCCGGAAACAGGGGGGTACAAAGCGGCGACGTGGCGGCAGATGCCGCTACGGAAGGCTAGCCTTCGTTGAGGCCTGCAGGCGCGTTGCGCACGTCGGCGTTCATCGTCGCCAGTTTGACGCTGATCACATAGGCCTTCTTGGAGTCCATGTTGGCGAGGATCAGGCCGGCCTGCTCGCTTGGCATCAGGCGAAGGAAGCCGGCAGCGAAAGCCGGGTCCATCTGGTTGAATATCGACGCCGCCGAATCAGGCTTCATCGCGCTGTACATTCCGGCGAGGTGCTTGATGTCGGCGTCCGAAGCGCTCTGGATCTCCTGCCAGCGCGCTTCAAGCGTTGCCTGGAGGGATTGCAGCTCGGCCGTCTGAGTTTGAAGCTCCTTTTCCCAGGACTTGAGCGCGAGCTGTTCGTTCTTCAGCTCTTCTTTCTGCGATTCGAACAGCCACTGGTCTTCAGCCACCATCGCGGCCGATTCCGTCGTGAAGCAGACTTCAGACGGGCCGCCGGAGCCTTCCGGTGCGCTGGTGGGTGCGGCAGTGGCGTTCCCGGTCGTGGCCGTGCTCGATACAAGGCCGACATCTTCGGCAAAGGCGAGGCCGTTCGGGAGGAAACGGGTCGCGCCGCCCAGCGTGAACAGGACTCCGAGTGTGAGGAGCACATGCGAGGTATTGTTCTTGACGAAAGACATGGTCTTTTTCGCAGCCTTCCAGAAGGACCGGGAACGGTCCCGAAACCTTAACGCAAACCTTTCCGGAACCTTTCCCGGATCGGACTAATTTTTCGTAAAGATTTACGCTTGGGTTCGGGCGCGGCGCACCGAAACCGCTCGGTCAGGCGGAGCGAGACCGGACCGGAAGCGGCGCAGAGGCGCCGGCATGGACAGGCTCGATCCTGCCCGAAACTTCATCCGTCATGGTGCGCATTTGACGCATGATCCCGGTCATCTCGCCGATTCGTTCCTTCGACTGGTCGAGCACGGTCCGCATCATCATGTAGAGATCCATCTGGGCCGTCTGGACTTCGTCCGTGGCGGACGCCTTGGCGGTATCGACCGAGGCAATCGCGGCTTCGAGCTTCTGGCAGGTCTTGTCGGCTTCGGCGATCAGGTGGGCCAGGCGGGTCGCCATCGATTCAACCCGAACGCGCGTGTCCTGAGTGGTTGAGGACATCTGGGCGATCGACGTGGACAGGGCTGTAATCGTTGCACCGAGGCCATCCTTGGTGTTCTGCAGGGCCTTCAGCCGCTTGCTGAGCACAAAGCAGTAAACACAGGCTGCGAATGAAACGAGGAAGATCGCAATGTCAGTGGGCTGGATACTCATTCGGCTACCTCAGGAGGAATTCTGTAATCAAGACGCCGCTCGATACGCCACTGCCGAGCACAAGCTCCGCGCGGCGGGTCAATTGTTCGCGCATGCGAGGATAGAAACCCGGATCCTCGAAATCCTTCATCTCGACAGACCGCAGGTACGTATTGAAGGCATCGAGCAGCATCGGCTCGGCGGATGCGACGGCGCCGGCGCCCTCATGGTCTGTGATGATCGAAATGTTCATCTTAAGGTAGCGCGTTGCCGGCGCGCTGCCGACCGTGATCAGCATCTCCTTGAGCGCCACATAGGACTGGTCCGGATTGGCGGCCGGGGCGATGGCGGCTGGTCCGGCTTCGCTCGGCGCGCACGCGGCGACTTCTGCGGCGGGTGGGGGCGTCAAAAGGTAAACGAGACCGAACGAGCTGACGAGTGAAGCGCCGCCGAGCATCAGCAGGCCCATCAGGCCGCCGGCCGGCTTGGCCGCTGTCCCAACCTCCATCTCGGCCTTTTCGGCCTCAGGTTTCTTGTCTGGCTTTTTAGCCATCTGGACCCCGAATTCCATCACGCAGCTCAGGTCTGCTTAGAACAATGCGGGGTAAAGATAACCTTAACGATTTGGCGTGTAATTTTAATCATTAGGCCAGAATCGGACCCGGACGGGGCACTTTGTTCATGAAATTCTTCGACACGCTTAAAGCTCTGCCGCTGTCTCGCCAGCTGATGCTCGCCGGTGCCGTGATCGGCATCGTGCTGGCCATGAGCTTCATGGTTCAGGGGGCGACCAAGGAGCCGATGGCGCTGCTCTATTCGGGGCTCGAGCCGCAATATGCAGGCGAGATCATCGAGGAACTCGAGCAGAGCGGTACGCCGTACGAGATCCAGGGCGGCGCGATCTTCATTCCCCAGGGCAAGCGTGACCAGGTACGCTTCGCGCTCGCCAAGGAAGGGCTGCCGCGCCAGTCGGTGCAGGGTTATGAGCTGCTGGACGAGGTCAACGGATTCTCGGTCACCTCCGAAATGTACAACGCCTCTTATTGGCGGGCGAAGGAAGGCGAGCTGACCCGCACGATCCTCGCGATTCCGGGCATCACGTCAGCGCGGGTTCACATCGGCGCCAGCCTTCGTTCGGGATTTTCGCGGTCGCAACCGGCCCAGACGGCCTCGGTGACCATCGCGACTGCGCATGACCTGTCGAAGGACCAGGCGGAAGCCATCCAGTACATGGTTGCGCTGGCCGTCTCGGGGCTGAAGCCCGAAGACGTTGCGGTGATCGATCCGACCAAAGGCATTCTCGCCGGTCCCAAGTCTGACAAGGCGGCGGCACCGGCAATGGTGGCCGAAGACCAGGCCAGCGCATTGGAACAGAAGATCACCAGCCTGCTGGAAGCTCGTGTCGGAGCCGGCAATGCCCGCGTTTCGGTGTCGGTTGATGTCAGCCGCGAGCGCCAGCTCGTTTCGACCGTGGCCTTTGACCCGCAATCGAAAGTCGTCCGTAGCCGGACAACAAGCGATGCCAGCGAGACCGGCAGCGGCGGCGGCGGCGCAGTGACGGTGGCCAGCAATCTTCCGCAGGAGGGCGCAGGCGCCGCAGGCGGCGGCGGCTCCAATGCGTCAAAGAATTCGTCTGAAAACGTCGCCTATGAGATCAACGAGACGCGTACCGAGATCGAAAAGCTGCCCGGCCAGATCGAGCGCATTTCGATCGCCGTGCTTCTCAACGAGCAATCGCTGGGTCTCGACCCGGCAGCGGCCGATGCCGCAACGGTTCGTGAGACGATGATCACTGATCTTCAGACGCTGGTCACGTCGGGCGCAGGTCTAAACCTTGAGCGCGGCGATTCGATTTCGGTGGAACTGATGCCCTTCCAGGAAGTCGCGGCAACCGACATGGTCGCGGCGCCCGGCATGATGCAGCAGATGATCGAGCGCTATTTCTGGTCCGGCCTGCAGGCCTTGCTGCTTGGCCTTGTCGTGATTGTGCTCGCCTTCGGTGTGGTGCGTCCGATGCTGTCGCCCAAGGGCAAGACCGAGACGTTGCCCGGCGCGGCGGCGAAGGGCGCAGGCGCCGCGACGGCAGCCGCTGGCGCCGCTCCGGAATCCGATCCCTTCAACTACCTCAAAGACTACGCCAAGGAGCGTCAGGACGAGACCGCCGCGCTGCTTCAGCAGTGGCTGAACGAAGACCAGAAGGTCGCCGTCAATGAGTAGGGCCCTGCTTGCGGGCTTGCCCCGGTTCGATGTCAATGGCGGTTTGCTGCCGCCGACGGATTGGCTGCGCTCGTTCGATGAGAATGAGGATGGGCAGCCGGAACAACCGGCAGCCTCTGCGCGCGCTGAAGCGGTGAAAGCTGAAGCACTGGTGATCGAAGCAACACCCGCGCAGCTGGACCTGCGGAAAGTCGAAGCGTCTCTTACAGCCCTTGCCGGCAAACTCGACAAGCTCGAGCGCGAAGCAAAGGCGCAGACGGTCGAAGCCGTGCAGGCTATCGCCGCGAAGCTGTTCCCGATGCTGTCGAAGGCGTTTCTCGCCGAAGAAATCGGGCGTCATTTGCCCAAACTCGTGCCGGCTGCAGCCGCAGTGGTCGAGATTCGCGCGGAGGATTCGTTGGCGGCCGAACTGCAGGCGATGGTGGAGCGCCATGCGTCGCTTGCCAATCGGTGCACCATTCTACCCGCGCCGGCGGAGGGGCAGGGCCGCGTCGATGTTTCCTGGCAGACAGGCGGGCTGTCCTTTGATTTTGACGGCCTGCTGCAAGCCAGCCTTTCGCATCTGAATTCAACCCACACCATGACCAAGGAGTAGAGGAATGGCCATTCCCGAAAAAGCAACGGCTGATACAGCCGCTGACGACCGCAGGGATTCTTCCGGCCGGAACGCGTTCCGCCGCTCCATCTACAGCGTGCCGGTCACAGTGACGGTATCGATCGGACAAAAGCGCCTCAGCGTTTCCGAAATTCTGGAGCTGCAGCCGGAGTCTATCGTGCCGCTGTCGTCGCGCATTGATGATCCTGTCGATCTGACCATCGACAACCGCCTGATTGCGCGCGGCGAACTCGTCGAGACCGGCGACGGCCAGATTGCGGTGAAGATCATCGAGATCATCGAGCGGGCACCGGACGAGAATGCCTGACACGGGCGCACTTCTTCGGCTTGTTTTCCTGGTTGCGGTGACGGCGTTCCTCGCCGGCACCGCGCAGGCGCAGCAAGCCGTACCCGGACAAATTCCGGCCCTTGAGGGCCTGATCAATCCGGGGGGCGACGGCCAGCTGAGCAGTTCGGTGATCCAGCTTCTGTTGCTGGTGTCGGTGCTCAGTCTCGTGCCGGGCATCGCCATGATGGTGACCTGTCTGCCGTTCATGGTGATCGTGTTCTCGTTCATGCGGCAGGCTATCGGTGTCCAGCAGGCGCCGCCGAACATGATGATCATGGCGCTGGCCATGTTTCTGACCTTCTTTGTCATGGAACCGGTGTTCATGTCCGCCTGGCAGAATGGCATCACGCCGTACATGGACGGTGGGCTGAGCGAGCAGCAGGCCTGGACGCTGACGACGGATCCGTTCCGCGAATTCATGATGCGGCGCACCGATCCCGAAGCGCTGCTGACGCTTGCAGATGCCGTCAACCGGCCCTTGACTGAAGGCCAGGCGCCTTCCTTCTCGCTGCTTTCAACGTCGTTCATGCTGAGCGAGATCAAGCACGCGTTCCAGATCGGGTTCGTGATCTTCCTGCCCTTCATGGTGATCGACCTGGTGGTCGCATCGGTGCTGATGGCGGTTGGCATGATGATGGTGCCGCCGACGGTCGTGTCGTTACCGTTCAAGCTCGGCTTCTTCGTGCTGGCGGATGGCTGGCTCAAGATTACCGAAGCCGTGCTCAGAGGTTATGGATCATGAATACGCAGGTGAAACGCGATCGTCTCGAAGCGACGCAGGGGAGGGGCGCGCGCAAGTTCGGCATCACGCCGTCACAGCGCGCTGCCGTGATCATTGCCCTGCTCGGTGAGGGTGCGGCCAAGCCGATTGTCGAGAAGCTCGACGATGCAGCGCTCGCAAAGGTCGTGACCGCGCTCGAAAACATCTCGTCGCTGGCCCGCGAGGAACTCGTCGAGATCGTGATCGATTTCCTCACCCAGCTTCGCCAGAACTCAGGTTCGATGCAGGGCGGCCCAGCCAAGGCGCGGGAAGTCATGTCCCGCGTTCTTGATCCGGGCCGGATGAACGCCCTTTTCGGGACCACTCCCGTCGAAATGGACATGTCTTTCCTGCAGACTGCGGATGTCTGGTCGCGGCTTGCCCAGATGGAGCCGCCGTTGGTCGCCGAGTATCTGGGTGGAATGACCCCCAACATCATCGCTCTGGTCCTTCGAAAGCTGGATACGGGCTTGGTCTCGAATATCTTGTGCCTTCTGCCGGACGAGAAGGTCAGTCCGACCCTCGGCTATATGGTTGAATCGCCCAAGGTTGATCCCAGTATCGAACCTGCCGTCGAGCGCATGATCGAAATCGAGTTTCTCAACCGGGAGCGGGAAGTCGCGGGCAACGACGACCAGCATCTCGGAATGATCGGAGAGGTGCTGAGCCTCATTCCGACACAGAAGCGCAACAGTCTCATCGACTTTCTGCGGTCGGCGCATGAAACCAAGCTGCCGACAATCGAGAAGGGGCTGTTCACGATCGAAGGGCTGCCCGAGATTCTGCCGCGCAATGCCGTCACGGTTGTCTTCCGGCAAATCGACAACGACGTGATGGTCAAATTGCTGGCCAGTCTTCGCGACACCTATCCAGCCATCATGGAATTCCTTCTCAGCAACATATCCTCCCGCATGGCGGATTCGATTCGAGAGGAATTCAAGGATATCCCGGCGATGGGCGGCGATCAGGCGGAGACGCTGCAGCGCGAGTTCCTGACGAGCCTGATGGACATGAGCCGCCGCGGCCTCATCACGATGATACGCGCGACCGACAAGAATGACGAAGCGAGCGTCCCGCTCCCAGGATAGCGGGGCGGCAGGCAGACGGCGGGGCGCAATCGGCGCCGGCCACTCTGCACTTTTCAGCGGGTTGTCTTATCTGATCACAAGATCCGCATGGATCGCGCCAGCGGTCTTCATCGCGCGGATGATGTCAGCCATTTCCTGGGGCGAAACACCCAGGGCGTTCAGGCCGTCGATCAGCTGAGACAGGGTCACGTTGGGTTTCAGCATGGCGATGTTGCGGCTGCCGGTCTCCGTGATCTGAATATCGGAGCGGGGCAGGACAATGGTTTCGCCGTCTGCGAACGGGTTTGGCTGCGAGGCAACCGGATATTCGGTCACACGGATCGAGATATTGCCCTGCGCGATGGCAACCGTCGAAATGGTCACGTCCTCGCCCAGCACGATGGTTCCGGACTTCTCGTCGATGACGATCCGGGCGGGACTGGCGACAGTAACGGGCAGGTTCTCGATGCTGGCGAGCAGCCGCGACGGGGAGTCGGTCATGCCGCGCAGGTCCAGTTGGACCGTACCGGGATCAAGCATCGAGGCGATCGGAAACTTGAACTCGGCATTGATCGTATCTTCGATGCGCGCGGCCGTGGTGAAGTCCGGGTTGCGCAGCGCGAGCACGATGCTGTCGCGCTGGTTGAACTCGAAATTGACTTCGCGCTCGATACGAGCGCCGTTGGGCACCGAGCCACCGGTCGGTGTGCCGCGGGTTTCGCGCGCCGCCTGGGCCTTCACGTCAATACCGCTGACGATGATGCTGCCTTGGGCGACGGCGTAGACTTCATTGTCTGCGCCCTTGAGCGGGGTGAGGATCAGTGTGCCGCCTTCGAGGCTGCTGGCGTCGCCGATGGAGGAGACGGAGACGTCGATGCTTGATCCGTTGCGGGCGAATGCCGGCAGGGAGGCGGTGACGAGGACGGCAGCCACGTTCTTCGGCTTGATCTCCTCACCCTGGACATTGACGCCGAGGCGTTCCAGCATGTGGGTCAGCGAATCTTCCGTGAACGGCGAGTTGCGGACAGAGTCGCCGGTTCCGTTGAGGCCGACCACGATGCCGTAACCCACGAGGTCGTTCTGCCGGACGCCTTCGACATTCACGATGTCGCGGATGCGGGCTTGGGCATGCGCCGCCGGCGCCCACAGAAGGGATGTCAGGCCTAGAGCGGCGACCAGCCAGACGGACCACTTCATCGCGTTACCTCAGATAATTCAACAGGGACAGGGAAGAGAGCCGCGAAGTCAGCAGGTACGACGCTTCGAGAGTTGATTCGAGTTGCTTGAGCGTCGTGGCCGCTTCGTACTGATCGCGGACCGACAGGTTGTTCAGGGCGATCGTAAATATCGTTTCCTCGACGTTGAGCGACTGCTTCTCAACCTCGATCTGTTCCTGGATCACACCGCGGTCCGCGCGCACATTGGTCAGCGCCGTGAGACCACTGGTCACGCGCTCGGCGCCGGCCTGAACAATATCCGGATCGGTCTTGAGCAGGGCGGGACTGGTGTCGGGATCCGATAGCGCCATCATGGCAAGTCCGGAGATCAACCCGACGAGGGCGGGATCATTGGCAGTGACGGCATCCGGGTCGGACGCATTGGGGGAACTTTGCAGCATCGACGTTTGCCACCCGCCGCCCGGCGTGTTGAAATAGGTGTCGAGCGAGGCCGCGAAGTCGGCCGCATCGATAGCTGTATCAGCGAGGTTGCGCAGATCCGCGAGAAGTTCGTCCGGGCTGCCGAGCGGCTGGGTGGCTGTGGCATCGCCGGCGAACAGGAAGCGCTCGCCGAACCGGACATTCAGCATGTTGAACACATTGCCGAGCGCCGCCTTGGCATCGCGGGCGGTCAGGCCTTGCGACAGCTCGTTGCCATTCGCCAGCGCTTCACGCATGCGGGTGTCGAGACCAAGCACGCGGTCATGGATCAGGCCCAGGCTTTGCTGTGTGACGTCGAGGCGGCCTTCGCGCAGGCTCAGCTGTTCGCGCCGGAAGGCGATGTCGTCGACGGCCTTCTGGCTCAGCATCGCGGTGCCGATGCGGCCGGAAAGGTGCGCCGTCAGATCGGAATACCGGCCGGTCGTTGATTCTTCGGCAGTCTGCGTGATGTTCTCGCGCAGAGTTGCGACGGTTCGGCCGAACTGGGCGGAGATCAGATTGGGGGGCGGGGGTGTGACGCGCACGATCTCAGAGCTCCATCAACGTTTTGATCATCTGGCTCGCAATCTCGATGACACGGGCATTTGCGGCATAGGCCTGCTCGACAAGCATCAACTCCTGAAGTTGGGCGTCGATGTCGACGCCGGTTTCGGACTGTTCCGCTTCGACAAGAATGCCGTACTGGGTCTGGGTCGAGGACAGGACGGACTCGTTGTAAACGCGTGCCTGGCCGGCGAGTGACGAGATCTGGGCCGCCATTTCCGTCGCGGAGTAGGCGCCCTGGAAGCCGTTCGCGCTGACCGTTTGAACGGCGGTGAACGCGTCGAACAGGCCTTTCAGGATGGATTGGTTTCCGGGCGAGCCCGGCGTTGCCGCGCCGAGACCGTCGCGCAGGCGCCACACCGCGCCGCCTTGCTCGGGGTCAACGGCGGCATTGATCGAAATCCGGCCCGCCACTCCGGCGCCGCCGGCCGTGTCGGTGTCGATGAACAGGCCCGGATCGCCAGGCGTCTTGGTCGGGTCGATCGTGTCGTCCGACAGGCGGCTCACCAGCTGGCTGGCAATCGTATCGAGCTGGGCGCTCAGGGCAGGGAGGTCCTGGTCGCGAAGCGTGAACAGGGCACCAAACAGGCCGCCGGACACAGCGCCGAACGAGGCAGCGCCAGGTGTCAGCGCAACGCCATCGACAGTCAGGCCGGAGAGGTCGCCATTCGCCAAAGTACGGTTGGGCCCGAAATCCGACGAGGGCGCAAACTGGATTTCGCGGGCGCTGCCAGCCACGAGAAAGACGCCTTCTGTGGTCAAGACGTCGATCTTGCCATGGTCGCGTTCAACGGTCTGAATCGGCAGATACTCGGCGATGGTATCGAGCACACGTTGGCGTTCGTCCATCAGGGCGGCGGCTTCGCTGCTCGTCCGGTTGACGCTGGAGAGGCGGGTGTTGAGGTCCTCGATCTGTTTCAAGGCCGAGTTTACAACCTCGACGCCGTCCGCGATCTCGCGATCTGCTTCAGCGCGCTGGGTTGAAACCATATCGGACAGGCCATTGAGCTCGTCCGTGATGTTGCGAGCGGCTTGCAGAAGAGCCGCGGCGTTGCTGTTCGATTCCGGTGTCGTCGCGGCGCGGGAGAGGGCTGTCTCGAAGTCCGAGAAAGTCTTGAACAGTCCGTTTCCATCCGCAGTGTCGCCAATGCGGGTCGAGATCGATTTCCAGGTGGCGGCGAGCACGCTTGCCTGCGCCACGTCGCTGGTCAGCTCGCGCCGCTGGGACTTGATGGCCCCGTCGAGAACCCGGCCGATGCCATCCGAGCGAACGCCTGCGCTCTTCCCGCCGATCACGGTTTCGCTGATCGTGACCGAGCGGCGGACATAACCCGGCGTCGTCACGTTGGAGACGTTCGTCGCCACGATCTCGGCTCGCAGGCTACTAACCTGGAGGCCGGACCGGGCGGCGTTGATGGCGCTGGAGAGACTCACTTAAAAGTCCGCCTTACCGTTTCAGGGCTCTATCGCTTCAGGTTCGTTGTTTCCTGGAGCATTTCATCGACCGTCTGGACGATTTTCGCGTTCGACGTATAGGCGCGTTGAGTCTCGATGAGATCCGTAAGCTCCTGGGCGATATCCGTGGTCGACTCCATCAGGGCGTAGCCAGAAATTCCGCCGACGGGCCCCGTGTTGGCATCCCAGAGATACAAGTTACCGCTGGCCGCCGACACGCTGTAGGCTTGGGAATCCAGGGCTGACAGCCCGTTCATGTTCGGAACGTCTCCCACAGGGATCTGGTAGAGCGTCCGGCGGAAGCCGGAGTCGTAGATCGCCTGCAAGTACCCATGTTCATCGATTTCAACGGACTGGAGATCGCCGATCGGCGCGCCATCTTTCGCAACCGATGTGGGGGCGAAGGGTGCCGCGAGCTGCGTGATGCCAGCGCTGTCGTTGAGTCGGCCGACGAACACCTCGACCGGGCCATGGGGCAGTGTGATCGAAACGACACCGGTTGTGGAATCGTAGCTCGCACCGCTCGTGGCAGCGACGCTGGCGATCCGGCCTCCCGAAGTTGCGTTGTCCGTGAACACGATATCGAGATCGCCGATGGATCCGCTGACGGTATCGGCACTATCCTCGATGGTCACAGACCACTGGTTGCTTGCGCCGGTAGCCGGAACAGTGGGGGTGAAGGAGAAGGTCAGGGTCTGCGCGCGGCCGAGGTTGTCGAAATACTCGACCGGCAGCAAATAGCTGTCGCCTGTTCCGCCGGAACGTGTCGCGTCGGCAGGAATATTGATACCAAGGTCGATCCGGGAGGTGGGTGTCGCTGTAAACTGCGACGTCGCAACGTTTACGGCTTCGAGATTTACACCGCTGTTGCGGCTGACGTTTCCGATGTTGCCCTGACCATCTGCCGGCCAACCGAGGAGGAACAGGCCGCTTTGGGTTCTGAGGTTTCCATTCTGGTCCGCATAGAATGATCCGGTCGGCGTGAGCATGAGGCGGCGCTCGGAGGGCAGTTCCGTCACGCCCGAATTGTCCGTGACCGGAAACAGCCCCCTGCCGGAAACGGCGATATCCGTCGCGCTTCCAGTGGAAATGAGTGATCCGGTTGCCGCGATGTCCTTGTAAGAAGCGACTTCAACACCGCCCGCAGCATAGGCCGCTGATCGTGTCTGCAGCACCATGCTCGAGAAGTCGACGAGGCTTCGCTTGTAGCCGTTCGTTCCGGAGTTGGCGATGTTGTCGGAAATGGTGGCGAGGCGTGTGCCGTTGACACTCAACCCCATGACCCCTGCATTGAGGGACGATGAAATGCTCATATCTGGGTGCTCCTGCGTCAGATAATGGCGCAATCTGGAGCGAACTCGTAAACAAGCGGATAACCAACGTTCATACTGATTCACTTTGTTGAATCAGTATACGGCAACATTTCGTGGGCCGGCGCCCTAGTTCGTCAGGATCGTTATCGAGATACGACGATTTTGAGCCGCCGCGGGATTGTCCTTGATCAGAGGATCGGTATCGGCCTTCCCGGTAACTTCCTGGATGCGGCTTTGGTCAACACCGCTGCGGAGCAGCAACCGGCGCGCCGCATTGGCGCGGTCAGCAGACAGATTCCAGTTATCATAGATTGCGTCATTGCGGTACCGCCGGTTGTCGGTGTGTCCTACAATCTTGATATCGTTCTCGAAGGTTCCGAAAGATTCGGCGACGACATCGAGCAGCTCAATCAGCAGATCCGACGGTTCGCTACGGCCGACAGGAAACAGAGGCGTACTCTCCGAGTCCACGAGTTCAAGCACGATGCCTTCCGGAGACATCTTGACCATAAGGTGCTCAGAAAGCTGCTGGCTTTGCTCGTCGAGCGCTTCCTTGAGCGACTTGAAGTTCTCCGCGATGGCTTGCGTTTCACCCTCGGCAGGCCCGGCGCCAGCTTCCTGTTCGCTCTTGGCCTCGGCCATGGAGGCATTCGACGCCGGAGACTCGATATTGCGCTTGTGCGAGGCGCCGGTTCCAGACCTGGCCAGTGTTTCCTCAGTGAATACTGAATCACCATTCAGACCGTCGGAGCCGCCACCGGAAATGCGGCTGATCGGAATGGACGGGTTGAAGTAGTCGGCGAGGCCCTTGCGCTGATCCTCGGTGGTTGCGTTGAGAAGCCACATCAGGAGGAAGAACGCCATCATGGCCGTCACGAAGTCCGCATAGGCGACCTTCCAGGCACCGCCATGGTGTCCATCGGCCTTGTAGACCTTTTTCCTTCTGATGATGATCGGCTGCAAAGCAGCTGATGGCTCGGTATTCATCGGGCACCTGACTTGTTCAGGTCATCCAATTATCAGCTCCGGCTCAATTAACCGCGCACATGGCAGCAGCAGATCGCCTGGCTCCGATAACGATTCCTCAATCAATTCGCCTTCATTAACGAGATAGTTAACGTAAAGCCGTCAAAGGTTCATTATGTCGTCTGTGCTGCGCAAAAAGATCGAGGCTGGTGCGGGTATTCCGACGGCAATCTTGCAGCTTAATGATTTCTGGCAGACATTGCAGAATCAGGTCGCCACATGGATCACCGGAACACTCGGCATGGAAACCGATGCCGTAATGGAAACGCGCGGCGTGGTTTCCGGCACAGCTGCGACCGGGCAGCTCGATGGGCTTTTGAGCTTTGTTTTCAATTCAAATTATTCGCCAGGCCTGTGTGCCATTGCTGTCGATGAGTCCACTGCGACTTTGAATGCAAGCCAACGGTTGCAACAGCCCCTCGGCGACCTGGGAGGCGTGTCGGAGCTGTTCAGGAAGCTGTTGCTCGAGACGCCCACCTCCAACCTGTGGAATGCCATCGCAGCAGATCTCTCCGGCCATTTGTCGTTGGGGTCACAAGCTCCGTTCTCGGACTACTCCTCGGCCTCGGGCGGCTTCGATCAGGCGCAGCGATACCTGATGATCGGATTCCGCGCGGCAGACACCACTCAGGTCGCCCGCGTCTGGGTCGTTTTCCATCTCGACTATGTTCAGCGCAATGCAACGGAGTTCGAACTGCAGGCTGCCCGCATGCGCAATCCATCGTCGGGGCAGGGGCGTGAGACCCTGCGAGAGAGTGTTAAGTCTTCCATGATAACCGTCGACGGCGTGCTGGAGCGCCTGACGTTGACCATCGGCGAGTGCTCGCGGTTCGAGGTCGGCCAGTTAATTGCCCTGCCGGAAGTCGATACCACTCGGGTTTCGCTGAGGGCGGAAACTGTGAATGGCAATGTCGACATTGGACTTTGCGAAATGGGTGTCTGGAAACACCAGCGTGCCCTGAAACTCAAAACCCCGATTCTCGAACCCTTTACCCGGGAATTGGCGAATCTTTAACGGCGACATCCGGGCAATGGCCCGGAGGACGGAGACGGCAAGTGAACGCTGCAATTGGACTGGTTATCACGATCGTGATGGTGTTTGGCGGCTATCTGCTGGCAGGCGGAAAGCTCGACATCATCCTGCACTCGCTGCCTTTCGAGATGATGATTATCGGCGGCTCCGCCGTCGGCGCCTTTGTGGCGTCAAACGACTTCACCACGATCAAGCACACGATGGGCGACATCGTGACGGCATTTGCCGGACCGAAATGGAAGAAGAAGGACTATCAGGATCTGCTCTGCCTGATGCACGAGCTGCTGCACATCCTGAAGGTCAATCCGGTTGATATCGAATCCCACATCGAGGCGCCGCAGGAGTCCTCGATTTTCCAGAAGTATCCGCGGATTTTGAAGGACCACGACGCGATCGAGATGATCTGCGACACGATCCGCTCGATGATCATGAACTTCGACAACGTGTACCAGGTCGAGATGCTGCTCGAGAAACACCTCGACAGTCTCACTGAAGACAAGCTGCACGGATCGCATGCCTTGCAGGGCACCGCTGACGCGCTGCCGGCGCTGGGCATCGTTGCCGCCGTGTTGGGCGTGATCAAGACCATGGCGTCGATCGACAAGCCGCCGGAAGTGCTGGGCGGAATGATCGGCGGCGCGCTCGTCGGCACGTTCCTCGGCGTGTTCCTCGCTTATGGCGTCGTCGGCCCGTTTGCCGCGCGGATAAAGCACACGCGGATGGAAGAGCACGTTTTCTACTCGATGATCGGCGAAGTGCTGGTGTCGAACCTGTACAAGAACCCCGTCAACATCTGCATCGAGGTCGCCCGGCGCCACGCGCCGTCGCGCATTCGCCCGTCGTTTGACGAAATCGAACAAGCAATCCGGGAGCTCAAGCAGGCGGCATGAGGCGCGTTGCCTGGATCCTTGTCGGAGGACTGCTCCTGGCGCCGCCAGGGCTGGCGCTCAAGGACACGCCGCCTGGCGCGTCCGAGAGCGCGCGCCGCTCCGAATTGTCCAGCGAAATCGGAGCGTTCGTTCATCAGGCGGTGAACGAAGGTCTGCTTGATGCGGTCAAGGAAGACGAAGAACCGGGCGAACCCAGATCAATCGTCCCTGAAGTTGTAGAGCCGGTCGTCGATGTGGCCGTGCAGGTGCCGGACATTGCCGCGTCTGTGGATTGTTCTGGGCCGTATCCGCTGGATTTTTCGGGTATGGGAAAACTCACGCGTTACAGCGACATCTATGCCTTTCGGGAGGAAGTGCTGCCGGAAGGGGAGGTGCGTACCAGCCATGCCGGCGCGACGCTGGCGAGAGCCTATATCGCGCTCGACCTTGCATCGGAAGCTGCGATGACGGTGAGGACTGGCAGGGACCGGGACGCGGTCGCGCTGCAAAACCTCGCCCTGGTGCTGGAAGCGCGAGGGCCTATGCCGATTGCCTTTTTCGCTGAACTTTCTGCCTGCTATCCGCAAGCCAATCTCTGGCGCGCGTTGATTCTGATTGCGCAGAATGACGAAGCGGGTGCAGCGCTCCTGGATCAGAACATTGAGGCCTTCAGTGAATTGCCGCTGCAATTGCGCGACCGGTCCGCGCTGATCGCCATTCCGGCTCTGGACGCGATGGGTCAAGGCGGTTTGGTTGAAGCCTTGCTCGAGACGTTTTCCGAGGAGGAGATTGCCAACTCCTCCCAGCTGCAGTTTGCCCAGGCGATTGTTGCGCTCGGCGCCGGTGATCCGGAGGCGGAGCAAACGATCAGGCGCTTCCTGACTCATGCAAGGTTTCAGGATACGGCGTTGGCCGCACTCGTCCGGAACAACCGGCCGGTAAGCACGGCGGTTCGCGAAATACTTCTCAGCGACTTCGTGACCAAGATCGAACTGGCGCAGAAGGACGCGGACGTACGCGCGGATCTGCGCTTTGTGCTCGAAGAGTTGAGCGCAGACTCCATGTACCAGCCGATGATGCGCCTGGCTGAACTTCCCAGTATGCAGTCAGAGCTGGCGCGAGGCGAGTTGACCCGGCACCTCGCGATGAGTCTGCGGCGCGATCTCTCAAGTGAGGATACACTCCGCAACCTTGCTGCCATTGAAGCCATGGTCAAGGATCCGGGTCTCCTTGATGGGGAGCCAAACCGGGCTGAACTCTACGAGACGGCAACCCTTGTTGCCGTGCGCCTTGGTCTCGGGTCGCTGGGTCAGGCGCTTGCCGCGAAGGCGAAGGCCAGCGAAAGTACAGCTGCGCAACGCGCCGTCCTGGCCCACCGGCAAAAGGACTTCGCAGAACTGTTCAGTCTGGCTGACCTGTATCCCCTCAACCAGCAGATCAACCTGCTTGCGGCGTTGACAGCGGTTGATGCGCGCGACCGTGCGAAGCTGTCCACCTATGAAAGCCGGCTGAGCCCTGAGCCCGAAACAATCCTTGCGCTGATCGAACAGGATGCTTCTACGAGCCATTGGCTGGTGTCCGACCGCTTCTACGAAGCCGCCTTGAAGCTTGAGAGCGATGAGCAGAAACGGCGTGTTGACCGCGTGATCCGGCTCAGAAACCTGCCGGCGCAGTCATCGGGTCCGGCACGCATGGCCATGTCCACCATTCCCGGAAAACTGGACCGTACGCGCGTGTCCCTTGCGCAGCTTTCAGCGGAGGCGCCCTGATGTCGAATACGATTTATCCTTCCCTCGGCCGCCAGCAAGGCTTGATGCAGGAAATGCAGGTTGTCGCCAACAATCTCGCAAACTCAAGCACGACGGGCTACAAGGCGGACCGGGCAATCTTCACCGAGTTCCTTGTCTCCCCCGGACCTCAAGAGGACTCGATTTCGATGGGCGGGCTTGGCGGACACGCGTTCAAGCTGGGCCAGGGCGATCTGAAATTCACGGGCAGCCAATTTGATCTTGCCGTGCAGGGCGAGGGGTTCTTCGTGCTGCAGACGCCGCAGGGGCCTCGCCTTACACGGGCAGGGAATTTCCAGCTTTCTTCCGAAAGCACGCTGATTGACGCATTCGGCAACAGCGTGCTCGGGGCAGGGGGCAATCCGATCACGATACCAGAAGACGCCGCGCAGATTTCGATCGGCGGTGACGGCTCCATATCCGCCAACGGACAATTGATTGACCGTGTGGGTGTTGTAAAGGCCGAAGGCGAACTTGAGCGCGACTCCAACACGTTCTTCGCCGCACCCGGCGGATACGCTCAGTTTGAAGAGGCGAGCGTGGTTCAGGGCGCCCTCGAACAGTCAAACGTGTCACCGGTTCTGGAAGTGGCGCGCATGATTGAAGTCCAGCGCGCCTACGAGGCGGGTCAGGCGATGCTCGACCGCGAGGACGACCGGATCAGCCAGCTAATCACATCCATGCGCGAACGCTGACGCGCATTAATGACTTGAGGAGAAGCCGATGAAATCTCTACAGATTGCTGCATCAGGGATGGCCGCTCAGCAGACGCGGGTGGACGTGATCTCGAACAACATCGCCAACATGAGCACGACCGCCTATCGCCCCCGCGTGGCCGAGTTTTCGGACCTCATGTACCAGCAACACCTCACCCCCGGCACGATTACCTCCCAGACGGGAACCGTCGTTCCGGCCGGCATCCAGATCGGCACGGGCGTGCGTCCTTCCACGGTTTCGATGCAGATCACGCAAGGCGCGCTGCGCCAGACGGATGCTGAACTTGACGTGGCCATCGACGGTGCCGGCTTTCTGGAGCTGACGCTGCCTTCGGGCGAGCCGGCCTATACACGGGATGGCAAGCTGAACCGCAGTCCGACCGGCGAAATCGTGACGATGGACGGATTTCCGCTGGCGGACGGTATCGTTATTCCGGACGATGCGCGGCGTATTTCGATCAGCCGCGACGGCGAAGTCGTGGCTTATTTCTCTGACAATGCCGCGGGACAGCCAATCGGGACAATTTCCCTGGTCCGCTTTGTCAACGAGAAGGGGCTGGAGGCGCTTGGAGACAACATGTTCCGGGAGACGGAAGCGTCGGGTTCGGCCAACCGTCTTGTTCCGGGAACGGAGGGCGTCGGACTGCTTCGGCAGGGTTTCATCGAAGATTCCGGGGTAGATGTGGTCAAGGAAATCTCGGACCTGATCGAAGCCCAGCGCGGGTATGAACTGAACTCCAAGGTTATCACGGCCTCCGACGAGATGTTGTCGGCCACGACGAGAATGAGGTAGCGCAATGGTTTCGCTCATAGCCCTCGGATTTGGCACAATGGCCGTCTTTGTGGACGCCTCCTCGTTGGTGGCCGCCGAAGTCATTCGGGCCGGCGACGGGGTCACCGTTGCCAATGCTGAGCTCAAGGACGGCGATGGTCCGGAAGTCTACGACTTGTTCGAGGGCAGGGAGGTGCGCCGCACGGTCTATGCCGGACAGACAATCACCCTTGAAAACACGCAGCCAGCCCGATTGGTAACACGCAACCAGATCGTGACGATCAAATTCATCAAGGGCCCGCTCGAGATTTCGACGTCTGGCCGTGCCATGGGCGACGGGGCTCTCAATGAAAACGTCAATGTGCTCAACCTTCAATCCCGTCAGATGGTTCAGGGCATCGTTCAAGCTGACGGATGGGTTCTCGCGCAATGAAACGTCTCACATCACTTTCCTTTGCTGCCCTCGCTGTGACGGCCTGTGCCAGTTCTCCGCATGAAACCGTGGAACTCGCGCCAGCGAAATTCGACACCTATCAAGGCCCGTGGGCATCGGAGTCCGGCCGCCCGGCAGCGCCTGAGAATGCCTCGCTCTGGTCCACCTCGTCCGACTCGCTGCTGAGCATGCGGCGCGCGAAGGACGTCGGCGACCTCCTGACCGTGCTCGTCGAGATGAACGATCAGGCCAGCCTTCAGAGCTCGCTGTCGCGCAGCCGCGATTCGAAAGAAGACATGAACGTCGAGTCCTTCCTGGGGCTGCCGGAATGGGCCAATGGCGTGCTGCCGGGCGGGGCGTCCCTGTCGCCTGCCTATGACTACAACCGCAATTCCGACCTGAACGGAAGCGGCGCGGTGAACCGGGCCGAGAAGATCACGTTCACGCTCGCCGCGCGGGTTGTCGGCGTCGAGCCCAACGGAAACCTGATCATCCGCGGCTACCAGCAAACACAAGTCAGCAATGAGGTCCGCTACCTGACGGTGTCAGGCGTCATCCGGGCACAGGATGTCACCCGCACCAACACCGTTTCGTATGAGAAGATTGCAGACGCGCAGCTCGCCTATGTCAGCAGCGGCGAAGCGACGTCCAATACCGAGATGAAGACCATTCCCAAGCTGCTCGACCGCTATAATCCGTTCTAGGATCGTCTTATGAAGAACATCATCACGGCCATCGTCGCCATCGTCTGCATTGTTGCAGGCGGAGTAGGGGGCAGCTTTCTCCGGTCCATCTCATCCGGAACGTCCGAGCCGGCGGCGCATGCGGAAAAGCCTGCCAAGGATGATCATGCCGCGAAAAAGGATGACGGCCACGGCGCGAAAAAGGACGAACACGCCAAGAAGCCTGAAAAGAAGGATTCCCATGGTTCGGACAGCCATGGAGATAGCAGCGCCAGTTCCGAAGTGTACTACTTCAAGTTCACGCGTGAGTTTGTGGTGCCGATCATCCGCAATGGACGTGTGCACAGCCTTGTGATTCTGAACCTCAATCTTGAAACCGATGCGTCCGTCGCGTCGAACCTTCAAGGGATGGAGCCCAAGTTGCGCGATAACATCATGACGTCGCTGATCACGCTCAGCAATGATGGCACGACGTTCGAGTCTGTAACAAGCGTCGAAAACTACGAACTCATCCGCAGCACGGTTCTCAAGAACCTGCAGTCAGTCCTGTCGTCCGGGATCAACAATGTCCTGATTGTCGACATGGCGAAGCAGGATGTCTGACCTGGCAGCGAAGCCGGGTTCATCTCCAGAGTTCGCGAGTGCGATGCGCGCAAAAGTGTACGCGACTTAGCGCGAAAGCGCCCCGGAGATTGAAGAATCAGAGCGCGCGTCCTGATTTCGTATCGGGGCGCGCAGCTCTATGTGATGACGCGAGGTGCGACGCTGCCGGTATACTGACCCTCAGCGCCATAGTTATCGATGCTGAATTCATACAGATCGCCGGTGGGAACCGGGTTCCCGGACGTGGACCGCCCGTCCCATGAATAAGTGCTGGCGCCGTTCGCGAGCGTTTCAGTCCAGACGGCCTGTCCGTCCTCGTTCTTGATCGTGAGCACACTCCGCGCTGTTCCGGCCGGTAGGTCAGCGCCGAACTGCACGGTATCTCCGGAGTAGGGTAGCCACGATGATTGTAGCGACAAGTTTTTCCCCGGCAGTTGCCCGGTCATCGTCCGGGCAAGATCTTCAATCAGGGTGGCGATGGATCCAAGGGCCGAGTTGGTGTTGACCTGTTGCTCAAGGGACGAGAAGGTCGCGAGCTGCTCGACAAACTGGGTCGAATCAAGCGGCGCGAGCGGATCCTGGTTGCGCACCTGGGCTGTCAGCAGCTTGATGAAGCTGTTGAACTCCTGGCCGATTGCGGGCTGGCTCGTTGGAGCGGTGGCAAGCGTCGATGTGCTGGTATTTGTGACGTTCGAAACAGTTGTCATAGGCTTGGCTCCTAAAGTTTCATGTCCAGGCGGCCACCCGGCAGAGTGCGAGGCGACGTCTGGGAAATGTTTGCGATCAAGGGATCGAGGGTGGATGCGCCGCCCGCGTCGCTCAAGAGGCCCTGCCGCAGAAAGGGATTGGGCGCCGGCGACTGTTGGGCGTTCTGATGTTGCTGCTGGAAGGTCATGTTCTGGCTGCCCAGGCCGTGGCGCTCCAGGGCTTGGGTCAGTTCGAAGTGCATGAGGCGCAACTGGCGAAGCGCGTCAGGTGTTTCGCCAGTGACTGTAACGTGCTGAAGGCCGTTTGCATCAAACTTGAAGTCGATCGAGACACGTCCGAGTTCGGGCGGATCGAGCTGGATCACGATCCGGTCCGATTCTCCATTGTCTGCAGCGCTCGATACGATGCCAGCGACCTCGGCAGGAGAGGCGACCAAGATCGCGTTGGAGGGCGACATGACCGTCGGCACCGATGCCGCAATGCTATTAGGCTGGACTGCTGCTGGGGCGGCCCCCGCGACAGCTATGGCCGATGTGCCTTGTATCGAAAGTCCAGCTGTATCGCCGGAACCAAGCCCTTCACGGGCGCTTGTCAGATCCAGGACTTCGAAGGCGCCGGAACCCGGCGTCGGAGGGATGGAAGGGCGGTCGAGGCCTCGGATGCCCGTCAGCGTCTCGGTCATACGGGATACAGCCGCAGGGCTTGAAGCTACGTCTGTCTGAGTTGAATTGAGCCGCACCTCGACAGAGGCCGGAGATCCCGGCGCGGCATTGAGCGTTGAAATTGTTGCGGACGGCACATTTGGGGCCAAGCCCTGGACATCGCTTTGCGCTAACACGCCAATCGCTTCTTCGGCGCTGGGCGTATGACCAGTGCGCCGAGACTTGGCGTTATGTGCACCTTCGCCTTCCGGGAGCCTCAGACCTGAGGGGACCGATTGTTCGCCGGCAGGCGGCATATCGATCAATCCGGACGCTGAAGACTTCAACCCATCCGGTTCTGCTGCAGGCCCGAGGTCGGCAGTCTCTGAAGCCCTGGAGACCGCAAGCGGCGCCGGGCCGGTTTGCCGGGTTTCTTCGCGCGGCACAGAAGGCTCACGAACCGGTTCAGGTTCGCCAACGGCTGCCCCGGCGACCATCTCGTCCGAATTTCTCGGAGCAAGCGCTTCGGGAACGTGGTTGGTTGCAGGTCTGCGAACCGTTTCAGGTTCGGCAACTGCCGCCTTCGCGACCACTTGGGCGGAGCTTGTCGAAGAAACAGGCTCGATATTGCCGTTGTCTGTAGGCTCGCGATCAGTTTCGAGCGCACTCTTGAGTGTCTGTTCCAGTTGCCGGTCTGCCGCTAGCCCGTTTGCGTCAGTGCCGGGCAAGCTGGATCTGGTCAAATCGGTTGCCGGGATAGTGAGCTTACCTGTGTCGGTCGGCGCGACGAGCGAAGATGAAAGATCATCTAGCGCAAGTTCGGGAAACTGCGTCTGTCCAGCTTCAATCGGTAGGGGAGGGACCATGGCTGCAGCGAGCATGGACTCGTGCGGCCCACTGTCACCTGGTTCCGCTTCCGAATTCCGGACGCTGGACAACAAGCCGGCAAACTCCTCGCCACCGCCCGGATTGGCCGGGCGGCGGTTTGGCGCATCCTGAGTTGGTGCCTCAAGAGGCCTGAAGATGAAGTCAAGTGGAACGGCCATTCGGAAATCAACTTCCTGCTATTAACCCTAATACAACCATCCCCCGTAAAATATGCGTTAACCGAATGCGCTGTTTTGGTAACTTCGTAGACGGATCAAACCGGGGAACGCACCGATGGCGCTATCTGCTTTACCTGGCCTGGATGCCGCCAGCATGACGTCTGCAGCAAGGATCGCTCCCAAGTCGGCGCGCGAGACGGCCGAGCAGGATATCAAGCAACGTTTTGAACAGATGCTCTGGACGGAAATGCTCAGCCATGCGGGACTCGAGAAGGCGCTGACGCTGGGCGGCGGAGAGGCTGCATCGTCCTTTTCGAGATTTGTCGTCGAGGCAATTGCAAAGGATCTTGCGGAAACCCACCCATTGGGACTCGCCGAGCATGTAAACCTGCCTTCGTTCGAGGACGCCGCTGCAAATCAGGAAGTACCCGAATGACTGCGCCGAGCGTGATTGCGGAATTGACCGACATTCTTGAACGGGAGCAGGAATTGCTCAAGGCTGGCCGCGCCGGCGAGGCAGCGTCATTGGTCGAGGAGAAGATGATCGCGCTTCAGCGCTTTGAGTCCCTTCTGGAAACGGCGGGTTTGACGGGTGTTTCTCACAAAACCCGGCGGGCGATGGAGAGGGTCATTCAGCTGGCGGAGCAAAATGCGGTGCACATGGAAGCCATCCGGAACGGAATACGCCATGCGATCAGCCGTCTGGAAAACCTGAATGGCAGCGTGCAGGTCGGGTCATACGGACGAGGCGGCGCTCAACTTTCGTTTTCGAAAGCGACCGGAACTTTCAACCGGCGAGCCTAACGCGAATTAACCGCACATTTAAGCTTTCCCGTTACTCCGGTGTACTGAAACCAAGAGTGGTTCGGGGAGAGCCCCACTGTCAGGAAGACACATACCGCACAACACGCCGCGCCTGAACGCCGGCAAACAAGACCCAAAGGAATAATCGTATGTCCAGTATCCTGACCAATACCAGCTCGATGGTCGCCCTCGAGACCCTTCGTAACATCAACCGCAACCTCGAAGGCGTGCAGTCGGAAATTTCGACCGGCAAGAAAGTCAACAACGCAAAAGACAACGCCGCTGTCTGGG
Organism: Hyphomonas sp.; assembly: GCA_013791775.1. Classification (GTDB taxonomy): domain Bacteria; phylum Pseudomonadota; class Alphaproteobacteria; order Caulobacterales; family Hyphomonadaceae; genus Hyphomonas. Next base: position 64,271 of record VMTE01000015.1, read on the forward strand.
CGATCTCGACCGTGATGTCGACCGACGTTGCAAGCTTCATGAAAATCCAGGATTCGCTGAACGTCGGCTCCGCTACGGTTGGCGTGGCCCGGTCGGCTTCGGAGACCGTCACTGGACTCATCCAGGACATGAAGGGACTCATCGTTTCCGCTCAGCAGGACCTCAACGCGGGTGACCGTGCGCGCATCCAGACTGATGTGGATGCCCTGAGAACGCAGATCGGCAACATCGTCAACGCTGCCCAGTTCAACGGCGTCAACCTTCTCAAAGGAACTGATGCGCTGAACGTCCTGGCGTCGCTGGATCGCGGCTCGGATGGCACCGTTTCTGCGACCAACATTTCGGTCAACCGTCAGGATCTCACGACAACCGCTGGCGTCTACGGCAGCGGCGCAACGCTCGCGGGCAACATCACGGCTTCGGCGGCTTCGATCGACAGCGTGGGTACGGCGAACGCCCTGACGCTGACCTTTGCGGGAACGGCCACAGACGCGTTCACCCTGAACGTGAACGGCTCGAGCATCTCGGTCGCCTTCGACACGGATGCCGCGACCACCGCTGCCGCCGTTCGCGTCGCGATCAACCAGCTTGGTCTGACGGGGATTTCCGCAGGTGGCTCCGGCGCGGCCATCGCACTGACCAACACGAACTCTTTCGACGAGTTCGCGGTTACCTGGGATACGAACGGTGCCAACACAATTGCCATCGCCAACGCTGGCGACACGACCGAAAGCGCAGCTGCGGCAGCGGGCGCTGGCACTGCAACCCTTGTCTATCGTGCCGAGGAAGTTGCACTTTCGAACACGGCCATCGTCAACGAAGGTGACAGCTACCGCGTCACCGTGAACGGCAACAACTACGACTACATCGCTGGCAAAGCCGAGACGATGGAAGATGTTGCCAAGGGTCTGAAGGCAGCCGTCGATGGCGGCGGTGAAACCGGTGTGTCCACGAGAGTGGCGCTGGATGGCAGTCAGTGGAAGGTCCTCGTAGACTACGACGGCACCGACACAACGGCCGGTGCGACCATGACCCTCACCGACAACGGCCAGGCTGGCGGTACGGCTTCCGGCGGTCTGTTTGGTCTCGACAACATCGACGTTTCGACGGCGGCGGGCGCTACGGCTGCGCTCGACAATATCGAGACGCTGCTGTCGAACACGATCGGTGCAGCCTCCGGATTTGGTTCGGCGCAAAACCAGATCGAATCCCAGGACACGTTTGTCCAGTCGCTGGTTGACTCACTCACGGCCGGTATCGGCGCGATGGTGGATGCCGACATGGAAGCGGCCTCTGCGAAACTGCAGGCTCTGCAAGTTCAGCAGCAGCTGGGTGTGCAGGCTCTTTCGATCGCCAACCAGGCGCCGCAAGCACTGCTGGCACTCTTCCGCTAAGGCGGCTTTCTCTCCCGGTATAGTCGTACCGGGGCATAGACTAACCGAACAGTCCCGGGCGCTTCGGCGCCCGGGGCAACTTATCACAGACCCAGGAGGGGAACGTGCAAGCATTGGCATATAAGGCCTACGGCCAGGTGACGCAGAGGACTGCGACCGGGCGCTCACTGGAATACACGCTATTCGAACAGATTACCCATGCCTTGCAGCGCGTGCACGACGATGGCGGCGCAAATCCGGCGGAGTGGGGTGACGCGCTCTATCGCAACATGCAGATGTGGAGCATTTTCGCGACAGACCTTCTGAGCCCTGAAAATGCGCTCCCTACTGAGACCAAATCAGGTCTCATCTCCCTTTCCGAATTTGTCCGTCGCACCAGCATGCAGGTTCTGGCAGGCTCTCAAGGCATCCTCGACCTGATTGATGTGAATCGGACCATCATGGCTGGCCTTGATGGCTCGGCTGCGTCTTTCGAACAGGGGGATAACTGATGTCGGGGCTTGTGCTCAAGATTGCTCCTGGTGAGCGCTTCATCGTGAACGGTGCGCTGCTTGAAAACGGCGACAAGCCGGCGCGTATCCGCATTTCGGAAGCGAACGTCCGTGTGCTGCGTTGCCGGGATGCGATGCGTCCCGAAGAAGTCGATACGCCGGTCAAGCGCATCTACTACGCCATCCAGCTCCTGATAACGGGCGACCTCGATGTTGTGGATGCCACGCCCGCAATCGATGCGGAGTGCTGCGAACTTCTCGACATCTTCCGTCCGATTGACGCCGACCTTATCCCGGCGCTTCGCTCCATGCTGAGCCGCGGGAACCACTATTCCGCGCTCTGCCATCTGCGTCAGGTCCTGGCGATCGAGGCACAGCTGCTTGCGCGGCGCGGCCTGGCCTCAAAGGTGGCGTAGATCGTGTTCCAGCCTGTCATCCCTCTGACCGGCAACAATGGTTGGAAGTTTCTCCAGTCCACTTACGACCGGCAACTTCAAAGTTATTCAAACTCACCGCAGATCAAGGCGGATCGTGCCTATCTCGTGGAAAAGTTCTCCAAACCGGTTGAGCTCGATGCTTTCCTGAAGGACACGCGGTTGCTCCGCGTGGCGATGACGTCGTTCGATCTGGGCGGCGAAGAGTGGAAGCGCGGGTTCATCAGCAAAGCGCTGAATGAGGCTGCGGATCCGGAGAGTAACTTTCTCGCGCGCCTGAACAACCCTCAGTATACCGCCTTTGCCAAGGCGTTTGCGCCTGTCGATGGAAAGATCACGCTCGCTCCGGAAGCGCTCGAAAAGATCGCTGAGTCGTTTGCGTCCGCCTCGTTCGAGACTGCGGTTGGCGAAGTGGACGAATCCATGCGCCTTGCCTTGAACTACCAGTCGGACATCTCACGCGTGGTCGGCGAGGGGGCATCCGAGACGACGATCCTGTACCGTATACTGGGGGACGTTCCTGTCCGGACGGTTTTGGAAACCGCGACGGGCCTGCCGACCGATCTCAGGAAGCTGCCGATCGAGAAGCAGGCGGAGATGCTCAAAGCGGGATTGCAAAAGCGTTTCGGAATCAGCGATGTGCGGACCCTGTCGTCGGAAGATGTGGTCGAAAAGGTAATCCAGCGCTTTCACGCGATGGAATCGATCTCGAATGGGGCATCGACATTCTCGTCGGCGTCCAACGCGCTGACGCTGCTGAACGGCGGCGCAGGCCTTGGCGGTCAGGGCGGGATCAACCTGTTGCTCAGCGGTCTCTGATCAGGCCTTGGCGGGTGCAGGTTTTGTGCCCGCAGCTGCGTGGCCATGGCCCGCGCCAAGAATGTCGCGCAATTCACTGAATGAGGCTTCGATGCCTTCGGTCTTCCGTGTTGCAACAAAATTGTCGAGAGCCGGGAACAGCGCGATTGCGCGATCCGAATTCAGATCCTTGCCGAACTCGTAGAGATTGGCGCGCAACATCGGCGCAACTTCCTCGTGCAGCGCAATCATCCGGCGGTACTCCCGGAGCAGATCATTTTCTTCGGCCGTCGCTGCGTGTGGCAGGCTACGCGATACGCTGCGCAGTACGTCGATGGCGGGGAAGCGCCCACGCTCTGCGATGGGGCGCGCCAGAATGATGTGGCCGTCGAGCATGCCGCGGATCATATCAGCGACGGGCTCCTCAAGGTCTGATCCGGCGACAAGCACGGAGAATACAGCCGTGATATCGCCCTTGCCTTCAGTGCCCGGCCCGGCGCGTTCGGCCAGCTCGGCGATCACACGCACCGTCGAAGGGGGGAAGGCATTGAGCGCCGGAACTTCGCCTGCCAGCAAGGCCGTCTCCCGGTGCGCTTCGGCAAGACGGGTGATCGAGTCGAACAGAAACAGGACGTTGTGGCCCTGGTCCCGGAAGTGTTCCGCCGTGGCAATCGCACAATTGGCTGCGCGCTTCTTGGCACCTGGTGATTCGCTGGCGGTTGCCGCCACCACGACGGTTCGCTTGCGCATTTCCGGGGTCAGGGTGTGCTGGACGAAATCGTTCACCTCGCGGCCGCGTTCGCCGATCAGGGCGATGACGACCCGGTCGGCCTCAAGCCCCGTCGCAAGTGAGCCGAGGAATGTGGATTTACCGATACCCGAGCCGGCAAATAAGCCGAGCCGTTGACCCCGGCAGATCGGCAGCAAGGTGTCCGTGACGGCCCAACCGGTCGCAAGGCGCGGCCCCAGCCGGCGGCGAGCATGCGCGGGCAGGGCGGGGGCGTAGAGCGAGCGGCTGCTGGCATGGACGGGCGCGGCGGCCGCATCACCGCCCGCAACTTCGCCGCGGTAGTTGATGACGTGGCCGAGCCAGTGGTCGCCCGGCTCGATGCGGGCTTCCTGTTCGATTTCAACGGTGTCGCCGATGCGGATCGTGTCGCAAGGGGAGAACAGGAGCGCGGTAATACTTTCGCCCGAAACGCTGAGGATCTCGCCGTGAATGGTCTGGCCGGGCTTCTGGATCTGAATTTCGTTGCCGACACCGGCCAGTTCGCTGACTCCAGCGACCTTCAGCATTCCGGGGGCAACATCGGTGACAGTACCCCAAAGCCGGTAGAGCCGGGTGGGCTGGGAAGCGGAAAGCGTGCGCAAGTAAACAAAACCCCGTCAGTTGTTAACCTATTCTTCAATTAATCCGAACATTTTCTCAAAAGGTTAACCGCGGTGACTCTGCCATGATTTCCGACGTGCAATTGTTCAAGGTCTACGGCGCGATGGCCCGGTATGCGGCTGAAGCGCAAACTGTCAGCGCGACCAACATCGCCCGGGCCAACGAGCCGGGGTACAAGGCCAAGGAGATCGAATCATTCGATGCCTACCTCGCCCGGGTGTCTGCCAACGGTGCGGCCGATCCGATGACGGAATCGTTCCGGGTGACGGAGTCGCACAATCCCATGGCGGCAAACGGCAACAATGTCAGTCTTGAGCAGGAAGTGTTCAATTCGGCCGAGGCGATGGGCCAGCACAGTCTGGCGCTGTCCGTTTATACCAAATCGATGGACCTGTTGCGCACCGCAATCGGCCGCCGCGGCTAGGGAGAACCAGGATGAACCCGCTCAAGGCGACCATGATGCAGGCGGTCCAGGGCATGGAGTTGCAGTCCAAACGGATGGGCATCTCCTCCGAGAACATCTCGAACGCCGATACGCCGGGCTATCAGAGGAAACTGCTGATCGTTTCGGCGCAGCCATCCTCCGCAGACCAGTTCATGCAAACACGCGTGCAGCTCGACCAGACCGAGGGCTTGCGCAATTTCGATCCGGAACACCCGATGGCGGACGCCGACGGGTACGTGACCCTGTCCAACGTCTCCCTCGTGACCGAGCTCGCCGACATGCGCGAAGCCAACCGGTCCTACGAAGCCAACCTCAACTCGTTCCAGCAAGCGCGGTCGATGTACCGCTCACTGCTGGATGTCCTGCGCCGCTAAGGAGACGTTGAATGTCGAGCCTGGGATTCAATCCGTATAATACGCTGAACACAACGGCCCGTGCGATCGATGCCGGCGGCGCCGTCGGCAAGCCGGAGGCGAGCGGAAACCAGATTGCCGAAGGCATCGGCGATTTCCGCGCCGCGCTTCAGCAGGCCGAGCAGACCGCGATGCAGACCGCCGTGACCGGCGCTGATCCGCACGCCATGGTGCAGGCGCTGAGCAATGCCGAGTTGATGCTGGACGCGGTCGTCACCATTCGTGACAAGGTCGTGGAAGCCTATCAGGAACTTCTGCGGATGCCGGTCTGAGGCAGGCATCCAGCTATGACCGAGGGCGAAATCTTCGAAGTTCTGCGCGCGAGCATCTGGGGCGCCGCGATGATGGGGCTACCCATTCTGGCGACCACGCTCGTCGTCGGTTTCGCCATCGGTCTGATTCAGGCGCTGACCTCGATCCAGGAAATGACGCTTACGTTCATTCCGAAGATCCTGGCAGTCGTCGTCGTCTTCTTTCTCTCGCTCGGTTACATGACCAAGGTTGCACTCGACCTGTTCAATAACTGGGTCATACCGCTTATCGCCGGATAAATCAGAACATGCCGAGCACGAAGTCTTATGGACTGACCAACCCGACCTCGCTGCTGGCGATCGGCCTGATGGTGATCATCCTCGTGATGGTCCTGCCGATGCCCTCCTGGGTGATCGACATCGGCCTGACGATGTCCTTTGCCTTGTCGATCCTGATTTTCACGACGGCCATCTTCGTCCAGAAACCGCTCGATTTCTCGTCCTTCCCGAGCATCCTGCTGGCCTCGCTGATCCTGCGCCTGGCGCTGAACGTGTCATCCACAAAGCTGATCATCGGGCAGGGGCACACAGGCACGGCGGCGGCCGGCGGTGTGATCGAAGGCTTCGCGAACTTCGTGATGGGCGGCAACCTGTTCGTCGGCCTTGTCGTGTTCAGCGTGCTGGTGATCGTCAACTTCATGGTCATCACAAAGGGTGCGGGCCGGATGGCTGAGGTCGGCGCCCGCTTCGCCCTCGATGCGATGCCCGGCAAGCAGATGGCGATCGACTCCGATCTTGCCGTCGGTGCCATCACCCATGAAGAAGCCAAGATCCGCCGCCAGCGCGAACAGGAAGAGGCGGCGTTCCTCGGATCACTCGACGGGGCCTCGAAATTCGTCAAGGGCGACGCGATTGCCGGCCTGATGATCACCGCACTCAACCTTCTGGCGGGCATAGGGTTCGGCGTGATCGAACACCAACTGAGCTTCACAGAGGCGCTCAGCAACTATTCGATCCTCACGGTCGGTGACGGCCTCGTGTCGCAAATCCCGGCGGTCATCGTTTCGGTCGCCGCCGCCTTGCTGCTGTCAAAGGGCAGGGACGAAGGCGCCATCGACCTCGCGCTGACCAAACAACTTGCTGGCAATGCCACACCGCTTTTGATCGTTGCCGGCATTCTCGGCGCCTTCGCGCTCCTGCCCGGTATGCCTTTCGTCCCATTCATGGGCGCTGCCGCGGCATTCGGCTTTGGATCCTTCTTCATCCGGAAGCAGGCGCAGGAAAAGAAGGACGCCGATCAGGTCACCGCTGACAATGTCCCGCCGAAGCCAGCCAGGATTGGCGACTCGATCTACTCTGACGAGATCCACCTCGAAGTCTCGCCCGACCTCGTGAACCTCGTCCTCATCGGCGAGAACGGTTTCGAAAGCCGGATCGACAAGATCCGCCGCTACATCGCCGAAGAGTACGGCTTTGTGCTTCCGCCGATCCGGATGACCGACAATCCGACCCTGAAGAAAAACGAATACCGTATCCGGATTCAAGGTGTCCGCATCGATTCCGGCTTCCTGCGGCCGGGCAATGTGCTGGCCCTGATCGAAGACAACCAGCTGCCCCACCTTCAAGGCGAGAAGGTACGCGAGCCGGTCTACAAGGCCGCTGCACGCTGGCTGCCGAATGGCAGGAAGCAGGAACTAGCGGCGTCCGGCATCCCCACGGTCGAGCCGATGGAAGTTCTGGCGACCCACATGCTGGAGGTGATCCAGTCGAACTTCTCGCTCGTGTTTACCCGGATGGTGATGGTCGAGACGCTCGAAGCGCTGACCAAGATTTCCGATACCGACCGCGCCCAGGCCAACCAGCGCTTCCTCGACGAATACATTCCTGGCAAGGTCACGCCGGAAGTCCTGCTTTCGGTTCTGCGCCTGCTGCTGTCCGAGCGCATCTCGATCCGCAACCTGTTCCTGATCGTCGAGACGATCGCGGAAGTGAAGCCGATGGCGCTCGGCGTGCCCCGGATCGTGGAACTGGTCCGCCAGCGTCTCGCCTTCCAGATTGTGGACCGGCTGCAGGACGACCAGGGCCGCCTGCCGCTGGTCCAGCTGTCGGCCGGCTGGGAGCAGAAATTCACCGAGTATGAAGTCAACGGCGACAGCGGAAACTCCGACATCGCCTTGCCGCCGGAACTGTTCGGTGAGCTGATCACTGCCATTCAGACGAAACTGAATGAAACTGCCCAGAAGGGGATTGTTGCGGCCGTCGCCACGACGTCCAAGCGCCGCCGCTTCCTGCAAACCGTACTCGCCAGCAAGGGCATCCGAAATGCCGTGGTTGCTTACGAGGAAATCAGCGCGAAGAGCAAGCCCTATATAATCGGCGTTGCGTAATGGACGCCGGTCTTCCGTTGCCGGATGACCTGACGGCGTGGATTGCGCTGTTCATGATTGTGTTGGCGCGGCTGTCCTTCGTGATTTTCTTCATGCCCGGCATCGGCGAGCAGGTCATTCCGGCCCGCGCCCGTGCCTTCGTCCTGATCGGGGTGGCGCTCGCGATGACGACATCCGGGTTCATTGCCGCGCCTGCAACCACCGACATCACGGGCCTGTTCGGGCTTCTCGTCACGGAGATTTTCATCGGCTTTGCACTCGGCACGATGCTGCGGGTGACCATCTGGATGCTGACCATCGCCGGCTCTGTGATCGCCCAGTCGATAGGCTTGTCGCAATTCCTGGCGCCGGCGCTTGAGCACGAGGCTCAGACACTGACGGCCAACCTCCTGTCGATGGCCGGCGCAGCGGTTCTGCTGTCGGCAAATTTCCATGTCGAAGTGATCGTGTCGCTGCTGCGTCTCTATACGGACATTCCGCTCGGCGCGCTGACCTTGCTCAGCGGCCCGATGCTGGCGCAGAGCTTCTTCTCCGCGTTCGGGTTTGCCTTGCTGCTCGCCTGGCCCTTTGTCGCCATCAACCTCTTGTACAACATTTGCCTCGGCTTCATAAACAAGGCATTGCCGTCCCTGATGGTGGCCTTTGTCGGCGCACCGTTCATGGTCGGGGCAGGGACAATGTTGCTGGCCGTTTCAGTTGCGGGCCTGCTGATCGCCTGGAAGGACCGCGCCATGCAGCTGGTCGGTTGGATGTGAGATAGGCGATGGCCGAGCAGGACGACAGCAGTGAAAAGGAATTCGACGCCACCGAGCAGCGGCTCCGGCAGGCGCGTGAGGAAGGTAACGTCCCGCAGTCGAAGGAAGCCAACGCGCTCGCGCTGATCCTCGGCATAGTGATTGCGGCCTTTGTCCTGAATGCGGTTGTGGGACAGAGCCTGTTCAACGACTTCTCCTCGATGCTCTATCACGGCGACACATATGCGAGCGATGTGTTCAGCGGTGGCGGCAGCGCCACCTGGGGCTGGATCGCCAATGTAATGCTGCACCTTCTGCCGATCTTTCTGGTGCTTGCCGCCGTCGTGCTTGCCGCGCTGGTCGTCCAGCGCGCGATCTCCTTCTCGATCAAGAAGATCGAACTCGACGTCAAGAAAATCTCGCCTGCCGAGAACATCAAGAAGCGCTACGGGACCCGCGGCCTACTCGATTTCCTGAAAGACACCGCAAAACTCCTGTTTGCCGGTCTCATCGGCGTCGTCTTTCTCGTGCAGTTCATGCAGGACTATTACGCCAGCGCCGAAATGCAGATGGGGGACTTCTACCAGTTCACCTTCAACCAGATCCTCCGACTGATCCTCTACTTCCTCGCCTTCCAGGTTGCGCTCGCGGTGATCGACCTGCCGCTCCAGCGCCAGCTGCACCTCAACAAGCTGAAGATGTCGCGCGAGGAAATGAAGAAGGAAATGAAGCAGAGCGAAGGCGACCCGCAACTGAAGATGAAGCGCCGCGAGACGGCCGCCAAAATCTCGCGCGGCCAGATGCTGCAGAATGTGAAGACGGCGACGGTCGTGATGGTCAACCCCACACACTACGCTGTGGCCCTGAAATGGGATCCCGAAAGCCAGAAAGCGCCGGTCTGCGTCGCCAAGGGAGTTGATCACCTTGCGGCCAAGATCCGCGAGATCGCTGCCGAGAACAAGGTTCCGATCTACCGGGATCCGCCGGCCACCCGCTCGCTCTACAATCTGGTCGAGGTGGACGAGGAAATTCGCCCGGAACATTTCGCGGCTGTAGCCGCCGCCATCCAGTTCATCGACCGCATCAAGAATCCGCCGCAAGGGTAATCGATGGCCGCGAAGAAAGACGTTCTTGAGAAGATTGTCGCGCTGAAGCGGCAGAGCGCCGAGCAGCAGGTGCGCGCGTTGCAAATGGATGTGGACCGGATCGAATCCGCCATCAACGATCTCGCAGGCAGTCTGAAATCCATGGACGAGGGTAAAGCCGACTTCGATGCGCACCGTCTGGCTGAAATACATGGGCATGTCGGCAAGATCCTGCGGGATATCGACGCCGGAAAAGCCGCGCTCGCTCTCAAGCGAAGCGAACTGCATAGCGCGCGTGAAGAGCTCAAGCGCGTGTTCCACTCGCAGGAGCGTCTCGGCGAGGTCGTCCCGAAAGGGTAGGGCGGTCTGCAAGCGTTCAGGCCAAATCTGCTCTGTTGGCTCAGCGCATAGCGCTTCCTTTCACATGGCACCGGGCGCGCAATGGCTCGGAGGCCGCCGTGTCGGACCCAGGCGAGTCTCCGCAGAGTAACGTGTGCACGATGTTCAGTGATCGCTGTCTGTCTCTGCCGGTTCAGAGCTGTTGCCTGCATTGGCGCGCACTCGAAAATCACGCCGGTACGGCGCTGCGTGTCCATGCTCTTGGCGCCCACTATCGAAAGTAGTGAGCGCCGCAACCCAAGTGCAGTTGCAGTAATAGGGGGTTTTACTTAGATCTATCTCAAGAGGAAACCAGATCAACCCAAATACAGTATACTGCAAATTAACCAGAAGAATCTAACCCTAATTTTAGGCGCAAAGGTCCAAATTAGGAGCGGTAATCAATGTTCAGAGCGTTCAGTGGCAAGACCCCGGAGGGGTCAGAAGGTTACTTCCAGGCGATCATGCGCTCGCAGGCGGTTATCGAGTTCAAGCCGGATGGCACAATCCTGACGGCGAACGAGAACTTCCTGAGCGCAATGGGTTACACGTTGAGCGAAATCGTTGGCCGGCAACATTCCATGTTTGCAGCGCCCGATTATGCCGCCAGCTCCGCCTATCGTACCTTCTGGGAACGCCTCAATCGCGGCGAGTTCGTCGCCGACAAATTCCTGCGGCTGGGCAAAGGCGGCAAGGAAGTCTGGATCCAAGGCTCTTACAACCCGGTCGCCGACAAGACTGGCAAAGTCGTCAAGGTGGTTAAATTCGCCACCGATATCACCGAGCAGGAACAAGTTGCTCGGGCTGCGGTCTTCAAGGGTGCGGCATTCGACACCTCGCCGGTGCCCATGATCGTCTCCGACCGTGAGTTCAAAATTGCTTATGTCAACGGCTCCCTGGTGAAGATGCTCAAGGATAACCTTGATAACTTCCGCGCCGTCTTCCCGAATTTCAATCCCTGTCCGTCGTCAGGTATTTTGAGACAGAAGGCTGCCTGACTTAAGGAGGGTCTGGCGCATCTGGGTTTGAGTTAAGCAGCAGACTCGGCGTGCTGCAAGCGCCGTAGTTTCATCGTCCTCCTTTTGATTTTCTCACGTTCG
>VMTE01000016.1 GCA_013791775.1 Hyphomonas sp.
CGACCGCGAGCACCAGAAAGTTCTGAAAACTTACGCTTCGGGGCAGGAACTCCAGTCGGGCTACGCCCTCCCTACGTTCCCGCCCCGAAGCGTTCTCATCCTGTTTGTCGCGCAAGTCTCATCTTGATTGTCGCGCCGCAGGGTATCACGCGCGCAAGGATCTCGCGCTCATTCTTGATGTCGCGCGCTTCAAGTATCCGCCACACTGGGTATCGGCAGAGCGGCTTTGGCGCGCGATGGAGCGTGTTGATCCGACGACGGGCCAATCCCGTGGATGGATCGTCATTCGCCGCCGCGCTGCCGCGCGCACTATTGACCACAGTGCATGTTGCGTTCGTGAAGGCGCGGTTTGACCGATAGCGCGGGGCCGCAGTCTTGCATGTCCCATTGAATGCCTAGGAGGACGAGTTGGGAGAAGTTTCGGAGCTGGTGCTGAGGGTCGCCTTGATTGGAATCGGTGCGACGCTGATTTTGGATCTTTGGTCGTTCTTCTTGCAAACCGTCTTTGGCGTGCCATTCCCGAACTACGCCCTTGTGGGACGCTGGATCGGTCGCTTTCCGCACGGCCGTTTCGTGCATAAATCCATCGCCAAGGCGCCTTCTGTGGCCGGTGAGCATCTCATTGGGTGGACAGCGCACTACGGCATTGGGATCCTCTATGCAGGGTTCCTCGTTGCCTTTGCCGGCGTCAGTTGGGTGAGCGCCCCAATTGTGCTTCCTGCCTTGATCGTCGGCGTCGTGACAGTCGCTGCGCCATTCTTCGTCATGCAACCGGCGATGGGTTTCGGCGTCGCCTCGGCAAAGGCGGCGAAGCCCAACGCCGCTCGGCTGCGAACCTTGGCCGCTCATACCGTGTTCGGCTTAGCGCTATATATCTCAGCGTTTGTCGTTGCATTGCTCTGGTAGCGGCGTGCAGAGCGGCGCCAATATCTGGGGTGCCGGCGCCGTCGTCCCCGGCGGCGCGCTCCCGCTCGCTGAAAACAGGAAGATTCAGTAATTCGAAGCGGATCCAGTACTAGGCGGGCTAATGACTGCATTCGGCGAACTCCGGCCTAACGGTGGTGATGGCGCGAGACGGCATGATTGGAGCGACCCTGCCGGCTCCGGATTCTTGCGGTGGGAGGCAACCTAGCCCAAAGCCGATGCTAGCAACGTCTTAGTCGTCACTCTCAAGCTGACGGATTAGCCGCTCCAGAGCCGCGATGGCGGAGGCCTGCTTCTCCGCTTGTTCTGCCGAGGATTGAGCTTTTATGTTCGCCCGCCGCAGCAGCTATTGCGCGAGCTCGACGCTCTTTCGATTTTTGTGCATCGCTTTTGTCAAAGCGGAATTCAGTCGCTCATACGCCGCATCGAGTTCATCGACGCGGCGCACGAAGTCCGTAGCGTCGTAGGTACACCACTCGGTGCTGATCGCTCTGGCCCGTAAGGTCAGTGTCAGCGACTGACAAATAGCGACAATCTCGGCTCGGTCATCGAAGAACGTACCCTCCACCTCTTAGCCCGCCAACCGGGCGACTTCCGTTTCCTGAAAGGAGGGACCGTCAAAGGTGACGAGGAGGACGTATTTGCCATCCGGAGCCGTCGAAAATGTGTGTGGGTAGAATCGCAGCTGTATCGCGTTGTCCTGCGACGTGCTCCGTCCAAGTATCCCATAGAATTCAATTTGGCCGACCCGGTCATCCATATACTTGATTATCACCCACGGGCTTGAGCTGCTATGTCTGCCAATGTCCGATTTCGGCGGATTGTGTTGAAAAAGTCGGAGCGCGCCATTTTGTTGCGAAAGGCAAAACAAGAAAACCGAGTGATTGCAATGACAATATAAGTCCGTATACGGACTTAATGGTTGATTATTTGAGATTTCGGGACTTTTTCAACACAATCGGCGACAAACTGCCACGTGTCTCCGCTCGCGCAATGTCTGCTTCCGGTCAAGAATTCATTAGCCAGCCAGAGCGTCAGCTCTCAGTTGCTCGATCTTCTCGCGGGATCGCTTTTCGACAAACGTCCTCAGAACCTCCGCCCGCTCGCCAAGCCAGGCAAGCTCTTCGGCCGTAATTGCATAATGCTCCGAATACCGCGCATCGACATAGGCGCGCTTCAGCAGTTCAAACAGCCTCCGGTCCTGCTTGGTTTCACGCGGCCAGACGGCGATCAGGTCCGGCGCTATCTGCTCAGCCAAGGAGCGGAGGAATTTGATGCTGTGAGTGGAGGGGGAGTAGTTCGTCTCTACGAGGAGGAGACAGGTATAGGCTCGTTCCACCGCCTGGTGGAGCAGAAACGCTGCATCTCGCAGTTGCTGCTCGGCCACGAAAAACCCAGTGCCTTTAAGCATGGGCTCAATCCGAGGAAACCTTTCCTCAAAATGCTTCTCAGCTGTGACCACCGCTTCTTCCACCGTCTGCGGCTGGGGCGTCACGAAGGCCGTGCTGCCTTTGAGGTCGTAGAGGGCGATGCCCTCTTTGATGATGTCGGTGAAGAAGTACTGGCCCTGGGAGAGAGCGTTGTTCATCTCGTCCATTGTGTGGACGATGAAATTGACCGGGGTTTTGATCCCTGTGTCCCGAATGATCCGGTCCTCGGCGCGGTACCAATAGGTGGCAAAGTCAACGACGCTCTGCTGGTTGACCACGATCAGCAGGTCATAGTCGCTGAGGTAGCCCTTGGCGGTATGGGGCTCGTCTACCCAGGTGCCGCGCGCATAGGATCCGAACAGCACGATCTTGAGGATGCGGCCTTCCTTCTTCTTCGGGGAAGAGGCGCTACTCATCGC
>VMTE01000038.1 GCA_013791775.1 Hyphomonas sp.
CTCCTACCGGAACCTCGCTCTTGTCCATGCCGACTGCCGCCGCGCGGCAAAACAGGGACTTGCTTGAGCCGTGTGCGGGGAAACTTGCAAGCACGGTTCTGAGGGGGCGGGCCGGTGGCAACACCGGCCTGCTACCCGACATTACGAAGGCTTCGAAGGCGCGCACCTTTCCGAGTACGCCTCGTTCGAGACCGTGTGCGAGCTTGCCGAATTCATCGGCGAGCATGGCGAACTTGCCTCCCGCATCTATGGACACTACGGCAACGACCTTGAACAGGCGCGCGCCGCGTTCGAGGATTATGCAGGCGAATATCGCAGCGCGGCTGACTTTGCCGAGGAGCTTCACACCGAACTCGGCACGCAGGTCCCCGAGAGCCTCAGCTACTATATCGACTGGCAGGCACTCGCCCGCGACATGGCGCTCAATGGCGAGATCATGGTGTTCCAGACCGGCTTCGACGAAGTCCATGTCTTCTGGTCGCGGTAGGGGAGGGCACGGACATGACCCCCGAAACCACCCAGCACCGGTTCACCCTCGAAGAACTGCAGCAGGCGGACGAATGGTCCGAGGGCTTCTGCCTCGTCTGCCGCGCACCGCGTAACGCCTGTGAGCCGGACGCGAGCGGCTATCAATGCGATGAATGCGGCGAGCCCGCCGTCTACGGCCCGCACTGGATCGCCATCGCAGGCCTGTTTGCGGAGGGCGAAGCATGACGTTCGCTCAAGGCTTCCAATCTTTTGTCTGCCCCGACGATGTCATCAGCTGTGAGGCCGGGCCCTTCACCGTCTTGGCGCAGATTGTGCCGGACGATTGTCCGGACGCACCGGATCAGCGCCAGGACGGCTTCTGGCCCTCGCTCTATGCCGATGCGCCGGGGTTCATCGGCCCCGGGCCAAACCACCGCCAGCGGTTTGCCGAGGCGCAGGCCAAGGCTGAAGCCGTCATGGAAGGGTGGCGCAAAGGTGAATGGTTCTACTGCGGGATCGTGCTGTCGGTTGCGCTGGAGGGCGTGGTGCTCGCATCTCACGCGGCCAGCCTTTGGAGCATCGAGGCGAACTTTCCGGGAACGGATAACAGCTACCTCACCGAGGTCGCGAACGAACTGCTCCCGGAGGCCATCGCTGTGGCCCGTGAAACGCTCGCGCGGATCGCCCGCCATGCCGACACTCGGGAGCGCGCATGATGCCCGACATCTTCGAACAGCTGCTCGGCTCGCGCCCGTCGCTGACGCTCGACATCGAGCAGGGCTTTGTCACCGCTATCTGGGTGGAAGGCCGCTGCCCGAATGTGAAGATCCGGGATTTCGATCTCGGCGCCAGTGCAGCCGATGCTTCGCTCGACACCTTCGGCGCGCCGTTCGTGCCGATCAACTGGCACCTGCCGCCATGGCGGCTGGGCCTCGCCCTCGCACCCCCACACCTGTTTCCATTCTGAGGAGTTACCCCATGTCACAACCTGCTCTGATCCATATCGAGCTCAGCAAGCTCAGCATTTCCAAACTCAACATGCGCCATGGGCGGAAAGCTCCGGATGTCTCCGACATCCTGCCGTCGATCCGCGAGAAGGGTATCCGCCAGACGCTCCTCATCCGGCGTGAAGGCGAGACCTATGGCATCGTCGCCGGACGCCGCCGGTTCTTTGCGCTCCAGCAGATTGCGAAGGAGAGCGGCACCGATCCGCTCGTGCCCTGCGCTGTGATGGCGGAAGGCGATGTGGCGTCAGCCATTGAGGCCTCGATCATCGAGAATGTCGCCCGCCTGCCTGCCACCGAGATGGAGCAGTACACGGCCTTCCGGAAACTTCACGACGAAAGCCGGACCGTAGAGGAGATCGCGGGCTTCTTTGGTGTGACCGAACTGAATGTCAGGCGGGTGCTGGCGCTGGCTGCGCTCAGCGCACCAATCCGCAAGCTATACGCCGATGAGGAGATCGACCGCGAAACGGTTCGGGCGCTGACGCTCGCCACACCTGCGCAACAGGCGGACTGGCTCAAACTCTGGAACAGCGAGACCGAGCGCGCCCCGATGGGGCGGGCCTGCCGCGCGTGGATCACCGGCGGGAGCGCGATCACAACCGATAAGGCGCTGTTCGACCTCGCCGGTTACACCGGCGCGGTGATTGCCGACCTGTTCGGCGAGACGGCAGTGTTTGCAGACGCAGCCGCGTTCTGGGAGGCACAAGGCGCCGTGATCGCTGGTCGCGTCGATAGCTACCGCCAGCGCGGCTGGGCAGATGTGATCCTGTTGGAACGCGGCGCATACTTCCAGCGCTGGGACTATGTCCAGACGACCAAGAAGCAGGGCGGCAAGGTCATCGTTGAGCAGCGTCACGACGGCACGGTGACGTTCCATGAAGGCTGGCTGAAAGCTGCCGAAGCCCGCAAGGCCAGGACGGCCACGGTCAGTGGCGAAACCGCCCCGGAAACAGATATGCGGCCCGAGATGTCCGGCCCGATGGCGGACTATATCGGCCTGCACCGGCACGCCATTGCGCAGGCGAGCCTGATCCGGAACCCGGCTATCGCAATGCGCCTGATGGCGGCCCATGCGCTGTGCGGATCATCGCTCTGGAACGTGCGGCTGCACATGCCGGGCGCCGTGAAGGAATTGACGATTGCCAGCGTCGAGAGTGGCGCAGCAGCAGCGGAAGTCGGAACCGCTCGTGAACACACCGAGACGCTGTTCGAGGCCCTCGGGGCCCCGGTCCCGCGCCGGAGCGGAGACGCCTATCACTTGTGCGAGATGATTGCGGCCTTGCTGGCCATGTCCGATGCCGAAGTGGTGCAGGTGATGGCGCTGGCGATGGCGGAGACGCTTGAGTCCGGCGGGCCCGCTGTCGAGGCTGTGCTGCATGCCTGCGGCACTGACCCGGCAGGGTTCTGGAAACCGGATGAGGCGTTCTTCGATCTGCTGCGCGACAAGCGGGTGATCACCGCTTTCATCGCCAACGCTGTCTCGCCTGAGGCTGCGGCCGAGGTCGAGGACGCCACCGCCAAAGCGCAGAAGGCGCAGCTGGCAGAAGCGCTCGTGTCCCGCGAGACCTTGCTCGACAGCGCATGGATGCCGGGTTGGATGCATGTGCCACCCGACCGCCATATCGAGGGCGCAGCCAGTCCGCCTGCTGATGCCTGGAACCGGATTGCCGGACTGTTCGAGACGAATACCGAGCAGGAATCCGGCGCCGGACCATCGTCTGCTGAAGCCAACGCTGCCTGAGTTCTTCGTCTCCTCTCAGGCAGCATGGAGCCGCCCGGTGCTTGCCGCCGGGCGGCTTTTTTGCGCGGGGGTCTCTGCGCGGATCAGGGGGACCAGGGCTCAAAACGCGTAACATAATGATCGAGACTACGTCTTACTTCCGAGTGATCAAGCAACACGCATTGCAACGGAGCATCTGTTCATTGCCACAACCCGCCTCTCGTGGGCAGGCCAATATCCTGAACATCTGTTTGCGAACGATCTCAACAGCAGAAACAGGCATTAATCAGGGATTCGTGTGGGACATGATTCAGGTCTGCTTTCGTCGAGGAGGTGATTGATCAGTGCGCAATCAGATGTCTCGTCGCCGGTGCACTCCTCGAGAATATCTTCAAGTCTCTGCTCTAAGAATTGAAGAGCAACAATCCGTGCACGGATATTGTGCTGGTGTCTGGCTGCGAGGGTTTTGATGCTGGCGCAGCTTGACATGCCGTCATTTAGCCCCAGCAGGGATCGCACGTCGCCCACTGTAAATCCCAGGCCACGCGCCTGAAGGATAAAGCGCAAACGGGCTTGGTCCGCGCCTGAATATAGCCGATGCCCACGAGCTGAGCGGTCAGGTTCGCGAAGTAAACCGATCTTTTCATAATAACGAATGGTTTCAAGGTTGCAGCCTAACCGGCTCGCCAACTCGGCCCGCCTTAGCGTCGCTCTCGACGATGTGATGTCCATGCCGAATTCTCCGCTTGCGTCTGTACCAACTACAGACCGTAACAAGAAGAAGAACAGAAGGCCAATGGGATCGGCAGAGATGTCAGACAAGACGACCAGTTCTGGAAATGATCGCAGATCAAGTTGGCTTACCGCAGGTGGCATTCTTGGGGCCGTCCTCGCCTCATCGTGTTGCATCCTTCCGCTCATGCTGATCAGCGCCGGGGTGTCTGGTGCTTGGATCGGTCAGCTGACGGTGCTTGAGCCCTACAAACCGGCTTTCATGCTTATCGCGGCTGGGTTTCTTGCTGCTGGCTTTTGGGAAGTTTATTTTCGGAAGGGTAGGCATTGTGAGGATGGCAGCTACTGTGCCCGTCCCGCTTCCTCTCGGATAAAGCAGATCGCTCTTTGGGGCGGCGCATTCATCGTAGTTGCGGCTCTGACCATCGATACTTGGGCGCCTCTATTTTATTGAGCAAGGAGAGCACGGATGAAGCGAACATGGATAGTTGCCGGATTGGCCGGATTGGCGGTTGTCGGCGGAATGGCGCTTGCTGGCGCGCAGTCCCGGCAGACGGGGGTCGCAGAAGCTCAGCAGACGACGGCCCGCTTTTCCGTTGAGAACATGACCTGCGCCACATGTCCCATATCGGTGAAAAAGGCGATGATGCGCGTGGATGGCGTCAAGTCTGTGAAGATCGATTTTAGGACGAAGACCGCGGAGGTTGTTTATGATCCGGCGGCCACGTCACCGGAAATGATTGCCGCGGCTTCAACCAATGTCGGGTATCCGGCGGTCCGGACCAGTTGATGATCAGAGCGCATAATGTGATTTGCGCTGCTCGGTGCGTGGAAGGCCGACACCCAGATCGGGTCGTACCGTGAGAGCTGTTCCGGTGACTTCGAAACCGCTCTGCGCGAACCGTTACTCATGGAACAACCCGGCTTCGCGCTATCCCCCGGTTCACGACACCAAGGTCCAAGGAAAGCTGAATGAGAGACGATTGTTGCCCGCTGAAGAATGAATACGACCTGGCCGTGATTGGTGCCGGGTCGGCTGGCTTCTCCGCCGCCATAACGGCCGCAGAGGGTGGTATGCGTGTCGCACTTATAGGTCACGGCACGATTGGCGGCACTTGTGTAAACGTCGGATGCGTGCCCTCCAAGACGATGATCCGCGCCGCTGAGGCGCTGCATGGCGCGCAGTCGGTTCATCGGTTCCAGGGCCTCTGGGGAGACGCGCAGGTTTCAGACTGGGCGGCTTTGATCGCAGCAAAGGACGATCTCGTCGCGACCCTTCGGCAGAAGAAGTACGCCGATCTTCTGCCCGGCTACAACGGCGTGACTTACATAGACGAAGGGCCAGCCCGGCTCGTCCCCGGCGGTGTCGAGGTCGGCGGGCGCAAGCTCACGGCATCCAGGGTCATTGTTGCGACGGGCGGCCGGCCCACAATGCCCGACATCCCCGGCATTTTTGATGTGCCCACGCTCGACAGCACATCGCTGCTGGAGCTCGACCGGCTGCCCGAGAGCCTGATCTTCCTTGGCGGCGGCTATATCGGTGTGGAACTCGCACAGATGATAGCGAGGATGGGCACACGCGTCACGATCGTTTGCCGTTCGCGCGTGTTGCCGCGCACCGAACCTGAGGTGTCCGAAGCCCTCGCGCATGTATTGCGCGATGAGAATATCTCGGTTGTTGAAAACGTGACCTATGAAGGCGCACGACTGCAAGGCAGCCGTGCAGTCTTGACGGTGATCATGGACGGCGCCGTGCGCGACCTGACGGCCGATTACCTTGTTGCGACGACCGGGCGTACGCCCAACACGAAAGGGTTGGGACTCGAAGAGATGGGTGTTGAGACCGATCCGCTTGGTGCAATCAAGGTTGGCGAAGACATGGCCACAACTCGTGCCGGCATATACGCTGCCGGCGACGTGACCGACCGGGATCAATTCGTCTATATGGCCGCTTATGGCGCCAAGCTGGCGGCGCGAAATGCGGTACTGGGAGGGAAGGAATGCTACGACAACGCCGCGATGCCGTGGGTGGTATTCTGTGATCCGCAGATTGCTGGTGTCGGTCTGACCGAGGCGCAGGCTTACGCCGCGGGCTATGATGTCAAGACCAGCGTGCTTCCGCTTGAGAATGTTCCTCGGGCGCTCGCGGCACGCAATACCACAGGGCTGATCAAGTTGGTCGCAGACCGGGCTAATGACCGGTTACTCGGTGGTGTGATCATGGCGCCGGAAGGCGGTGATAGTATCCAGACACTTTCACTGGCACTGAAGTTCGGCATGACGACAAAGTCGCTCGGCGAAACGATTTTCCCTTATTTAACGACAGTCGAGGGGTTCAAGCTGGCGGCGCAGGCTTTCGACAAGGATGTCGCGAAACTCTCCTGTTGCGCGGGCTGAGTCGCCGATTGGCACGCATTTCCTTTTTGCCGGTCAGTCACACCGCTCCACAAAGCGGCCGGGAGCATCACCGGCATCAATCGCGAAGTCTCAGACCGGCACAAACCCGCCGGCGTCCAATCCGGCTCATTCGGGGTTGCCCGGACGTGCGATTCTGGTGTCCAGGCAATCAGCGCCCTCGGTCCCTGTGTTGCAGATCGACATGATACGGTAGCTTCCGTCGCGGCCTTGCTTGACCTCGAACGCGACAGTGTCGCCTTCGGAAAATCCAGTGAGGTCGACATCACCTGCGATGTCGAAACCCATAGTCATCGCGCCCATGCCAACGCCGTCAATGGGGCCGTGATCGATGGTCAGGAAGTCCGATTGGCCCGCCACGGATTTGATCGTGCCCGTCGCACGGCCGATCCGCTCGCCGGCGCTGGACAAGTCAGAACTGGCCATCTCCGTCGGCGCGGTCTCGGCCGCCATCTCCATCGGCGCCTCCGCTGCCATTGTTTCGGCCGGGCGGGCTTCCTGAGGGTTGCCGCAGGCGGCGAGGCTGAGTGCGGCGAGGCTCGCGGTGATCAGGTTCCGGGTGTTCATGTCAGGTCTCCTTTTGTTTCAGTTAGGTCAAGGTGGGCGTCATCCGTGCTGGCTCCGGCGCGCGCGGAAAGCTGGAACCCGGTCCGGATATAGTAGATCGCCGGGATGACGATCAGGGTGAGGATCAGGGTCGAGGCCATGCCGCCCAGCATCGGCAGGGCAATCCGGCGCATGACGTCTGAACCCAGCCCTTCGGTCAGGAAGATCGGGGCGAGCCCTACCAGCAGCGTAAATACGGTCATCAGCTTCGGCCGGACGCGCATGGCGGCGCCGCGGCTGATGGCGGCAAAGAGGTCGGCATGTGTCCGGGGCTGGGCTTTGCGCACTTCGCCGTCGATATAGAGCAGCATGATCACGGCGGTTTCCGCCGCGATGCCGCCGAGCGCGATGAACCCGACGGCCACGGCGACAGAGAGGTTGTAGCCTGCGAGCCAGACCGCCCATATGCCGCCGATCAGACCGAAGGGCAGGCTTGCCATGATGATCAGTGTCCGGTCGAGCCGCCCGAAATGCAGCATCAGGAGCAGGAAGATCAGCGCGACTGCGGCCGGGATCGCGATAGCGAGCCGGGCATTGGCTTCTGCAAGCTGTTCGTACTGGCCAGAGAAGGTCACGGCATAACCGGCGGGCAACTCGACTGCTGCGGCGACGGCTTCGCGTGCTTCGGTGACATAGCTACCCATGTCGCGCCCGGCGATATCGACGAACACCCAGCCGGTGAGCCGGGCATTCTCGGAGCGGATCATCGGCGGGCCCTCGCTATAGGCGATGGCCGCGAGTTCCCCGAGCGGGACGTGTGCGCCCGTTGGAGTGGGTACGAGGACCGTTTCGAGGTCGCCGGCGTCTTCGCGGAAAGGCCGGTCATAGCGCAGGATGATGTCATAGCGTTCCCGGCCCTCGACGGACTGGGCGAGCCGCATGCCGCCGAGGGCGCTTTGCACCACGGCCTGAAAGGTACCCATGTCGATATTTCGCCGGGCGAGTTCGGCCCTGTCGGGCGTGATCTCGAGAAATTTGCCGCCGAGCACCCGGTCGGCAAAGGCTGACCGCGTGCCGGGCAGTTGCGAAACTACGGCTTCGATATCTCGGGCGATGCGCTCGATCTCCGCGAGGCTGTCGCCGGTGACTTTCACGCCGATAGGCGTGCGCACGCCAGTCGAGACCATGTCCATGCGGATCTTGATCGGGTAACCCCAGGAATTGACGAGGCCTGGCATCTGGAGGCGTTGGTTGAGTTCGTCCTGCAGGGCTTCCGGCGTCAGGCCGGGCCGCCACTCCTCTTTCGGCTTCAGGTGGACCCAGGTCTCGATCATGGTCAGCGGCGCGGGGTCGGTGGCCGTGTCGGCGCGGCCGGCCTTGCCGAAAACGCGCTCGACTTCCGGCACGGTCATGATGACGCGGTTCGTCTGGCCGAGGATTTCGCGCATCTTGGTCGCGGAGGCGCCGGGCAGGGTGATCGGCATGTAAAGGAGTTCGCCCTCGTAGAGCGCGGGCATGAATTCCGAACCCAGCCGCTGGACGGGAACAATGACGCTGGCAGTGAGTGCAAGTGCAAGGGCAACAGTTACCCACTTGAACCTCAGCGCGAGGTGCAGGACAGGTTTGTAGACCCATATGAAAAATACATTCAGCGGATTGGCTTCCTCGCGCCGGAACTTGCCGCGCATCAGGTAGAGCATCAGCACTGGCACAAGGGTCACCGACAGGATGGCTGCAAACGCCATCGCGTAGGTCTTGGTGAAGGCGAGCGGGCTGAACAGGCGGTAGCTTTCACCGGTCAGCGCAAAGACCGGCAGGAACGACACCGTGATGATCAGCAGCGAAAAGAAGATACCGGGGCCGACTTCCTGCGCCGCCTCAATCAGGGCTGCGCGGCGCGTCCGTGCATCGATCCGGTCGCCGAGTTCGGACAATCTGCGGCTCGCGTTCTCGACGAGCACGATAGAGGCATCAACCATGGCGCCGATGGCGATGGCGATGCCGCCGAGGCTCATGATGTTGGCGGTGACACCCTGCAGCGACATGATGAGGAAAGCGCCGAGCACGCCGAGCGGCAGGGCGATAACCGCGACCAGGGACGAGCGTACATGCAGGAGGAAGACAAGGATCACCAGCGCGACCACGATGCCTTCCTCGATGAGTTTCTCCTTGAGGTATGCAACGGCGCCTTCGATGAGCGGGGCGCGGTCATAGACCGTGACGATCTCGACGCCGTCCGGCAGGCCGCGCTGGAGTTCGGAGAGCTTGTCTTTCACACGGCCGATGACCTGCAAGGCGTTCTCGCCATCGCGCATGATGACGATGCCGGCGACAGTCTCGCCCTCACCGTTCAGTTCCACAACGCCGCGCCGAAGGGCCGGGCCTTCGATGATGCGTGCGACGTCCCGCAGGAGGACGGGTGTTCCGTCCGCTGCATATAAAACCACCTGCTCAAGATCAGCACGTTCATCGATATAGCCTGACGAACGGATGATGAACTCGGTTTCAGCCTGTTCGAGAACGCGTCCACCCACCTCGCTTGACGCGGCGCGCACTGCATCCCTGACCCACCCGAGTGGCAGGTCGTAGCGGCGCAGCGCATTGGGATCGATCAGGACCTGGTATTCGCGGACGAAGCCTCCTACCGATGCAATCTCGGCGACGCCTTCCACGCCGGCCAGTTCGAGCTTCAGGAACCAGTCCTGGAGGGAGCGAAGCTCGGCAAGATCAGTGTTTCCCGTCTTGTCGACCAGCGCATACTGGTAAACCCATCCCACGCCGGTCGCGTCCGGCCCTATCCTGGGGACCGCGCCTTCGGGCAGGGCCGGGCCCAGACGCGAGAGCGCTTCAAGGACGCGCGAGCGGGCCCAGTAAAGATCCACATCGTCCTCGAAGATCACGTAGACAAAGCTTGTCCCGAACATCGAGGTGGCGCGGACGTCCTTCGTCTTCGGCAGGCCGAGCAGGTTCGTCGAGAGCGGATACGTGACGAGGTCTTCGACAATCTGGGGGCTCTGACCCGGAAAGTCGGTGCGGATTATGACCTGCGTATCGGTGAGATCGGGAATCGCATCGAGCGGCGTGCGTTCTACGGCCAGCCAGCCGGCAACCGCCAGTGCGGCGGCGAGGATGAGGACGATAAGCTGGTTGCGGACCGACCAGGAAATCAGGCCCGCGACCCACGAACGGGATGGATCGCGGCCAGAGAGATCTTCAGGCGCGCTCATGGACGGACACCTTTCATCGGGTCAGGCCAGGCGACAGGTTCAGACGGTCCATCTGTGTACGGATTGTGCGGGTCTGCACCCTCCTGCAGCCAGAGCCGGCCGGTACCAGTGTCCCGGAACAAGATGAGGCCGGCCTCGCGGTAATGGACCGGCGCGCCGTCCAGAAGCCAGGGTTCGATCGCGGTCGTCAGCCGGGCGAGATTATCCGCCAAGGCGGAGCCATCATCTGCCGTCTTCGCGGCGCGAAGGGCGGCCTCTGCCTCTTCGAGAATAGGCTCAAGCCTTGTCTGCGCAAAACGCGCGCGCAGCGTTTCGCCGAGTAAGAGAGCGGGGTCCACGAAGCGCGCATCGATCCGGTAGTTATCCGTGAGGGCTTCATGGAAATATAGAGCCATGTCCGTAAAGTGATCGATATTCGCAAGTGTCGCCGCATCGACCGGAAGTTCAGACAGCGGCGTATCCGGTCCGGCCGTGACAGCGGCGGGCCCCTGCAGCTTGGCGAGACCTTCACGGAGGTTGGCCTCGCTGTCGAGCAGGAACTGGCCGCTGGCGACGACTTCGTCACCAGCGCTCAGGCCAGACAGGATCTCGGTGCGGCTATTGGCTCGGATCCCGGTCGTAACGGCGCGGCCCGTGAACCGGCCCTCTCCAAGTGCGATGATCACCTGCGCACCGCGGCTGTCCTGCAGCACTGCTTCGCTGGGCACAGACAGGCGGGTCTCACCCGGGATATCGATGGCAATGTCGGCATAGGCCCCGGGGCGAAGGTAACCGGCAGCATTGTCGATCTCTATTCGAACCTGGGCAGTGCGGGTTTTCGGGTCGATGGTCGGATAGATATAGTCGATCACGCCGGTACCGGGCGCCTCTGGCGCGCTGGGGAAGGACAAGCGAACCGGGAAACCGGTCTCGATCAGCGACAGGTCCGTTTCCGGAATCGCCGCCATTATCCAGACGCCCGCATAAGATTGCAGGCGCAGGATTGGCGTGCCGGGTTTGATATAGTCGCCTTCTCGCACCTCAAGGGCCGCGACAGTCCCACCAGCTTCCGCATAGACGGGCACCCGCTCGATGACCGCACGGGTCTCGGCCACGCGGTTGATCGCGGCGTCCTGCATGCCGAGCGAGCGCAGGCGCTGGCGCACGGCGGCAATCCGCTTGTCGTTGCCGATGGCGAAGGCGTTGAGGAAATCTTTCTGCGCGGCGATCAGGTCAGGGCTGTAGACGCGGTAGAGCAGGGCGCCCGGTCGAACCGCGTCGCCTTCAGCGCGCACGGTTAAAGTATCGATCCAGCCTTCGAGACGTGCGACGGAGACGTTTTCGAGACGGTCATTGGTCTCGACCGTGCCGAACGCGCGCAGCGAGCGCCCGAAGGCCGCAGTCTCTGCTCTGACCGTCCGTATTCCCATCGTCTGGATCATTTCCGGGGAAACGATGACACCAGGTTCGGCGGCTTCATCTGCATAGACCGGTATGTAGTCCATCCCCATGAAGTCTTTCTTGGGAATGGGCGAAGTGTCCGGCTGACCCATAGGGTTCTTGTAATAGAGGATATCACCGCGCCCCGCGCTTGCGGTGTTCCCGCTGACCGGCACGAGGTCCATGCCGCAGATCGGACAGGAACCGCCTGCGTCTGTCGAGATATAATGCGGATGCATAGGACAGGTGTACGAGGCCGCCTGAGCGTCAGTTGAAGTCCCTGCGCCCGCAGAGCTGCCCTGGGAGCGCACGCCAGAGGCATCGCTGCAGGCGGCAAGCAGCGCGGCGGAAGCCGCAACGGTGAGGAGGAGAAGGCGGCGGTTCATGGTTGCACCAGAAGGGCGTTGATACGCGACGCGGCCCCCGCCCTGCGCGCCTCTTCGGCGGCAATGTCTGCACGCAGTTTAAGGATCGCGATCTCGCCGTCGATGATCGGGGCATAGGTGCCGGCGCCGGACTCGTAGATCGTCAATTGAGCGGCGATCTCGTCGTCCACGGCGGCGATGTTTTGCGCGAGGACCGCAATCGTTTCTTTCGCAGCCTTCCAGGCCGCTGTTTCGGCAGCGTACCGGGCGGCAGCGCTGCGGGCAGCAGCCTGATACTGCATTTCGGCGCTCGCCCGGTCGGCTTGCGCGGCCCGCAGTCGCGGCGCCTGACTGCGGCCGGACCAGAATGGAACGCTGAAGGTCACCATGCCTGAGACCCAGTCATCACCCGCAAAGTTGGCGCCCGCGTCGCGCTGCTGATAGGTCAGCTGCGCGCCCCAGTTGGGTTTCCAGGCCGCCTCTGCGCCGTCGATGGCGTAGCCTGCGACATCCATCCCGGCCTCGGCGACCCGGACGGCGTGAAAGTCGCGGGCCTCGCCGCTCCAGCTGGCAGGCTCGACCGGCGGCGCGGGGGTAGTCGGCACGAGACCTGTCAGGTCGACAAGGCGCGCATCGATTTCAGCCTCACGCTGCTTCAGGACGACGAGCTCTCGGGCGACGCGGGTGCGTTCAGCCTCGATCTCGGCGAGCCGGAAAACGGCTGGACGCCCAGCATCGATTTCGGCCGCGGCAACCTCTGTCAGTTCGTCATACTTTACGCGGCGGCTTTCTGCGAGTTCCTGCTGGCCGGCGATGCTTTGCTTCTCGTGAAGCAGTGCGACGAGTTCGCCGTGCAGCATCGCCAGCTGGGCGTCCCGAAGCCGATCGGTTTGCACAGCCATGGCGCGTGCCTCGCCGGATCGCGCCTCGCGGCCCGCACGGCTGGGAATGGCCTGGCTGACACCGACGGCCTTGTTGGTCGGGAGGAAAGCGTTGAACGACGGATCGAAGACCGGGAAATTGTTGACGCCGAGCGAGACCACGGGATCAGGCAGGGCGGTCGCAGCGACGGCCCGCTCGCGGCCCGCTTCAGCTCGTTGAGTGAGGGCTTCTAACGATGGATGCTGGCGCAGACGCGCATCGAGTTCTTCAAGCGATTGAGATGCGGCCGGCAGTGCGACTGCCGCGAGCGCCAGGGCTGCGAAGAGCAGCCCGTTTCTGAGTGGGGAATACATGGGAGTCGCGCCTTGATGGTTTGAGACGAGGGGCTAGACACCGCGTTTGCGCGGGCCGCACAGTCTCAAATCAAAAGGCGCTGCTTCAGGGAAATCGGTGTGCGGAGTGGGAGCGAGACATTTGGCGGCGGCCCCGTGGCGAGAGTGGGGAGCTGCGGCTCAAAACCCGCAAACCCCATGTCCGGAGCCATGGCAACCGCAGTTTCTGGGGTGCTGGCGGTCAGAACGCCAGAGTAATCCGGCGCCTGCACGGCCATCATCAGGCTGTCGCAATCAAGGCATCCCGGACAATCCAATTGGCTGGACGACGCATTCGCGACGCTATCGGGGACCTGCGCGGCGGTGTCATGCGTGTCGCCGTGGCAGGGCAGTTCTGCGCGTTCTACCGCAACCAAAGCTACTTTATGCCCGGTCAGGCAGCACGCCATAACCGGCTGGGCCGCGAAGGTCGCGACGACCAGCGTGATTAGGAGGCGGGTTAACCGATGCATGCAACCAACATAAGCCGGGTTTCGTTAATATTTCAACGCCGGATGCCTGCTGTTACAGCAACGTGATGCAGTCTTTCGTTGTTGGATGCTGAAAGGGCTCCAAGCTATCCTCGACCGAAGCAAACAATGAATGCGCGCTTTGGTTCCGGCTGATCTGTTTGGGAAACTCAATATCTAACTGCAAAGTTCGTCCAAGCGACTTGCCTACGTCGATGACGTAGCGCAGCTGCAGCCTGTCATAAAAACAACAATCAATTGTCCGACGCGGCGTAGGGGATGCAGGTCTGTCCCCGCACACTGCATCCCCCGGACCTCGAAGCGCAGCAGTGTAGCGCTATGTGGTCCACGTCGTTCAGCTGAACAGATTTTCGGCAAATATCAAGGCTGCCGAAGCGATTCCGAGAACATCGACAGATTCACGTTTCGGATAGGCATTATAGCCGGACAAGCTGATCGAGCCAATGCTCTCAGCCGCAGTTGATAGGCATTTTTCCCAGCACGATTAGAAGTTCGTTGCCGTACTGACTTTCGCCGGCGGTCCAAAGATGCAGACAGCGCCAACTATAGATGACATCAAGCAGGGCCACAGTTCGAACAGACTCGGTTTCTCATCGAGATGTCGCTGTGCGTTAGACGTTTTGTGGCTCTCAATCGTTTCCGGAACCTGCCTCTCGCGGACCCCTTGTTCCCGTCTCTTGCCGTGTGACCTGGACGACGCGGGTCCGCCCCGAAACCGGCGCTTCCGGAGAATTTTCCCCTGCGCTTCGCGCATTCCTCGCGGCGCAAAATTCTCCTGCGGGCCGGTGCTCCGCTGCGCTGCGCCCCTGACGGGTTCAGGCCGGCCCCGCGCCGTCCGGGCGGTCCGGCGTCGACGGGGACAAGGGGTCTCCGGGACGACGAGCAGAAACGAAAGGAACTCCCAAATGGCCAACGCACTCGGATATGTCAGCGAAACCAAGACCGGCTTCGAAGGCGCCCTCGCAATGATGAACCTTACGAGCCCGATCCGCATCGAGAAGAACGCGGAAAAAGGCGCCGAAGGACAACCGGACTACCGCATCTTCGCCGGTGAAACCTCGACTGAAATCGGCGGCGGCTGGCTCAGGAAAGCGAAAGCATCGGGACGCGAATACGTCTCGATCACCCTC
Source organism: Hyphomonas sp. (assembly GCA_013791775.1). Taxonomy (GTDB): domain Bacteria; phylum Pseudomonadota; class Alphaproteobacteria; order Caulobacterales; family Hyphomonadaceae; genus Hyphomonas. Next base: position 14,774 of record VMTE01000038.1, read on the forward strand.
GCAGACCCGCAGATCGGACCCCGCAAGATCTACGCAAACCTTGCGCCGGTCAAAGGCAAGAAAGGCCGCCACGTGATCCTCTGGAACCCGAAGGACTGAGCCTTGTAAACCATTGCCCGCGAGCCGCCCCGGAGACTTCTCCGGGGCGGCTTTTTGCATGTTTGGTTCCTGGAGGGAGAAAATGCGCGGGGCCCATTTTCTCCCTCCAAAGCGGTGCAGTTCCGGCCAATCCTTTGCGGCGCCGGGCAAGAAGAAGGAGCACCGTACAATGACGAAACAGAGATATGATAAACGCGGAGACGAGGACTGGCCCGAGCTTCTGAGCGTGACGGAAGCCGCGAAGTTCCTGCGGCTGACGCGCTCTACGCTCGACCATTATCGCTGCGAGGGGCGCGGTCCGATTTACCGTAAACATGGTGCGCGGGTCTTCTATCCGAAGCCTGATCTGATCCGATGGTCGGAGCGCAATGCCTATGCCTCAACTTCAGAAAAAATCAGGGACACCAAATGAGGTCGGGCTACGCACTGGCGCTTGTGCTCGGCGGATCAGCGGCCCTGTTCGGTCTGGTGTTCGATCCGGCTGAAAGACTGATCTGGAACCGGACAGGCAGCGCGCCGAAAGGGCTCTACTGGCTGAGCGGCGCCCCATTCACCAAAGGCCGATGGGTCGCTGTGTCAGCCAGGAGCGCTGATGCGGACTGGGCCGAAGCGCGAGGGTTTGTTGGCAAGGACTGGCCGCTCTTGAAGCAGATTGCCGGGGTTCCGGGCGACTCGATCTGCCGGAACGGGATTGAGGTTTTGATCAATGGCGAGCTGGCGGCGATGGCGCAGGAAGTCGATTCCGGAGGGCGTTTGTTGCCTGCCTGGGAAGGATGCGAGCGATTGAAAGCGGGGGAGTATTTCCTGCTCGCGCCACATGCCAGTTCGCTCGACGGACGGTATTTTGGCGTGACCGTGATTGACGATCTGGACGGCGTCGTCCGTCCTCTGATGATCTCCGGAAACTGACAGGACCACAGAGCCATGCAAAGCGCTGCAGGGCGGAGCAGGCGTCTCCAAAGCGGACCCGGTAGGGCGAGATTAAAGCTGTGGCACCTTGTGCCCCCTAACGCCTTGTCTGCACATCTCTTTTTTGGCGTCCTTTGCACAGCATTGCAGTGCACGGGTCTGGCGCATGGTGTCGATTCCGCTGGCATTTCGAGGGTGCACAGTGCGGGAGCGGTGTTTTGAGCGAGGAGACGCCGTTCACGCCTCGGCTCGGGCGCGCCGGCGATCAGGGCGCCTCGTCCATCCGGCGCAGCGGGCGCAGGCTGGGCAAGACGGCTCGCAGGCTCGCAAAGCCCACCAAGCCTGCCTTCACCGGCGCCCGCTTCGGCGCGGCCCGGTCTACGGGATCACGCGGCGTGCGGCTGGCGCATCTCTCTAGGGTGCATATGCGGCGCGTCATCGTGAAGGTTCATATCGCGCGCCCGGGCCGGTCAGGGCCGGGGCTTTACCGCGCGCATGTCGGCTACCTCCAGCGCGACGGCGCGGGCCGGGACGGGACAAGCGGTCTGCTCTATGACCGAGACTCGGAAGGCGTTGATCCGGCGGACTTCCTGGAGCGCAGCGAAAACGACCCGCACCAGTTCCGGATCATCGTTTCGCCGGAAGACGGTGCGCGCATGGGCGACCTCAAGGCGGCAACGCGCGAGCTCATGGCGCAGATGGAGCGCGATACCGGGCGCCGTCTCGACTGGGTCGCCGTTGATCACCACAATACCGGTCATCCGCACACGCATATCGTGATCCGTGGCCGCGATGCCCGCATGCGTGATGTGGTCATTGCGCGCGACTACCTGACGCGCGGCCTGCGCGCAGCGGCGGAAGATCTTGCAACACAGCGCCTGGGACCGAGGCGCTCGCTCGAGATCGCCGAGGCGCGCAGCAGGGAAGTCAGCCTTGATCGCTGGACCGGGCTCGACCGCGAGATTGAGGCCAAGCTTGAAGGCACCCGCATTGACATGCCCGAAGCCAGCGGGAGCCGCGCGCGGTTTGATCGCGCGTTGCAGGTCGGCCGGCTCCGGCACCTCGAGACACTGGGATTTGCAAGGCCGGTTGGACCTCAGGCCTGGGAGATGACAGATGGCTGGCAGCAACAGCTGAAGCGGGCCGGCCAGCGCGGCGACATCATCCGCACGCTGGCCGCAGAATACAGCGGCCGCGAACAGGGCTTGCGGTTCGTCGAAGATCTTGGCTCTGAAGCTTCCCGGGTTACGGGGACCGTCAAGGCCTACGGTCCCGAGGATGAACTGCGCGATACGCGCTATCTCCTTATCGAGGATTTTGACGGCAGGGTCTGGCATGTGCCGTCAGGCGCAGCAGACATGACCGCGCCGCCGCGCCCCGGCGCGGTCGTCGAGCTCTCAAAAGCGGCCGTAATCGCGCGGCCTGCAGACCGGGCCATTGCGGCCGTTGCAGACGCAGCGGGCGGCGTCTGGTCTGAAGAGCTTCATGTCCGTCACGACCCGGGCTCGAGCCCGGAATACCGCCTGTCGCTCAAACGGCGGCTGGAAGCTTTGCGCCGGGACGGCATCGGCGAGCGGCTTGGCACAGGCGAATGGCGGATCGATGAGGGCTTCGTCGAACGGGCTGCGGGGTATGAAGCGCGCCGCGCCGGCGGCGTCCGGCTGGCAGTCCTGTCCTGGGTGCCGCTGGAACAGCAGGTCGGCCTGAATGCCGAGACCTGGCTCGATGGAAATGATCCGGGCGGCGCTCGGGGATCCAAGCGGCTCGGAGAGCTCAGGCAGCAGCGACAGGCATGGCTGCGCCAGCAGGGGCTTCTTGGTGCGGGTGACGACAAGCTCTCGGCCGATCAGCGTGCCCGCCTCAGAAGCCTTGAGCTCAGCCGGCGAACAGCCATTCTCGCGGCGCAGTCGAGTCGGACAGCACTGGCCCTGCAACCGGGTGACGCGTTTGACGGCAAGCTTGAGGGTCATCTGGATCTTGCGTCCGGCCGGATGGCGATCATCGGCAATGCGAAGCAGTTTGCGCTCGTCCCCTGGCGCGATGCGCTGGGCCGCCAGATCGGCCGGGAGCTGAGCATCCGCCAGACGGCGACAGGGCTCAGCTGGAGCCTCGGTGCGGAGCGCGGGCGCGGCCTGTCTCGCTGAAGCTCTGCATAGCCTTGCGGCGTGCTGCACGCATTGGCGTGCTTTGCGGATGGCGGCGCGCCCCGAAGGCAGCGCAGTTTGGCGCTGTTTTGAGTTTGCATGGAAGGACCCGCCATGACCGGCACAAAGATCCTCATCGGCCAGATTGCAGTGGTGTTTATGCTGATCCTCGGGGCGGTGTGGCTTGCGACCCAGGTGACCGCCGAGGCCTTGGGGCTCCAGCCAGCACTCGGTTCGCCCTGGTTCCTTGTCGGGGACGCTCCGGTCTACAAACCATGGCGGCTGTTCCAGTGGTGGTATGCCTATGAAGGCTACGCGCCGGAAGTGTTTGCGCGAGGGGGATTGATCACCGTGTCAGGAACCGGGCTCGGCATCCTCGCGGCGATCACCGGATCAGTCCTGCGCAGCCGGCACGAACGCAATGTCACGACCTATGGCTCGGCGCGCTGGGCAAGGCGGCAGGATCTGAACCGGGCCGGGCTGCTGGGCGGCGACGGCGTGTTCCTGGGGCGCTGGCAACAGGACTACCTGCGTCATGCGGGGCCGGAACACGTCATGGCGTTTGCGCCGACCCGGTCGGGGAAGGGCGTCGGCCTTGTGGTGCCAACTCTGCTCTCCTGGACAAGCAGCGCTGTCATCCATGACATCAAGGGTGAGAACTGGGAGATCACCTCCGGCTGGCGTGCGCGCTTCTCGCGCTGCGTGCGGTTTGATCCGACCGACCGCCGGTCCCCGCGTTACAATCCTCTGATGGCGGTGCGGCGCGGCGAGCACGAAGTGCGTGACGTGCAGAACATCGCCGACATCCTCGTTGATCCGGAGGGCTCACTGGAACGCCGCAACCATTGGGAAAAGACCGGGCATTCCCTCCTGGTCGGCGTGATCCTGCATGTACTCTATGCCGAAGAAGACAAGACACTCGCCGGATGTGCGCGGTTCCTGTCCGATCCGGCGCGGTCTTTTGCTGTCAGCCTGCGCGCCATGATGACGACGGCGCATCTGGGGCCTGAAGGCGTTCATCCGATTGTCGCGCAGGCGGCGCGCGAGCTCCTCAACAAATCCGAGAATGAGCGCTCCGGCGTCCTGTCGACGGCGATGAGTTTCCTGTCTCTCTACCGCGATCCCGTCATTGCCGAAGTGACGAGCCATTCGGACTGGCGGATCGAGGATCTCGTGGAGGGCAGCGCGCCCTTGTCGCTCTACCTCGTTGTACCGCCCTCTGACCTCTCCCGAACCAAGCCGCTGATGCGCCTGATCCTCAACCAGATCGGGCGCCGGCTTACCGAGGAGCTTCCTTCAAAGGGGCAGCGGCAGCTCCTGTTCATGCTGGATGAGTTCCCGGCCCTCGGACGGCTCGACTTCTTCGAGAGCGCGCTGGCATTCATGGCGGGATACGGGATCCGCGCTTACCTGATCACGCAATCTCTGAACCAGATCGAGAAAGTCTACGGGCCGAACAACTCGATCCTCGACAACTGCCATGTGCGCATCGCCTTTGCGACGAACGATGAACGCACGGCGAAACGCGTTTCCGACGCTTTGGGCACGACAACAGAACTCCGCTCACAGAAGAACTATACGGGCCACCGCCTGTCGCCCTGGCTCTCCCACATGATGGTTTCGCGCCAGGAAACCCAGCGCGCGCTGGTGACGCCGGGCGAAGTCATGCAACTCGCGGCCACAGACGAAATCGTGATGGTGTCAGGCGTGCCGCCGGTGCGCGCCAAGAAGCTGCGCTATTTCGAGGACGCAAACTTCAAGGCACGGGTGCTGCCGCCGGCGGCGGTCGGATGGAGCGGGCAGGCAGGAAAGGATGCGTGGTATGCGCGTGTCGATGTACCCATGCCGGAGGCTGAGGCGGCGCGAGGCGGAGAGGATACCGCTGGGCTTGAACGCAAGCAGACCTGGGAGCCTGAGCACGAGATCGATAATCAAGCTCCGCAACCGGAGCCGGAACCCGGCGTGGACGTCGAGAAGGACGAGGCGGCAGATCCCGCAGACGACCTCAATCTCAAGGTCGTGCGGCGCGCCGCCGCCGCGGATCGCGGCGATCCTGATTTCCTGCCGGAGTTCTGAGTTTTATGGGTAAGCCGCGCGTGAACATCCGGATCTCGACGAAGCTGCATGCTCAGCTGTGTGAGGCCGCAGGCCGCCCCGGTATGACCAAGACAGCGATTGTCGAGGACGCGCTCCGGGCATGGTTTGATCCAGAGTCGCGGTCCGTGTTGGAGGAGCGCTTGCTGGTCCGCATTGATGCCTTTGACCTGCGCCAGGCAGATATCGAGCGGGATGTGGCGTTCACTTACCAAACGCTTGCTCACTATGTCTATTACTGGCTGACCCGCACCGAGCCTTTGCCCGAAGGCGAACGGGATATTGCCCACGCGCTTGGAAAGAAACGATTTGACCATTTCATCGAGCAGGTGACCCGGAAGGTCCGCTAACGGATAAAGTCAAACTGCAACGCGCAGCTTTTGCGGCTCAACCTGTGCAGGCTCAAAGGCGCGAGGCCGTCACGACGATCTGCTGCCTGAGGGTAACGACTGCTTCATTCTCCCGTGAAGACAGGCCTGCGCTTGTTGAGGAAGGCGTCGATGCCTTCCCGCGCATCGGCTGTCCGGGCCGTATCTGCAATCGCACGTGCTTCGAGTTCCATCTGGGTTTCGAGACTGTTGGTGGCGCTGCCGGCGAGGAGCGTTTTGACCGCGCCGAATGCCTGAGTGGGCCCTGCTGCAAACTGCCGGGCGAGGGTGTCGGCGCGCGCCGGGAGCGCGTTGGCCGCCACAACTTCGTTTGCGAGGCCCCATTCGAGCGCTTCGGTTGCCGAGAGGCGCCGGTTGATGGCCTGGCGGCGAATGCATGGTCACAATGATATCGCCGGCTGGATGGGTCAGTCATCGCAAAACCTCTCTCAATGGCGAGGAGTTGGGCTCTGTGGGTGAATCGTTCAATCCGTTCGCCGTTTGTGACGATCCTCCAAGGCTGACTTGCAAGACGGCGTTAGGTGGGCGTTCTTCCGGCTTTGCAGATCGAGGCGATTGCTTTCCCAGACGGTGTGTACTGGTTCCCGACATTGGCAGAGGTCCAAACCGAACTTGCGATAGCAGGCGTCGTCGTGGATGCGGGCGGCCCGCCCGGTGCGGAAGCGATGGTCGAACCCGTTCTGCTCGTTGCAACCAAAGTCCCAGCATGAACTGATCGCGGGCGCCCGCGCCGCCAGTCGTGAAGGAAGGTCCTTGAAAATAAAACAGTACAGATGTACTAAAAATACTGTGGTGACCTGAACCGAGGTGGAGCCTCATGCAAGCCCTCAGACGATTTTCAATGAAACGCATTGCCATCATTGCCGCTGTTTTGGTCGCCGCCCTCATCCTGGGGCGTTTCGTCGTGTGGCCGCGTTTGAGCCCCGCGGGTTCCGGCGCGGACGGCGCGCTCGTGCTCTACGGCAATGTCGATATCCGGCAGGTGGAGCTCGCGTTTCGGGTGTCCGGCCGGCTCGACGCCGTGAATTTCGAGGAAGGGGACACGGTTTTGGCTGGCGACGTGATTGCGGTCCTGGACACCGCGCCGCTGCGTGACGGGGTCGCTCAGGCTGAGGCAGAGGCGTCGGTGCGCCGTGCAGAGCTTGCGCGCCTCGAAGCTGGAAGCCGGTCCCAGGAAATAGACCGGGCAAGAGCCCGGGTGGAAGAGCTGGACGCAAATGTCCTGATCGCTCAGCAGACCTTCGACCGGCAGTCAAAGTTGCGCGACAGTGGCTATGTATCGCAGCAAGCCTATGACACGGCGCTCGCCGCATTGGACGCGGCGAGAAAGCGTCTTGTCGCGGGTAAAAAGGATCTCGCTCTCGTGCAGCTCGGACCGCGGGCTGAAGAAATTGCAGGAGGCGAAGCGGGCGTCGAAGCAGCCGAGGCAGCCGTTGCTCAGGCTCAGCTGAGACTCGGAGACACAAATCTCATCGCGCCTTCGGACGGCGTCCTTCTGGCGCGCGTGCGCGAACCCGGCTCGATCGTCGCGGCAGGTGTGCCGGTCGCCACATTGGCCTTGACCAGTCCGGTCTGGGTTCGCGCTTATGTCGATGAGACAGATCTCGGCCTGGTCGTGCCAGGTAAGACAGCCGAAGTCTTCACTGACAGCGCGCCCGGCAAGCCCTACCAGGGGCAAGTCGGCTTTGTCTCTCCCATTGCCGAGTTCACGCCCCGGACGGTCCAGACGCCTGATCTTCGTACTGATCTTGTCTATCAGGTCCGGATCACTATCGACGCACCAGACAGCGGCCTTCGTCAAGGCATGCCCGTCACGGTCAAGCTCAGCCGCCCGACTGTGGCGGATTAAGGGCGCAGATGAACGATGCGTCCCTCAGTTCCCTGAAGCCTCAGCCCTTCGTCCAGATCAAAAACGTGACAAAGCGGTTCGGAGCAATTGGCCCGGCGGCTCTAGATGATGTGTCTGGAACCATAGAGACCGGCAAGATCACCGGACTTGTTGGGCCCGACGGCGCAGGCAAGACAACCCTCATAAGACTGCTGACAGGCCTGAGCCGGCCGAGCAAGGGCGACGTGCTCATCGAAGGCGCGCGCGCCCACATATCTCAGCGTGCCTTGCACCAGATGCTTGGCTACATGCCCCAACGCTTCGGCCTCTACGAAGATCTGAGCGTGATGGAAAATCTTGAACTGTTCGCCGACCTCAAGGGGCTTTCGGGCGAAGAGCGGGAGGACACTTTCGGCCACCTGCTGAAGTTCACGGATCTTGCGCGGTTCACCGAGCGTCTGGCAGGCGCCCTGTCTGGCGGCATGAAGCAGAAACTCGGCCTTGCCTGCGCCTTGCTCACCCGGCCTCGGTTGCTGCTCCTTGACGAGCCATCGGTGGGGGTTGACCCGATTTCGCGGCGGGAACTGTGGTCGATGGTGGGCGAACTTGTCGACGACAGCATGGCCGTGGTCTGGGCAACTGCCTACCTCGACGAAGCGGAAAAGTGCGACGATGTTCTTCTGCTCAGCGGCGGCAAGCTTCTCTATGCGGGGCCTCCCGGTGACCTGACGGTGACAATGGCTGGCCGCGTCTTCCTTGCACGCGTTCCGCAGGAGACGCGCCGCGCCGCCATCGCGCCCCTGCTTCGCGATGCATCCGTGGCCGACGCCATCCTGCACGGGGATGCTATCCGCGTGCTGACGCGCGAAGGGGCTGATCTTGACCATGTCAGGACGCTGGTGAATGCAGCGGTGGTTCCGGCCGCGCCGCGCTTCGAGGACGCGTTTGTCGACCGGCTGGGCGGCGGACCGGACGGACGGTCGCCGCTGGCCGAGGCCATGATTGCCCATTCGGACAATGGCGAGGCGGTTATCGAAGCATGCGGCCTTACAAAACGCTACGGCACCTTCACGGCAGCGTCTAATATCACGTTCACGCAGAAGCGCGGCGAAATCCTCGGGCTGCTCGGCCCCAATGGGGCAGGCAAGTCGACAACCTTCAAGATGCTCTGCGGCCTGACTGAGCCGAGCGAGGGCGAGGGGCGTGTGGCGGGGTTCGACTTGCGCACGGCCGCCGCCGATGCACGCGGGCGGCTTGGTTACATGGCGCAGAAGTTCTCCCTGTACGGAGATATTTCAGTGGACCAGAACCTCTCCTTCTTCGCGGGTGTCTACGGTCTCAGCCGTCCGCGTGCCAGGGAACGTATCGAAGCGATGCTGCGGGCCTTTGATCTGACGACCCATCGCAACACGGTAGCTGCGCGCCTGCCGCTCGGATTCAAGCAGCGCCTCGCGCTCGCTGCTGCGCTCTTGCACGAGCCGGAAGTCCTATTCCTTGATGAGCCGACCTCGGGTGTTGATCCCATTACACGCCGAGAATTCTGGTCGCACATCAATGCCTTGACGGCGAAGAATGTTGCCGTGCTCGTCACCACGCACTTCATGGAAGAGGCCGAGTATTGCGACCGGATCAACCTGATCTATCGCGGCAGGACGATTGCGGAAGGCACACCTGAAGCCCTGAAGGCAAGCTGCGCCAATCCGGATGGATCGAGCGTAACTATGGAAGACGCGTTCATTGAGCTGGTCGCGCGGTCGGAAAAGGAAGAGGCAGCCTTATGACTCCGTCACGGCTTCCTGCTCCCTTGCGCCGCACCCTGTCGCTGGCGCGTAAGGAGACCTTCCAGATTATCCGTGATCCGTCTTCCATTCTGATCGCGTTCGTCCTGCCGCTTATCCTTCTCCTACTCTTCGGATTCGGGATTTCGCTCGATGCCAATTCAATCCGGATTGGCATTGTCGCGCAGGACGCACGCGCCGACGCGCGCAGCCTTGTCCAGGCGTTTGAAGGCTCCGGCTATTTCGAAACGGTCACGGCCTTTGACCAGGCGGCACTTGAGCCGGGCCTCGTATCCGGCGATCTGCGCGGGCTCGTCATTATTCCCGCTGACTTTACCGAACGCCTGCGTAGGCGCGATCCGGCGCCCATCGAAGTCCTGACCGACGGTTCGCAGCCCAACACCGCGCAGTTCGTCGCAAACTATGCCCAGGGGGTCTACGGCGTCTGGCAGGCACGCCGGATCGCAGACGCGGCCCTGCCAGCTCCGGCGGCGATCACCCCGCAACCCCGCTTCTGGTTCAACGCCGAACTGACCAGCCGCTACAATCTCGTGCCGGGGTCCACCGCGGTTGTGATGACCATCATCGGCACCTTGCTGACGGCGCTGGTCATCGCCCGTGAATGGGAGCGCGGCACCATGGAGGCGGTGCTCGCCACCCCGGTCAGCCGGGTGGAATTGTTACTGTCGAAGATCGTGCCGTATTTTTTGCTGGGCATGAGCTCTCTGGTGCTGTGCGCCCTGGCGGCTGTGTTCGTTTTTAATGTGCCGTTCCGGGGCTCGGTGTTTGCGCTTGCCGCCGTTGCCGCAGCGTTCCTGGTGCCGGCCCTTGGTCAGGGACTGCTGATCTCAGCGGCAACCAAGAACCAGTTCGTTGCAGCTCAGCTGGCGCTCTTCACAGGTTTCTTGCCAGCGACATTACTGTCAGGCTTCATCTTCGAAATCAGCGCGATGCCGCTGCCGATCCGCACGGTCACGACGGTGATCCCCGCGCGCTACTTTGTCACCAGTTTACAAACATTGTTCCTTGCAGGGGATGTCTGGTCGGTACTGTGGCCTGCAATTCTGAAGATGCTGGCCGTCGGCGCCTTTTTCCTCGCGCTGACCTGGCTGGCCACGCCGAAGCGGATCGCCTGACATGTGGCGGCGCCTCAGAGCTCTCATCATCAAGGAGATGCTGGCCATCTGGCGCGATCCGAAGGGACGCGCCGTGATCCTCGTGCCGCCCTTGCTGCAACTCGTCATCTTCGCATTCGCCATGACGATGGAAGTGCGCAATGTCGATATTGCCGTGCTCAATCTCGATCACGGAAGCAGCGGCCGGGAAATCGTGGCAGGCATCGAGGGCGCCTCCGCATTCGACGAGATCATTCATTTGCAATCCGTCAGCCAGATCCGGCAGGCCATCGATAGCCAGCGCGTCATTGCGGTGGTGCATATCGGTCAGGACTTCTCGCGGCGGATCGAGGTGGGTCAGCCGGCAGATGTCCAGATCATCCTCGATGGCCGCAAGTCGAACGCATCGCAGATCGTAAACTCGTACCTGTCTGCCATCATCGCGCGTGTCTCGGCGGCGGCTTATGCGGGCGGCGCGCCGCCGGACGCCCTCCGGGTCCGGCATTGGTTCAACCCAAATCTCGAATATGCTTGGTTTACCCTGCCGGGACTGGTCGCGACCATCACCCTCCTGACCACGATCATCGTGACGGCCCTGTCGGTTGCCCGCGAGCGCGAACTTGGCACATTCGACCAGCTGCTCGTCTCACCGCTGAGGCCGCTGGAAATTGTGATCGGCAAGTCGGCGCCGGGTCTCATCTTCGGCTATCTGCATGGCACATTCTTCGTCCTTGTTGCCGTGTTCGGCTTCAAGATTCCCTTCGCAGGGTCCGTGCTCGCGCTTTACGGTTCAATGTTTTTTTATCTGCTGGCAGTGATCGGCATCGGCCTGTTCATCTCGGTGATATCTGATACCCAGCAACAGGCCATCCTCGGCGCCTTCGTATTTGCCTCGCCTGCGGTCCTTCTGTCGGGCTTCATGTCTCCGGTTGAGAATATGCCGGGCTGGATGCAGCTGGCGACGCAGATAAATCCGCTCCGGCACTTCCTCGTCATCACGCAAGGTGTGTTCCTCAAGGATCTGCCGCTGTCCGAAGTGGCCCGCAGTACGGCGCCGCTCATCGTAATCGCGATGGCGACCCTTCCGGCGTCCGCCTGGCTGCTCAGAAAGAAGACCTCATAGATGCCAAAGCGTGATGATCCTCGAAGTGTCGAAACGCGCGAGCGGCTCGTTGGAGCCGCGATCGAACTGTTCGGTCTCGCCGGATTCGACGGGACGACGACCCGCGCCATTGCCGATAAAGCGGGCGCGTCCCTTGCCGCGATACCGTATCACTTTACGACCAAGGAGAAACTCTATCTCGCGGCCGCGTCCTCAATTGCCGAACAGGTAACGCAAAGACTCGCGCCAGCGCTGAAGGTTCTCGACGCCGAAATTTACAGCGGCGCGCTCAGCCGAAAGAAGGCAATCACGCTTCTCGAAGAGTCCTTCATTCCGTTTGTGACGATGCTGGCAAGCCGTGAGAGCGAGAAGTGGGCAAGGTTCATGCTTCGCGAGCAGGCTGCGCCGACGGAAGCATTCGAAATACTCTACGCCAGCGATGTCGGCCGCTTCTTCCGCAATGTCATCCATCTAACCGCGATTGCGAGCGGCGATGTTCCGGGGTCCCAGACCGCCCGCATTCGGGGTCTGACCCTCGTCGGCCAGGCGCTGGCTTTCCGCGCCGCGCGGGCGCTATCCTTGAGAACTCTGGAGCGCGAGGATCTGGGTCCTGAGGAAATCGCGGCTGTCACCTCTTCAATTCGCGAGCATATCCGTCTGTTGCGATATCTATAGAGGGGTTGGTGGAGCAGACTTTCCTATATGGGTAATTCGATCCGATACTGCCGATGACTAAGACAGTTTCCTGTTCCGGCGCTGTTCAATCGCCATCAAACAGGATGGTCATGAGCAGGGAAGAGTCCTGAACTCCCAGCAACGAATGGAGCTCGTCATGGTCAAGATAGACCCAGTGTCCGGGCAGCAGCTCAATCGTGGTGCCAGTGATCCGCAACTGGACGTGCCCTTCAATGCACTGGAACATGATCTGACCAGCGACCTTATGGGATGGGATTTCCGTTCCGGCCAGGAGGACGAGCCGTATCGCTTCGAAGTTTGGGGTGCGGACGATGGCGCTGGTTTTTTCCGTGCTCAAAAGGGAGCCGAACGGGCGAAGGTCGACACGCTCGCCGGATGCTGCATGCTTCAGCGCCATAGCATTGTCTCCATTTGTTTTAATCTGACTGGATTGAAGGATGCGGGCTGCACCTGCGATCCTGTCGGCATAATGTTGAGTTACCTCTCGTTACATACAGTGAGGCGGTGCGTAGCGCGATCCTTGATTGATGTGATGGGCTGCCGACGCCGCGGAATCACCGGACCGAGGTGTGCATTGCCAATTCTCGTCGGCGGTGGTGATTGCGCCTGAGGCAGTGCGCGTCGTGGTCACCTGATTGAGTATGCCCCCAGGAAAATGGTACGCTTTCGCGGACTGCGCGTCCCGTTCTTCATGAGCGGAAAGGATTGTGAAAATGCTCGCCAAGCCGGCAGGGGGCGAATCTGTCGTCGAGCTGCGGATCGAGAACATCGCGCTGCTGTTCGATCCGCTTGATCCGTTTCCGACGCCTTCCCGGGACCTCTCACGGGCGACCGAAGAGTTTATCGTCGGGTGGGCGAGAGAATTGCTTCGAGGCGCGCAGATCAGGCTTGTCCTGCATGTTTCGTCACTGGGAAAGCATGATGCATCTGAAGTGCAGACAGCATTCTCCAATCACTTCCGCCAGCGAGAACGAGGACTGAAGGGCGATATCAGTGAGCTTTTCCGGGTGGGGCGGACGTCCCTGATGATCGGGCTCGCCACGCTCACGGTCTGTGTTCTTCTTGGACAGGCAGCCTCAATTCTGCTGGGCCCCGGATCTGCATCTCGCATACTGTCGGAGGGATTGATCATCCTGGGATGGGTTGCCAACTGGCGGCCCCTGGAAATCTTCCTCTACGATTGGTGGCCTCTCGCGCAGCGGCGGCGGCTTTTCCGGCGCCTGTCGGACGCGCCCGTCGAAGTGAGAACGGACTGATCTTGCCGGCCTTGCCCGCAGTCCTTGAGTTCAATCCAGCCACAATCCGAACGCAGCGGCGCCTGCAAGACAGGCCGCCAGCGACGCGCCGGCGAAGTAGAGTCCGAACTGAAGATTGCCGGTAAAAAAGGCGAGGACTGACTTGCTGAACATGTTGGCGAGCGCTGCCAGCAGGATTGCAGCGACGGCGAGGCCGGATGGGGGCTGCGACAGGCGGGTCACGTTCAGGATCACGGCATCGACATCCGCAAAGCCGCTGAGGATGGCAAGCGGCAAGACAGCAATGTCGCCGGCCCAGTTCGTTGCCAGGGCAATGGACACATTCAATCCTGCGATCAACAGTGCAAAGCCCGCGACGGACCTCATATCGAGCGGGCTCTTCAGTTCAGGCAGAAGCGGCTGGCCGGCCGGCCCGTTCCGCGGATGAAACAGATAGAGCGCCCCTGCCGCGCTGACAGCAACAGACGCGCCGAGTACGGGCAGGATTTCGGAAAGCAGGTGAGGCGCGAGAACGCTGACCAGCAGACCGATCCGGATCAGCATGACCAGCGTTGAAAGCGATGCCGCGGCTGCTGCATCGGGCGCCGTTGCAGTACCCTTGCGCACTCGGCCGGCCAGTTCTGCCACCGTCAGCGTGGAGGAAACCAGCGAGCCGATAACCGCGCCGAGTGCGAGTCCGGCCCTCGCACCGAGCACGCGGACCGCAACGTAACCGGCGAACGAGATTGTTGCGATGAGGATCGTCAGGAACCAAAGCTCTCGCAGGTCAATTAGTCCCCAGGGATCAATGGGTCCCGATGGCAGCAGCGGTAGCGCGATGAATGTCATCGCAAGGATCAAGAGGGCAGATCGGATCTCCGGCCATGTCAGGCCTCCCAGCCAGGCATGAAGGCTTTGCTTGAACGCCAGGATGCACACGGCCGCGACTGCCGCTGCCGCCGCCTCATGCAGGTATCCAAGCCCGGCGAGACCGCCCAGGGCGAACGTCAGGAGGCCGGCAATGGTGCTCGTCGCCGAAAAGTCCTCGTCAGCAAGCGTTTCGCGCCATTGAAACGCGCCGAACAGGGCGGAAAACGCAATCGCAATGGCCGCAAATGCAGCAGCGCCAAGGTTTGTGCCAACGACCGCTGCGATACCTCCAAGCAGTCCGGCGAGCGTAAACGTCCGAAGGCCTGCCGCTCGGGAACCCGGTTCATCACTGCGCTGTTTCCAGCCGCGCTCAATACCGATCAGCGCGCCGATTGCGAGCGCTGCAGTCAGTCTCTGGAGCAATTCAGGTTCCACGGCGAGGCCTCACTCTTGACCTTGTTGAGGTGCGAAACGGACACAGAATGCATTGAGGACATGCAGATACTTGTCATAGCAGACGCAAAAGCTGCTGAATCAATGAGAAAGTTGAAGACGCCTGTCAGCAGGCTCTCAAATATTGAATGACCGCTTGCTGAGCCGTGCCGGTCGTACCGTAACGTAACCATTCATATCATCGCGCCCCATCGCAACAGGAGCTGCGCCGAGACATAGAGGATGAGGATGGCGGTCAGGATACGGATGATATCGGGCTTGATATGATATCCGGCCAGCCAGGATCCCATCTGGCCACCTATCAGAACAGCAAGCGGCAGGGGCCAATAGGGCAGGGCGAGTGAAAGCAGGGCGAGGTCCTGGAGTTTGAGTACCTGCCCGACGAGGCCCGACAGAGAATTGACCAGGATGAACAGGCTGCAGGCGGCCGCGATCTGCTTGGCGTTTCCCCAGCGCAGGAAGTAAAGAACCGGGGCAAGGAATATCCCCCCGCCTATGCCGACCAGGCCTGACAGGATGCCGATCGCCCCGCCGATGCCGGCCGCGAGAACAGCCGGAACGCGGCGCGGTTGAGACGCCGGATCGGATTGTGGGGTTCCCCGCTGCAGGGCAAGATGAACCCCCGAAATCAGCAGCGCAGCGCCGAGCAGGCCTACGAACGTTGTCTCGCTGATTGCCAGCCGGCCGCCGATCCAGGCCGCCGGGACCGAAGTCATCAGGAACGGTGCGAGCCGCTGGGCGGACAGGTCTCCGGTCCTCGAAAACCGCCAGACGCCGCCGGTCACCACGATCACGTTGCAGACGAGCGCAATCGCAGGAACCAGTCGGTAGTCCGCGCCGCTGAGCACAAGCAGGGCGTTATAGGTCGAGCCCCCGCCGAAGCCGACGCTCGCATAAAGGATGGCCGTGATGAAGAACGCTGCGGTCAGCACGATTGGCATTGATCGATCTGTCCTCGCGCATCTGCCCGTCTACTCCTAACGGCAGGGCGGGCGCTTCCCCATTACAATCGTCTGGCGGCGACCGGGAAAATAGCAGACTGCCGGATGATCAATGTCATGCCCCATCGCCTTGAGCTGGTTTAACAATTCCGGGCAGGTTTCGGATCAGGACGGACGCAAGGTGAACGGATGGGCGGAGTTTGTGGGGGCAGCGATTGTCTTTCTCGCCAGTCACGCTTTGCCCGCCCGGCCCGGCATACGCGTCCGGCTGACGGCCGCGCTGGGCCGGCGAACCTATCTGGCGATCTACAGCGCCGTGTCGCTGGCGCTCCTCGCCTGGCTCATCCTTGCCGCCGGCAGGGCGCCCTTTGTCGGTCTCTGGCTGTGGGTCCCGCAGGGGCTCTGGATTGCCAATGCCCTGATGGCCCTCGCGCTCATTCTGGCCGTCGGGGGAACAGCCATCGCCAATCCCTTCAGTCTTGGCGGCCGTGCGGACAGGCTATACGATCCGGACCATCCCGGTATACTCGCCCTCACTCGGCATCCCTTGCTCTGGGCTCTGGTGCTCTGGTCTGCGGCGCACCTCATTGCAAACGGGGATCTTGCGCACGTTCTGCTCTTTGGCAGCCTCGGGGGTTTTTCGCTCGCCGGGATCTTCGCCATGGAAAAACGCAGCCGCAGGCTGGCCGGGGCGCAGTGGGCCGGCCTCAGCCGTGCCACGAGCTTCGTGCCGTTTGCCGCCCTCCTGACGGGCCGGGCGAGCTGGGCCTCGCTCCTGCAGCCAAGGATGACGCTTGTTCCCTTCGTCTGGGGCGGGATTGTTCTGCTGCACCGTCCCACGATCGGCGTCTCTCCGCTGCCCCCGTTTTGAGGCGTTTCAGCCCATGCCAGTAAAAGGAATTGTACGTATGCAGATAGAGTTTCATGGGCGCATCGGGACGCCTTTTGGCGGAGCAGCGCATGTTGATATTGCGATGGACGGGCTCGCTGTCTCCGGCCTGAGAGCCCTGCTCGCCAGCCAGTACGGCGTCGACGCCATCTTCCACCGGTCCGTGCGTGCGGCCGTCAATGATGAGATTGTCACGGAAGATCATATCGTCCAGGCAGGCGATACGGTCGCGTTCATGAGTCCCGTCTCTGGAGGATGAGCTGAGCCCCGTGTTCGATATCACGCTTGCCCGCGCCCTGCATGTTGCCGCCATTGTCCACTGGATTGGCGGGGTCACGTTCGTGACGCTCGTCCTGCTCCCCGGCGTGCACCGCCTCGCCGAACCGACCGAGCGGGCACGCCTGTTCGAGGCCATTGAGAGTGCTTTTTCCTGGCAGGCAAAGATTTCAGTCACGCTGGCGGGGCTGACCGGTTTCTACATGACCCACCGGCTCGCGGCCTGGGGACGGTTCCTCGATCCGGCCTTCTGGTGGATGCACGCCATGGTGGCGATCTGGGCGGTTTTTAGCATAGTCCTCTTTGTGCTCGAGCCGCTATTCCTCGACCAGTGGTTTCAACGGCAGATGCAGAGCCAGCCCGGCGGCACGATGGCAATCGTACAACGCGGGCACCTCGTTCTTATGACCTTGTCATTGGTAACTGTCCTGGCCGCCGTGCTCGGATCTCACGGCGCACTTTATTGAACATCGAGGGTTGGACATGATCCAGGAAAGATCAGAACACAATTTGCACGCGGAGCTTGCCGCTTCGCCGATCGATGTCACGGCCAGGCTGGACGACCTGCGCCTGCGCGCGCCGGGCCATGGCGCCGTCGTCTCGTTTCAGGGATCCGTGAGGTCCGTGACCCGGCAGGGAGAACCGCTTGACCATCTGGTTCTCGACTACCACCCGCGAATGACGCTGGTTTCCCTGCAACGCATCGCCAGGGCCGGACTGGAAAGGTTTGATGTGAGCGCGGTGTCAGTCGTCCACCGCTGCGGCGCAATGACCCCAGGGGAGGTCATCGTCTTTGTGGGCGTGACCAGCGATCATCGAAAGGAAGCGTTTCTGGCCGCCGAGTATCTGATGGACCGGCTGAAGTCGGAGGCCATCTTCTGGAAGCGGGAACTCGGTCCATTCGGCGAGCGATGGATCGAACCTACAGAACGCGACGTTATCGACCTTGAGAGATGGAATGAAAAAGATGCCGGGACTTGATGAAAGCCTTCCCTTCTATCCGCTGAATATTGCGGTGCTCACCGTCTCGGACACGCGCTCTGAGGAGACAGACACGTCCGGAGGCCTCCTTTGCGACCGGGCCAGGGCTGCCGGCCATGCACTGGTTGAGCGTGCCATCGTCAGGGACGAAGTTGACGAAATCCGGCAGGTTGTCGGCCGTTGGATCGCCGACCCGGGGATTGATGTTATCCTGACAACTGGCGGCACCGGTTTCTCGCCGCGCGATGTGACGCCCGAAGCCCTGAAACCCCTCTTCAGCCGGGAGATGGATGGATTTTCTGTGGTGTTCCATACAGTCAGTCTCGGCACGGTGGGAGTTTCCACGCTCCAGTCGCGCGCTTTTGCAGGGCAGGCCGGTGAGACTTTCATCTTTTGTGTTCCGGGTTCGAC
>VMTE01000041.1 GCA_013791775.1 Hyphomonas sp.
CGAAGGTTGTCGGCCGTCTCCTGAGGGTTGAACATGATCGAGGTGTAGAAGAACGAGAAGAAGATCACGAACACCGAATAGGTGATGATGTATGGCCACGAGCCGGGCGAGAAGTTCGATGCCAGCCACCCCAGCGCGCCGGTTGCGGCATTGGTATCCGCGCCTGCCGCACCGCCGAGGAAGCCCACCGCCGTCAGCGGCAGCATCAGCAGCGCAGACGCGAAGATGGGCGGGATCACGCCGGCCGTGTTGATCTTGAGCGGCAGGAAGCTGCGCTGCCCCTGGGCGAAGCCCTGGCTCTGCTGGCGCTTGGGATAGTGGATGATCAGCCGGCGCTGCGAGCGCTCCATGAACACGATGAACACGATCAGCGCGATGATCATGATCGCAATGGCCAGCACGAAGCCGATATCCACCGAGGTCGTGCGGGCCTGCGCTACCAGGTTGTAGATCGCGCGCGGCAGCTCGGCCACGATGCCCGCGAAGATGATCAGCGAAATGCCGTTGCCGATGCCGCGGGCGGTGATCTGCTCACCCATCCACATCAGCAGCATGGTGCCGCCAGTCAGCGTGACAACGCCGGTCAGGATGAAGAACGGGGCCGAAATGCCCTCCAGGCGCACCGCCGCGAGGCCGCCCGAGATGGCAAAGGACTGGACCAGCGCGAATACCAGCGTCAGGTAGCGGGTGTACTGGTTGATCTGCTTGCGGCCCGCTTCGCCTTCCTTCTTGAGCTTTTCAAGGGTGGGCGAGGCCGTCGTCATCATCTGCACGATGATCGACGCCGTGATGTAGGGCATCACGTTGAGGGCGAAGATGCCCATCCGCTCGACCGCGCCACCGGCAAACAGGTTCATCGAACCCAGGATGCCGCCCGCCTGGCTCTGGAAGAGGCTGGCATATTGCGCCGGATCGAGACCGGGGATCGGGATGAACGTGCCGAGACGGAAAAGGATCAGGATACCGAGCGTGAACAGGATCCGCGCCTGGAGGTCCTTGGCTTTCGCAAACGTCCCAAAATTGAGATTGCGGGCCATTTGTTCGGCAGCATTCGCCATCGGCCTCACGAGCCTCCCTGAAAGAACTTCGCCGCCAAAGATCGGCGGCGAGGTGTGGTTTGTGAAGGGGTGTTTAGCAAGTCCCCCCGGATTATTCCGCAGCGGCGTCCTTGACCGGACCTGTGAGCGTGACCGAACCACCGGCTTTTTCCACCGCTTCAACAGCGGCTTTCGAGGCGCCGGTGACCGTGATCTTCAGCTTTTTTGGGGCTTCGCCCTTGGCCAGCAGGCGCACGCCGTCGAGCGTCTTGCGCACCAGGCCGGAGGCCACCAGCGACGCTTCGGTCACGTCCGACGCGTCGAGCGCGCCGGCATCGATCGCCTTGGCGATGCGGCCGAGGTTCACCCAGGCATAGGTCTTGGCGCCCGGCATGGTGAAACCGCGCTTCGGAAGACGCATGTAGATCGGCATCTGGCCGCCTTCGAAGCCGTTCACCGCGACGCCGGAGCGCGCGTTCTGGCCCTTGACGCCCCGGCCAGCGGTCTTGCCCTTGCCCGAGCCGACGCCGCGGCCAACGCGCATGCGCTTCTTGGTGGAGCCTTCAGCGGGGGAGAGATCGTTGAGTTTCATGACATCAGGACTTTCGGATACGGAGGAGAAGGGCCGAGGCGCGGGTGCGCCTTATTCGCCGACCACTTCCACGAGATGGGAGACCTTGCGGATCATGCCGCGCACTTCAGGCGTATCGACAAGTTCCTTGGTCCGGCCAAGTTTGTTGAGGCCAAGGCCCTGCAGCGTCTGACGCTGCTCGGGCTTGCGGCCGATCGGGCTGCCGGTCTGGCGGACGGTGAGTTTCTTCTGGGCCATCGGGTGCTGCCTTCTCAGTTCGTCGAATCAGCCATGCCGGCCTCGGACGCCCCATCGGCGCGACGGCCGATGACGTCCTGGACCTTGAGGCCGCGTTTGGAAGCAACGGTGCGGGGGCTGGCCTGCGTCTTGAGCGCGTCGAACGTGGCGCGAACCATGTTGTAAGGGTTCGAGGAGCCGATCGACTTGCCGACGACATCCTGGACGCCGAGCACTTCCATGACGGCGCGCATCGGACCACCGGCGATCACGCCTGTGCCCGGAGGGGCGGCGCGCAGGACCACCTTGCCAGCGCCGTGACGGCCGTTGCCGTCATGGTGCAGGGTGCGGCCTTCGCGAAGCGGAACGCGTACCAGGTTGCGCTTGGCTTCTTCCGTCGCCTTGCGGATGGCTTCGGGAACTTCCCGCGCCTTGCCTTTGCCGAAGCCGGCACGGCCTTTCTGGTCACCGACCACCACGAGCGCAGCAAAACCGAAGTTCTTGCCGCCCTTCACGGTTTTCGCGACGCGGTTGATGCCAACCAGCTTGTCAACGAGTTCGGAGCCTTCGTCGTCGCGGTCACGAGGTTGCTCGCGATCGCGGCGGCGGCCCCGCTTCTCTCCTCTTTCCTCAGCCATCAGGCAAACTCCCTTAGAATTTCAGGCCGCCCTCACGGGCGGCGTCTGCCAAGGCTTTCACCCGGCCGTGGAACATGTAACCGCCGCGATCAAAGACAACGTCTTCGACACCGGCCTTTTTCGCGCGCTCGGCAATCATCTTGCCGACCAGCGCTGCTGCTTCGATGTTGCCGCCGGTTTTGGCGCCGCCGAGCACTTCGGTTTCGAGCGTCGAAGCCGAGGCGAGCGTGATGCCCTTCTCGTCGTCGATGACCTGCACCGAGATGTTCTTGTGGCTGCGCGAGACCGAAAGGCGCGGAAGGCCTTCGGCGACCTTGCGGAGCTTGGTGCGGACGCGCTGGGCGCGGCGTTGCAACTTTTCGCGTGACGTCTTCATGGCTTACTTCTTCTTGCCTTCCTTGCGGCGGACGTATTCGCCCTGCAGGCGGACGCCCTTGCCCTTGTAAGGCTCTGGCGGACGGAACTTCTTGATCTCGGCGGCAACCTGGCCAACGGCCTGCTTGTCGGCGCCCGTGATGACGATCTCGGTGGGCTTCGACGAGGCAAGCGTGATGCCCTTCGGCGCCTTGTATATCACATCGTGCGAGTAACCGAGAGCCAGTTTCAGGTCCGTGCCCTGCATCTGGGCGCGGTAACCGACGCCGACGAGTTCGAGCGTTTTCGAATAGCCCTTCGTGACACCGTCAACGAGGTTGGCCGCGCGGGCGCGGGCCGTACCCCACTGGGTGCGCGCGTTGGCATCCAGCGACTCGGCCAGCGTGGGGGCACGCTTGCCTTTCGCTTTCGCCGCTTCGATCACCTCGTTCGCCGCCTTCATCAGATCGGCGCGCGGGAGAACCGACAGCTCGTTGTTTTCGAACTTCGGCGTGATGACATCCGGCAGGACGAGCTCAAGCTCGCCCTTCGGGCCTTTTGCCTTGATTGTCTGACCACTGACCGACACCGTGGCGCCAGCCGGGACAGCAATCGCGAGTTTTCCGATACGGGACATCCTGAATGCCTCCTAGAATACGCGGCAGAGCACTTCGCCGCCGACATTCTTGGCGCGCGCAGCATTGTCCGACATCACGCCCTGCGAAGTCGACAGGATCGAGATGCCCAGGCCATTGCGCACAAGCGGAATGTCGGTCACCGAAGAATAGACCCGACGGCCAGGCTTCGAGATGCGTTTGATCTCGGAGATGACCGGTTGGCCTTCATAATACTTGAGTTCGATCTCGAGCGACTTGTGACCGTCTTTCTCGATTTCGGCATACCCGCGAATGTACCCTTCCGTCGCGAGCACGTCGAGGACGCGGCCGCGCAGCTTCGATGCCGGGGTCACGACTTTCGTCATGCCGCGCATCTGGGCGTTCCGGATGCGGGTCAACATATCGCCGAGGGGATCAGAAATGTTCATGTCTTCCCTCCTCTCCTACCAGCTGGACTTCACGAGACCGGGGATCTGTCCGCGCGAGCCAAGCTCACGCAGCGCGATCCGCGACATTTTCAGTTTGCGATAAAACGCACGCGGACGGCCTGTGACCTCGCAGCGGTTACGCACACGGTTCGGTGCCGAGTTGCGCGGCATCTGGGCGAGCTTGATGCGCGCCTTGAAACGTTCTTCCAGCGACAGGTTCTCGTCCATCGCTGCCGCCTTGAGAGCGGTGCGCTTGGCCACGTAACGCTCGACCATCGCCTTGCGTTTGTTATTCTTCTCGATTGCGCTCTTCTTTGCCATCTAAGCAGATCTCCTGGCGCTAATTACGGAACGGGAAGCCGCACTCAGCGAGGAGTGCCTTGGCTTCTTCGTTCGTTTCGGCGGTGGTGCAGACGATGATGTCCATGCCGCGCACCTCATCCACCTCGTCATAGTTGATCTCCGGGAACACGATGTGCTCCTTCATGCCCATGGCGTAGTTGCCACGGCCATCGAAGCTCTTCCCGTTGAGACCGCGGAAGTCTTTCACGCGCGGCAGCGCGATCGTGGTGAGCCGGTCAAGGAACTCGTACATCCGGTCACGGCGAAGCGTGACTTTCGCACCGATCAGCATGCCTTCGCGCAGCTTGAAGCCGGCGATCGACTTGCGGGCCTTGGTGGCAACCGGTTTCTGACCCGCGATGCGCTCGAGCTCGGCCAGGGCCGACTTGATCTTCTTGGAGTCGGAGACGGCTTCGCCCACGCCCATGTTGATCACGACCTTGTCGAGCTTGGGAACCTTCATCGGGTTCGAATAGTTGAACTGCTCCTGCAGTTTCGCCCGGATCTCTTCCCGGTACTTCCGCTTGAGGCGGGGTTCATAGGCCTCAGACATCGATCGATTCCCCTGAGCGTTTTGCAAAGCGCGTCTTGCGGCCATGCTGGTCAATCTTGAAACCGACGCGGACGGCCTTGCCGTCGCGCGGGTCGACATGGGCGACGTTCGACACATGGATCGCAGCTTCGAACGACTTGAGGCCGCCCGGGTCCATCTGGGTCGGCTTCTGGTGGCGCTTCACGACACCGACGCCGCGAACCACAACCTTGTTCTCGTCCGGAATGACTTTCAGGACTTCGCCCTGAGTGCCCTTGTCCTTGCCCGAGATGATGACGACCGTGTCGCCCTTCTTGATCTTCGCAGCCATGACTACAGCACCTCCGGTGCCATGTTGGCGATCTTCACCTGGTTCTTCGCGCGAAGTTCACGCGGAACCGGTCCGAACACGCGGGTGCCGAGGGGCTCGCCATTGTTGTTGATGAGGACGGCGGCGTTCGAGTCGAAGCGGATCGTCGAGCCGTCGGCGCGGTTGATGTCTTTCGACACGCGAACCACGACCGCCTTGCGGACGTCGCCTTTCTTCACGCGGCCCGTCGGGATCGCTTCCTTGATCGAGACCACGATCACGTCGCCCACCGAGGCATAACGACGGCCAGCGCCGCCGAGCACCTTGATGCACATCACGCGGCGCGCGCCCGAGTTATCGGCGACCCGCAGGTTTGTCTGCATCTGGATCATGCGTCACTCCCTTCGTCAGCAACAAGTTCCCAGCGCTTCAGCTTGGACTTCGGTGCGCATTCGCGAATGGTCACGGTCTGACCTTCAACGGCAACATTGCCTTCGTCGTGCGCGTGGTAGCGGCTCGACCGGCGAACAATCTTCTTCAGCATCGGGTGCGTGAAGGTCCGTTCGATGCGGACAATGGCGGTCTTGTCCTGCTTCGCGGAAACAACGACGCCTCTCATGGTACGTTTCGGCATGGGTGTCTCCTTACGCCTTGCCTGCTTGGGCTTTTTCGCGAAGGATCGTCTTGATCCGTGCGATGTCGCGGCGAACGATCGTCGCGCGGCCCGTCTTTTCCAGTTGGCCGGTTGCCGCCTGGAAACGCAGGTTGAACTGCTCTTTCTTCAGCTTGATCAGCTCGTCATTGAGCTGGTCGGCCGTTTTCGATCTCACGTCAGCAGCTTTCATGGCCTCAGATTCCCTCGATGCGCTTGACGACTTTGGTCTTGATCGGAAGTTTCGCCGCACCCAGCGCGAGCGCGTGGCGAGCGGTCTCTTCCGAGACACCGTCGATCTCGAACAGGATCCGGCCCGGCGCGACACGCGCGACCCAACGGTCGACGGCGCCCTTGCCTTTACCCATGCGGACTTCGATGGGCTTCGCGGTGACCGGAACGTCCGGGAACACGCGGATCCACACTTTGCCCTGACGCTTCATCTCGCGCGTGATAGCCCGGCGGGTCGCTTCGATCTGGCGCGCGGTGACGCGTTCCGGCTCGAGCGCCTTCAGGCCGAACTCGCCGAACGACAGCGAGAAGCCGCCCTTCGCTTGTCCGCTGATCTTGCCCTTGAAGGCCTTGCGGAATTTGGTTCGCTTCGGTTGACGCATTGGACTTACGCTCCGGCAGCTTGCGCGCCCGATGCGGGACCGCGCTGGTTGGCGTTGGCGCGTGCGCGCGATTGACCGGACGTCTCGAGGCGTTTGTCCTGAGCCATCGGATCATGCTCGAGGATTTCGCCCTTGTAGACCCAGACCTTGACGCCGATGATGCCATAGGTCGTCGAGGCTTCGGCCGTGCCGTAGTCGATGTCGGCGCGCAGCGTGTGCAGCGGCACCGAACCTTCGGCATACTTCTCGGTGCGCGCGATTTCAGCGCCGCCGAGACGGCCCGAAACGACGATCTTCACGCCTTCGGCGCCGAGGCGCATGGCAGACTGGATCGACCGCTTCATGGCGCGGCGGAAAGAAGCCCGGCGCTCGAGCTGGCGGGCGATGTCGTCGGCGATCAGCGTCGCGTCGATTTCCGGCTTGCGGATCTCGACGAGGTTCACACGAACTTCATCGGTGGTCATCGACGCGAGTTCCTTGCGGAGCACTTCGATATCGCCGCCCTTCTTGCCGATCACCAGGCCCGGACGGGCCGTGTGGATCGTGATGAGGCATTTCTTGTGCGGGCGCTCGATGATGATCTTCGAGATGCCGGCCTGTTTCAGTTTCTCGCGGATCGACTTGCGGATCGCGAGGTCTTCATGAAGCAGGCGGCCGAAGTCGGAGCTGTCAGCATACCAGCGGCTGTCGGCCGTGCGGTTGATGCCGAGTCGAAACCCGATCGGATTGACTTTCTGACCCATTATGCGGCCTCCGCAGTCTGGCTGACGTCCCGCAGGACAATGGTAAGTTGGGCGAACGGCTTCTGGATCGGCGCCGCCCGGCCGCGGGCGCGGGCACGGATGCGTTTCATCACAAGGTTCTTGCCGACATGGGCTTCCGCAACGACGAGGCTGTCGATGTCGAGGCCATGATTGTTCTCGGCGTTCGCAATGGCGCTTTGCAGCAGCTTGCGAACGTCCTTGGCCGGGCGTTTCGGCGAGAACTGCAGCTCGGCCAGCGCGCGCTCGACCTTCAGGCCGCGGATCTGCTGGGCGAGAAGGTTCAGCTTCTGCGGGCTCGAACGATACATGCGCAGCACGGCGCGCGATTCGTTAGGCGCCTGCTTCGGAGGATTCTTGGCCTTTGCCATGACTACTTCCTCTTCGCTTTCTTGTCGGCGCCGTGGCCGTAATAGGTGCGGGTCGGCGCAAATTCACCGAGCTTGTGACCAACCATCTCTTCCGAGATCGTGACCGGGATGAACTTGTTGCCGTTGTGGACCTGGAAGTTCAGGCCAACGAATTGCGGCAGGATGGTCGAGCGGCGCGACCAGGTCTTGATCACGGCGCGTTTCTCGGACGAACGGGCGTCTTCTGCTTTCTTCAGCAGGTAGCCATCGACGAACGGGCCTTTCCAGACAGAACGGGGCATGTCTCGCGGCTCCTCTTAGCGTTTCGCGTTGCGGCGACGGATGATCAGACGATCCGTTGCCTTGTTGGTGCGGGTCTTGGGACCGCGGGTTTTCTTGCCCCACGGGGAAACCGGGTGACGGCCGCCCGAGGACTTGCCTTCACCACCGCCGTGCGGGTGGTCCACCGGGTTCATGACGACGCCGCGAACGGTCGGGCGAACGCCCTGGTTGCGCGTGCGGCCCGCTTTCGAGCTGACTTCGTTCATCTTGTCCGGGTTCGACACCGCGCCGATCGTGGCGAGGCAGTTGTCGAGAACCATGCGAAGTTCGCCCGACGCGAGCTTGATCTGCGCATAGCCGGAGTCGCGGCCGACGAGCTGGGCATAGGTGCCGGCGGAGCGGACCATCTGCGCGCCCTTCTGGGGCTTCAGCTCGATGTTGTGGATGATCGTGCCGACCGGGATCGACTTCAGCGGCAGGGTGTTGCCCGGCTTGATGTCTGCGGTGGCCGACGTGATCACGGTGTCACCGACCTCAAGGCGCTGCGGCGCGATGATGTAGGACAGAACGCCGTCTTCGTACTTGATCAGCGCGATGAAGGCGGTGCGGTTCGGGTCATACTCGAGGCGCTCGACGACCGCCGGAATGTCCCAGCGGGTGCGCTTGAAATCGACCTTGCGGTACAAGCGCTTCGCGCCGCCGCCCTGGTGGCGGACGGTGATGCGGCCCTGGTTGTTGCGGCCGCCCTTCTTGTGAAGGCCTTCGGTCAGCGACTTGACCGGATCGCCCTTGTGCAGCGCCGAACGGTCCACCAGCACGAGCTGGCGGCGGCCGGGAGAGGTCGGGTTGAATGTCTTCAGTGCCATGTGTTTCGTCCTTCTCCCTTAGAGGCCCGTCGAAATATCGACAGACTGGCCTTCAGCGAGCGTGACGATGGCTTTCTTCACGTCGGAGCGACGGCCGAGGAAACCCCGGAAGCGTTTCGTCTTGCCCTTCTGGGTCAGGGTGTTGACCTTGGTGACGCTCACTTTGAACAGGGCCTCAACGGCCTCCTTGATCGCCTTCTTGTCGGCGCCCGGCGCCACTTCGAAGATGATCTTGTTCTGCTCGGCAACGAGTGTCGATTTCTCGGTGATCAGCGGGCGGCGGATCACGTCATAGTGGTGGGGCTTCACCTCGGCCATTATTCAGCCTCCGCAGCTTCGACGCCGGCAAAGCGGGCTTTGATGCCCTCAGCGGCTTCTTTGGTGATGACGAGCGTGCGGCGGCGCAGGATGTCATAGACATTCAGGCCAGCAACCGGGAGCACGTCGATGTTCGGGATGTTGCGGGCGGCGCGGGCGAAGTTCTCGTTCACTTCGGCGCCCGAGATGATCAGGGCGTTTTCAATGCCGAGGCCTTTGAACGCCAGAACCAGGTCTTTCGTCTTGCCAGCCGCCATTTCGGCCTTGTCGAGCACCAGGATCGCACTGTCCTTGACCTTGGAAGACAGCGCATGGGCGAGCGCCATCTTGCGGATTTTCTTCGGCAGGTCATGGGCGTGGCTGCGAACGCGCGGGCCGTGGGCCGCACCGCCGCCGACAAAGATCGGTGCGTTGCGCGATCCGTGGCGGGCGCCGCCCGAGCCTTTTTGCTTGATCGACTTTTTCGTCGTGCGGTTCACTTCCGAACGCGACTTGGCCTTGTGCGTACCGGCCTGACGGCGGGCGAGCTGCCAGCGCACGGTGCGCTGCAGGATGTCGCCGCGGATTTCGTCAATGCCGAAAATCGCGTCGTCCAGATCGATCTTGCCGGCAGCCTTGCCGGCGAGGGTTTTAACGACAAGTTCCATTAGCCTTCACCCCCGGCGGTCAACTTTTCCGGCGCCTTGAACGAGCCAGCCTTCGGCGCATCAGCAGGAAGCGCTTTCTTCACGGCGTCGCGGACTTCCACGAACGCGCCGTCATGGCCGGGCACGGAGCCCTTGACGAAAATCAGGCCGCGCTCGACATCGGTGCGCACAACCGTGAGGTTTTGCGTCGTGATGCGCTCGTCGCCGAGGTGGCCGGCCATTTTCTTGTTCTTGAACACGCGGCCCGGGTCCTGACGCATACCGGTCGAACCATGCGAGCGGTGCGAGAGCGACACGCCGTGCGTGGCGCGCAGACCGCTGAAGTTCCAGCGCTTCATCGCGCCGGCAAAGCCTTTACCGATGCTTTGTGCCGAAACATCGACCTTCTGGCCTTCGGCGAAGTGGTCAGCCAGGACGGTCGAGCCGATTTCCGGCAGGTCGCCGCTGACGCGGAATTCCTTGACTTTCAGCTTCGGCGCGACGCCGGCCTTGGCGAACTGGCCGCGCAGCGCTTTCACGGTGCGCTTGGCTTTCTTTTCGCCGGTGCCGAGGATCACAGCCTTGTAGCCGTCGGTGCGGGTGACTTCGCCGCCCTTCTTGGTGGTGACGGTGCGGGCGTCTTCAGTGCGCACGCCGACGACCTGGCAGCCGTCGAGCGACAGGACGGTCACCGGAATGTGGCGGCCATCTGCGTCGAAGATGCGGGTCATGCCGACCTTGCGGGCCAGAACGCCGGTACGGGGAGCAGGCAATGCCATTAGCGGCCTCCCTCGAGCTTGATTTCGATGCCAACGCCCGAAGACAGGTCGAGCTTCATCAGCGCGTCCACAGTCTGCGGCGTCGGATCGACGATGTCGAGAATACGGGTGTGTGTGCGGATTTCGAATTGGTCACGCGAGGCCTTGTCAATGTGCGGCGACCGAATGACCGTGAAGCGCTCGATACGTGTCGGCAGCGGAACCGGGCCACGGACTTCAGCGCCGGTGCGCTTTGCCGTGTTCACGATCTCCTTCGCCGACAAGTCGAGCGCGCGGTGATCAAAGGCTTTCAGCCTGATCCGGATATTTTGTTTTTCCATCTCGCTTCCGTCCGCGCAAAATACTTAGGCCCTGGGCGCGACAGCTCGTCAGCTTCGAGCGCCCGGGGGCTTCGGTAGGGTTAAATTGTCAGTTTCGAGGGAGCGTTCGCTCTTCAAAGCGCAGCCTTCCCGGCGAAGTGGGGCGTATACGCGCGGGAACCGGAGGCGTCAACAGCCGTTCAGGGGGAATTTGCAGGGGGCGCGCAAGCCCTATCTTTCGAGCAGTTCCAAAACTTCCCGCTGTGTCGAAGGCAGCGTCCCGGCGGGCCAGCGCCCCTCCTGCCCCGCCAGCTTGATCGCCGCCACGGCGTCTTGGGCAATGCTTTGCCCGACAGCGCCTCCAAGTTTTGCACTTTCGCCCGTGAAAACCGGCAGTCCCTTAGAAATTTCCTGTCCGGCAGGCGATTCGAGAAAGCGGCGGTAACCTTGAAGCGTCTCCGGCGAATACTGTTCGAGATAAAGCTTCGTCGAGCCATCGCGCATATCGTGAACCATCATCACAGCCATCTCATCTGTGATCATCGTGCCGATTGTCTCGAGCGCTTCATCGCTTGCAACAATGCCGGATTTGCGGAATCCGGAGTCGAGTACGCTGACCATCATGTCACCCATCGAATCCAGGGCAACGTCGAACAGCTCCTGCGTGATTGTCTGCTCGACGATGTATCGTGCATCGCGCTCAGCCTGATTGAAATCGGGATCCTGAGCCGCTGGCTCCGCAAATCCGGCTTGACACAGGAAAGCGTAAGTCAGAGCTGCTGCCGAAATTCGCGAGGACATTGATTAGCCTTCTTGGTATTGCTTCGGGTGGGAGCGTAGCGCATTAGTTGCAAGCTCGGCAACCCACAATCCCGCCGGCTGAGACCAACACATTGGGCGCTATCAGTCCATAAACCGTCCATAGCTTGTGGATGGATTATGGACTGTCCGACGCGCCCTTGGAAGTCTCCGGCGAGGTTGGCTCGAGGCTGTCCGGCGCCACAAAGGGCAAAATGGGAGACGACTGGATGAGCCGGATTTTCGGGAAGGTCTGTCAGAACGGCTATGTCGTGCGCGACATCGAAGCCGCGATGAATCACTGGATTACCGTGATGGGCGTGGGCCCCTGGTTCTATATCGAGGACGTGAAGACCGACTGGTTCCGCCACCGGGGCCGGGATTCGGACGCACGGATGAGCATCGCGCTGGCCAATTCCGGCGACCTGCAGATCGAGCTGATCCAGCCCCGCAATGACGCGCCCTCTATGTACAAGGAATTCCTCGATGCCGGCCATGAAGGCCTGCAGCACATGTCCTACTGGACCGAGGACTATCAGGGCCTCTACGACAAGGCCCTCGCGCTCGGCTACCGGGTCGGCCATGAGGGCTGTATCGGCGGCGAGAAAGGGCGCTTTGCCTATTTCGACACCGAGGCGCATCCCGGCACGGTGATCGAGATTTCCGACATCAGCGGCACCAAGGGCCGCACCTTCGCGCACATCCGGAAAGTGGCGGAAGGCTGGGACGGGTCCGACCCGATCCGGATCATCCGGTAAGCCGCCCATTCCCTGCCCCTCCCAAAGCAAAAGGCCGCCTCCTTGCGGAAGCGGCCTTTGTCTTGGGTCAGCTGTTTCCAGCTTACTTCTTGATTTCCGACACCACGCCGGCGCCGACGGTGCGGCCGCCTTCGCGGATGGCGAAGCGCAGGCCCTTGTCCATGGCGATCGGGTTGATCAGCTCGACGTCCATCTTCACGTTGTCGCCCGGCAGGACCA
>VMTE01000022.1 GCA_013791775.1 Hyphomonas sp.
AGGCGGGCATGGCCATAGCCGAGTTCGGTGGTCGCCAGGTCCCATTCCAGGACCGGCTTCTGGAAGCGGACATAGTCGTCGGTCAGCTTGCGGAACTGGTGCGCATCGGCGGTGCCGGGCTGCAGGCCCATCGAGCCGAAGGCATAGCGCAGGAATTGCAGCGTCGCGGCGACGCTCTGGACCCCCTCGCGCAAGGTGCGCTCGCAATGGGCCTTTTCTTCGGGGCTGCCGGGACTGTCGAGCATTTCCAGCGAGAGCGACATGGTCGCCGCCGGCGACACGATGTCATGGCACAGCCGCGCGGCGATATACGCGGCGAAGCGCGCAGGATCGAGGTTCATCGGTTTCAGCCCGTCTTTGTTTCCAGCCATGCTGCAGAATCGGGTGCGCCGCCCGGCCTGTCAATCAAGCCTGCGTGACAGGATGGCAAGACGCGCGAAAGAAACCGCCAGATCAGCCCCCTGACGGCGGATCAATATCGTCGTGGCCGTGCCGGGCGCTGTAGAAACTGAGGGCAAAGAGGCCGGCAGACAGGCCGAGGGTCAGCACCCCTCCGAGAATGTAGGCCAGCCAGCCATGGCCGGTCAGGCCGCTGCCGAGGCCTTCCCAGAAAAACGTGACGCCCCAGAGGAGCGCGCCGAGGGCCGCGAAGGCCGCGACCAGCCAGAGGATACGGGAGCGTGACATCGCCCGCCAAGCTAGGGCCTGGCGGGCGGGTTGCAAGTTATTTGCGCTGCCAAGTGCCGGCTTCGTCCATGAAGTACTGGCCGGGCTGGATTTTGGCGATCTGCTTTTCGCCGGCGAGCTGGGCGACGATCTGCACGGTCGTGCCGTTGTCCCGGGCGGCCTGCTCATACACCGCGCGGCGGCGGTTGTTGATGTCCTGGACCTTGCGGACGATGGCGGCATCGGCGGTGCCGACGACGCCGAGATAGCCGTCGATGCGTTCGCCGACTTCACCGGCGGAAATGGCGGCATCAATCACGGGGTCTCCGGCCGAAGCCGGCGGCGCGAAGGCAAACGCGGCCAGGGCGAAACTGATGCTGATCAGTAAGGTGCGAAAGGCTGTCATGGGATGTCTCCTCGGCTTCGCGGCTAGAACAGGTCTGGGTTGTTGGCGATCAGGTCTTCGACCTCGCGGTCGAGCTGGATGCGCACGGTCTGGTCGATCTTCACGTTGAGATCGATCTTGATCGGCTTGTCGGACGGCTCGATCCGCACGGTGGGCGTGCAGGCGGCGAGGACGGCGGCACTGGCCGCGACAAGCAGGATTCGCTGATAGGCCATGACGGCAGACTCCTGAGTTCAGGTGTTCGACAATGACACGGCCCGGCTTAACGTCAATCGACCCGCGTGTTGTGCGTCATTCAGGCGGAGGGGGTTCGGTCTCGTCGGGCGCCGGCTTGCCGTCGTTCAGCAGCTTGATCGTGGCGTCCATCACATCCTTCTGGGTGACGAGACCGAGATTGTTCTCGATCAGCGTACCGATGGGCAGGTCAAACCCGATGGCGAACTCGAACGGCTGACCGGCCGGCAGGGTGACGCTCTTGTTGATCGTCAGCGGCTTGATGTTCTCGCCGGCCAGCAACACGTCGGCGCGCAGGTCGCCGGCCAGGTCGCCGTCAATGCCGACTTCGAGCACGCTGAACTTCAGATCGCGCAGGGCGTCGAAGGCAAGGCTCGCATTGGCATCCTGGCCGGCCGCGGCCTCGACCGCGCCGCCGGTATAGGACAGGCGCCCGCCGGGTTCGTCGGCGCGCAGCCGCGCGTCCCGGATCTGAACGCGGTTGCCGGAGAACTCGATGGGAAACTTGCCGCTCACTGTGCCCGTCGCGGTCGTATCCGGCAGCTTCAGGACTTCGATCAGCTGGGCGAGCTGGATGGCATTGGCGGTGACATCCACGGACTGTGCCTGCAGGCCGCCTTCGAGGGCCCAGTCAAACGGCGCGATCGCCAGCGTGCCGCCGCCGAACGGGAAGGTCACCGTGTCGAGATGGAGAATGCCCTTGTCGCGCAGGTCGAACACGATCCGGCCGTCCGCAAGCGGAATACCCGGATTGACGCTCGCCAGCTGCAGCTCCTGCGCCGGCGCGGTCGTCAGCCCCATCAGGTCGTCGAAATACACCGTGCCGCTGACACCCGATACCCGGCCGAGGCGGGTCGTCTGGAATCCGAATTCCCGCACGAATACCTCGGCTGTGCCTTCGATGTCACCGTCGCGGATCACGAACGCCGCGTCGCTGGAGACGTTGCCGCTGGCATCGGTGAAGAGGCCGGTCAGGCGGGTCGAGATCATGTCCGGTTGCAGGCCGCTGCGGCGGAAGTCGAGCGGCCGGCTTGTCACCGCCGCAGTGCCATCGAGCGTGACGATGTTGATATCCAGCGCGGCGTCGGCGAGCATCGTGCCGCGCGCCCTCAGCTTGAGCGGTCCTGTCAGCTTCAGCCGGTTGGTTTCATCGAGTGTGCCGGAAAATTCAGCGGCGATGGGTTCGTAGAGCGCATCCGTCCGCGTGTCCGTGATCAGGACACCGGTGCCCGTCACGGCGCCTTCGACACCGTCCGGTGCACTGACGCCTTCAAACGTGAAGGCGCTGGCCGAGACATTCGCCGGCATCATCGTGCCGCCGAACGCGGTTTCCCCGAGGCGGGCCACAATCTTCGCGGGGCCCTTCCCGGTCTGGACATCGATGCGCGGCGCCGCGCCCAGAATCGTCAGTGTACGTTCGCCAATCTGCATGGGCAGGTCGATCACGGCGGCGCGGAGCGTGAGATCGAAGGTCTTGCCGGCCGTCCAGTCGACCACCGCGCTGTCCAGTCCGAGAACGCCGGAACCCGACTGCATCGTGAACGGGACACGCACGGCGCGGAGGTCGGCCGTGCCGCCCGCGTTCCGGCCTTGCCGCATGAAGCGTCCGTTGACCGGGCATACGTCCATTTGGGCAGGCTGCGCCGCGATGGCGCCAAGGGTGAACCCTGCCGTGTTTACAGCGAGGCACGGCGCGCCGAGCGACTGGACACGCCAGCCGCTTTCGTCCCAGGCGCCATCAAGCCCGCCGCGTATGGTGGTCGGCGCGAACCGTACGCCGGTGGCCTCACCCGTAAAGGACAATTCGCCCGATCCCGCAAACAGCAAGGCGCCCGGTCGGTTGTCGAGATGGATATCGCCCAGCGCGGCCGCCAGGCTGCGTCCACCCACCGTCCACCGCGCCAGATGGAAGGCCTCGGCCTTGAGGGTGACCGCACCGGAATTGAAGGCGAAGCGGTCCACGTTGAGCTTGGCGCTCGGCGCGCCCCCGCCCGACAGGGTGATCGCGCCGGCGGCATCGACGCCGGAATTTGAAACCGTGACCCAGGGCGCACCCTCATCCGGCGCTACCGTCAGCCGCAAGCCGGACGACGCCGTGAGCGCGCCCTCCCCCGTCGCGGCAACCGACAGCGCATCGCCGTCCGCCTGCAAGGTGACATCGGTTGTGGCATCAAATCCGGCGAGTGCCCGGTCGATGGCCGCGCGCAAAGCCTCGACATGCGCCGACAGCACACCCGGCAGGGTGAACGCGGCGCCGGTCCGGGCGCGCAGGTCTGCGTCCAGCGCTGCTCCGTCCACAGAGAACTTTCCGTCAAAACGGACCGGTCCGTCCTTGCGGCTTTGCAGTTCACCGCCGAGCGAGGCGGCAGTCGCAGATCCGGCCGGGCCGATGACGATGCCGGTCGACAACAGGAGCGGACCGGAGACATCGCCGCCGCGTCCGGCGAGTTCGCCTTCGAGGTGCGCCGTGTCCACCGTGTAGCCCTTCAGGGTCAGGCTCGCGGCGTCCGCTTCGAACACGGCGCCGGCAAGTTCCTGCAGGATTTCGGCAAAGGAGGCGCCGGGACGGGCACTGAATTGCGTGCGGCCCGATGTCCGGATATCGGTTGCCCGCAGATCGGGCGAGGCGATCCGCGCCGCGCGCATCGACCATTCGACCGAAGCAGGTTTGCCCGCATCTTCGCTGAAATCCGCCCGCGCGAGGAGGTCAAAGGATTCGGCCGCATTGTCGCCGAGCACGGCCTCGTCGATCCCCACGCCCAGTTCGGCCTCGACCTGGCCATCGACGGCGCGCATGTCGAGACGGGCTTCGCGAAGGTTCACGCTGGCAAACGGATTGGAGAATTCGCCCGGATCCAACCGGACCTTGAGTTCGCCGTTGCGCGGCAGGGTGCCTGAAACACTAAGCGTGGCGCCGGTCATTCCGGCGGGGGTCATCAGCTGGAGGCGGGCATCGCGAATATCGACCGGCGGCGCCGCCCCGCCCCCGCCGCCGGTCTGGACCAGCCGCTCAAGGCCGCCAAAGCGCAGGCCTGCGCCGTCCAGCGTCCCGCGCATGGACAGGCCGTTAACCGTGACGCCGGTGACTTTCGGCGTGAACAGGCCGGTCCACCGGATATCGGCGCGCACCACGGCGGCTTCCGCCGGCACGGCCGACCCGGACGAGACCTTCACGGCCGAAACGGTTATGCCGGATGTGTCGAGCTCGGTGAATTTTGCGTCACACTGAAGGTCGCGGTCGGCGCACCAGGCCGCCAGGGCCTGCTCTGCCACGGGTTTGCGCAGGAACCAGAGCAGCAGGGAACCGCCCAGAAAAACAACGACAAATCCTGAAAGCACATACCAGATGCGTCCCCCACGGCGTACCTGGGCAGGGCTTTCAGGCGAACCCTTTTCTGGGGCTTCATAGGGACTCACTGGTTCGACCGGCTTGCTTCTTGCTTTTCCTACGACATAAAGTCCTAACTTGGCATCTAACACTCACGCCGGGAATTCTTGAATCCTTAAGCGGGACGCGAGACGATAGGCGGTGTGCAGCCGGTGTGCCATCCTGCGGGCCGGGGGGCTTCAGAATGACAGGATACCCAATCTGTGACTGCCGCTGAGACACCCGAGCCCGATCAAGTCCCCGACCGCCCCAGAACCGGCTTTTCCCAAGGCGTGAAGAGCCTGGTTGTACTGGCTGTACTGGGCAGCGCCTCGGCCATTGCCGGGGTCGTGATGGCCGGGCGTACACCGCCGGCGCTCACGGAAACCGCCGATGCCGCCGTTCCGCTGCCGCTCGCCGCTCGCCTCGTCAGCGCCTGGGACATCGAGGACGCCCCGCCGCTGGAACGCGCCGAAGGCCGCCTCGAACGCAATGAAACTCTCACCGGCCTGCTGATGCGCCTCGGCGCCGCGCCCGGAGATGCCGGCGCCGCCCTGCACACGCTGGCCGGATCCGACCTGCTCGACAGCCGCCGCCTTCGCCCCGGCAAGACCCAGGCCGAAGCCTATTTCGACAACGGCACCCTGACCGCCGTTTCCGTGCGCGCCGATTCAGATCGCAGCCTGCTGATCACCCGCAATGCCCGGGATGGCTGGTCTGCGACGCCGCTCTACGCAAAGCTGACGCCTGGCTACAAACGCGTCGAAGCCGAGATCGAGACGTCGATCTACTCCGCCGCACTCGCCCTCGGCGCCGAAGACCAGCAGGTCGTCGATTTCGCCAGCGCCTTTGCTTACGACATCGACTTCCAACGCGAAATCTATCCCGGCGACCGGTTCGAGATCCTGTTCGAAACCTTCTATGACGAACGCGGCAATCCGGTGCGCAATGGCGAGGTTCTCTACGCCGCACTGAACGGCAAGGCCCTGAAGCGCGGCTTCTACCGCTTCACCCCGTCCGATGACGGCGTCGCCGACTATTTCGACGAGAAGGGCGAAAGCGCCACCAAGTTCCTGATGAAGACGCCGATCAACGGGGCGCGGATCTCCTCCAGTTTCGGCAAGCGCAAGCACCCGATCTCCGGATACACCAAGCTCCACAAGGGCACCGACTTTGCCGCCCCGACCGGCACCCCGGTTTACGCGGCCGGCAATGGCACGGTCGAAAAGGCCAGCCGCTATGGCGGCTATGGCAACTATATCAAGATCAAGCATACCGGCGGCTACAAGACCGCGTATGCGCACCTTTCCCGGTACGCCAAGGGCATCAAGGCCGGTGCCAAGGTCAAACAGGGCGACGTCATCGGCTATGTCGGCTCGACCGGCGCCTCAACCGGCCCGCACCTTCACTACGAAGTCTATGTCAAAGGCGAGCCGGTCAACGTCATGTCCCTGAAACTGCCCAACGGGCGCAAACTGACGTTGGACCCGCCCATGTTTGCCGAGTTCACAGCCTTCAAGGCGCAGGTTGACGGCCTCCGGGCGAACCCCAAAGGCCAGATCACGACGGCGTCGCTGAGTTCGAACCCGAGCGAAACGGCCCCCTCGCCGACGCCCTGACACCCCTTGCAGCGCGAAAACGCCCCGTAAAGTCGCCGGAAAAGGGAATCTGGCCCCGTTCTTGCTCACCTCATGCTTGAAGCACCGATCTTCTCCGCACGAGGTTAACGCATGAAACGCCGGAAACCGCAGACACCCGCAACCGTGAAGCGGATCGAAGCGCCGCACCGCTGGTTTGAGCGCATGGCAGCCTTTGCCGTGATCGGCGTGATGACCGGCCTTTTCCTGGTTGTGCGCGCGGATCAACCGCCGCCGATTCCCGATGTGGGATTTGGCGCCACGGACTTCCGCATGGCGGCGCCCGAGGCCGCAACATCGGCCCGCACCGGCCGGATCACCGCGAATGTCGCCACGGCCGATGCGCTCGAAGTGCTGGGCGCGAGCCCCGATGACGCTGCCGGCGCCGCCGACGCCTTGCGCGGGGCCGCGCCCACGCGCGGCGCCCGCCTGCGTCCCGGCTCTCCCTTCGTGGCCTATTTCGACGAGAGCGGCGAAGAGGGCGCGCCCCTGCTCACGGGGGTCAGCGTCCGGATCAATCCGAAGACCACCCTGTCCGCCACCCGCCGCGAGGATGGAACCTTCTTCGCCAGCGTGCTGTCGGCCAAAACGACAACCGCGCTGCATCGCATTTCCGGCGTGATCGACACCAATCTCGCCGACGCCATTGATGCCGGCGGCGGCACACGGGCGCAGGCCGACACGTTTGCCAGCCTCTTCCCGGAAGATCCCGAACTCGCGCGCGGCGGCCGCCCGGGCGAACGCTTCGACGTCGTGATCGAAATGATCGCCGACGAGCGCGGTAATTTCCTCGAAGCGGGCGACCTCGTGTTTGCCGCCTTCAACGGCCGGAAATCCGCCGGCAGCTGGTACCGGTTCACGCCGGACGATTCCGGACTGCCGGAATTCTTCAACCGCAACGGCGTCGCCGGCGACGAATTTCTGAACCGCGACCCCCTTCGCGGCGGCGAGATCAGCTCCGGCTTCGGAAACCGCATCCACCCGATCACCGGCGACGTGGTGCTGCATGCCGGCGTCGATTTCCGCGCGCCAACCGGCACACCGATCCGCGCGGCCGGATCGGGCCTCATCACCGACATGCGCTACGGTGAGGGCTATGGCTGGTTCGTCCGTATACAGCATGAACGCGGGTTCGAGACCGTCTATGCGCACATGTCGGCCTTCGCCGAAGGCCTGACGCCCGGCCGCACCGTGATGCGCGGCGACACGATCGGCTATGTCGGCTCGACCGGCTCAAGCACCGGCGCCCACCTTCACTTCGAAGTCCTGCGCAACGGCGCCTATGTGAACCCGTTGACCCTCGCCCTGCCGACGGGGCGTGACCTTTCCGGCGACAAGGCCTTGTTCGCTGCCTTCGAAGCCCAGCGCGGCACAATCGACACCTTCCGCAACGAGACGCTCGGCGGTCAGCTCTATGCGGCCACCAACAGCACTGACCGGATAGCGAACGCCACGGCGCCTTAGCACGCCGGGACTGCCGCGCGTGGAGGCGAGATAGCGTTTACTGAAGTCAGCAATTCGCGTACACTTCTTCGCGCCCTCTCAAGTGCGGACGAAAGATTTCGAAAAGTGCTTTGAGTGATCGCACCGGCGCGGGAGGTGAAAAATGACAGTTGAAACAGCCCATTTCCGTGCCGCAGATCATGTTCAGACAGCTGAGGATGCGATACTCTTCATCGAGGCCACGCTGGAAGAAGTCGGTACCGAAAACCTCAAACCGATCCTTCGCGCGATTGCGGACAGTATCGGCATGACCGCGCTCGCCGAAAAATCCGGGATGACCCGCGCCGGGCTATACCGGGCCCTGAGCGATGAAGGCGACCCGAAGCTCTCCACATTGACCGCCATTCTTGATGGACTTGGCCTGCAGCTGCAGGTCGTTCCGAAAGAAGCAGCCTGAAGCAGAGGCCCTTCACCGGCCGCGTTTCCCCCAAACGAAAATTGCCGGAGGCAGAGCTCCGGCAATCCTCTATATCCGGATCCGTGTCCGGCAGCGCTCAGTTGAGAGCGGACCTGCCCTTGGCAAAGTTGTTCGGTACGCCGTTGATTGACAGCGCATCGCCTTCGACATCGACGAGGATCGTCTCCCCGTCGAGAATGCGGCCCTCCAGCAACAGGCGCGCCAGCGGGTCCTGAAGCTCCTTCTGAATCACGCGCTTCAGGGGACGCGCGCCATAGACCGGGTCGTATCCGCGCGCGGCCAGCCAGTTGCGGGCGGCGAGGCTGAGGTCGAGCTTCATCTTCCGTTCCCGGAGCAGGCTCTCGAGGCGGCCCATCTGGATCTCGACGATATGGTCGATCTCGCCGCGGCCGAGTCGTTTGAAGAAGACAATCTCGTCGATCCGGTTGATGAACTCCGGCCGGAAATGCCGGCGGATGGCGCTCATCACATGCTCGCGGGCCTGCTCGGACACCTCACCTTCTTCCCCGCTCGCCAGCGCGTCGGCGCCGAGGTTCGAGGTCATGATGATGATCGTGTTCTTGAAATCCACCGTCCGGCCCTGGCCATCCGTGAGGCGGCCATCATCCAGCACCTGCAGCAAGGTGTTGAACAGATCGGGGTGGGCTTTCTCCACCTCGTCGAACAGCACGACCTGATACGGGCGGCGGCGGATGGCTTCAGTCAGCGCCCCGCCTTCATCATAGCCGATATAGCCCGGAGGCGCGCCGATCAGGCGGGCGACCGAGTGTTTCTCGGAATATTCCGACATATCGAGCCGGAGCACGGCGGATTCGTCGTCGAACATGAATTCGGCGAGCGCCTTGGTCAGCTCGGTCTTGCCGACGCCGGTGGGGCCAACGAAGAGGAAGGAGCCGATCGGGCGGTTGGGATCCTGCAGGCCGGCGCGCGCGCGGCGTACCGCATTGGACACGGCCAGCAATGCATCTTCCTGCCCCACCACACGGCCGCGCAGCGAGTCTTCCATGCGCAGCAGTTTCTCGCGCTCGCCTTCCATCATCTTGTCGACCGGGATGCCGGTCCACTTGGAGACGACGCCGGCGATGTGCTCGGGACGGACGACTTCGGAGACGAGCCCGCCTTCGGCGTCGCCCTTGCCCTCGACTTCGGCGATCAGTTTCTCGAGCTGCGGAATGGTCGAGAACTTGAGCTCGGAGGCTTTTGCCAGGTCGCCCTGGCGCTGGGCCTCGGCCATGTCGGAATAGGCCCGGTCGAGCCGCTCCTTGGCAGAGGCGGCGCCTTTCAGCTTGTCCTTCTCGGCGCTCCACGTCGTGGTCAACTCGTCCGAGCGCGTATCAAGTTCGCCGATCTGGACTTCGATGGTCTTGAGCCGGTCCTGCGAGGCCGCGTCCTTTTCCTTCTTCAGCGCTTCGGCCTCGATCCGCAGCTGCATCAGGCGGCGGTCGATCTCGTCGAGTTCTTCCGGTTTCGAATCCACCTGCATGCGCAGGCGCGCGGCCGCTTCATCCATCAGGTCGATGGCCTTGTCGGGCAGGAAACGGTCGGTGATGTAGCGGTTCGACAGGTTGGCCGCCGACACGATGGCGGCGTCCGAAATGCGCACGCCGTGGTGTGCTTCATAGCGGCCCTTCAGACCCCGGAGGATCGAGATCGTGTCCTCGACCGTCGGCTCGTCCACATAGACAGCCATGAACCGGCGCGCGAGCGCGGGATCGCCTTCGACATGCTTGCGGTATTCATCCAGCGTCGTCGCGCCGATACAGTGCAGCTCGCCGCGCGCGAGGGCCGGCTTGAGCAGGTTGGAGGCGTCCATGGCGCCTTCCGATTTGCCGGCGCCGACCAGCGTGTGCATCTCGTCGATGAACAGGATCACACCGCCCTCGGCCTGCGTCACTTCCGTGAGCACGGCTTTCAGGCGTTCCTCGAACTCGCCGCGGAATTTCGCGCCGGCGATCAGCGCGCCCATGTCGAGCGCGAGCAGGCGTTTGCCCTTCAGGCTTTCGGGCACATCGCCGTTGACGATGCGCAGCGCGAGGCCCTCGGCGATGGCGGTCTTGCCGACGCCTGGCTCCCCGATCAGCACGGGATTGTTCTTGGAGCGGCGCGACAGGACCTGGATCGCGCGGCGAATTTCCTCGTCGCGGCCGATCACCGGATCGAGCTTGCCCTCGCGGGCATCCTTGGTGAGATCGCGGGCGTATTTCTTCAGCGCCTCGTAGCCTTCCTCGGCGTTCTGGCTGTCGGCTGTGCGGCCCTGGCGCAGTTGCGCGATGGCGCCTTCGAGACCTTTCGGCGTGACACCTGCCGCCTTCAGGGCTTCGGCTGCCGGATCACCCGAGAGCGCCGCAACCGCGAGCAACAGGCGCTCGACCGTGACGAAGGCGTCACCAGCTTTCTTGGCGCCGGCTTCGGCGTCCTGGAATAGTTTCGCGCCGGCCTGCTCGAGCCGGAGGCCGCCTGCCCCGGCGCCGGAGACCTTCGGCTGCTTGTTCAGCGCCGCATCGACGCCTTGAATGGCCAGCTCCGGCCGCCCGCCGCTCGCGCGGATCAGGTTCAAGGCCAGCTGGTCGCGGTCGTCGAACAAGGCCTTGAGAATATGGGCCGGCGTCAGGACTTGATGTCCGCCCGCCAAGGCCTGGGTCTGCGCGCTCTGGATCAGGCTGCGTGCACGCTCTGTGTACTGCTCGATATTCATGTGTCTTCCCCTGTTCAAAGGCAGAATGTTGGAACTTCGTGCGGCCCCGCTCAGCGGCGACCCCCGTTGCTGATCTGGATTTGGGAAGGCGGGCGCCCGACTGCAAGCGGTCCGCCGTAAATGAAACGCCCCGCCGGGACGGGCGGGGCGCTGTTGTCTGGTCGCAGTAGAACTACCTAGTCGGTCGTTTCGGAGGCCGGCGCGCCTTCTTCCGGGGCCGGCTTGCGGCGGCCACGGGCGAGCGTCTTCATCACGCCGTCGGTTTCGGAGACCACTTCAACCGGTTCACGCGGCGGGCGGGGTTCGCGGGCCGGACGGTCTTCGCGCGGTGCGCGTTCCTCTCGGACCGCCCCTTCTTCGCGCGGCCGGTAAGGCTTGCGGCCACGCCGGCCCTTGTCGCCGCGGGCCTCTGCAGGCGCCGCATCACTCGACGCCGGCTCTTCACGCTCGTCATCGGTGTCGATCACGCGCAGCGGATCGGATCCCTCGTCATCATTGCGGCGGGCCGACACCGCTGGCAGCACTTCGGCTTCGTCTTGTTGCTCGTCGTCTGCCTGCAGGGATTCGTCGTTGTTGCCGCCGCCGCGCGGATCGCGGTCCTGGTTGCCACGCGGATCACGGTCGTCGCGCGGGCCGTTGCCGTTGCGGTTCTGCGGCTGACCGCCCTGCTGCTGGACGCGGGCTTCGGTCTGCTTGGCGACAATGCGCTGATAGTGTTCTGCATACTGGAAGTAGGCTTCCGACAGGACGCGGTCGCCGCTGGTGTGGGCGTCCCGGGCGTACTGTTGGTACTTCTCGAGCACCTGTTGGGCGGAGCCGCGGATCTTCACATCCGGGCCGACACTTTCGAAGTGACGGTTCGGATTGTTGAAGGTGTTTTGTGGATTTCCGCCTGGGCGCCTGTTGCGACCGCGTGAGCGTTTCATAAAGATCTTGTCCTGTGTTCGTAAACCAGCGGTCACCGGCAAGCCAAACTCGAATGGTCATCTTGCTTGCAGGCAGGTTCCGGGGATTGGTCGCAACCGTATTCCACCGAACCTGAACGAAGGCAGCATTCTTCGTCTGCCTCTCCGGCAGACTGCCCCTCGCAGGATTTGTTCTACTGTGTAACGGGCGGGCCAACAAGCGGAAAATCAGCTGGCCCGTCCCCAGACGCAGCGGTCATTCCCGCCCAGATCAGCGCTGTGTCCCATTTCGGCAAAACCCGCACCCGCCAGCAGGTTCATAACCGCCTCGCGCTGGTCGTGGCCGATTTCGAGGATGAGCGGCGCTCCCCGCTTCATCCCCTGCCGGGCGAGGCCGATGATCTCGCGGTAGGCTTCGAGACCGTCCGCCCCCCCATCGAGCGCTGCGGCCGGGTCATGGTCCTTCACCTCAGGCGCGAGCGATTCGAGGATGCCGGTCGGAATGTAGGGCGGGTTGGAGACGATCAGGTCGGCCTCGCCCCAGCCGGTCCACGCGGACCAGCGGCCTTCGAAGACCGAGGCGCGTGCTGCCAGGCCCAGCCGTTGAAAGTTTTCGCGCGCAAGGCCTGCCGCCTGCGGGCTCGCCTCGACACCAATGCCGCGCGCGGCCGGCACGTTGGCGAGGATTGCCGCCAGCAGGCAGCCGGTCCCCGTCCCGAGATCGGCCACCTGCACGCCCTCTCCCGCCGGAAGCAGGGCGAGCGCGGTCTCGACGATCAGCTCGCTGTCCGGGCGCGGCACCAGCGCCCGCGCGTCCGTGAGGATGTCCAGGCCGTAGAAGCCGGTCGTGCCGAGGATGTGCTGCAGCGGTTCACGCGCCAGGCGCCTTGCGACCCCGGCTTCGAAACGGTCCCGGACCGCTTCCGGAACCGGCGACGGGCCCGCCGCAATCAATGCCGCGCGCGCGGTCCCGGAAACGCCGAGCATCAGCATCACCGCGTTCTGGCGCGCATCAGGCACGCCGGCGCCGCGAAACCTTTCGGCAGCAGACTGGATCAGCGCATCGAACGTCGGTGCGTTCAATCGCGGGCCTCCATCCAGACCTTGTTCTCGGGGAAATCGATGACAAGGCCGAACCCGCGCAGGACCGAGACGCCGATGTTCGCGTCGGCGCCGTCTTCGGAAGGCGAGACCGCAGCGGTCAGATCGGTCAGGACCCGCCCGGCAAGTTCCAGCGTCCGGACACGGACAATCGTGCGCTCCACAGGGCCGCCGATACCGCCCCCGTCCTTTGTGCCGACGATGTTGTCCGGCGACAGCAAACCGGCCGCCTCGGCGAAGGACGGGCTGAGCAGGATCTCGCTGCCGTTGCCGAGATCGAAATCGGCTCTCACGGCCTGTCCATTGATGCGGAGATCGACTTGCTTGATGCCGTTGGCATCGCTCAGCGCGAGCAGCTCGCCGCGCGGCGACGTTTCGCGCGAAACCCGCTGCAAGTGGCCGCGCGCGATGTCGAGTTCGTACCGTCCGGCATCGAACAGTTCGCGGCCGAGGATAACGGCGACCGGATGCCCGACCACGCGGCTTGAAATATCCGTCAGATCGAGGATGGCGACCGCCTGGCCTTCGAGCGTCTGGCCTGCAGCGGCCAGGGTGACGCTTTCGGCAAACTGGACCTCCTCGGTGCCGGCGCCGGTTCCCTTGACCTCTTCGCTGCCGAAGGCAACCAGTCCGGCCTGCTGTGCGAAGGCGGTGTCGATGAGCGTCATTTCTGCGCCGGAGTCGAGCAAGGCATCACTCGCAGCGCCGTTGACCTCAACCGGAAGGAACAACCGGTTGCCTTCCACCCGCAGGCTGGCCTCGGGCGCGGTGGCGCAAGCCGTCAAGGCGGCCGCTACAAACAGAATACCCAGATGACGAACCATGCGTGCC
Organism: Hyphomonas sp.; assembly: GCA_013791775.1. Classification (GTDB taxonomy): domain Bacteria; phylum Pseudomonadota; class Alphaproteobacteria; order Caulobacterales; family Hyphomonadaceae; genus Hyphomonas. Next base: position 13,764 of record VMTE01000022.1, read on the forward strand.
TTTCCTTTGCCGGACGGGGCTCAACCCGCCTCCATCGCGGCCAGCTTGCGGGCCTGATCTTCCGTGATCAGCGCTTCGACCACTTCGTTGAGCTTGTCGCCGGCCACGATCCGGTCAAGCGAGTAGAGCGTCAATCCGATCCGGTGATCGGTGACGCGGTTTTCGGGATAGTTGTAGGTGCGGACCTTCGCGCTGCGATCGCCGGTGCCGACCATGTTGGCGCGGGCCTCGGCGCGCGCGGAGTCGCGTTCGTGGCGCAGTTTTTCGTAGAGGCGGATCTTCAGCTGGTCCATCGCCTTCTCGCGGTTGACGTGCTGGGACTTCTCCGAACTCGTCACCACGATGCCGCTGGGAAAGTGCGTGATGCGCACGGCGGAGTCCGTCTTGTTGACGTGCTGCCCGCCGGCGCCCGAGGCGCGCATTGTATCGATACGGATGTCGTCCGGGCGCACGTCGATCTCGATATTCTCCGGCGCCGGAAGGATCGCCACCGTCGCCGCCGACGTATGGATGCGCCCCTGCGTCTCGGTGGCCGGAACGCGCTGCACCCGGTGCACGCCGCTTTCCCATTTCATCCGGCCGAACACGCCGTCGCCCGACACGTTGGCGATGATTTCCTTGTAGCCGCCAGCCTCCCCTTCGGACGCATCGACGATCTCGACCTTCCAGCCGTTCAGCTGGGCATAGCGCATGTACATCCGGTAGAGATCGCCGGCGAACAGCGCGGCCTCGTCGCCGCCCGTGCCGGCGCGCACCTCGAGCACGACGTTTGCCGCATCATCGACGTCCTTGGGCAACAGCAGGATCTGCATCGCCTGTTCGAGCGCCGGTAGCTGCGTCTTCAGGTCATCGATTTCCATCCGCGCCAGTTCGGCCATCTCGGCATCGCCGGAGGCTGCCAGCGCTTCGGCATCCTTGAGGCCGCGGCGCGCCGCCAGCAATTCGCGCGCCTGCTCCACCACGGGGCGGAGTTCGGAATGCTCCTTGGACAAGGTGATGATTTCCTTGGAGTCGGAAGTCGCGCCCATCCGGGCCTCGACCTCCTCGAACCGGTCGATCACCTGCTGGAGACGTGTCTGGGAAAGGGAGGCCATGCGCCGCCCTTTAATCCGGTTTCACGCCGCTTGGAAGCCTTAGCCCGCGAAGACCCGCAGCGCTTCCCGCCCGGCCAGGAAGAACAGGCAGAATGTGCCGGCCGTGAACACCAGGAAGCGCAGGACGACCTTGCCGATCACGACCTGGACAAAGGAGTGCAGCACCCGCAGCCCGACATAGGCCCAGGCCACCATTGAAGCGAGGGAATCGGCGCCGCCCGTCAGGGCCATGAAGAACATCAGCGCATAGAAGATCGTCGGCTGCTCGTGCAGGTGATTGTAGTTGTCGGCCGCCGAGCGGACATGGGCGGGCAACTTGTCGCCATACGAGCCGGGGTGGCGCGCATCGTCCGGATTGATCCCGGCCTTCGAAAACGCCGGCAAGCGCAGCGCATACATCCAGATCCACATCACGCAGGTCCACAGGACGAGCGCCAGAACGGGCTTCAGGAATTCAGTGTCGATGGTCATGGTTCAGCCTCCCAACTGAGTATTTCGGAAAAGTCTATCCGGGCGCGGGCGCTGTTGGCAACTCGCTCGGCGGTGACGCTGCGGAACGCACCGGCCCCGCTTTCAGGAAGGCAATGAAGGCCGAAATGTCTTCTTCGACGATACTGTGCCCGCCTGGCCGCAGCCACCAGGCGATGCCGTCAGCCGGGTTGAATGTCCGCATGCCGCCGTCCCCGAGGCCGGGCACGCCCTGGGCCTCCCACATCGCGCTGGCGGCGCGGGCCGCTCTGAAACTCGAATTCGGATCCGACCAGACATCGCGGCGCGCATTGCCGAGGAACAGGCGGCGGGGCGCGACGAGAGCCAGCATCAGGTGCTGGTCATACGGCAACCGGTCCGGATTATCCGCGTATGCCTGCGCGCCCGGCGCCAGCCAGTGCGGATAGGTCTTGGCCATCCGGGCCAGCGTCTCGCCGGTCTGGGACCGGGAAAGCGCTGATCCGGCAAATCCGGACTGGTGCGCGATGACCGTGTCGATCCGGCGATCCCATATCCCGGCCAGCAGCGCCGACTTGCCATGGCGGGAATGTCCCATCACGGACATCCGCTGGCGATCCACGCGCGGATCATTTTCCAACGCGTCCATCGCCGCCGAGAACGCGTAAGCCCACGCCATCAGCGCGCTGGTGGGGTTCACCTCACCGCCCAGTTCGGCCATCGCCTTGGGTGCCTGCGACGCGCTGTCAGGAATGAATTCGCCGGCATGGAAGCTCGCGTAAACAAGTCCGGCATCGAAATACGGCGCCATCGGCACCTCGGCGATGTATTTGCCGAACAGGCCGGTAACAATAAAATTCACCACCTGCCCCTGGTCCTTTTCCGAACAGGGATCACCATCCTCGCTCGTCACAGCCTCGGCCGGAAACGTCGCGCAGTTCGGACTGAAAGTCTGGCTGATCACCACCGGATTGCGGGCGCCGTTGCCGGGGAACGCCGCGACCAGCCGGAACGGGCGCGCGCCGGGGCCTTCGCCGATCGTAATGTCCACTTCTTCCAGCGTGCCCCGACCGCCCAGATAGTCCGGATTGATGACGCGCCAGTCGCCGATGCGAACGGGCAGGCCGGCCGGCCAGGGCCCATACAACGTATCCTCCAGCATCGTCATCGCCTCGGCCCGCCCCTCGGGCGCCGCCAGCTGCGCAATCTCGAGCGCCGGCGCAGGCGACGCCTTGTTGGACGTCTCCAGGCTGGAATAGTTCAACCCGAGCATCGTGCAGCTCGACGTGATCAGGAGCATGAGGCCCGCCAGAAGTGTGAGGCCAATCCAGCGCAAAATACGGAAAAACATGGTGTGAAGACCGATCCCTGCCTGCTTGAAGCCGTGTTAGCGGTTTCCGGCGCCGGCGCCCAGCCGGCAACCTTGCCGCTTGCGTCTTCGCCGGGTCACGATAGCGTGTGTGCATGAAAATCGTGAGCGGACTTTCCGGACTGATCCTTGGCGCCCTTCTCGGGCTCGTCAGCGCCCTTGCGGCGGCCGGCATCATCGGACCAGGCATCAGCCTCGGCGGCAACATCAAGGTGAAGGATTGGGGGAGCGACTGGACCATCGGCTCGTCGGCCGCCAATCCCTGGACCCGCGCCCGCGTGGCCCGGCACGGCCTGCTGGCGCTGACCCGGGCCGAAGCGGTCTATTTCACCCGCAACACCGATGACACCGGCGACCGGCTGAGCGCGGCCTGCACCTACAAGGTGTCCGGCGGCGCGCTGCCGGCTCAATGGTGGTCGGTGACGCTCTACGACGCGACCAGCTACCTGCCGGTCAACACCGACAACGCCCTCTCCTATGACCTGACCGACGCTGCTGCGGCGGGCGATCCCGGCGCCTGGTCGTTCACCGTCTCCCCCGTTCCGGCCGAAGGCAGCTGGGTGTCCAGCAAGTCGGCCGGGGCCTTCGATCTGACGCTGCGCCTCTACAAGCCCGGCGCCGCGCTGATTGCCGATCCGGAGGGAACGCTCGTTCCGCCGGACATTGAAAAGATCAGCTGCGGGGAGGCCCTGTGATGCGCTTTCCCGTGATCGGACTTTCCTCCTTCATCGCCGGCCTCGTGGCGGTTCATTTCGTCGTCCTTAACGCCCTGCCCGGCTACATCATGGACAAGGCGCGCAGCCGCCTCCTCGGCGCCGGCCTGCCGGTCCACACCTGGCAGATGAGCCCGCGCGTCTCCCCGCAGACCCAGACCATCGTTCGGCCGGCGCCGGATCTTGCCTATGCGATCTGCCTGATTGATCTGTCGGGCGGACCGGTGACCCTCAAGGTGCCGACCTGGCCCGAGTATGGTTCATTGTCGCTCTTCGATGCGCACACGGACAATGTGTATGCCGGCTCGCTGGACGCCCGCCTGCCGGACGCACCCGGCGCGCTGACGATCATCGTGGCCACGGCGGACCAGCCCGTCGAGGCGGCGGACGGCGTCACCGTCGTGCGTGTGAAAAAGCCCGAAGCCCTCGCCCTGATCCGCCGCCTCGCGCCCAGTCAAGATCTCTATGACGCCGCCGCCGCGCTCGTACCGATCAGCACCTGCGGGCCCGCCTGACACCTATTCCGCCGGCACTTGCTCGGCGTCGCGCTCGGCCTTCAGCTTCGCTCGTCGCGTCCATCTGGTTTTTCCGATGTCGTGGGTTCCGGGAAATCCAAATGACATCAATCCGCAAGCGGATGAACAAATTTAGATCTCTACCCTTGCGAGTAAATGTCATTTCTCTTAAGGTGCATTTGTATCGCAGGGGCAAGCGCCATGCAGCCACGGACCATGAAGCAGAACATTGGCGCCCCCAAGGTTTGCAGCAAGATCGTGGGTTCGCTTTTCGACGCAGGCTCTGCTTCAACAGCCGGAGCTGTCGCATGAACTACCGGGTTGCGTCGTTTGTCCTTCTGCTCGCAGTCTTTTCCCATTCTGCAGGGGCGCAAACCGGCGATGCCGGTGAGCGCGAAATGCGCAATGAAACGGTGACGGTCTACGGCAAAGGACCGGAACGCGCGGAAGCGTTTGTCGAAGCGGTGGTGCCCAAATCGTTCAATCGCCGCTTGCTCGCACGCTGGGACGAATCCATCTGCATCAGCGTTGTGGGTCCCCCGGTCAACCAGGCGCAGTTTATCGCCGACAGAATTTCTCAATCCGCGATCGACGTGGGACTCAAAGCGGGTGGACCCGGCTGTTCGACCAACCTTCTCGTTGCCGTGACAACTGACCCTGATTTGCTGATTCAAGGACTCGTCAAAGACCAACCGCAGGTATTTGGCATGAATGAGACGGGTGCCGTCATAACTGCGGGAAAGGTGGCATTCGAACAATTTCAAACTTCAGAACGTCCCGTGCGGTGGTGGGCCGTCACCGAAACGGTCGGCGCAGATGGAATGCCCCTGGACGGAGACGCCTATCTTGGATCTGGCAAATCCAGCACGTTGGCCGGCAACAATCCCGACAGCACCCGGGGCATTTTGGGGGCCTACAAAAATGTGCCCACAATCCGCGCTGATAGCACGCGCCTGTCTTCCAACGTGCGCAGCGACATATCCCGCGTCATCGTCATCATCGATGCCAATGCAATTTCGGGCAACAGCCTCGCCGCGATCGCCGACTACACGGCCTTCGTCAGCCTTGCCGAAGTCGATTCAGATGTCGATGCGTCCCCGTTTCCCTCCGTCCTCAATCTGTTCAAGGCCAGTGATGAAGATCGATTGCTCCGCACAGGGATGACAGATTGGGACCGCGCGTACCTTGACGGCCTGTACAGCGCCAAGCGGGATGCAGCAAGCACCAGGCGCCAGAAGCGCGAAATCTCGATGCACCTGTCGAACAAGTGATGCGGTGCCCGGCAGGCGCGGACCGACTCCAACCGCCTCTTACTCCGCCGCCACCTGTTCGGCGTCGCGTTCGGCTTTCATCTTCTCGGCCTTCGCTTCGACCAGCTTCACGATGTGCTCCACCATGTCGGCTGTCGAGACGTTGTGATCGGCTCGTCCGTTGACGAACATCTTGCCGCTGTCCTTGCCGCCGCCGGTGAAGCCGAGATCGGTCAATGCCGCCTCGCCCGGCCCGTTGACCACGCAGCCGATGATCGAAAGTGAGATCGGCTCGGAAATATGCGCGAGGCGTTTCTCGAGCGTCTCCACCGTGCGGATCACATCGAAGCCCTGGCGCGCGCAGCTCGGACACGCGACGATGTTGACGCCCCGTGTGCGCAGGCCGAGCGATTTCAACATCTCGAAGCCGACCTTCACCTCTTCTTCCGGTTCGGCCGACAGCGAGACGCGGATCGTGTCGCCGATCCCCGCCCAGAGCAGCGCGCCCATGCCGATGGACGACTTCACGGTGCCGGTGCGCAGGCCTCCCGCTTCGGTGATGCCAAGGTGCAAGGGTGCATCGGTTGCCTCCGCCAGCAGCTGGTAGGCTGCCACGGTCAGGAACATGTCCGAGGCCTTCACGGAGATCTTGTAGTCGTGGAAGCCGAGGTCATCGAGGATGCGCGCATGATCGAGCGCGCTTTCCACCATCGCGTCCGGGCACGGCTCGCCATACTTTTCCAGGAGGTGGCGCTCCAGACTGCCGCCATTGACGCCGATCCGCATCGAGCAGCCATTGGCGCGCGCCGCCGCGACGACTTCCTTCACCCGGGCCGCCGACCCGATATTGCCGGGATTGATGCGCAGGCAGGCGGCGCCCGCATCGGCTGCTTCGATCCCGCGTTTGTAATGGAAATGGATGTCGGCCACGACCGGCACCGGGCTCGCCTTGCAGATCGCCCGCAGGGCCGCCGTCGACTCTTCGGTCGGGCAGGACACCCGGACGATGTCCACGCCGGCTTCAGCGGCGAGCAAGATCTGCCGGATCGTCGCCTCCGCGTCCTCGGTGGGCGTGTTGGTCATCGTCTGCACGGCGATTGGCGCGTCGCCGCCCACAAGGACGTTTCCCACGCGGATCTGGCGGGATTTCCGGCGCTCGATAATGCGCCAGGGGCGGATCGGATTGTGACTCATCGGGCGTCTCGGTGCCTTTTCGGGCTTCCTGTCAGTCCCCATGTGGCGCCGGCAGCGCCGCACGTAAAGGGTCTGAAGCGGCGCTAGCGCGTCGCGTTGCCGTTGGCAGCGGCGGCCGGCGCTTCGGCAACCGTCGGTGCGGCGGCTTCGGCGGCCTGCACGAGCTGGTCGTCCACGCTGACCGAAAATACCTGCGCGCCGTCCGGGCCGAGCGGGCCAACCGAAATGTCGCCCACGCGCCACTCGAACGCGCCGCCATTGCGGGCTGAAACGGTCCAACCGGCCTTGAGGCGCGGAAAATAGCTTTCGCCTTCAGCCATCGTGCGGCTCAGGAAGATGGTGCCGTCTGCACCGCGGATCTCCAGCCAGCCCTGACGCACGGCGACGATTTCCAGCGGCAGGTCTGCCGGCACGGCGTTTGTGGTTGCGGCGGCGTCGGCGAACAGGCTGTCCCGGGCGCCGCTGACGGCCACGACCGTCGGCGAGACCACTTCTTCCGGCCCCCTGTTCATCAGCAAGGCTGCGGTGACGCCGCCAGCGACGAACAGGACCAGGGCACCGGCCACTGCGGCCACCAGCGGTAAATTGCTCGACTTCCTGTTCAACTGCCCGATCTTTGGAACAGGCGCCGAGGTCTTGACCTCGTCAACCGCGCCGCACTCGCGCGTGTAGCGCTGCACGACATCCTGTTCCGGAAGGCCAAGAAACTTTGAATAGGCGATCAGGTAAGGCACCAGGTAGCCCTTGGCGATCGTCTGGAGCTCCATACGTTCCATGGCCATCAGGAAGTTTTCGCGGATGCGCGAGACTCGGGCGATTTCCGCCAGCTCAAGGCCCAGCGCTTCCCGGACGCGGCGAAGCACCTGCCCCATGCGAAGCTCTTCGCCTTCATACTGGCCGGAGCGGAAAATCTCGTCCGCGCGCTGGCGGCGCTCATGCGCATCCAGCTGCCGGGCCGCGACCGGCGAAATCGGCATCACATTCGAACGGATCGTTCCGTTTTCATCCACCCGATCAGGTTCTCCGGGTTGTTCGTTTGCGGGCTCAGGCGATACGTACTGTGCCATTGTCTACCAATCTCATTGACCAAACCCGCCACCAAATGAAATCGGGGCAAGTTCCGGTCCAATACAAGGTAGGGCCGTGTAACCGCTGCCGCAACACGCTTCAACTGTCCGCTGTGTCAATCCCATGTTCGGCCGCAAGTGCTAACACTTGGTTACGGAACGATCCGTTCGGCTTGTCCATCAGCGCCAGAAGCCCCGCCCGGAAGGCGCCCAGGTCCACTTTTCGCAAGGCCTGTTTCACCGGGCCAATCGCCGAGGCCGCCATCGACAGGCTGGTATAGCCAAGCGCGGCGAAACACAGCGCAACCGGCGGTGACGCGGTCGCCTCGCCGCACACCGAGAGCCGGATATTGTGGGCCGTGCACACCTCGGCCACCATCTTGAGGTAACGCAGCGCGGCCGGATCGACGAGGTCATAGCGCTCGCTCACCGAGGGGGTCATCCGGTCAGCCGCAAAGAAGAACTGCAGCAGGTCGTTCGTCCCGACCGACAGGAAATCGACCTCCCCGCCCAGGTCCTGCATCGAAAAGCCGAGCGCCGGCGTCTCCAGCATCACCCCGACGGACAGCTGCGACGGCTGGACACCGGTTTTCCGCGCGCTCCAGGCGACTTCCTCCATCAGAAGGGCCTTCGCGGCGTGATACTCGGCCGGTACCGTTACCATCGGGAACATCACCGTCAGCGGGCCATCTGCCGCCGCCCGGACCAGCGCGCGCAGCTGGCGCCGGAACAGGCCCTTGTGGTCGAGCGCAAAGCGGATCGACCGCCAGCCCAGTGCCGGGTTCTCCTCGCGCTGCAGGTTCAGCGCCGGCAGCACCTTGTCGCCGCCGAGGTCCAGCGTCCGGAATACAACCGGGCGGCCGGCCGCCCGTTTCAAGACCCGCTGATAGAGCGTGATCTGGTCATTCAGGCGCGGCAGCGTTTCGGACACGAGAAACTGGAACTCGGTGCGGAACAGGCCCACGCCGTCCGCGCCCGCCTGATCCAGCATGTCCAGATCGAGGTCGAGGCCGGCGTTCAGCATCAGGGAAATGTCGGTGCCGTCCAGGGTCCGCGCCGGCAGGCCTTTCAGCTTGGCATAGGCGGCCTGGCGCTCCGACCGCAGGGCCTCGCGCGACTGGTAGGCATCATAGACGGCATCGTCCGGACGGATGTGGACGGTGCCTTCTTCGGCATCGACGATGACATAATCGCCCTGCTCGATCCGCGTCGTCAGGCCTTCGATGCCGCCGATCGCCGGTATCCCGAGCGCGCGCGCCACGATGGCCGCGTGCGACGAGGCGGCGGCCTCTTCCATCAACAGGCCCTTGAGCCCGGCCTTGGAATATTCGAGCAGCTCGGCCGGGCCGAGCCGGCGCGCCACCAGAACGCTGCGGTCGCCGGTAATCTGCGGCTTGCCTTCTTCGCCCCCGAGCACCCGAAGCAGCCGGTTGTCGAGGTCTTCCAGATCATGGAACCGCTCGCGCAAATAGGGATCGCGTGCATTCTGCAACTTGGCGCGGTGTTCCCGGCGAACCCTGTCCACCGACGCTTCGGCCGACAGACCGGAGCGAACGCCTTCATGCAGCTTTTCCGCCCAGGACGAATCATAAGCGAGCAGACGGTACGCCTCCATGACGTCGCGGGGATCCTCGCCCAGCACCGCCCCGTCGATCAGCATCATCCGGTCGATTGACGTGCGCAGGTCAACCAGCCCCTGGCTCAGCCGTTCGGCTTCCTCGACCTGGTCAGCGGCAAAGAACTTCGCCGCCGGAACGACCGGATCGTGCAGCACGGCGCGGCCGAAGCCGAGCCCCTCGCAGAAGATGCGGCCTTTCAGGCTGCCGCCCCCCGGACCGCGCATCCGCCGGTCCGGCGCCGCCTGCGGCGCGGGTGACAGCGTCAGCGTGTGGACGATTTCCGCCAGCACCATCGAAATGGTCTGCAGCGTATCCACCTCTTCCTCGCGGTAGGTGCGCTCGGTCCGGTTCTGGACGACCAGAACGCCGGTCACCCCACCTGTCCGCAGGATCGGCACGCCCAGGAAGGCGTGGAACGGGTCCTCCCCCGTCTCAGGCCGGTAGGAGAAAGCCGGATGGCGCGGCGCATCCTCGATGGAGATCGGCTCGGCCGTGCGCGCCACGAAACCGACCAGGCCTTCGAACGCCGTCAGGCGCGTCTTGTTCACGGCTTCAGGCTTCAGGCCTTCGGTGGCGATCAGCAGCAGCGCGCCGTCCGGTTCGCGCAGGTAGATCGAGCACACATCGGCCACCATGGTCGAGGCGATGAGCCGCACCACATGGTCGAGCCGGGAACGTGTGTCGCCATCCTCCGCCATCACCTGGCGGAGATTGTTCATAAGCACACGGGTGGCCGGCATATTGTAAGGCATGCTCTCCCGAACGGGATGGCTGATCACTCAGCGTCGAGACCGAAGGCCGTATGTAAGGCCCGGACGGCCAGTTCTGTATAGGGTGCGGCGATCAGGACTGAAATCTTGATCTCGGAAGTCGAGATGACATCAATGTTGATGCCTTTTTCCGAGAGGGCGGTGAACATTTTTTCAGCAACGCCGGTATGGCTCTTCATGCCAACGCCGATGATCGAGATCTTCGACACGTCCCGCACCACCTCAAGGCGCTCATAGCCGACTTCGCCCTTCAGGTTCTCCAGCGTCTCGCGCGCAAACGGGCTGTCGCGCTCGGTGCAGGTGAAAACGAGGTTCGCCTTCGACGCCTCGCGCGAACTCGCCTGCACGATCATGTCGACGTTGACGCCGGCCTTGGCCAGTGCCGAGAAGATCTTCGCCGAGGATCCCGGCTTGTCCGGCACGCCGTAGAGCGTGACCTTTGCTTCGTCCCGCGAATAGGCGATGCCGCTGACAACCTGCTTTTCCACGATTTCTTCCTCTGCACAGACAAGCGTTCCGGGAGATTCCTCGCCGGGCTTCACAAAGCTCGACAATACCCGGACCGGGACATTGTGGTTCATCGCCAGCTCGACCGAGCGCGTCTGCAGCACTTTCGCGCCGAGCGAGGCCATTTCGAGCATCTCTTCATACGAAATCTTGTCTATCCGCCGGGCCTTCGGCACCATGCGCGGGTCGGTCGTGTAAACGCCGTCCACATCGGTATAGATGTCGCACACCTTGGCACCGAGCGCGGCGGCGACCGCCACGGCGCTGGTGTCCGAGCCGCCCCGGCCGAGCGTCGTCACCCGCTCGTCGTCGGTCACGCCCTGAAAGCCGGCGACCACGGCAATCTCGCCCCGGTCGATGGAATCCGGCAGCGAGGAGTCGTCGAAGCCTAGAATGCGGGCCCGGCCATGGCTGTTGTCGGTTTTGAGGCGCAGCTGCCAGCCGAGCCAGGACCGCGCTTTCAGCCCCCGGCGCCGCAGCGCCAGCGCCAAAAGTCCGGCGGTAACCTGTTCGCCCGACGCCACGACCACGTCGTATTCGTCATCGTAGAGATGGCGGGCGAGTTCCTTTCCTGCCGCGCCGTCCGCCAGGGCGACCAGCTTGTTGGTCTCCCCCGACATCGCCGAGACGATCACGGCCATGTGCTCGCCCCGGGCCGCACGGGCCGCGACGATCTCTGCCACATTGGCAATGCGGTCCAGATCGCCGACCGATGTGCCGCCGAATTTGAGTACCGTGCGCGCCATTTCGCCCCAACCGACTATCTGCCCTGCTGCGGGCGTCCTATATTCGGCCCCTCTAGGGGAAAGTTCGGCGCGGATCAAACAGGATTGCTAAACGATGGCGAGAACAATTGACGCGTCTGCCGCTGCCCCGGTTGCGCCCAGCATAGATCCGGCCGAAGTCGCCAAGTTCTCGGCGATGGCTGCCGACTGGTGGAACCCGCACGGGAAGTTCAGGCCCTTGCACCGGTTCAATCCCGTGCGCCTGAAATTCATCCGCACGACCGCCGAAGCCCATTTCGGCCTGGAACCGGGTCTGCGCACGCCTCTGGACGGCCTGCGCCTGCTCGATATCGGCTGCGGCGGCGGCCTCGTCTGCGAACCGATGACCCGCCTTGGCGCCTCGGTCACCGGTGTGGACGCCTCGGAGGCGAACATTAAGACCGCCTTCACCCACGCCTCGGAACAAGGTCTCGGCATCGACTACCGGACCGGAACCGCCGAGGGCCTTCTCGCCGCCGGCGAAGCGCCCTTCGACATCGTGCTCAATCTCGAGGTGGTCGAGCATGTCGCGGACCCCGCCCGCTTCCTCACCGACACGGCCCGGCTGGTAAAACCGGGCGGCCTGATGATTGTCGCCACACTGAACAAGACCGCGAAGGCGCTCGCCGCCGCCGTCATCGGCGCAGAATACATCCTGCGCTGGCTGCCGCGCGGCACACATGACTGGTCGAAATTTCTCGACCCCGAAGACGTGCGTGCGCCGCTGCGGGCTGCCGGGATGGACATCGCGGAAACCGTCGGCGTGGTCTTCCAGCCGGTCTCGGGCCAGTGGAAGATCGCCCCCGATACCAGCGTCAATTACATGGTCGTCGCTCGCAGGCCGGCCGCGTGAACACGCTGCCCTCCCCCGAGGACGTTCTCGAATTCTGGTTTGCACGCGCGGCCGTCTCGCCCGAAGCCCTGAAAGTCCAGAACCGGAAATGGTTCAACGGCGGCAAGGCCTTCGACGCGGAACTTGAAGCGAAATTCCTGCCACTGCTGGAAACCCTGTCCGCCGGCCCGCTCGCCGAAGACTGGGCCGCACGCGGCGCCAGGGAGCGCCTCGCCGCGATCCTCGTGCTCGACCAGATGAGCCGCAACATCTTCCGCGCCAGTCCCCGCGCCTTCGCACAGGACCGGCTGGCGCTTCATCTGTGCAAGGAGGGTCTGGAGGCCGGCGGCGATACGGCCCTGTCCGAGCCGGAGCGGGTCTTCTTCTACCTGCCGCTCGAACACTCCGAACAGCTCGCCGACCAGGACGAGGCGGTTCGCCGCTTCGCGGCGCTCTACGAGACCGCGCGCGAGGATTTCCGCGACTACGTCTACACGACGCTCGACTATGCACAGCGGCACCGCGACGTCATTCGCCGGTTCGGCCGCTTCCCGCACCGCAACGCCGTCGTCGGTCGGCCCAGCACGCCGGACGAACGGGAATGGCTTGCCGAAGGCGGCGGGTTCTAAAGCGGCGTGCCGAAAAGTGGCCCCGGTTTTCGGGAACACGCCGCGACTAACAAGAATGCTAGATCGAGGGGCTGATTCTTTGAATCAGCCCCTCGATCTAGGGAACTGCCGGCGTGATCAGGGTACGGGTCTCAAGCCGGCGTGCGGTCTCTTCCTGCATGGCGCGGGTCAGCGGATAGGTGCGCGCCAACAGGCCGGCGGAGATGTAGAGCAGGCCGGGCAACAGGCCGAAGACCAGCACCAGCCCGAAGATCGACGCGTCCGAGTTTTCCTCCCGCGGATGGAATCCCGCGATCCGGCCCACGATGAAATAGCCCACACCAAACGCGAGGCTTGAGCCGATCTTGCTGAAACTCGTCAGCAGCGCGTAAAAATTCCCGGCCCGGTTCTCGCCCGTCTCCGCCGCTTGCAGCTCGACCACGTCGGCGGTCATGGCGCGGGCCAGAAAGATCGGCGCGCTGAACGGAATGCCTGCAATCAGGGAGGCGATCAGGAAGAGGTTGTAGTCCGCGAACGGAGAAAGCGGGATGAACAGCGTGAAGGAGACGCCGGACCATGTGACTGCGGCGAAGAAGGCGGTCCGCTTCTCGGTGCGCTTGGCCAGCCAGAGCCAGAACGGCAGCGCCAGGATGGCCATGACGAAGAACAGCATCAGCGCCAGGCTGGTCTGCGCGTCCGTGGCGCCAAAAGCGAACTCCGCGACAAACAGGAAGTTTGCCGCCGTCACCGAAATGGCGGTGGAGACCAGCAGCTCGATTGTCAGAACCTTGCTGAAAACGGGATTTCGGATCGCCGCGATCAGAGGCTTCAGCTCGAACTTCTCTACCTGCCGGGATTCGCCTCTCAGCGGCGGGTCCGGCACGAAGACACAGGCGAGCGTGGCCACAACCGGCAGCGCAATGATCAGGATCCAGCCCATCACGGCCACCTGGCCGAACCGGTCTGCCTGGATGCCGCTCAGCGACAGGATCAGCGGCACCGCGAGCAGGAACAGCATGGCGCTGACCGAGATGATCTCCGGCCAGAGGAAGAGACGCGAGCGGTCGTCATAGTCGCGCGCAATCGCCGGCACCCAGGACGAGCGCGACGTCTGCAGCAGCGTGAAGCCGACATAGAAGATCAGCATCCAGAAGATGAAGTATCCGGGACCGGCGCCCTGAGGCGGCATGTAGACGAAGAAGGTGGATATCCCGAGTACCGGCACCGACAGTAGGATCCAGTGGCGCACCCGGCCGAGCGGGCTGCGGTAACGATCCACCATGTAGCCCATCACCGGATCGGTCACGATGTCCCAGAAACGCAACAACATGAACAGCAGGCCCGTCAGCTCCAGACCCAAGCCGACTTCATTGGCGTAGAGTGGCGCCAGGTAAACCCCGACCGGCAGGCCGACCCCCGCAATCGGAACACTGAGCGACGCAAAGGCGAGGACGCGCGGAAAGGACAAGCGCTTCGGTGGAGACTGGGACATGCGCGCCACACTGCCGTCCAGTTAGGTGACGGCCAAGTCATTTTTTTGCGGGCCGGTCGCTTGACGCCGCGCCGCCCCGGCGCAATCGATCCCTCAACAAGAAATCCGCCGGGAGGGCCACACGACATGATCCGCAACAGTCTCATCGGACTCGGCCTTGCCCTTGCGGCACTCGTCGGTGTGCTCCTGTACAACACGTTCAACTATGGCGGCGCGCCCGTCGGCGGCCGCGTCACCCTGCCCGAGCCACCCGCCATTTCGGCGGAGCGCGGCGCCGAAAACCTCGCGGCAGCGATCCGCTTCAAGACCGTGACGCTGGCCAGCGGTGATCCGCGGCCCGGTCAGGACGGCGAATGGCTGGCGCTGCACGCCTGGCTGGAGGCCACCTACCCGGCGGCGCATGCGGCGATGACGAAGGAGCTCGTGCCCAATACGCTGACGCTGCTCTACACGTGGCCGGGGTCTGACCCGTCCCTGAAGCCGCTGCTGCTGATGGCGCACCAGGACGTGGTGCCGGTGAACATCGGTACCGAAGGCGATTGGACCGGCGGCCCGTTCGACGGCGAAATCATCGACGGTTACATTTATGGACGCGGCGCCATCGACGACAAAGGCTCGCTGGTCGGTCTGATGGAAGCGGCCGAAGCGCTCGCGACCTCCGGCTTCCAGCCGAAGCGCACGGTCCTGTTCATGTTTGGCCATGATGAAGAAGTTTCCGGCTCCGGCGCCGAAGCGGGTGTCGCACTCCTGAAGTCGCGCGGCGTGGCGCCGGAATTTGCACTCGACGAAGGCTTCATGGTGCTGAACCCCTCCCCGCTCACCGGCAAGCCGATGGGCTTCATTGGCATCGCGGAAAAGGGCTATGTGACGCTGGATGTTGTCGCCACCGGCGCAGGCGGCCACTCGTCCACCCCGCCGCGCGATTCGTCAGCCGTGCGCCTCGCCCGCGCGGTTGTGGCGCTGGACGAAAACCAGATGCCGTCCGCACTCGACAAGCCTCCGGCCTCAGACATGTTCAGGGCCGCCGGCAAGGACATGCCCTTTGCCCAGCGCATGGCCTTCGCGAATCTCTGGCTGTTCAAGGGGGTCATCGAGGGCCAGCTCGCAGACGTCCCTGCCGGCAACGCCATGATCCGCACGACCACGGCGCCGACCATGCTGGCGGGCTCAGCCAAGGAGAACGTGCTCGCGCAGCGCGCCACCGCCACAGTCAACTTCCGGATCCATCCGGCAAACACCGAGGATGAGATCATCGCGCATGTCACCAAGGTGACGTCCGGCATTGAGGGCGTCTCGGTCGAACTCGGCAAGGAAGGCATTCGCGGCAAGGGTGCGTCGGCGGTTTCGCCGACCAACAACCGCGCCTATGCCGTGCTCGCCAGCGTGGCGGAAGCAACCCTGCCCGGTTCGCCGGCCGCCCCCGGCCTGGTGCTGGGTGCCACCGACGGGCGCTATGCCGAAGCCATCACACCGAACGTCTACCGCTTCCAGCCCTCACTGCTGACGCCCGAGGAACTGACCGGCTTTCATGGCACGAACGAGCGCACCAGCGTCGAGAACATGGGACGCCTCGCCCGCGGCTACGCCCAGATCATCCTGGCAATGGACGCGCCCGAATAGGCCCGGTCAGTTCACCGGGCCGGTGACCTCGCCTATGCCGACGGAGTAGTGGCGCGCGCAGAACTGGCAGTCGATTGACAGGTTGCCATCGGGCTCCACCAGCTCGCGCAGGGATTCGTCCGGCATCTGGCGCAGCGTCGCCACAAGGCGCTCCTCGTTGCAGGTACACTTGTCCTTCACCGCCGTGCCGGTTTCGAGCACCGCGCCCTGCTCGTTGAACAGCCGGTAAAGCAGCTCGGTCATCGGCAGCGCCCGGTCAGCCAGCTCCTGCGGGGTCAGCGTGGCAAACAGGGCCTCGGCCTCATGCCAGGGTTCATCGGTATCGCCGCGCGTATCGTCGCCCGCGATCCGCTGCACCATCATGCCGCCCGAGACCCAGCCGCTTTCCGTTTTTTCCACAGCCAGCCGGATGCGCGACGGCACCTGTTCCGACATCGCGAAGTAATCCTCCGCACACTGACTGAGCGTGGCCTTGGTCAGCGGCACGATGCCCTGATAGGGTTGCACGTCCGGATTGTCCTGGATGAGAATCAGGCCGAGGCGGCCCGAGCGGCCGAACAGTTGCGGCATGTGGGGCGCGCCGCCCTTGTTCACCCGTTCAAGATTGGCCCAGGCGTCCTTGTCATAGCGGGCATAGCCGCGCACCCCGCCATGCGAGGCGTATTCGCCGACCATCAGGCTGATCGGGCCATCGCCTTCCGCTTGCACAAGGATGCGGCCCTCGAACTTGAGCGAGGTACCGACCAGCGCGGCCAGCGTGACGGCTTCACCGAGGATCTGCGCCAGGTGGGGCGGATAGTCGTGCCGCGCGAGGATCGGCGAGACGCTGCCGGCCCCCATGCGAACGGCCCGCCCGCGCACGGGACGGCCTTCGATCTGGAAACTGGCGGCAAAGTCGCCGGTGTCATGGGCTTTCTGGGTCATGGGACGCGCCTGGATGGGGACTGCAAGTGGCCTCATGTGGCAGCGCGAAACGCCGGCGACAAGGGGGCGGCAGCGTTGACCGGCTGCACGCCGTCCCGGATGGTGAGGTCATGGATGGAGATGAGACCATGACAGGACCGCTGGAGACACAATACACAGCCCTAACGCAGACGCGGCTTCATTTCGGCCGCCTCTATTGGCTGTCGGTGGCGTTTACGCTGGTTGCCTTCGCCGTCGTCGCGCACGCGCCGGGCGCCCCGAGCTTCGCCCGGCCAGGCCTGCAAGTCGCCATCCTCTGGATGGGCGCGCTGATCTCATGGCGGCTCTATGCTCTCGAAATGCGCTATGAGGCGCAACTGGCTGCCATCGAGCAGCACTGGATCCAATCGGGCATTGCGGGCGTCCAGCCTTCTCCGGCTTCAGACGGCCGGGGGTCGCGCCTCTGGACCGTCCTTGCGCTCGCCGGACTGGGGCTCGCCGTCCTCGGCCGGGACCTGCTAGTCTGAGCGGCGCGGACCTGTGTTCAGCGCCGTGCGGCCCTGCCGGGGCGAACGGGCGAGAGCCTCCTCTTCCGCTTCAAGACTCGCCCCCCAGAACTCCGCAAGACTCGGACCCGTTTTGAGCCGGGCATCGCGCCACAGGAAACCAGCGACCTCGTGGAACCAGACGCGGCGGCCCATCTGGTAATACCATCGCTGGGCGCGGCGGAGTTTCGGGTCTTTCAGGGTGAGCAAACGCCAAAGCGACTTCGGGCGCGCCTGCATGACCAGCTCGATGCCTTTCACCCACAGAAAGACGCGCCAGGGCGGTAGGTGGCGTGTACTGAGCACCTGGTGCTTGTAGTCCCATTTCGACGGGTCTGTCTGGATGACTTCCCGCGTTGACGCGAGAGTGAAGAACGGCGTCCAGCGATGGGGGGTGACATAGACACTCTGAATCTGGTCTGGATCATACAGCAGCAACTGGCACAGCTGGCGCCAATAATCCCGGTCGCGCTCCTCCTCGAAGCCGACGACCCAGGTGGCCATCGACAGCATGCCATGCTGGCGCATCAGCCGGATTGCTTCGCGGTCTGACGATGTGGAGCCGCCTTTGCGGATCTTGGCGAGGATCGCCTCATCGGTGCTTTCCATGCCGAACAGGAAGCGCTCGACGCCCGCCTGTTTGTAGAGATGGAGATGGGCGCGGTCGCGCACGATGTCATCCGCGCGGGTGGAGCCGACGAGGGTGACCTCCACATCTTCGGCGATCAACGCTTCGAGGAAGCGTTTCCACATTTTCTTCGAAGAGGTCGGATTCTCATCGGCAAAATTGAAGACCTCGACCTGATGTTCGCGGTGCAGGCGCGCGATTTCGGCGGCGAAGGCCTCCGGATTGCGATGGCGCCACTGGGTCCAGAATCCGCGCTGTCCGCAATAATTGCACGGATGCGGACACCCCCTCGAAAACTGCACGACCACGGCGCGCTTGCCGCCCCAGTATGAGTAGCGGGCAAAGTCGATCAGCTCCCAACCGTTCCGGTAAGCATCCAGATCGGCGATCATGTCCCGGGCGGGCGCGGCGATGATCTCGTCCCCTTCCCGGAAGGCGATGCCTTTCACACCGGCAAGGGGCGCGCCCTCCTCCAGCGCGCGCACAAGCTGACGGCAGGTTTCTTCGCCCTCGCCGCGGACGATATAGTCAACCTCGGGCGACGCAGCCAGCACATCGCGCCAGTGATAGGTGGGGAACACGCCGCCATAAATGATGCGAAGACCCGGCCGCTCGGCCTTCGCGCGGCGGGCAATCTCCATGGCAACGGGGTGTGCGGAGGTTGATCCGGAATGCCCGATCAACAGTAGGTCAGGCGCGCGCGCCGCGATCTCTGCGAGTATGGCCGGAAGCGGCATTGGACCGAACTCGGCGTCGAGCAGCGATACAGTATGGCCGTCATCGATCAGGGGACCGCCGATAGACACGAGGCCGAGCGGCGGCAGATGATCGTCGGGAATGCGACTGCCGATAGCCGGATGCGGCGGATTCAGGATCAGGATTTTCATGGCGCCCCTCAGGTGCGAAGTACGCCGGCCAGTTACTTCTGCGGCAAGGCCAAATTGCGGAAGACCTGCAGTCTGAAGCGGACATTCCGGGGCCATTTCTGGCCGGATTCCGGGCGGCGCTCAAGCCGAGCAGCTGGCGCCGCCGAGTACGCAGAAGCTGGCGCACCAGGGGTGGTTCAGCTTTACCGGCCGGGCCGTGGCTTCGGCGAGGGTGTCGCCGAGGTCGAAGGCGGGGTCGTCGATCAGCAGGGTGCACGCCAGCACGCGGGGGCTGGCCGCCCCGCGCCGGCGCACGACCATACGCTGGCTGGCGCACATGATACTGTCCGGCGACTTGTTCAGGATACCCCAGCAGGCGGTCGTTATTTCTGGCGGATCGTCGCGCGCGATCATCTCGGGAAACAGTACCAGCTGTTTCGGGTCCGCCGCATCGAGACCAAGGCCGAGCCCGGCGATCAGGGCGCGGTAACCTGCCCGCGCAGCGGCTTCGTCTTCATGCAGCGCCTTGCGGCCCGCCAGCGCGAGACGGATACCCGCATCGGCCACCCAGCGCAGGCCTTTGCAGGCCTCCTCGAAGGCACCCGGCCCGCGCTCGGCATCGTGCAGAGCGCTGTCATGCGAATCCAGCGAGACCCGCACGGTCATCTTGCCGGGAAAGCGTTCTGCAAGATCAACAAGGCCGGCCTGCACCCGGGGCCGCATCATCGGGCGCATGGCATTCGTCAGCACAAGGAGCGTATGTCCGCGCGTCAGAACGGCCTTGCAGATGCCGATGATCTCCGGCGCCATGAAGGGCTCGCCGCCGGTGATGCCGATTTCGGCGGGCCCGGTCAGCTCGTCGAGGAACGGCTCCACATCGCCGCGCGTGAGATAAACGAGGCGGTCGTTTACCGGACTGCTTTCGACATAGCAGTTGGCGCAGGTGATGTTGCACAGCGATCCGGTATTGAACCAGAGCGTCTTGAGGCCGGTCCATGCCACGCTGGCGCGGGTCTCGCCCCTGGCCGTGGTATCGGGGTCAGCGAATTTCGCGGACGGAATCAGGCTTCCAGTCATGCCGCAAGCCTAGGCCGTACACGGCCTTTCGCCAAGGGGAAGCGTGCTATCGTGATGCCCCGGGGCCTTATTTCTGCAGGCACCAGCGCAGGATCGCCTTTTGCGCGTGCAGGCGGTTCTCGGCTTCGTCCCAGACGAGGCTGGCGGGGCCGTCAATGATTTCGGCATCAACTTCCTCGCCCCGGTGGGCCGGCAGGCAGTGGAGGAACCGGGCGCCGCCATTGGCAAGCTCCATCAGCTCCTCGGTCACCGCAAAGGGTTCGAGGACCTCGAGGCGCAGCTCGGCGTCGAGATCGCCCATCGAGACGAACGTGTCGGCGATCACCACGTCGGCGCCGGCCACAGCGTCCTCGGCCGTGTCGAACAGTTCGACCCGGCCCTGCAGCTCGGTTGCAATCTCGAGGTCGTCCTCATCCGGCGCGTAGCGCGACGGGGTGCCGATCGCGAGCGAGAATCCGAACTTCGGCGCGGCATGGATGAAACTGGCGCAGACATTGTTGCCGTCGCCCACCCAGGCGAGCCGGGCCCCCTTGAGGGTCACACCGTTCTCTTCCAGCGTCATCAGGTCGGCCATGATCTGGCAGGGGTGCGAGCGGTCTGACAGGCCGTTGATCACCGGCACGCCGGACGCCTCGGCGAAAGTTTCTATGTCGGTGTGATCGTTGGCGCGGATCATCACGGCGTCCACGTACCGCGACAGCACCCGCGCGGTGTCCTCAATCGTTTCGCCCCGGCCGAGCTGCATGTCGCTGCTCGTGGCAGTGATCGACGAACCACCGAGCTGGCGCATTGCCATGTCGAAGGAGAAGCGCGTCCGGGTCGAGGCCTTCTCGAAAATCATTGCCAGGGTGTGCCCGTCGAGCGGTGCGCCGGGGTCGATGCGCCCCTTGGTCCAGCCGGCCCGGGCCTTCTTCATGCGGCGCGCCTCATCGAGAATGGCGCGCAGGTCAGCGCTCTCCAGCGGCCAGAGGTCAAGGAAGTGGCGGATTGTCATGGGCGCGGCCCCCGCAAAAATAAGCGCGCCGCATAGCGCGTTATCGGGGCGATGTCATTCGCCAATTGAGAACAGCCCCACCCCGGCCCCGGCTCAGGCGGCCGGCCGGACATGGCTTGCGGGTCAGGACTTCAGGCGCGTTTGACCAAGCGGATAACGACCAACAGGAGCACAGCGCCGATGGTGGCGTTCGCGATCGCGCCGAGGATGCCGCCGCCGAGGTTGAGGCCGAGCGCGGGAAAGAGCAGTCCGGCGATGAAGGCGCCGACGATACCGACCACGATGTTGCCGACAAGGCCGAAGCCGAAGCCCTTGACCAGCACCCCCGCCAGCCAACCGGCGACCGCGCCGATGAGAAGGAAGACAAGCAGGCTTTCAAGTGTCATTCTTGTGCACTCCCGGTTCCAAGACCAATCCCTTACCACGAATGCGCGAAGCCCACAAAGGCTGCATGCCCAGGCCGGAAAGCTCAGAAGCCGTAGGCGCGTTCCACCTTCACGATGCGGATGTGGTAGGACGAATACCAGACCTCCCGGCCCATCCGCTGCGCTTCGAGGTGTTCGGTATTCTGTTTCCAGGCGCGGATGTTCGCCTCGGTCTCCCAATAGCAGATCGTGATTTCCCCACTGCCCTCAGCCTGCGCCGTTTCATAGCCGAGAAAGCCCGGCTGCTGGTGGGCGAGTTCCACCATCCGCATCGCCTTGCCTTCGTACGCGGCCATGTCCTTGCCGCTCTGGACGGCGGAAAATATCACGGCCCAGTAGGGCGGCTCGGGTGTCTTGGCGATCATGTCTGATTCCCTTCGGACCGGTTCCCGATTGTGCCATGAACCCGACCATCCTATCCAGCCCCCTCCTAGCCCCCAAGGCCGAACTGCCTTAAGGGAGGCCATCCTTTCCACCCCTCCCGGGAGACTGCCCAGACATGGACACTGTGCTCATCATCGGCGCCGGCGCAGCCGGTTCGGTCGTCGCCAAGAAATGCGCGATGGACCGCGCCACCTTCAAGCATATCACGCTGGCCTCGCGCCGCCTCGAAAGCTGCGAGAAGGTGGCGAAGGATTGCGTCACGCCCATCGAGATCGCGCAAGTCGATGCCGATGACGTCGCCGCCACGGTCGCCCTCATCCGGAAGGTCAAACCGGACCTCGTGATCAACATGGCCCTGCCCTACCAGGACCTGCCAATCATGGATGCCTGCCTCGAAGCGGGCGTGAACTATCTCGACACGGCGAACTACGAGCCGCGCGAAGTGGCGAAGTTCGAATATTCCTGGCAGTGGGCCTATCAGGAGCGCTTCAAGGCCGCCGGCCTCACCGCCATCCTCGGCTGCGGGTTTGATCCCGGCGTCTCGAACGTCTGGTGCGCCTATGCGCAGGAACACCTATTCGACGAGATCGATTACATCGACATCGTCGACTGCAACGCCGGCGACCATGGCAAGACCTTCGCCACCAACTTCAACCCCGAAATCAACTTGCGCGAAGTCACCCAGGACGGCAAATACTGGAAAGACGGCGAGTGGATCGACATCCCGGCGCTCTCGATCAAGACGATGGTGGACTATCCGGAAGTCGGCCCGCGCAAATCCTACCTCATCTACCATGAGGAAGAGGAAAGCCTCGTGAAGAACATCAAGGGCCTGAAGCAGATCCGTTTCTGGATGACCTTTGGTGATGCGTACATCAAACACCTCGAAGTGTTCAAATCCATCGGCCTGATCAGCCTCGAGCCGATCAAGCACAAGGGGATGGACATCATCCCGATGGAATTCCTGCGCGACCTGCTGCCCCCGCCCTCCTCGCTCGCCGAAGGCTATACCGGCAAGACCTCCATCGGCGTAATCGTCCGGGGGCGGAAGAACGGCCAGCCGCTGACCAAGATGCTCTACAACGTCTGCGACCATGCCGAAACCAACAAGGAAGTCGGCGCGCAGGCGGTGAGCTACACCACCGGCGTCCCGCCCGTCTCCGGCGCGGCGATGTTCTTCCGAGGCATCTGGAAAGGTCCCGGTGTGTTCAACGTCGAACAGTTCCCGTCCAAACCTTTCCTCGACGACGTCGCCACGCGCGGCCTGCCCACCACGATCATCGACATCGGCCCGGGCGACCAGGACGAGCTGTTTGAGGTTGTGACCTGACCGCCGCCGATCCGCTCATCCCCGCGAAGGCGGGGATCAGGACGGAAGAATCTGCCTGATCAACTGCCTGCCCGAGTGAGGACACCGTGAATCGCCTGATCGCCAGCCTTTCGTGCTTCGCCTTGACCGCCCTTGCCGGCTGCGTCTCTGCAATCCCGGCCCCGCAACCGGGCTATGACCCGCTCGACGCGCAGGTAAACCTGACAGACGCCTACCGTTTCGCGGATGTCTTCCGTGCAACCGGGGGGCTGCCTACGGCCGATGCGCTCCAGACCGGCTATCTTGACGGCGCGGGACGCGGCATCGAGATATTCACGCCCGGCCGCATCAGTTCGGCCGAGAACCTGGCCGCCAGGGTTGCCGCGCGCAGCGCAGACTACAAAACCGCCATCGAGACCTGCCTGCCCGTCGTGGAGGCCTCGAACGCCGAACTCCGGGCGATCTACCTCGCCCTCGCCAGCCTGTTTCCGGGCCGGAAACTTCCCGAAATCCATGCCGTGTTCGGCGCTTTCAACTCCGGCGGCACCGCCGCAAGCGACGCGCAGGTCATCGGCATTGAAGTGATTTGCGACATCAGCGATGGCCCCGTCGGCGTGCGCGAGACGCTTCGCACCTTCTATGCGCATGAGACCGTCCACGCACTCCAGCCTTCGGTGGAGGCCAAGGTCGAGGCAAGCGATCTGCTGCTGACCGCTTCGTTGCGCGAGGGCATGGCCGACTTTGTCAGCCTGCTCGTCACCGGCGTCCAGCCGTCTGCGGCGCGCGACACCTGGGCCAAGGCCCGCGAAGCCGAACTCTGGGCCGAGTTTCTGGCTGACCGCCACTTCATCCGCGAGCGGATTAAAGTTCCCGCCGACATGAATACCGACGACCCCGAAGTCTTCGCGCGGTTTCGCCGCTGGCACGGCAACTACGGCGCAGCGCCCGAAGGCTGGCCGCACGAAATGGGGTATTGGTTCGGGCAGCAGATCTGCCAAGCCTATTTCGACCAGGCCGAAGACAAGCGCGCAGCGATCGCCGACCTGATGGCGCTTGAGGATCCCGAGCGCATTCTCGAACTCAGCGGTTACGCTCCTGGCCAGGAGCCCCCCGGTGGCCGCTGAAATCAACACCCCCTGCTTCGTCCTCGACACCGCCCGCCTCCGGAAAAACCTGGAGACCGCGAAGCGCGTGCGCGAGGAAGCCGGCTGCAAGGTCCTGCTCGCCACGAAAGCCTTCGCGATGCCGGCGGCCTTCCCGCTGATGCGTGACTATCTCGATGGCACGACGGCCTCCGGCGAACACGAGGCCATCATGGGCCACGAGGAGTTCGGCAAGGAAGTCCACGTCTACTCGCCCGCCTATACGGAAGACGAAGTCCGCAGGCTGACGAAAGTGGCGCAGCACATCTACTTCAACTCCGCCGAACAGCTCGCCCGCTTCGGCGACATTGCGCGCGATGCCGGCTGCCATGTCGGCCTGCGGGTCAACCCCGGCTATTCCAACGCCACGCTCGGCGGCGACCTCTACAATCCAACCGCCCCCACCAGCCGCTTCGGTGAAGTGCCGGAAAAACTCAGCTCAGTCGACTGGTCCGGCGTCGATATCTTCCACGTCCACGCCCTCTGCGAGAGCCTGCACGAAGGCTCTGTCAGCCTGATCGGGTACGTCTCCGAACACTTCGCCGCCTATATCGGCCAGGTGAAGGCGGTCAACTTCGGCGGTGGGCATTTCCTCAACAAGCCCGGCTATGACGTCGATGCGCTGATCGAAGCCATCCGCAAGTTCAAGGCGCGCTTCGGCGTCGAAGTGATCCTCGAGCCGGGCGCCGGCCTCGTCGTCAACACGGGCGAGCTGCACGCCACCGTCCTCGCCCTGCACTGGAACGCGATGGACCTCGCGATCCTCGACGCCTCCGCCTCCACCCACATGCCGGACGTCCTCGAAGTGCCCTACCGCCCCGACGTGATCGGCGCAGGCCAGCCCGGAGAACATCCGTACACGTACCGTTTCGGCGGCAAGACCTGCATGACCGGCGACATCATCGGCGACTATTCCTTCCCGAAACCGCTTTCCCCCGGCGACGAGATCATCTTCACCGACCAGATGCACTATGCTTTCGTGAAGACCAACACCTTCAACGGCACGCCGCTGGCAAACCTCGCCATCCGCTGGGAAGACGGCCGCCTCGAGATGATCTCGGATTTCGGATACAACGAGTTCCGGAGGCGGTTGGGTCGGTAGGCCCCCTCCGTCTCACACCTTCGGTATTCGACACCTCCCCCGCTTCGCAGGGGAGGATAACGGCTTCGCCGAATGCCACTTGTCCTCCCTTGCGAAGCGGGGGAGGTGTCAGCGAAGCTGACGGAGGGGGCGCTGCCCACCTCCCCCTTCGCGCAGCCCTCAGCGCGCCGTTCCCGGCAACAGGTCCTCAAGGAAATAGGCCGACAGGGCATTGCGTCCGGCAAGCCCGCTCTTGCGGTAGACGGCGCGGGCCTGCTCGCGCACGGTGCGCTCGCTCGTCTCGCGCAAGCCGGCGATCTCCTGAAAGGAAAGGCCCTTGAGCAAGAGGAGCCCGACATCGGACTCCGCGTCTGTCAGGCCCCAGGCCGCAAACTCAAGCGTAATCGCCGTGCCGAGCCCCTGCACGAGTTCGCGGTTCTCCGCCTGCCAGCGACCGGCATCCAGGCGGGCCGCGACCAGTGCCCGGCGTAACCGGTGCAGGCGCAACAGCATGGCGCCAAGGCCGCCGGTCGCCGCCACCAGCACCGCCAGCTCGGCCGCGACGTGAACACCGCCCGCGCCTTCGCCGCTGTCGGTGAACAAATCGACGCCAACCAGCACCGCAATCGCGCCAAACAGCGCGGCAGTGCCCAGCAGGCCCATGCGTCCGGATACATCTTCTGACATGCGCCCTTGTCGCCCAATCGGCGCCAGAGGAAAATGCGTCAATTGGCGGAGCGCGCCGCCTGCGCCGCCGTCAGGGCAGTTTCCATTCCGTCAGCGCACGGTCGATGACACCAATCGCCTCGCGCACATGCGCGTCCTCGATCACCAGTGGCGGGGCAACGCGCAGCACGTTGTTGCCCGCGACGCCGACCAGCAGGTTCGCATCGCGGCAGAGCCCCTGCAGGGTCTTCGGGTCGGCTTTGAGCTTGATGCCAGTCAGCAGGCCCTTGCCGGTGACGGCTTCGACCTTGTCCGGGTGCGTATCGGCAAGGCTCTTCAGCCCCTGCTGCAAGACGCCCGACACGCGGCGGACGTTCGCCAGGAACGCCTCGTCCGAGATGACGTCCCAGACGACATTGCCGACCGCCATGGCGAGCGGGTTGCCGCCATAGGTCGAGCCATGGCTGCCCGGCTGCATCGGCGCGCCGACCGCTTCGGTCATCAGGCAGGCCCCGAACGGGAAGCCGCCGCCGATGCCCTTGGCGGCGCACAGGATGTCCGGCTCGACGCCGTCGGCCCACTGGTAGCCCCAGAGCTTGCCGGTACGGCCCATGCCGCATTGCACTTCGTCGAAGATCAGCAGGATTCCGTGTTCGTCGCACAGCTCGCGCAGGCCCTTGATGCAGGCTTCCGGCATGGCGCGCACACCGCCTTCACCCTGCACCACCTCGACAAAGATCGCGGCCGCAGTCGGCGCCGCTGCGGCGGCCTTCAGCGCCTCATGGTCACCCCATTCGAGATGCACGAAGCCGGGGAGTTTCGGGCCGAAACCTTCAAGGTATTTCGGGTTGCCGCCGGCATTGATCGCGCCGATCGAGCGGCCGTGGAAGGCGCCCGTGAAGGTGATGATGTCGATCCGGTCGGCCTGGCCCTGCGACCAGTGATACTTGCGCGCCGACTTGATCGCGCATTCGACCGCTTCGGTGCCCGAATTGGTGAAGAAGACGCGGTCGGCGAAGGTGTCGCGGCAGATCTTGTCGGCGAGTTCTTCCTGACCCTTGACGCGGAACATGTTGGACGTGTGCCAGAGCTTGCCAGCCTGGTCGCGCAGCGCCTCCACCATCGCCGGATGGGCGTGGCCGAGCGCAGTGACCGCAATGCCGGCAATGAAATCGAGATAGCGCCGGCCATCCTCGGTGAAGAGGTATACCCCCTGGCCTTCGACGAAGACTTCCTCGGGTGGGCGATACACCGGCAGGATATGCTGGCGGGGATCCTCGTGAAAATTGTCCTCTGGCATCGCGGCGGCTCCGGCGGTCTGGGGGGTGTTCTGGGAAGCGCCACGCTTGAGGCGACGCGCCCCCCAAGTCAACTCAAGCCGCAGGATTACGTCGAATTAATCGAAAGAGTGATCGAATAACAATAAAAGATATTGACGTTATTCGATATGGTCTTATTGTTAATCGTGAAGCCGGGTTCTGGACGACAAGATCCTCCAACGCCCCTCGACTCCCCCCTGAAGTCTTGACGCACTGGAACCCGGCCTTCCCCGCAAGGGGCGCCGGGCAGGTCAGATTTTCGCGGTGACGGAAGCTGGAATGAAAAAGAGGCGCAGCGCCGTTGCCGGCTAGCTGCGCCCCTCCACCGTTTGCAGCGTTTCCTCCCAGAAACTTGCCTATCCATACGGCAACGAATCCGAAGTTGTGTCAAGAATGTGTCGAAACATTTTTTCAGGAAATGTGATCGGCCTGCGACAACGCGCCGGTGAGCTGGTCCGCCGCCTGCCGGGCTGCCTCGCCAAAATTTGCACGTACAGATTGCGTGAATGCCGCCTCGCTCTGCAGGATGACACCGTCGCGCAGGATCTTCAGCCCATTGGCTTTCAGCGTTGCGCCCGTGGTTGTGATGTCGACGATCACATCCGCCGTCCCGGTGGATGGCGCCGCTTCGGTCGCCCCCGCACTTTCCACCAGACGGTATTCTCCAACCGATTTCTGGGCAAAAAACCGGCGCGTCAGGCGCAGATATTTTGTGGCCACGCGCAGGCGCCGGCCATGCGCCTTGCGGAAGGCGGCGCCGGCTGCTTCCAGATCGGCCATCGAATCGACGTCGAACCAGGCCTGCGGCACGGCCACGACCACATCGGCCCCGCCGAAGCCAAGCCGCTTCAGCACGGCGAAATCCTGCGCGCCGTCCGGGGCGAGATCATGCAGGAGGTCTTCGCCCGTCACGCCGTAGTGCAGGCTGCCTTCGATCAGGCCCTGCGCGATCTCGCGGGCCGAAAGCAGGCGCACTTCCGCGTCCAGCCCGTCGATCTCGGCCGTATAGCCCCGCTCGCCGCCAATCTGGCGCAGCGGATGGCCGAGGCTGGCGAGCCAGTCTTCGGTCTGTTCCTTCAGCCGTCCCTTGGACGGAATCGCAATCGTCAGCCGGCTCATGCGCCTGCCCTCCGCACACGCACCATCCGGTCCGGGCGCACCACGCCGCCGATCCCGGTGGCCGACACACGCCCCGACGAGAGACCCGCAATCAGCCCGTCATACCGCCCGCCCGCCGCCACCGGCTGCGTCGGCGCGAGGCCCTCGGCCAGCACCTCGAAGACGAAGCCGTCATAATAGGTGAACCGCCGCCCGAACCCGGCGCGGAACGCCGCGGTCCGGCGCGCGCCGGGGACCAGCGCCAGGATTTTCTCGACCCGCAAAGCGAAAGCCGCCAGCGCGGTCTCCGCGCCCGGCAGCCCCTGCGCGCGGGCCAGCGCCGCCAGCCGCTCGGGCGCCTCGGCCAGCGGGCAATCCACATCCCGCAAGGCGAGCAGCGCCGTGCGGGCCGCGTCCGGCAATCCGCCTGCCTCGATGGCGGCGCGCCGGGCGCGCAGGCCGTCCACGATTTCGGCAAGGCTGCGCGCGCCGGCCAGCGGAATGGCGCGCGCGGCGAGCACTGCGCCCAGCGCCGCCTCGGCGTCATCCGCCTCCAGCGCCGCAAGAACATCCGTATCCAGAGGACGCGACGCCGCATCGAGCACCGCGCGCACGCCGCCCTCCTGGCGGAAGGCGCGCTTCAGCAGGTCCGTCGTTACTCCCGGCAGACCGAGCGCATCAATGAAGGCCGGAAAGATCGCCAGATCACCCGTGACGATGGATTTCGGCTGCACACCGCAGGCTTCGACCGCCCGGTGAACCAGCGCGAAGAGGTCCGCGTCAGCAGCGGGGTCCGCCCCATAGCCGAACCGCTCGAGGCCGACCTGCGTGAACTCGAACGGATCATCCGGCGCGGCCGGCAGCCGGAAGGCGCGCGCCGCGTAGGTATAGGTCTTGGCCGAGGCGCCGGCCTCGCCCAGCCGCGCGGCCTCGCGCTGCGCCACCGGCAGCGTCAGGTCCGGCCGCATCACCATTTCGGCGCCGCGATTATCCGTGAACACACACAGGCGCGCCCTTACCGCCTCGCCGGACAGTTCCAGCGGAATGTCCGCCGGCAGAACATAGTCCGGATCAATCGGCGTGCCGCCCGCAGCTTCAAACACCGCGCGTGCCACCGCCACCAGGGCGTCCCGGTTCATCGCTGCGCCTCGACGATGGCGCGCACGGCGGCCACCATTTCGGCGCGCGGCACTTCGATCTGCCCGGGCCGGGCTTCGCGGTATTCCTCGTTCGACGAGATGGCCTTCGCCTTCAGCGCGCCCATCTCAAGATCCTTGATCGTCACTGTGCCCTTGGCCACCTCGTCGCCGCCGACGATCACCACCGCCGGCGAGGACCGCCGGTCTGCATATTTCATCTGCGGGCGCATGCCGGAGGCGCCCATATAGGCCTCGGCGCGGATGCCCGCCCGGCGGAGTTCTGCCGCGAGGCCCAGCGCGAGGCCCGGATTGTCCTTGTCCAGATTGAGCACGACCACCGGGCCATCAAGCGTTGCGCCTTCGCCGAGAATGGCGAGCGCTGCGGCCAGCCGCGAAATGCCGATGGAGAAGCCCGTGGCCGGAACCGTCTCACCGGTGAACCGCGCGACGAGATCGTCATACCGCCCGCCGCCGCCGATGGAGCCGATCCGGTAGGTCTTGCCGTCTTCGCCGGTCACTTCCCGCAGCAGCTCCGCCTCGAACACGGGTCCGGTATAATATTCCAGTCCTCTGACCACGGACGGATCGATCTTCACGTCGTCCTCGGGCGCGCCCAACGCCTCGAGGGCCAGCGCGATGGCTTCCAGTTCGGCAAGGCCCGCCTTGCCTTCCTCGGTGAAGCCGGCCGCCTTGGCGAGATTGGCGAGCGTCACCGCGCGCGTGGCCGCGCCGGCCTGCGCGAAGGCGAGCACGCGCTTCACATCGTCCGCGCCGAGCCCGGCGCCCTTGGTAAAGTCGCCGCTGTCATCCTTGCGCCCGGTGCCAAGCAGGTCAGCTACGCCCGAAGCGCCCAGCCGGTCCAGCTTGTCGAGCGCGCGCAGGATGGCGAGGCGCGTTGCCGGTGTCTCAGCGCCGACCGAATCCAGCACGCCGTTGAGCAGCCGCCGGGTGTTCACGCGGATCACGAACTCGCCGGGCTTCATGCCGATGGCGCGCAGCGCTTCGGCGCCCATCGCGATCATCTCGGCATCGGCATGAAAGCCGGGCGCGCCCACCGTGTCGGCGTCGCACTGCCAGAATTCGCGGAACCGTCCGGGGCCGGGTTTCTCGTTGCGCCAGACCGGGCCTGCGGCGTAGCGCCGGAACGGCCGGCCGAGCCCCTGCCCCTGCTCCGCCACGAACCGCGCGAGCGGGGCGGTCAGGTCATAGCGCAGCGCCATCCATTGTTCGTCATCGTCCTGCAGGGCGAACACGCCGGCGTTCGGCCGGTCGGCATCCGGCAGGAACTTGCCGAGCGCGTCGGCATACTCGAACGCGCCGGTGTCGAGCGCTTCGAAACCCCACTGGCGGTAAACGCCGGTGACCGTCTCCACGAGCCGCGCCTGCGCATGGATCAGGCCTTCCCGTTTGTCGGGAAAGCCGCGCGGCTTGCGGGCGAGATCCTTGCCTGAAAGGGGGGCATCGGTCATGGGCTGGGCCTGTGGATTGAGTTCGCCCCGCACCTAGCGCCGGGGGGCTGCGGCGGCAAGGCCCTCACCTTCCAAGCCCTTCGGGCGCGCCCCTGCCCGCTACAGCTTGACGGCCAAGGGCGAAGCCCTATTTTGATGCTACAGACTTGGAACCGGGCCCCTCTGGCATTTGCGGCGGCAGATGCGATGTCGGATCCCTCACGGATATTGCGCTGACGCGGCGCGCTTCTCCGGAAACCCGAAAACCCATGCCTGAATTCCTGACCGTCGCTTATGCGGGCCAACCCCTCTGGTTGTGGTTCGCCTTTCTCGGCTTCATCTGCACCCTGCTCTGGGTCGATCTCGGCCTGCTCAACCGGAAGGACGCCGTCGTCTCGCCCGCCAAGAGCGCGGTGATGTGGGCCGCTTTCGCGTCGCTGGCAGTAGCCTTCGGCGCCTGGATCCATTTCCAGTACCAGCCGGATCCTCAATTCTACAACGATCCGGAAAACCTGAACGCCCAGGCCACCCTGCAGTTCGCAACCGGCTACCTGCTCGAGACCGCGCTCGCCTTCGACAACATCTTTGTCATCGGACTGGTGTTCGCCTTTTTCAAAGTGCCGCGCGAATACCAGCACCGCGTATTGTTCTGGGGCATCCTCGGCGCCATCGTGTTCCGGGGCATCTTCATCTCGCTCGGCGCGGCGGTCGTGAACGAGTTCACCTGGGTGCTCTATTTCTTCGCCGCCTTCCTGGTGTTCACCGGCGCCAAGATGCTGGTGTCGGGCAGCGATGACGGTGACGGCCACATGGACTTCAACGAGAACGCCGTCCTGAAATTCCTCAGGAAGCGGATGCGGGTGACCGAGACCATAGAGTCCCACAACTTCGTGGTCCGAAGGCCCCACCCGGTGAGCGGCCGGTTGGTCGCCTGGGGCACACCGCTGCTGCTCTGCCTGATCATGGTCGAGACGGTGGACATCATCTTCGCCGTGGATTCGGTTCCGGCGATCTTTGCCGTCACGCGCGACCCGTTCATCGTCTACACGTCGAACATCTTCGCCATCCTCGGCCTGCGCTCGATGTACTTCATGCTCGCGGCGGCGATCGCGCGGTTCAGGTACCTGAAATACGGCCTGTCGCTGGTGCTCGTGCTGATCGGGCTGAAGATCTTCTGGAACTTCCTGCTCTACAAGCAGCTCCACCTCGTGCCCTATCTCGAACCGCAATGGTCCCTGATCCTGACCATCGCCCTGCTCGGCGGCGCGATCCTGTTCTCGCTCTGGAAGACCGGGACAAAAGAGAAAGCGCAAAAGGCCTAGGTCGCCGCGACCGCGCCCCGGCCGGGCGCGCCTTCGCGGCGGGGGATGATCTTGAAGATGCCAGTGCCGCGCATGATCGTCTTGTCGCCGGTCCAGATCCGGCCTTCGACCGTGATCACATCGTCCTGGCGGCCGACCACCGTGCCGTCGCCCTCGACAAAGCTGCCGAGCGGCGCGCCGGCGAGAAAGTCGCACAGCAGGCGGACGGTCACCCACCAGGTGTCGTCGTCCTTCTCCACCGCCCCGCCCCAGGCCATGTCGGCGAAGGTCATCAGCATGCCGCCATGTGCGTTCAGCATGCCGTTGGTGTGATATTCCTCGACGCGGAAGGCGCGGGTCAGGTGGCCGTTCTCGCGCTTCTCGAACAGCGGGCCGATCTGGCGCCCGAACCCGCGGTGCCAGGCAATCTGGGTATAGCCGGGGGGAAGCTCGGTGGTCTGGTAGCGATTGAAATCGTCGGTCATTCCGGCGGGATAGACCCTGCGGCGGGCCGACTGCAAGAGTTGCCTTGAATTTGCCATGCAGGCCCGCAAAGCATTGTCTCCATGCTCCGGGCTATCTGCACCGTCCTGCTTGCGTCCAGCCTCGTCGCCGCACCGGCGGCCGCGAAAGGCCGCGCCCGCGACAATGCGATGGTCTCCTCCTCGGTGATGGGCGCGCGCGAAGCGCTGGATGCCTGCGGCGGGCGCGACCTGCTGGACATTGTCGTCCCGGACGGGCCCTTCCTCGAAGCCTGCAAGTTCCACGATGCGTGCTACCGCTCCGGCGCGCTGGACCAGGGCGTCTGCGACGCCGACTTCCTCAGCGACATGCGCGATGCGTGCGACGCGGCCTATCCCAGGGCGGCGTCCGGCGGCAAGCATGCGGCCTGCGAAGTGGCGGCCTACACCTACTACCGGGCAGTCAATTCACGCTTTGGCTCGATGCTTTATCCGGGCGGGGTGACCGAAGGCCAGTTCGGCGCCGTCTCCCAGACCGTCAGCGCCGGCCGGGGCGGGACGAGCCACCTGGAAGCCTGCGCCGAAGCGCGCAACGCCTCGAACCGCAAGTTGCGCTTCTTCCTGACGCTGCATGATGCCGAGGGAAAGTGGGTAGCCACGGCGCCCGGCCTCGCGTCCCTGTCGCTGCAACCGGGCGAGACCCGAACCCTGTGCGCCGGCACCGCCCTCTCCTGGTTCCGCAGCGCGGCGAACATCGGCGACAATTATGCGCTGACCCTGAAGGTCGATGATCCGGCAACCCTCAACCCGTTCGGCGACCTGATTGATGTCGACCGGCTGGACTGCGAAACCGCCAGCGGCAAGTGCGCGCGGCGGAGTCTGTAGATCCGATCAGTCCCCGCCAGTCTCATAGCGGGCGATACGCTTTGCGATTTCGCGGTATTGCGCACGTCCGCTGGCGGCGTCGGAGTTGGATTTGTAGAGGCCGTCCAGAAAGGCGATATCCCAGTCCGACATTTCGGTTTGGCGTTCTGCAGCGGGGTTGAACAGGTTCAGGATACTCGGGAAACCGGCCAGATCCGGCTCCGGGCTGACATCCGCGAGGGAGACGAAGGCAAGATAGTCGGCAACCGCCGTCAGGCTGAGACCGGCTGTATGACGCGTATCGACAACCGCGATCACGCGGCTGAGTTCGCGGCGGACTGCCGAGCGCAAACGGGTTGAGTCCGTGCGGACTGTCGGAACATTTTCTGGCGCCATAGTGATTCCTCGCCGTGCATCACCATCCAGAGGCATGCCGTCAGCGCCGATTGTCTCGACCACTTGCCGCCAGCGGACCGGGCGATCCTCCGCGATGAAGTCCGCAAGCGACACGCCCGAACCGCCGGTGTCGATATTGGCGTCCCCCGTAAACCCGAAAACCGCGCGGTGCTGCTGGGCGATCTGCGGCAAGAGCGTTTCGGGCTGGTCGGTCACGATCACCAGAAGATTTGTATCACAGCCGGGCGCGCCGGCTTCAAGGCCGATTGTCATCGCCCGCGCCGATATCCGGTCCGCAATGAACTGGCCCTGCGCCACGGGCGGGCCAATCACACTGATACAGAGTTCCGAGTTCCATCGCGGCACGCCGCGCGCCGAGCCGGCCCAGCCTTGCGGTTGGACCTGTTGCACGAAGGCAGCCGCCTGATCCTCACGCGACCCCGTGACGGTAACGGTCGGATTGCGCAGTTCAGGTTCGGTGGCACCGCCTTGCGCGAGTGCCAGCGAGCGGGCGGAACTCAGCACAAGCGCGAACATCACTACCGATGCAGGAATTCTCACGCCACCACTCCTTTGCGGCTTCAACGCGGCGCCGATTGGCGAGGATCTCTAAACATCCGCCAATCGACAAATCTCATCTTTCCGGGCGGCTACTTCAATACACTTCATCCAGAAGTTGCGCACCCCTCCCCCAACTTCAAGTTAAATTTTTGTCTCGTTCAGACTGCGGCCGAATGGCGACCCCGGCTCGACGACCTAACGTCCAGCGGCAAGTGCCGCCGGGTTGCCGTCGCGGGCTAGATTTCGACCATGTCAAACTCGGCCTTGGGGGTGCCGCAGAGCGGGCAGATCCAGCCGTCCGGAATATCGGCCCAGCGGGTACCCGGCGCGAGGCCTTCACCGGGATCGCCGGCCGCTTCTTCATAGAGATAGCCGCACGTCCGGCACTGCCAGGTCTTGTAGGGCGGGTTCATCGGCGGACCTTTCAGGGCTTTGGGGCGAGATGGCTGCGCAGCGCCGCAATCAGGGCGTCGCGCACGGGAACGGGGTCGAAGTCCGGGTCGATCAGGCTTTGCATGCGCAGGCCGAGCAGGCTGCAGCCGGTCAACAAGGCTTCAGCGTCGGCGTCGATCTCGGGGCGGATGTGACCGCTTGCCCGGCCGCGCTCGATGATCGACCGGATCAGCTCGCGCTCGACCTCGTGCGAGTCGGCAAAGTCGGCGCGTGTCTCGAGCCGGTCGGCGATGGCGGCGGACAGAAGCATGAAATAGGCGTCGCCCTCCCGCACGTCGCGCAGGTGGTCCGTGTGCAGATGGATGAAGGCGATCAGCGCCGTCAGGCCGTCCATCTGCGCCACCTGGCCGGCTTCGAGCACCTCTCCCTGCCATTCGTGCAGATGCGTGATGAGGGTGCGGATCAAGCCCTGCTTGGACCCGAAGCGCTGGGTGACGAGGCCGCGCGAAAAACCGGCCTCGCGGGCGATGGCGTCGAAGGTGGCGCTGGACACGCCCTGCCCGGCCACCACCTTGATGGCGGCGGCAATCAGCTCGCGTTCCGACCGGTCACGCCGTTCGGCCTGGGTCAGCCGCCGTTCCGGCCGGGTGAGGTGTGCGCCGCTTTCCGTCATGTCGCACCCCTAACATAATTGTTGGCTGTATAGCAAGTTTGTAGTATTGGATCCCCGGAGCCGGACTCACCGGCGCAACGTGTTCTGGGAGGACACCGATGGCCATACCCGCAGACATCGCATTCGACGTCGTTGATCCGAAAGCCTATGCCGACTGGAAGCGCTCGCACGAAGCCTTCGCCTGGCTGCGCAAGAACGCGCCGCTGGACGTGGCCGAAGTCGAGGGCTTCGACCCGTTCTGGGTGGTGAGCCGCCATGCCGACATCCTTAATGTCGAGCGCCAGAATGACCTCTTCCACAACGAGGATCGCTCCGCCACGCTGACCACGATCGACGCCGACAAGCGGGTGCGCGAGATGATGGGCGGCTCGCCGAACATCCTGCGCTCGCTGGTCCAGATGGATAACCCCGACCACATGCAATACCGCCGGCTGACCCAGTCCTGGTTCATGCCGCAGAACTTGCGGGGGCTCGAGGACCGCATCCGCGAGATTGCGCGCGGCTTCATCGACAAGATGGCCGCGAAGGGAACCGAGTGCGACTTTGCGCGCGATGTCGCCTTCCTCTATCCGCTGCACGTCATCATGGAAGTGCTGGGCGTGCCGGCGGCCGATGAGCCCCGGATGCTGAAGCTGACCCAGGAACTGTTCGGCACGCAGGACCCGGACGTGAACCGCACCGGCAAGGAAATGCAGGACACCGGCGAAACGTTGAACATGATCAACGCGACCGTGCTGGATTTCATGACCTACTTCAGCGCGATGACCGAAGACCGCCGCAAGAACCCGCGCGACGACCTTGCCAGCGTGATTGCCAACGGCGCCGTGCACGGCCAGCCGCTCGGCCATCTCGAGGCGATGAGCTATTACATCATCGCCGCTACCGCCGGGCACGACACGACCTCCAACACCACCGCCGGCGCCCTGTGGGCGCTTGCCGAGAATCCGGACCAGTTCCGGAAGGTGAAGGATGACCTGTCGCTGATCCCCTCGATGGTCGAGGAATCGATCCGCTGGGAGACGCCGGTGAAACACTTCATGCGCACCGCCACCGCCGACACGGAACTTTCGGGCAAGGTGATCAGGAAGAACGACTGGTTGTTCCTGTCCTATCCGTCGGGCAATCGCGACGAGGCGGTGTTCGAGGATCCCTACGCCTTCAAGGCCGACCGCAGCCCGAACAAGCACGTCGCGTTCGGCTATGGCGCCCATGTCTGCCTCGGCCAACACCTCGGCCGGATGGAAATGCGCATCCTGTGGGAAGAATTGCTGCCGCGGCTCCAGTCGGTCGAACTGAACGGCAAACCGACCCGCACCCAGGCCAACTTCGTGTCCGGCCCGAAGGCCGTGCCGATCCGGTTCAAGATGAACTGAGCCAGGCGATGCGGCCGGACAAGGACGATTGCGTCAGACCAACCCGAAATTGTAAACGGTGATCAACAGATTGCTGAGCGCGTGGGCGAGGATCGGTGCAGCGAGCCCGCCGCTTGCGATCCGCAGGGCGCCGAGCATGGCGCCCAGCAAGAAGACGCTGACCTGACCGGAAAGGTAATACTGATCGTGGGTGCCGGCGAAGACGGCCGCGACGATCACAATGCTCCAGCCCGCCGGCCAGCCCCGCGACAGGAGGACACCAAGGAGAAATCCGCGAAAGGCAAACTCTTCGAACAACGGCGCCGCGATGACGCTCGAGAAGAGTTCGCCCGGCAGGCTGGGCGCCTCGAAGGACGTCTCGAAGCCGGGCTTCTCGAAGGGCAGCTCCGTCTGGCCTGTGAGTTCGAGCGCTATGAACTCGACAGGCCCGAAGCTGTACCAGTTGAGGGCGACCACGAAGACGACCAGGCCGAAGACCACCGCGTTGAGGTCGCCCGGGCGCGCCACATGCCGTCGTACGCCGCGCCGTTCCAGCCAGTACCAGGTGCCTGCGCCGCAGGCGAGCATGATGCTGCCCCAGACAAACTGGGACAGCGGATCGTCATGATACCACCAGGCCGACCATAGGCGTTCGGCCGATGCCGGCGCGAAGGATTCATGCCACAGCGAGACCTGCGTGATCAGCCACGGAAACACGTAGAGTGCGGCCACCGACCAGAAAAGTGCTGAGCGCCACATGCGTGCCAGCCGGCCTTCCGGCAGATGTTCCAGCTCGCCGCCACTTGTGTTCATCCCGGGCCACCTCGCACAACCCGCCAAGGTTAGCGAGACGGCAGACGCGATTCAATTGGCGATCACAAGACCGTCTGGTTGGGCGCAGCGCCTGCGGCCAGCCGCAGCGGAGGCTGGCCGGGTGGGGTGCGTTTCTGGTTCTGGCGCGCCCTCTCCGCAGGCCCCTGCGGAAGGGTGGGTATTTCGGGGTGAGCGGGAATTAAGAAGTGTTGGGGCGTGGCGTGAGGCACAGGGCGGAACTTGTGCATCAGTTTTCCGGGGTCGCAAGGGCCCCACCCTGGCCCTCTCCGTTCCGGCGCCGTTATCCGGTCAGTCCGGCGGCGTGGAGGGCGGCGTTCTGGCGGGCGGCGACGGTTTCGACGGAGAAGCCTTCGAGGCTTTCTTCGAACAGCTTGTGGAAGTTGAGTTCCGCGCCGAGGCGGAGGTAGGCGGCGCCGAGGCCGATGGCGGCGCGGTCCATGAAGACGAATTCGCGGGGGATCTTCACGGGCCCCTTCTCTTTCAGGAGCTGGCGGACGCGGAAGGCTTCCTTGCGGCCATACTCGCCGGCGGTGACGCCGTCGGCGACGGAGCGGACGCGGTCGTCGATGATCGGGCCGTAGATGAAGCGGGCCCAGACGTTCAGCACCTCGACAAGCTCGCGCGACAGGTTCTGAAAGCCCCAGGTCTCGTAGGCGGCATAGGCGGCGTCGAAATCATTGGTCAGCATCGCGCGGTAGAGATCGACCACACCGCCGACGAACTTTGGCGGGAAGATGCGCACGCAGCCGAAGTCGAGCAGGTTGATGCCGGTGCCGCCGCCGGTGACCTGGTAATTGCCGAGATGGGGATCGCCGTGGATGACGGCGTAGGAGTTCATCGGCGCCCACCAGGTCCAGAACAGCATCTCGGCGATGTGGTTGCGGGTCGCCTGCGGGGCGGTTTCGAAGGCGCTGAGCTTTTCGCCCGACAGCCAGGTCATGGTCAGCAGGCGCTCGGCGGAGAGTTCGGGGATCAGCTGCGGCACGGTGACGAAGGGCTTGCCGGCGAGCATCGCGCCGTAGAGCGCCATGTGCCGGGCCTCGCGGGCATAGTCGAGCTCCTCGCGAAGCCGGTCGGTGATTTCCTCGACCATGGCCTCGGGGTCGATCGAGCCATCCATCCGCCGGAACAGGCCGAGCAGTGTGCGAAGCTGGCCGACATCGGATTCCACCGCGCTCGCCATGTCGGGGTATTGCAGTTTGCAGGCGACCTTGCGGCCATCGTGCAGGGTGGCGGCGTGGACCTGGCCGAGCGAGGCGGCGTGGGCGGCCTCATGGGTGAAACTGGCGAACTTCGCCTCCCAGCCGGGGCCGAGTTCGGCGCGCATCCGGCGTTTGACGAAGGGCCAGCCCATGGCGGGGGCCTCGGCCTGCAGCTGGCTGAACTCGGCGGCATACTCCGCCGGCAAGAGGTCCGGCACGGTGGACAGGAGCTGGGCCACCTTCATAAGCGGCCCCTTGGACTTGCCGAGGGCGGCCGCGAGTGCCCTGGCGGTGCGCTGATCGCCCTCGTCCCCGCCAAACAGGGAC
Organism: Hyphomonas sp.; assembly: GCA_013791775.1. Lineage (GTDB taxonomy): Bacteria > Pseudomonadota > Alphaproteobacteria > Caulobacterales > Hyphomonadaceae > Hyphomonas. The sequence goes on from VMTE01000022.1 coordinate 53,013, forward strand.
TGGGCGGCAAAGGCGATGCCGGCGCCGGACAGGTTGGCGCCGACTTTCGCGGTGCGGGCGATCCGGCCGGTGAGACGGTTGCGTTCGGGGTCACCCGTGCGGGAGGGCGTTTCGGTCATGCACGGGATATAGAGGGCGCACGCGCCATTGCACAGGCCGGGCGGGGGCTGCGCGTGACAAGCCGGAAAGGTTGGCGTATAGCGCCGCCAGATTGCCAAATTTGTTGAGGCCCGACCTGCACCACCGCCCCGTTCGCGACCCCCGAACCACCCGCGTACCCGCAGCGCCTCCGCGTACCCCGAAACCAGAAAGTTCCCATGTCTTACAAGACCCTGATCACCGAGATCGATACGGAAGACGGCTTTGCGGTCATCCAGATGAACCGGCCGGAGAGCCTGAACGCGCTGTGCGAAGAGATGATGACCGAGCTTTCGGCGGCGTTTGACCGCTTTGAAGCCGACAACAGCGTCCAGTGCATCATCTTGACCGGATCGAAGCGCGCCTTCTCCGGCGGCGCCGACGTCAAGGAGATCCAGTCCAAGACCTTCCCGCAATCCTACTATGAAGACTTCATCACCCGGAACTGGGAACGCGCCGCGCGCGCGCGCAAGCCGCTGATCGCCGCCGTGGCAGGCTATGCCATCGGCGGGGGCTGCGAGCTGGCGATGATGTGCGACATCATCCTGGCGGCCGACAATGCCCGCTTCGGCCAGCCGGAAATCCGGCTCGGCGTGATGCCGGGCGCCGGCGCGACGCAGCGTCTCACCCGGGTGATCGGCAAGTCCAAGGCGATGGAACTGTGCCTGACGGGGCGGATGATGGAGGCGGTGGAAGCCGAGCGCTGCGGCCTGATCAGCCGGATCGTGGCGGCCGACGACCTGATGACTGAGGCCCGGGAGCTGGCGCGGACCATCGCCCTGATGCCGCGCGCCGCCGCGATGATGACCAAGGAGGCCATCAACGCCGCCTACGAGACCTCGCTGACCCAGGGCATCCAGTTCGAACGGCGCCTGTTCCAGTCGCTGTTTGCGACCGATGACCAGAAAGAAGGCATGAGCGCCTACATCGACAAGCGCACCGCGCACTTCAAGGACCGCTGAAAAAGGCCGGCCCGGACTGCTTTTCCGCGTACAACTCGGTTGACGCGTCCCCGGCCTTTATGTATCTCCCCGCCTTCGGCCTGACGGGGGACTTTCCCGGGGCTCCAGGAGTTTACAATGGCGAATACTCGCTCTGCCAAGAAAATGGTGCGCAAGATCGAAGCGCGCACCGAGGTCAACAAGGCCCGCCGTTCGCGCGTGCGCACCTACGTCCGCAAGGTCGAGGAAGCGATTGAATCGGGCGACAAGGCCGCCGCCGCCGAAGCGCTGAAGGCTGCCCAGCCGGAAATCATGCGCGCCGTGACGAAGGGCGTTGCCCACAAGAACACCGCCTCCCGCAAGGTTTCGCGCCTTTCGGCCCGCGTCAAGGCGATGGCCTGACCGATACCTGAAGCGCTGCGTCTGCAGCCTTTGAAAAGAGCCCGCCGGGACATCCCAGCGGGCTTTGTTTTTGCAACCGCGGCATGTTAGAAAACGGGTGCGGGCTTCTGACCGGAAGCACCCCGGAAAATCCCTTAAGGGGTCTTTACTTAAGGGTTGAACGGGGGTGTTGCATGGCTGCAAACGAGGTCAAAAAAACTGCTGTATTCCACAGCCAAATGTGGAGGTTCGCAGTTGACAGAACTTCTGCGAACAAACGTGATTGGGCGCTCACAAAAATCTTTTTTTCGGCCCCAAGCACATGAATTTTCTCTGCATTTTAGACACGGCCTACAAGTCAACACGCTAATTGCGGCGTTCAAAAAAAAGAGGGACTTGTAATGGATTTCTGTGCCGAATAGTTTCGGTGCTGCCAGCTAATTTCGTCCCGGTAAAGAGTATTTTTTGCGTTTCAGGCGGGGGCCTGCCGGGCGCGTCGAGTGCGAGTTGGAAAGAGCGATCAAAACTAGAAACGGGGTCGGTGATGGACCGAAAGAGATTGTTTGCTTCTCGCGTAAATCAGGGAACCAAGAACGGCGGCGGCGACGATGCCACCGGACAGCGCATCTGGGAAGATGTGCAGGCCGTTCTTGCGTCCCGAATGGCGCGGGAAGAATTTGACCGCTGGATCGCGGAGCTGTGCCTTGTGGCGGAAGTCAACGGCGAGTTCCTGCTTGCAGCGCAGGATCCTGTGGCGCTGGACCGTGTCAACACGCGGCACAAGCGCGAGATCGAACGCCTCTGGGCGGGCATGGACCCGCAGGGCCGAGCGATCAGATTGATCTGTTGGCGGACGGCTCCGGCCGAACTGCGCGAACTGGTCGGCGATCCATGGGAAACCGTGGCTGATGATGACGGCGTTGCGGACGCTCCGGCGGCGCAGACCGGCGGCCCGGCGATGACTTTCGAGAACCTCGTGGTCGGCCCGTCGAACCAGATCGCCGCCGAACTGGCCAAGCGGATTGCCGCCGGATTGCCGGCCGGCACGCCGATCACGCTGATCTACGGCCCGCAGGGTACCGGCAAGACGCATATCGTGCTGTCGCTGCGCGCTGATGTCGAGGCCCGCGATCCGAAGCGCAAGGTGGTCTACCTGACCGCCGAGGAATTCATGTCGGCCTATCTCGACGGCGTGAAGGCGCGCGACACGAGCGGACTGAAACGCCGGCTGCGGACCGCCGCGATCCTGATCGTCGATGACCTGCACCGCATCGCCGGAAAGCCGGGCACCGAGAACGAGCTTTACCAGAACATCCGCGAAGTCACCGGCAACGGCGGACAGGTGGTGTTGGTGGGCGATGCGGCGCCGGGTGAGACGGTCGGTTTCGGCCAGCGCATGCGCGGCGAGATCAAGGGGGCGACCGCCGTGGAGATCGGCCTTCCTGATGCCGCAATGCGGCGCGAAATTCTGACCCGTCTCGCCAGCCATATCACGGCGAGCCATCCTGACTTCCAATTGGGCGATGACATGATCCAGAAGCTGAATTCCGGAATCCGCGGACCGGGGCGCGAGCTGACCGGCGCGGTGTGGAGCCTGTTCACGGAAGCCAATTTCGGCGAGGAAACGCCGACGATGGACATGCTGGAACGGGTCGTCCGCCGGCATTCGGGCGAGCAGCGCGAGCCGACGATCGACGTGATCAAGAAAGCCACGCTGAAGATATTCCCGATCGGCAAGACCGAGCTGGAAGGCCCGAGCAAGATGCAGGCCTATGTCTATCCGCGCCAGATCGCGATGTACCTGTGCCGCACGATGACGCGCAAATCCTTCCCGCAGATCGGCCGGGCCTTCGGCAAGCGTGACCACACGACGGTTCTCTACGCCTTCCGCCGCATCAAGAAGGCCGTTCCGGACGATGTCCGCGTGGCCGAGGATGTCGCCAGGGTCGAAGCGCTGATCCTCGACCTGCTCGATAGCGGTCAAACCTGAGGCAAGGTAACGGGCCGGGCGTCGCGGGCGCTTGGCTTTTTCCCGAACTTGGTTAAGGGTCTCCAGCCCGCTCCCGCCCGGAGCGGGCTGATTCCCGGCATCGCCGGAAACCATGTGCGGACGGCAACAGAAACTAGAAGACTGGGCGCAGCTGCAAGGCGGCGCCCGCGATGGACGGACCCGAAGATGAAACTGACGATCGAACGCAGTGCCCTGCTGGATGCGCTCAGCCACGTACAGAACATTGTCGAGCGCCGGACGACGATCCCGATCCTGTCGAACGTGCTTCTCGAAGCCCGCAAGGGCGAGTTGCGCCTGACCGCCACCGACCTCGACATTGAGGCGATCGACTCTGCCGAGGCAAAGGTTTCGCGCGAGGGCGCGGTGACCGCCCCGGCCGGAACGCTGTTCGATGTGGTGCGCAAGCTGCCGTCCGGCGCCGAAGTACAGATCGAGATGAACCCGGAAACCCAGCGCCTGTCGCTGACCGCCGGACGGTCGCAGTTCGAGCTGCCCACCCTGCCCGCCGCCGATTTCCAGACGATGTCCTCGGATGAAGGCAGCGTGCAGTTCAGCCTCGGCGCGCGCGACCTCGCCCGCCTGATCGACAAGACCCGCTTTGCGATCTCGACCGAGGAGACGCGCTATTACCTGAACGGCGTGTACCTGCATGCCGCCAAGAACGATGCCGGCAAGCCGGTCCTGCGTTCGGTCGCGACCGACGGGCACCGCCTCGCCCTGGCCGAACTGAAGGCGCCGAAAGGCAGCGAGAAGCTGACCGGCGTGATCGTGCCCCGCAAGACGGTCAACGAAATCCGCCGCCTGATCGACGGGCGCGAAGACGATGTGGCGGTGGAAGTGTCCGACACCAAGATCATCGTGCGCGCCGGCCGCGCTGTGCTGACCTCGAAGTTGATCGACGGCTCATTCCCGGATTATGCCCGCGTCATCCCGAAGGGCAATGACAAGAAACTAACCGTTGACAACAAGGCCTTCGAGGCCGCCGTCGACCGCGTGTCCACCGTGTCGGCAGAGCGCTCGCGCTCGGTGAAGATGAGCCTCAGCGAAGGCCGCCTGACACTGGCGGTGAACCATGCCGAGACCGGCGCCGGCAACGAGGAGATCGAAGCCGAATACGCCTCGGACCCGATGGAGATCGGCTTCAACGCGAAATACCTGCTCGACATCGCCGGCCAGATCGAGGCCGACGAGGCCGAGTTCATGTTCAATGACCCCGCCTCCCCCGCCCTGGTGCTCGACCCGTCCGACGAGTCGGCGCGCTATGTGCTGATGCCGCTGCGGGTGTAGTGAGGCGGGCCCGGCGGGCCCAAACCAAATGACCGCCCTTACCCGTCTCGCGCTGACTGATTTCCGGAACTATGAGAGCCTCGTTCTGAAGCTCGATGGCCGTCCGGTTTGTCTGTATGGCTCGAACGGCGCGGGCAAGACCAACCTGCTCGAAGCGGTCAGCCAGTTCGGGCCGGGGCGCGGCCTGAGGGCGGCGACACTGGCCGAGATGACGCGCCACGGCGCGCCCGGTGGATGGACCGTCGCGGCAACCCTCAACGATGAGCAGAAGATCGGCGTGTCGCTCGACCAGGGCGGCTCGGCCAAGCGGTCGGTGCGCATCGACGGCGCGCCGGCCAGTCCCGGCGACCTCGCCGAGCGCATGCGGATCCTGTGGCTGACCCCGGCGATGGACGGCGTTTTCCGGGGCGGCGCGTCGGACCGGCGGCGGTTCTTCGACCGGATCGTCATGGCGCACCAGCCCTCGCACGGGACCGCCGCGTCACGCTACGAAAAGGCGCTGGCCGAGCGCAACGCGCTGCTGGAGCGCGGGCATGTCGATCCGGCCTGGGCCGATGCGATCGAGGCGCGTCTGGCCGAGGCGGGCGCCGAGATTGCGGTCAACCGCGCGCTGGTCCTTGCCGAGCTGCAGGCGGCGATTGATGCGCGTCCCGAAGGCCACTTCCCGAAAGCGGATCTCGCGCTGGAAGGCGAGGCTGAAGCCGCCGCGCTGAAAGGCGACGATTTCCGCGCGATCTTCGACCTGCTGGTGGACGCCTACCGGTCGGGACGCCGGCGCGACGTGGCGGCGGGGCGCACCCTGAGCGGGCCGCACCGGTCTGATCTCGGCGTGATCCACCGGCCGTCCGGCGCGCCGGCCAGCGAAGCCTCGACCGGGCAGCAGAAGGCCTTGCTGATCGGGCTGGTGCTCGCCTCGGCGGGCGCCCTGTCCGGCAGCGGGGCGGGCCCGGCGCCACTGCTGCTGCTGGACGAAGCGGCCGCGCACCTCGACCCCGACCGCCGCACGGCGCTGTTCGGCGAACTGTCGGCCATGAATGGCCAGGCCTGGCTTACAGGCACCGACGGATATTTATTCGAGACATTCGGCACGGCTGCACAGCGGGTTCGCGTGGGTGAATGTTCGGCGATTGTTGAGGCGTGACCTCAAGCAGCGGCTGGTCGAAACCCATGTCGTCTTCGCCGGTCCCGTCATCGGGGGGGGCAGCGGCAGCGGGCGCCTCATCGCCAAACCAGCCGGCCTGCTGTTCGAACCAGCCGGTGAGGACCGGGTTCACGTCCTTGTGGCGCTTGTAGTTGAGGCCGTGATCGCCCCCTTCCAGCACATGCACGGCGGCCTGCGGAACGGCTGCGCGGAACTTCTCCACACTTGAGACGAGTACGGTCGGGTCCTGGTCCCCGAACACGGCGGCAACCGGAATGCCGGTGGCGGCCAAGGCCCGGAACGTATCCTCGCGGGCCGACATCGGAAAATGCCGGAACGTGGACAGCAGGGCCCGGCCATAGCCCTTGTACTTCATCTGCTCACGGACATCCCCCTGCAGCCGGTCTTCCGGCGCGAGGCCGGTTTCGTCATACTGCGGATCACCCGCGATGGTTTTCAGGGCTACCATCCGCCAGATCCAGTCGCCGATCACCGGCGTGCGGATGAGCGCGGCCAGGGTCTCGTCCGCACCGGCAATGTCGAGACCGGCCGGCACCAGCAGGAACACGCGCGCGACCCGTTCCGGATGGCGCACGGCGAATTCCGCCACGATGGGCCCGCCCATCGACAGGCCGACAAAGCCAGCCGGCTCGGTGATCGACAGCGCGTCCAGCAGCGCGAGCAATTCCCAGTCGTAGAAGTCGGCGTCGTAGCGCGAGTCCGGACGGTCCGACCAGCCGCGGCCGAGATGATCGAACTGCAGGACGCGGAAGCCGGCCTCGCGCAGCGCGGCGGCGTTCTGTTCGAAGATGAACCCGGGCGTCGAGTAGCCATGCACCATCACGATGAGCGGCGCGTCTTCGCGCCCGGTCAGCCGGTAGTGGATCCTGGCGCCGGGGAGCTGTGCGAACTGGCCGGGCGCGCGGGCGCGCTCGATCTCGTCGAGCGGCTTGAGGCTATTGCCCGCCCACCACCAACTCGCGCCGAACGCGAAAACCAGCACGCCAAGACACCACAGGACCCACTTCATGCCACCCTCCCCTGACGGGCCGATGATGTCCGGTTCACCGGTGCGTGTCGAGCCAGATCCGCAGGCTTTCCAGTGCGGGGAGGATTTCCTGTACGCGGTCGGGCGGGAAATCGGCGGGAAGCCGGGCGAGGTCCGGGCCCAGCGCCTTCAGCGCCTCGTCGCGCGCCGCCCGGCCGGACGGTGTCAGGAAGACGCATTTGGCGCGCGCATCGTCCGCATCCGGATCGACCCGGATGAAGCCTTTCGCCTCGAGTTTCTGGAGCGTGTTGGTCATCGTGCCCCTGGTGACCTGGAAGGCCGCCGCCAGCCGCGCCGGCCCCCACCCATCGCCCAGCCGGACGCAGTGGTTGAGCAGGTTGAACTGGGCGGCGCTCAGGCCGTGCGGCAGCACCCGCTCGAACCGGCTGGCCGACAGCTGCGCGATGATCCCGATCTCGTTGAAGAGCTGGAAATAGAGGGCGCCGGACTCGGGCGGCAAACGGGACGGCTTCATGCAGACAGGAGGTCGCCGAGGGGGCGCCGGGGCGCATGGACGACGGGGTTGGCATAGCCGACACGCACCAGCATCTGCAGGCGCGCGCCGCCGCCAATCAGCTCGTGCACTTCGCGGTAGAGACCGGCGATTTCCGGATATTCCTGCAGCGCCTGGCTCCAGGGATGGATGGCGAGGCCCTGCGCAGCGACCTCCAGGGTCAGGCGCATATAGGCGCGGCCCGCCTCGATCTGGCCGGCGCGGGAGGCGCCGTCATTGGTGAGCCAGACGAAGGCGCGGGCGGAGGCGGCGCGGGCGCGGAACATGTCGAGGCCCTGTTTGAAAGCGGCGGAGTCCGGATCGGCGAGCGCCTCGCGGGTCACCGCGCCGACGAGGTGGCCGAGCCCCATCACCGGGCCTTCGAGGGTGAGGCCGTCGCGGTGCTGGTTGACCTCGGCGGGACCGATACGCATCACGTCGATGCTCTCCTGCATGGTCGCGGGGGTGAGCGATTCAATCTCGTGGCCGCGCCAGGTGAGGTCGCGCAGCTGGGCGGCGAGTGCGTCATTGCCGCAGGCCTCGGCCGTGACCCCGAAGGCCGTGCCGGCAGCAACGAGCGCGGCGAGTTTCGCCGCCTCGACATCGCGGGGCAGATAGACCTCGCGGTTGGTGAAGCGGGCCAGCACCTGCGCGAACAGCGGATCCGGCGTCGCCGCGCCTTCGACGAACCGGACGCGGGCAACGGGGCGCGCATCGAGGCGGCCGTCCAGCGCCGGCGCGCCCTCCGGGAAGGGCGTGACCTCGGCGGCGTACCCCTCTTCGGCGGCGGCGAGCCGGAGCAGCTCGAGGAAGGCGCCGCAGCCGATGAGGATCTGGCGGTCAAACGGATCGGTGGCGGTCAACAGGCGGTCGAGATCGGCAAACAAGGTGAGCGCGTCCTCGCCCTCGAGGCGGACCTGCCAGGGCTGGCGGTTATGGGGATTGGGCGCCAGCAAGGCGTAGGACAGGAAGCGGCGGCGGAATTCGGTCTCCTGCCCGGCCACTCGCCAGGCCTCGCGGGCCGCACGGGAGGGCTGGTTCAGGGCGACGAAGCCCCCCGCCCCCACCGCCGCGAGCACCACGCCGCCGCCGATCAGTTTCAGGACGCCGCGCCGGGATGCCATCTGCCGTCTCCATTTGGTTTGATATCTAACTTTTTAGTTTGAATTCGAACTATCGTCAAGACGGGGCCGCGCCGCGTGAGGTGGATTCTGGCGGCGCATCGCTTTAGGTAGGTGCCGGAACAAGGAGCCTGCCCCATGAAAACCCGCGCCGCCGTTGCCTTCGAAGCCAAGAAACCGCTCGAGATTGTCGAACTTGACCTGGAGGGGCCGAAGGCCGGCGAAGTGCTGGTCGAGATCATGGCGACGGGCATCTGCCATACCGATGCCTATACGCTGGACGGGCTCGACAGCGAGGGCATCTTCCCAAGCGTGCTGGGCCATGAGGGCGCCGGCATCGTGCGCGAGGTGGGCGCGGGGGTGACCAGCGTGAAGCCGGGCGACCATGTCATCCCGCTCTACACGCCGGAATGCCGCCAGTGCAAAAGCTGCCTGTCGGGCAAGACCAATCTGTGTACGGCCATTCGCGCCACACAGGGCAAAGGCCTGATGCCGGACGGCACCAGCCGGTTCAGCTACAAGGGCCAGACCGTGTACCATTACATGGGCTGCTCGACCTTCTCGAACTTCACCGTGCTGCCGGAAATCGCGGTGGCGAAAATCCGCGAGGACGCGCCCTTCGACAAAGCGTGCTATGTCGGCTGCGGGGTGACCACGGGCGTCGGCGCGGTGGTCAACACGGCGAAGGTGAGGCCCGGCGAGAATGTCGTCGTGTTCGGACTTGGCGGCATTGGCCTCAACGTGTTGCAGGGCGCGCGGATGGCGGGCGCGGACATGATCGTCGGTGTCGACATCAATCCGTCCAAGGAGGAATGGGGCCGAAAGTTCGGCATGACGCATTTCGTCAACCCGAAGGACGTGAAGGACGTGGTCGCCCATATCGTGGAGCTGACCGGCGGCGGGGCGGACTATTCGTTTGACTGCACCGGCAACACCACCGTGATGCGCCAGGCGCTGGAATGCTGCCATCGCGGCTGGGGCACGAGCGTGATTATCGGCGTCGCGGAATCCGGCAAGGAAATCAGCACACGGCCGTTCCAGCTGGTGACCGGGCGCAACTGGCGCGGCACGGCCTTCGGCGGCGCCAAGGGTCGCACGGACGTTCCCAAAATTGTCGACTGGTACATGAACGGCAAGATCGAGATCGACCCGATGATCACCCACGTGATGACGCTGGACAAGATCAACGACGCGTTCGACCTGATGCACGAGGGCAAGAGCATCCGGAGTGTGGTGGTGTATTGAGCGAAACCGAAGGATATTATCGAACAGATTCCTACGCCCTGTTTTTGGAGAGCTTGCGTTTTTCTCAATTGCGAGTGCTCGAAACGAAGCAGAACGTTCGAAGTATGCCTTGGGCGATCATCGGGACACACACTCTCGTTCAGTTGTCGTGTATTCTCGTCCTTGATGAGCGCGACACAACACAAACTGCTTGTTTGAGTGATCAAAGGCTGAAGGGCGGCAAATCAGTCCGCGAGACCACTGTAGAACTGATACACGCTGGTAAGTATAATCAATTACCTGAACCGTATCTCGCAAGCCCGACTGCTCTGCTAAAGCGGGTGCAGGGCACGCGCGACGTCATGGGCACAGAGGCCTTCAATCTTGCCGAAGATATGAAGTGGAATCTGGAGAAGCTGAATGAGTTCCGAGATATGGTCATTCATTTTCTGCCTTCATCGTGGAACCTAGATCTGAGCGGTATGCCCGGGATATTCAGATCCGCGTTCGAATTTGCATTCCTTGTGTTGCAAACACCGGGTACGTATCGCCATCGTATGGGCGATCACGATAGAGATAACGCGATACAATTATGTCGTCGAATGATCGACGCACTGAATGGAGGAGAATAGAATGTACAGTCACATGATGGTCGGCTCGAACGACATCGCGAAATCCAAGGTGTTCTATGACGCCCTGTTCACATCGGTCGGCGGCAAGGCCGGCATCACGGACCCCAAAGGCCGGCTCGTGTATCTGCACAATGGCGGCGTGTTTCTCGTCACCCCGCCGATTGATGGCAAGCCCGCCACGTGCGGCAACGGCATGACCATCGGTTTCACGATGGCGGACACCGCGCAGGCTGATACCTGGCACGCGGCGGGCGTTTCCGCCGGCGGCAAGGCGATTGAAGATCCGCCGGGCTGGCGCGGCGAAGGCGCCGGGGCGCTCTACCTCGCCTATCTGCGCGACCCGGACGGCAACAAGCTCTGCGCGCTGCACCGCGCGGGTTAAGCGAGCTTCAAACGGAAGTCCCGGCGCGCCAGACGCGCCGGGAGCCGGAAGGTCATCAGCGGGGCGCCGCCGAGGGAATCGAGCCAGGCCTCGGCGCGCACCTTGTCCGCTTCAGTCATGGCGTCGATCTCGTCGGTCACCGCCTGCAGGCGCCAGAGTGGGAAACTGCGCGCGGCGCAGCTGCCTTCAAAGCCGCCTGTCTCGAAATCAATCGTGCCGAAGCCGCGCGGCAGGTCGGCGCCCGGCGTCATGCCGGTCGCCCATTTGCCCAGCAGGTTCGCCGTATTGACCAGCACCGGCATCTGCTCGCGCATCTGTACACGGAGGATCGGCGACAGGGTTTCGGGCACGGTGTCATCCGGCGCCAGCGCGCCGGTTTTGCCCTCGCCCGCCTGCACCCGGTGCACATAGTCCACCACGCGCGGGGCGAGCTTGTTCATCAGCCGGCCGCTTTCGGGATCGCGCAGCAGGTGCGCGTAGAGCGGGCCGTTCAGCGCAAAATCGCCCAGCGAGGCGCGCGCGCCGAGGAGGTAGGGGTGGCGCTCCAGATGGGCCGAGAGATCGCGCAGGAAGGTTTCGTAAGCCGCCTCGATGCCGTCGCGCGTTGCTTCGCTGACGCCGAGGATCGGCACCGCGCCCTTGAACCGCTCGCCGTTCTTCCGGCCGATGGCGTATTGCTCGGCGAGCGGCGCGTCCGGCGCCGAGATCGCGCCGAATTCGCGGTAGGCCCAGTCCTCGTTATAGGCCCAGCGGTAGTGCATGGCGGGCAGCACCAGCCACTCATCCGCGAACAGCTCGAACAGGCGCGAGGCGAGGCGCTGCAGCGCGCCCTCCGGCAGCGCGGGCGGCGCGGCGGCTTCGAGTGCTTCGACGGCGGCGATGATGTCGGCGGTGTCCTGCACGACTGCGCCGTCCGGCAGTTCCAGAACGGGGATCACCGGCCAGCCGACTTTCGGCAGGATCACGTCACGGTAGACCTCGCGCGTCGCCAGCCGCTCCTCGAAATCGACCCCACGCCAGCGCAGGTAGGCCCGCGCCTTGCCGGTGAAATAGCTGACTTCGGCGCCGTAGAGCACGTAATGGTTCAAAACTGGTCTCCCGCCTTGATGGCCGGTGCTGTATCGGGTGAATGTGCCTCCGGTTCAAGAGAGTAGACAGCCGCATGACCCTGACCCCCGTATCTTCCTGGAAATCCTTCGGCGGTACCCTTTCAGTGCACGACCATGCGAGCGCGGTGCTCGGCTGCATGATGCGGTTTGCGGTGTATACCCCGCCGCAGGCCGCGCACGGGCCGGTGCCTGTGCTGTGGTACCTGTCGGGGCTGACCTGCACCTGGGCGAACATGATGGAGAAATCCGGCGTGCAGGAACATGCCGCGCGCCACGGTGTGATGATCATCGCGCCGGACACCAGCCCGCGCGGCGAGGGCGTGCCGGATGATGACGCCTATGACCTCGGGCAAGGCGCGGGGTTCTACCTGACCGCCGCGCAGGCGCCCTGGGACCGGCATTTCAAGATGGACCAGTACATCACCGATGAACTGCCCGGCCTGATCGCGGCAAACTTTCCGGCGGACATGACGCGCCAGGGCATATTCGGCCATTCGATGGGCGGGCACGGGGCGATCACGCTGCACCTGAAAAATCCGGACACGTACAAATCCTGCTCGGCCTTCTCGCCGATCACCTCCCCCGCCCGCGTGCCCTGGGGCGAGAAGGCGTTCACCGCCTATCTCGGCCCGGCGTCGATTGCGTGGGAGCAGTATGACGCGACCGAGCTGGTGAAGGAGCGCCAGTCCCGGGCGCTGATCCTCGTCGATACCGGCACGGCGGACCCGTTCCTCGAGACGCAGCTCAGGCCGGACATCTTCATCGCCGCCTGCGAGAAAGACGGCCAGCGTCTCGACTACCGGCTGCGCGAAGGCTACGGTCACGACTACTACTTCATCGCGACCTACATGGACGAACACATCGCCCATCACGCCGCCGCTCTCAAGGAATGAACCCGATGCGCCTTTCTGTTTTCGCCGCCGCTGCCTTCTGCCTCGCCCTGCCCGCGCTGGCCGGACCTGAGGATTTCGTCGCGGGCCCGCTGGTGCCGTCTTTCGGGAAGACGGCGCCGGTGGCGGGCGCGGTGCTGCCCGCCGATGTGCAGTTCAAGGTGGCGTTCGATGTTTCCGCCGCCAGTGAGGGCGAGGCGGTGAACCGCAATCTCGACAGCGCCGCGCGCTTCCTCAACTTGCACGCGCTTGCAGGTGTGCCGGCAGAGAACCTCAAGGTCGCCATCGTGGTGCACGGACCGGCGGCGATGGACCTTGTGAACGAAGCGAAGCGCGGCGGGCCCAATCCGAACGCCGCGTTGATTGGCGAACTCGTCGCCGCCGGCGTCAGCGTCCAGCTCTGCGGCCAGACCGCCGCTGCCCGCGACATCACCCCGGACGACCTGCTGCCCGGCGTCACGCTGTCGCTGTCGGCCATGACCGCGCATGCCCTGCTGCAGCAGGACGGCTACACGCTCAATCCGTTCTAGCTGTCAGACGGCCTTGGCATGGCGCGCGGTGCCTTCGAGCGCCTGCGTGCGGCCGTCGAAGCATTGCGCTGCCGTGCGCAGGAAATGCCGGGCGGCGGGCGGTACGCTGACGCGTGACCCGTCAACCTCGCAGAGCCCGGCCGGAACCAGCGCCCGCGCGCGCACCAGTGCGCCGTCGAGACTGCCCGCCGGCACATTCATTTCGCGGCAGACGTCCGCAACATCGACGTTGAGCTGGCACATCAGCTGCTCGATCGCGCGGGCGCGCAGCCGGTCCTCATCGGTGATCGCGACGCCGCGCTCCACCGGCAGGCGGCCGGCGGCAACCGCCTCGCCCCAGGCCTTGCGGTCTTTCAGGTTCTGCACGAAGCCTTCGCGGAACTGCGAAATGGACGTGGCGCCGATGCCGATCAGCGTGTCGTGCGGGTCGTCCGTGTACCCCTGGAAGTTCCGGCGCAGGCGGCCTTCCCGCGCGGCGGCGGCGAGCGGATCGCCGGCGCGCGCGAAGTGGTCGAGCCCGATCAGGACGTAACCGGCGGCGCGCAGCACTTCAGTCGCCGCTTCGGCCTGTTCGAACCGGGTTTCGAGCCCCGGCAAGGCCGCCTCGTCGATGGCCTTCTGGTGCTTGGCAAACCAGGGCACATGCGCGTAGCCGAACACCGACACGCGCGCCGCGCCCATGTCGGCGGCAAACTGCGCTGCTGTGACCACGTCCGCCGTGGTCTGGTGCGGCAGGCCGTACATCAAGTCCATGTTGATCGCCCGGACACCCGCGCCGCGCAGATCGTTGACGAGACGGGCCACCATCTCGGGCGGCTGGATACGGTTCACCGCCGCCTGGACCTTCGGCGCCAGCGTCTGCACGCCAAGGCTCGCCCGCGTCACGCCAGCGGCGGCGAAGGCGTCCACCTGCCCCTCGTGCATGGTGCGCGGATCAAGCTCGACCGCGATTTCAGCGTCCGGCCGGATGCCGAACCGGGCGCGCAGCGTCTCGATCAGGGAGGCGAAGTCGCCGGATTGCAGGGCGTTCGGCGAGCCGCCGCCGAAATGCAGGTGGCCGATGCCGCCATGCGGGCCGAGCGCGTCGGCCCAGAGCGCGATCTCCGCTTTCAACCGCCCGGCATAATCGCCGACCCGGCGATACCCGTTCGGCACACTGGTCGCGCAGCCGCAATACCAGCAGAGCGCTTCGCAGAAGGGTACGTGAAGGTACACCGACAGCGGCTCGCCCGGCGCCACATCGCCCGCCCAGCGGCGCGCCTCCGCCTCACCTGTGGCGGCGGTAAAATCCGCTGCCGTCGGATAGCTGGTATAGCGCGGGACAGCGCGCGACGCGTATGGGATCCAGGCCGGGTTCATGCCGACGACGTACACGTCCGGTCGCGGGAGGGCCCTAAGGGATTTTCCCTATACGGGCCGCCCGCAGGCCGCAGGGACGGCAGGATGGGCGTAGCCGCAGGGCTCCAAACGTGCCAATAGGCCGGATTGACGCCCGAAAGCCCGTACATGAACCTCCCCGATACCCTTCCCGCCGCACTCGCCGGCGCCCTGTCCGCACGCGGATATACCGATCTGACGCAGGTGCAGTCCGCCGTCCTGGTGCCGCACCTGGCCGACAAGGACCTGCTCGTTTCCGCCCAGACCGGCTCCGGCAAGACCGTCGCCTTCGGCCTCGCCATGGCGGAAGCTCTCCTCTCGGGCGAAGACACGCTTGCCCCCGCCTCGGTGCCGCTGGCGCTGATCGTCGCACCGACGCGCGAACTGGCCATGCAGGTCGCCCGCGAACTCGCCTGGCTGTACGGCATCGCCAACGCCCGCCTCGCTACCTGCGTGGGCGGCATGGACATGCGCGACGAACGCCGCGCGCTGGAACGCGGCGCGCATATCGTGATCGGCACGCCGGGCCGCCTCGCTGACCATATCAAGCGCGGCTCGCTGGTCACTTCCGGCATCCGCGTCGTCGTGCTGGATGAAGCCGACGAGATGCTCGACATGGGCTTCCGCGAAGAACTGGAACTGATCCTCGAAGGCACGCCGGAAGAGCGCCGTACCCTGATGTTCTCGGCCACCGTGCCGAAAGGCATCGCCGCGCTCGCCGCGCGCTACCAGAAGAACGCCGCGCGTGTGACCACCGAGGCGGAAAAGAGCCAGCACCTCGATATCGAATACAAGGCCATGCTGGTCGCCCCCGGCGATGAAGAGAACGCCATCGTCAACATTGTGCGCCATTCCGATTCCGAAAGCGCCCTGGTGTTCTGCTCCACCCGCGCCGCCGTGAACAAGCTGATGAGCCGGATGGGCAACCGGGGTTTCCCGGTCGTCGCCCTCTCGGGCGAACTGAGTCAGAAGGAGCGCTCGAACGCCCTTCAGGCGCTGCGCGACGGCCGTGCCCGGGTGTGCATCGCGACCGACGTTGCCGCCCGCGGCCTTGACCTGCAGAACCTCGGCCTCGTGATCCACGCGGACTTGCCGCGCGATCCGGCCACCCTGCTCCACCGCTCCGGCCGCACCGGCCGGGCCGGCCGCAAGGGCGTCAGCGCCATGCTGGTCGCGCCGAAAGCCCGCCGCCGCGTCGAACGGCTGCTGCAGGACGCCAAGATTTCCGCCACCTGGGGCAAGCCGCCCTCGGCCGACGAGATCGCCCGCCTGGATGACGAGCGCCTGCTGGCCGATCCGCGCCTCTCGCGCCCGGTCCACGAGAGCGAAGAGGCGATCATCTCGGCCATGCTGGACCAGCACGGCCCGCAGCAGGTGGCTGCCGCCTTCCTGCGCCTGTCGCGTGAAGGCCGCTCGGCACCTGAAGATCTGCGCGATGTCGATGACCGCGCGCCCGCCCGCCGCGACAAGCCGGAGCGCGACTGGGAACGCCCCGAGCGTGCCCCCCGTGAGCGCGCCGAGCGCGCACCCCGCGAAGAGTGGACCCCGCGCGAGGACCGTCCCGCCCGCGAGAAACGTCCGCGCACAGAGCGCGCCGACATTCCGGGCGCCGTCTGGATTGCCATCAATGTGGGCCGCAAGAAGAACGCCGATCCGAAATGGCTGCTGCCCATGCTGTGCAAGGCCGGCGGCCTGGCGCGCGACGATATCGGCCAGATCCGCATCAATTCGGGCAACACCCATGTCGAGCTGACGCCGAAAGGCGCGCAGCAATTGTTCGACACCGTGGGCGAGTCCGGCCGTCTGGAAGGCAGCCTGCAGGCGTTTCCGCTGCCGGGTGTGCCGGAGCTGGAGCCGTTCTCCTCCGACGCGCCGCGCCGCGAACGCCGCGACGACCAGCCCCGCCCGGCCTACAAGAAAGACCGCCCGCCCGCTTCGCGCGGCGAGCGGCCAGCGCCAGCCCCGCGTGAACGCCCGCGCGATGAGGCGCCGCCGCGCGCCTTCTCGCCGGTGGACTATGTCCAGGACGACCGGGCGAAGCCCTCCAAGCCGGGCAAAGGCCGTCCGAAACCGGGCCCCGGCGGACCCCGCAGCAAGACCGGGTTCAAGGCAAAGACAGGCTTCTCCAAGGGCGGAAAACCGGGCGGAAAACCGGCAAACCGCAAGCCACCCGGCGGGTTCGACTAGACACCGCGCAATTCAGCTCAAAACCCCGCCAAAGCACCTTGTTTTAGCGGGGTTTTTTTATACTCTTTCGCCACTGCGAAATAACCCCCGGGGACGTTCCCAAGGTGGGGTAAATCTTCTATAATTCCGGACTGCTGCGAGAATCATCGAGAAAGAACTTCCCCATGGCGGATGACACGATCCCCGAAGCCCCTGAAGAGGGCGGCGAAGGCGACTATGGCGCGGATTCCATCAAGGTCCTGAAGGGCCTTGATGCCGTGCGCAAACGCCCCGGCATGTACATCGGTGACACCGATGACGGCTCGGGCCTACACCACATGATCTACGAAGTCGTGGACAACGCGATCGACGAAGCCCTTGCCGGCCATGCCGACCGCGTGACCGTCACGCTGTTCCCGGACGGCTCGGCGGAAATCACCGATAACGGACGCGGCATTCCGGTCGGCCTGCACGCCGGCGAAGGCGTCTCGGCGGCCGAAGTGATCATGACCCAGCTGCACGCCGGCGGGAAGTTCGACCAGAACTCGTACAAGGTCTCCGGCGGCCTGCACGGGGTCGGCGTCTCGGTGGTCAACGCGCTGTCCGACTGGCTGGACCTGACGATCCACCGCGAAGGCCATGAGCATTTCGTGCGCTTCGTCGAGGGCGGGCGCGTCGAGGCGCCGCTCGTGCGGCGCGGACCCTCGCCGAAGCGCGAGAATGGCAAGCCCTATACCGGCACCGCCGTGCGCTTCCTGGCGTCCACCTCGACCTTCACGATGACCGACTATGACCGCAAGACGCTGGAACACCGTCTGCGCGAACTCGCTTTCCTGAACTCCGGCGTGAAGATCATCTTCCGCGACGAGCGCGACGCCGAGCCGTATGAAATCATCCTGCAATACGAAGGCGGCGTGAAGGCGTTCGTCCAGCATATCGACCGTCAGAAGCAATCGCTGATCGGCGAGCCGGTCTACGTGATCGGCGAGAAGGACGGGATCACCGTGGAAGCAGCTCTCGAATGGACCGACAGCTACCACGAATCCGTGCTCTGCTTCACCAACAACATCCCGCAGCGCGATGGCGGAACGCACCTTGCGGGCTTCCGCGGCGCGCTGACGCGCATCATCAACAAGTATGCCAACGAGACCGGCATCGCGAAGAAGTCGAAGGTGGAAATCTCCGGCGATGACGCACGCGAGGGGTTGACCTGCGTTCTGTCGGTGAAGGTGCCTGACCCGAAGTTCAGCTCACAGACGAAAGACAAGCTCGTCTCCTCCGAGGTGCGCCCGGTGGTCGAGAGCCTGATCGGCGAGAAGCTCGGCGAGTGGTTCGAAGAGAACCCGAAAAAAGCCATGCAGATCATGGAGAAGATCGTCGAGGCGGCCGCCGCGCGCGAAGCCGCGCGCAAGGCGCGGGAGCTGACGCGCCGCAAGTCTGCGCTCGACATCACCTCCCTGCCCGGCAAGCTGGCCGACTGCCAGGAGAAAGACCCGGCGAAATCCGAACTCTTCATCGTCGAGGGCGACTCGGCCGGCGGGTCTGCGAAGCAGGGCCGCAGCCGGGACAATCAGGCGATCCTGCCGCTGCGCGGCAAGATCCTCAACGTCGAGCGCGCGCGCTTCGACAAGATGCTCGGCTCCGAACAGGTTGGCACATTGATCATGGCGCTCGGCGCCGGTATCGGGCGCGACGAGTTCGACATCAACAAGCTGCGCTATCACAAGATCATCATCATGACCGATGCTGACGTGGACGGCGCGCACATCCGTACGCTGCTGCTGACCTTCTTCTATCGTCAGATGCCGGAGATCATCGAGCGCGGTTACCTCTACATCGCCCAGCCACCGCTTTACAAAGTCACGCGTGGCCGCTCCGAGCGCTATGTGAAGGACGACGCGGAACTGGAAGCCTATCTCATCGAGGAAGGCACCAGCGGCGAGACGATGATCCTTGCCGACGGCACGCAGATCGGCGCCGAAGACCTGCGCGACCGCGTGCGCCAGGCGGCCAATTTCCGCGCCAGCCTGCGCCGCCTGGCGCTGCGCGCGCCGGCCGACCTGATCGAGCATGCGGCTCTGTCCGGGGCGCTTGCCCCGGCCGCCGGTGAAGCCGAAGCGCAGCAGACCGCCGAGCGCCTCAACTGGCTGGCCGAAGAAGGCGAGGATACCTGGAAAGGCCGCTTTGTCGAAGGCGCGCTGGTACTGCAGCGCACCGTGCGCGGCGTCGATGAAACCGCCGTGTTGCCGCCGGCGCTGATCGCCAGCCAGGACGCCGTGCGTCTGGCCGAACGCGCCGCCGGCGTTGCGGAGCTCTACGGCACGCCGTCCATCCTGCGCCAGGAAAAGGGCGGCGAAATTGCCGTACACGGACCCGCCAGCCTGCTCGACGCGGTGCTCGAATCCGGCCGCAAGGGCCTGAAGGTCCAGCGCTACAAGGGGCTCGGCGAAATGAACGCCGACCAGCTCTGGGAAACCACCCTCGACGCCAATGCCCGCACGCTGCTGCAGGTCAAGGTCGAACACGCCGACGAGGCGGACGAACTCTTCACGAAGCTGATGGGCGACGTGGTAGAACCCCGGCGCGAGTTCATCGAGGAGTTTGCGCTGGAAGCTGAGGTGGATGTTTAGTCCGGCTCTAGCAAGCCCCTCACCTCCCACGCCCTTCGGGCGCGGGCCCCTCCTCTCCCGGAGAGAGAGGGGTTGGCGCGCTGCCTCTAGCTCCTCTCCCGCCGCGCGGGAGAGGAGGGACCCATTGCGAAGCAATAGGAGGTGAGGGCCTTCTCACCCGTCCAGCACAATCCCCACCCCGCCAATCCGCGCCTCGCTTCCAACAACCCCCAAGCCCAGCTCCCTCGCCCGCGCCAGCGCCGCGCCTGCATCCGGCACGCTGACGAGAAACTTCACAATCCGCTCTTCCGTCCCCGGACGGAATTCGAGTGTGGCGTCCGCCAGCTCGACCACCGCGCCCTTCGCCGTCACGCCCAGCGCTTCGGCCCAGCGCGCCGCCATGCGTTCGGGATCGGAGGTGTGGATCACCGCGCCGGTGAGCCGGCCGGGCACGCTGCGCCCTTCCCAGTCCGGCCCACCCCACCGCCAGCTGCCCGCAGGCCGCGCCTCGTCGATCGAGACGATCGCCGCGCCCATGTCGGCAGGGTGCAGGTGGCTGGCGGAAATGTCCTTGAGGTCGGCGTTCCAGACGCGGCGGATGTTCAGCGCATCGGCCCGGGCGCGGGCCGACGCAAGGTCATCGGTCTGGAAGATCGCCATATAGCCGCCGTCCCCGCCGCGCGCGAGGAAACGGCCCACCGACGCCGTCAGCGCGGTCGGCACCACGACTTCCAGGAACTGGTCACCGAGGGCATAGACCCGGTTCACGAGACCGAATTCCGCCACGCCGGGATCGGGGAACGGCGCGCCAAGCCCAAGCACCCCTGCAAGCTGGTCTGCGACGTCCAGCGTTTCAGCGGCAATGACGAGTTGCCGCAAGCGAACTTTGCCCATGTTTCCTCCGTTGCATGTTGTGCCCATGCCTGCCGGGCGAGCATAGGCCCATCCGGCTGCGTTATGCTATCACGCGCCGGTTGACCCCGCGCGAAAGGCGCGTCACTCCGGCGCCATGCACGACCATACCGAGCCTACCTGCCCCGAGGAAAGCGCCCACGCCCATGCCCACGCGCACGGCCTGGCCCATACGCATGACCATGAAGGCCACGCCCACCACCAGCACCATGCCGACATGATGAGCGCCGACGCGCGCCGCCGGGTGGTGCTTGCGGCGCTGCTGACGGGCGGGTTCATGCTGGCGGAAGTCATCGGCGGCCTGGTCTCCGGCTCGCTTGCTCTACTGGCGGACGCCGCCCACATGCTGACCGATACCGGCTCTCTGCTGCTGGCCTGGCTGGGCTACAAGCTCGCTGCCCGGCCAGCAGACCCCGAGCGCAGCTTTGGCTTCGGCCGCATGAAGGTGCTCGCCGCCTTCACCAACGGCGTGCTGCTGATCCTGCTGGCGCTGTGGATCGTGTGGGAGGCCGTGAACCGCCTGCTGCTGCCCTCACCGGTGCTGGGCGAGCTGATGCTCGGCGTCGCCGTGCTCGGCCTTGTGGTCAACGTGATCGCCTTCGCCATCCTGCACGGCGGCAGCCGCGAGGACCTGAACTTGCGCGGCGCGCTGTGGCATGTGGCGGGCGACCTGCTCGGCTCGGTGGCCGCCATCCTCGCCGCCGTGCTGATTCTCTGGCAGGGCTGGTACATCGCCGACCCCCTGCTCTCCATCCTCGTCGCCGGCCTCGCCCTGTTCGGCGGCCTGCGCATCACCCGCGAAGCCGGCCATATCCTGATCGAAGGGACGCCGCATGGCCTGGAGGCCGGCCGCATCATCGAGGACCTGAAAACGCATGTCCCGGGCGTTGCAAACGTCGCCCATGTCCACGCCTGGGCGCTGACCGAGTCACGCCCGCTGGTGACGCTGGAAGTGACGCTGGGCCCCGGCGCGAGCGCCGAAACGGTACGCCGCGCGGTGAAGGAACGCCTGGCCCACGCCTTCGCTGCCAGCCACGCTACCGTGGAAGTGATCGGGGACGTGAGCCCGCCGGCCGCATAGTCGCATTGCGAAGGCGTCCGCAGCGCTTTAACCCTCTCAATCAGCGCCCATATAGCGGCAACGAACTCGACGGGAGGCCCGGATGGCCGAGACCAAGCATGCAGAAATCCTGATCATCGGCTCCGGCCCGGCGGGCTGGACCGCCGCGATCTATGCGGCGCGCGCCCTGCGCGACACGCTGGTCGTCACCGGCGCGCAGCCTGGCGGCCAACTGACCATCACCACCGAGGTCGAGAACTATCCGGGCTTTGCCGAGATCCAGGGCCCCGAGCTGATGGTGAAGATGCAGGAACACGCCGAGAAGATGGGCGCGAAGGTCGAGAGCGACCATATCGCCAGCGTCGACTTCACGTCGCGCCCCTTCAAGGCCGTCGGCGACAGCGGCACGGTCTACACCGCCGACGCCGTCATCATCTCCACCGGCGCGCAGGCCCGGTGGCTGGACCTGCCGAGCGAGCAGAAATTCAAGGGCTTCGGCGTCTCCGCCTGCGCGACCTGCGACGGTTTCTTCTACCGGGGCCGCGACGTGATGGTCATCGGCGGCGGCAACACGGCTGTCGAGGAAGCCCTGTTCCTGACGAACTTCGCCGCCAAGGTCTTCGTCGTCCACCGCCGCGACCATTTCCGCGCCGAGAAGATCCTGCAGGACCGCCTGTTCAAGAATCCCAAGGTCGAGGTGATCTGGGATTCGGCGCTGGAAGAGGTGCTCGGCGACGAGAACCCGCTGGGCGTCACGGCGGCGCGCATCAAGAACGTCAAGACCGGCGCCGTGCGCGACATCCCCGTTCACGGCGTCTTCATCGCCATCGGTCATGCGCCGTCCACGGAGCTTTTCGCGGGCAAGCTGCCGCTGCGCGCGAACGGCTACCTGATCACCGAACCCGGCTCTGCCCGCACCAGTATCCCCGGAGTCTTCGCCGCCGGCGACGTGACCGACGAGACCTATCGCCAGGCCGTCACCGCCGCCGGCATGGGCTGCATGGCCGCGCTGGAAGCGGAGCGCTGGCTCTCGGAAGAAGCCGCGCATACGGAGGCTGTGGCGGCGGAGTAACTCACCCGCAGTGCGCTATTGTATCCTGAATTCGAGCGGATAGACCAAGTTGAAGGTACGTCTCGGCACACCGTCGATTGTGAGCTCGGAAAACCGCACTTCTGCGACGGCGCGCAGGGATTCCTCCTTGAACCCGTCTTCGTTGCATTCTGCCGACAGATTGTTCGGCACCCCTTCTTCGGTGAGATCAAACCTGACATCGCATGAACCGCTCTTGCGCGCCAATCTCATGGGTGTGGGATAGCGGAGCGTCGGCGGCGTGACCGCATCCGGCGAATAGGCCGCGTCATACTGCCGGCCCATCAGCATCTGGTAGTCCATCGAGATCCTGTCGCGCGCCACCAGGTTGGGAGCGGCGGGGCCCAAGACCTCAGCCAACCGGTCGAGGAGCTTGCGTTCGTCTGCGGCATCTCCCGACACTTCAGCAATGGCGAGTCGCACCCAGACAGAATAGGGAATCTGGTCCGGCTCCGCATCTGTCAGCGCCGCTTCCACGTCAGCATCAATCAAGGCGCGCGCCTCGTCAAACCGGCCTTTGCCTGCGAGCAACAAGGCGCGCTCCCGACGATAGCTCAAAGCCGAATCTGGAATCGAGGTTTCAGCAACTGCGGTCAGATCGATCGCTGTCTGAATATGCCCGCCCTGAACGAACCGGGTCACGAGGCGCGACATCATCCTGTTCTTTTCAAGGTCCGGTGCATCGGTCACCAGGACGATGCCCATTCCATCGACACCATCCTGCAGATTGCCATACTGGACATCCATAAGCGCCAGCAGATAGTCGAACGAATTTATCCCGGCGCAGCTCTTTTCCCTGTCCCTCAGTTTCACGAGATGAGCCCGCGATATCGGCGGGGATTCGTCACCCGCCATAATCGCCGAATGCACGTCTCGAGCCGTGTTGAGTCCGCTTTTCGCCAGCCCCCGTTCAACGCATGTCTCACTCGTTGCCGGCAAAACCAATGCCAAGGCCATTGTTGCCAAAGACATCAACCTAAACTTCATATCGGCACCCCCGAAAATTGCACTGTGGATTTATCTGGTCTTTCGGGTGTCGGCAATCGGGGTTTCAACCAGAAAGCCAAAGCCACTGAACCGAGCCGCGCCTAAAACATCCGCTGCGCGGTCTTCTCGATCTCGCGCGGCTTTGCTGTCTGCATGACTTCCAGCAGCACCCCTGCCCTGCCTTGCATCACGCGGTCGATCTCTGTGGACGGATCAATCTCAAGCGCAGCCTGCAGTTCGGCTTCGATCTCGGCGCGATATTTCTTCGCATCGAACGCCGCCAGCGCCCGGGCCCATTGCCAGCGCAGGCCGGCGTCCTCCGGCGCGAGGCGCACGGCTTCGGCATACTGGCTGCGCGCGGTCTTCAGGTTCGCCCCCAGCATCGCTGCGCCGATCGTTCCGCCGCGCCGGTGCACTTCGACATGCCAGACCGCGAGGAAGCCGAGCGCATAGTGGTTCGCCGGATCGTCCTCCAGAACGCCTTCGGCCAGCGCCTTGGCCAGCGGTCCGTAGCCGGACTCCCGGGCGTCCCCGAGGTCCATCGACCGGGTCAGCAGCGACAGGGCAATCGCCTTTTGCAAGCGCCCTTCCCCGTGCCGGGCATCGAGCTTCAAGGCCGCATCCGCTGCGGCCAACGCGTCCCTGATCTGCGCCGTGTCCGGTTCGGTGCCGGCGCACACCGTCCGGGCGAGGATCGCGCGGGCCTTGAGGGCATAGGCATCGGCGGTGGGATCGGCGGCGGCCACTTCCAGCAGCACCGCTTCAAAGCGCCCGGCCCGAAAGGCAGCGTCGGCGCCCGCGACGTCCGCGAGAGCCGGCAAAGCCGCCGAGATGACGCAGGCGGCGAGAATCAAGCTGCGAATACGCATTTGTCCTGATACTAGACCGTTTGTTGCCCGGCGGCGAGCGGGGGCTTTCACGCAGACAAGACAGGACCCGCATGACAGACAGTTTCGAGGCAGACGTGGTGGTCATCGGCGCCGGTGTCATCGGCCTCGCTTCGGCCCGCGCCCTCGCCCGGGCGGGGCGGGAGGTCATCGTACTGGAGTCCGAAGACCAGATCGCGATGCACACGTCCTCGCGCAATTCGGAAGTCATCCATGCTGGCCTGTATTACGCCAAGGGCAGCCTGAAGGCCCGCCACTGCGTCGCCGGCCGCCGGATGCTTTACGCCTATCTCGATGCGCACGGTGTCACCGTGAAACGCTGCGGCAAGCTCGTCGTTGCGGTGGGCGAAGCCGAAGGGGCCGAGCTGCAGGCCATCCTCGGCCGGGCCGAAGCGAACGGCGTCGAGGAATTGCGCCTGCTTGACGGCGCCGCCGTCCGCCGGATCGAGCCCGCCCTCAGTGCCAACGTCTCCGGTGCCATCCAGTCCCCGGTCTCGGGCATCTTCGACAGCCACGCCTATTTCCTCGCCCTGCAGGGCGAACTGGAGGATGCGGGCGGCTCCATCGCCTTCGGTACGCCGCTGCTGTCCGGCGCGGTGGAGACTGGCCATGTCCGGCTGGAGACCGGCGGCGCCTCCCCCGCCACCATCCTCGCCCGCACGGTGATCAATGCCGGCGGCCACCACGCCATCCGGATTGCGGCGGCCATCGAAGGACCGCACACCGCCGGCCTGCCGTCACCGCACTATGTGAAGGGCAGCTATTTCACCATCCAGGGCCACACGCCCTTCTCGCGCCTGATCTATCCGATGCCGACGACCTCCAGCCTGGGTCTTCACCTGACCATCGATCTCGCGGGACGGGGCAAGCTGGGTCCAGATGCCGAATGGCTCCCCGATGATGCCCGCCCGCCCTTCGACTACCGGGTCGATCCCGCCCGGGCGAAGCTGTTTCATGCCGCAGTCACCCGCTACTGGCCCGGCCTGACGCTGGAGCGGCTCAGCCCCGATTATGCCGGTGTGCGGCCCAAACTGGTGCCGGAGGGCGCCCCGTCGGGCGATTTCCGCATCGAAGGCCCCGGATCCCATGGCAGCGCGGGGCTGATCAACCTCCTCGGCATCGAAAGCCCGGGTTTGACCTCATCCCTGTCGATCGCCGAACAGGTGCTGGAACTCGCAGGATAGGACGCTTGCACGCCCCCGCCCCAATGTGTATCAGGCGCCTTCGCTGATGCGGCGAATGGTTCGGTAGCTCAGCTGGTTAGAGCGCGCGACTCATAATCGCGAGGTCGAGAGTTCAAGTCTCTCCCGAACCACCATTCACATTCGGCACGCTTCCTGCTCTGATTGCAGGTCAGAGGAGATACCTCATGCTGCCGATCCGCCCCCTGCCCTTGCGTGCTGCCCTGCGCAGCCTGTGCCTGATGTTTTGCGCCGGCTTCGGGTCCGGCGCCGCGCTGGCCGACGTGGCAGCGCCTGTTGAGCCGGACCGCCCGAAAATCGCGCTGGTCCTCTCCGGTGGCGGCGCGCTGGGCCTTGCCCATGTCGGCGCCATCCAGGAGCTCGAACGCCTCGGCATCCGGCCGGACATGGTGGTCGGCACCTCCATGGGCGCGGTGATCGGCGGCCTGTACGCCTCGGGCCTGAACGGCGCCGAACTTGAAGCGGTGGTGGCGGAGATCGACTGGGCCGGCGTGTTCTCGCCCGAGCCTGATCGGGACAAGCTGACCTTCCGACAGAAGCAGCAACAGGCCGATTTTCCCGGCACGGCGAGCCTTGGCGTGTCGCCGGCCGGAATCCTGCTGCCGACCGGCGCGGTGCCGGACCAGGCGCTGATGAAAGAACTGCGCCGCCTGACGCCGGCACGCACCCGGCTCGAGAGCTTCGACGAACTCGCCATTCCCTTCCGCGCGGTCGCCACCGATATCGGCACGGGCGAAGCGGTGGTGCTCGGCGCCGGCGAATTGCCGATGGCGATGCGCGCATCCATCTCCCTGCCCGGCGTGTTTCCGGCCGTGCGCCTCGATGGCAAGCTGCTGGTTGATGGCGGCCTGGCCGCCAACGTGCCGATCAGCATCGCGCGTGAGCTCGGCGCCGACATTGTTATCGCCGTCTGGACGCCCAACGACCTGCTCCCGGATTCGGAAATCGGATCGGTGGTCGATGTGCTGGAACAGACCGTCAGCCTGCTGATCCTCGCCAACGAACGCGCGGAAATCCGTACACTGTCGGACGCCGACTTCCTGATCCGCGTCGATACCGGAGACATCAGCCCCGCCGCCTTCACCGAGAGCGCCGAACTGATCAAGTCCGGGCGGACCGCCATGAAGGCCGAGGCCGTCCGCCTCGCCGCCCTCGCCGAAGCCCGCCCGCCCATCGTCTATGCGGAGGAGCTGCCCGACAGCCCGCCGGTGGTCACCTTCGTGCGAATCGAGAACACGTCCCGCCTCGACCAGACCCTGCTAGAAGCCAAGCTGATCGACCTCGTCGGCCAGCCGGCGGAGTCGGCCCGCATCGATGAGGCGCTGGACCGCGTCTACGCGCTCGGGCCGTTCGAACGGGTGGACTATGTCTTCGAAGAAAAGAACGGACACACCGGCCTGGTCGTGCGCGCCGAGGACAACGTGCCGGATGCCGGCCAGATCCGCTTCGGCCTGATCGTCGAGAACGACTTCAACACCGAATCCGACACCGCGATCTCGCTCGACTTCCGCAGCGCAGCGCTCGATTCCTATGGCTCGGAAGTCGAGGCGCGGGTGACGCTCGGTGATTTCAACGAAGTCTCGGCCGAGTATTTTCGCCGGCTTGATGCGCGCCAGAACTGGTTTGCGTCGGTGCGCGGCGAAGTTCGCAACCGGCCGGTCAACCTGTTTTCCCGGCGCGGCTTCAAGGAAGCCGGCTTCGATCTCACCTATGGCCTGGCCTCGGTCGCAGGCGGCTACCAGTTCGGCAATGACGGCGAGGTGCGCGTCGGCATGGAACTCGGCGCCGGACGGGCCAAGCTGAACGAGGGCTTTGCGCCCTATTCCGAAGTCGATATCGACATCGCCCGCCTGGTGGCGTCGGGCACCTATGACCGGCTGGACGATCCCTTCTTCCCGCGCGAGGGCGTGCGGGCCGAGGCGCGCTGGGTCCAGGGCGTGAAGGCGCTGGGCGACAACGCCGATTTCCAGACCGTCAGCGCCTCGACGGTCGCGGCCGCCAGCCAGGGACCGCACACGCTGATCGCGGTCATCGCCGCCGGACAACGCCTCGACGGCACGGCGCCGCTCGACGCGCTCTACCGGGTCGGCGGCCTGTTCAGCCTGTCAGGCTATCGCAAGGAGGAACTTGCGGGCGAGAATTTTCTCACCACACAGCTGATCTACCGGCGCCAGTTGCTGGTCGATTCCCAGCAGATTTTCGGCCTGCCGCTGTTCGTCGGCGGATCGGCGGAATTCGGCGATGTGTGGCAGGGCGATAACGGCCTCGATACGGACAACTTGCGCTTCGGCGGCAGCGTGTTCGTGGCGACCCAGACAGCCTTCGGGCCGGTTTACTTCGCGTTCGGACGGTCCGAAGGCGGACGGCAATCCGCCTATCTGCTCATTGGACGGACGTTCTGACCCTACTGCCCCGCGGCGCGCTGCAGCTGCGCGCTGGAGATCAGTATGTCGGCCAGCGCGGCGACCAGCGGACGCGGCCGGACCGGCTTTTCGATCAGGCCCGAGAAGCCCGCCCGGTCGCAGGCGGCGCGGCGTTCGGGGCTGGTATCGGCGGTCACGGCGACCACCGGTGTCAGGGCGTTGAGGCCCTGGCCGTACCTTGCAGCCTTGAGCACGGCTTCGCCGCCGCCATTGGGCATGTGCACATCCGTCAGGATCACCTGGTAGCGCCGCTGACCCACGCGCCGGATCGCCGCGGCCGCATCCGGCACCGTCTCGACCTTCCAGCCGGCGGCGATCAGCGATTCCCGGATCACCATCGCACTCGCTTCATGGTCTTCGGCCAGCAGCACTTCGCCGAGATCGAACCGGCCCTTGTGGCCGTCCGTCTTGTTCTCGACCGCCAGGCGCGGCCCGGCTTTCTGCACCGGCAGGGCCACCGTGAACACGCAGCCCCCGCCCGGATTGTCGGCGAGGATGATGTCGCCGCCGAGACGCCGCGCAAGGCTGCGCGCAATCGACAGGCCGAGGCCGCTGCCGGAATAGGCATCGGCGTGTTCGGATTGCTCGAATATCTGGAACAGGCGTTTCTTGTCTTCGTCGGAGATCCCGCGCCCGGTATCGGCGACGCGCATGGTCAGCATCAGGCCTTCCGGCGCCGGTGAGGTGGCGAGTGTCACCGTCACCTGTCCGCGATCGGTGAACTTCACGGCATTGCTGACCAGGTTGAACAGGATCTGGCGCAGCCGGGCGGCATCGCTCTCGATCCGTGACACAGCATGGGTCGCCACGCCGATGCGCAGGCTGACCCGCTTCTCGTCGAATTGCGGCAGCCAGAGGTCGCGCGTTTCGAGGGCGAACTGGCGCAGCTCGATCGGCTGGTTGAGCACCGGCAGCTTGCCGGCGTCGATGCGGGAGAGATCCAGCAGGTCTGTCAGCAGGCGCTCGAGATGCTGACCGCTCTGGGAAATCGTGCGGGCGAGGCGTTTGGGTTCGCCGGGCGAAAGCTGGCTTTCGAGCAGGTCCGCCACGCCGAGGATTCCGGTCAGCGGTGTGCGGATCTCGTGGCCGATGAAGGCCAGAGTCCGGGCGCGCGATTCGGACAGTCTGGCCAGTTGCCGCTGCAGGTCTTCCAGCTTCTTCTGCGCGGACTGTTGCGACCGGGCGCGCGCCGCGTTTTCCTCGGCAACGGCCTTCAGAAGCGCGGTGGGCGACACCATGCCGATATAGGTGCCCGCATCCATCACGAGCACGCCGTCGGTCAGCGCACTGGTCGACTTTTCGGCGGCTGACTTTGCAATCACGGCCGCCAGTGTGTCCGCCGCCGCAACGACCGGCTGCGATCCGACGAGGTGGGACACCGAGCGCGCCGCATACACATCGCGCCCGTTGGGACCTGCCAGCGCTTCGGTCAGGCGCACGCGGGTCACGATGCCGTAACTGGCCGTCTCACCCTCACCCAACCGGACCGGCACCGCGAACAGCGCGGCATCGGACAGGAACAGAGAGAAGGCGGCGGCCGCAGTCGTGGCCGGGGTCACCGGCGCGACAGGCAGCGCGATATCTTTCAGACGAACAGGCATGGCGAGGGGTCAGGCACCAAGGTTATGGTTAAGCGCCGACCATCCCCGATAAACGTTACCGGGAGGCAAACGGCCCCTGCCCTGCCGGGTTCACACGATCTCGTTGCGGTGCCTGACGATCTTCCCGACGAGGCCGTAAGCCATCGCTTCTTCGGCGCTCATCCAGAAGTCACGATCCGTGTCCTTCTTGATCTGCTCCAGCGTCTTGCCGGTGGCTTCGGCGAAGATGTTGTTCAGGCGCTGGCGCATCTTGATGATCTCGCGCGCCTGGATTTCGACATCCGTGGCCTGACCGCCGACGCCGCCGCGCGGTTCGTGCAGCAGGAAGCGGGTGTTGGGAAGGGCGTAGCGGTTTTCCTTGGTCGCTGCGGCGTAGATCAGCGCGCCAGCCGAGGCGACCCAGCCGGTACCGAGGATTTTCACGGGCGCCTGCACGAACTTGATGATGTCGTGGATCATGTCGCCGCTCTCGACGTGGCCGCCGGGCGAGGACAGGACGAGCAGGATCGGGTCGAGACTTTCCGAGGACAGGGCCAGCAGGCGTTCGGAAATGCGTTGGGCCTGCTTGAAGTCGATCCCGCCGGTCAGAAGGACCGTGCGCGCCTTGAACAGCGCCGCCTCAAGGAAGGCGTTCGGCTCGGTCGTCGGGCCTTTTTCTTGGTCTTCATCATCGAGGCGGAAGTGGGTCATGCGGGCTCCGGACAGGGGAATCGACTGTGGCCCGTATAGGTGCGGTGCCGCAGGCACGGGGTCAAGGCGCCCACCTCACTATTCCCCAGGGCCTTGGGCGGCCCGGTTGCCGGTGTGATCGCTCGCCCCAAGGGTGAAATGGGTTGGGTTGGGCGAGGCATTGACGTCTAAAAATCGTCATTCTACTTCCACAATGCTGGAACCCGCCGCCCTTCAGCCCGGATCAGGACCCGATCATGCACCCCAACACGCCGAGGTTTGTCCTCACCGCAGCCAGATTCCAGCTCGGGCTGGCCCTGGTGCTGGTCTTCGTGTTTTTCATGCACGGCCTGGCGATGATTGTTGCCCACGGGCTCGGATACCCTGTGGCGAAGGGGTTCGTGCCGCTTTTCCACATCGATTTCGAACACAACCTTCCGACCCTGGTTGCGCTGCTGCTGTTGCTCGGCTGCGCGCTGACCAGCGCCCGGGCGAGTGCCCGCGAAACGGTCCGGACCGTCCACCGGCGGGCCTGGGCGCTGGTTTCGTGCCTCTTCCTGTTCCTTGCGGCGGACGAAGCCTTCAGCTTCCACGAACAACTGAGCGGGTTTGCCCATGACCGGTTTGCCGATGTTAGCCTTCCGCTGTTTGCGTGGATCATCCCCTATGGCGCGGGCGTCCTGGTTCTGGGCGGCATCCTGCTGCGCTGGTTCCTCGAACTCGAAGCCAGCCTCCGGGCCCGGTTGTTCCTGTCTGGCGCCATCTTCCTGTCCGGCGCGATCGGGCTGGAGTTCATTTCGTCGGGCTATTACGAGTCCCTGCCTCCGGACCGGGACGTTTACCGGACCTTGGGCGTGGACCTGCTGGCCACTGCCGAGGAGGCCTGCGAATTCGCCGGCCTGTCGCTGTTCCTGAACACGATGGTCAGGCACCTCGGCGGCGTGAGCTTCCGGACGCCTCACCTGCCGGTTGTCGCGGCCGCGCGGCGATAGACGCGCGGCGCAGGCCCGGTCAGGCCGCTTCGGCCACGATCCGCGCCACGTCGCCGGCATAGGCCTGCGCCTTCTTCTCACCGACGCCGTTGATCTCACGCAGCGATTCGGCGCTTACGGGGCGCTCCCGGGCAATTTCGATAAGCGTGCGGTCGTGGAAGATCACATAGGGCGGTACGCCGCGCGCCTTGGCGAGATCGGTCCGCCATTGGCGCAGGGCATCGAACACGGACTGGTCGCGCACCGAGAGATCGGCCTGCACGCCGGCGCGGGCGGCGCCCCGGGTGCGGGCGCGCCGTTTCGGGGCGGTCAGGTCTTCGCGCAGGCTGACCGTTCGCTCGCCCCGGAACAGGGCTTTTGCTGCCTCGGCGTCCGGCACGATCACCACCGGGCGCATCGCTTCGCCGCCTTCGGCGATCAGGCCCTCGAACATCAGGGCATCGAACACGTGGTTCCAGCCAGGCTTCGGCAGGTCCTTGCCGATGCCGAAGGTGGACAAGGCCGACAGTTCCGTGTCGAAATCATCCTTCGCCTCGCCGAGCAGGTGCTGGACGAGACGGCCGCGCCCGATCCGCTGGCCGCAGCGCAGCACGGCGGAGACCGCCATCTGTGCCCAGCGGGTCGCATCGTGGCGGGTGCCCAGTTCTCCCCGGCAGGCATCGCAGACGCCGCAGGGGTCGACCTTCTCCTCGCCGAAATAGCGCCGCACAGCGCCCCGGCGGCATTCGTCGGCGTTGAAGAATGCGAACAGCTGGCGCGTCTTGGTCAGCTGCACCCGCTTCACCTCATCGGGCGCGTCGCTGGCAAAGGTCCACTGCAGCGAGCGGTTCATGTCGGCGGGGCCGTAGAGGGCAATGCCTTCGGCCGGCTCGCCGTCGCGCCCTGCCCGGCCGACTTCCTGCCAGTAGGCTTCGAGTGTCTTCGGCGGATCGGCATGGATGACGAAGCGCACGTCCGGCTTGTCGACGCCCATGCCAAAAGCAACCGTCGCCACCATCACCCGGCCCTCTTCGAGCAGGAACTGGCGCTGGCGCGCGGCCCGGATACCGGCGTCGAGACCGGCATGGTAGGCGAGTGAGGGCACACCCGCTTTGGCCAGCGCGTCGGCCACGTCCTCGACCGCCTTGCGCGTCGCCGCATAGACGATGCCGCTGGCGCCGCTGCGCGCCTTGACCAGCTGCGTCACCCGCGCGGTCCGGTTGCCGTCCTTCGGCTCCGCCGAGAGGATCAGGTTGGGCCGGTCGAAGCTGGCGACATGCACGGCGGGATCAGTGAGGTTCAGCTGCGCGAGGATGTCCTCCCGCGTCCGGGC
This sequence comes from Hyphomonas sp., assembly GCA_013791775.1. Taxonomy (GTDB): domain Bacteria; phylum Pseudomonadota; class Alphaproteobacteria; order Caulobacterales; family Hyphomonadaceae; genus Hyphomonas. The sequence goes on from VMTE01000022.1 coordinate 85,628, forward strand.
ATCCGCCGTTGCCGTGACCGCGAGGCGCGGCACGCCCGGGAACAGGCCTTTCAGCCGGCCCAGCGCGCGGTAGTCGGGCCGGAAGTCATGCCCCCACTGGCTGACACAGTGGGCCTCATCGACGGCGATCAGCGAGACCTTCATGCCGGCAAGGCGTTCGGCGAGGTTGGTGCCGAGGCCTTCGGGCGAGACATAGAGCAGGTCCATCTCGCCGCGCGCCGCCGCGTCCAGCGCCGCACTGCGGGCGTTGAAGTCCATCGAGCTGTCGAGCCGTTCGGCCCGCACGCCGACGAGCTTCAGCGCGTCCACCTGGTCCGCCATCAGAGCGATCAGGGGGGAGACGACGATGCCGCATCCTTCGCGCAGCAGCGCCGGAATCTGGTAGCAGAGCGACTTGCCTCCGCCGGTCGGCAGCACGGCGAGACCGTCGCGCCCGGCCAGCACGTCCGCGATGACCGCTTCCTGAAGGCCGCGGAAGGCATCATAGCCATACACACGCTTGAGCAGCGCGCGGGCGTCCTTGAGGTGGGGTGCGGGAGGCATCGGCCCGTTGTGAGGGGATGCGCGGCGCGCGGCAAGGCCTAGTCGATGAAGTCGATGCGGTTGTCGCGGATCACGTAGTTCCATGTCCGCGCCTGCTGGCGCTGGGTCTCCGCCGCAACGAAGGCGACGATGCCGTCCCGCTCGGCGAGAGGCTGGCCGGTCTCGGCCTGCCATTTTTCCGCGACCGGAATGTCGATGCTGAAATGCACCCCGCCGCCGCACATCTCGTGATAAAATCTGATCCGGATATCGCCCTCGATGTAATGGATCGTGCCGGCGCGGAAGTTGCCCTCGAATTCGAGCCGGCGGCTGAAGCGCGCGGTGAGTCGGTCGAGCGCCTTGGCGCGCAGGTCGAGATCGTGGTTGGGCAGGACTTTTCCGGTGCCATCGCGGTACACGATGGGCTTGCCGTCGGACTTCGGTATCGGCGGCGGCTCCGGCGCTGGCGGCGCAATGCCGGCTTCCAGTTTCGTCAGGCGGAGTTTGTGGCTCCAGCCGTCGCGGTGGGTGATCTCGATCTCGTAGTCCCCGGGCGGCCAGGGGAATGTGTCGATGAGGATCTGCACCCGGCCGTTCAGGCGCTGGGTGACGTCGTCATCTTCGAGGCGCGCGCCGCCCGGCCCCCGGATGCGGAAGGTGCCGTATCCGGAATATCCGTCCTGCGGCAGCCAGAGCGTAAGTTGCTGGCAGCCGTCATAGCGCACGAACTTCGCCGTGAGCACGCCGACGCTGTCTGGCGCGCTGGCATTGACCGGCGCGTCCAGCACGATTTCGCCTTCATGGCCGACCGGATCGGACATGCCCCCCTCCTCGCTGCGGTGTGAGTTATTAGCACTGGGCGGGATGTCTGTCGCGGCCCGCCGCGGGAACATTCATGCAAGCTCTGCATGAATGTCACCGGCCTGTGCGCCTACCCGGCGGCGAGGCGCCTGCGCATATACCGGCGAGCAGCAACCCTTCCGATGGAGGCCATCCGATGATCGATATTCGTCCGTTCGACAAGCTGGGCCAGTTCCGCAATGACTGGCTGAACGCCCACTACCATTTCTCCTTCTCGCAATATTACGACCCGGCCCGCGTCCAGCACGGCGCGCTGCGGGTGTGGAATGATGACGAAATCCAGCCGCGCACCGGCTTTCCCCCGCATGGCCACGACTCGATGGAAATCATCACCTATGTCCGCAAGGGCGCGATCACGCACAAGGACTCGCTCGGCAATACCGGCCGCACCGAGGCCGGCGACGTGCAGGTGATGAGCGCGGGCTCCGGCATCCAGCATTCCGAGTGGAACGCCGAGGACGTGACGACCGAATTGTTCCAGCTGTGGATCCTGCCGCGTATCCGGGGCGGCAAGCCCGGCTGGGGTGCGCGCAAGTTTCCCAAGGGCGACCGGTCCGGCGCCTGGGCGGTATTGGCCTCCGGCACCGGCGAGGCCGGCAGCCTCGCGATCAACCAGGACGCCAAGGTGCTCGGCGCCACGATCAAGGCCGGCGAGACGCTGAGCTACACGCTTGCCGAGGGCCGGTATGGCTATCTCGTGGTGGCGGACGGCGAGGTCACGCTCAATGGCACGGCGCTGCGGACACGCGACGGCGCTGCCATTTCCGGCGGCGAGACGCTGACCCTCAAGGGCGTCAACTCGGCCGAACTGGTGCTGGTCGATACGATCTGACGGGCTTGTTCACGCCGGCGTGACTTCATGTACCGGCCGGTTTGGGGTAAGATGTCTGAAGCTGGCCGGATTGCGTCTGGCCCTTTCGGGAGTGCGATGATGAAACATCTTCTGACAGCCGCCGTCTTTCTCGGCCTCGCGCCGGTCGCTGCGGCGACGGAAATCAACGTGTCGCTCGGGCCGGACTTCTCGGAGAAGCTGGCCGAGGATTACGGCGAGCGCGAAGGCGAATACCTCGCCGGGCGCGTGCGGGCAGACCTGCAGCGCGCGCTGGACAAGTCCGGCGCCGACGTCGCCCGCGTGGACGTGACCATCCTCGATGCCAAGCCATCGCGGCCAACCTTCAAGCAGGGCGGCGACGAGCCGGGCCTCGACATGCACCGCTCGGTCAGCATCGGCGGCATGAAGCTGTCGGCGGTGTCCTATGACGCTGCCGGCGCGAAGTCGGACCCGTTCGAGTACAAGTGGTATGAGAGCGATATCCGGCAGGCCGGACTGACGACCTGGCAGGACGCCCGGCGCGCCTCCAGCCGGTTTGCCGCGCGGTTTGCCAAAACCCTCGACTGAAGACTCTCCCTTGCCCCTGGCGAGGTATTGATAGCGCCGCTTCCCGGCCGGGGAGCGGCGCTTTCCGTTTCGTTGCTTGCTCCTGGCACCCGCCCTCGCGGCGGCCCCGCTGCGCTGGAGTGCAACGAGACTCTTTTTTTGAGACCCCATACTTTACATGAGACATTTATCTCATTAAAGGGATCTTATGTCACAAAGGAGTTTACATGCCGAGCCGTGAAATGATGGACTTCAAGATGGACGAGCACTTCGATTTCGAAGCGCACGACAATGTCGAGGGTGTGCTGGCGACGCTTGCCGAGGATTGCGAGCATGACATCGTCGGCACGCCGACCGGGCCGACGTTCGGGCGCGAGGCGGCGCGAGGCTTTTATGAAAGCCTCTTCGTCGATCTCTCCGACAGCCGGGTCGAGACGGTGCGCCGCCTCTATGGCGAGGATTTCCTCGTCGATGAATCGATCTGGTCCGGCCGCGCGCCGGGCCGTCCCTTCGGCCTTGAAGGCCGGGGCCGCCCGCTGAGCTTCCGCCTGCTGCATGTCGTCGAATTTGCGGAAACCGGCTCGATCCGGCGCGAGAACGTGTGGATCGACCTTGCAGCAGTTGCCGCAGGATTGAGATGAGTGAGGGGCGGACGAACCAGAAGCGGCGCACGCGCAAGGATCTCCTGCAAGCGGCTGCGCGCCTGCTGAAACAGGGCAAGGTGCCGAGCCTTGAGGACGTTGCCGCCGAGGCGATGGTCTCGCGGGCCACGGTATACCGGTACTTTCCGAGCATCGACGCGCTGCTGATCGAGGCGCCGCTCGACATCGCCCTGCCGGACGCCGATGAGGTGCTGGCCGGAGCGCCGGAGGATGATCCGGTCGCCCGGCTCGACCGCGTCGATGCAGCGATCGAGGCAATGAGTCTTGGTAACGAGGCGGCGCTGCGCATGATGCTCGCCAACAGTGTGCAGCGCGCCCTGCGTCCGCCTGAGGACGGCGATCTGCCGGCGCGGCAGAACCGGCGCTCGCCGATGATCGAAGCGGCCCTCGCGCCAGCCCGCCGGCAGTTCCATCCGGCGGACCTGCGGACGCTGCAACGGGCCCTGGCGGTGGTGATCGGGACGGAATCGATGATTGCGTTCAAGGACGTGCTGCAGCTGGACGACGCCGAGGCGCGCAAGGTGCGCCGATGGATCATCCGCGCCCTCGTGGATGCGGCCCGCAAGCCCGGCTAGGCGCCGCCCTCGCCCGGGTCGATCCGCACACTGATGGGTTCCGGGGCGCGCAGGAAGATGTCGCGCTGCGGATGCGGCACCTTGATGCCGTGGCGCTCCAGCGCGGAATGCATCTCCCAGACATAGTCCGCCATCACCTTCTGCGGGCGCAGCACAGCCTCGTCCGTGAGCCAGACGATCAGCTCGAAATCGAGACGGAACTCACCGAAGCGCACGAGCCAGACCTGGGGCCTGCGCTCGCCCTTGTCGTCAAAGGTCCAGGGCAGCGCCGCCGCCGCTTCAAGGCCCGCCTTCTCCACCAGTTCCTTGGACGTGCCGTAGGCCACCCCGAACGGTACGTGGATCCGGCGCTTGGAATCCATGTGGGTCCAGTTGATCAGCTGGTTCTTGATGAAGGCCTCGTTGGGCACGATGATGTCGATATTGTCGTTGGTGGTCAGCACGGTGGAGCGGAAGTTGATTTCCTTCACCACGCCCGACAGGCCGCCCTGCAACTCGATGAAGTCGCCGATCTTCAGCGTCTTCTCCATCAGGAGGATGACGCCGGAAATGAAGTTCGAGAAGATCGACTGGAGGCCGAAACCGATACCGACACCAAGCGCGCCGGAGAAGAAGGTGAGCGCGCCGAGATTCACACCGATGACGTTCAGCGCGACGACGAAGGCGATGATGATCGCGACGCCCTTCAGCGTCTGTCCGAGCAGGCCGCCCACCGAGGGCGGCAGGTTCGGCGCGCTGCGCAGCTGCGACTGGGCGAGATTGCCGATCAACCAGCCGATCCACAGGGTCACCGCCGCCAGCGTCAGACTGGTCAGCAGATGCAGCAGCGTGACCTTCGCCATGCCGAAATGCAGGATCACACTGTCCAGCGCTGCGGCGAGCGGGCCGAGCCAGCCGACGATGTAGAGCGCCGCCATCGCCCAGAGCGAAAAGGCCACCATCCTGGAAACCAGGCCCCGGCGCATGCTGGCCGTGACCACCTGGACGGCGATCCAGGCCACCAGCAGGCTGACCGCGATCTGCAGCGACCGTGTGCCGAGCGCGGCGGCTTCGAACCCCGCCGTCACCGCCAGTAGGATGACCAGCGTGACCGCCGGCCAGAGGATGCGGAGCACGGAGACCAGCGCGAGGAGCACGAAGTCGATCCGGCCCCGCGCCTCGGCGGCAGCCATCAGGCGTTTGCGCGGATACCGTGAGAGAACGTAGCCGGCCGCCGAAGCAGCAACAATGGCGAGCAGCTGCCAGACCGTATCCGGCGAGGCGAGATCGGCCAGCGCCTCCTGCCCCCAGCGGGCGACCATCTGCATCAGCTTTTCCGCCGCCGGAAAGGCGGCCGGAAACGGCGCGGCAACGTTCTGGATCAAGCAAGCCTCTCTCAAACACAGCCTTGGGCTGACTCAGCCGACCTTACCGGGCCCCTTCCCGCGCGCAACCCTTGGCACCGGCGGCGCGGAGCGAGCAGCGCCTCGATAGCGGCCGGCGTAAGGGGAAAGTTTTGCATCGGAATACACCGTTCGCCCCCGCCGCTGGCGGTCTCCCGACAGGCGCCTGCCGGGCCCGGTCTTCGCCTGCGCGGGGAGGCGCGAACCCAAAGGGCGGCTGGGTGACCCGGGCGGCGACGTCGGGGAAGGTGCCGTCACATTTTTGACACCCCCGGAAAGTGTTTGGCCCCTCCCCCCGCGAGACCGATTGACACGGGGTAAAACCTGCCTTTGAGTTACCGTCGAAGTGGTCCCGCCAAAGAGGATCGCTCGAAAATCAACAACAGAATCGGTGTCTTGCATGTTGCGGCCCGAGGGGAGGAAAATTCGAATGACCCGGATTACAGACTCGAAGTATGTCCTGTTGGCAGGTGCTTCGGCATTGGCCCTGAGCTTCATCGGCCAGGCGGCGCTCGCCCAGGAAGAGGCAGCCCCGGACGACTCTCGCCGGCTCGGCACCGTCACGGTGACCACGCAGAAGATGGAACAGTCGATCCAGGACGTTCCGATTGCTGTTTCGGCATTCGACGAAGAGTCGCTGGCCAAGATGCAGCTGGCAGGCGGCCCTGACCTTGTGAAGTCGATCCCGAACGTCTCGTTCACCAAGGGCAACTTCACCGGTTACAACTTCAAGGTTCGCGGCATCGGCAACGACGCCGTTGCCCAGTCCGGAGATGCCGGCGTCGGCGTTCACCAGAACGACGTGCCGCTGACCTCCAACGCCCTGTTCGAAGCCGAGTTCTTCGACATGGAGCGCGTCGAGGTCCTGCGCGGCCCGCAAGGTACGCTGTACGGCCGTAACGCGACCGGCGGCGTGTTCAACGCGATCACCGCCAAGCCCGTCATGGAAGAATGGCAGGGCAACGTCTCGGGCACGGTCGGCAATTTCGGCACCCTGAAATACAAGGGCATGCTGAACATTCCGCTGGGCGACAAGCTCGCCGTCCGCCTGGCCGGCAGCTATCTCGAGCGTGATGGTTTCGCCGAGAACACCGTCACCGGCAACGATATCGACGACCGCAAGCTGTACGGCGTGCGCGCCTCGGTTGCTTTCGAGCCGACGGACCGGTTCCGCGCGCTGGCGATCTTCGACCACTTCAAGGAAGATGACAGCCGTATCCGTTCGGGCAAACAGCTCTGCTCGAAAGATCCGGGCTTCACGTCCTTCGCCGGCATTCCGGTTTCGCCGCTGGACGGGCTGGTCACCTCGCTCGGCTGTAAGGAAGCCGCGCTTTCGGCTTCCAATGACCGAGTGAACTCGCAAGGCACGCTCGGCGGCGGTCTCGCCATCATCGCCGGCCTGCTGAACGGCGACGCCTACACCACGCCGATGAACCCGAACCTTCGCGAAATCGAGTCGGCCTTCGACCCGAGCTACGAAGCCGAGCAGACCCTGATCACCGGCAGGCTCGAATTCGACCTCACTGACTCGCTGCTGCTGACCTATCTCGGCAGCTACACCGAGAACTCGATCCTGTCGAAAGAAGACTATAACAAGATCGCTCCGACGATCACCTTCAACACGACGGCAGGCCCCTTCGCGGCAGCCGCCGCGCTGTATCCGTTCCTGTTCCCGAACGGAACGGTCAACGACCCGCAACTCGGCGCGTCCAACATCTTCCGGACGTTTGATATCTCGGGCGGCGAATCCGAACAGACAAGCCACGAGCTTCGCCTCCAGTCGAGCTATGACGGTCCGTTCAACTTCAACCTCGGCGCCATTGCCGTTGACTTTGAAGCGATCGACCCGGCCCGCGCGGGTGACGGCTACTACGTGTTCTCGAACTCCCTGACCGCGCTGGCGCAGATCAACAACGCCGCAGGCGGCGCCTTCTTCGGCGGGCCTGTCACGATTGATGACGGCACCGGTGGCCTCGATGTGTTCGGCGGCGCGCTGGTCGGTGATGGCGGCAACTACTTCCGCTCGCTCTCGCCCTACACGCTCGAATCCTTCGCGGTGTTCGGCGAAGGCTACTATGACGTCACCGACTCGCTGAAAGCGACGCTCGGCCTGCGCTATACGAGCGACAAGAAGGAACAGGACGTCGTTCCGTCGATCCTGTTTGCGCCCAACGCAACCCTGGGTGCGACAGGCGTGCTGAAAGCCGAATTCGAGGAAGTCACGGGCCGCGCCGGTTTCGACTGGGCACCCGACCTGAACTTCTCGGATGACACCCTGATCTACGCCTTCTACTCGCGCGGTTACAAAGGCGGCGGTATCAACCCGCCCCAGCCGGCAGGCGCTAACCTCTTCCCGCAGACCTTCGAACCGGAGTTCATCAACTCCTACGAAATCGGTACGAAGAACACGCTGGCCGACGGCGCCCTGCAGCTCAACGCGACGGGCTTCTACTACGACTATGAAGGCTACCAGATCACGCAGATCGTGAACCGCACCTCTGCGAACTTCAACATCGATGCGAAGCTGCAAGGCCTCGAAATCGAGACGGTCTGGAACCCGGTATCGACCTTCATCGTCAACGCCAATATCGGCCTGCTCGACACCGAGATCCAGGACACCTGGGGCATCGACGTGCTTGACCGCACGAACGGCCGGGCCGACCTGATCACGCTGAAGAACGCCTCGACCTACACGAACTGTGTGGTTTCGGCTCAGGGCTATGCGACGGTGCTCGGCGCCATCGCAGCTTCGGCTCTGCCAGCCGGCGCAACACGCGGCCTCTGCAACGGCGCTCTTGCTGCCGGTGTGGGCGGCCTGGCCAACCTCGAGGCCCTGCTCGGCCTGACCGGTTCGACTGTCACCGTCCGCAACTCGGACGGCACGACGCGCACCGTTTCGGCCCTCACCCCGACCGATGGCGACGCCAAGGACCTGGCTGGAAACTCGATCCCGGGCGCTCCGGAATCGACCATCAACCTCGGCGCAGAGTACACATGGGAGCCGGGTTCGTTCGGCGCCTGGGGCCTCACGGGCCGCGTCGACTACTACCGCCAGTCGGACAGCTTCAGCCGCGTCTACAACTCGGTGCGTGACGAACTCGACTCGTGGGACAACGTCAACGTCTCGGTGTCGCTGTTCAACGACGAGAATGGCCTGAAGATCGAAGCCTTCGGCAAGAACATCGCGGACAAGGAAGTCATCACGGGTGCCTACCTGACCGATGACTCCTCGGGCCTGTTCACCAACATCTTCCTGACCGAGCCGCGCACCTATGGCGTGTCGGTGACGAAGAGCTGGTAAGACCCGGTTTCACGACCGAATGATTTGGGGGCGGCCTTTCGGGGCCGCCCCTTTTTCGTTGGCGCGGCAGCCGGGACGCTCTATGTCTTGGCGGGCCATCCAGATCCGAACCGGAGCCCGCCATGCCGAACCTCCTCCGCCTGCCCGCCCTCGCCCTTGCGGCGGTCCTCACCGCGTGTTCGCAGACCGGGGGAACCGCAACGCCGGTTTCGGTAAGCGAGACCAAGGTGAAGCTGGAGCCGCTGGTGGCGGCCGAGCAGGCCTGGGGCCTTGCGTTCCTGTCGGACGGCGCGCTGCTCTTCACCGAAAAGGAAGGCGGCCTGAAATATGTGGTGCCCGGAACGGGCGTCGATCCCAAACCGGTGTCCGGCCTGCCGCCGGCGCTGACCGAAGGCCAGGCCGGCTATCTGGGTCTCGCACTGGACCCGGACTTTGAAGACAACCGGCTGGTCTATGTCGCGCTCTCGTCGGGCACGTCGGCGGCCAACGCGACGGCCGTGGTGCGCGGGCGGCTCAGCGACGACAATTCGGCGCTCGAGGCGGTCGAGGAAATCTTCCGCGGCAAGACGCGCGACACGGCCTATCACTATGGCTCGCGGCTGGCCTTCGCCAATGACGGCACGCTGTTCGTGACCGTCGGCGAAGCCTTCAAGTACAAGGAACTGGCGCAGAACCCCAAGGATGTGCTCGGCAAGATCGTGCGGATCAATCCGGACGGCTCCATCCCGGCCGACAATCCGTTTGCGGATGGTGTGGCGGGCGATCCGGCGGTCTGGTCATATGGTCACCGCAACCCGCAGGGGCTCTACTACGACACGGTCTCCGGCACGCTCTGGGAAACCGAGCATGGCCCGAAGGGCGGCGACGAACTCAACATCATCACCCGGGGCACCAATTATGGCTGGCCGGCGATCACCTACGGCGTCGACTATGACGGCACGATCATCTCCGACAAGACCGAAGCCGAAGGCATGGCGCAGCCGGAGACCTTCTGGGTGCCGTCGATTGCCCCGTCGGGCCTGACGATGCTGAACAGCGATGTCTATCCGGGCTGGCGCGGCGACCTGTTCGCCGGCGGCATGAACGGCCCGGCCGGTCTCGTCCTTGTACGGATTGATCTGGACGGCGGCAAGGTCATCGGCAAGGAAGACCTCTTGCGCGCCGACGGCATGGCAATCCGCGATGTCGTGCAGGGGCCGGACGGTTACCTCTATGTCGCCACGAAGGATTTCGACGGCATCTTCAAGGTCGTCGTGGTCGAATAAGGGCTTGTGCGAAACCCGGGCGGCTATTCGCCGTCCTTGACCGGGATCCCGTACAGTTCGAGCCGGTGATCAACCAGCTTGAAGCCGAGCTTGCGGGCGATCTCTTCCTGCAGCTTCTCGATCTCGTCGGAATGGAACTCCACAACGGCGCCGGTCTTCACGTTGATCAGGTGATCGTGGTGCTCCTCCGGCACTTCCTCGTAACGGGCGCGCCCGTCGCGGAAATCGTGTGCCTGGATGATGCCGGCGTCCTCGAACAGCTTTACGGTCCGGTAAACGGTCGCCAGCGAGATCGAGGCATCGAGCGAATTGGCGCGGCGGTGCAGCTCCTCCGCGTCGGGGTGATCGTCGGCCACCGAAAGCACCCGCGCGATGATGCGGCGGGGCTCCGTCATGCGGAGACCTTTTTCGACGCAGAGTTTTTCCAATCGGTCCATGAGCGTCCTTTTGCCCGGGCTTGGCGCTCAAGTCCAGATCAGGGTGAAACGGGGTCAGGCGAGGTGACGGGCGAAGAAGCCGAGCGTGCGGCTCCAAGCCAGTGCGGCGGCCTCCGGATTGAAGCGCGGCGTGGTGTCATTGTGGAAGCCGTGCTGGCAGCCGTCATAGACGAAGACCTCGTAGGGCTTGCCCGCCGCCTTCAGAGCGGCCTCGTAGGCTGGCCAGCCCTCGTTGACGCGGGCATCTTCGCCGGCGAGGTGGATCTGCAGGGGCACCTCGACCTTCGCGGCGTCCTCGACTGGCGGCCAGCCGCCATAATAGGGCACGGACGCCTTCAGCCAGGGCTGGCGCACGGCCATGATATTGGTCACCGCGCCGCCGAAGCAGAAGCCGGTGCAAGCGATCTTGCCATTGGTGGCGTCATGGCCGCGCAGGAATTCGGCCGCCGCCATGAAATCCTCGATCATCTCGGGCACCGCGCGCTGGGCCTGCAGGGCGCGGCCATCGTCGTCATTGCCGGGATAGCCGCCGAGGGGATAGAGCGCGTCTGGCGCGAAGGCGGCATAGCCCGCCTTGGCGGCGCGGCGGGCCACGTCGCGGATGTGGGGGTTGAGCCCCCGGTTCTCGTGCACCACGACGATGCCGGCGAGCTTGCCCCTGGCCTTCGCAGGCCGGACCAGATAGCCCGACATTTCGCCCGCACCTTTGGGCGAAGCGTAGGTGACCGTTTCCTCGATGAGATCGGGTTCGGCACCTTCGGCGGTCTGCACACGGCCATAGTCCGGAAGCACGCAGGCCGCGAGCATCGAGACGGTGAGGCCGCCGACGGCATATTTCGCCAGACTGTCGAAAAAGGCGCGGCGCGAGAGATCGCCGTGGCAATAGGCGTCGTAGAGGCCGAAGATCTCCTTCGGAACCTCGATGGACTTCAGGTCACCGGCCATGGCGGGTCTCCTCTGCTTGGAACTCAACTATAGACCCCTTCTCCGCTGCGACTAGGCGGCCAGCGTTTTCGACATCAGGATTGCGGCGACGGGCGCCGGCCGGCCGGCTGTGTAATAGCGCGGGCGCCGGCCGTCCTCGGTGAAACCGAGCGAAGCGTAGAGGTGGAGGGCGGGCGCGTTGTCTTCGGCGACATCCAGCGTGACGCGCGTGACGGCCTGAAGGACAAGATCTGCCATGACGCGGGTGATCAGCTGGCGGGCGAGGCCCTGATTGCGCCGGTCCGGATGGGTGGCGACGGTGAGGAGATCGGCCTCGCCGGCGGTATTCTGGAACAGCGCAAAGGCGGCGAGACCGTCCGCGTCGAACAGGCCGAGGGTGACCGCGCCGGCGGCGGCGAACTGGGCGGCGAAGGCCGCTTCGCTCCACCCATCCGCAAAGGCGAGCGCGTGCAACGCGGCGGCGGCGGCGGCATCGTCTGGGGTCAGGGCGCGCAGGTGCAGGGTCATTCAGGCTCCGGATCGGCCAATCACAGGGTTGCTTGCGGCCCCCTGCCTCTGTTAGTTCGCCTGCCCTTTGCCTTGGCACAAGTGCGCATCATGACCCAAGCGATCTCCACTCTCGGCCTCGATTTCGGCACGACCAACAGCGTGGCCGCGATTGCCGGGCGCAATGGCGCGACCGAAGCCCTGATGTTCAGCCATGACGGCGAGACCTTCCCGGCCTGCCGCTCGGTGCTGTGCTTCTGGCGCGACGAAGACGAACGCGGCGCACCGGCGAAGATGGAGATCGGCCCCTGGGCCATCGATCAGTTCCTGGAGCTGGGCGGGGATTGCCGGTTCATCCAGTCGTTCAAGACCTTCGCGGCGAGCCCGCTGTTCGCCTCGACCGTGATCCACAACAGGAACTGGCGGTTCGAGGACCTGTTGTCCGCCTACCTCCGTCGGCTGGCCGAACGGTCGGAAACGCCCTGGCCGAGCCGGGTGGTGGTCGGGCGGCCGGTGCGGTTTGCCGGCGCGCAGCCGGACGAGACGCTGGCGCAGGCGCGCTACGAAACGGCGCTTAAACGGCTCGGCTTCGAGACGATCCATCACGTCTACGAGCCGGTGGCGGCGGCCTTCTTCTATGCGCAGCGCCTGACGGCGCCGGCGACGATCCTGGTCGCGGATTTCGGCGGCGGCACCAGCGACTTCTCGATCATCCGGTTTGATCCCGGCAGCGGCAAGCTGCGCGCCGAGGCACTCTCGCATGCGGGGATCGGGATTGCGGGCGATGCGTTCGACCAGAAGATCATCGAGCATGTGGTGGCCCCTCTGTTCGGCAAGGACTCGACGTTCAAGAGCGGCGACAAGACGCTGCCGATCCCGCTCGCCTATTACAGCCGGTTTGCGCAGTGGAACCAACTGTCGATCATGCGGCACACCAAGGACTATGCGGAGCTCGTGAAGCTGCTGCGGGTGGCGGATGAGCCGGAACTGATCCAGGCGTTCATCACCTTTCTCGATGCGGATTCGAGCTACGTGCTTTACCGGGCGGTGGCGCAGCTGAAGATGCAGCTGTCGCAGGAGAAACAGGGCCTGTTCGATCTCGATGTCGGCACGCTGAAGCTGAGCCGCACAATCGGGCGCGATGAATTCGACGGCTGGATCGGCGAGGATGTGCGCGCGATCCAGGCGCAGGTGGGCGAAGCGCTGAAGCGGGCGAACCTGACCGAGGCGAAGATCGACCGCGTGTTCCTGACCGGTGGCACCTCCTATGTGCCGGCGCTGCGCGAAAGTTTCGAGGCGCGCTTCGGCGCGGAAAAGGTAGAGACCGGCGATCAGTTCGTCTCGATCGCCAACGGCCTCGCGCTGATCGCGCAGGAAGACGATCTGGAGCCCTGGTTGGCGAAGGGCGTGTAAAGCGCAGATGTCGCCCCACGCCCGGCGGCCTCGCGGGGGCCGCAAGGTTTGGGAGGATCTGAATTGTCCTTGTTTGCGCTCATCCCCACGCAGGCGGGGATCGGGCCCGGCGTAAGCCTCCCGGGATCCCCGCCTGCGCGGGGATGAGCGGTATTTCAAAGACGTTGACCGAGAGCTGCGCGAAATCTGGCGCATCGCTGAGAAATTCGGCGGGAACGTCCGTGAACCACACGGGATTGTCGTAGCGGGGTTTGGTTCGGGCGAAGGGGCTCGCCCTCGGTGTTTCGATCCGGTGGCCGCGATGGACAATCCGCACACCGCCCCACCAGGTGATGGCGATGAGGATCGCGTTGAGATTCTCCCGCCGAAGGCTGAGCCAGGCGCGTTTCAGCTGCCAGTAGAGGACCGGCCAGAAAAACGGGTGCACAGCATCGAAGAGATGCCGGAAGTACACATAGTTCCGTATGCTGAGAAACCCGGACATCGGCGGAGTATACGCCCGGCGGATGTTCGGCCGGATTCGTTGGGATGAAAAAAGTTCGCCATGTTGTAATCCCGGCGGAAGCCGCGACCCGCAAGGACTTGCACAGTATGGATTTTTGGGTCCCGGCGTTCGCCGGGATTGACAGGAAAGGAGTGCGGGATGGGGGGGTGGTTTTGCTGCACAAGGCGGAACTTGTGCAACGAAATCTGTAGGCTCGCGAATGGCAGGAAATCGCCAAATGCGACGTCCGAGCGTCATCTCGCGCGGCGCCTATTTCGGCGATGATTGACGGCGCGGAGCGCTTATGCTGCCCTTCCCTGCAAATGAGGGGGCGTTCATGGCAGGGATTCGGAACTTGGCCGAGCTGCTCGCGTGGTCGGTGGTTGCTTACCTGCTTGCCTCGAACAGCGGCCCGATTATTGTTTTCGGTCTTAGCGCTGTGTACGGCGACCCTGCCGCTGCGCCTGCGTCTGTGTTGCAAAACCTCATCTATGTGAGCCCGGTGTTTCCCTTGGTCCTCGGTCTGCTCGCAGTCGCCAGGCTGAAGATCGGCAACGTTAACATCTGCGCCAGCATAGGTTTCTCTGGAAAGACCTTGCCCAGGGACATGTTAGTTGGCGCAATAGCGGGCATCGTTTCCGTTGGTATAGCAGTCACGTCTTTGCGTATTGCGGCGCATTATGTGGATGTCCCGCCCATGCATCTGCTGCCGCCCCCAGTGCACCTCTACTTCATGACAATTGGAGCGCTCGTACCGGGCGTCTGTGAGGAATTGTTCTTTCGTGGCATGCTGATGAAAGTAGGCAGTCGCCTGCCCAGAGTGGCGATCATAGTGCTGACTGCAATTGCGTTTTCGGTCTGGCACATAGGAACGCCAGCCTATCTGCCGCATACGTTCCTGCTAGGTCTGATCTTCGGCATTCTTGCCAACGCCTCTGGGCGTCTTGCTCCTTCAATGGTTGCGCACACGATTGCGAACGCCGGCATGGGTCTTCTGCTTCTCTCCGGTTTCAACATTGTCGGACAGTAGGGGCGGCTGACCGGATAGGGCCAAACCGGACGTTCGGCTTCCGCTTGAGACCTAAATCTTCGCCAACGGAAGCGTCGCGTCGGGAGCGCGGGCGTAGACCGGTGCGGGCGGGTGTTGGGCGGGGTCGAAGAGGCTCGCCTTGATCGCGGCCGTCACGGCGCTCGGCTGCAGGGGCCTGAGGTCGAGCTTCCCGGCGAGGTCGCCGAGCGCTTCGGTGCCATCCATGAAGACGGGGGCGGTAAAGCCGGTGAGCATCGGGAGAAGATCCGTGAGCGGAACTTCCAACACCTCCGCGATCCCCTCCCCTTCAGAGATGCCCTGCACCCACCAGGTCTGGTCCGGCGGGCGGCGCTGGGCGGCGAGGCAGCCGAGGGCGGGGCCTTCGAAACCGGCGGGGATGGCCGCTTCAAGACTGGTGACGCCAACGGCCGTTGCGCCGGTGACAAGGGCGAGGCCGCGCGCATAGGCGACGCCGATGCGCAGGCCGGTGAAACTGCCCGGCCCTGTGACGACGCCGATGCGGGTGAGCTGGCCAAGGGTGACGCCCGCTTCGGCGCAAAGTTCGGCGACGAGGCCCGGCAGGCGGCGTTCCTGGCCGCGCGGCAGCGCTTCGCGCAAATCAGCGAGGATCTCGCCGTCCCGGACGAGGGCGGCTTCCATTGTGCTGAAAGCAGTGTTGAGGCCGAGCGTGAGCATGGGCTTCGTTAGCGCATCGGATGGGTGAACGAAACGGGGTGGGTGTGCAGACCGAGCCCGCAACAGGAGACGCCGCAGGTCTCAAGCGCAGGCAGGGGTCCAGACGAAGGAAAAACATCGTTCATGCGCTGGGTCCCAGCCTTCGCTGGGACCTGCGGGGTCAGGAGCGCCGGCTACGGCGACCTAGAGGATGCGGCAGGCCTCGTCAAATTCGAGGCGCGGGCTGCGCGGAAAGATCTTTGCCTTGTCGCCATAGCCGATGTTGCAGATGAAGTTGGCGCGCCAATGCTTCATTTCGCCCTCTTCGCTTTCGAAGAACTCAGCGTTGACGCCGGCAGCATCGAAGCCGCTCATCGGGCCGCAATCGAGGCCGATGGCGCGGGCCGCGAGCATCAGGTAGGCGCCCTGCAGCGAACCGTTGCGGAAGGCGGTTTCATCCCGGTTGGCGTTGAACCAGTCCTTGGCGCCGGGGGCGTGCGGGAAGAGTTGCGGGATCTTTTCCTGGAAGGCGAGGTCAAAGGCGATGATGACCGTCCACGGCGCGGCGGCGGTCTTGGCGCGGTTGCCTTCGCTCATCAGCGGCAGGAGGCGTTCCTTGCCGGCCGGCGTGTGCACGAACACGAACCGGGCGGGCGAGCAGTTGGCGCTGGTGGGGCCCATCTTGGCGAGGTCGTAGACCGCGCGCACGAGGATCTCGGGGACGTCCTTTTCGAGAAAGCCGTTCTGGCTGCGGGCATCGCGGAAGATCACATCAAGGGCGTGATCGTTGACAGGGTGGGCCATGGCGGGGTCCTTTGGTCAGGTCTGGGAATGAGGGAAAGCGCAGGAACAGGGCGGCCTAGAGCACCGCCTCGACGGCGGTGACTTCGGGCACATAGGTGCGCAGCATGTTCTCGATGCCGGATTTGAGCGTCATGGTGGACGACGGGCAGCCGGCGCAGGCGCCGCGCATGTTGAGATGGACGATACCGGTTTCGGCATCGAAGCTGCGGAAGGTGATGTCGCCGCCGTCCTGGGCCACGGCCGGGCGCACGCGGGTTTCGATCAGTTCCTTGATCTCGGCCACGATCTCGGCGGTTTCACCCTCGTAGGTGATCTCGTCGCCGGCCTCGCCGCCATTCTCCTCGACGACCGGCAGGCCGGCCATGAAATGGTCCATGATCGCGGCGAGCACCATCGGCTTGACGTGTTTCCAGTCCCGGCCCGGCGCCTTGGAGATGCTGACAAAATCGGCGCCGAGGAAGACGCGGGCGACGCCGTCAACCTGGAACAAGGCGCGCGCGAGGAGACTGGCGCGGGCGCTGGCGGCATCCGGATAGTCGAACGGGCCAAGGTGGCCCGCCACCGGAGGGCCCGGCAGGAACTTGACGGTATCAGGATTCGGCGTCGCTTCCGTCTGGATGAACATGAGGCCTCACTTTCTGCAGGCAGACATGGCCTGCAACGGGCGTCAGTTCAAGGGACAGGCACGGCCTCACCGGTCTGGGCGATCGCGGCAACTTCCTCGATCACCGCAGGCGGCGGCGCCAGGCGGTCCGCGAGACGGCGCGAGGCTTCTTCGGCTTCGAACAGGTAAAAGGCCATGCTGGCCAGGTGGTTCGGCATCAGGGCGGCAGAGCCCGACTGGTTGGAGACGAAGACCGGCTTCATGTCGGCCGCCCGCTTCCAGGCCGTTTCGGCGCTGCTCAGCGCGACGGCGACTTCGGTGTCCCCGGTCAGGCCATAGGCACGGGCCTTGCCGGCGACGACCAGCTGGTGAGCGAGGTGAGCGCGGGCCTTGGCGGCGTAGAAGGCCGAAATGTCTTCCTTGCTGGCGGGCCAGGCGCTCTGTTCGGCATTGATCCGATCAGACAGCGCGCCGCGATCCTCAGCCGCCCAGTCCGCAAACAACGCCATTTCGCGCGGCAGGGTTTCTTCCGGGGAAGGACGAACGGCGAGGCCGCGCGAGGCGCGCGTGTCGAACCGGTTGAGGGCCTCGGCTGCGGCGGTGAGGCGCGGGCGCATGTCTTCGCCGGGCACCGCTTTCAGGAGGCGCGAGGCGGCGGCGAGGTCGCCGTCCGGCCCTTCGGCATTGGCGGCGACTTCGGCGAGCAGAAGCGTATGGTCCGACAGGCCGGACGCGGTGGCTTCCTGCCAGGCGGGCAGCGCGGTGAGGCGCGCCTGCGGGTGCCAGCCCGGCCGGTCGGCGGCCCAGCCGGCACCGGCCAGCTCACGCGCGATCTTGTGGATCGCCACACCGACGACGGACACGGACCAACTCTGGTCGCCCGGAATCACGACGGCGCTGTCATCGACATGGCTGGAAAGCACGGTGGCCGCCGGATAGGCGCCGATCACGGCCAGAATGGCGGAGAGCTTCAGGAAACCGACAAACCGGCGCCAGCCTTTCTGGAAGCCGAGCATGATCGGGCTCGGCTCGGCATGTTCCAACGAGATGAAATGCTCGGGAACGGCGGAAGGACGGGGCTTGGCGCGAAGATCTTCCTCATAGGCCTGGGGAAGCTTTGCTGCCGCTGCGCGTGAGGGCATCGGTTTACGCCTGTCCTGAGCTGGTTGAGGTGTGGACTTCATCTGCCCTGACTATGGTGCGATCGTCGTGGCAATAACAGGGCGAGCGTGCATGAAATTTCGGATAAGTGCAGTGTTTGGCCGCAAAATGAGCATCAACCCGCCGGCGAAACCACTTCTGCTTTGGTCACGACCGTCTGCTGGGCACCTGATTCGTCTGTGAACGTCAGTGTCACATCCACCTGTTCGCCCACCTGGAGAGGTTCGAGCCCGAACAGCATGAGATGGTTACCGCCCCGCTCGAGAACCAGCGGCGCACCCTCGGAGACGGGGAAGGATTCAACCTTGCGCATCTGCATCATGTTGTTTTCCATCGACATCGTGTGCAGCTCGACCGTGTCGGCAACCGGCGTGCTCGCGCCTGTGAAGACCACCGGGCTGCCGGTCACGCTGATCTGCATGCCGCCGCCGGTGACTTCCCGGCCCTCGGGAGGCTGGACGATGAAGGCATCGCGCACCTCGATGCCCGGTTGCGTCCCGCCGCCAGGGGCAGACGCCGGCGCGCCGCAGGCGCCGAGCAATACGAGGACAGGAAGGACAAGTCTGGCCGGGATGCGCATGCGGTTTCCTCCGAAGATGACCCGGGGAAGATGCGGAGCGTTGCCCTCGATGGCAAGGGTTCGTTCGGTCGCAGCGATCGATTGGCGCGCCTCAGGGGCGCCAGAAACCCACCACGCGGCGCACCTCGTCCATGATCGGCGCGGCGATGGCATTGGCACGCCCGGCGCCGTCTGCCAGCACACGGTCGATTCCGGCGGGATCAGCGAGAATGTCGCGGTAGCGCGCCGTGATGGGCGCGAGATGGGCAACCGTGACCTCGGCGAGCGCCGGCTTGAACACGCCGAAGCCCTTGCCTTCGAACTCGGCCAGCACACTCTCGACACTGCGCCCCGAGAGCGCGGCAAAGATGCCGACGAGGTTCTCGACTTCGGGACGGCCTTTCAGCTCTTCGGCGGTGGCCGGGATGACGCCGGTATCGGTGGTTGCTTTCCTGATCTTCTTCGAGATCGCGTCGGCATCGTCCACGAGGCTGATGCGGGAGAGGTCTGACGGGTCGGACTTCGACATCTTCTTCGTGCCGTCCTTGAGCGACATGATCCGGGCGCCGGGGCCCTTGATCATGGGTTCCGGCAACGGGAAAAATCCGGGTACGCCGTATTCGCGGTTGAAGCGTTCGGCGATATCGCGGCTGAGTTCGAGGTGCTGTTTCTGGTCCTCGCCGACGGGAACGTGGGTTGCCTTGTAGGCGAGGATATCGGCGGCCTGAAGGACCGGATAGGTGAACAGGCCCACCGAGGCGCGTTCGGCATCCTTGCCGGCCTTGTCCTTGAACTGGGTCATCCGCTCGACCCAACCCATGCGGGCGACACAGTTGAAGATCCAGGCGAGCTCGACATGCGCCAGCACGGAAGACTGAGCGAAGATCACCGATTTTGCGGGATCGACGCCGGCAGCCATGAAGGCGGCAGCGATCTGGCGGGTCTGGTCGATCAGGGCGCCGCGTTCGACCGGCATCGTGATGGCGTGCAGGTCCACGACGCAGAACACGCAGTCATGGCCCTCGGCCTGCAGGTCGGCGAACTTCTTCAGGGCGCCGAGATAATTGCCGAGATGGAGGCTTCCCGTCGGCTGGATGCCGGAGAAAACGCGTTGCGGGCCGGTATAGGCGGGGGTCGTGTCGGTCATGGTCCGGGGCGTTTAGCCTGTTTGATCAGCGCCGCAAAGCCTGCCGGATGTCGCCGGGGCGCAAGGCGCCGGTTATCAGGGCCGCCGCCCCGTAGATCACAGCGGCGCCCAGCACGAGAACGGCGGCCGCGAGGGACTTCGAGCCGTAGAGCGCGGCCTGGATCGCCGGGAACTGCCAGAGCATCAGCGCGATGCCGGCCGAGAGGATGGCGGTGGCGAGCGCCGCCCGGATCAGGCCCGCCGCAAGCCGGGGACCGGGGCGGTACCAGCCGCGCCGGGCGAGCGTCAGCGCGAGCAGGCCGGCGTTGAACCAGGCTGCCGTGCTGGTGGCGATGGCGAGGCCGGGAAAGCCCTGCGCGCCGGATGACTTGAGCCAGAAGAACAGGCCCGCGCCGAGCAGCGTGTTGATGGCGACCGAGGCGAGCGCAAAGCGCATCGGGGTTTTCGTGTCCTCCCGGGCGAAGTAAGGCGGCGCGAGCACCTTGATCAGCACGAAGGCGGGCACGCCCCAGGCGAAGTGGAACAGCGCCGCGCCGGCTGCGGCGGCGTCCGAAGCGAGAAACGCGCCGCGCACGAAGAAGGCGTCGATCAGGAAGACCGGCGCGAGCATCAGGCCGGCGGCGGCCGGAAAGGTGAGCGCCATGGCCAGGCCGATGCCCTCGTCCATGGTGCGGGCGCCGGCGTCTGTATCCCCTGCCCGCGCGGCACGGCTGAGGCGCGGCAGGATGGCGACCCCGACCGCGACGCCGACGAGCCCGAGGGGCAGCTGGTAAAGCCGGTCTGCCGCATAGAGCCAGCTCTTGGCGCCGACTTCGAAACTGGCGAGGGACTGGCTGACGATGATGTTGATCTGGGTACCCGAAGCCGCAATCGTGCCCGGCAGGGCCAGCATCAGAACCTTCTTCACGGCAGGCGTGAGACGGGGCCAGCCGATCAGGCTGAGCTTCACGCCCTGGCGCGAGACGCCCCACCAAAGGGCGCCGGCCTGCAGGAGACCGGCAATGAAAAAGGCGATGGCGGCATAGATGGCGGTGAGCTGCGGCGTGGTGCCGAGGAGTCCCGCCGGGATCAGGCACAGGTTCAGCAGCGTCGGCGCGCCGGCCGAAAGCACAAACCGCTCCAGCGAGTTCAGCACGCCGGACAAGAGCGCCGCGATCGCCATGAAGGTGAGGTAGGGCATCGTGATGCGCGTCATCAGGACGGCGAGATTGTAGTTCACCGTATCGCCCGCCTGGCCGCCATGGATGATCAGCAGGACCCAGGGCATGAAGATCTGGGCGAGAATGGTGAGGCCGGCGGTGGCGGCGAACAGCACGCGCATCGCGTCATCGGCCACGGCGCGGGCGGCTTCGGGACCCTCGGCCTCCAGGGTGCGCGCATAGGTGGGCACAAAGGCCGAGGAAAAGGCGCCTTCCGCGAAAATGCGGCGGAACAGGTTGGGGAATTGCTGGGCGGTGGCCCAGGCATCGCCGACGGGGCCCGCGCCGATCTTGGCGGCGAGGATGATGTCGCGCACGAAGCCGAGGATGCGGCTTGCGAACGTGAGGGACGCCTGCACGGCGGTATGGCGAACCAGGCTCATGTCGTCCGCTTTCCCTGAATTCTCAGAAACTGTCCACGGCCCGTGACCGCCGGAGCTTGCGGGCCGGTGTATGGGGCGCATCCGGTTCTTCGCGCGAGAGAACGGCCATAAGACGTTCCTTCAGGGTCTCTTTGCGGGCTTTTGACAGATGGCCGCCGGTCGTCGTCTCCGACTGGACGTAGAAGGCATCGAACACGCGCTCGCCGTAGGAGCCGACGTGCGCGGAGTGGATCGAGAGTTTCAGCTCGGCGAGGACCTCGGCCACTTCGTGGAGCAGGCCCGGCCGGTCGCGGGCGGCGATATCGACCACGGTATAGTCGGCCGAGATGTCGTCGTGGATCTGCACCGAGGGCTGAACGAGGAAGGCGGCTTCCCGCCGGCCGGCGCGCGACTTGACGCCGCCCGTTGGCGGGTTGCCGCCGAGCGCGGCGGTGATCGCCTTTTCCAGCGTCACGAGGCGCTGGGCATCGCCCTCGCCGAACGGCAGGCCGCGAATGTCCTGCAGCATGAACACGTCAACGATGCGTCCGCCGCGCGAGGTGAACACCTGCGCCGCAACGATGTTGGCGCCCTGGCGCATCAGCGTTCCGGCGAGGTCGGCGAACAGGCCGGGGCGGTCCTTACCGGAGACGAGCAGCGCGACAGCGCCGCCTTCGGGCGCCATCCGCGTCGTGACGACATCGGGGCTTTTGGCGAGCGCAGCGGCGTGCCAGGCGATGTCGTCGGCGTCGAAGCCGGTCCAGTAGGCCGTTTCGAGTTCGAGCAGGAGCGGCGGCAGGCTGCCGAGCCGGTCGATGATCGCAGCGCGGCGGATTTCGGCGCGGCGCTCCAGTTCGCTCTGGACCCCGGCCTCATCGGTACGCCCGCCGCGCAGAGCGGCCGCGGTGTTGTGGTAGAGGTCGGCGAGGAGTTGGCCCTTCCAGGCGTTCCAGACTGCCGGCCCGACAGCCTTGATGTCGGCGACGGTGAGAATGTAGAGCAGGCGCAGGCGTTCCAGCGAGCCGACGAGGCGCGCGAAAGTGGCGACCGTGCGCGGATCGGAGATGTCTCGCTTCTGCGCCGTTTCGCTCATTTCGAGATGATGCCCGACGAGCCAGACCACAAGGTCGGTTTCCTCGTCCGGCAGGCCGAGGCGTTCGCAGGCCTTGCGCGAGGTGATCATGCCGGCGATCTGCTGGTCGCCTTTGCCTTTGCCGGTATCGTGCAGCAGCATGGCGAGATAGAGCGCACGGCGGTTTTCGATGCTGGCGAAGAGTTCATGGGCAAGCGGCGCAATCACGCCGCGTCCATGCTCCAGATCCGCGACGATCCCGACTGCGCGCAGCGTGTGCTCGTCCACCGTATAGTGGTGGTACATGTTGAACTGCGTCTGGGCGACGATGGTGCCGAATTCCGGGATTGCGCGGCCGAGCACGCCGGCCTCGTTCATGCGGCGCAGCGTCGGGCCCGGATCGTTTCCGCCGAGGACGGCGTCAAGGATCAGCGCGCGCGCTTCCGATGCTTCCCGCACACCGTCCGTCAGCCCCCGGAGGTTTCGCGTGAGGGCCGTCAGGGCGGCGGGATGGATGTCCTTCTGCTCGCGTCTCGCGATGGTGAATAGCCGGATCATGTTGAGCGGATCGCTCGCCATGACATCGTCCTGCGTGATGTTGATACGGCCCGCCTCGATCATGAAGCCCGCCTCCGGCAACGGCTGCGGAGCGCGGACCGGCAGGAACCGGCGCAGGCCCTCCGGCTTCTTCTTGTGCTCGGCCTCCAGCTTGGCGGCAATGATGCGCGTCAGGCCGCCGACATCCTTGGCGACGAGGAAATAGCGCTTCATGAACCGCTCAACGCCCTGCTGGCCCTCCCGGTCGCGGTAGCCCATCCGGGCGGCTATCTCGGGCTGCAGATCGAAACTGAGCCGATCTTCCGCGCGCCCGGTGACGAAGTGAATATGGCAGCGCACGGTCCAGAGGAAACGGGCGGCGCGGATGAAAATGGTGTATTCGTGGTCCGTGAACGGACCGTCGCGCATCACATCCTCGAGGGTCACGCCGCCGTTCATGTGCTTGACGATCCAGTAGAGCGTCTGCAGGTCGCGCAGTCCGCCCTTCCCTTCCTTGAGGTTGGGTTCGACGACATAGCGCGCGTCCCCGATGCGGGCATGGCGCGCATCCCGCTCGGCCAGCTTGTCGGCGATGAACTGGGCGTCGGCGCCCTTGACCGCCTCGCGCTGGAACAGCGCCATCATGTCGGTGGCGAGCTTCTCGTCTCCGCAGATGAAGCGCGAGTCGAGCAGGCTGGTCTTGATGGTGACATCCTCCAGCGCAAGTTTGACGCATTCGAGGGGTGTACGGAAGGCATTGCCGACCTTCAGCCCCATGTCCCACAGGGCATAGAGCATGTATTCGATCACACTCTCCGTGTGCGGACTGGCTTTGTAGGCCCGCAGGAACAGGAGGTCGGTGTCGGAGGACGGCGCCATCACGCCGCGGCCATAACCGCCGGTGGCCACGATCGCGAGACGCTCGGCCTCGGTCGGGTTGGAGGCGCGGTGAACGTGGGTAACCGTGAAGTCGTAGAGCGCATGGATCACCTCGTCCTGCACGGCGGCCAGCAGGCGTGCGGTGTCGAGTCCGTCGGCGCCCTGCTGCAACCGTTCCTGCGCGATCAGGCGGCCGCGGAACATGGCGCCGTGCAGCAGGTTCAACGCGCCTTTGCGGGCCGCCGAGGGATTGTTGATATTGTCGAGCGCAGCTGCGGTGAGTTTCACGCGCAGCGCTCGGCCGTCGATGATGTCGGCAATGCGCCACCGGCCCGGGCGCCGGGACGACAACGCGCGGTTGACCAGCGTGGGAGGCGAAACTGGAGATTCGGGTGAGCTCATGCGGCTGTCAGCATAGCAGGTTTGGAACCGGGTTCTACGGGCCCTTTTCGCCGAGAACAGGCAGGATCCGCGACTTCTTGACGACCCCGTAGGCGAAGCTGGTCTCGATGGAGGCGATGCCGGGGAGCTTCTGGATGGTTTCCCGCACGAGATGCTCGTAATCCTCAAGGCTGCGCGCGACGACCCGGAGCTCGTAATCGGCGCCGCCGGTCATCAGGTAACAGTCGAGGACGGCGTCGGTTTCGGCGATTTTCCGCTCGAAGGCCTGCACATTCTCCTGCGAATGGCTGGCGAGGCGGATGCGGACGAGACAGGTGATCGGATAGCCGCAGGCCTTCTGGTCAACCAGCGCGGTATATCCCCGGATCAGCCCCGAAGCCTCCAGATTGCGTACTCGCCGCAGGCAGGGCGACGGCGACAGACCCACCTCCTCGGCCAGCTCGAGATTGGTCAGGCGGCCGTCGCGCTGGAGGGCTCGGATAATCTTGGCATCTATTGCGTCCATAAATGCTCTTTGTGGCATTTAATGCCAGTTTGCAATGTTTTTTGGGCACAATTCGGCAGGTATTACCTAGGGGAAGGTGCTATACTGTTCACAGAACAGGGAGATGATCATGGCTTTTGACGCAAACCGCCCGCTTGGCCCGGCCACCCGCGCCATCCACCACGGCTACGACCCGGCCGAAAACGGCAATGCGCTGACCCCGCCGCTGCACCTGACCTCGACCTTTGCCTTCCCCGACGCCGAGACCGGCGGCGCGCTGTTTGCCGGCGAGGCCGAAGGCCACATCTATTCGCGCATCTCGAACCCGACGGTCGCCCTGCTCGAAAGCCGCATCGCCAGCCTCGAAGGCGCCGAAGCCGGCCTCGCCACGGCGAGCGGCATGGGCGCCATCTCCTCGCTGATGTGGACCCTGCTGAAACCGGGCGACGAGATCATCACCGACAAGACACTGTACGGGTGCACGTTCGCGTTCATGCGCGACGGCCTGTCACGCTTCGGCATCAAGATCACCCATGTGGACCTGCGCGAACCGGCGAACCTGGCGAACGCGATCAGCGGCCAGACGCGCATCGTCTATTTCGAAACCCCGGCGAACCCGAACATGCGCCTCGTGGACATTGCCGCCGTGAGCCGCATGGCGCATGCGGCCGGCGCCCTGGTGGTGGTGGACAACACCTATGCCTCGCCGCTGATCACGCGGCCGATCGAACTCGGCGCAGACTTTGTCGTCCACTCGGCCACCAAATACCTGGGCGGGCACGGCGACCTCGTGGCCGGCATCGTGCTGGGCAAGGCGGGCGCCATCAAGCAGGTCCGCATGATCGGCGTGAAGGACATGACCGGCTCGGTGATGGCGCCGTTCAATGCCATGCTGGTGATGCGCGGCCTAAAGACCTTGCAGCTGCGCATGGCGCGCCACTGCGAAACCGGGATGCGCGTTGCCGAATGGCTGGAAGCGCAGCCGGGCGTCGAGGCGGTGTATTATCCGGGCCTCAAAAGCCACCCGCAGCACGACCTGGCGCGGCGCCAGATGGCGGGCTTCGGCGGCATGATCGCACTGGAACTGAAGGGCGGCTACGCGGCCGGCCTCGCCATGATGAACCGTCTGCAGATGATCCGCCGCGCGGTGAGCCTGGGCGACGCCGAGTCGCTGATCCAGCACCCGGCCAGCATGACGCACTCAACCTATTCCCCGGACGAACGCCTCGCACACGGCATCAGCGACGGCCTGGTGCGCCTGTCGGTGGGGCTGGAGGACGCCGAAGACATCCTTGCCGATCTGGCGGACGCGCTGGGGACGAACGAGCGCTAGCCAACCACGGCATACTCGTCGCTGAACCAGAGCGGGGAGTTGGCGAGGTCGATGAATTTCTTCTCGTCTTCCAGCAGTTCGGCGCCGGCTTTGATGGCCGCCTCGCTGGTGTTCGCCGCCATCGCCTCTTCGCTCTCGAACCAGAGCTCGGCGACGCCGTCATAGGCCTCCGGGCCGCCGCGTGACGCCTGCATGGCGGCGTTGAGCGCGTCGTGGCCGGTATGGGCCTGGACGTAACGCAATATGCCGAGTGTCCTGGCGTGCTCGGCCACCAGCGGAGCGTGCTGCTCGCGCCAGTAGCGCTGGAATTCTTCGCGGCTGAGATGCGGCAGGCGGCGCAGACAGAAGGTGAGCTTGATCACAGGAGGTCGCCGCCCGCCGCCGCCGCCGTCGTGCCGTCCTTCTTGAAGGCGCGGATGACGTTCTTGCCCGTGATCCACTTGTGCACCTCATCCGGCCCGTCAACGAGGCGCTGGGAGCGGATGTGCGTGTACCAGGCGGCCAGCGGCGTATCGAGCGAATAGCCAAGCGCGCCGTGCAGCTGGATCGCGGTGTCGACCACGTCATGCACCATGTTGGCGAGGAAGACCTTGGCGATGCCGTTTTCCTGGCGGATGTCCAGGCCGTTTTCGGCCTTATAGGCAATGTGCATCAGCATCAGGCGCGCGATATAGATCTTGCTGGCGCAGTCGGCGAGCATGAACTGCACGCCCTGCCGGTCTTCGAGACCCTTGCCGAAGGTCGAGCGTTTCGTGACATGCTCCGTAGCCAGATCGAGTGCGCGTTGGGCCATCGCCACATTGTGCATGCCATGGCGCAGGCGCCCGTAAGCGAGCCGGTGCTGACCCATGGCGAAGCCCATCCCCTCCCCGCCGAGCAGGTTTTCTTCCGGCACGATGAGGTTGTCGATCTTCACCTCGGCATGGCCACCGCCCATCTCCGCATAGTGCGGGCCGTGCACGGCCATCGTGGGGATGTCGCGAATGATGTTGTAACCCGGGTTTGGCAGTTCGACGATGAAGGTCGAATATTGCTGGTGGCGCGGGGCTTCCGGATTGGTCTTCGCCATCACCACCGCGATGTCGGCGGCGGTCGCGGCGCTGGAGAACCATTTCTCGCCACTGAGAACGTAGTTGCCCTTGCCGTCCTTGATAGCGGTGGTCTTCATGCCGGTCGCGTCAGCTCCGGCGGCCTTCTCGGTCATCGAATAGCAGATGCGCTTGTCGCCGTTGAACAGCGGCTTGAGGTATTTCTCCTTCTGGAAGTCCGTGCCGTGCGCGAGCAGCGTCAGCATGGTCGCGTCATCGGGGCCCTGGGAGTTCATCGACAGGGCGCCGAGATGGCTGTGGCCGAGCTCCATCTGCACGAGCGCGTTGGCGAGTGGCCCGAGTCCCATGCCGCCATGCTCGACCGGGATGAAGGGCAGCCAGAGACCCTGCGCGCGGGCCTTCTTGCGCAGCGCCGCAAGGACGGTCTTGAAGGGTTTGCCCTCGGCCATCTCCTGTTCGGCAGGGACGCATTCCTCCTGCACCCATTTGCGCACGCGCTCGCGTACTTCCCTGGCATCTTCCGGAATCGTGAAATCAATCGCCATGGCCGTCTTCTCCCTGTTCTTTGGACGGGAGGCTAACCCCGAACGGGCAGGCAAAAAAGGCTGCCTTCGCGTCAGGGGGCGGGCGGATAGTCCACGCGTTCGAGATACAGCCCGTCGCTCGGCGCCACGGGACCGCAGGCCGTGCGGTCGGCGGCGGCGAGGATCTCGCTGATCCAGTCCGGGCGCTGGAAACCGCGGCCGACTTCGACGAGGCTGCCCACCATAGAACGGACCTGGCGGTGCAGGAAGCTCTGCGCCGAGCAGGTGATTTCGATCCGGTCGCCGAAGCGGGCAACATCCAGCCGGTCCAGCGTCTTCACCGGGCTCGCCGCCTGGCAGGCGGTGTCGCGGAACGTGGTGAAGTCATGCTTGCCCAGCAGGCGCTGCGCGGCGGCGTGCATGGCGGCGGCGTCCAGCTTCGAGGGCACACGCCAGGCAAGACCGCGCTCCAGCGTCAAGTCGGCGCGGCGGTTGATGATGACATAGCGATAGTGGCGCGCGGCGGCGCTGAAACGGGCGTGGAAGTCCTCGCTGACGATCTCCGCCTTCAGCACGGCGATGAGGTGCGGGCGCAGGTGGAAGTTCATCGCGTCGGCGACCTTGTCCGGCCGGTCCTGAAGAAGATCCATGTGGGCCACCTGGCCTGTGGCATGGACGCCGGAATCGGTGCGCCCGGCCCCGATGACGTCGACCGGCGCGCCATCGAGTTTCGCGGCGGCCTCTTCCAGCGCGGCCTGCACGGTGGGCACACCGGGCAACTTCATCCAGCCCTGATAGGGGCCGCCATGGTATTCGATCAGGAGCTTGTAACGCGGCATGGAATGGCGCTGCCAGCCCGGCGCGGTTTGGTCAACTCTCCGGTTCGGAGTGGTGCAGCTTCAGCCAGATGATAGCCGTGAACATGACAACCGCCACGCCGTTCCAGAACATGATGCTGGGTGCCTGCTCGAGCCAGCCATAAAGGCCCCAGAGGACAGATCCGGTCAGCGCCATCAGGAACATGGTGAGCGAGACATCGCGGGCCTGACGGGTGCGGATGATCTTGATGGCCTGCGGGGCGGAAGCGAATGTACCGAATAGGCCGGCGACGAGGCCGAGGAGTTCGGTGGCGGAGACTTGCATGGGGCGGGCCCCTTTCAGCTGAAGGCGCGGGGATAGGTGAGTGTGCCGGAGGTCGGGCCGCCCGGCGCGAGGCGGATCGCCATGAAATGCGGGCCGGACCATGGGGCGGCGAAAGACTGCGCGGTTTCCGCCGCGAAGCCGAAACGCGGATAGTAGGTGTCGTGGCCGAGGACGAAGACAATGGTTTCGCCGAGCATGTCGAGTTCCTCGAGTCCGGTGCGGACGAGATAGCTGCCGATGCCGGACTTCTGGAGGCAGGGCTTTGCGCTCAACGGGCCGAGGCCGGCACCGGCAGGTTCGCCATCGATCAGGATACGGAAGAATTCTATATGGCCGACGAGACCGCTTTCATTCTCGGCAACGAGCGAGATGAGGCTGTCTCCGTCCGCCTGAAGCTGGCGCGTGACGCGCGCCTCGTCCGGTCCGCCGAAAGCGGCCTCATTCAGTGCGGCGATAGCGTCCATGTCTTCCGGCGTTGCGGTGCGCGTCCAGAAGTCGATCATGCAAGCCGGTCTCCGGGGGCGAGCGGCGTGCCAGCGAGGAAGTCGCGCGCGTCCAGCGGCTTTCCGCCGGGCTTCTGCAGTTTCAGAAGTCGAACCGCGCGGCCATCGCCGCAGGCGACGGCGAGGCGGTCGTCGATCAGCGTGCCGGGGGCGGCGGCGGTGGCCACACCCGTCAGCTCACTGAACAGCAGTTTCAGCCGGACAGGCCCCTGCCCGAGATCGGCTTCGCACCAGGCGCCGGGGGCGGGCGCGAGGCCGCGGATCTGGCAGTCGATTTCGGCGGCGGGGCGCGTCCAGTCGATGCGCTGATCCTCGGCGGTGATTTTTTGGGCATAGGTCATGCCGGCTTCGGCCTGCGGGACAGGCTGCAGGCTGCAATCGGCCAGACCGGCCAGCGCGCGGGGCGCGAGCTGCGCGGCAAGCATTGCGAGCCGGTCGTACAGCGTGCCCGCCGTATCCTCCCGGGTGATCGGTGTGCGGACGGAGGCGAGGACCGGGCCGGTGTCGAGCCCGGCTTCCATCAGCATCGCGTCCACGCCGGTTTCGGTGTCACCCGCCATGATCGCGCGTTGGATCGGCGCAGCGCCCCGCCAGCGCGGCAAGATCGAGGCGTGCAGGTTGAGGCAGCCGAGGCGCGGCGCATCGAGGATCGGCTGCGGCAGGATCAGGCCGTAGGCAACGACCACAGCGGCATCAAGATTCAGCGCGGCAAAGGCCGCCTGCTCTTCCGGCTTCTTCAGCGATTTCGGTGTGCGCACGTCGAGGCCCCGCGCTTCGGCAAAGGCATGTACCGGCGTCGGCGTCAGCTTCTGACCCCTCCCCGCCGGGCGCGGCGGCTGGGAATAGACGCATGCAATCCCATGGCCCGCCGCGATCAACGCTTCGAGCACGTCGAGCGCGATGCCGGGGCTACCCATGAAGGCGATGCGGAGGGGTTTGATCAGTTCGTTTGACATGCGCGGGCGTCATAATCCCACGCCCCGCCCCGGTCGAGACAAGAGTTGATGTGGCCTGCCGTCCGCATTCGGTCCATCCCCCAGACAGCCGCAACCGACAAGACGACAATGACCAACGCGCCTGCGACTGCAATCAGCGAGCGCTTCGTCATCGGCTCAGTTCGCGTCTTCGCGGATGGCGCGGAGTTTGGCTTTTTTCACCTTGTCGATCGCGCGCTGGCGTTTCAGGCGCGACAGGTGGTCGATGAACAGCGTGCCGTCGAGATGGTCCATCTCGTGCTGGATGCAGACGGCGTAGAGGTCCTCGGCCCACTCGTCCACTGGGTTGCCGTTGTAGTCGAGATACTTGATCCGGCAGCGGACCGGGCGCTCGACCTCGTCGAAGATATCCGGCACCGAGAGGCAGCCCTCTTCATAGGGCCTCGTCTCTTCGACCGTTTCCACGATCTCCGGGTTGACGAAGTAGCGCGGGGTTTTTTCTTCGTCGTCCCGGGCAAGATCCATGACGATGATGCGCAGCGGCACACCGATCTGAATGGCCGCGAGGCCGATGCCGGGCGCGGCGTACATGGTTTCCAACATGTCATCCATCAGCGCCCGGTGCGCGTCGGTCACCCCGCCTTCGACGGGTTTCGACACGTCTTTCAGGCGCGGATCAGGGACAGTGAGGATATCGCGGAGAGCCATGGGGTGGAGATATGCATGCCGGCCGGGGGCGTCAACGGGTCTATTCCGTCGCCAGCGCCTTGCGCGCCGGGGGCAGGTCCAGCTCGCCCGTGGTGGCGGCGGGGCGCGCCCGGGCCTCGATCTGCTTCGGTTCGGCGGCAGTTTTGGTGGGCGGGGCGATCGACAATTCCTCGAACCGGCGCAGGGTCGGCATCACCCGCTTGTCCACCGAGCCCATGACATCGTTGAAGGCATCGACCGAGCCGTTCAGGGATTTTCCGAGTTTCTGCATGTGCTCGAGCATCTTGCCGATGCGCACATACAGCTCGGCGCCGAGATCGGCAGCCTCCATCGCATTGGCGTTCATCTCGTGCTGGCGCCAGAGGTGGGCGACCGTGCGGGCGAGCGCGATGAGTGTCGTCGGCGTGGTGACGATCACCATCTTGCCCATCGCCTTCTCGATCAGGTCCGGCGCCTGCTCCAGCGCGGCGGCGAAGAAATTCTCGCCGGGAATGAACATCGCGACATAGTCGAACCGGTTGCCGAGATTGGACTGGTAGTCCTTTGACGAGAGCAGGTTCACATGCCGCTGCACGCTGGCGGCGTGGGCCTTCAGGTGGGCGCCGCGCTGGGCGGGGTCGTCCGTGCCGGTGGCTGCCATGTAGGCGTCCAGCGACACCTTGGAATCGACCACGATCTGGCGCCCGCCGGGCAGGTGGATGATGGCGTCCGGGCGCTGGCGGCCCGTGTCGCTGGCTTCGCTGACCTGTTCGGAGAAATCGCAATGCTGGGACAGGCCGGCCTGTTCCATGACGTTGCGAAGCGTCATCTCGCCCCAGCGGCCGCCACCTTTGGGCGCGGTGAGCGCGCTGACCAGCTTGCCAGTTTCTGCGGTGTGGACCTTGAGGCTCGCGTGGATCGCCTCGACCTGTTCCTTGAGAGCCGACTTATCCTCGGTGCGGACCTTTTCCAGCGCATCGACCTTCTGGCGGAAGGTTTCGAAATTCTCACCGATGGGCTTCATCAGTTCGGTCAGCTGGCCCTTGGCGCCTTCGCGGTGCTTCTCGAACGTCTCGTTCGCAAGCTGCAGGAACTGCGCATTGGCGCGGGCGAGCACGCCTTGCGCCATCTCGCCGAACTTGCGTTCCTCCTCATCGCTGCGGGCCTGCGCAGCAGCGAGCTTCAGCTCGGCTTCGCGCGCAAGGGCTTCCTGCGTACGGGCCCGCTGGCCGTTCCGCTCGGCCTCGGCCTGCGCCGCATCGAGATCGCGTTCCAGCAGCTGCCGGGCGATCCGGGCGCCCTGGCGCACCTGCCAGACGGCAAAGCCAAGTCCGATGGCTAAGGCCAGAAAGACAAGGTGCAGCGCGTCGAGCGCGACGGTTCCGAAGGTCATGATGGGGTCCATGGAAATCCCTTAAACCGATTCCCATGGAACATAATCGGAACAGAACGGCGCTGTCTACACCTGAGGGGCGAGCGATCCCCTCCCCTCAGGCGAATTCAGGCCCCCGCAAAACAAGGGTTAACGGATCCGGATCAGAACCTGAACGCGGCGCGGATCAGCCCGTCACTGCGCGCGCGAGGCGTTTGGTGATGATCTCCTCGGCCTGCGCCATGATCCGGTCGATCAGTTCCTTGCACGTCGGAATGTCGTAGATCAGGCCCGCGACCATGCCGCACGACCAGGCGCCGGCATCCATCTGGCCTTCCAGCATGATCTTCGGATAAACGCCCGCGACTTCCTCGATGATGTCCTCGAACTTGAGGTTGGCGCCGAGGGCCTTCTCCTTGGCGAGCAGTTTCTCGACGGCGGCATTCTTCAGCACGCGTTCGGTGTTGCGCAGCGGGCGCATCACGAGGCGGGTGTCGAGTTCGGACGCGGCGACGAGCGCCTGTTTCACGTTCTCATGGACCGGCGCTTCCTTGGTGGCGATGAAGCGGGTGCCCATATTCATGCCCTCGGCGCCGAGCGCCATCGCGGCAACCAGCGAGCGGCCATCGGCCATGCCGCCGGAGGCGATGAAGGGAATGTCGAGTTCGTCCATCGCGCGCGGCAGCAGGATGAAGTTCGGTACATCGTCTTCACCGGGGTGTCCGCCGCATTCGAACCCATCGACCGAGACCGCATCGCAACCGATGCTCTGCGCCTTCAGGGCGTGGCGCACGGCGGTGCATTTGTGGATGACCCGGATGCCATGCTCCTTCAGCACCGGCAGGACCTGGACCGGATTGTTGCCGGCCGTCTCGACGACTTTCACGCCGCCTTCGATGATGGCCTTCACATAGCCCGGATAGTCCGGCGCGTTGACGACCGGCAGGAAGGTGAGGTTCACGCCGATCGGCTTGTCGGTCATGTCGCGGCAGCGCGCGATCTCGTTGGCAAGGTCGCCCGGCGTGCGTTGGGTCAGCGCGGTGATCACGCCGAGGCCGCCGGCATTGGACACGGCCGCCGCCATCTCCGCAAAGCCGACAAAGTGCATGCCCCCCTGAACGATGGGGTGCTGGATTCCGAGCATTTCGGTAATACGGGTTTTCATGGGGGGCGTCCTCCGGTGCGGGTTTTGGTGCATCCTTGGCGAAACCGCCCGCAGGCTGCAAGTCTAACGGAAGGGAAGCCGGGTCTGGACAGGCAGGCCGGAAGGAGTCACCAAGCGCCGATGAAACGCTATCTCCTCCCCTCCCTTTTCGCCCTGCTCGCGGCCTGCCAGACCGCCCCGGTCCCGGCACCCGCCGCACCTGTCGCCGCCGAGACTTCGGCGCCGCCGGTCGCCGCGCCGACGCCGGGCCAGCAATGGCTCTATGGGTCGGCCGAGGGACGCATCGCGTTGGTGCAAGGCTGGAACGCCGTTGCGGCTTATGTGGAATCCAGGGCTGCCGCCCGGCCGAATGCCAGCGTCGTGCTGGCGCCGGGGGCGAGCGCTGAGGCGGCAGAGTTCCTGCCCTGCGGTGACAAGCCGCTCGCCGCCGTGTTCGATGCCGACGAGACGCTGATCTGGAATCTCGGCGTGACGGCAGCGACCCAGCGGATGGGCAAGGCATTCGATCCGAAGGTCTGGAACGACTGGGAGCAGACCGGCGCGGGCAAGGCCGTCGCCATCCCCGGCGCGCTGGACGCCCTCGCCCGCATCCGCGCGGCCGGGGTCGAGGTGATCGTCAACACCAACCGCAGCGCCGGCAACGCCGAAGGCAACGCCGCGACACTCAGCGCCGCCGGCACTGGAAACTTCGTACACGGATCAACGCTGTTCCTCCGGGGCGATGACGACCAGGGCTCCGGCAAGGATGGCCGGCGCGCGACGATCTCCGAAACCTATTGCGTCGTGGCGCTGGTCGGTGACCAGTTGGGCGACATCGCCGACCTGTTCAACGCCAAATCCCTGACCCCGCCGGAACGCAAGGCGCTGACCACAAGCGCCGCGTTCGACCCGATGTGGGGCAATGGCTGGTTCATACTGGCAAACCCCGCCTATGGCCCGTCGATTGCCGGAACGATGGTCGAGGTCTTCCCGGCCAGCACCTATTGGGAACCGGCCAGTCCGGAATAGGGCTTACCTCCCTCAAGGTTTGGAAAAGGTCGCCCGCAGAGCCGATGGGGACACTGGCTGTGCAGGCGACCTTTGAAACAGCGCGCGTAGGGTGGGGAACACACGGCGCCGTCAGTTCGAACCTGATTTGCCGCGCTTCTGCGAGGCGTGATTCCCGTGAGCCGCGAAAAGTTTCCTCCCAGAAACCTTCCCGGCGGGCATCTTCCGTCGATCCTATTGAATTAACCATTCAGCTGTGTGTCAATGTGCCCACATCGGCAGTTTTGCACAGGGGTGGGGCAAAAATGCACGTCCAGAACTGGGACGATTATCGCTATGTTGCGGTGCTCGCGCGCACCGG
Source organism: Hyphomonas sp. (assembly GCA_013791775.1). Classification (GTDB taxonomy): domain Bacteria; phylum Pseudomonadota; class Alphaproteobacteria; order Caulobacterales; family Hyphomonadaceae; genus Hyphomonas. The sequence continues at coordinate 120,313 of VMTE01000022.1, forward strand.
CTCGCTGGCCGAGACCAGCCGGCTGTTGGGCGTTGACCGGTCAACGGTGCAGCGCCGCATCAGAGCGCTCGAACACCGGCTCGGCTACAACCTGTTCCTGAGGAATGGCGCACGTTACAAGGCACTGGCCGAAGCTCAGCCCATCCTTGCGGCGGCGCGCTCGCTGGAATCGGCGATCAGTCCGGTCGCTGCACCCGCCGCTGGCGAGACCATCGCGGGCAACCTGTCGATCACCACGACCGACTCGATCTACATGTCCGGCGTCAGCGAGATGATCGACGATTTCCAGGCCCTGCACCCGTCATTGCGCCTGAACCTGTCCGTGACCACCCGCCGGCTGGCGCTTGACCAACTGGAGTCCGACGTCGCGATCCGGCCTTCGGATTCGCCGCCGGACCATTTCGTGGGCCGCCGGATCTGCGACCTGTCTTTCGGCGTGTATTCGAGCCGCGCCTACCTTCAGAACAATCCCAGCCCGCGCCGCGAGGAGCACACCTGGCTGACGGTCAGCGACGACATGAGCAATTCGCCGCCAGGCCGCTGGATCGAAGCGCATGTGCCGGCGGATCGCCGGGTGCTGAGGGCCGACACGTTCATCGCGATTGCCGAAGCCTGCCGGCTGGGACGCGGTGCGGCGCTGCTGCCCAAGTCCTATGCAATCCGGCTGCCCGAACTGGTTTGTCTCGATCACCTGATGGACAGCCCGCATGTCACCGGCCTCTGGCTGTTGACGCACCCCGACATGCGCAACAATCCGAGAGTCCGCGCCTTTCTTGATTTCATGGGGCAGAGTTTGTCGAAGAAGAAGGCGCATTTCGGCGGCTGATCGCCCGATGCGATTGCCGCGCGGGCGTGTCGAATGTATTCCTGCCACAAGGGGGCAAAATTCATGATCCTGTTCGTACACGGTGTTCCCGACACCCCGGCCTTGTGGCAACCGCTGATCCGGGCGCTGGGCCTTCAGCCGGATTCCTTCCGGGCGCTCGCCCTGCCGGGCTTTGGCACGCCGCTGCCGGACGGCTTCACCTGCACCAAGGACGCCTATGCCGACTGGCTGACCGGCCAGATGGAAGCGGTGGGCGAACCGGTTCACATCGTGGGGCATGACTGGGGCGCGCTGCTGGTCCTGCGCGCTGCCTCGATGCGCCCTGATCTGGTCTCAAGCTGGTGCGTCACCAACGCCGTCATCGACAAGGACTATACCGGCCACCGTACCGCGCGGATGTGGGCGACCCCGGTGCTGGGCGAGCTGGTGATGCTGGGCATGCGCAACAAGGTCAGGCTGGAAGCCGGCCTCGTCGAAGGCGGCATGCCGGCAAGCCTGGCGCACGAGGAAGTGGGGCATATCGACAAGACGATGCGCCAGTCGATCCTCAAGCTCTACCGTTCGGCGCTCGGTCTCAACTTTCGCGGCGCCTGGGTGGACGATCTCGCCAACCTGCCGAAGCGGGGACAGTTGTTCTGGGGCGAGACCGATCCCTTCGTGGAGCTCGCGGTGGCGGAGCGCTTTTCGCAGATGTGGGGCACGCCCCTGCACGTGGCGCGCGGCGCCGGCCACTGGGCCTGCCATGAACGCGCGGAAGAATTCGCGGGCGTTCTGGCCGCGCACTGGTCGCGCTGACACCTCAGGCGGCTTCCTGTTGAGGCGTGCCGATTTCGCGCTTCACAAGCTCCGAGAGCTGACGAACCGAGAACGGCTTCGGCAGGAAGGACACCGCACGGTCGTCCAGCTGCTTGGCCAGTTCCTGTTCGGCATAGCCCGAGATGAAGATCACCCGCGCATGGCCGAGCTGGACGCGCGCCTGCTTGATCAGCGTGGGCCCGTTCATGCCCGGCATGACAACGTCCGAGATCACGAGATCGAACTCGCCCGGCTTGGCGTTGATGATCTCGAGCGCTTCCTCGCCGTCCTGGGCTTCCTCGACCTCGTAGCCGCGCGAGCGCAGTACGGAGACCGCAATGTCGCGTACGCCGGCCTCGTCCTCGATAACGAGGATGCGGCCGCGGCCCGACAGATCGAGTGGACGCATCTGCGCCTTCTGCTCCGCCGCCTGATCAATCGGTGCCGGAATTTCCGCCGCCGGCAGGGCCGGCAGGTAGATGTGGAAATTGGTGCCCTTACCGGCGGTCGACACAGGCTGGATGTAGCCGCCCGACTGTTTGATGATTCCGAACACGGTCGCTAGCCCGAGACCCGTGCCGTAGCCCTTTTCCTTCGTGGTGAAGAAGGGCTGGAAGATCTTCTCCTGCAGCGACTTCGGAATGCCGCCGCCGGTGTCTTCGACTTCGATCAGCAGGTAATCGCCGTCTTCGACATAATCGAAGCCTTTGGCATGCGCTTCGCGCCCCGTGGTGCGGCTGGTACGGATCACAAGCTTGCCGCCGTCCCGGTGGCTGAGCATCGCATCACGCGCATTGGTGACAAGGTTGATGATCGCGGTTTCGAGCTGGCTCTTGTCGGCGCGGATCCACGGCACATCGCGGCCATGGTTGACCTCGAGCGTGATGCGCTCGTCGATGACGCCGCGCAGCAGGATCGAGAATTCCGTCAGGAAGTCGGTCGTGCTGAAGACTTCCCGCTTGAACGTCTGCTCACGCGCATAGGCCAGCAGGCCGCGCACCAGGTCGCGCGAGCGCACGGTCGCTTCGTTGATGGCCTTCAGGTTGTCGAAGGACGGATCACCGACCGGGTGGCGCGCCACGAGCGCTTCCTGGTTGCCCATCGTGATCTGCAGCATGTTGTTGATCTCGTGCGCGATGCGGCCGGCAATCTTGCCGATGGCCTGCATCTTCTCGCCGTGGGCGAGGCGCTGCTCGAGCTGGCGGTGCTCGGAGATGTCAACGACATAGGCCACCGAAGGCCGGCCGGCGGCATTCAGGGTGACGAAGACGTTGACGTACTGGGCATCCTGTCCGGCGATGCGCAGCGACACCGGCTTGTCGACCGCCTGGACCAAGGCGGTGCTGAGTGCGTTCTGGCCTTCCTCGTCCGAGACGAACAGGTCGGAGAAGCGCGAGCCGGGCGTGGCGCGTCCGCCGCTGAGTTCCATCAGGGCGCGGTTGGCATCGAGGATGATCGCCCCGTCGACCCGGTCGCCTTCGAGGCGGACGGCGCCGAACGGCGCGTCGTCGAACATCGGGTCACCATCGGCGCGCATCGGGCGGGAGGCGCCCTGCAGTGCAAAGCGGTCGCCTTCGCCGTTCAGTACCTGCGGGCTTGGCAGCAGGATCGTGCGGCCGTTGGCGTCGGCGCCGCGGCCGGACCAGGTGGTGATCGCCTGGACGGGAATTTCCACGCCGTCGCGGGCGCGCAGCTGGATGTCGGCACGTCCCGGCGCGCCCGACTTGCGGTCGCGCCCCAGCAGCTTCACGAATTCCGGACGCATGATGTCGTCGATGCGGATATTCTTCGCCGACTCCGGCAGGCCGAGCAGTTCGCGCAGGTAGCCGTTGGCGTAGGTGATGGTGCCATCCGGGCGGGCAGCGAAGAACCCCATCGGCGCGTCTTCGACATAAAGCGATTTGAGGTCGGCAGCGCCGGTCGCCTCGATCTGGCCGGCGATCCGGCGGATGCGCCAGAGGACCCGGCCGCGCGGCAGCGGCGAAACCGTCACTTCGAACTGGGCCGGCACCTGTTCCGGGCCGAGCGCCACGGGCGGTAGCAGCTCGCGGCGGCGCACACCGGCCTTGGCGGCCTTCGACAGACGGTAAACCGGCGCCGCAAGGCCGGGGCTCGCGCCAAACAGTCGGTCAACGGTGACGGGGCCGTTTTCGCTGGGCCCGGTCACCAGGGCCAGCGCCGCGAGTTCGTCATAGGCGGGATTGGCGGCAACCGGCGCACCGCCGGATTCGGTCACCAGCACGGCCTCGTCGAGCGCTTCGATCCAGGGGAAACGCGGGGCGCCGGCATTCGCAATCCGGGCGGCAGCGCCGCGCTCGGGGAAGAGGCCGATGAAGCGGCCCGCGCCGCGCACGGTCCACAGCAGGAAGACAAGGCCGCCCGAGGCCATGGTGATCAGCAGGATGGATCCGGTGGCGCCCGACGCATGGGGGCGCGCCAGCGACACGCTCGCGGCGGCAATCGAAAGCAGGAGACAGCCCCAGAAGGCCAGCTGGAGCAGATCGACCTTCTGGCCCGGCGGGCGGCCTTCGGCCGACGTACCGGTGTCGTCGGTCCCACCCAGGACTTGAGACAAATCAAAGGCTTCTGTTTCTTTTTTCATAGTCTACCGCCAATTCACCCGGCCCGCCGCCGGAAGCGCGATTATCCCCGCCGCGACGGCCGCCGCTCCGGGGACTTTCCTGGTTACTATCTTCTCGCACGGGAAAGGTTAACGAATCCAAAAAAACGGTTAAGACCAACCTGTCACATCGGCTAACCACAACAGGATTCGGCGGCACATGATAATCCGGACTGCGCTTGCACTCGCCCTTTTTGCCACCGCCTCAGCCTGCGGCACGCCCACCCACCGCGATCCCGGCGGCCCGGCCTACTCGGCCGAAGCCGTTGTGGCCGAATCGACCCGCCTGAACGCCTGGTTCGAGCAGAAATTCGATGAAGACGTCGCCCGCGACCCGATGCGCCAGACCTATCTGGGCATCAAGGACCGCTACGGCGAATGGACCGACCCGTCAGACGCCTTCGAGCGCGCCGAACTCGACTTCCAGCGGGCCAATGTGGCTGAAATGAAAGCGAATTTCGACTTCGACAAGCTGGACCACCAGACCCAGCTGTCCTGGCGCCTGGCTGAATACCAGCTGGAGCGCGCTGAAGCCGCCTTTCCCTTCCGGGGCCACGACTACACGTTCAACCAGATGTTCGGCATCCAGTCCGGCATTCCCGCCTTCCTGATCAACCAGCACAAGGTGGCCACCCCTTCGGACGCCGAAGCCTACATCGCCCGGCTCGAAGGCGTCCGCGACTATCTCGGCCAGCACGTTGCCAATGCGCGCGAGGCGGCGGCGAAAGGCATCCAGCCGCCCGCCTTCGTGTATGACTACGTCCTGTCGGACGCGCGCGGCGTGATCACCGGCTATCCCTTTTCCGGCACGGGCGATGGCAGCGATGACAGCCCGTTGATGGCCGATTTCCGCGAGAAGACCGCCGCGCTGGCCACCAGCGGCGCCCTCACCGAAGAGGCCGCCGATGCCCTCAACGCGCGGGCGGCAGACGCGCTGAAGGCCTCCGTTGGCCCGGCCTACGAGGCGGCAATCGAGGAACTGGCGCGCCAGCAACTGAACGCCAATGCCGATGACGGCGCCTGGAAGCTGCCGGACGGCGAAGCGTATTACAATATGCGGCTGGCGCAGATGACGACGACCGGCATGACGGCGGAAGAAATCCACCAGCTCGGCCTCGATGAAGTGGCGCGTATCCAGGACGAGATGAAGGCGATCATGGCCGAAGTCGGCTTTGACGGCAGCCTGAAGGACTTCTTCGAGTTCATGCGCACCGATCCGCGCTTCTACAAACCCAATACACCGGAAGGCAAAGCCGCGTATCTGGCAGAGGCCGAAGCCGCCATCGCCCGGATGAAGGGCGACCTGCCGAAACTGTTCAACACCTTCCCGAAGGCGGACCTCGAGGTGAAGGCCGTGGAGGCCTTCCGCGAGAAGTCCGCCGGCAAGGCATTCTATTCGCGCCCTGCCCCGGATGGCAGCCGGCCGGGCACCTACTATGCCAATCTCTACGACATGGTCGACATGCCGACCTACCAGCTGGAGGCCCTCGCCTTCCATGAAGGCATTCCCGGCCACCACATGCAGATTGCCATCGCGCAGGAACTGGAAGGCATTCCGAGCTTCCGCAAGTATGGCGGCTACACGGCCTATTCGGAAGGCTGGGGCCTCTATTCCGAACTCGCACCGAAGGAGATGGGTTACTACGCTGATCCGTACTCGGACTTTGGCCGCCTCGCGATGGAGATCTGGCGCGCTGCCCGCCTCGTGGTCGATACCGGCATCCACAGCAGGAAATGGACCCGCGAGCAGGCTGTCCAGTACCTGATCGACAATACGCCGAATCCGCAAGGCGACTGCGAGAAGGCCATCGACCGCTACATCGTGATGCCGGGCCAGGCGACCGCCTACAAGATCGGTATGCTGAAGATCGTCGAATTGCGCGAGCGCGCCCGCGCGCAGCTTGGCGACGCGTTCGACATTCGCGAATTCCATGACATCGTGCTAAGAGACGGGGCCGTGCCGCTCGCGGTGCTTGAAGAAACGGTGGACGCATGGCTGGCTTCGAAAAAGACCTGATACGGAAGACTTCTGGGCTCAACGCAGCGCTGCTGGCACTGGCGTTTTCGCTGGCAGGCTGCAGCTCGCTCGCATCAGCAGTCCTGAAACCGCAGGTCGAATCCGCGCCGGTCAGCGTACCGGCGGGCGATTATGCGCTCGACACCAAACACGCCTCGATCCTCTTCAAGATCAGCCATCTCGGCTATTCGAGCTATGTCGGCCGGTTCAACACCTTTGACGCCAGCCTGACCGGCGATCCGGCGCATCCCGAGGCCGCCACCGTGACAGCCGTGGTGGACATGACCTCGCTCGACATCGCCAATCCGGAATTTGCCGGAGAGCTGATGGGTCCGGACTGGTTCGATGCAGCCACTTTTCCGCAGGCAACCTTCAAGACTTACGGCCTCAAGATCGTGGGCGAGAACGAGGCCGATATCAGCGGCGACCTGACCCTGAAGGGCAAGACACAGGCCGTGATCATCCGTGCCCGTCTCAATGGCAGCGCCTATGACCGCCTGCGCGGCGCGGACGTCGTCGGGTTTTCGGCAACCCTTCCGATCAACCGCGCTGATTTCGGGATCGACAAGTATTCAGGCCTGATCACCGATGACGTCGTCATCGAGATCGAAGCCGAGTTCATCAGGACGAAGCCGGCCGGGTAAGTCCGCCGAGCGCCGGTCCCCGGCGTGTGATCCGCAAGGCGACGCGGTTGCCGCGCCGTCCGATCTCCGCTTCGGCCGCCAGCACACTGCCCTCGCCGCCGGTGACGAGTTCGACCGGTTGGTCCGCCGGAATGCCGAGCAGCAAGGTGGCACCGGGTTTCAGGCCCGACAGTCGCGACAGAGGCACGGCGAGGCTGGCAATCCGCGCGGTGAGGACGGTCGACAGCGCCCCGCGCGCCGGTGAGGCTGGCGGTGCCGTCGGCGCTGCAAGCGCGGGCGCCTCGAGACCCGCCAGTGTGCTGGCAACGATCAGATGCGCCGGGAACGTCCCGGCCTGAACGCGCAGCGACAGGTCGGCCACCAGGGCCTCGCCCGGCGGCGCAATCGACGCAGCAAAGACAGCCTCGGTTTCGAGACTGGAAAAGTGGAGATCCGGCGAGATCGCCGGGCCGAGCGGACGCAGCAAGGCATCCAGCAAGGCAAGATCAATCGGGCTCAGGGGCTGGGCGGCGCCTGCCCGGCCCTGGGCGCCGCACGCGGTCTCGATCAGGCGCTGCGCAAAGTCCGCCGCCAGAACCAGCACCGCGCCAACATCGCCGCTGCGCGCCGCAAAACAGGCAAAGGCCGCGCCTGAGGCGTCATCGCCCCCGCGCACAGCTTCTTCAAAGACGCCGCGGCGGATGCCGGACACCATCGCGGCCACCGGCAGGCCGCAGCTTTCCCGCATCGCGAGTGAGAGGCGCGCCGCGAGGCGACGCCCGGTATCCTGATCATGAGACGTAAGCGCCGGCGCGGCCGCAAAATCGCTGACCGGACGCGGCGCTGGCTGCACGTCCGGTTCTGGCGGAAGGTCGGACAGGTCCGGGCGAAGCAACGCTTCGATCTCGGCCGGTGTCAGCAGCCCGCGGCTGGTTGGCAGCGGCCGGTCGGGCTCTGCGGGTTCAAACGTCTTCGGCAGATCCGCCATCACATGCCCCCGGCGGCGCACCGGCATGTCCCAGCCGTCATCGGCGCTGGCCGGCAGCGCCGTCGCGGCATCGCGTGCGTCGAGATCGAAGGTCATCCCGCATCATCGCCCGGTTCCGGTTAACGACCCGTTAGGGATCGGCCCGCCGCCCGGAGGTTAAGGCCGCGCCGCCTTTTGATTCAGGAAAATCGCGGGAATTTAACTTGCCGGTCAGGTCCCGGTAAGGCGTGATTCGGAAGTTGGGCGCATTGTCGCCTCATCGCTGAAGGGCAACCCCTGAGAGTTCCGCCAAGGCGTTTGGGATCTGATGGTTTGAACAAGAAAAGGCGGCGCTCCTCCGGGAACGCCGCCTTTCGGGTATTCGGGGTACCGAGGGCCCTAATCGTCGCGCAGCGTGCGTTCCTTGCGCTCGTGGCGTTCCTGCGCCTCGAGGCTGAGCGTGGCGGTCGGGCGGGCTTCGAGGCGGCGCAGGCCGATCGGCTCACCGGTGGCTTCGCAATAGCCGTACGTGCCGTCCTCAATGCGGCGGATCGCCGAGTCGATTTTGGAGATCAGCTTGCGCTGGCGGTCACGGGTGCGCAATTCGAGGGCCTTGTCGCTTTCGGCCGAGGCGCGGTCCACGATGTCGGGCAGAGACCCCGATTCGTCCTGCAGATTGTGGATGGTCTGCTTGGCACCGTCGAGGATGTCGGCTTTCCAGTCTTCGAGCAGTCGCCGGAAGTAGGCGCGCTGACGCTCGTTCATGAACTCTTCGTCTTCGGAGGGGCGATAGTCGTCTGAAAGATCGATGCTCACCGCAGTCTCCTTCACTCGTTTCCGTGCCATATAGATCGACCCTCGATTCGGCGCAATCGCGTACGCTGTTATCTTTAACCCAATAATATCAAGCTCTTAAGTCAAATTTACGACAAAACGCGACAAGATTCGAGCTTTTGGCGCAGTCCGGCTGCAGCAGACAGTGCAAGTTGCACACCGGCACTTGATCTTTGGGACCCCGGCAGTCTCTATGGGCCGCATCCCCGCCCGCTGCATTTTCCACGGTTTTCCCGCCCGAATGGCCAAACAACGGAAATTACCCACGAAGCAGGCTGGCTGGATGCTGGCGGTGATGTTCAACTCGCTGTTGATCCTCCTGCCGGTGATTGCGTCGAACACCGTCAAGAAGGCCTATACCGGCATCGGCGTCGCCGAGCAGCCGAATGTGGATGCCATCATGCAGACCAGCGAGCGCATCAGTGACGAGCTGGCAGCGCTGGGTCCGAAGGACAATGACCGCAAGCTCCCCTTCTGGCAGGACAAGGTGGTGCAATCGCTGGAAGACCGGGACGGCGACGCGTTGCGCGGATACCTGCTGGCCGCGCCGTCGATGCTGGGCAACGACCTCGGCAAGCAGGTGCGCGCCCGCGCGGAGGCGGAATCAAAAGGCACGGCCGACGAGCGCATGATCCGGGCCGCGCTCCAGAAGGTGCCCGAAAGCGTGGCCCGGTCGATTGAATACCAGATCGGTATGCCGCAGCCCCAGCTGGAGCCGGTCGTGACCGCCGAGCCCGCGCCGCCCGTGGCCGAAGGCGAGGAAGTCGGCGAAGTGCTGCAGGCCGGCGGGCGCTCCGAACTCGAATGGCGCTTCAAGCTGCTCGGCAGCTATGGCGACCTGGCGGGCATGTCCCAGCGCTGGCTCAGCGGGGACTGGTCGGACGGCATCGTGTTCAAACTCACCGGTGTTGGGCTTGTGCAGCAGGGCACCAGCGACGGCCTGTCGGACGCCCACATCCGGGCCGTATCGATCGTCAAATCGGCCAGCCGGTCGAAACGCCTGACGCCTGAATTCACCGAATATCTGGACGAACTTACCGGCGCGGCCGTGCCGATGGCGGTTCTCTCCCCGGCCCTGGAGGCCGCGCAACAGGATGTAGCCACAACCGATGTGCGCGGGGCCCGTGTGCTCGCGGCGTTCGAATCCTCGATCAACCCGGCCGGGCTGGCGAAACTGGAAGGCGATCTCGAACAGATCGACAAGATTGCCGCCCTGACCAGCCCGTCGGCCACGCTGACGCTGTTGTCGGTGGTCGAGGACGGCACCGACCTGCGCCGGGCCCGGATGCTCGCGGAAGCCGGCGGCATGCAGGCTGTCGCCTTGGTCAAGGAACGGGGCAATGACGCCTTGCGCGTGGCGGACGCCGGCGTGCGCTGGGACAATTCGATGGTGCTGGAGATCATGAGCCTGACCGCCGCCGGCATGCTGCTGTTCTGGGTCGCGCTGTCGACCTTGCGCATCTATTTCCCGCGCCGGGCCGCCAAGGCGGAGCCCGTCGGCGCCTGACCGCGTCAGGCGAGGTTGAAGGCGCCCCGGATCCCGTCGATCAGCAGCTGAGCGGACAGGGCCGCCAGGATGACGCCGAGTATCCGCGTCAGCGCGCCGGCAACGCTCGCCCCGATCAGGCGCACGATCGGCCCGGCCAGCAGGAACACGACCAGCGTGATCAGGAGGTTCACCCCGATGGCCGCCAGCACGACGGCCTGCGTCTGCCAACTCGGCGCGTCCGACATGTAGAACATCGCGGTCGCGATCGAGCCCGGCCCGGCGATCATCGGAATGCCCATCGGGAAAACCGAGATGTCGTCCGGCTCCGGATCGCCCTTGTGTCCCTCGAGCACTTCCTCGGCGCGGTGTTCGCGCCGCTCCGTCCGCTTCTCGAACACCATGTCGAGCGCGATCAGGAACAGCAGCGCCCCGCCTGCCATGCGGAAGGCGTCAATCGAAATGTGCATCGCTTCCAGCAGCCAGGCGCCGCCAAAGGCAAAGAACAGCATGATCAGCGAGGCCACGAAGACCGACTTGTAGGCCATCTTCCGGCGGTGCGCGGCGGATGTGCCGGCCGTCAGCGTCGCAAAGATCGGCGCCACGCCAGGCGCGTCGATCAGCACGAAGAACGTGACGAACGCGGCGGTGAAAAGCGAGATGAGTTCGGGGGTCATGCGCGCAGCGGCTTACGGCCTGCGCATCGCCGCGTCCAGAATTTCCCGCACGGCCGGCGCGACGGTCACGGCGGTTGCGGGCGGCTTGAGGCGCGACAGGTCGGCGCCCTCCTGGGACAGCGCGGTCAGCATCTTGTGCCCGCGCAGGCGTTGCAGCAGCCCTTCGGTACCGCGCGGCGTATCGGCCGAGGCAAAGCGCCCGCCGCCGAGATCGACCCGTAGGCCTTCGCCCTGCCCCGCTTCGATCAGGCGGATCGCCTCATCGACGCCAACAGCCGGTGCGGTGTGGAGGGACAGGGTTGCGCGCAGCATGTTGCTTTCCGCCATCAGACGTCCTCCGCCGGTGCGGCCGGCATTAGCTTGCGGCAGCGGCTGAGCGCCCGGTAGAGGTCGCCGGCGACCACATCCGCCGAGATCTGCAGCACGTCGTCGTGCGCATCGGGCATGTCGGCGAGCAGTCCGGCCAGCGCGTCGGCGGTCTGGGTGTAGAGCGGACCGTCGACTTCGCCGAGCAGGTACATCTGCATGACGGCGAAATAGGCCCGCGTGGCAGGGGTCGAGGCATCGGCGGGGCGCAGGATATCCTTCTCGCGGAGTACACGCGCCTGCGTCTCGAGGAGGAGCACACCGCGCCGGTCGCCGTTGCGGACAACTGCCCCGTTCACCACGAAGGTTTCACCGGGCTTGAGGGAGAGTTTGAGTGGCATACTGCGCTGAACCTCGTCCTGCGGACTGACCCAAAATCGCACACAGGCGTTAACGCTTGATTGCCAAGGATTTACCCACCGGGCGCCCGCGCCAGGGAACCCTTCCGGAAAACCGGACTCCGGAGTTGGGGAGGTGCCATGCGCCCGTCTCAGGAGGGCGTCTGATCATAAGTCCTGCACAATCCCGGGCGCCCCGGCAGTCAGCCGGATCAGTCAGGTAAAGTGCGGCGCGTGTCTGAAGCTTGAGCCTCTGTGGCGCAGCGCATGGCCTCATCTTCATACCACAGCCGCCCCCTTCCCTTAAGTGAATTCGATGTTGCGTTGCAGCGCTTTACTTCAGGTCAGCGCTTGCCCGGTGCGGGCCGTGCCGTATGGTGCCGCAAACAGGAATTTGAGAGGGACGAGGGCCGATGCGCTTCGAAGGCACCAGCAATTATGTGGCAACCGACGACCTGCGGGTTGCCGTCAACGCGGCCATCGCGCTGGAGCGCCCGCTGCTCATCAAGGGCGAGCCGGGCACCGGCAAGACCGTGCTGGCGATGGAAGTAGCGAAGTCCCTCGGCCTCGACCTGATCGAGTGGCACATCAAGTCCACCACCAAGGCGAACCAGGGCCTCTACGAATACGACGCGGTCAGCCGCCTGCGCGACGGCCAGATGGGCGAGGAGCGCGCCAAGGACGTCAAGAACTACATCAAGAAGGGCAAGCTCTGGGAGGCCTTCACCGCCAAGAAGCGCCCCGTTCTGCTGATCGACGAGATCGACAAGGCCGACATCGAATTCCCGAACGATCTCCTGCAGGAACTCGACCGGATGGAGTTCTTTGTCTACGAGACCAACGAGACCGTGAAGGCGAAAGTCCGCCCGATCGTCATCATCACCTCGAACAACGAGAAGGAACTGCCGGACGCCTTCCTGCGCCGCTGCTTCTTCCACTTCATCAAGTTCCCGGACGAGCCGACGATGCGCGCCATCATCGACGTCCACTTTCCCGGCATCAAGAAGAAGCTCGTCGGCGATGCGCTCTCGACCTTCTACGCCATGCGCGAACTGCCGGGCGTCAAGAAGAAGCCTTCGACTTCCGAGCTGCTCGACTGGCTGAAGCTCCTGATGAACGAGGACATCGACCTCGAGACCCTGCGCGAGAAAGACCCGGACCGCCTCACCCCGCCCCTGCACGGCGCCCTCCTCAAGAACGAGCAGGACGTCGCCCTCTTCGAACGCCTCGCCTTCCTGTCACGGCGCACGGATGGCGGCTCGGGCGGTGGGCGCAGAGGGCCGGCAGGCTGAGGCAACGTAGGGCGGGATGAAATCCCGCCACTCCAAGCATTGACGATAGCAGTGGCGGGATTTCATCCCGCCCTACCTTCTACCCCAACGCCGTATCATGCGCGCTTGCCGCGCGGACGTAGTTTACGTCTTCGCGGCTTTTCAGGAAGTCGGCCATCTTGGTCTTGTCGGTGCGTTCGTCCCACCAGGTTTTCCAGGCGATGAATCCCCAGCCGGCATGGAACGCGAGCCCGACTGAAATCGCCACCCAGCCGGGGATCGGGCCGATATGCGCGCGCCGGAAGAAATGCGCCCACGACGTCACATCGACCGGGTGGATCGCGATCTTGGCGAAATAGGCCGCGCCGAGGATGGCGAAGATATAGCCGTAATTGCGCCGCAGCCGGCGGCCAACACAGCGGATCATAGAGATGCGGTATTCCGGCTTCTCGTAATCGTCCGACAGGGCCGTGCCCCGGTCGAGCCGGATCCTCGCGCCCTCCCCCCGCAGGATCGGCACCATGAAGGCGATCTCCAGCACCCGCGCCCGGAACCGCCAGACATAGAAAAACCGGTAGCGGCGCGCTTCCAGCATCAGGAACACGACGCAGAGCATGCCGACCAGCACAATCGGAAACGGCGACGCCCGCTCGTTTGCGAACGCCACCGACAGGCCGATCCCGGTCGAGATCACCGCCCAGTTGGTCGTCTGGTCAAGGCGCTGGCGCCAGACCGTCGAGCGGTAAACCTCCGCGCGGTAAAGATGCGACAGCGCCGTCACTTCGGAGGGTCCGCAGATACCCTCGGGCGGAATGACCATGTGGTCCGCTACGGTTTCGTCCAGCGTGTCCATGTCCCGCTATGACTCAAAGAGGGCGGTTCGGAAAGGTCCGGCGCCTATTTCGCGCAATATCCGAGCGTCAGGATCGGGCTATAGCCTTCCAGCGCCTGGCGCACATGGCGCGAGTCTTCCGTGCCGTCGCCCGCGCGGATATCCGGCGCCAGCGCGCCGGCCCCGCCGGTGATCCGCGCGCGCCACAGCTTGTAGCGCAGGGCTCCCGGCGCATTGGTGAGCGCCGTCGCCCGGTCGAACTCGCCGAGGCGGCAATCGCGCATCATCCGCTCGGCCAGCACATGCCCGAAATCGGCGCGCTCGAAATCGTCATCGCTGAACCCGCTGGTGCGGCCCGGCTTTGACGGCCCGGCCAGCGTGAACATCAGCTCGATCAGCTGCGCGCGCTGGCGGCCATCCGGCGCCAGGTCGATGGCCGCCGCCATGATTTCCGGCCGGCCCATGTGCAGCGGTGCGGCGCTGTCCCGGGCGCGCTGGATGAACGTGTCCCAGCCATATTCCCGGATCGCCGTCTCGGCCGTGTGCTGCACATAGTCCGCCTCAGGCATGTCGACCGGCGTATCGCCGATCCGCTGGTGCCAGCGGGCACGGTCTGTCGCCGCGGTCAGTTTCAGCACCAGCGGCGCAAACAGTGGCTTCACCCGCTCCCGCTTTTCCTCCGGCAGCAGCAGGGCCGCCGTCCAGGCCGCGTCCAGCATGCAGGCCGCCTCGCCGGCTGGCGGGCAGGCAAGCGCCTCCGCAGCCAGCGGCGCGGCCAATGCCGGCGCCGCCCACAGGCCCGCCATCAGGAGGAACAATCCGGCCAATTTCATGCCCCCAGTCCTAGGCGCACCCCTGTGAATGCAACATGAGCAGTCAGTTTTCGCTGCGTCAGCTTGGACAGGGGCGAACAGGCAGGTTATCCTCAGTCTCGAAACAGCACGGATAGGCCCGATGTTCCTGAACTTCTTCAACGAACTGCGCGAAGCGAAAGTCCCGGTGACGCTGAAGGAATACCTGACGCTCATGGAGGCGATGGACAAGCAGGTCATCAACATGGAGGTCGAGGAATTCTATTACCTCGCCCGCGCCGCGCTGGTGAAGGACGAGCGCAACATCGACAAGTTCGACCGTGTGTTCTCCTATGTCTTCAAGGGGCTCGACACTCTCGCCGACGCGGTCAACGTGCAGGACCTGCCGGAAGAATGGCTCCGCAAGATGACGGAGAAATTCCTCACGCCCGAGGAGATGGCCGAGATCGAGGCGATGGGCGGCTTCGAGAAACTGATGGAAACGCTGAAACAGCGCCTCGAGGAACAGAAGAAGCGCCATGAGGGCGGCAACAAGATGATCGGCACCGGCGGCACCTCGCCCTTCGGCGCCAATGGCTACAACCCCGAAGGCGTGCGCATCGGCCAGGAGAAATCCCGCCACCGCCGCGCCGTGAAGGTCTGGGACAAGCGCGAATTCAAGAACTACGACGACAAGGTCGAACTCGGCACGCGCAACATCAAGATCGCCATGAAGCGGCTGCGCAAATGGGCCCGCAAGGGCGCGCAGGACGAACTCGACCTCGACCAGACGATCCGCAACACCGCCCGCAAGGGCTATCTCGACATCGAGATGCGCGCCGAGAAGCGCAATACGGTCTCGGTGCTCCTGTTGCTCGATGTCGGCGGCTCGATGGACCCCTATGTGCGGATCATGGAGGAGCTGTTCTCGGCCGCCAAATCCGAGATCAAGAACCTCGACTTCTACTACTTCCACAACTGCCCCTATGAGGGCCTGTGGAAAGACAACCGCCGCCGGATGAACAACCGCATCCCGACCTGGGACGTGCTGAACAAATATCCGTCCGAGTACAAAGTGATTGTCGTCGGCGACGCCACGATGAGCCCCTACGAGATCACCTATGCCGGTGGCTCGGTCGAACACTGGAACGAAGAGCCCGGCGGGCTCTGGATCCAGCGCTTCGTCCAGCGCTACCCCCACCTCGTCTGGCTGAACCCGACGAAGGAAGGCGCCTGGGAATACACCGGCTCGATCAAACTCGTCCGTGAACTGATCGGCCCCCACCGCATGTTCGAACTGACGCTCGGCGGACTGGACGAGGCGATGAAGGAACTGAGCCGGTAGGCTGGTCCCCCTCCGGCCCTTCGGGCCACCCTCTTATCCTCCCCTGCGAAGCGGGGGAGGTGGCAGCCGGCAGAGCCGGCTGACGGAGTGGGCTCTTTCTGCGCGGCTAACCCGGTTTCGCCGCCTTATAAATCCGCCACAGCGCGAACCCGCCAATCCCGATCCACAACACGTTGATCGCCACCGACGGCACCGCGCCGTGATAGCCGCTGTTGAGGATGAACCCCGCAGCACCGATCACGTTCATCCACTGGTAAGCCGAGCTGTCGCCCTTCAACTTGCCGGCCGAGAGCAGGACATACGCGCCGAGGATCAGGCTTGCGCCGATCCAGCCGGCCGTTTCGATCAGGAAAAGGGAAAGGGTCATGCGCGCGCCCTACCGCGCTGCGGACATTCCGGCAATCAGCCAAAGCCATGCCGGGCCGCCCACTCGGCCCGCGTCATTTCCCAGACCAGGCTCGCCCGCGTCGTGCCGTCCGGGCGCACGCTCGTTACCTCCCCCATCCGGCGGAAGCCCAGCCCGTCGAGCAGGCGCTGCGTGGGCACATTGGTCAGCGCCGCCGTCTCGCATAGCAGGTCCAGCCCCAGCGTCTCGAACATCCAGGCGAAGCTCGCCGCTGCGCCCCGCCCGCCGGTGCCCTTGCCGTGCAGCGACGGATGCAGCGCGCCGCCCAGTTCGCCGGCCGCCCAGTCCGGCCAGACCTGTACATCCGAATAGCCGAGGATCTCTCCGCCCTCGCCTTCGCGCACGAACAACAGCCCGGCGCCCGCCTCGCGCTCGGCCAGGTGCTGGTCGATGAAGCCGGACACGCTGTCCGGCGTCAGCGGCCGGGGCAGCGTATAGATCGGCGCAAAGACCAGCGGGTCCGACAGCAGCGCGTGCAAGGCGGCCGCGTCGCTCGTCTGCGCCAGCCGCGAGTCGCCCATCTGCGTTGCCGCGCGAACGGCAGCGCGGATCGCAGCCGCCGTTTCCGGCGCGGCGGCAGTGCGGGTCAGGGGCAGCGCGTCAGCCATGCACCCATTGTCTGCCCCTGACGCAGTGTCAGGCAATCCCCTCTGCGGGAAATCCATTTGTGTGATTGACCCCCGCGCCCGGCCCGCCGAAAGATGCCGCCGATGATGCCCGCTCCTCCCGCTCGCCCGCACGGCAAGAACGCCTTCTTTTTTGTGATCGTGACGGTCGCGCTCGACATGCTGGCTTTCGGCCTGATCATGCCGGTGGTGCCGTCGCTGATCCAGGAACTGGCCCATGTCCCGCCGGAAATGGCCACGCTCTGGCTGGGCGGCCTGGCGGCGACCTATGCGGTGATGAACTTCCTGTTCGGCCCGGTCCTCGGCTCCTTGTCCGACCGGTTCGGGCGCCGGCCGGTCCTGCTCGCCTCGGTCGCCACGCTGGCGGTCGATTTCCTGATCATGGGCTTCTCGCACTCGATCTGGCTGCTGTTTGTCGGACGCGCCCTGTCCGGCATCTCGGGCGCCACCTTCTCCACCGCCAACGCCTACATCGCGGACGTCACCGATCCCAAGGACCGCGGACGCGCGTTCGGCATGATCGGCGCGGCGTTCGGGTTCGGCTTCGTGTTCGGCCCGGTGATCGGAGGGCTGCTCGGCGAAATCGGCCCGCGTGCGCCCTTCTTTGCTGCGGCCGGCCTGGCCACGCTGAACTTCTTCTACGGCTATTTCGTCCTGCCGGAATCACTGGCGCCGGAAAACCGCCGGCCGTTTGACATCAAGCGGGCCAATCCGCTCGGCGCCGCGCGCCATTTCTCGAAACTGCCGCAGGTCAGCTGGTTCCTTCTGGCGGCCGGCATCTTCTTCCTTGCCCACACCGTGTTCCCGTCGACCTGGGCAATCTACAGCGAGATCCGCTATGACTGGAGCCCGCGCCAGATCGGCTTCTCGCTGGGCCTCGTCGGCATCAGCGCCGCCGTGGTGCAGGCCGGCCTGATGGGGATGATCCTGAAACGGCTCGGTCCGGTGAAGACGGCGCTGCTCGGCCTCGGCATCAATGTCGTCAGCCTGCTCGCCTATTCGCTGGCGGTGCAGCCGTGGATGGTGTTCGCGATCATCCCACTCGGCGCGCTCGGCGGCGTTGCGGGGCCGTCGATGAACGCGATCATGTCGAGCGTCACGCCGGCCAACGCCCAGGGCGAGCTGCAAGGCGCGTCCTCAAGTCTCAATTCGCTGGCGATGATTGCCGGCCCGCTGGCGATGAACGGCATGCTGTTCGCGTTCACGCATGACGGCGCGCCGGTGCATTTTGCGGGCGCATCGTTCGTGCTCGCGGCGACGCTCACCGCGATCTCGCTCGTGCCGTTCCTGCGCGGCGTCCAGGTCAGCCGCGCCGCCTTGCCGGCCGGCACGGCCTGAAACCCCGGCAAGCTGCCTCAGGTGCGCGGCTTCATCGCGAGGCCGAGGACAAGCCCCAGCACCCCGCCGCCGAGGCCGCCTTCAAGAAAGCTCTGCAGGTGGGCCATCAGGGCCGTGTCGCCGAGCAGGTTATCGCCAAGGCCCAGCTGCGCCGCGCCGAAATGCGCCGCCACGCCGCCGATGATGCCGCCGGCCACGCCGCCCGTCCCGCTGCCGCCCAGCAGGCGGGAAACGATCGGTCCGAACACGATGCCACCGAGTGCGCTGACGAGCAGCGGAATGTATTGTTCCATTGTGGAATCCCTTCCTGTTTCCTCCCATGAGAGCTCTTACGGCCCTTCACGAACGGCAACCTGGCGCAGCGTCACCCCGCGGTCCATCCCCTTCGCCCCTGCGGCGAGGATTGCCGCCGCCGCCCGAGTCGGCCAAGAGGGGCACATGGCGCCTCACCGACCTGCCCTCTTCCTTGACCGCGACGGCGTGATCAATCTCGACAAAGGCTATGTCAGCCGCGTCGAGGATTTCGAATTCATCGAGGGCGCGGCCGAAGCGATCGCGCGGTTCAACCAGCGCGGCTGGTATGTTTTCGTGGTCACCAACCAGTCCGGAATCGCCCGCAACTACTACACCGAAGACGACATGCACGCCCTCCATGCCTGGATGGAAGCGCGCCTCGCCGAAGCCGGCGCCCGGATCGACCGGATCTACCATTGCCCCTTCCACGAGGAGGGCGAGAACCCGCGCTACCGGAAAGACAGTTTCGACCGCAAACCGAAGCCCGGCATGTTGCTGCGGGCGATGGCCGACTTTCCCGTCAAGCGCGAGTCGAGCTTCCTGATCGGCGACAAGGAGGCCGACCTCGAGGCCGCCCGCGCCGCCGGCGTCGCGGGTTTCCTGTTCACCGGCGGCAACCTCGCCGACTTCGCCGAATGGACCTTAGCCGGATTTGAGGATGGCCACCGGGGATAGGCCTGGACGGCGCACTTCCACCTTCGGCCTCAATGAAACTCACCCATTCGCAAGCCACGAGACACTGGCAGCGGGCCAGCGTTCTGAATGAACAGGCTCTACGATAAGTGGAAGCCAATTCCTCAGTCAATCCAGCTCGTAGTCGGCAAGCCGTGCGGTGATCTCATTGTATTGCATGGTTCCGCTCGCAGCATTGAGCTTGGCAGAGTAGAGGCTGGCGAGATAGGCTTTGTCCCAGTCCGACATTTCCGTGACATGATCGGTCTGCGCGCTGAACAGGTTGAGGATACTCGGGAAACCCGAAAGATCCGCGTCTGGATCGACGTCCGCCAGCGCTACGAACGCGAGGTAGTCGGACACTTGCGCAAGCGATAATCCTGCGGTCTGACTGGTGTCGATAACGATGATCACTCGCGAAAGCTGGCGGCTAACGTTTGACCGCAAGCGCGTTGCGTCACCTCGAACAATCGGCAGGTTAGTCGGAATGCCTCCTTGCCCGGTTCGCGGATCACCATCCAGCGGAATGCCATCCGCCCCAATCGTTTCAATGACCTGTCGCCATCTGACAGGCCGGTCATTTGCGACAAATTCGCTCAGTGAATCATCGGAGCCGCTCGTGTCAGTTTTCGCATCTCCAGCAAAGCCGAACACCGCGCGATGCCGTTCTGCCATCTCCATGAGTAGTTCTTGTGGACGCGCCGTAGCGATCACAAGCAGGTTGGTACTGCATCCCGGCTCGCCGGTTTCGAGTCCCACGGCTTCTGCGCGAACCGAGATTGTATCTGCAATGAATTTCCCTTGCTGTACTTGCGGGCCGATTACTCCAACGCAAATCGGACTTTTCCATCTCGGGACACCGCGCGCTGCGCCTTGCCATCCCTGCGGCGCAATCTCTTGGACGAATGCCTTCGCTTGCTCTTTCCGGCTGCCAGTGACCACCACTGTAGGGTTACGCAATTCCGGCTCGACCGTCGCGACACTCTGAGTTTGGGCGTACGATTCAGCGAACAATTGGAGCGCCAAAGAAACTCCGACAACTGAGTATATGAAGGCGCTTCTCACAAAGCGAATCATTCCATTTTCCTCTTTTGACCTGTCAGATTGTCGGGTTCTTCGAAGAAATTGAGAATGAACCCTGACCTGAGATGCCAGCGCAGATGACTTTTGCATCTGCGCTGACACGCACAGGATGTTAGTTTTCGTGTTGCCCACCACAACCCGAGCGCGCCCTGCATTGAGCTGCTGTCGGGCCAGGACTCGAACCACCACCCTCCGCGATACATGCCGTATAGACTGCCATGTCGCAAATCTGCGTAACAGGTGGTTGCGGCTTGGCGCCCTTTGCGAACTTTGGATCACTGGCGGCGGCGGTCTGGCTAAGTCCGACCGCCAACGCTACAATAGCGGCTACAGCCGCCGCCGATGAAATCAATTTTCTGGGGTGTGCAATGATGGTTCGACTCCGAAAAGTTGGTGCTGTCGGTTGACAGCGTCGCTACTATAACGGGCATTCCAAGGGGGGGGCGTCAACTTAAAAGTTTTTCAGATGCAACTTCTTGATCCGAGAAACCCAGCCCGAATCTAGCGCTCCATTCATTTTTTAGACATCCTTATCTGAAATGCAGAGTTGGGTTCGCGCAGCGGATCCCTGCCTGCCCGGCGTCCTAGAGCCCCCGGAGCTCTAAACCGCCTTCAGCGTCTTCGGGTCCATCCCGCCCATCCGGCAGACCTCCTTCCACTCCGCCGGCAGCACAGGCTGCACGGAGAGCCGGAAGGAGGCGACGAGGCTCATGTCCTTGAGCTTTGGGTTCGCCTTCACGTCCTTCAGGGTCACCGGCTTCGGCATCGGCGCCAGCGCCCTCACGGTGACGCAGTCCCAGCGCGGATCGTCCGTGGACGGATCTGGCGCCGACAGCGCAGACACTTCCACGACGCCCACCACGGCAAGGCCCTGGTTGGAATGATAGAAGAACGCGCGGTCACCCAGCTTCATCTCACGCATGTGATTGCGGGCGGTATAATTGCGCACGCCGGACCAGGGTTCACCGACATCGCCTTTCGCCACCTGCTGGTCCCAGCTCCAGGCGTCGGGTTCGGATTTGAACAGCCAGTATTTCATCAGGCTTTCGGTCTCCTGCAGACATCGAATCGGCTGAAACCGGATGTAGGCGAAACCCGACGCGCAGGAAAGGTCAACGCGCCCCGGCGAGCGCCGCGCGCACCAGCCGGTCATAGTGCGGCCAGCCCTTGTAGCCGGCCAGAACCGGATCAATCCCCTCCCACGCAGCGCGGAACGCGTCCACATGTGCCGCGTCCGGCAGCGCCGCCCGCAAGGGATCGACCGCCACGCGGATCGTGAACATCACCGCGCCGGTGTCCGCCAGCTTGCGGATTGTCTGGCGCTCCACCCGCAGCCACAGCGCGTCCAGCGCGCCGGTCTCCGGCAGCGCCGCCGCGATTTGCCGGAACGGTGCCTGGCTCGGCGTGAAGCGCGCCTCCCCGGGCTGGACCGTCCAGTTGAACCGCTCCAGCACCTGCCCCGGCCTCAGCGCGTCGAACATCCGGTGGATACGCTCCACCATGCCGGGATTGGCGCCCGGCACCGGGCCGTGCAACCCGCCCAGCGGTTCGCCCAGTTTCTCGGCCAGCAGCCAGAATGTCGGCGCGCAGAGGCTCGCCGCCTCCAGACGCCACAGCCCGTCATTGGCCTTGATCAGTATACAGAGGTCATCGGACACCGCGCTTGCCGCCGCCTCCAGCGGGCTCAGCCAGTCGCCCTGGCCCGGCCCGGCCGCCGCATGCACCATCGCTGCCGCTTCCTGCACGGCCGCCTCGCTGCCCGCCCGGGCGCCGTAGACTTCGCCGCGATGGGAACGCATCACGATGTGCTTGGCCGGCAGCCATGTCTCCGCCTCAGTATCCGGCGTCAGCCAGGTTTCGGGCGGAATCGGTTTCAGGCCCGGCGCCAGGCTCAGCGGGCCGTTCAGGAAAGGCAGGTAAGGCGGGCGCCGCATCGGCTCAGACGGGACGCGCCGAGCCCCAGCTGACAAAGCCGGCGATCTTCGGCGAGTTCGGCAGGTACATCGTTTCAGTGTCGTCGCTCCTGAAGCCGCCCTGATGCAGCAGGCTCACGGTGTCGCGCGTCAGGTGGCACCCTCCGGCAAGCGCCTTCCACACCGGTTCGATCCGGCGCTGCCATTTGGCGACGCCTTCGTCCGGGGCCAGGCCATGCTCGGAAAACAGCACCCGGCCGCCCGGCTTCAGAACGCGGCGCGTCTCGGCGAGCGCGCCTTCCCAATCGGGAATCGTGCACAAGACGAAGGTGATGACGACTGTGTCGACCGACTTGTCCGCCAACGGAATGTTTTCCGCGCCGGTCTCGAGAAAGTCGATGCTCTTGCCGATGCCCAGCGCTCCGGCTGCGCGCCGCGCCTTCACGATCATGCCCGGCGCCGGTTCCAGTGCGTAGAGCCTTTCGACCTTGGAGGCATCGTACATCGCGAAATTGGTGCCCGACCCGCAACCGAGTTCCAGCACGATGCCTTCCGCCTTCGGCACGATCTTGGATCGCTGCTTCATAATCGGGCGGGTGGAACACGCGCACGCAATGAAGTTCGGAACGACGTAACGCTCCCAGGGATTCATGGGTTGGTTCCGTTCACCGGTTTGAAGCCCGGATAGGCCTGGTCCTGGATCTTGAGCTTGGTGGCATCGCTCGGGCGCGCGATCAGCGCGTCCTGCGTGATCGTGACTTC
This sequence comes from Hyphomonas sp., assembly GCA_013791775.1. GTDB lineage: Bacteria > Pseudomonadota > Alphaproteobacteria > Caulobacterales > Hyphomonadaceae > Hyphomonas. The sequence goes on from VMTE01000022.1 coordinate 143,195, forward strand.
ATACTCGAACCCGTCGCCCATCGGCTGGTAGGTGGCCGAGCCGTATTCGGCATCGATGCCGAAGCGAGAGCCATATTTCGCGGCGAGGCCGCCGACGTCGATGCCAGGCTCGTCGGTCACGATCTTGATGCCGTCGATCTTGCCTTCGGTCACCACGTCGGACGAGAACTGCATCGCATCCAGCGAGCGCATGTGCTCGAGCCGGTAAATGGAGTCATAGCCGAGGATGTTGGCCATCGGTTTGAACTTGATGACCTTGGCGCCGATCTGCCACTCGTTGCCATGGAACACCGGCGCCGTGCCGTCCGCCTGCAGCAAGGCCTCGCCGTCCGAGAAGATCACGTCGGCGCGGTAGGCGTTGGCCTGGTCCGGAACCGCCGTGAACTTCACGGTGGCAACCGGGCGCTCATAGGTCAGGCGCTTGTAGGTCTGGATATTGAGGCCCGCAAAGGCGATCACGCCGGCCAGCCCCAGGAAGCCCGACCCGAAGGCGAGCCGCGCCACACCGGCGAAGGGTTTCAGTCCGGCCATTTTAGCAAAGCCTGCGAACAGGAGAATGAGGCCGAGCACGCCCGCAATCGACGGCAGAATCCACCAGATCAAGCTCATCAGAAATCTCCCTTGGCGCCGCAGGGGTCCGGCGGCGGCCTATCAACCCACTCTGTCACATATATCAGCGTTTTGCGGCGGATTTAGCAACCATTCACAGGCATCGCTGCAAATGCTTCAACCTGTCCAGCCGAGCGACTGGGCGGCTTTCCATCCGACATAGAACGCCACCAGCACGATCAGGCCCGCGAACGCGCCCCGCGCGAGGCGCACCCGGCTGGCCAGCGCCCGCGCCAGGAGAATGCCGAGCCCGCCGCCCACGGCGCCGCCTGCCAGCATCAGGCCGGTCAGGCGCAGGTCCACCTGTCCGTGCAGGGCATAGTTTGCGGCCGTCGCCGCCCCGAACACGGTGACGGAGACCAGCGAGGAGGCCGTCGCATTCGCCAGCGTCATACCCGTCGCCATCATCAGGCCGGGCACGATCAGGAAACCGCCGCCAATCCCGAAAAATCCCGCCGCACCGCCAACCCCGAGCCCCATGGGCGCAATCCGCCCGATCAGGGCCGGGGTGATGTGCACATCCGGATTGCCCTCGCTCTTCGGCCTGCGGAACATCGACAGGCCGATCGCCGCCATGGCGAAGGCAAAGGCCAGCAGCAGCCAGTCCCCCGGCACCCGGAGCGCCAGGGTTGAGCCGATCAGCGAGCCGAGAAATCCCGACACCGCGAACACCGTTGCGCACGGCCACTTCACGCGACCCTCGCGCCAGTGCCCGGTCAGGCTGATCAGCGCGATCGCCGCCACCGCCGCAGCCGATGTGCCGATGGCAATGTGCGGCTCACTCACCCCGACCGCATAGATCAGCAGCGGCGCCGCCAGCACCGATCCCCCGCCCCCGAACGTGCCGAGGAACAGGCCGACCAGTGCGCCGCTGAGCAGCGCCGCCACGATGACCGGAAGGGTGAGCTCGATCATCTCGAACTCAGCTGCCGCGCGCCACAGGCAGGCCGGCCTGTTTCCAGGCTTCCAGGCCGCCCTCCAGGATCAGCGCATCACCGTCGATGCGGGCCGCCAGGCGGTCGCAGTTCATCTCGGTGCGCATGCCGGACTTGCAGTGGAACACGGCGGTGCGGCCGGCTTCAATTTTCACGTCCGCCGCTTCAAGCTGCGACAGGGGGATCAGCGCCGCGCCCGGAATGTGTTCGCGCGCATGCTCATCCGGCTCGCGGATGTCGATCAGGTGGAGGCGGCCGGTCTTCAGGCCCTCGGCCACGTCCACGGCCTTGATTTTTGTCAGTGTGCTCATGGTGTCATATCTCCGGGCAGAAAATGTCTGCCAACGTGTGGATGATACGGAGTGCGGAGGGGTCCGCAATCCGGTAGAAGATGTTTTGTCCAGCCCGCCGCGTGGCCACGAGACTGTCCTCCCGCAGCACGGCAAGGTGTTGCGACAGGGCCGATTGCGACAGGGTCGATCCGTCCTGCAGGTCGCCGGCCGAAAGCTCCCCGCCGCCAAGGCGGCAGAGGATCAGCAACCGGTGCTCGTTGGACAGGGTGCGCAGCAACCGGGCGGCCTCTCCGGCCCGGTCGCGGAACAGGTCCGGATTGAGGGTTTGTGTCTTCATGGGCTCAATATATTAGGTCTTGCTAATTTAGCAAGGACTAATATATGATCCCCGTAGCACGAAAGGAGACGCCCCATGGCGAACCTCAAAGCCTTCTTCGACGAGGCCACCAATACGGTCACCTACCTGGTCTGGGATCCAGCCACCCGCGCCGCGGCCGTCATCGACCCGGTGCTCGACTTTGATCCCAACGCCGCCCGGATCAGCACGGCCTCGGCCGATGCCGTCATCGCGGCAGCAGCAGCGGAAAATCTCCGCATTGTCTGGATCCTCGACACGCACGCCCACGCCGACCACCTCTCCGGCGCCGACTATCTGCGCCGCCAGACCGGCGCGAAGATCGGCATCGGCGCCCACATCACCAAGGTCCAGAAAGCCTTCTTGCCCCTGTTCGGCCCCGTCACCGACCATCCGGACGGCCACGTCTTCGACGTGCTGCTGAATGAAAGCGACACGCTCCCCCTCGGCGAACTCGAGATCAACGTCCTCCACACGCCCGGCCACACCCCGGCCTGCGTCACTTATCTGATCGACGACATGGCCTTCGTCGGCGACACGCTGTTCATGCCGGACTATGGCACCGCCCGCGCCGACTTTCCCGGCGGCGACGCGGCCACGCTCTACCGCTCGATCCACAAGATCCTGGCCCTGCCGCCCGAAACCCGCCTCTTCGTCGGCCACGACTACCTCCCGGTCGGCCGCGACCAGTTCGTGTGGGAAACCACTGTCGCCGAGGAACGCGCCCGCAACGTGCATATCCATGACGGCGTCGGCGAGGGCGATTTCGTCACCATGCGCAACGCCCGCGACAAGACGCTGGCCGCGCCGCGCCTCATCCTGCCGTCGCTGCAGGTCAACATCCGGGCGGGCGCTCTGCCGCCCGCCGAAGGCGACGGCCAAGTCTATCTCAAACTCCCCGTCAACCGGCTCGGGGCTGCCTGAACCGGCTGTGAAAGTTCACGCGCCACCCCCCTGCCCGGTCCGGTAAAAGCCTGATAGGGCCGGGGGATGGTCTTGCGCGACTTTGCCCTTCTTTTCCTCATCTGTTTCGTCTGGGGCGTGAACCTCGTGCTGACCCGCTGGGTCGTCGCGGATTTCCACGTCCCGCCGCTGTTCTTCGCCGCCATCCGCTTCCTCGGCGTAGCCCTGCTCCTGATCCCGTTCCTGCGGCCGGTGCCGAAGAACCTCGCCACCTTGTTCATCATCTCGATGCTGATCGGCTGCCTGAACTTCGGTCTCCTCTTCGTCGGCATCGCCAACGCGGATGTCTCGGCCGCCGCCGTCACCGGCCAGCTCGGCGTGCCGATGTCCACCATAATGAGCATGGTCTTCCTGGGCGAGAAGATCGGTTGGCGCCGCGCACTCGGCATCGCGCTCGCCTTTGCCGGCGTCGTCGTCATCGCCTTTGACCCGAACGCCTTCAGCCTGTCCTACGGCCTCTTCCTCGTCTTCCTCGCCGCCGTGCTTGGCTCGGCGGGCGGCATCGTGATGAAGCGCATGGCGCCGATGGGCGCGCTCAACCTCCAAGCCTGGGTCGGCCTCTTCAGCTTCGCGCCGCTGTTCGCCATCTCCGCCCTGCTCGAGACCGGCCAGGTCAGCGCCTATGCCGGGGGCGGCTGGCAGGTCTGGTTCGCCAGCCTGTTCGCCATCCTCGGCGTTTCGGTCTTCGCCCACTCGGCTTTCTACACCCTGGTCAAGCGCCACGACGTCTCGCTGCTCTCCCCGCTCACCCTGATGACGCCGCTCTGGGGCGTCCTCTTCGGCGTCACCCTGCTGGGCGAACCCTTCACCTGGAAACTGGTCATCGGCGGCGCGGTTTCGCTCGCCGGGGTCTTCCTCATTGCCATCAGGCCGAATACCGTGCTGCCTGAAGCGTCCCTCGGCAAAAAGATCGCTTCCGGAGATTCCTGATGCGCCTCGAAGAGACGCCCAGCCCCAACCACGACGCGCGCCGCCACAAGGTGGACCTGCTCGTGCTGCATTATACCGGCATGGCCTCCGGCCAGGCCGCGCTCGACCGGATGCGCGACCCGGAATCGAAAGTCTCCGCCCATTACATGGTCTGGGAAGACGGCCGCATCGCGCAGCTCGTGGACGAGGCGCGCCGCGCCTGGCATGCCGGCCTCTCCAGCTGGCAGGGCGATGATGATCTCAACTCCCGCTCCATCGGCATCGAGATCGTCAATGGCGGGCACGACTTTCCCCTGCCCGGCGGCGGCCTGCCGCCTTATCCGGACGCCCAGATCGACGCGGTGATCGCTCTGTCACGCGCGATCCTTGCGCGCCACGCCATCCCGCAATCGCGCATCGCCGCCCATTCCGACATCGCCCCGAAGCGCAAGATCGACCCCGGCGAACACTTCCCCTGGCCGCGCCTCGCCGCAGCCGGCATCGGCATCTGGCCCGAGGAAGCCTCCGGCGCCGGCTGTGTCTGGATGGGCGGCGATCCCGGCGGTCTCAACCGCCAACTCGGCGCCATCGGTTATGACATCTCGGACGTGCCCGCCGCCCTGCTCGCCTTCCAGCGCCGCTTCCTGCCGGACGCGGTCACCGGCCTCGCCGATGCGCGCACACTGCGCCGCCTCGCGCATGTCGCCGAGGCCTATTCGGAAACCTCTTCGCCCCAGGCCTGAGACCACTCCGCCGCCAGCGCCGCGCCGAGCAGCAATGACATCACCGAAGCCGACAGCCAGATGAAGCCGAGGATCACCGAGGCCAACGCCCCGTACAACGTTCCGAGTACGGAGTAATTGAGATAGAGCTGGAACAGGAAGGTGACGAAGATGAAGGCCACCGTCGCCGCCGCCGCGCCCGCCGCAATCGCCCGCGTCCCCTTCCGGATATGCCCGCGCAGCGACAGCACGAGGATCACGTAGAACACGGCAAACCCGCCGATCGCTTTCGAGATCCACAACGTATCGGCCAGCGCGGCAATCTCACTGGCAAACCTGCCCATCGCCGCGCCGCCCGCCTGCGAAATGATCGTCACCATCAGCTGCAGCGCGCCGAGCAGCCAGACGAGGAACACCAGCGCCCCGGTCAGCAACAGCGACACGCCCTGGAAGCCGGCAAAGCGGGTGCGCGCCGTCGTGCCGGCAATCATGCGGATGCCCGTGATCGCCGCCTTAGCGCCGGAACTTGCCGTGATCAGCACCAGCAGCACCGCCCCGAAAGCGCGCAGGCTGAGGCCCGCCGGCGTCATCTTCTGGATTGTCTCGATTTCTGTGCGCGTCAGCGGCTCCACCGTCTGGGTGAAGAAATTGCTGATCGGCGTCGCCAGCTGCGTCGCCAGTTCCGGCGGCAGGGCAATCGTCAGCAGGGTCAGCGTCAGGTAGATCAGCGGAAAGATCGAGAACAGCGCGTAGAAGGCAATGCCGCCGGTCAGGATCCGCACATCCGGCCGGAACAACCGGATCACCGCCCGCCGGGCAGGCTCGAAAAGGTCGGTGCGCCAGTGGTCCATCCCGTGGCCTTCCCTTCGCGGGCTCCGGCGCCCGGAAAGTGGGTGCGCAAGAAACAGCTTGTGCCTACGTTTAGCGGCTGGAAGTTTCCGGGCACTTACATTTTTGTTAACGCGCGCCTGCCGGCAGCGGATCGCCCGCCATTCCGGCACGCCGCGCCAAACCTGCAGCGCCTGCAGCAGATCGCCCGGCCCCCACGCCACGCCCGCCGCCCCGCACGCCCCCGTTTCTGCGGCCAGGCTGATGCCTCCAACCATTTTTTGCGCCCCGCGAATCCGGCAGGGTCCCGGGCCGGGTTAGTCTCCTGCCCCTGATGACTGGCCCGTCCCTCCCCGAGCTCTGGAGCTTCGTCGTGATGCATCACGGCGCGCTGAAAGGTTTTGCCCTGCGCAACGCCGCAAGCTGGACGAAGGATGTGCGCCGAACGGCGTGGACCGGTCTGGCCGTGCTCGCCTCGATGCTGCGCCGCCTGATCCATCTGATGGCCAAAGACCTCCCCCTCGCGCCGCTTTATCCGGCCGAACCGGGCACGCCGCTTCCTCCCTTGCCCGCCGCGCGCCGCCCGCGCCCGCGACCGCCTCGCCCGCCGTCTGGCGCGCCGCGTGCAGACCGGCGGCGCGCCCCTGCGCCCGCTCCCCCTCCCGCCGCGCCTCTACGCCAGCACCCCGCGCGGCTTCACCGACACGCTCGACCATCTCGACAGGCGGCTGGCCCAGCCGCCGGACACGTCATAGATGCTTGTGTCACGCGAACTGCCGAATTGGGTCTCTTGTGTGGCTCCTGAAACTTCTGGACATTTCCAGTTTGGAGGGCGGGAACTCCAAATTCACCAATTTCGAATAATTCGATTATTGCGAATATTCCGAATAGGAATTATATAAGAACTTAGGAACGTTAGGAGAACACCATGAAGTCGGCACGAACACTCGCGGTTGGAACCCATCTTCCGACGGAAGAGATGAGCGCATCCGCTCGTCAACTTGGTGAGCTTATCTCCGATCAGCTGAAAGATGGCCAATCGATAACGATTGAATCGCCGGACGGGGTAGGAAAAGCGATCACGATTGAACCTGAACTTGCAAAGCTTCTGGTGGATGTCATGAGCTTCCTCAAAGAAGGAAACGGGGTGACATTCGTTCCGGTTTCAAAGCATCTGACAACTCAGCAGGCGGCAGACATCCTGAACGTGTCGCGGCCTTACCTGATCAAAGTTCTGGAATCGGGCGAGCTGCCTTTCCATAAAATTGGCCGCCACAGGCGAATTCTCGCCAAGCATCTGTTTGACTACAAACGGATGCGAGAAAGCCGCCGTTCGGATGCCCTCGCAGATCTGCTCAAGAACGATGGAGACCTGTACTAGCATGTTCTCTAATCGCTTCACCGCGGTCATCGATGCCTGCGTTCTCGCAGACGTGACGAAGCGAGATTTGATTCTGACTTTGGCAGAGGCGGGCCTGTTCCGCCTTTGCTGGTCAGATGAAATCCTGCGGGAAACGGAAGCAGCCTTGCAATACATTCTCCGTGAGCGCGACGACGCAAGGGCGAGAGCCACAAGGTCAATCGCAGCGATGCGAACCGCGTTTCCGGAAGCCGAATGCTTCGGATATGAGGATATTGTTGGCACACTGAGCTGTCTAACGGACCCCAACGACCATCATGTGCTTGCTGTTGCGATAGAATGCAAAGCGTCAGTGATTGTTACCGACAATATCAAGGATTTCCCAGCGGCGGCTCTGACCCCATACTCTATTGAAGCCAGGATTGCAGATGAATTTATCGCGGATGCGATCGACTTGGACTACGCACTCTCAATCAAAGCTATCGCGGCGATGCGTGCCAAGCTTTCCAATCCGTCGCTTACCGCTCAAGACCTGATCGAAAAGTGGCGTCAACGAAACATGCATCAAACCGTGGAGGCGATATTTCCTCATATACACAGCATATAGAAACGTGGCTCCGCTCGAGAATTTTGATCCCTTTCTATGCCGAGCCTGCCGTACTATACAGCTCAATGGACCAGAAGGCCGGGCAGCCGCTGGCATGTGGGTAACTGCATGCTGGAGGAAAGTCCGGGCTCCAGAAAGACAGGGCGACGGCTAACGGCCGCCCGGCGCAAGCCGAGGGAAAGTGCCACAGAAAGCAAACCGCCCTCCGAAGCCTCGGCGAAGGAGGGTAAGGGTGAAAGGGTGGGGTAAGAGCCCACCGCAGGCCTGGCAACAGGGCTGGCAAGGCAAACCCCGCCCGGAGCAAGACCAAGTAGGGGGCGCATTTGGGCTGTCTTACGCCCGCGCCCCGGGTGTGTCGCGCGAGGCGTTCAGCAATGAACGTCCCAGAGGAATGGCTGCCAGACCCCGCAAGGGGCGAACAGAACCCGGCTTACAGGCCTTCTGGTCCAATTCACAAAAATCCGCCTGCGGAGCTATAGCGCCGCCAGAAGCGCCTCGATTTCGGAATCCTGTGTCGCCCAGGAACAGACAAACCGGCTCGATCCGCCCGGCCAGCCATAGAACACGGCGCCCGCCGCTTTCAGCTTTTCGGCCACGGGGGCCGGCAGATCCACGAACACTTCATTGCCTTCGCAGGGGTAAGCCAGATGAAATCCGCGTGCTTCGAATCCTTCGGCCAGGTCGCGTGCCTTCCGGTTGGCGTGGCCGGCCAGCCTGGTCCACAGACTGCCGGCGAACATCGCTTCGGCCTGCGCCGCCAGGAACCGCATCTTGGGCGGCATGTGCCCGGTCCGTTTTGCCCGTACACGGAGTTCCTGGAATTTCGCCCGCGCGGCACCGAACAGGAGGATGATCTCGCAGCCCGCCGCACCCGTCTTGGTAAGTCCCAGGGTCAGCACATCGACGCCGGCCATCCAGCTGAGGCCGGACGGCATCGCGCCGGCGGCGATCAGGGCATTCGCGAACCGCGCGCCATCAAGATGAACCGCAAGCCCCGCCGCCTTCGCCCGGTCGGCAAAGGCAGAAATTTCCTCGGGCCGGTACACCAGGCCGCATTCGGTAAGATTGGTCAGGGAGAGCACATGCAACGGCGTTTCATGCACGAAGTCCGGGTTGTTGGCATTGATCGCCCGGATGAACGCCTGCGGATCAATCTTCGCGCCGAAACCCGGAAGCAGACGCAGCGTTCCCCCGCCGGAGAAGAATCCCGGCGCGCCGCGCTCATCGCGTTCGATATGCGCTTCCTCATGGCAGAGGACCGCGCCAGTCGATGGGCAAAAGCAAGACAGCGCGAGCGCGTTGGAGGCTGTTCCGGACGCGGTGATCCAGAAGTCGAAATCCTCGGTCGCGAAAACACGGGCAATTGTGTCCCGCAGACGGGCCATGACGGCGTCGTTGCCATAACTCGCCTCGGTGCCGGTGTTCACCCGGCTCATCGCTTCGAGTACATCCGGATGCGCCGGCGCAGTTGTGTCAGATCCAAAGTTCAAGTGCGGGCCTCAGAATTGCGTGTCCGGCGTTTGCCACATCAGATGTTGCCCGCCGTCGGAAGCAATCATCTGGCCCGTCACGCTGGTGGCCGAAATCAGGTAGCGCAGCGCACGGACGATTTCATCCGGGCTCGAACCTTCCCCGGTCAGCGTTGCGGCCTGCTCGGCTGCGAAGTCCGCATCGGTCTGGTGAACACTTTTCAGCGTCGGGCCGGGACCGATAGCGTTGACGCGAACGTCCGGCGCGAGCGCCTGGGCGAGCGTTCGGGTCGCCTGCCAGAGCGCAGCTTTCGACAGGGTGTAGGTGAAGAATTGCGGCGTCAGCTTCAGGACGCGTTGGTCGATCAGGTTGACGATACACCCCTTCTGGCCGGGCGGAAGCGCCTTGGCGAACTGCTGGGCCAGGTGAACCGGCGCGCGCAGGTTCACTTCGAAATGCAGGTCCCAGCCCGCTCGCGAATGATCTGCCGCCGTATCATCGGCAAACCGCGACGCCGAATTGACAAGCAGGGTCAAGGGCCGGCCGAGCAAGTTTTCCGCACGGGCCACAAGGCGTCCGCGCGCGGTTTCGTCCGACAGGTCGCACCCGAGGATTTCGGCGCGCCCGCCCGCCTTGCGGATGGCGTCGGCCGTCTCGCCGGCGCCCGATTGCGCGCTGTGATAATGGACACAGACGGCCCAGCCGTCAGCGCCGAGCGCTTCGGCCATCGCGCGGCCGACCCGCGCGCCTGCGCCAGTGACGAGCGCCGCGCCGGGTGTCATCCGCGGATCGTTTCGTACAGGCCGAGGAGGTTCACCCCATTCACGAGGCCATAAATATATACCGCATACAGAAGAAGCAACAAGGCAGCGATCAGCCGGCCGATGCGCGCACGCGTGACGATCAGGATGGTCAGCACGATTGCGGCGAATCCCATCACCCAGTGGTCATATGTCTGGAACAGGCGGGCCACTTCAACCGGCCCGCTCAGGGCCACGATAGCGCCTGCGCCGAGAATGTTGATGATGTTGGATCCGAGGATGTTGCCGACCAGAACATCGCCCCGCTTGCGGAATGCGGCGGCCAGCGAGGCACCGATTTCCGGCAGCGAGGTGCCGACCGCGAGGAGCGTGAGGCCGATATACTCCTCCGGAACATCGGCGAAGCGGGCGAGCCCTTCGGCGCCGGTGACGATCAGGCCGGACGCATAGACCAGCGCAATCGCACCGGCCGGAACATAGATCAACGCGCGCCAGAGCGGCGGACCTTCGGACGCGTGTTCGCGCACACCGGTCGCCTTGCCCGCTACCTCATCGCGCCGGGCAGCGAACAGGCTCAAGCCCGTATATCCGATCAGGATGAAAAGGAAGAACAGGCCCATCAGGGGCGAGAGCGGCAGGATCGCGGTCATGCCGATCCAGAGCGTGGTCGCCGCCAACATGGCGGCAAGGGCGCGTCCCTGCCCCGGCCCGCCGGCGGTGACCGGGAAAATCAGGGCGGGGATCGCGAGCACGAGAAACACGTTCGCGATGCTGGAGCCGACGATATTGCCGATGCCGAGACCGGGCCTTCCGGTGAAGGCGGCGTTTGCCGAAACGAGAATTTCAGGAAGTGACGTGCCGAGGCCGACGATGAACATGCCCGCGATCAGCGGCGTTGCCCCGAGCGACCAGCCAACCCGGACGGCGCCGCGAACCAGAAGGTCGCCGCCCAGCGCCAGAAGGACGAGTCCGCCGAAAAGGGATGCGATCAGGATCGGATCGGGCATCGAACCTGCCCCCGGAGGATCAATCGAGGCGCTTGAACTCGATGAGGTTCAGAACGCCGAACACAACGACGAGGACCGCTATGGCGATGAGCGAAGGATGGATCATGGTTTGAGTCTCTCAGCCCGCAATAATGTCATGAATGGGCCGCTCTTAGCCTGCGTTGATGGCCTTGGCGAGCCCAATCGGCACTTTTCCGGCAGGTTTCGCGCGCAGAACGCGGCGCTGTCCGCGCCAATTTTCGCCGGACCGGTGCAACTAGTGCGCGATATGTTGCCGGTGCGCGTCCCGGAACGCTTGCCGCAAGGCCGCCCGGTAGGCGGCGGAACCCGGCGCTTCAAGGTCGGCGGGCGCCGGCCCGATGCGGTGGTGGCTCATCAGGATGCCGGCCAGCGCGTGGTCCGTGCCAACCGGCTCGATCTCGATCGGCAGGATGCGTTTACCCGCCGCCTCCGCGCACTCGAGTTCGCGGCGCACCCATTCAGACGTCACGGCCGCAGCGGTCTCGAACACGAGCACGAGGTAGGCCGCCTCGATCCGCTGCATCAACGTCTGCGAGAACCGCTCGCCGCCGCTGATATCGGCGTCATACCAGGCGTCATAGCCCCAGGACTGTGTCAGCCTGCACAGCCGCGCAACCTCATGGCGGCCCGCCCGGGCATAGCTGATGAAGGCCGACCCTTCGGCACGTCGCTCGGGATCCTGCATCCTGGCGAAGGGGTCGAATCCGGCCGCTTTGGCCTCCGCGCGCTCGAGCAGGGTGTTGACGAGCAAGGCCCGCGTTCCGGGGCCGCAGAGACCGTCAATGCTGGTATGACCGCGCGCCGCCTGAAAGCGCTTCAGATCGGCCGAGATGTTCGGCGTGAACTGGTCGCCGAGGGGTTCATGGCGCGCGTTTTCGTCAAACCCCAGGATCATCAGGGCCAGCTGGATGTTACGGCAATGGTCGCCGCGCGCGCCGGGATTGAGGGTGCCTTGCGGCGCTGCGGGATCGGCAAAGTACCGGATGCGGTCCGCCAGAAATTCCGGGTCCGTCACAGCAGCCTCCAGGGCCGCGGCTCAGCCGCGCGCCTATTTCGTGATTTCGACCGAGACGAACTGGTCGAACCAGGCGCCGGCATCGCCGCGGCGCTTGATGCGGATCAGGATCGGCTGGCTCGGATTGCCGAGCGCGGCCTTCACTTTGGCCAGCGTATCGGTGACCGAAGTGACCGTCTGGAAGTTCACCTCGATGATCACATCGGCCCGGCGCAGCTTGTTATAGGCGCGCCCGCGCGGGCTGACGGAGGTGACGACGACACCCGCAATGTCGTTCGTGATGTTGTAGCGCCGGCGCATGTCGTCATCGATGGGCGACAGTTCGGCGCCGAGATCGTTCGAGCTGGCGGCGGTGTCAGGCGCAATCTTCGCCGCGTCGGCTTCATCATCCTTGAGTTCGGCGAGCGTAACCGTGACTTCGCGCGCGCGGCCATCGCGAACGATCGACAGGGCGACCGCCTTGCCGATGGGCATTTCGGAAATCGCGCGTGTCATTTCGCGAACGCTGCCGACGCCCTTTCCGTCGAGAGTCAGAATGAGGTCGCCGACTTCGAGCTTGGACTTGGCGGCGGGACTGTCCTCACTGATCCGTGTAATGATGACCCCACTGGTGCCCTTGGCGCGGTAGGCCTTGATCAACGCGGCGTCGGCATCCTGGACATTCACACCCAGCCAGGGCCGGTGGACGCGGCCTTCCTTGATCAGCTGCTGCGAGATACGCTTCACGGTGTTCGACGGCACCGAGAAGCCGAGGCCGATGGATCCGCCGGACTGGGAAATGATGGCGGTGTTCACCCCGACAACCTGGCCGGAAAGATTGAACAGCGGGCCGCCGGAATTGCCCTGGTTGATAGCCGCGTCGGTCTGGATGTAGTTGTCGGACCGGCCGGAATTGAGATCACGGCCGGTGGCGGAAATGATGCCAGCCGAGACCGAGCCGCCGAAGCCGAGCGGGTTGCCGATGGCGATCACCCATTCGCCAACCTCGGCCTTGTCGCTGTCGGCGAGCGGCACGAAGGCGAGCGGGGTTTTCGACGTGACCTTGAGGACGGCGAGATCGGAATCGCGGTCACGCCCGATGAGTTTCGCCTGCATTTCGCGGCCATTCGAGAAGGTCACCGTGATCGTGTCGGCCTTCTCAATGACGTGGTTGTTGGTGACGATGTAGCCGTCGGCGCTGATCACGAAGCCAGAGCCGAGCGAACCCTGGCGCTGAAAGCCGTCATCGTCGCGGCCGAAATATTCGTTGAAACGCTCCGCCGGCGAGCCTTCCGGAAAGGTCGGCATGGCGGCGGCAATCACCGTCTCGGTGGAAATGTTGACGACGGCCGGCATCAGGCGTTTGGCGAGCTCGCGGAAACTGGCCGGCGTCTCCCGGGTCGCGGCGGGCTTGGCCGGCGTGCCCTGGGCCGAGCTTTCGACGAGTGCAGACAGGCCGGTTGCCGGAAGGGCGAAGACAACGAGCGCCAGGGCGGCGAAGCGGGACATAGGCGGGCAGGCTCCAGTCAAATTCGGCGTTCCGGCATTGTGGAATGCAGACTGACTATGGCGCTTTGGCGGCCGAGCGCAACCGCCTCGGGCGGTGCGGGCTGCAATCGGGAACCTTCGGGGGGCGCGGACGGCGGGCGCACCCGCCGTCCGGTCAATCTAGCGCGGCGCGCCGGCCGAGCGGGCGCTGTCGAAGAACTGGTCACAGATGCCGAGCGATTGCGGCCCGACGATGACCTGCGTGCCTTCCTGGATCGCCGTTTCACAGGCAATCAGGGCGCGCTGGAACCGGAAGAATTCCGGGTCCTTGTTGTAGGCGGTGGCGTAGGTTTCCGAGGCCTTTGCATCGCCTTCACCGCGGATGATGGACGACTGTTCGCGGGCCTGGGCCTCAATCACGGTCTTCTCGCGTTCGGCCTGGGCGCGGATCAGGCGGGCCCGTTCCTCCCCTTCAGAGCGGATGCGCTGGGCTTCCTGCAGACGAGCCGTCCGCATACGGTTGTAGACGCCTTCGGCCACTTCGGTCGGCAGGTCCGCCTGGCGGATACGCACGTCGATGATGTCGATCCCGTCAGCGGCCAGGCCGGTGTTCACGCTCTGGCGGATGCGGCCCATCAACTGCGCCCGCTGGCCGGAGACGATTTCCGGGACCGGCACGTCGCCGAGCACCTCGCGGATGGCCGAGGTGGTGATCCGCATGAGTTGCGACTCGGCCGCGTCTTCCGTGCGGAAGCGCTGGTAATAGCGCAGCGGGTCGTTGATCCGCCAACGGACGAACGCATCTACCCGCAGGCGGCGCTGATCAGAGGCCAGGACTTCGATGCCTTCGATGTCGAGCCCCATATTGCGTTTATCGATGATCTCGACCTGCTGGTAGATCGGGATCTTCATATGCAGGCCGGCTTCGTCCGGGCCCGGCTTACCTGCGGAGCCTGGCGCGTTGATCAGTCGGACAGGGCGGCCGACTTCAAGCACGATGGCCTGTTGCGACTGGCGCACCACAAAGAAGACGTTCGACGCGACAATCAATCCGAGTACGGACAAGATAAGAATGAGCCATCCAAATGCGCGCATTATTGATCTCCCGTTGGCGTGACAGTGGCCGGGCGGCGGGTGCGCTCAAGCGGCAGGTAAGGCACCGCTCCGGAATCCTGGTCGAGAATCATCTTGTCGGTCTTGCCGAGAACCCGTTCCATGGTTTCAAGGTACATGCGTTCGCGCGTGACGCGCGGCGCCTTGCGGTATTCCTCGAAAATCTGGTCAAAGCGGGAGGCTTCACCGCCGGCGTCTGCAATGACGCGGTCGCGGTAGGCTTCGGCTTCCTGCAACAGACGCTGCGCGGTACCGCGGGCCTGGGGCACAACCTGGTTGGCGAACTGGGTCGCCTGGTTGGTCAGGGTCTGGGCGTCCTGCTCGGCGACGTTCACATCGTTGAACGCTTCGATGACCTGCTGCGGCGGATCCGACTTGTCGATCTGTACCGAGAGGATTTCGACGCCGGCATTGTATTCGTTGAGCAGGGTCTGTGTCTGCTCGGCGACTTCCTGCTGGACCTTGTCGCGCTCGGTCGTGATGATGCTCTGCAGTTTCGTCTTGCCGACGACTTCGCGCATCACCGACTCGGCCACCATCTCAACGGCAAGCGAAGGTTCGCGCACCATGAGCAGGTAGTTTTCCGGGTGGGCGGTATCGACTTTCCAGAACACCGAGAACTGGATGTCGACGATGTTCTCGTCCTGGGTCAGCATCAGGCTTTCTTCCTTGGTGCCGCCAAGGCGCGTTTCGATCCGGCGCTCGACCGGGATCAGCGTGTGGCTTTCGATGGGCGTGGGCAGGTGGAAGTGAAGGCCGGGGCCGAAATTGGTCTGCCATTTTCCGAACCGGAAGACGGCCGCCTGCTGGGTCGGGTCAACCACGACCACACCGGTCGACAGCCAGGCGAGGAGCACCACGCCGATGACCACGAACACGCCGAGCGGACCGAAATTGGGCAACTGTCCGCCGCCGGTGCCGCGCTTGCGTCCGCCGCCGCCGCCGCCGCGCCGCTGGCGAAAGCGGTCCTGCATCCGGCGCATCTGTTCCTCGAGGTCCGGCGTTTCCTTGCCGCCGCCATTGCCGGAGCCGCCGCCGGTCGGACGGTTCCAGGGCGAGCCGCCCTCACCGCCGCCGCCGGAGCCGCTGCCACCCCCGCTCCCGCCCCACGGACCGGAACCTTTAGTCTTGTCGTCCCAGGGCAATCACGCCTCCTGAATTCTTCGAGTGGTGCCTATATAGGGGCTCTGACGACGTGTGCACGTCGAATCGGCCAGTTCTGGCGGTGAAAATGACGCATCTTCCTCACCAGAAGCTTGCAGTTTCCCTCCCGGCGCGAGAAGTCGGCAAATAAAGATGTTCAGGAACCGGGCGTATAAAGCAATGTTTGGGTCAAAGCAGAAGACACGTGAAAAGCTCGCCGCCGCGATTGCGGAGGCGCTGGGCGGGCCAGCCTGGCTGGAATCGGTGACGGTGGATGATACCGGCCGGGCGCTGCTGGTGATCCGGGCCGATGAGGGCGGGGCGGACGTGGCCGAGCACCGCCGGATCGAGGCGGAGAACTTTGCGTCCCGGATTCCGGGCATCAACGCCGTGCGCAGCGTGCTGACCGCCGAACGCATGCCGGGCCGGCACGACCATGACCGCGACCATGTGCATGCCCACGGCCCGGCACAGGCGGCGCCGGCGCCCCGGCGGGTGACCAAGGGCGCGCGGCTGTCGGAATCGGCCATGTCGCAGGGCGCCCCTGCCCCCGCGCAGGCGGTGAAGCCGGTGGCGGGCATCGACCGGATCCTGGTGGTGGCCAGCGCCAAGGGTGGGGTCGGCAAGTCGACGGTGGCGGTGAACCTCGCGGCGGCGATGGCGAAAGCGGGTATGCGGGTTGGCCTGCTGGACGCCGACATCTACGGCCCGTCGATCCCGACGATGCTGGGCACGGTGGCCGCGGAACCCGCAGCGTCGGCCAACAAGAAACTGGTGCCGGTGACGGCGCACGGGATGAAGACGCTGTCGATCGGCTACCTGTCGGACCCGGACGCGCCGATGATCTGGCGCGGGCCGATTGTCATGTCGGCGATCACGCAGCTGCTGAATGATGCCGAATGGGGCACGAAGGACGATCCGCTCGACATCCTGATCATAGACACGCCGCCAGGCACGGGCGACGCACAACTGGCGATTGCGCAGAAGGTGCCGGTGACAGCGGCGCTGATCGTGACGACGCCGCAGGAAGTGGCGCTCGCCGATGTGCGCCGGGGCGCGGCGATGTTTACCAAGACGCATGTGCCGGTGATCGGGATTGTGGAGACGATGAGCTGGTTCGAGGATCCGGCCGGCGCGAAGCACTACCTGATGGGCGAAGGCGGCGCGCGCAAGATGGGCGCGGCGCTGGGCCTGCCGGTGCTGGCGGAAATCCCGATGCTGCAGGCGATCCGCGAGGCAGGTGACGCAGGCGTGCCGGCGGCGCTGGAGAATGGTCCGGCGGCGGACATTTTCCTGAAACTGGCGCGGTCCGTGGCCATTGCGCTCGACCAGCTGGTGACGAAGCCGGCGCCGGAAATCATGTTCGAGGATTAGCCGCCCTGATTCGACAGGAAATATTCACGGCTAAAAAATATAAATGTATTCAAAGCCTTGCCAGTTTCGGCCGGAAGGTCCATCTGATGCGTCCAGGGCCTGCGTGTCCGCCAGCCGGAAAGGCCGCGTGATGTCTCTCGAATCCTCCGACAACATTGAAATCCCAGAAGACGAAGCCCTCGCTTCGCCCGCAGCCGCTGCACCTTTTGTGTCGGCGCAGCCCAAGGAGCCGCCGCGCAAACGCTATGCCGCGCCGTCTGCACCGCGCGTCATGCAGTTCATGCGCACAACCGGCTCCAACACCTGACAGACTTCCGTGCGCGGATCGACTGCGCCGGCGCTGCCCCTCGCCTCACCGGGGCCATCGGAGACTGAATGAAGACGCTGATGCGGCTTTGCCGCCTGCCTGCCCTGCTGCTCACCGGCCTCTGCCTGATGGGCACAGCGGCGATGGCCGAGCCCGCCCCCTCCGCTTCCGGATCACCCGCAAACTCGGTGGCAAAGCCGTATGGTTCAGGCTGGGACTGCGACAAGGGTTTCCGCGAGACCGACGGCGCCTGTGCATCCATCGACCTGCCGAAGAATTCGCATCTGACCGGCGGCGCCTATGGCGCCGGCTGGGAATGCAATTACGGGTTTGACCGCGCCGGCGCAGGCTGCGCCGCCGTGACCGTGCCTGCCAACGCGCATCTGGATGGATCGGGCACGCGCTGGGATTGCGACCGCGGGTTTGCCCGCGACGGCCAGCGCTGCCTGGCGATCAAGGTGCCGGCAAACGGCTATCTCACCAATTCGAACTATGGCGACGGCTGGGCCTGCGAGCGCGGTTTCCGGCCGGAACGGGGCCTGTGCCTGAAGATCGTGCTGCCGAAGAATGCCTACCTGACCGACAGCGCCTCCGGCCCCGGCTGGGCCTGCGAACGCGGCCATGCACCGAAGGCGAATGCCTGCGCCAAGATCGTGTTGCCGAAATTTGCCCACCTCAACTCCTCTGGCGACGGATGGCAGTGTGACCGCCCGTATCGCCAGGCCGGCGGGGCGTGCGTCGCGCCTTAGGCGCTGTCTCCGGGTTTGAAGAAAGTCCCTCACTCCCCTCTCCCCGAGGGAGAAGGGTGAAGGGTGAACTCGTTCACGCGTTGTAATTCAGCCGCAGTCCGGCCTCGGGCCAGCGGGTCTTGAGGAGCTGGCCGGTGCCGGACGCGCAGATCCAGGCATCGTGCATGTCCTTGCCGCCGAAGGCGATGTTGGTGACGAAGGGATCGGGAATTTCGGTGAAGCTGCTGGCGCCGTCCGGACGGATGGTGGTGATGCCGCCCATGCCGCCGTTTTTCAGGATGGTGGCCACACAGACGTTTCCGGACGCGGCAACGGCCAGGGAGTCGAAATAGCACAGCTCCGTCTGGCCGGTGACCACCCGGCCGCGCAGGAAGGGCGGCTTGTGAGGCGTGTACTCGCCCGGGCCGGTGAGCGCGTAGGACCACAGGCGGGCGGTCATCGTGTCGGCGAAATAGAGCGTGTGGCCGTCCGGCGAGAGGCCGCAGCCGTTTGGCGAGATGTGGTGGTAATCGACTTCCTTGATCATGGTGCCGTCCGGCCGGGCGTAATAGACGCCGCCGATATCGCGCGCGCGGGAAAACCCCTTGCCGAGATCGGTGAAATAGAAGCCGCCTTCTTTGTCGAAGACGATATCGTTCGGTCCGCGCAGAGGATTGCCGTCCACCGCGTCGTAGAGGCGTTCGACCTTGCCGGTGGACAGATCGATGCGCTCGATACGGCCGCCGGAATAATCCGCCGGACAGTTTCCGGGGATCAGCAGGCCGCCCATCTCATGGTACTCGAAGCCGCCATTGTTGCAGCAATAGAGCGCGCCGTCCGGACCGATGGCGAGGCCGTTGGGGCCGCCGCCGGGGGTCGCGATCACTTCGCGCTTGCCGTTCCAGAGCCGCGTGATGCAGCCCGCCTTGATCTCGACGAGGATGATCGAGCCGTCGTCCATGACGACGGGGCCTTCGGGGAAACCGAGGCCGGATGCAACGACTTCAAAGTCCATGGTGGTACCTCCCGGTCTGCTTTCCGGAAGGCTACGCCGGGCGCGGGGAAGCGTCCACCGCTCCCGCCGGGTCAGGCCGGCGCGGTGACGCGGTCGAAGATGCGCAGCGTGAAGGCGTACTGGTTGTTCTCGCCCGCCTCGACATGGGTGGCGGAGGTTTCAGACCAATGCCCGGCGCCGAGTTCGGGGAAGAAGGCGTCGGCGCCTTCCGGCTCGGCATCGACATCGGTGAGATAGATGCGGTCCACCATGGGCAGGGCGGCCTTGTAGATGGCCTCGCCGCCGATCACGAAAACTTCCGTCTGCCCGGCATTGAGGGCCATGGCTTTCGCTGCGTTGATGGCGGGCGAGACGCTGGAATAGACGCGCGCTTCGGCGGCGTCATAATTCCAGTCGCGGCTGATCACGATATTGGCGCGGCCGGGCAGCGGACGCTTCGGCAGACTCTCCCACGTCTTGCGGCCCATGATGACCGGCGCGCCCATCGTGGTGCGTTTGAAATGGGCAAGGTCGTCCTTCAGGCGCCAAGGCAATTGCCCTGCCACACCGATCGCTCTATTTCGGCCTTGGGCGACAATGAGGCTGAGGCGGATGGGTTCGGTCATGGGCAGTTTTCCTTGCGGCCGCAGGACAGCAGAGCGAACCGCGATCCCTGGCGCTGTTGGTTATCTTCGGGTGAGTTGGGACCTCTTGTGCCGGGCGGCAAGCCAAGGGCAAGACTCAATGGCAGCGGTGACTGCTATTGAAGTCATTCAAGGGGGCAACTGATGAGCTTTGACATTGCGGCATTCCTGACAAACGGCCACCCGGCGCTGCTGTTGCCGGCGCTGGCCGCGCTGGCGCTGACCGTAGCGGCGATCTGGCTGCTGCAGGGGCGCGCCTGGGCCCTGTTGTATGTGATGCTGATTCCGTTCCTGAACTGGTCATTCGGCGTGATTCCCGAATTCGAGATCCTGGCGCCGGGTGAAAGCAGCCGGTTCGTGCACGGCGTATCGTTGCATCCGATGACGATGGTG
The DNA here is from genome assembly GCA_013791775.1 of Hyphomonas sp. Classification (GTDB taxonomy): domain Bacteria; phylum Pseudomonadota; class Alphaproteobacteria; order Caulobacterales; family Hyphomonadaceae; genus Hyphomonas. The sequence goes on from VMTE01000022.1 coordinate 163,213, forward strand.
ACCGGCATGGTGTTCGTGATCCGCGATTTCGTGCAACGTGAGATGGGCCACCGGGTGCTGATCCTGATGGCCATCGCGGTGTCCTGGTCGTTCTTCTACGCCTGGCCGGTGATTGCGCTGGCGAGTGGCATTGCGTTCGCGGTGTCGGAGACGGTGGACTGGCTGCTGTTCACGTTCTCGAAGTACCGGTTGTCGACGCGGATCCTTCTGTCGAGCGCGCTCGCCGCGCCGGTGGATACGACCGTGTTCCTGTTCGGCGCCGACCTCGCCAAGCAGATGGAGCTCGGCATGGAGCCGGGCAACTCGCTGCATGTGTGGAACTGGATCGTGTTCGTCTGTGGCAAGATGATCGGCGCCGTGATCGTTTCGGCGATCATCCGGCGGCGCGAGGATGCTGGGCTGATTTCGCCGCATGAGGCTTAGTTTGATTTGCTCGGCGCTGTTGCTGAGCCTTGCAGGCTCCGCGCGCCTGCGCCTGCGCGTTGCTTGTGGGGCGCCCAGCCAATGGTGTTGAAGTGTAGGGTGCAGCGAACGAAGTGAGGTGCACCTCCCTGCGCTCGCTGCACCCTGCGGACCTACTCCGTTTCGAGCAGTTTCTGCTTGAACAGGACGCCCGCGAGGGCGGCGCCGATCAGCGGGGCGACGAGGAACAGCCAGAGCTGCGTGATCGCCGTGCCGCCGGCGATGACCGCCGGGCCGAAGCTGCGGGCGGGGTTGACCGAGACGCCGGTGACCTGGATGCCGACGATGTGGATGACCGTGAGCGTCAGGCCGATGGCGAGACCGGCGAGCATGCCGGGGGCGGACTTCTGCGTGCTGCCGAGGATGACGACCAGGAAGAGGAAGGTGGCCACGACTTCGAACACGAGGGCGGAGACGAGGTTGTACTCGCCGAGATAGCCGGGGCCCCATCCGTTCTGGCCGAGGCCGCCTGCGGCGAGGTCATACCCGGCCTTGCCGGTGGCGATCAGGTAGAGCACGCCGGCGCCGAGCGTGGCGCCGATGAACTGCGCGGCCCAGTACTGGAACATGGCGTTCATGGACAGGCGGCCGGCGACAAAGGCGCCGAAGCTGACGGCCGGATTGACATGGCAGCCCGAGATTGGCCCGATGCCGTAGGCCATGGCCACGATGGCGAGGCCGAAGGCGAAGGCGATGCCGAGTTGCCCGACTTCGCCGCCCGCCAGGACGGCCGAACCGCAGCCCAGCAGGACCAGCGTAAACGTGCCGATGAGTTCGGCGATAAAGATTTTCATGACGTTCCTCCTTGTCGCGGCCGGACGGACCCACATGCCCCACCCCGGCACCGGGCCAAAGGATGGCGGGCTTCGGGCCATCCGGCAAGCGGCGCAGCCGGTCTTGCCTTCCCGCCCCGATACGGCAAAACAAGGCATCCGGAGACACGGCAGGAGACAGACGGGATGAAGATCGCACGCACGCTTGCGCTATCGGGTCTCGCCGCAATCGTGGCGGGGTGCGGTACGACCGAGACACCGGCGCCCGCGCCGGCCGGCACGGCCGCCGCGGCCGGACCGGCGGCGCCCGCCGGGCCTGACCTGACCCCGAGGATCGTCTCCCTGCCCTTCCGCGTCGATATCACCTTCAGCGCGGATGCCCTGGACCGGCTGAACGGCGCGAACGCCGATGTCGGCGTGTCGGCCGACTATTACGGCGTGCCGAAAGACCCGGACGCGGACGGCCTCGACCCTGAGCTCGGCGTCTGGCTGGGCGGCGAGATGGAAACCATCGACCCGGGCAACCGGTCACTGACGCTGAAAGGCCAGATCGATGCGGCGCGCGTGGCGCGCGAAGTTTCCGGGGATGCGCGCGTCCGGATCATGGTTTTCCCGGTCCGCGCTTATGGGCCCCAGGCGGCGATCACGTGTACGGAGTTTGACGCGGAACTGCCGCTCACCGTGGAGACCGGCGGCACGGTGCACTGCACGCTGAACGGCAAGTAGGCGCGGATCAGACCGCGACGGCCGCCTTGATGTGCGGGTGCGGATGATAGTCGTCGATCCGGAAATCCTCAAACGTCCAGCCGAAGAGATCTGTCTTGTCGGGGTTCATCCACAAGCTGGGCAGCGGGCGCGGCTCGCGCGTCAGCTGCAGGTGGGCCTGGTCGAGATGGTTCAGGTAAAGGTGGGCGTCGCCGAACGTGTGCACGAAGTCGCCCGCGCGCAGGCCGGTGGCGCGCGCCATCATGTGGGTGAGCAGCGCATAGGAGGCGATGTTGAACGGCACACCGAGGAAGACATCTGCCGAACGCTGGTAGAGCTGGCAATTGAGACGGCCCTGCGAGACGTTGAACTGGAACAGGCAGTGGCAGGGCGGCAGGGCCATGTCGTTGACGTCCGCCGGGTTCCAGGCGGAAACGATCAGGCGGCGCGAATTCGGATTGGTGCGGATCTCGTCGAGCACCCACTGGATCTGGTCGATGGTGCGCCCGTCCGGCGCGGCCCAGCTGCGCCACTGTTTGCCATAGACGGGCCCGAGGTCGCCGTCCGCGTCCGCCCATTCGTCCCAGATCGAGACGCCGTTTTCCTTCAGCCAGCCGATATTTGTTTCGCCGCGAAGGAACCAAAGCAGCTCGACAATAATAGACCGGGTGTGAAGGCGTTTCGTGGTCAGCAGCGGGAAGCCTTTTTCGAGATCGAACCGCATCTGGCGCCCGAACACGCCGAGGGTGCCGACCCCGGTGCGGTCACCGCGTTCGTGGCCGTTCTGCAGGATGTCCTGCATGAGCGCGTGATACTGCTGCATCCCCGGTTCCTCGCGAATCGGGGCATTGTAGGTTAACCGGACCCTGCCACGCCAGTTACAATTCCGAGCCATCCGGAAACCGTCCGGAAATGCCGTTCTGCCATAGTCCGCTTCAGATTTTGCGCGGAATTCCGCCAAGAGGACGCATGGCCATGGCCGACAAGCTTGACCCCGTAAGCCCGCTTCGCCCGTTTGTACGCGAGGAAAAGGGCAATGTGGCCATGCTGTTTGCGCTGGCCTGCCTCGTGATCTTCCCGCTGGTCGGTTTTGCGATCGACTATTCGCGCGTGATCGTGGACCAGCACAAGCTGCAGATGGCGACCGATGCGGCGGCGCTGGCGGCGGCGCACGATTCGTTCATGTCCGCCAATGAGCGGCGCACCATCATCGATGCACACCTCGACCATGTCGCAGAGGAGCTCGGCCGGGAAATCACCTATGAACTGACGCAGGACTCCGAAGGCCGGATTTCACTCGTCACGCACCTGACAGTCAACACCACCATCGCCCAGTTCATGGGGCGCGACAGCGTCAACGTCAGCGCGCGCGCCGATGCGGTCGAGGGCGGCTCGGATATCGAAGTTTCGATGATCGTGGACATCACCGGTTCGATGTCCGGAAGCCGCATCACCGCGCTGCGCCAGGCGGCCAAGGACCTGGTCGATATCGTGGTGAAGGACGATCAGACGCCGTACTATTCCAAGCTGGCCATGGTGCCATACTCTGTGGCCGTGAACACCGGCTCCTATGCCGCTGCGGCTCGGGGTGCCGCAACGCCGGGCAAATCGATCACGAATGCAACCTGGAAAACAGGATCGTCCAAGAAAATTACCGGCATCACGAAGGCGAACCCGGCCGTGGTCACCTCGAACGGCCACGGATTCAGCAACGGCGACACGGTCTGGATCAGCGGCGTCAGCGGCATGAAGCAGGTAAACAACAGGGCCTTTACCGTGGCCAATGCCACGTCGAACACGTTCCAGCTGAGCGGCGTGAGCAGTTCGTCCTACTCCAAGTACAAGAAGAGCGGCACGATCCAGCAATGCGTGGTGGCGGGCTGCGAAGTGCAGGTGACCGCTAACGGGCACGGCCTTTCTGACGGTGACCATGTGGTCATCCAGAACGTCAAGGGCATGACCCAGATCAACACGGGCACGAACGCGACCTGGCAGGTCTCGGGCGTGACGACGAACACGTTCGTGCTGCAGAATTCAGACGGGCCGAACTACAGCACCTATTCGAACAGCGGCACATCCTACTGCACCGTGTCGGGCTGCGAATATTTCCGCTTCAACAACGCCTATGACGGCGCCCAGCGGCTGCATACGCTCAGCACCTGCGTCACGGAGCGCACGGGCACCAATGCCTTCACCGATGTGGCACCTTCGACCGACTTCGTCGGGCGGGGCTATCTGTCCTCCTCCAACGGTTGCCCGGACAACACGATCATCCCGCTCACCAGCGACAAGGCCTTGCTGACCAACGAGATCACCCAACTCTCGGTTGGTGGATCGACCGCCGGCCATATGGGCGCGGCCTGGGGCTGGTACATGCTGTCGCCAACCTTCGGCTCGATCTTCCCGCCGGACAGCCGGCCCGCTGCCTATGGCCGGCCCAAGCTGCACAAGTTTGCCGTGCTGATGACAGACGGCGATTTCAACTCGTCCTTCTGCCAGGGCGTGCTGTCGCGCATTTCCACATCGGGCTCGGGCTCGACCCAGGACAAGATCAACTGCGATTCCGAAAACGGCAACTCGTTCACGCAGGCCCAGCAGTACTGCACCGGCATGAAAAACTCCGGCATCATCGTCTATACGGTGGGCTTCGAGGTCTCGAGCACGGCGCTGCGCAACTCGCTGACCAGCTGCGCAACGAGTGCAGATTATGCCTTTTTCCCCTCGGGCTCGTCAGAACTTATCGCAGTGTTTCAGCAGATCGGACGCGCCATCAGCGAGGTTCGCCTCGTCAGGTAAAATAGTTCGCACACGGCGTCAGAAGGCCCGTCATGGACACGACCACACACTCAGGACTGCGCCGCTTCGGCGGATCTGAAACGGCAAACGTGGCGATGGTCGCTGCGTTCGTGATCCCGTCGATCCTGGCACTCGCCGGCATCGCCATCGACCTGCAGAATACCGTCCGGCAGAAATCGAAGGTGCAGGCGGCGATCGACTCCGCGGTTCTGGCCGGCGCCCTGCAGCGCCAGCGCGGCATGAGCGAAGAGGCCGTGCGCGCCGACGTCCAGCAGTACGCCGAATCGATGATCAACCAGCAAGGCGGCGGACTGCTCTGCAATCCCGTGACGGTGTCGTTCAACGCCGAAAGCCAGGACATCGCCGGATCGGTGCACTGCGCCCAGCCGACCTACCTGACCCAGATGATCGGGCATGACAAACTGGAGTTCAACGCTGACGCCGTCTCGACCTATGGCCTCGGTGTGGTGGACATCGCCTTCATCTTCGACGTCTCGGGCTCGATGAACAGCCAGAGCCGCCTGCCCCAGCTGAAGACAGCGGCCAATGCCGCGTTCGACGAACTGTTGCCGGATGATGCGGCGCGCGACGGCTCGGTGCGCATCGCCATTGCCAGCTACAATCATTCCCTGAACGCGGGTCCCTACATCAACGCCGTGACCGGCAGCCAGACGCTGGCCGCCGACGCGTCGGGCGCGGCAGCGCAAACGAATTATAATTCGTACAATGACGAACGGATGACCGACGCGGCAACCGGCAAGCGCTTCTTCTACTACCAGCGCGGCACCTGCACGAGCGGCAGTCCGTGCGGGCGCAGCTCGAGCTACACCTGGACCACGACGCGCTATTTCTTCGAGGATACCGGGCTTTCGGGTAGCTGCGTGTACGAACGCACCGGCGCCTATGCTGCCTCAGACACTGTGCCCGCCTCCGGCCGCTGGCTCGGCGCGGGCAATCCGCGCTGGAACTTCTCGGCGGGCTCGTCCTCGAAATACGATGGTTGGAAGAATGTCGAGAACAGCGGCGCGACGGGTTACAGCACCGGCGCCTATGAAGGCCGCCATGGCACCTGCCAACCGTCGGTTCCGGTCCCGCTGACCGAAGACAAGGCGGCGCTGAAGGCGCACGTCAACAGCCTCGTCGCGCAAGGCGGTACGGCCGGCCATCTCGGCCTTGCCTGGGGCTGGTACCTGATTTCACCGGACTGGGCCGGCATCTGGCCCACAGCCTCCGAGCCGCGCGCGTACGGCGCGCAGCGCACCTCCAAGTTCGTGATCCTGATGACCGACGGCGATTTCAACATCCAGCACCCAACTGCAGGGCGCAGCTCGTTCCAGCAGTCGATGGACCTGTGCGACCAGATGAAGTCCCTGCCGAGCAATATCCAGATCTTCACGGTGGGCTTCCAGGTGCCGTCGACTGTGCAGCGCACCGGCGACGGGCGCACGATCCTCGAGTATTGCGCCACCTCGCCGGGCCATGCCTTCAGCGCCGAAAGCGGGGATCAACTGATCGAAGTGTACCGGACCATCGCCCGCTCGATCTCCGACCTGCGGCTGAAGCACTGAAACGCGGTCCTTGCCGGGCCGGCCCTCCCCTCGCTATGGCTGGGCCGCAATGATGGCCTGGATCCCGAATGCCCTGACGATTTCGCGCTGCGTGTTCGCGGTGCTGGTGCTGTTTGGCACGTTGAATGCGGCCGCCTCGGCGGAAGCGTTCAAGACCGCCGCCGGCGACGAGGCGCTGCGCCTGGCGACGATGGAACAGCTCTGGCACCAGTTTGCGCTGCTGGCCTTCCTGTCCGGCGCGCTGACCGATTTCCTCGATGGCTGGGCGGCGCGCCAGTTCAAGGCGGAAAGCCGGTTCGGGGTCTGGCTGGACCCGATAGCCGACAAGCTGCTGGTGAGCTTTGCCTTGCTGGGCCTCGCCCTGACGCTGCGCTCCTGGCTGATCTACCTGCCGGCGGCGCTGATCATCGCGCGCGATGTGTTCATGACCTGGCTGCGGACGCGGCCGGAAGCGGCGGGCGTGGTCGCCCCCAGCAATCTGGCGAAGCTGAAGACCGGTGTGGAGATGGCGGCGATTGCCGGCCTGATGCTGCCGTTCGCGCTTGCCCCGGGCGCGGCCGAAGCGGCGGAGGCGGCGTCCAGCCTGGCGGCGCTGGCGGTGGCGGCCGGTCTCGTCCTGCTGCTCTGGGCGGCGGCGGCGCTGTCGCTCTACACCGCCTCGCAATATGTGAAGGTTATCCGGGCAAGCTGACGCGGGGGCCTGAAACGGGGACGCCGGCTCCCCGGGAAAAAGGGAGCCGGCGCAGGCGAAAGCGGCTGGGTGTTCCTGGAGGGAGAAGACCGCTTCGCCGGAGTTATGTGGTGACGCGGGGGGAGCACGTCACTGGAGCCAGACTACACGGCAGCGCTCAACAAATCGTAAAGTTGGCATACGGAAATTTTAGGAATGCGCCGCTGGCCCGGCCCAGTGTTGCCCGACTGTCGCCATGTTTGGCTTCAAGTTTCGGAGGCATGAGACACAAGGCTGGGCCCCGACCGAACCTGCTCGCGCTGCTGCTTGTCGCGCTGACCTTCCTGTGCCTGCCCGCCCTGCTGGCTTTCGCTGATGCGGGCACACTTCCCGCCTCGCGCCGGTCGGACGCCGCCTACGAGTCCGCGCGGCCGAAGCTGGAGCGCGACCTGCAGGCCGAGGGCCTTGCGCTCGGCAGCCCGGTTTTCCTGCGCATCACCAAGGCGCCCGCCGAACTGACGGTTTTCGTCCAGAAGTCCGACGGCGTGTTCCAGCCGTTCCGCACCTGGCCGGTATGCTCCGTATCCGGAACGCTGGGCCCGAAGAAGCACGAAGGCGACGGCCAGGCTCCGGAAGGCTTCTACGAGATCCGGCCGGCGCAGATGAACCCGTCCTCGACCTATCACCTCTCGTTCAATCTCGGCTATCCGAACGCATTCGACCGGGCCAACGGCTACACGGGCAGTTTCCTGATGGTGCACGGGGCCTGCGTCTCGATCGGCTGTTTCGCCATGACCGATCCGGTGATCGACGATATCTGGACACTTATGCAGGCCGCCTATGAAGAGGGGCAGACGTCCGTGGACGTGCACATCTTCCCCTTCCCCATGACGGACGCGAACCTCAAGGCCCATGCAGGCGATCCGAATGCGGCGTTCTGGGACGGTCTGGCGCCGGCCTGGACGGCGTTTGAAGAGACCGGGCAGGTTCCGGACGTGACCGTATCCGGAAAGTCCTATCAGGTCCGGGCGGCCCAGTAGGGCGACGGCGGCGCGCCGCGATAGAGTTCGGCGAGGCGTTGCAGCGTTCCGCGCGTGACCCCGTCAATCGGTGCCTGCGGATCGACCCAGGCCGTCTCGGCAATCTCGCCGACGCTGGTGGCGGCCTCCTGCGCCCAGCTGCCCCAGGGCACGCGGTAGAAGACGACATGATCGTTTCGGAAATTGTTGTGGTTCGAATAGACGCCGACGACCGGCGGCTCGGCGGTCAGGCGCACGCCGGCTTCCTCGTGCAGCTCGCGGCGCAGCGCTTCGATCACCGGTTCGCCGTGTTCGACACCGCCGCCCGGCATGAACCAGCCACCGATATAGGTGTGGCGCACCATGAACACGTGACCGTCGGCATTCTCGACCGCAGCGCGCACGCCGAGCGTCATCGGGCGGCTGACGCGGAACCAGGCCTGAAAGGCAAGCGTGCGGAGAGAAGGCATCGAGGATTATCCGTGGACGAAATCTGCGGCGGTGTAGCCTTGGAAGAAGAGCGCGGCGGTCAGGTCTGTGTGGCGGATCGCGGCGTGGGCTTCGGCGGCGACGACCGGCTTGGCATGATAGGCGACGCCGAGACCGGCGGCCTTGATCATGTCGAGGTCATTGGCCCCGTCGCCGAGGGCGAGCGCGTCTGACGGCGAAAAGCCGCCCGCCTCCGCGAAGGATTCCAGCGCGTCCCGCTTGGCGGCGCGCCCGAGGATCGGCTGGCCGACTTCGCCGGTCAGTGCGGCGCCGTCATCAACCAGCGTGTTACCCTGCTGGGCCTCAAACCCGGCGAGCGCCGCGATGCGGGACGTGAAGAAGGTGAAGCCCCCGGACACGAGGACGGTTTTCGCGCCGTGCGCCTTCATGGTGGCGACCAGTGTGCGGGCGCCGGGATTGAGGGTGAGGCGTTCGGAGAGGGTGCGTTCGAGTTCGCCGAGCGGAAGGCCGCGCAGCATGGCGACGCGTTCGGTAAGCGCGGATTCAAAGTCGAGCTCGCCGCGCATGGCGCGTTCGGTGATGCCGGAAATCTTCGCTTTCAGGCCGACCGCGTCCGCGAGTTCGTCGATGCATTCCTGCCCGATGATGGTGGAGTCCATGTCGGAGATCAGCAGGCGTTTGCGGCCGAAGCGGGCGCGGGGCATCACCGCGATGTCGGCTTCGAGGTCCGCTTCAAGCCGGGCGCGCAGGCCGTCCGGCGCCCTGCCCTCCGTCATTGCGAAGGGATAATAGCCGGCAAAGACGGGGGCGGCGCCGGACAGCGACTGGCCCTCGCCCGGAACGCCGCCTTCCGCCGCGATGGCGGCCACGAGGGCGCGCGCCCTGGCCGGGCCGCCTTCGCGCGACGCGGCAATCACGACCCATTCATTGACCATCGGAAGCTCCGCATTGAGGCCCGGTGTCTCTAGGAGTCTTTCCTCAGGCCGGGCAAGCCCCTAGACTCCTGCAGATGCATCCTGCGATCCTGATCCACGGCCCCACCGCCAGCGGCAAGTCCGCCCTCGCCATCGAAGTCGCCCGCCGCCTCGGCGGCGAGGTGATCAATGCCGATTCCATGCAGGTTTACAACGACGTGCAGGTGATCTCGGCGCGGCCGACCGAAGACGAGATGGCCGGCGTGCCGCACCATCTGTTCGGCTATGTCGATCCGGCGACCCGGTATTCCACCGGCGAATGGCTGGAAGCGGCGCGCGCGGTCATCAGGAAGCTGCAGCGCCGGAACAAGCGGGCGATCTTCGTCGGCGGTACGGGGCTCTACCTGCTGGCGCTGACGCAGGGCCTGTCCGACATTCCGCCCGTGCCGGACGAAATCCGCGCCGAAGTTCGCGCGATCAGCGAGGCGGAAGGGGCCGACGGCCTGCGGGCCCGGCTGATGCCGCACGACCCGGACCTCGCCGAACGCCTCGGCACCGGCGACCGGCAGCGCCTCGCGCGGGCCTATGAAGTCTGGCTGGCGACGGGGCGGTCCCTCACCGACTTCCAGACCGAACGCCAACCCCCCGTGCTGCAGCCCGGCGAATGGACAGGCTTTGCCCTGACCCCGCCGCGTGCTGCCCTCTACAAGAAGATCGATCGCCGGTTTGAAGGCATGCTGATGCAGGGCGCCATGAACGAGGCGCGCGACCTGGTGGCGCGCGGGCTGGATCCGGAGCTGCCGGTGATGAAGGCCTGCGGGATGCCCTGGCTGACGGCTTTTGCACGCGGCGAACTCAGCCCCGAGCAGGCGGCCGAGAACGCCAAGCGCGACACGCGGCGCTATGCAAAAAGGCAGTTCACGTGGATCGGGCGCCAGTTTCCGTTCTGGACGCGCATACCTTCCCCCGAGTTGGGGGACCGTTTGAGGGTCATTTTTGCCCTTTACAGGGAGATTGACACGGCCCAAGCGGAAGATTATGCCTAGCCGCACGAATTCGAGGAAACGCCCCTTGCGCAAATTGACCGTAGTAAACCTTCGGCGCCCGTAGCTGCCTGTTCTTACAGGCGGTTGCGGGTGCGCACAGAAAAGGGCTTCCTCAGGGGGCCCTTTTTTGTTTGGCCGAAGACCCAGCTGAAACCCCGTCCCTCCCAAACGCCCGAGCCCTCACATGACCGCCAAGACCAAGGCCAAGCCTGCCCCCGCCCAAGACGCCGCCCCGCGCCTGATGTCCGGCGCCCAGATCGTCGTGGAAGCCTTGCGCGAGCAGGGGGTGACCGTGATGTTCGGCTATCCCGGCGGCGCGGTGCTGCCGATCTATGATGCGCTGTTCGGGCAGGACGCGATCCGCCACATCCTGGTGCGCCATGAACAGGGCGCGGGGCATGCCGCCGAAGGCTATGCCCGCTCGACCGGCCAATGCGGCGTGGCGCTGGTGACGTCCGGCCCGGGCGCGACCAACATGGTGACCCCGATCACCGATGCGCTGATGGACTCGATCCCGATGGTGGTGATCACCGGCCAGGTGCCGACCCACCTGATCGGCACGGACGCGTTCCAGGAATGCGACACAACCGGCATCACGCGCAGCTGCGCCAAGCACAACTACCTCGTCACCGACGTCAACCAGCTCGCGCGGATCATGCACGAGGCGTTCTACGTGGCGACCTCCGGCCGGCCCGGCCCTGTGGTGATCGACATTCCGAAGGACATCCAGTTCGCCACGGGCCTCTATGTCGGCAAAGACGGCATCACGAAGCCGACCTATATGCCCCAACGCAAGCCGAACATGGATGCGATCAGGATTGCCGCAGACCTGATGACCAAGGCCTGGCGGCCGGTTTTCTACACCGGCGGCGGCGTGATCAATTCCGGGCCGCGCGCCTCGGCCAAGCTGCGCGAGCTGCAGGAGCTGACCGGCTTTCCGGTGACCTCGACGCTGATGGGCCTCGGCGCCTTCCCGGCCTCGCACCCCGACTGGCTGGGCATGCTGGGCATGCATGGCAGCTACGAAGCCAACCATGCGATGCATGACTGCGACCTGATGATCTGCGTCGGCGCCCGCTTCGATGACCGCGTGACCGGCCGGGTCGATGCCTTCTCGCCGAAATCGAAGAAGATCCACATCGACATCGACGCCTCCTCGATCAACAAGATCGTGCGCGTCGATGTGCCGATCGTGGCCGACTGCGCCGAAGCGCTCGATGCGCTGATCACCGAGATCAAGGCCCTGAAACGCAAGATGCCGGACCTGACGCCGTGGCAGGGCCAGATCGACACCTGGCGGGCCCGGCGCTGTTTCGACTACAAGAATTCCAAAGACGTGATCAAACCGCAATATGCGGTCGAGCGGCTGCATGCGCTGACTCGGGACCGTAACACCTACATCACCACCGAAGTCGGCCAGCACCAGATGTGGGCGGCGCAGTTCTATCATTTCGAGGAGCCGAACCGCTGGATGACCTCGGGCGGCCTCGGCACCATGGGCTACGGCCTGCCGGCCGCCGTCGGCGTGCAGGCAGCGCACCCGGACGCGCTGGTGATCGACATTGCGGGCGAAGCCTCGATCCAGATGATGATGCAGGAGCTGTCCACGGCCGTTCAGCACAATCTGCCGGTGAAGGTGTTCATCCTCAACAATGAATGGATGGGCATGGTGCGCCAGTGGCAGGAATTGCTGCACGGCGAGCGCTATTCGCATTCCTATTCCGAAAGCCTGCCGGACTTCGTGATGCTGGCCAAGGCGCTGGGCGGGCACGGCATCCGGTGCGACAAGCCGGGCGAGCTGGACGCCCGGATCATCGAGATGATTGACCATCCCGGCCCGGTCCTGTTCGACTGCCGGGTCGAGCGGGCCGAGAACTGCCTGCCGATGATCCCGTCGGGTTCTGCGCACAACCAGATGATTCTTGGTGAAATAACGGGTAACGAAATCGGCGAGGCGGGCCGCAAGCTCGTCTGAGTGGACACGGCAGAACGCCGGTTGACGCGGGGATGGTGATGGATCTGACGCAATTGCTCTCGTTCGGGCAGGGCTATGGCGACGGCGTCATCGCGGTCCTGTCGGCCGGTGTCGCGGTCATCAGCGCGCTGATTGCGCGCGGAGAAACCAAGCGCCAGCGCAAGCTGCAGACCGAGCGCCTGCGCCAGAGTATCGACGCCGCCAGCCTCGACTGGGGCAATGCTGCGATTGATGCACTCGCCCGCACCGCCATGTTTGCCCGCACCCGCCACCTGCAGGCCAATGACGGGGCGTTTCTCGCCAACCGCGCGAACATGCTGGTCGCCCTGTCAACTCTGGTGGACCGGGGCCGGATGTTTTTCCCGAACCTCACACCCGAGAAGAAGGGCGCCGAGAAGGAAGGCGCGTACCGTGGCCATCGCCCGCCGATCCTCGACGCCCTGATGTGGACCTTCCACGAACTGGAAGCGATGACCCGCGAAGGCGGCCCCGCCTCCGAGGACAGCGCGGCCTTTATCGACGAGTGCCGCCGCCTGCTGGTGTCCGAACTGCAGGCGCATCTCGATCCGCGCCGCATGGACCAGATCGTCGGGCGCTATGATGACCAGGAAAGCGATGACCGCCGCGAGGCGATCCGCATGTCCGACGCGCTGAGAACAAAACTCGAGAGCCGCCGGCCGGGCTTCAAGTTCGGCGCGGCCCTGACCGAAACACAAGGCCCCCAATGAGCGACGCATCGACCCCCACCAACGGCAACGGCCCGAAATCAGCCTATTTCCTCGCTCATGCGGACGAGGTGACCGAACGGCGCACGCTGGCCGTGCTGGTCGATAACGAGCCGGGCGTGCTTGCCCGCGTGGTCGGCCTGTTCTCCGGGCGCGGTTACAACATCGACTCCCTGACGGTTGCCGAGGTCGATGCCAGCCAGCACCGCTCGCGCATCACCATCGTCACGCAGGGCACGCCCCACATCCTCGAGCAGATCGAGGCGCAGCTGCTGCGCATCGTGCCGGTGGCCGATGTCATCGACATCACCAACTCGAAAACGGGCATCGAGCGCGAGCTGGCGCTCGTAAAAGTGGCCGGAACCGGCGAAAAACGGGTTGAAGCGCTCAGGATCGCTGAGATTTTCCGCGCGCATGTGATAGATACGACCAACGAGAGTTTCATTTTCGAGGTCACGGGTGCCTCGGAAAAGCTGACACAGTTCGTCGACCTGATGCGCCCCCTGGGCCTGGTCGAAGTCAGCCGGACCGGAGTCCTGTCGATCAAACGGGGAAAGGAGAAAGGATGAAAACCTCTCTCTGGCGCGCCGTGCTGGTGAGCCTGGCTGCCAGCATCGCGCCGTTTGCGGCGCATGCGCAGCTGGACAGCTGCAGCCTGGCCCTTTCGAACGCGGCCTATTCGGGACCGGTGGATACGGAATCGGCCAAGCTGCGCTGCGATCTCGAGCGCGCAGCCCTGATCCGCAACCGCGCCACCCTGTTCTATGGCGGCGAGACGAACTCGCTGGTCGAGATCATCGACACGGCGTCACCCAGCGGCGCGGCCTATGTCTACAATGTGCTGGACCAGAACGGGACGCTCAGCCTCGATGCGCGCTCCGTGCCTGACGGCAAGGGCATGCGTTGCCGGCTGCGCGCGACGCTGCCCGACGACACCGCCAATTCCCTCAGCATGCTGCTGGCCAGTGCGGCCGATCCGCAATTGCCCGACTATGGCCCGCGTGAAGAAGTCACGCTGAACCCGGACGGTTCGCGCACCGTGCGGCTGGTGATCGAGAGCCATGACGTCATCACGCGCGCGCAGACGCCGGGCGGCACACGCCAGTTCTCGCGGCATGCCGGGTCGGACGATCCGATCAACCGGCTCAACAATCTTGTCATCGGCTTTGCCAATGTCAGTCCGGCCTGGGACTGCAAAGCCTCCTGACCGATCCCTTCCAGAACCAACCTGTCCTTTCCCACTCCAGCGGAGCTTCCGTACGCACATGAAAATCTACTACGAACAAGACGCCGACATCGCGCTGATCCAGAAGAAGAAGGTCGCGGTCGTCGGCTATGGCAGCCAGGGCCATGCCCATGCGCTGAACCTGCGCGACAGCGGCGTGAAGAACATCAAGGTCGCGCTGCAGGAAGGCTCGTCCAGCCGCAAGAAATGCGAAGCCGAGAAGCTCGAAGTCGTCACCCCGGCCGAAGCCGCGAAATGGGCCGACGTGCTGATGATCCTCGTGCCGGACGAGAAGCAGGCGGTCATGTTCGCCAACGAGATCGAGCCGCACCTGCGCGCCGGCCAGCACATCATGTTCGGCCACGGCTTCAACATCCACTACAACCTCATCCGTCCCCGGAAGGATATCGACGTGTCGCTGTCGGCGCCCAAGGGCCCCGGCCATACGCTGCGCGCGCAGTACCAGATGGGCTTCGGCCTGCCGGGCCTGATCGCGATCCACCAGGACGCGACCGGCACGGCGCAGGCGGTGGCCCTCTCCTATTCCAAGGCCATCGGCAACACGCGCGCCGGCGTCATCGAAACCTCGTTCCGCGAAGAGACCGAGACCGATCTCTTCGGCGAGCAGGCCGTGCTCTGCGGCGGCATCGTCGAGCTGATCAAGGCGGGCTACGAAACACTGGTCGAAGCCGGCTACGCGCCGGAAATGGCCTACTTCGAGTGCCTGCACGAGACCAAGCTGATCGTCGACCTGATCTATGAAGGCGGCATCGCCAACATGAACTATTCGATCTCGAACACCGCCGAGTACGGAGAATATGTCACCGGCCCACGCATCGTGAACGCCGAGACAAAGAAGGAAATGAAGAAGGTTCTGGAAGACATCCAGAACGGCACCTTCGCGCGCAACTGGGTGCTGGAGAACCAGGCCGGCGCGCCGGGCTTCCACGCCATGCGCCAGCGGATGGCGTCGCACAGCATCGAGGACGTCGGCGAGAAACTGCGCGGCATGATGCACTGGGCGAAAAATGACCGCCTCGTGGACAAGAGCCGCAACTAGGCATGGAGCGGCCCTTCCTCGAGGGCTTCTCCCACCGCCTCGCGACCGGGGCGGACACGGACGAGATCGCCGCGCTGATGGACGCCGCAATCGGCGAACTTCAGCGCGGTTTTCTGTCGCCTGAGCAGGTGGCCGTGTCGCGCAGCATCATGGGGCTCGACCGGCAGCTGATTGCGGACGGCAGCTATTTCGTGGTGCACGCGGCCGCATCTGGCCAGCTGGCAGCCTGCGGGGGCTGGAGCCACCGCGCCACCCTCTATGGCGGCGACCATTCGACGGCGCAGCGCAACGCCGCGCTGCTCCGCATCGGCGAAGACGCCGCCCGCATCCGCGCGATGTACACGCATCCGGAGTTCGTGCGGCGCGGGCTGGGCCGGCACGTCCTGTCCGTATGCGAACAGGCGGCGCGGGACGCGGGCTTCACGCGCGCCGAACTGATGGCGACGCTGGCCGGCGAACCGCTCTACCGGGCCTGCGGCTATGAGGAGATCGAGCGGATCATCAGCGCGTCGGTGGACGGTGTGGATGTGCCGGGGCTTCGGATGGGAAAGGCGCTCTAATCCCCCGCCCGGTTGAGGTCCACCTGTCCTTCGACACCGGCCACTTTCCCCTTCATCGAATACTGCCAGATCGCATACGGCCCCTGCGGCGGGCCGCCCAGCGAGCGGATCCAGACCGGGTGGGCCTCAAATCCCTCCCCTTCCAGCCATTCGGCCTGGAAGGCGGGTGTCGTGTAGATCACCGCCGCCGCGCCATACTCGGCTTCGAGCGCGGACAGGAACACGCGCAGCTCGGCGAGCGCCGCCTCGCGGCCGCCGCGCGCCCGGCAGTTGTGGGCGTGCTCAAGGTCAACAGCGGGCGGCAAGGTGCCGGGGCGCACTTCGACCTGGCGGATGAAATTTTCGGCCTGCGGGGCGCCGTCCCGGCAGAGGAGGTAGAAGTGGTAGGCGCCGACGCGCCAGCCAAGCCGGGTGGCCGCCTGCCAGTTGGCCTGGAATTGCGGGTCCGCATGATCGGTCCCTTCTGTGGCCTTGAGGTACACGAACTGGAACGGCTCGGTGCCGAGGCGGGCCCAATCGACCCGCCCGTTATGGTGCGACAGGTCGATGCCCTCGGCGCCCGGCGGAAGCAGGCCGGGCCGGCCGGTCTCCGGTTCCGGCGCGCGCGCCGGCGGGCTGCAGGCGGTCATTCCGGTGAGGAATAGCCCCGCCAGGGCTTGCATCCTCAAGACACGCACAATTCTTGCAAGCACCGGGCAGGTCCCCTTCTTCTTTCGTTAACAATAGGTTAACCATTGGATAAGGGCGCAAAGAAGGAAACGGGCGATGGCTACACCTCCGAACCGGACTGAACCCGCTGGCAGGGCCGCCAAGGCCGGCGCCGGTAACTCGATTGCTGCGGGCGGACGCCTGGAAGGCACGTTCCGGTTTTCCGGACCGGTGATCATCGGCGCCGAAATCCGCGGCGATGTCGAATCCGACGACCTGATCCTCGTGGAAGCCACCGGCAGGATCGAAGGGCGCGTGCGCGCCGCCACGCTGATCGTTCATGGCGCCGTGGCCGGGGATATCGAAGCGAGCCGCGCGCTGGAAGTCTGCACGGGCGGGCGCCTTGAGGGCTTCGCCTTTTCGCCTTCGATGCGGGTCGAGGAGCGCACGATTGTCAGCGCTGACCTGCTGATCGCGCCGGAACGCACCGTTGCGCACATCAACAAGGCGGCCACGGTGCCGGATCTCTACAACGTGGCGCCGCTGGCCCCGGCCCGCCCCGAAACACCGGCCGGCGACACCGCCGTGTCCAAATCCGCCGCCGGTTGACCGGCGCCCGGGGCGTCTAACCTCGGATATCTTTCAGGCGCTCGAACGAGTTGTCGCCCGGCTTGTAGACGCCGAGATCACGCATCCGCGTACACGCCCACTGGTAGTCCTGCTCGCACGCATTGGTCAGCGCCTGGGTTCCGGCCACGGTATCCTTGCGGCCACCCGCGCCAGTGAAGGCCATGTTGCCATAGGCCGCGCAGCCGCTGACATCGCCGTAGTCGCAGGCCTTCTTGTAGAGCGCGCGCCCTTCGGTCTGGTTCCTGGCGACGCCGCGTCCCTGAACGGTCAGGTAGGCGAGGCCCGCGCAGCCGCGCCCGTCCTTGGCCTCGCACACGAGCTTGTAGGTTTTCGCGGCCGCCGCAAGGTCCTGCGCGCCGCCGGCGCCGGTGCGCTGCATGTCGGCCAGCTTGAAGCAGCCGTCGATCAGATTCGCCGCGCAGGCCGCAGTCGCTGCCTCCCGCGCGATCTTCTGTTTCGCCTGCCGCGCCTGCGCCTGCTCCAGCGCAATTTCGGCCTGTGACCGCTCGACCTGGTCAAACTGGGCCGAGGCGGGAAGCGAGAGTGCGCCGCTCAAAAGAACGGCTCCGAGCATCAGATGCAATTTCATGGCTCCGGTCTCCTTTCAGGGGTAACAGCCTTAGTGGCAGATTCAGGCATCGCGGGGGCAGCCTGCCACAGAGAATGCAGTGGCTCCTGCGTTGTCCTCGGGCTAACCTCATTTGCAACAAGAGACCAGAGGAAGGAAACACGTCATGGCCGCGCAGGATCAGGCTCCCATCGGTTCCGGCTTTCACGCCAAGAGTTCCGCCGCCGATGTCGTTCGCGGCGTCGATCTCTCCGGCAGGAACGTCATCGTGACCGGCGGCTATTCCGGCATCGGCCTTGAAACCGTGCGGGCCCTCGCCTCGGCGGGCGCCCGTGTCACCGTTCCGGCCCGCCGCGCCGGCGTTGCCGCAGAGGCCCTCGCCCCGGTTGCCGGCGAGATCGAGATTGCCTCCATGGACCTCGGCGATGTCGCCAGCGTGCGCAAGTTTGCCGATGACTATCTCGAAACCGGCCGCGACCTCGACATCCTGATCAACAATGCCGGGATCATGGCCACGCCGTTCGGCCGCGTCGGCAAGGGTTGGGAAACCCAGTTCGGCACCAACCATCTCGGCCACATGGCGCTGGCCCTGAAGCTGGCCCCTGCCCTGCAGGCCGCCGAGGGCGCCCGGGTCGTGGCGCTGTCATCGACCGGCCATATCCGGTCGGACGTGATCTGGGACGACCCGCACTACACCGCGCGACCCTATGACAAATGGGAGGCCTACGGCCAGGCGAAGTCCGCCAACGCCCTGTTCGCGCTCGGCGTTGACCTGCTGGGCCGCGAAGTCGGCGTGCGCGCCTTCTCGGTCCACCCTGGCGGCATCTTCACGCCCCTGCAGCGCCACCTGACCGACGAGGAAATGGCCGCCCTCGGCTGGAAGAATGCCGACGGCACGATCCCGCCCGCCGTGCAGGCGATGTTCAAGACGCCCGAGCAGGGCGCCTCCACCACCGTCTGGGCGGCGACCTCGCCCCAGCTCGCCGGCAAGGGCGGCGTGTACTGCGAGGATTGCGACATTGCCCGGATGGCCGGCCCGGACAGCCAGCGCTGGGAACATGCGCGCGAGTGGATCGCCGACGATGCGCGGGCCCAGCGTCTGTGGGACATGAGCGAAAAGATGCTGGCCGACGCCTGACGCGGCGGGCCTGCCATCGCCAGATTGACGCGCCGCCCCTTCCGGCGCACCTGAGGCGCCGATGACGCACGAAACCGCCGCACCCGCCCCGGTTCCACGCCGCGCCCTCTATCTGGGGCTTGGCCTGCTGGCGCTTGTTCTGGGCGTCTTTGCGCTCGGCAAGCTCGGTTACCTTCCGGGACTCGAGCAGGCCGAGACCTGGCTCCAGGATCTCGCCGGAAGCCCCTGGGGCCTGCCGGCGGTCATCGCGGTATTCTGCATTGCGGCCTTCATCGGCGTTCCCCAGTTTGCGCTGATCGCCGCCGCTGTGGCGGTGTTCGGGCCGTTGATGGGCGCTGCCTATGGCTGGATTGCCAACATGGTGTCCGGCGCGCTCACCTTCTGGATTGGCCGGACCGGCGGCGAAGCGGCGGTCCGGCGCTATGCCGGCCCGCGCGCCCGGAAACTCTCGCGCCTGATCGGCCAGAATGCCCTGATTGCCAGCGCGGTCGTGCGCAGCATTCCGGCCGGACCGTTCCTGATCGTCAACATGGTGTTCGGCGCCAGCGCCGCGAAATTCCGCGACTTCTGGATCGGCATGGGGCTCGGCATTCTCCCGAAGATCGCGCTGGTGGCGGTAGGCTGGAAGTCGGTGGAGTCGGCCTTTGCCGGCAATCCGTTGGTGGCCGGCCTGTTCGGCGCCGGGGCCCTCGCCCTGTATGCCGGTATCGCCTATTTTGTCGTGCGGCGGGCCCGCCGGGCGTGGCAAGATATTCCCGACGCCCCCGCCCCGGCAATTGACACCGGGCAGGAACGCGGCGAATAGTGCCCCCATGCGCAAAGTCTTGCCCCTTCTTCTGCTGCTTACCGGCCCCTGGCCGGTGCCGGTCGCCTCGACCTGAGAGGCGAACGCGCGGCCAGGGGATGCCCAGACTGAATTGAGCCCATTCCCCCAAACTTACCGCTGAGCCGCAGTCCCATGACCTCGAAATCCAACGCGAAGCCCGCGAAGAAACCCCACGTCTTCATCTTTGACACGACCTTGCGTGACGGCGAGCAATCGCCCGGCGCGTCGATGACCCACAACGAAAAGCTCGAACTCGCGAGCCTGATGGAAGACATGGGCGTCGACATCATCGAGGCCGGCTTCCCCGCCGCCTCGGACGGTGACTTTGCCGCCGTCAGCGCCATCGCGGCCCAGTCGAAGTCTGCCATCATCTGCGGCCTTGCCCGCTCCACGCCCGGCGACATCGAGCGCTGCGCGGAGGCCGTAAAGAATGCGGCCCGCCCGCGTATTCACACCTTCATCTCGACCAGCGAAGTGCACATGAAGCACAAGCTGAAGATGGGCGCGAACGCCGTTCTGGAAGCCATCGGACGCTCGGTTGCGCAGGCGCGCAGCCACACCGACGACGTGGAATGGAGCGCCGAAGACGCGACCCGCACGGACTTCGATTTTCTCTGCAAGTGTATCGACACCGCCATCGCGTCCGGCGCGCGCACGATCAACGTACCCGACACGGTGGGCTATTCCCACCCGCACGAGTACGGCGAACTGTTCCGCCGGCTGATCGAAAACATTCCGAACTCGGACAAGGTGATCTGGTCGGCCCACTGCCACAATGATCTCGGCCTCGCGGTCGCCAACTCCCTGTCGGCCGTTGCCAATGGTGCACGCCAGGTCGAGTGCGCCGTCAACGGCCTTGGCGAACGCGCCGGCAACGCCGCGCTGGAAGAGATCGTGATGGCCATGAAGGTGCGCGGCGACACGCTGCCCTACGAGACCGGTATTGATGCCACCTATCTCGCCCGCGCCTCTGCCATGGTCAGCCGGATCACCGGCTTTCCGGTGCAATACAACAAGGCGATCGTCGGCAAGAACGCCTTCGCGCACGAAAGCGGCATCCACCAGGACGGCATGCTGAAGAACGCCGAGACCTATGAAATCATGAAGCCCGAGGATGTCGGCGTCGCGAAGACCTCGCTGGTGATGGGCAAGCACTCGGGCCGCCACGCCTTCCGCGACAAGCTGGAATCGATGGGCTATTTCCTCGAAGGTGACGGTCTGAACGATGCTTTCAAGCGCTTCAAGGATCTGGCCGACCGCAAGAAGCATGTCTTCGATGACGACATCATCGCACTCGTCGATGAGCAATTGTCGGCCGAAGGTGAGCGCATCGCGTTCAAGCGCCTGCGCGTCGTGGCCGGCACAGATGGTCCGCAGACGGCAGAAATCGATCTGGTCGTCGAAGGCGAAGAAAAGTTCGCCATCGCGCGCGGCAATGGTCCGGTCGATGCCGTGTTCAATGCCATCCGCCAGATCGTGCCGCATCAGGCTGTGCTGGAACTCTACCAGGTGCATGCCGTGACCGGCGGAACCGATGCCCAGGCCACCGTGTCGGTACGTCTCAACGGCGACGGCATCATGGCGACCGGCCGCTCATCGGATCCGGACACGCTGGTGGCAAGCGCGAAGGCCTACCTGCACGCCCTCAACAAGTTCGAAGTCCGCAAGGCAAAGCGCAAGGCGGCTTGAACGAAAGCAGACGCAGGAGCACCAGCATGAGCAACGCGCGCCGCTGGACCCGCAATGCAGGATACGGCTGCAGCGGTCTGCTCCTCTTGCTGATCGGCGGATGCGTGCGCCAGGAAGTATCCCGGCAGCTTCATGTCTGTCTCGGCAACGCGAAAGAAGTCGCAGCCTTCCGTTCCGCGCTTCATGAACTGGCGCGTCGGGAAGGGATGGAATTTGTCGATGCCAGTGAGTACGCCGAGAAAAATATAGAATCGCTCGGCGTGAAATCTCACATGGACGTTCTGAAGCCCATTGTACATTTGGCCCTCCAGGAACCCAACGGGTCAGGACTTATCGCCAGCAATGTTGGATTGACCGCTTTTGAGGTGGGTGTTGGCATAGACAATAGCCAACTCGCGGATCGCGTTTTCGACGTGGTGTCATCAAGGTGGGAAGTGACCGACGTGCCCGTTGATCGGGGCATGCTGCCCGATCCCGATTGCGGGTCCGAACTTTAGTTTCCGTCGTTCTCGCCGAAGCCGTCCTCGATCAAGCCGGCAATGGCGTCCACTGCCGCTTCGGCCTGGGCGCCCCTGCCCTTGATCTGCACCACGCAGCCGGTGTGCGCGACGAGCATCAGCAGGTCCATGATCGAGCGGGCATCCGCCGTCTCGCTCTCGTGGGTGACGAAGACCTGCGCGTCGTATTCCGCGGCGAGCCTGGCCACCTTGGCCGAGGCCCGCGCATGCAGGCCCTTCCGGTTCACGATGGTCGCGCGGCGTACGGCCGGGAAGTGATCCGACATCAGCAGGACGGCAACTTGGCAAGCACATCGGACGCGATGGTGATGTACTTGCGCCCGCCTTCAGCGGCGTCCTGGGCGCTTTCCTCGAGGCTGAGCACGTCGCGTGTCTGGGCCAGCTTGATCAGCATCGGCAGGTTGGCGCCCGAAACAATCTCCATCTTGGCCCGGCTGCGCAGCGACAGGACAAGGTTGGACGGGGTGCCCCCGAACATGTCGGTCAGCACGATCACGCCGCGCCCGGCATCGCAGGCCTTGACCGCTTCAAGGATGGCTTCACGCTTCAGGTCGAGGTCTTCGTCGGCGTCAATGGAGACGGCACGTGTCCGCCACAACCGCCCCACTACGTGCTCCGCAGCGGCGACGAGTTCGTGTGCGAGCTTGCCATGGCTAACGACTACGATGCCGATCATATGCCTTCGGACCGAAAATCCAACGTAACAGGAGTGTCACGTTGGCACGATGCTGCGGCGCGTCAAGCGTCATTCGGCCGGGCGGGCCGCGCTTTCCTCAGCCGGTGTGGCCAAGACCCAACACATCGTCCATGCCATAAAGTCCGGGCGGCTGGGCGGCCGCCCAGATGGCGGCGTGGATCGCGCCGTCGGCAAAAACCGCCCGGTCGAGCGCCATGTGCGAGAAGCGAAGCACTTCCCGGGCGGACCCGAACAGCACTTCGTGTTCACCATAGATGCCTCCCGCGCGGCGAACCGCCATGCCGATCTCGCCGTCCTTGCGGGGCGCATCGGGGCCGAGATAAGGCGGCGCGAGAATGTCCTTCAGCGCCGCACCGCGCCCGTCTGCAGCCGCCTCGGCCAGCATCATCGCCGTGCCGGAGGGCGCATCGACCTTGAGCCGGTGGTGCGCTTCGAGGATCTCGATGTCCCAGCCGGCCCCGAGACGCGAGGCGGCAAGGCGCGTCAACGCCTGCAGCAGATTGACCCCGAGCGAGTAATTGCCCGACTTGACGATGGCAAAGCGGGATGCGGCCGCCTGGATGGCCGCCTCGTCCGCATCCGACAGGCCGGTCGTGCCGATTACCACCGCACGCACGGATGTGCCCTTCAGCGCGTCCAGCGCCTGCACGGTCGCCTCCGGCCGCGTGAAATCGATCCAGACATCGGCGCCGGCCGCCGCTTCGCTGACGGTCGGCGCCGGCCACACACCGACGGGCCCGTGGCCGGCCAGCACGCCGATATCTTCATCGAAGACCCCCGCCGCCGCGACTTCGCTCGCCCCCGACAAGGCCAGCCCCCGGCTCAGCGCCATCGCCGCCAGCTGGCGGCCCATCCGCCCGGCCACCCCGGCAACCGCCACCTTCAACGCGTTATCCGGCTTGGTCATTGGCCTTGTCCCCGCTCGCGGCGTTCCCTGAGTTCATCCGAAAAGGCACTGGCAAACACACCGGCCGGCAGCGCCACGACCCCGATACCCGCAATCGCAATGATCGCCGAGAAGAAACGCCCGAGCGGCGTCACCGGATAGACATCGCCATAACCCACCGTGGTCAGCGTGGCGACCGCCCACCAGATCGCGCGCGGAATGGAGGCAAACTGTTCCTGATGCTCGCCGCCGACGCCTTCGACGAAATAGAGCAGCACCGCCGAGACATAGACGAGGCTCAGCGCCACTGCGAGACTGGTCAGGAGCTGCGAACCCGACCGGCGCAGCGCGGCGCCCAGCGCGTCAAACGCCGGCACGAATCGTGCGATCTTGACGAGGCGCGCAAGGCGCAGCACGCGCAGCACCAGCAGCGATCCGCCGCCGCCCAGCGCCATCACCACCAGTTCCGGCGCAAAGGCCAGGAGGTCGGCGACGGAGTAGAACCGCGTCATGTAGTTCAGCCGCCCGCCGAACCCGCGATACTGCGGATCCAACCCGGCGACCCAGAGCCGGGCGGCATATTCCAGCGTGAAGATCGCCAGCACGCCGGTGTTGAACACCGCGAACGCCTGCACCCAGCGCGGATCGCCGGTCAGCGTCGGTTCGGTTTCCAGCGCCAGGAACAGGAAAGACGCGAGCACGACACCAACGATGAACAGGTTCAGCCGCGAGATACCCGACGCGCGCGCTTCCGGCACAAGTTGCTCGTAGAGCGACTGCTTCAGGCTCATGCGGACCCTCCCCTGCGGCCCGCGCCCTATCCGCGCAGCACGCCGCCGGTTCCTTTTGACACGGAAGCGATGACGCGGTCCATGATCGCCTGGATCTGGTCGTCCTTCAGCGCCTCGCGCGGCTGGATCGTGACCTCGAACGCCACCGACTTCTTGCCCTCGGCGACGCCCTGCCCCTGATAGACGTCGAACACGTCCACCTTCGAGATCAGCAGCTTCTCGGCGCCCTGCGCATGACGCACGAGGTCGCCGGCCGGCACACCGGCATCCACCACGAAAGCGAAATCGCGCCGGATCGGCGTCAGGTCGGCCCGCTCGAGCACCGGCTTGGTCTTGGTCGACTTCGCCTTCATCACCGGCAGGGCGTTGAGGTTCAGTTCGAACGCATATGCCGGGCCGTCCACGTCGAGCGCCTTCAGCACGCCGGGATGCAGCGCGCCGAAATTGGCGATGGTCATTTTCGGGCCGAGCTTGAGGCTTGCCGACTGGCCGGGATGCCAGTGCGGCTGCGTGGCGGGAGCGACCTGGAATTTCTCGCCCGGCTGGCCGAGCGCGGCGAGCACCGCGAACAGGTCTGCCTTGGCGGCGAAGGCATCATACGGCGCCGGCGCGCCCTGCCAGTGACGCTGCGCCGAAGGCAGGACCAGGGCCGCAATGACCGTACGCTGATCTTTCGGCCCGTCGCCGAGATAGATCGGCCCGGCTTCGAACAGGCGGATGCCGCGCTCGCCGCGATTGGCCGATTGCTGGGCCGCCCGCGCGAGGTTTGCGAGCGCTGTGGGGCGCATGTAGTTGAGTTCGCTGGCGACCGGGTTGGCGACGCTCAGGGCCTCGTCGATCTTGCCGAACAGCGCGGCGTGTTCCTTCGCCATGAAGCTCCACGTCACCGCTTCCAGGAAGCCCCGGGCCGCCAGGGCGCGCCGGGCGATGGAGACGCGCGACAGCCGAGTGGCGGCGACGCCCTGCTTCATGCCTTCGCGCATCGGCAACGAGCGCGTCGGCAGCTGGTCGTACCCGACGAGGCGCGCGATCTCCTCGACAATGTCCGCAGACCGATCAATGTCAAACCGGTGCGAGGGCGGCATCAGGTACCAGGCATCGCCGGCATCCTCGACGTCGATCTCGAGGTCCTTGAGGATGCGCTTCATCTCGGCCGTCTTGACGACGAGGCCGGTGAGGCGCTCGACATCGCCGTGATAGAAGGTGACTTTCTGCAGGCGTGCCGGAATGCTGCCCGCGATGCGGGCCTTGGTCGGCGCGCCGCCGCCATGCTCCAGGATCAGCGCCAGCGCGAGGTTCAATCCGTCCACGCAGCTTTGCGGATCAACACCGCGCTCGAAGCGGTAGCGCGCATCCGAATGGATACCGGTCACCCGGCCGGTGCGGGCCGTGCGCAGCGGATCGAACCAGGCGCTTTCGATGAACACATCGGTCGTCTCGGCGGAGACGGCCGTGGACTGGCCGCCCATCACGCCGCCGAGGCCGATGACGCCGGATCCGTCCGCGATGACGCACATGTCTTCGGTGATCTTGTAGGTCTTGCCGTCGAGGGCTTCGAGCGATTCGCCCGCCTTGCCGAGACGCGCGACCACGGCGCCGGTCAGCTTCGCCGCGTCATAGACATGCAGCGGCCGGGCCCGGTCCAGCGAGATGAAGTTCGTCACATCGACCAGCAGCGAACGCGGCTGGAGGCCGGCGGCCTTGAGGCGCGCCTGCATCCAGTCCGGGGACGGACCATTGGTGACACCGCGCACGAGAACGCCGGCGAACATCGGGCAGGCGTCCGGCGCCTCGAGCCTGATCTCGACCGGGCAATCGCCGCTGCCCGGCACTTTCTTCGGATCATTGCGCAGGAACCGGCCTGCGCCGGCAGCCGCGAGATCGCGCGCGATGCCCTGCACGCCGAGCCAATCCGGCCGGTTCGGCGTCACTTCAAAGTCGATCACGGCATCGGTCGCGCCGAGCGCTTCGGAGGCCGGCATGCCGACGGTATAGTCGCCGCTGAGGTCGAGGATGCCGTCATGGTCATCGCCGGTTTCCAGCTCGCGCGAGGAGCACATCATGCCATGGCTCTCGACGCCGCGAATGGCGCGCGGCTTCTTGTCAAGCGCCATGTTGAGGCCCGGAATCCACGCACCGAGCGGCGCATAGATCGCCGTCATGCCGGCGCGCGCGTTCGGGGCGCCGCAGACGATCTGCTTGACGCCGTCGATCGTCTCGACCTTGCAGACGCGCAGCTTGTCCGCCTGCGGATGAGGCTCGGCTTCCAGCACCTTGCAGACCGTGAACGGCGCCAGCGCCTTCTTCGGATCGGTGACATGCTCGACCTCGAGACCGGCCTTGCCCATGAATCCGAGGATGTCATCGAGCGAGGCCTTGGTGACAAGGTGATCGTTGAGCCAGGCGAGGGTGAATTTCATCAGCTGAGCCCTCCGCTGACGGACGGTGTGAGCCAGGGCGAGAAGCCGTAATGGCGGGTCCATTGCGGATCGGCCTCGAAGTACGGGCGCAGGTCCGGCATGCCGTATTTCAGCATGGCGAGACGGTCCACCCCCAGGCCGAAGGCAAAGCCCTGGTGGACCGCCGGGTCCAGCCCGCAATTTCGCAGCACGTTCGGATGCACCATGCCGCAGCCGAGCACTTCCAGCCAGTCCGTGCCCTTGCCGACCTCGACCACACCGCCGGCGCGCAGGCACTGCACGTCCATCTCGGCCGAAGGCTCCGTGAACGGAAAGAAGTGCGGCCGGAAGCGGGCCACGACATTGTCGACCTCGAAGAAGGCCTTGACGAAATCGACCAGGCAGCCCTTGAGGTGACCCATATGGATGCCCTCCTCGATGACGAGGCCTTCGACCTGGTGGAACATCG
This sequence comes from Hyphomonas sp., assembly GCA_013791775.1. Taxonomy (GTDB): domain Bacteria; phylum Pseudomonadota; class Alphaproteobacteria; order Caulobacterales; family Hyphomonadaceae; genus Hyphomonas. The sequence goes on from VMTE01000022.1 coordinate 190,420, forward strand.
GCGTGTGCGTCGCGTCCCAGTCATTGCGGAACACGCGGCCCGGAATGAGGATCCGGATCGGCGGCTTCTCGCTCATCATGGTGCGCACCTGCACCGGGCTCGTATGGGTACGAAGCACTTTCGGCAGCGCGTTGTCGCCGGCCTTCAGGAAGAAGGTGTCGTGCATCTCGCGCGCCGGGTGGCCTTCGGGGAAGTTGAGGGCGGTGAAGTTGTGCCAGTCATCCTCGATGTCCGGACCTTCCGCCACGCGGAAGCCCATGTCGCCGAAGATCGCCGCGATTTCCTCGAACACCTGCATCACCGGATGCAGCGCCCCTTCCCCCGCCGAGGGGGCGGCGGGCAGCGTGAGATCGACCGTCTCGCGCACCAGCTGGGCTTCAAGGGCGACCGCCTCCAGCGCGCCCTTGCGCACGCGCACGGCCTCCTCGATGCGCACCTTGAGGGCGTTCAGCGCCGGGCCCTTTTCCTTGCGCTCCTCGGGCGCCATCGCGCCGAGCGTGCCCATCAGGCCGGAAACCCGGCCCTTCTTGCCGAGCTCAGCGACGCGCACGGCGTCCAGCGCGTCAAGGCTGGCTGCGGCGGCGATGGCGGCCAGCGCGTCCTGCTCGATGGATGTGATGTCGGACACGTAATGCCCCTTCCGGAAAACCAAGCGCGCTGTTTAGCGGCGTCCGCGCCCCGCGCCAACCCGCTAGAATCCGGGTCAGGCCGGATCGTAGTGGCGCAGGGCCGCAAAGAAGGTCTCGAAGTCTTTCCACCAGGTGACCGCGTCGCGGTTTCCCTCAAGGTCAAAGCGGTCGAAATCGGTAAAGCCGACCCTGGGCGCGCCGGGTTGGTTATAGTCGAGGAACAGGGTTTCCCGGTACCACTGGGCCAGCACGATCATCGCCTTCGCCCCGTCGGGGAAGCGGGCAGCCTCGTCCGGGGCGTCCGGATCGGCATAGTCCGTCATCGTGTCCCAGACCGTGCGCAGGCCTTCTGCCGGAACGAGGTCATTGTAGCCCCCGAACGGCTGCAGGACATGGGCATAGTGCGTCGGTTCGGGATACTCCGGCAGCGGGATGCAGACGCTGGTGACGGTGCCGCCATTCTGCAGACGGTAGAGCGCGATCAGCAGGTCCGGCAGGGCCCGGCCGAGACGGGCCTCGGTGCGGGTGATGTCGTCCTCGCTGAGACCGCTGGTGGTGGTTGCAAAGAGCGCTTCCCCCTCGCCCGGCGCCAGCTCGGGCACGGCCAGGGCGGCCTGCCGGGCCGCAAAGAAGGTGTCGGGCGTCACCGGTTCCGCCAGCAGGCAGATGTCGCGTTCGGCAGGCCGATCGGCGTCTTCGGCGGCGGACATCCAGCTTGGAATCAAGGTCGAGGGCTTGCCTTCGATCCGGTCGATATACAGGCCGAGGATCGCGCCGACGGCGCCGATGGCGACCGGCCAGATCGCATCGCCCGGGGCGAAGGGCTTGAGGCTGACGCCGCCGCTGGCCAGCGCGCTGAGGCCGAAGCCGACAAGGTAAAGCACAGAAACGAGCGCCAGCTGAACGGCGAAGTCCGCCGGCAGCTGCAGCCAGTAGGCGCGCAGCTTGCCGGTGTTGCGGGCATGGCGCCAGGTGCGCAGCTGGCCGAACAGGTAGGCGGCGGTGAACCCCGCAGCCATGAAGGGCAGGATCCAGGGCGAGCGCTGCAGAAGGCCGGCCGCCAGCGCGAGCAGGACGAGGCCCACGCCCAGCCCGATGCGCAAGGCGCCGCTCAACTTCGACACGCCCATGAAAAAGCCTCCCGCAACAAGGTCACGGGAGGCTTAATTCAGCCGCAGGCATTGTGCCAGCGGACGTATCAGCTCAGGCGCGGGCAGCCTTCTTGCGGGCGTTCCGGGCTTTCTTGGTGTTGCCAAAAATGCCGAGGTTTGCGCGCTTCGAGAGGTTGGCGGTCCACTTGGAGTTGCGGCGCTTGACGCGCGGTTTCTTGCTCGGGTGGAGGACGCTGTTCGGGGACTTGCTCATTGGTCGATATCCTTACGCGAGGGCGGATTTGGCTTGGGCGACGAGAGCACCGAACGCCTCGGGCTCGCGCACGGCGAGGTCGGCCATGACCTTGCGGTCAACTTCGATGCCGGCCTTGGTCAAGCCATTGATAAAGCTGGAATAAGTGAGGTTCTCGTCGTGAATGCGGACGGCGGCGTTGATGCGCTGGATCCACAGCGAGCGGAACGAGCGTTTCTTCACCTTGCGGCCGACATAGGCATACTCGCCGGCTTTCCAGACGGCGGCGACGGCGTTGGTGAAGGTATTCTTGCGGCGGTTACGGAAACCCTTGGCGGCCTTCAGGATCTTCTTGTGGCGGGCGTGGGCGGGCACTTTGGCGCGGGAACGGGGCATACTGGCCTCCTGTCAATTCGTGTTCAAGATCAATGGGTTAGAAGATTACAGGCCGTAAGGCAGGTACTTCTTGACGCGGGCTTCATCAGCCTTGGCGCCGACGGACGTGCCGCGGTTCTGGCGGATGTATTTCGAGTTGTGGCTGATCAGGCGGTGGCGTTTGCCGGCCACGCCATGCTTCAGCTTCCCGGTCGCGGTGATCTTGAACCGCTTGGCAGCGGCCTTCTTGGTCTTCATCTTCGGCATGTTTTTCTCCTCGGTTCTGTAGAGCTCACACCAGTAATGGCGGCCCAAAATGCGCGTCCTGGGGGCAATGCCGTCGCCCCGGAGTCCGGCAAGTGGCGGCTTATGAAGGAGGCGCGGCAAGGAATCAAGGGGGTGGATGACACGTGCCCCGCGCCGGCCCTCCGGCCTGTGGAATTCCGCCCTGGAAACCGTCCACAAACTGTCTACTCGCCGGTGTGGACAGTCGAAGCGGTGTTCCGGCGCGCAACCGCGGACTTGTGCACCCCCGAAACCCTGGCCGGGCCGCCCCTGAAACGAGAAAAGCCCCCGCGTGGGCGAGGGCTTTCGGGGCGGCGGCTGCCCGCGCGGGAAATTAACGCGGTGCGAGCACCATCGTCATCTGCTTGCCTTCGAGTTTGGGTTCGAGTTCGACCTTGGCGGTTTCCTCGAAATCCTTCTTCACCTTCTCGAGCAGCTGCATGCCGAGATGCTGGTGGGCCATCTCGCGGCCGCGGAAGCGCAGGGTGATCTTCACCTTGTCGCCATCCTCGAAGAAGCGGGTGATGGCGCGCGCCTTCACTTCGTAATCATGGGTGTCGATGTTCGGCCGGATCTTGATTTCCTTGAGCTCGGACGATTTCTGCTTCTTCCGGGCGGCGGCCTTCTTCTTGCGTTCCTCGAAGCGGACCTTGCCGTAATCGAGGATTTTCACGACCGGAACTTCCTGGTCGCCGGAAACTTCCACAAGGTCGAGAGCGGCTTCGCGCGCAGCGTCCAGCGCGGCGCCAAGGGGCATGACGCCCTGCTTCTCACCCTTTTCGTCGATCAGCAGCACGCGGGCGGCGCGGATCTCGTCATTGATACGGGGGCCGACCTGCTTTTTGGCGGGCGCTTCGGCTTCTGGTCTGCGAGCTATTGGGGAACTCCTTCCGGGGATGTTGTAACTGGCCCGAATATGCCTGTGTTTGCAGGCATCTTCAAGGCGGGATGCTTTGGCGCAGAAAGCCGGGCGATGGCAAGAGGCCTCATCAACTTGGGCTGGACTATTGCCCGCGAGTCCTTGAACGTCGGGTAGTAGGCGCAGGAAAGCGGGAGGCATCGTTTGCGATTAAGCTGGAATGAGATTCGGGCGCGGGCGGCCGGCTTTGCCGCAGAGTTTGCGGATGCGACCTATGAAAAGGGCGAGACGCAGACGTTCTACAACGCCTTCTTCCAGGTGTTCGGGGTCAAGCGGCGCTCGGTGGGCGTTTACGAAAGCCGGGTCAAGAAGCTGTCCGGCGATACCGGTTTCATCGACCTGTTCTGGCCGCAGGTGCTGCTGGTGGAACAGAAGAGCACGGGTCGTAACCTGTCGGCGGCCCGGGTGCAGGCCGAGGATTATTTCCTGGCGCTGAAGGAACACGAGCGCCCCCGCTACATTCTCGCCTGTGACTTCCAGACGTTTGACCTCTACGATCTTTCAGAACGCACCCAGCACAGCTTTCGCCTCGCGGACCTGCCCGACCATGTCGAGCGGTTCGGCTTCATCATGGGCGTGCAGAAGGTGGCCTTCAAGGATCAGGACCCAGTCAACATCAAGGCCGCCGAACTGGTCGGCAACCTGCACGACAAGCTGGAGGCAGCCGGTTTCAAGGGCACGGACCTTGAGCGCTTTCTCGTGCGCATCGTGTTCTGTCTGTTTGCGGATGATACCGGCGTGTTCCAGCCGAGGAACCTGTTCCTGAACTGGCTGGAGGAGCGCACGGCGGAAGACGGGCATGACCTAGGCCCCAAGCTGTCGCTATTGTTCCAGACACTCGACACCGAGGAGGACAAGCGCGGCAAGCTGCTGGACGAGGACATGGCCGCGTTTCCGTATGTGAACGGCGACCTGTTCGACGGGGCCACCAAGATCCCTTCGTTCAACACCGAGATGCGCGAGGCACTGCTGAGTGCCAGCCGGTTCGACTGGTCGCCGATCAGCCCGGCGATCTTCGGCAGCCTGTTCCAGTCGGTGATGAACAAGGAGGAACGCCGCAAGGCCGGCGCCCACTACACGACCGAGAAGAACATCCTGAAGGTGATCAACCCCCTGTTCATGGACGGGCTGCGCGCCGAATTTGCGCGGGCGAAGGCGCTGACACGCGGCCGCCGGGACGCGCTGGAGGCGCTGCACAGGAAGCTCGGCACACTGACCTTCTTCGACCCCGCCTGCGGCTGCGGCAACTTCCTGATCATCGCCTACCGGGAACTCCGGCGGCTGGAGATCGAGCTGCTTCGCATTCTCCACCCCGAGAAGCAGCTCGATCTCGAAGTGGATATCCTCAAGTTCTCACGGGTCGATGTGGATCAGTTTTTCGGGATCGAAATCGGCGAGTTCCCAGCCGAAATTGCCCGCGCGGCCATGTGGATGATGGACCACATCCTGAACAACGAACTCTCACGCGCATTTGGCTTGAATTTCGCGCGCATCCCGCTGAAGAAATCAGCGACAATCGTTTGCGGCGACGCGCTGGAGATTGATTGGGCGGACGTGATTGCGCCGGACAAGTGCGACTATGTGATGGGAAATCCGCCGTTTAGTGGATTTGTGCTTCGTGATGAGGCGCGGCAAAAGCAACTCGCTGGATTGTCGCGCCTCGGCGCGACCGGGAGCCGATTGGATTTTGTTTGCTATTGGTTTCTCAAGGCAGGTGAATACGTCAACAAGGGAAGCCGATCAAAGGGCATCGCCTTTGTGGCAACAAACTCCATCACTCAAGGCGAACAGGTTGCACAGCTTTGGCCAACCCTCTTTGATCGATACGGCCTTGAGATCAGCTTTGGTCATCGAACTTTCGCGTGGGGGTCTGATGCGCGCGGCAAAGCGCACGTTCACGTTGTTATCATCGGTTTGACCAAGAGAAACGATGAACCCGAACTGAAACGCCTTTTCTCCTATCCCGACATCGATGGTGAACCCGAGGAAACGACGCACTCAGCTTTAAGTCCATATTTGATAGATGCGTCGCGCTTAGCCGACCGCCATTCAGTCGTGGTGCGGTCAACGGAGCCTCGTGCAGACTACCCAACGATGCGCGTCGGAACAAAGCCTGTCGATGGAGGGCACTACATATTTTCCGAAGACGAGCGAGCAGAGTTCATCCGACAGGAGCCTGGCGCCGAACGAGCTGTCCGACCATTCATCGGCGGCTTTGAGCATCTGAACGGCGTCAAGAGATACATCCTGCACGTTGCCGACTTGGCCGTCGCGGAGCAACGTTCGCTGCCATCAGTTATGGAACGAATCGCATCGGTTCGTGATTATCGTTCGAAATCGGTCGGAGCACTGGCTACAAGTCTGGCGTCAACCCCTACACAATATCATGTGACCGTAGTTCCGGACGGGCCGTTCTTAGGCTTAGCCGAGGTAAGCTCGGAGCGCCGCGAATATTCTCCTGTTGGGTATTTTGCTCCTCCTACGATTCCGAGCAACAAACTTTTAGTGATCGACAATGCGGCCGTTTGGCTTTTCTCGATCCTGTCGTCGGCCGCGAACATGAGTTGGCTAAAATTTTTTGGTGGCCGTTTGAAGAGCGACTTCAGTTACTCTCCAGGTCTTGTCTACAACACCTTCCCCTGGCCCGAACTTGACGACAAGGCAAAGGCGGCGCTGACCGGGACGGGGCAAGCCATTCTCGATGCGCGGGCGAACCATCCGGGCGCCACGCTGGCGGACCTGTATGATCCGGACGCCATGCCGCCGGACCTGCGCCGGGCCCACAAGGCGAATGACGCCGCCGTGGACCGGCTCTACCGCCGGAAGCCGTTCGAGAGCGAGCGCGAGCGGGTCGAGTTCCTGTTCGCGCGGTATGAGGCGCTGCGGGCGCCGCTGATGGCGAAGAAGGGGAAGCGGTAGGCAATCGCGCGTCGGATTTCGCTGCGCTCTATCCGACCTACGGGGGCTTAAGGTCGAAGGCCCCCTCCGCCCCTTTGGGGCACCTCCCCCGCAAGCGGGGGAGGACAAGACGGGTCAGGGCTTGAGGACGCCGAGGGCGCGGACGGATTGCCAGACGTCGTCCACGGACAATTCCTGCAAGGTGGGGGCGGCGTTGACGATCACCGGTTTCGGGCCGCGCGGGGCGGAATGGTCCGGGTTGCTTTCGGTGAGCGCAAAGAGCGCGATGCCCGGCGCGCCGGCGAGCGTTGCCATGTGCATCGGGCCGGTATCATTGCCGACCACGAAGAGCGCGGTTTCCGCCAGCGTGACGATCTGGAAAAGATCCGTACGCGTCACAAGGCTCTTGGCGCGCGGCTCGCGCCGGACGATCTCGTGCGCGATCTGGCCTTCCGCCTTGCCGCCGAGAATGGCGGGCTGGATGCCGGCATCCGCAATGCGTTTGGCGAGGGCCGCGTAGTTCTCGACCGGCCAGCGCTTGGCTTCGCGGTGCTCCGACGCGCCGGGGATCAGCAGCATGTAAGGCGGGGTCAGGCCGAAATAGGCGGGGTTCAGGCGCGGCGTGTTGCCGAGTTTGGGACGCACCCAGCCGAGATCCGGGAACGGCGCGCTGCGGCCGAGCCAGCGGCCGGACGGCGCGACGCCGGCGACTTCGAGCTGCTCGGCGAGCCGGTCGATCGAATGCATCGCCGCGCGCGCGGGATTGTCGTGGAAGAAGGCGGCCTTCTCGTGGTGGCCGGACCAGAGCGGCGCCTTGCCGCCGCGCGACAGAGCGGTGAAGTAGTTTTTCGTGCGCCCGCTGGTCTGGAAGTCATAGATGATGTCGTACTTCGCCTTCCGGATGCGCTGGATCAAGGCGGCGGTCGCCTTCATGCCCTCGGGGCGGCCATCGGTTTCCACCGCATCGACGTAGGGGCAAACCTTGGCGAAGTCCTCGAAGGGCGGCGTGGTCAGCAGCGTGATCCGGGCGGAGGGGTGAAACTCCCGCACCGCGCGCATGGCGCCGAGCGACAGCACGAAGTCACCCAGCGCGCTGAGCTTGATGACCAGCACTTCCTTTGCCTTGGCGCCCGGGTTCTCCGGGCTGGCGGATTTCGCCCGCGCGCTGCTCAATGTTCAGATTTCCCCTACTCCAACAGGCGCTTATAGACGGTCAATGTCGCCGCCTGAAGCCCTCTTTTCGAGAAGTGGCCGATGACGTGGGCGCGCCCCTCCCGGCCCATCGAGGCGCGCGAGGCGGCGCCCAGCGACAGCATCGCCCGGATCGCCCCGGCCAGGGCGGGCGCGCTGCCGGGTTCGGCGCGCGTTCCGGTGACGTATTCGATGACGGTTTCACGGGCGCCGCCATGGTCGGCGACGATCACCGGGCGGGCCATCGCGGAGGCTTCGGCGGCCACCCGGCCGAAGGCTTCAGGGCGGATCGACGGGGCGAGGACGATCCCGGCGGCGAGGTAGGCGGCCGGCATGTCGGCGGCGCTGATGTGCGGAGAAATGAACGCGGTTTCGGAGAGGCCGCTATTGTTGATCTGCTGTTCCAGCTCGGACACATATGCGTCGCGGCCCTGTGCGTCGCCGGCGAGGACCAACGCGAGGCCCGCGCGCTCATCCGGTGCCAGCAAGGCGAGTGCCTCCAGCGCGAGACCCTGCCCTTTCCAGCGCGTCAGGCGGCCGGGCAGTAGCAGGACGAGACGTTTATCGCCGGCGAGGCCCCAGAGAGCACGGATACGCTCGACCTCAGCGGCAGGCACCTTCGCGGGATCGAACACGTCGAGATCCACCCCGCGCGGTATGGTGACGATCTTCGCGGGGTCCAGACCGTGGACCTCGTGGATATGCACGGCGATCCATTCGGAATTGGCGATGACGAGATCGCCTTTCGCCATGACGGAATTGTAAGCCCGCTTGAGCCCGGCCGTGCCGGAATAGGCGCCGTGATAGGTGGTGACGAAAGGCACGTCTTCGGCCTTGGCGGCGGCCCAGGCGCTCCAGGCAGGCGCGCGGGAGCGGGCATGCACAAGGTCCACCTTCTCCTCACGAATGATCTGGCGCAGTTTGCCTTCGTTGAGCTTGATGGTGACGGGGTTGCGGCTTTTGGCGTCCATGCGGAACAACTCGCCGCCGAGACGCGCGAACTCCGGCTCAAGGCGCCCGCCCTTGCTGGCGAGCAGCGCGCGGCCGCCGGCTACGATGATGGCTTCGGTGACTTCCAGGACCGTGCGCTCCACGCCGCCGGCCGACAGCTCCGGCGCGACCTGGAGGATGGTCCGGCCTTTCAGTTCTGGTAATTCGACCAATACGCGGCCCGCCCTGCTCGCTTGACAGGCGAGAGAGATGACGGAAGGCAACCTCCATGACAACGGAATATTTCACTTCGCCCGAGGGACGCCGCCTCGCCTTCCGCCGGACACCGCCGGCGGCGGGCCGTCCGACCTTCGTGTGGCTTTCGGGCTTCAAGTCCGACATGAGCGGCGGCAAGGCGATGGCGGTCGAGGCCTGGGCGCGGGCGCAGGGCTGCGGCGCGCTGCTGTTCGACTATTCCGGGCATGGCGCCTCCGGTGGGCGGTTCGAGGACGGAACGGTCAGCGCCTGGCGCGCGGACGCGCTGGCGGCGATCGATGCGTTGACGCAGGGGCCGCTGGTGCTGGTGGGCTCGAGCATGGGGGGATGGATGGCGCTGCTGGCGGCGCTGGCCCGGCCGGAGCGGGTGCGCGGCCTGGTGCTGATCGCCCCGGCGCCGGACTTCACCGAGACGCTGATGTGGCCCGAATTCACGCCCGCGCAGCAGGCGGAGATCATGGATGAAGGCTTCACGCTGAGACCGTCCGGCTACGGAGAACCCTATCCGGTCACGCGCGCGCTGATCGAGGACGGGCGGCAATGGTGTGTTCTGGACAAGGACATTGCGTTCAACGGGCCGGTCCGCATCCTGCAGGGCATGCGGGACGCGGATGTGCCCTGGGGCCACGCACTGGCGCTCGCGGCGGCGCTGACGGCGGACGACCTCGTGCTGCAGCTGATCAAGGACGGCGACCACAGGTTGTCGCGGGAGGAGGACATTGCGCGGCTGCTGGCGGCGTGCGGGGAGGTGTCGAGGCGGGTGGGCGCTGAAGGGCCGGGTCCGGATTCCGGAAACCGTTCGCCAGTCTGAACGATTTTTCAGAGAGCATCCTGCGGATGAGCGATTGCTATTCAGTATCCTTGTGATCTGATTTGCGGATCTCAGGGGTGAGCAAAAGATGATTGGATCAAGCGATTCGCTGGTGCCCAGCGGGCGAAAGACGGCTGCAGAGAAGCTGTTCAAGGCCGTCTTCCTGCCGATCCGCGCCGAAATGAATGACGGCAAGGCGGAGCTGGGGATGCTTCAATCCCTGATCCCGCCCGGCAGCACGACGATTGACGTCGGCGCCAATGTCGGGGAATTCACCCGCCGGTTGGCGGCGCTGTCGAAGGGCGGGCTGGTGATCGCGTTCGAGCCCCAGTCGATGCCGAGGACTGTGCTGAGCGTCACGGCGTTCATCCGGCGGCGGGCAAACATCATCGTGCTGCCCTTTGCGCTCGGCGCGCCGGGACAGTCGGCAGCAAGGTTGGTGGAGCTGAAAGTGCCGATCAAGTCGAACCGGAATATCGGCGTCGGCCTGGCGCACATCGGCGACGAGACCGACCTGGCGTGCCGGTTCCAGATCAAGCGGGAACTGGTGGCGCTGTATGCGCTCGACGAGATCATGGCGCATATCGACTGCCCCCGGGTTTCGCTGATCAAGATCGATGTCGAAGGCGGTGAGCTGGATGTGCTGCGCGGGGCGGCCGGGACGCTGGCCACGCACAAGCCCGCGATCCTCTGCGAGATCGACAACCGGGAGGGCCGGTTCGGCATCGGCAAGGATGAACTCGCGGACTTCCTGCGCGGCCTCGGCTATGTGCCCCGCCGGATATCGGACCTGTCGGAACTGCCCTGGACGGCCCTCGACAAGAACACCGTCTTTACACTGAACGATTAGGGCGGGCTGCCGGGATACAGCTTCGACGTCCTGTCAGACCCTGAGCAGCACAGCCGCCGCGTCATCGCGGGCCTTCAGGCGGACGCCGCGCGGCGTCGTTTCGTGGTCGCGCAGGGCGCCGAGGGCGCCGCCGAGACCCTCCTTCAGAACACGCGCGAGCAGGCTGGCGGGCGTATCGAGGCCGTAGGGCTCGACGAAGCGGAAGAAGCCGTCGGTCATCAGCAGAACGGCAGAGCCCGGCGTGAGCACCAGCCGTTCTGTCTGCAGATGTTGCGCGGCGGCGGGATTGAGCGTGATCAGACCGCGCTCCGGCGCGTTGGCGCCGCGCCTTTGCGCCTGCAGGATCGCCCAGCGTTCCGCAAGCGGAAGGGCCAGCATGCGCGCCGCGTCACGGGTTTCGGCGTCGGCCTTCTCCTGCGTGCCGATCAGGCGCGCTTCGCCGCCGGCGGTCTGCGCGACGGCAAAGCAGTCGCCGGCCCAGACGAACTCGCAGGCGTCGCCGTCGCGGCGCATCCACATGGCCGAGGCAATCGGCATCGCTTCACCGGGCAAGGTGTGGAGCGGGATCTTCGAGCGCCGTGCGGCGTCTGCGGCCACATCCGTCAGCACACGGCCGAAATAGGGTTTCGCCCCCTCCCCGGCATCCGGGCCGGACATCAGGCGCGCGGACACCGTGTCGGCGAGCCAGGCGGCGCCGCTTTCGGCGCCCGGAAAGGGTTTGAGGTCGGTGGCATCGGTCGCCCCGTCAATCACCCAGGCGCGGCCGGCGGCTGCATCGAAGCCGTACCGGTCATCGCCGGACTTGCCCGGCGTTCCGGGATCATTGACGGTGTCCAGAACCGCGAAGACCATCAGGCGTGTTCCCGGCGGATCAGGCTTTGCCGGCCGACTTGCAGTGGGCGACGATGGCGTTGGCGTGGCCATGACCGAGGCCATGCTCTTTCTTCAGCCAGTTGACCGTGTCGGAATGCTTGGCGCCCTTGCGGGCGGCAACGAGGGCGAACCAGTGGCTCATCGGTTTGCCATAGGTTTTCTCGATGGACGGAAAGTAGGACGTGGGGCCCTTGATCGGTTCAGAGCTGGTTGGTTCGTCGGCCATGAAAGCCTCCATTGGGGGTAAGGCGGCAGCAAGTCGTAGGCGGTTCAGCGAAGCGTAACCCGCCAGCCGCGAGCGTTGGGAAGTGGCGGGTTACGCTTCGCTAACCCGCCCTACAAGTTAATCCCGCAGCAGTTCGTTGACGCCGGTTTTGGAGCGGGTCTGGGCGTCTACGGTTTTCACGATGACGGCGCAGGCGAGCGAGGGGCCGCCCTTGGGGTCGGGCAATGTGCCGGGCACGATGACCGAATAGGGGGGCACCTTGCCGTAGATGATCTCGCCGGTCTGGCGGTTCACGATCTTGGTGGACTGGGTGATGAAGACGCCCATGGCGAGGACGGAGCCCTCGCCGACCACCACACCCTCGACGACTTCCGAGCGCGCGCCGATGAAGCAGTTGTCCTCGATGATGGTGGGGTTGGCCTGCAGCGGCTCGAGCACGCCGCCGATGCCGGTGCCGGCGGAGATATGGCAATGGGCGCCGACCTGCGCGCAGGAGCCGACCGAGGCCCAGGTGTCGATCATCGTGCCCTCGCCGACATAGGCGCCGATGTTTACATAGGACGGCATCAGCACGGCGTTCTTCGCAATGAAGGCGCCGCGGCGCACAGCCGACGGCGGCACCGCGCGGAAGCCGGCTTCCTTGAATTCGGTTGCGCCCCAGCCTTCGAACTTGGAGGGCACCTTGTCCCACCAGTTGCCGCCGCCGGGGGTGCCGGAGATCGTGCCGTTGGCGTTGAGCCGGAAAGAGAGCAGCACGGCCTTCTTCAGCCACTGGTGCACCTTCCAGCTGCCGTCCGCCTCTTTCGTGGCCACACGGGTTTCGCCGCTGTCGAGCAGGCCGATGGCGGCCTCGACGGCGTCGCGCACTTCGCCGTTGGTTTCGGTGGAGAGCGTGTCGCGCGCCTCCCAGGCAGCGTCGATCACACGGGCAAGGGCGTCGGGCATCTCGTCAGTCTTTCCGTTTGGGGTCCGGGCGTACGATGGCCGAGTCGAGGAACCCGGCGAGGTCGCCGGTGATGTAATCGATGTGCCCTGCCCCGTCACCCCCGAAGACGTCGCCTGCCCCGGCGGGGCGCGCTTCGATCGGCTCGTGGCTCCAGTCCTTCGGGGAATGGACTAGCACGGTGGTGAAGCCGAGCGACTTGGCGGGCAACAGGTTACGGGCGAGGTCCTCGAAGAAGATGGCGCCTTGCGGCTCGACCTTGTGCAGCCGGCAGAAGCCCTGATAGGCCGACAGGTGCGGCTTGGGCATGTAGGCGCTTTCCTCGATGCCGAAACTGTCATTGAAGAGGTGGGCAAGCCCCATCTTCTCGGTGACGCGTTCGGCATGGCGGCGGGGGCCGTTGGTGTAGATGAACTTGCGACCCGGCAAGGCGGCGATGGCGGCGCGCAGGTGCGGCAGGTCCGGCAGCGGCGAGAGGTCGATCTCGTGGACATGGTGCAGGAAATCCGCCGGATCGAGACCGTGTTCGGTCATCAGGCCGGAGAGCGTCGTGCCATAGGTCGCGTAGTAGTGTTTCTGCAGTTTGCGGGCCTCATCCCGCTCGAGGCCGGTGAGGCGCGCCACGAAGTCGGTCATCCGCGTGTCGATTTCCGCAAACAGGTCGCACTCGGCCGGATACAGCGTGTTGTCGAGATCGAACACCCAGTCCGTGATGTGCGCGAGATCCGGCGCAGGCGGCGGCTTACTCGTCATCCTGCTGCGCCGGGGTAAAGTCCCGCTCGAAAAACTCGTAGACCAGCTTGCGTTCGGTCGGCGCCGGGGTCCGCGCAAACAGGGCCGTGCGGTAGGAGCCCTCCTCGCAATTGTCGCGGCCGGAAATCGCGAACTTGGCCCGGCCGACGCAGAAGGCTTCGGACGCGCGCGACAGGGTACGCAGGCCGGTCGGCTCTTCCATTTCGGCATAGACGAAGTGTTCCGAACCGCGCAGCGGCCGGTCGATCACGCGGGCGCAGCCGCCCGCCTCGATCCGCCACCAGCCGCGGCTTTCCCAACCTTCGGTGCTGCGCCGGGCGATGGCGCTCCAGACCCGGCTTTTCGTCCGGTTGCAGAGGGTGAAGCCAACGCTGCGGCTGCGCTCCTCGGCGGCCTGTTCCAGATAGTCGATCAGGTCGGCGTCGGACGTGCTGGCCGGCAGGTCCTTGAGCTTGAGGAAATCGTTGATGGCCGAGCGGGTCCGGTGGCCGATATTGCCGTCGATGGTGCCGGAGACGATTCCGGCCTCGTCCAGCAGGCGCTGCAGGCCGGCATTGCGGGCATTGTCGAGCGACCAGTTCTCGATCTCGGTGAAATTGTTGGTCCAGGAGTCGGCGCGGGTGATGTCGATGGGACGGAATCCCTGCGCTTCGAGGCCCATGGCCGCGCAGTCCGGCGGGCTTTCCAGGGAGAAGCCGCCGGTGGGATCGACACACAGCTCGTGCCGGCCGCCCCATTCGCGCCCACCGCCCTGGTGCGCCGTGGAGCCGCGCCCATAGAGGTAGTGGACGCCGGGCGTGAGCGGGCCGGGCAGCGCGATCTTGCAGGTACCGGGGGCCAGCTTGGTCCAGCCATCGACGGATATGCCCGTCCCTTCGGTGTGGCCGACCGCCGTTTCGATGATGTAGCTGGTGCGGTTGCAGAGCTCCCAGCCGGCGCCGTCACCTTCCTGCGCCCGCGCCGGCAGGGCCAGTGCCGTGACGGTCACCAGGGCAAGGGCGGTAATTCTAAGAAACAAGCGTTCCAGCGCCATGTTCGGTAAACAGCTCCATGAGCAGGGCGTGCGGCGCACGCCCATCGAGGATAACCGCCGCCCCAACACCTTGGACCACGGATTGGGCTGCTGTTTCAAGTTTCGGAATCATACCGCCTGCAGCTGTGCCGTCTGCAATCAGGCCGGCCACCTCGCTGACGCGGATCTCGCGGATCAGGTTTTTCTGCTTGTCGAGCACGCCGGCCACGTCCGTCAGCAGCAGGAGGCGGCTGGCGCCCAGCGCGGCGGCGACCGCGCCGGCGGCGGTGTCGGCGTTGATGTTGTAGCGGGCGCCGTCTTCCCCGACACCGACCGGCGCCACAACCGGGATCAGGTCAGCGTCGGAGTCGCGCAGGGCCTTCAGCACCGAAACATCGACGAATTCCGGCTCGCCCACATAGCCGAGATCGACGATCTTCTCGATATTGCTGTCGGGATCCTTCCGGGTCCTGGTGGCTTTCCGGGCGCGGATCAGGTTGCCGTCGGCGCCCGAGAGCCCGACCGCCTTGCCGCCGGCCTGGCTGATGGCGCGCACGATGGACTTGTTGATCGGGCCGGACAGGACCATCTCGACGACTTCCATGGTCGCGTCATCGGTGACACGCAGGCCGTCCTTGAACTCGGACTTGATCGCCAGCTTGTCCAGCATCGCGCCGATCTGCGGGCCGCCGCCATGCACCACCACCGGGTGGATGCCGAGCAGCTTCAGCAGCACGACATCGCGGGCAAACGCCTTCGCCAGCTCCGGATCGACCATGGCGTGGCCGCCATACTTGATCACGATGGTCTGGTTGTCATAGCGCTGCAGGTAAGGCAGCGCTTCGGACAGCGTGCGGGCCGTCAACAGGGCCTGGGTCTGGGCGTCGGTCATGGGCAGGCTGTCTAATGCGTTTCGGCGGGCCCGCGCAATGCCCGTTCAGCGCAGGGCGAGCGCCATGAACAGGCTGTGCGGGTCGTCGATATAGTCGCCAAACGGGCCGCGTTCGGCAAAGCCGTAAGCCTCATAAAGGCGCCGGGCGGGGATGAACGCGTCCATCGAGCCGGTTTCGAGGAAGAGCGCCGCATAGCCGCGCCGGCGGGCTTCGGCCAGGATATGCTCCAGCATGCGGCGGCCGAGGCCGCTGCCGCGCCTTGCCTCACGGGTGTGCATCGACTTGATCTCCCCGGTGCCGTCGCCGAGATCCTTCAGGGCGCCGCAGCCGGCGAGCGCGCCGTCGTCCCAGAGGCTCCAGACGGTGACCGAGGGCTGCCTCAGTCCGTCAATCGGCAGGAAGTGACAACTTTCCGGCGGCGAGGCGGCAAGCATGGTGCGTGCATGGACGCCGATCAGGTCCGCCATTTCGGGGTTGGAGAGATCGTCGGGGCGGATTTCAAGCATGGGGCAACCTCGCGTATGCCTCATCGCTAAAGGCGCCGCCGGCCGGGATCAAGCGGGCCCGCATCTTGTGGGCGACAAGGGCGGCGGCGCGCTCTAGGATCGCCTGAAAACAGGGCTTGGGGGCAGGACATGAAGCGTTTTCTGGCAGGACTGGGTGTGATCGCCGTCCTCGGGCTTGCGGGGGCGGGCGTCTGGCTCTGGCATCCGGTGGGCGGCCAACCTGAAGCGGCGACGCTGGCCGCCGCCGCCCGCTACGACGCCGAAATCCTCCGCGACGATTACGGCGTGCCACATGTCTACGGCGCGCGCGACGCCGACACGGCCTTTGGCCTCGCTTATGCCCATGCCGAGGATGACTTCGAGACGATCCAGGAAACCGTGGCGGCCGCGCGCGGGGTTCTGGCGCGCTACCGGGGGAAGGATGCGGCGGCAGTCGACTACATCGCCTCCCTGTTCGGCATCTGGGACACGGTTGATGCGCGCTACGATGCGGACGTGCCCGCCGATGTGAAGGCGATGGCGGAAGGCTATGTGGCGGGGCTGAACCTTTACGCCTCCGAGCACCCCGAAGCGACCTGGGCCGGCCTGGCGCCGTTCACGCCGCAGGATGTGGTGGCGGGCTTCATGTTCAAGACCCCGTTCTTCTACGGCCTCGACGAGACGCTGCTGAAACTGTTCGGCGCAGATTATACCCAGTCGATCGCGCTGGCCCCGGCGGGGCCGAAGAAGGCTTTCCTGATGGGGCCCCGGCCGGCAAGCGAGCGCGGCTCCAACGCCTTTGCGGTCACCCCGGCACGCTCCGGCGACGGGTTCACGCGGCTGGTCATCAACTCGCACCAGCCGCTCACCGGGCCGGTTGCCTGGTACGAGGCGCAGGTCACCTCCGGCGAGGGCCTCGACATAACCGGCGGACTGTTCCCGGGCACGCCGGTGATCCTGCACGGGTTCAACAAGAACCTCGGCTGGGCCAATACAGTGAGCGCGCAGGACCTGGTCGATGTCTTTGTGCTGACGATCAATCCGGACAACAAAAATCAGTACTGGCTGGACGGTAAATGGGCTGACTTTGAGGTCACCACGGCGCGCATCAACGTGAAACTTATGGGCCCCTTTGCCTTTCCGGCGACACGGTCTGTGAAGCGGTCCGTGCACGGACCGGTGATCGAAGGTCCGACTGGCACCTATGCGATCCGCTATGCCGGCATGGGCGAGGTCCGCCAGCTGGAACAGTATTACCGCCTGAACAAGTCCGAGGACCTGGACCAGTTCATGGGCGCCATGGCGATGAACGCCCTGCCCTCGATCAACTATGTCTACGCCGACAAGGCGGGCAGCATCGCCTTCATCCACAATGCCCAGTATCCGGACCGGGACGATGCGTGGGACTGGTCCGGCGACCTGCCGGGCGACCGGTCGGACATTGTCTGGCAAGGCTACCGCCCGTGGGACGAGGTGCCGAAGCTGGTCAATCCCGCGTCGGGCTTCATCTTCAATTCGAACAATACGCCCTACGCGGCGACCGACGGCCCGGACAATCTGAAGCCGGAAGACTTTCCGCAATCCATGGGCCTGCAGACAAACCAGTCCAACCGCGCGCTGCGGGTGATGGAGCTGACGGGCGATACTGATCCGATCGATGGGGCGCGCTTGCTGGCGATCAAGTTCGACAACAGGTACGCAGAGGGCTCCGAGGCGGACGCCGTGGTGAAAGCCGTGCTGGCGGCGGACTGGTCGGCCGAACCCGGGATGGCCGAGGCCGCTGCGCTGCTGGCGGACTGGGACTACGGGACCGACGCGTCAAGCCGCACGGCGGCGCTGGGCAGCCTGACGACCAGCCGCGCGATCACGGAGAAGTACACGCACATCAAGGCGCCGCCGCCCGAGACCGCGTTCCGCGAGGCTGTCGCCTGGCTGCAGCAGCACCATGGCCGGATTGATCCGGAATGGGGCGAGGTCAACCGGCTGGTGCGCGGCGCGGTCAGCCTGCCGATCAGCGGCGGGCCGGACACGTTGCGGGCCGTCTATCCGAAGGAAATACGGGATGACGGCGAACTTCACATGTCCGCCGGGGATACGTGGATCGCGCTGGTCGAATGGGACGCCGAAGGCCGCCAGACGGCCCGCGTGATCAGCCCGTTTGGGAGCGCCGCGCTCGACAGCGCCTCTCCGCACTATGGCGATCAGGCGCCGCTGTTTGCCGCCGAACAATGGCGCGGCGCGTTGCTGACGAGAGCGGATGTCGAGGGACGCGCCACGCGGTCCTATCATCCGGGTAGGGATTAAAGAAAGGCGACGATCTCGGCGCGCAGCTCGGCGATGCCCCATCCCTTTTCGGCCGACGTCTGCATCACCACCGGGTGGGCCGCGCCGCGCTTGCGCAGCTTGGCCGCGACATCGGCAGCGGTCTTTTCGACTTCGGGCTTCGGTACCTTGTCCACCTTGGTCAGCACGATCTGGTAGGTCACGGCGGCGCCGTCGAGCAGGTCCATGATCTCGTGATCGGTGTCCATCAGGCCGCGGCGCGCATCGACCAGAAGGAACACGCGGCGCAGACTGGGCCGGCCGCGCAGGTAGGACTTGATCAGCTTGGTCCAGGCCGCGACCTGGGTTTTCGAGACTTGCGCGTAGCCGAAGCCCGGAAGGTCAACGAGGTAGAGCTGGCCATCGCCGATATTGAAATAGTTCAGCTCGCGGGTGCGGCCGGGTTCAGCCGACGAGCGGGCAAGCTTGGCCCGGCCGGTCAGGGCGTTGATCAGGCTCGACTTGCCGACATTGGAGCGGCCCGCGAAACAGACTTCCACCCGGTCTGCTGCCGGCAGGCCCTTGAGGTCCACGACGCCCATGACGAATTCCGCCGAACCGCTGAACAGCAGGCGGCCGGCTTCGATCTGGTCTTCGGGATAGGACGGGGCTTCCAACTACTCCGCCGCCGCCTTGCGCCGTCCCAGCAGGCCGGCAACAAATTTGCCAACCTCTGTCTCGGCCCCGTTGAGACGCATGATCGTATACTGCTGGATGAAGGTCAGAATGTTCGACCAGACCCAGTAGAGCACCAGACCGGCCGCAAATCCTCCGAACACGAACATGAACACCAGCGGCATCGCCATGATGATACGCGCCTGCATCTTGTCCGGTGGCGGCGGCGACAGGGACTGGAGGATGGCCATGGTGCCGCCGTAGAGCAGCGGCAGGAGGCCGATGCCAAAAATCGTGCCGATGATGAAGATGCCTTTGATGTCGGCCGCAGCCCAGGGAAGCAGGCCGAACAGGTTGCCGATGGCGGTTGGATCCGGCGCCGACAGATCCTGCATGTACCAGAACGGCTCGTGGCGCATGTCGATGGTGACCGAGAGCGTTTTGTAGAGCGCGTAGAAGATCGGGATCGTCACGAGGATGGGCAGGCAGCCGCCGATGGGGTTGGCGCCTTCCTGCTTGTAGAGCTTCATGATCTCCTGCTGCTTGCGCTGGGGATCGGACGCGAACCGCTCGTTGATCTCCTTCATCGGCTCCTGGAGCTTCTTCAGCTTCGCCATCGACTTGAAGCTGGCATTGTAGAGCGGCACCAGCGGCAGCTTGACCAGCACGGTGAAGGCCAGGATTGCCCAGCCGAACGAGCCGACATGGCCGTGCAGCCAGTGGAGGACGTAGAAGAACGGCTTGGTCAGGAAGTAGGCCCAGCCCCAGTCGATCGCGTCGATCAACATGGGAATGCCCTTGTTCTTTTCGTAGTCGCTCAGGACATCGAACTGCTTGGCGCCGGCAAACACCCGGTTCTGGACCGTGACGCTGGCGCCGGGAGCGAGGCTGATGTCGGCGCCTTCGGTGCGCACCTCCATCGGGCCGCCGCGCGCGAGACTGGCGCGGTTGACGGACGCGACAAACGGGCTCGCCTGATCGGGCACCAGCGCGCTCATCCAGTACATGTCGGTGAGGCCCCACCAGCCGCCCTTGGTGGTCGGGAAGTTGCCGTCGGCGGTTTCGCCCTTGGCTTTCTTCGAGGCGGCCAGCGGCTTGTATTTCTGCAGGCGGAGCGTGCCGTCGGTGACCCCCATCAGGCCCATGTGGGCGAGACCGCCGGAGACGGCCGAGCCGGGATCGGTGGCCTTGAGGAAGGCGTTCCAGTCGCCTTCGCGCTCGATCGACCCGATGGGGCGCAGGGTTTTCGCCGCGCCGGACGTGTTGGTGACGGTGTCGCTGAAGGTGAAGAGGTAGTTCTCGTCAACCGAGACGACCCGGTCGATGGTTACACCGTCCGCTACGAGGCGGAGGGTGACCGGCGAGATTGCGCCGAGACTGCCTTCGCCCACCTGGGTCCAGGGCGAATTGCGCCCGGCGACGAGTGTGTTCCCGTCGGCCCAGTAATAGGTCGTGAAGTAGCCGAACTCGGTTTCCTCGGGACGCAGCAGCCGGATCTCTTCGGTCTTGTCGACCGAGAGGAAGTATTTCTTGAGCTGCAGGTCGTCGAGGCGCGCGCCCGCAAGGCGGATCGAGCCGTCGAGCGACGGCGCCTCGATGGTGATGCGGGGCGAGGCGGCCAGCGCCTCGGGCAGCGGCTTCGGGCCAGCGGCTTCGGCAGCGGCCGTGTCCACCGTGGCAGTCTGCTCCTGCGCCGCGATCAGGGCCTGCTGGGCCTCATACCGTTTCTGCGCCGGCTCCATCACGAACATCTGATAGAGAAAGACGAACGCGATCATCGCCACCATGGCGAGAAGGAAATTGCGCTGTTCATCTTTTTCCATCGGGGGCGTTCCGCAAGGCTGTGAGCTGGGCGCCAGGATCCGGCGCGAAGGGGGGCATCAAATGCGCGCGAGGCTTATCAGCGCGCTTTCCATATCGTCAAGCAATCGGGACCAGCCCACTTCAAGCGTGGCTTCGCGGGCAATGAACACATAATCCCAGCCGGGGCGCCCGAAACGGGCCAGCAGGCGGCGCGAGGCTTCCCGAAGCCGGCGCTTGGCCCGGTTGCGCTCGACGGCGCCGCCGATCTTCTTGGTTGCCGTAAACCCCTCCCCCACATGGAGGCCGGGGGCCTCACCCCCGCGGGCGCGGGCCTGGACCACCACCGATTTGCGCCGCTCGGTGACACCGTCACGCGCAAACGTGAATTCGCGTCGCTTTTTCAGGCGGCGCGTTTCGGGAAGGATGGGATTTTCGGGGCCGGACATCTTCGGCCTCCCGATTACTGGGCTGGAAGCGCCCGAAAGGGGAGACTCAGGCCGAAAGGGTCTTGCGGCCCTTGGCGCGGCGGCGTGCCAGCACCTTGCGGCCGTTCTTGGTGGCCATACGCAGGCGGAAGCCATGGGTGCGCTTGCGGCGGAGGTTGCTCGGCTGGAAAGTGCGTTTCATGGGACGGCTCTGAACTTGGAAACTGGAAAGGGCGGCTGATACAGGCGGGCGGCGGCGCGGTCAAGCCGGACATGGCGCAAAAAAGCGGTTGCACGGCCGGGCCGGATCACCGCCTCGTGAGATGCATGCGAGGCCGCCACCCGCTAAGGGGCTGCAACCCGTACCCGGAGACTGTTCATGCGTTTGGCCGCCCTTTGCTACCTTGCCCTTGTGGCCTGCCTTCTTCCGGCTGCCGGATCGGCCGATACACCGCCCATAGCCCAAATGGAGACCACCGTGCCTGCCGAACATGCCGACTGGACGCGGATCCTGAAAACCTATGTCAAGATGGGCAGCGACGGGATCACCCGCTTCGACTATGCCGGCCTCAAGGCCTCGAAGGCTGACCGCGCGGCGCTTGATGCCTACATCGCGCGGTTTGCGGACATGGATCTTTCCGCCCGGACCGACGCCAATTTCGCGGCCTGGGCCAACCTCTACAACGCCGTGACGGTGCGCCACATCGCCGGGCGCTACCCTCTGAAATCCATCAAGGACGGCTATCTCACCGGCCCATGGAAAGCGGTAAAGGTGCGTGCCGGGGGACGCACCGTCTCGCTCGATGCCATCGAACACAAGATCCTGCGCAAAACCTGGGGCACCCCGGAAGTCCACTATTCAATCAACTGCGCCTCCTACAGTTGTCCGAACCTGCCGGCGAAGGCCTGGGAAGGGGCGACGCTCCGGAAGGACCTTGCCTCTGCTGCCCGCGCATACATCAACCAGGCGCGCGGCGTGGATGTCACCCCGGATGGGCTGGTCCTGTCATCCATCTATGACTGGTTCCAGGCCGACTTCGGTGGCTCGCAGGAAGCCGTCATCGCCCACCTTCTCGAACATGCCGAACCCGGCCTTGCCGGGAAGATCCGCTCCAATCCCCACATCGCTGGCTATCACTATGACTGGTCACTCAACGATGCCGCAAAGCTGAAGAAGTCCTGATCCCATGACCGACACCTCCCCGCCCCCGCCGCTCTGGCGCCGTCTCTGGCCGCTTGCCCTGATCGTCGCCGCGCTTGCAGCGGCCTGGATCAGCGGCGTGCACCGCTACCTCTCGCTCGAAACGCTGCGCGACCAGCAGGACGCCTTGCGCGGGTTCGTGTCCGAGCACTTCCTGCTGGCGATAGCCGCTTACGTGGCAATCTACGCGGCGGCGACCATCCTGATGTTGCCCGGCGCGCTGTGGATCACGCTGGCGGGCGGCTTCCTGTTTGGCCTGTGGGGCGGCACCCCGGCCACCATCGCCGGCGCGACGCTTGGCGCCAGCGTGCTGTTCCTGGCCGCAAAATCATCCGTAGGCGCTGCATTGCGCGAACGGGCCGGGCCGTTCGTGCAGAAACTGGAAAAGGGTTTCCAGGAGGACGCCGTCTCCTACATGTTTGCCCTGCGTTTCCTGCCGGTAGTGCCCTTCCCCGTCGCCAACATCGCCCCCGCCATCTTCGGCGCGAAGTTCCAGGACTATGTGATGACCACCGCGCTCGGCATCATCCCCGGCGTGATCGCCTATACGTGGATCGGCGCAGGCCTTGGCGCGACCTTCGCGGCCGGCGGCGAGCCGGACATGGGCAGCCTCGCCCGCAACCTGATCCCGGCCTTCATCGCGCTCGGCATCGTGTCGCTGCTGCCGATCGCCTACAAGAAGCTGTTTCCGAAAAAGGTGCCGGTCTGATGGCTGAACTGAAAACCCTGAAGGCCGATCTCTGCGTCATCGGCGGCGGGTCCGGCGGCCTCTCGGCAGCGGCCGGCGCTGCGATGCTGGGGCTCAAGGTCGTGCTGTTCGAAAAGCATGAGATGGGCGGCGATTGTCTGAACCATGGCTGCGTACCGTCCAAAGCCCTGCTGGCGGCCGCGAAGGCTGCACATGCGCCCCTTGATGCCGCCAGGTTCGGCGTCAACGCGCCAGCGGCGAGCATCGACTGGAACGGCGTGAAGGCGCATGTCCGCAAGACCATCGAGACGATTGCGCCGGTTGACAGCCAGGCGCGGTTCGAAGGCCTCGGTTGTACGGTCATCCGCGAAGCCGCCCGGTTTGAAGACAAGGACACGGTCGTGTCAGGCTCGGTACGGGTGAAGGCGCGGCGCATCATCGTGGCGACCGGCAGCCAGGCTTTTATCCCCCCGATCCCGGGCCTCGCCGATGTGCCTTACCTGACCAACGAGACGATCTTCTCGATGCCGGATTTTCCGCAGCACCTGATCGTCCTCGGCGGCGGACCAATCGGGCTGGAACTGGCACAGGCCTTCGGGCGCCTCGGCGCCAAGGTGACCGTCATCGAAATGGACCGGGCGCTGGCCCGCGCCGACGCCGACCATGCGGCGCTCGCTGTTGAAGCCATCCGTGCGGAGGGCGCGGCAATCCTTGAGGGCCACAAGGCGGCGCGCGTGTCAGGCGTGCCCGGCCAGATCACCGTGCACGCAGAAAGCCCGGGCGGCGAAATCGCCATCCAGGGCAGCCACCTCCTCGTGGCGCTTGGCCGCCGCGCGGTGCTCAGCGGTCTTGATCTCGAAAAGGGCCGTGTGGATTTCACCCCCAACGGCATCACCGTCAGCGATACACTCCGCTCAAAGAGCAATCCCCGCGTCTGGGCGCTGGGCGATGCGGCCGGGCGCGAACAGTTCACGCACGTGGCGGGGTGGCATGCGTCGGTCTTCATCCGCAGGGCCTTCTTCAAGCAGGGCAGCAAGGCCTCCAGCCTGCCGGTTCCGGCCGTCACCTACACATCCCCTGAAATCGCGCAGATCGGGCTCACCGAAGCCGAGGCGCGGGCGAAATTCGCAGGCGCCGTGACGACGACCGCCTTCCCCTTCCACGAAAACGACCGGGCCATTGCCGAAGGCAAGACGCTGGGCGGAGCCAAGCTCGTGCTGCACAAGGGAAAGCTGGTAGGCGCCTCGATCGCCGGTGACGGCGCCGGCGATATCCTGCAACTGGTCTCGCTCGCCATGTCGAACGGCATGAAGCTGACGGCGCTGACAAACTTCATTTCGCCCTATCCGACCCGCGCTGAAGTCGTGAAACGGGCGGCGTCTGCCTATTTCACGCCGAGCGTGTTCGGCAAGCCGGCG
Organism: Hyphomonas sp.; assembly: GCA_013791775.1. Classification (GTDB taxonomy): domain Bacteria; phylum Pseudomonadota; class Alphaproteobacteria; order Caulobacterales; family Hyphomonadaceae; genus Hyphomonas. Next base: position 214,585 of record VMTE01000022.1, read on the forward strand.
CGGACGCTGGTGGGGCTGCTGCAACGCATTCCCTGACGCCGGGCGCCAACCCGGTTTCCCTTCCGGCAAATTTCGCTTAAGCGTCAGCGGGTGACCGCGCCCGAGCTTGCCCCTGAACCGTCGCCGCCGCCGCCGGGCCTGAGGCGCTTCGCGGACAGCTTGGCCGTGCGCCTTTTTGCGCTGACCCTCGGCGCGATCCTGTTTACCGAGTTCCTGATCTTCATTCCATCGGCCAGCGGGCTGCGCACGCAGTGGCTGACCGAACGGGTCTCTGCCGCGCGCATTGCGTCGCTGGCGCTGGAGGCGGCGCCGATGCGGGAAGTCTCGGACGATCTGGCCAAAAGCCTCCTGATGAACGCGGAAGTTCTCGCGGTCGCCGAGATCGAGGACGACATGCGCTTCCAGCTGCTGGCACCGAAGGTGCCGATCGAAGGGCCGACACGGGCCGTCGACCTGAGAACTTCGACGATGATAGGCCGCTCCCTTGCCGCCCTGTCCGAATATTTTGCGCCAAGGGACGAGGTCCTCATCGTTTCCGCTGACGGCTCGGCCGAGGGGCGCTTCCTGGAAATCGTGCTGCCGCAGGCGCCGCTGAAGGCCAGCATGATTGCCTTTGCCTGGCGCATCACCGGCCTGTCGCTGATCATTGCGCTGGTCGCCGCCGTGTTGATCTATGCGGTGCTGGACGGGTTGGTTGTCCGGCCGATGAAGCGCGTGACGATCAGTGTGGAGCAGTTCAGCAAGGATCCTGGCAGCTGGACGCGGCGCCTGTCACCAACGACCCGGCGCGACGAGATCGGCCGCGCGCAGAACGCCTTGTCGGGCATGGAGGAAGCGGTGGCCGATGCGTTCCGCCAGCGCGTCCACCTGGCCGAACTCGGCAGCGCGGTGGCCAAGATCAACCATGACCTGCGCAACTCGCTCGCCTCAGCCCAGCTGGTCTCCGATGTACTCGCGAAATCCGAGGATCCGCGTGTCCTGCGCGCCGCACCGCGCCTTGAGCGGGCGCTGGAACGGGCCATCGAGCTGGCGACGGCAACACTCGACTATGGCAAGGCGGCGCCGCGGCCACCTAAGCTGCAAACCGTCACGGTGCGGACGGTCCTGATGGAAGCGGCGGACGAGGCGCTGAATGGCGGCAACCCGGGGATCACGGTGGACGTGCCTCTGGGCCTGACGCTGGAAACCGATCCGGACCATCTCTACCGGATCGCGTCCAATCTCCTGCGCAATGCCGCCGAAGCCATGTCGCAAGCCGGCAAACCGGATCCGCATATCCGGATAACCGCTGGTCGCGGCGCGCTGATTTTCCGGGACAACGGCCCCGGCCTTCCGGAGAAGGCACGCGACAACCTCTTCAAGCCGTTTGCGGGATCGACGCGGACCAATGGCACAGGCCTCGGCCTCGTCATCGCGCATGAGCTCGCTGCGGCGCTGGGAGGCGAACTCACCCTGCTCGAGACCAGCGACGCCGGAACCGCGTTCCGGCTCGCCCTGCCGGGCCTGCCGCAATGACCGGCTACGTGCCGCCCATGACGCGGCTCGAGATTGTCCATGCCGATGCGTCGATGGTCGCCGTCAACAAGCCATCCGGCCTTCTGTCCGTACCCGGACGGGGCGAAGACAAGGCCGATTGCGCGTTGTCGCGGGTCCAGGGCGAATTTCCGGACGCCCTGACCGTGCACCGGCTGGACATGGCGACCAGCGGCCTCCTGCTGTTCGCGCGCAGCAAGGCGGCGCAGCGTGCCCTGTCGAGCCTGTTCGCGCGCGGCGAGGTGAACAAGCGCTACATCGCGGAGGTCTGGGGCGTCCCCGTTCCTGCGGCGGGCGAGATCAGCCTGCCGTTGATCACGGACTGGCCGCGCCGTCCGCTGCAGAAGGTGGACTGGGAGATCGGCAAGCCGAGCGTCACCCGCTACGAGACACTGGCGGCCACGGGCCGGACCGCGCGGATTGCCCTGACACCGCTGACGGGCCGGTCGCACCAGTTGCGGGTCCACCTCGCCGAGATCCACAATCCGATTCTGGGTGACGAGTTCTACGCCCATGCAGATGCGCTGGCGGCGGCGCCGCGTCTCGCGCTGCATGCCGCCTCGCTCGGGTTCGTGCACCCTGAAACGGGTGTGCCTGTGCGGCTCGAATCGCCTGTCCCGTTCTGAATCCAGAACGGGCCGCGCGACTGAAGTGTCTAGTTCGCCGCCGCGATCTGCAGGAGAAGTGAATCGATCACCGGAATGACCGACGCGGCATCCGCCGGGCGATCATTGGCGATGACTGAAAACACCAGCGTTTCACCGCTCGCCGCGACCATGAACCCGGACAAGGCATTGACGCCCTGCACGGCGCCGGTTTTCGCGAAGATGCGGCCGTCGAGCGGTGTGTTCCGGAACCGGCGCGCGAGCGACCCATCCTGGCCTCCCACCGGCAGGGTCGCGCGGAAGGCGTCGCCCCAGGGCTGCGCGGAAGTCCAACGCAGGAACTTCACGGCCGCCGCCGGCGTGATGCGGTTGTAAGGCGAGAGCCCGGAGCCATCGAAGAGCTCGACCTCTGCGCGGCTGATGCCCGCCTGGTCCAGCATGGCGTTTACCGCGTCCAGTCCGTCTTCCGCCCCCTCCCCGCCCGTGGCGCGGGCGAGATGGCGCAGCATCAGCTCGGCAAAGAGATTGTCGCTGTCCTTGACGGAGTAAGCGATGCTGTCGAGCAAGGGCGGCGGGGTGAGGCGGGACAGCTCCGTGCCCATCAAAGGGGCATCGCTCCGTGAACGCACTTTTATCACGCCTTCGATGGTCACGCTGCGTGCGGTGAGAAGGCGGGCCAGTCGTTCGGCGGCGCTGCGCGCGGGGTCGTCAACGCTGAGAAAGTAGTTCCGGGGCGCAGCATCTGCCGGAAGGCTTCCCGACAGGCGCACGTCGCGCGCGCCGGGCCAGCGCGCGAGGCTGAGCGTCTGCTCGCTTCCGGGCGCGCCGGTCACGGCGGCGTTGGAAATGCCCAGCAGGTCATCGTCCGCCGCCCAGACGGCCCGGATGGGCTCGCCCTCGGCGCTCCCGGGGACCACCTGCAAGGCAAGCGCATTGCCGTTGACCGTAAGCGCCGAAACGGACGCCCCGAAATAGAAAGGCAGGTTGTTCCAGCTCCAGCCCATGCCCCATGGCTCATGGGGAAAGGCGGTGTCGTCGGCATAGATGTCGCCCACTTGAAAGATGCCCCGTGCAACCACCGCATCCGCGAGTTGGCGCAGGCAGTCTTCAACGCAATCGGCGCCGTCACGCACGGCCGGATCGCCCCCGCCCGTCAGGACCAGCGATGGCGGCGCATCGCCCTCCCCCGGCACGAGATGCAGCGAGGTGGCGATCGACGGATCGGGGGTTTGAAGGCCGGTCACGAAGTGGAACATCGCGGCGGCCGTGAACATCTTTGTATTTGACGCGGGAATGAAACGCTCGGTTTCGCGTTTGGCAAAGACCGGCGCCCCGTCGAGGGTGGTCACCAGGACGCCGAGGCGGACGCCTTCGGCCGGCGCGGCCATAACCGGAACAGCAGGCTCGTCCACCGGCGCGGTCGTGCAGGCCGGCAAGAGAAGGGCGAGACCCAGAAGCGCACTTTGCCAGACGGAGGCTCGGGTCATCGGCATTGGTCCTTTCCGCGAGCCGGGGTCATGTCAGACGCTTCTTGGTGCGGCCCTCGTGGGCGCGGGCATGGGCCGGATCGTCCGGCCAGTCGTGCTTGGGATAGCGCCCGCGCATGTCCTTGGCCATGTCTTTGTAACCAGCGCCCCAGAAGCGGGCGATATCCTGCGTCGCTGCGGCAGGCTTCATGCCCGGCGACAGGAGTTCGACGGTGACCGGCACACGGCCCGCCGCAATCTTCGGGTGTTCGGTCAGTCCATAGAAGGCCTGCGCCCGCGCCGAGACCAGCGGCGCGCGGGGATCAAGCCAATCGACCCGGGCGGTTTGTCCGGAGGGCAGGTCCAGGCTGAGCGGCGCATGCTGGCGCAGCGCTTCCTGCACCGGCCAGTCGAAGGACTGCGTCAGCGCATCGCGCACCTCCTGCGGCGACGGCACCGACGCGCCCTTCCGGCGGAGCAAAGGCGACAACCACTCCGGCGCAGAGGCAACCAGCGCGGCGATATCCTTCGCCGGGGCTTCAATCAGGCCGGCCGTCTCCAGCATGCGCAGACGGCTGAGGGTTTCCTCAACCGCCTCATCCGCGCCGAGCGCTGCAAAACCGCTGGCCTCCACCGCTGCCAGCATGGCGCTGGCCGCTGCCGCGGCGGGCGGTTTCGGCAGGGGCGACTCCGACAGGACAATGGCGCCGAGCGCCTTGACCCGGCGCGCGGTGAACCTTGCGCTTTTCGGATCAAACGCGGCGCGGTCCTCGCTGACGACCTTTTGCCCCGCGAGCGCCTCGGCCTCGGTGAGTGGCAAGGCGAGCGTGATGCGCGGGTCACGCGCGGCGCCGCCGAGATCCGCCACGACCAGCCATTCGGACTTGGCCAATCCGTCCGTTGCCGGAATATTGGCGGCGCGGCCTGAGGCCATCAGGTAGGACCCCTCGGACCCCGGCCGGCGGCGGGCCACCTGGTCAGGCCAGGCCGCCGCAAGCAGGCGCGCGAGATCGCCGCCGGGCTTCGCGCCGCCCCCCCAGCTCGCCGCCTGCGTCCTGAGACTGCGCGCCCGCCCGCTGCCATCCGCGCGGAAGCGCTGAAGCCGGTCGCGCAAGTCGCTTGAATCGCCGCCCATGCCGCGCTCCCCGGCCAGGGCGGCCACTTCAGCGGCGAGCGCTTTTTCCGGCGCGCCCGGCGCGGCGGCAATCAGCGCGGCCAGGCGCGGCGCCATCGGCAGGCGCGCCATCTCCCGGCCCTTGGCTGTCATCGCGCCCGAAGCATCCAGCGCGCCCAGCGCCAGCAGCTGCGCTTCGGCGGCGCGGTATTTTCCGGGCGGCGGCGGATCGAGCCAGACCAGCTTGGACGGATCGCGCTCGCCCCATTCCGCCAAGGCCAGCACCAGACCGGAGAGATCCGCCGCGAGTATTTCAGGCACCGGCGCCGCCAACAGGCCGCGCGTCGCCGCTTCGTCCCACAGACGATAGCAGGCGCCGGGCGCCGTACGCCCGGCCCGACCCCGGCGCTGGTCCGCCGAGGCGCGCGAGGCCCGCACGGTGCTGAGGCGTGTGCCGAGACCGCCCGCCTCATCCTCGGCCACCCGGGCCAGGCCGGAATCGATCACGATCCGCACCCCCTCGATGGTGAGCGCGCTTTCGGCGAGGTCAGTTGCGAGTACAACCTTGCGCTTGCCGGGCGGCGCAGGCGACACGGCGCCATCCTGCTCGGCCGGCGACAAGGCCCCGAACAAAGGTGCCACCAGAACCTCCGGACCCAGCCCCGAGAGCGCGTCGGCCGTGCGGTGGATTTCCCGGGCGCCGGGCAGGAAGGCGAGGATGGAGCCTTCCTGTTCGCGCAGGGCCTGCCGGATGGCTTTCGGCATGCGGTCCTCGATCCGCTCTTCGGACCGGCCGAGATAGCGGGTTTCGACCGGATATTGCCGGCCCGCGCTTTCGATGACCGGCGCGGTGACGGCCCGGGCAACCGCAGCGGTATCAAGCGTTGCCGACATGATCAGCAGGCGGAGATCTTCGCGCAGCGCGCCTTGCGCCTCCAGCGCCAGGGCCAGCCCGAGGTCTGAGTTCAATCGCCGCTCGTGGAATTCGTCAAATACGACCGCGCCGACGCCCTTGAGCTCCGGGTCATTCAGGATGCGCCGCGTGAACAAGCCGTCCGTTATCACTTCGATCCGCGTCTCAGCGGACACCTTGCGGTCCACCCGTGTCGTCAGGCCGACCGTCTGGCCGAGCCGCTCACCGAGGCTCGAAGCCATCCGCTCCGCCGCCATGCGGGCTGCAATCCGGCGCGGTTCGAGCATCAGGATGCGGCCAGCGATCACGCCCGGCTTGCCCAGTAGTCCGGCCAGAGCAAGCGGAACCCGTGTCGTCTTGCCGGCCCCCGGCGGCGCCGCCAGAACCAGCCGGTTGCCCTCGCGCAGCCGCTCGAGAATCGCAGGCAGCACGTCATCAATCGGAAGGGGATCTGGCACAGCGGTCATCGAAGCTGGCATAGGGCGCCTCGATCCCGGCTGGCAAGGATGTACCCGCCTGCAGTTGCCTTGACCCGATCACCCCCTTACGGTCCCCCCACCAAAACGGCGGGAGTGATGGATGAAGTTCTGGTTCGGAATCGACTTGTGGAAGCGGGTGCTGATGGGCCTCGTGCTGGGTGCCGTGACGGGCATCGTGATCCGGCAGGTCATGGGCCCGGAAGCTGCCGGCACCTTCGTGACCGGCAACATAAAGCCTTTCGGCAATGCCTTCATCAGCCTGATCAAGATGCTGGTGGTGCCGCTGATCTTCACGACTCTCGTTTCCGGCGTGTTGGCGATGGGCGACCCGAAAAAGCTGGGCAGTCTGGGCGGACGCGCGCTCGCGCTCTACATGGGCACGACCGTGATCGCGATCTGCTTCGGCCTGCTGATCGGTACGCTCGTTCAGCCCGGAGCCGGTTTTGACACATCAATTGTGTCATCAGCCGATCTGGAGGCAACACGCGCAACCCTGGCGAACAATCCGCCTGCCGGCAGCGTCGGCGAGCAACTGATGAAGACGCTCCTGTCGATCATCCCCGAGAACCCTGTTGCAGCCTTCGCCAAAGGGGATGTCCTGCAAATCATCTTCTTCGCCATTCTGTTCGGGGTAGGCGTACTGATGTCCGGCGAGGCCGGCAAACCGGTTCAGCGGTTGTTCGACAGCGCGTCAGAAGCCGTCATGCGGATGACGCTGATTGTCATGGAAGCCGCGCCCTTCGGCGTTTTCGCGCTGATGGTCTGGGTGCTCGCACAATATGGCTTCGGCGTTCTCACCGTGCTCGGCAAGATGACCGCATCGCTCTACATAGCCTGCGCGCTGCACATGCTGATCACTTACGGCTTCATCATCAAGGGCATGGTCCGGCTGCCGGTCCTCGCCTTTTTCCGGGGCGCCGTCGATGCACAGGCCCTGGCATTCTCGACGTCATCCTCCAATGCCACGCTGCCGATGACGATGTCGTGCGCCACCAAGAACCTTGGTATCGGCAAACCCGTCGCATCGTCCGTGCTGCCCCTCGGCGCCACGATCAACATGGACGGCACCGCGCTGTATCAGGGCCTGATCGCGCTGTTCGCTGTGCAGGCGCTCGGCATCCCGGTCACGGCCAGCATGTATGTGACGATCATCCTGATGGCGACGCTGGTGTCGATCGGCACCGCCGGAGTGCCCTCGGTCAGCTTGCTGCTGGCAACCACGACGCTGGGCATTGTCGGTGCGACGGCCGAGCAAACGGTGCTAATCATCGCCCTGCTTTTCCCGTTCGACCGGATCCTCGACATGATGCGCACCGTGACCAACATCACGGGCGACCTCGCGGTCGCCACCGCCGTCGCAAAGTGGGAAGGCGAACTGGATGAGGACGTGTTCCGGGCACCGGACCGCGTCTGATCCCCCTGCCCGCCTACAGCGAGGCGCCTTCGGGATGGTGGACTGCGCTTGAGGCCGAGAGCGGCACCTGCGCCGGAAGCCAGCAGGTGACTTCCAGTCCGCCGCCATCGACCGGCTTCATGCCGACCGTGCCGCCGTGCAGGTGGATGAAGTGTTTCACCAGCGCGAGGCCCAGGCCCGCGCCGCGCTGATCGCCGGACACGAAACTGTCGAAGCTGGTGGCCCGCTTGTCGGCTTCCAAGCCGATGCCGTTGTCCCGTACACTGAGGGTCACCATGTCGCCGGCCCGCTGCGCCGAAACTACGACCTCGCCGCCGGCTTCCGTGAAGCGCAGCGAGTTTGACACCAGGTTGAACAGGACCTGCTTGATGCGGCGCGCATCGGCCCGGATGGTGCCTAGCTTGCCATGGATTTCCGACCGTACCGACACTTCGGTGTCTTCGGCCTTCGAGACGACCATCTCGATGCCTTCCGTGATCAGATCGTCGAGGTTCACCGTATCAAGGTCGAGATCCATCCGGCCCGCTTCGATCAGGGCAAGGTCAAGGATGTTCTCGATCAGCTTGTTAAGGTGATCGGACGCCGACAGGATGGCGCGCACGTGATCGGCCTGGCGCTCCGTCAGCGCGCCGTTGCGCTGGGTCTCGAGCAGCTCGGCATAGCCGAAGATCGTCGTCAGCGGCGAGCGCAGCTGGTAGCTGACATTGCGCACGAACTCGGTCTTCAGGCGGTCGGCCGCCTCGAAGGCTTCGGCGCGGTCGCGCAGGGCCGACTCGACGCGCCGTGTGGCGGTCACGTCCGCGAAGGCGATCAGCGTATTGCCGTCGGGCAGCGGGTTGGTGATGTAGGTGAGCAGCGAGCCATCCGAGCGGCGCATTTCGCCGGTGGTGGCCTGGCGCGACGGCGCTGAAGGATCGGTGATGTGCACCTTCATCGCGTCCCAGATTTCCGCATCATGGAAAAGCGGAACACAGGCCTTGACGACATCGTCATAGTCCGGCGTGTCTTTCAGGAGGTCAGCGGGAAGATCCCAGACGCGCTCGAACGCTCGGTTGTGCAGGCGCAGGCGGCCATCGCTTCCGAACACCGCAACCGCTTCGTGCAGGTTATCGAGTGTCGAGCGTTGCGTCTTGATCAACGCATTGAAGCGCGTCTGCAGGTCGAGCTGGACAGTAATGTCCTTGAACAGAAGAAGCAGGCCGCCCATCGGGTGGCGCTGGCGGGTGACCGACAGGGTGCGCCCATCCGGCAGGGGCCACTTGTCTTCCTTCATCCCGTCGAGATCGAGATAGTAGGAAATTTCCTCGGCCCGCCATTCGGCATAGTTCGGACGTCCCGGCAGCTTGCGGCGCTCGCGCAGCCGGTCGAGCAACTGGCCGTGGGTCGGGCGATCCATCAGGAACGCTTCCTCAAGGTCCCACATGTCGCGGAAGGCCTTGTTGTAGAAGGTCAGCTTGCGCTCGGCGCTGAAGATCGCGACGGCGTCCGCCACATGATTCAAGGTCTCATCATGGGCACGGACGTGCCGGTTGAGTTCCTCGCGCGCATTTTCCTGCGCGGTCACGTCAAACGCCATGGCCCCGGCCCCGCCCGACAGCGGGAAGGTCAGTACACGCATGGCCCGGCGATCCCCCTTGATCACGATATGACGCGTCTCGTCATGTTCCTGACCGTCGGAGATCGTCTTGCGGGCCTGTTCGGCGACGGCCTGGTCCAGCATCGCCTGCTCTTCCAGCAGACGGTCGAGGCTCGAGACATCGACGGCGGCAAGGTAGGCTGGGTTTGCCCATTGCAGGCGTCCCATGCCCGACACGCGCCAGGCCGGGAACGGCGCCTTGCGCAGCATGTCGAGAAAGGCGGTCGGATCGCGGGCGATCACCTGGCGGGCTTCCTCGAATTTTCCGCGGGCGGAGCTTTCTTCAAGCCCCTTGATGGTGGAATCGGTCACCCATACCACCGCGCGGGCGCCGGCTGTGCGGCCATCGGCTTCCAGGAACCGCCCGGAAGGCCCGATGATCGTCAGCGAGAAGGGATGCCCCTGTTCGCGAAGTTCGCGCAGACGGATCCGCAGCGTGGTGTCCTGACCGGCCGAATCGCGCGCTTCAAGATCGGCAATGCCTTCGACGATGCGGATCGTCGGGTTCTCCGAAATCGCGGCGTCCGTGAAGCTGAGCAGGCCCGCCAGGGCAACCGAAGACCCGAACACGTCCGGCGGCGTGATTTCGTCGCCTTCGACCTCCAGCGCGTCACCCTGCCAGACAAGAATGACGCCCGGATGGGCGCCAAGCACAGATTTCAGGGCCGCATTCTCGGTTTCGCGGTCGCCGGCGAGATCGCGGTAGCGCTTGGCGGCGCCGCGCGCGCCGTCTGAAACCCGCAAGGCCCAGAGCAGCGCTCCGAGCGCCAACATGGCGGTGCCGACCGCCATGATCACCGGCACTTGTTCAGGATTCATCGGACGGTCGCCTTTCCATGCCCGCGTGCCTGCGCCTGCCGGCGCGCGACTCGGACAAGTTTATACTGGTTAACGATTGACGTAGCGACCGTTAAGGCACGGTTAATTCGCGCCCTGCCACCCTGCTCCGGGCAGTGATCCTGAGCTGCAGCCGACTGTTGCAAAAGCGCCACACCCGCCTAGGATAACCCAAGGCAAGCCTGAGGAGTCCCCGATTCATGCGTCGCATTCTGCCGCCCGTTCTCGTCGCCGCTGTCCTGTTTGCAGCCCTGCCGGTCAACGCCCAGGCGGAAGACGGCACCGACGACCTGGTGCGCCTGCCGGGACAGGGCCTGGTCAAGCCGGACACGGGCCCCGCCCAACGCAATCTTGATCGGCTGGTCCCCGGCGGCGGGCTGTTTGCCAGCTTTGACGCTGATGGTGATGGCCGGATCTCGTCCCAGGAACTGACGAGCGGCACGAAAGCCGCTTACCTGGCCGCCGACGCCAATGGTGACAACCAGCTGGCGGCGCTGGAACAGCAGGACTGGGCCGCCAACCTGCCGACCCGCGATGACACGCTGGCCAATCCCGTCCGGTTCGACCCGAATCTCGACCGGGTGGTCACGTTCGAGGAGTTCGAAGCCGTCATCGCCCAGCTTGCCGCCAACTACCAGGACAGCAACGGCGTGATCGAAATGGCGCGTCTGTCTGCGCCGGAACCCCGGTCGGAACGCGGCGACCGCCGCGCGCCCGCGCCGCCGCAAGGCGGACCGGACAACCGGCTCGGCGCTGGGCGCAACTGACACCCGCTTGACAGGAGGGTCCGGCCGGGTGACCCCGCTGCCCTCATGACCCTCCCTTCCCCACTTCCGGCCTTTCCTCCGGCGCGCGGCAAGCTGATCCCCGGCGCGGCGCTGGCGCCTTACACCTGGTTCCGGGTGGGCGGCCCGGCGGACGCCCTGTTCCTGCCGGAAGATGCCAATGATCTTGCCGGTTTCCTGGCCGCGCTCGACCCGTCCGTGCCGGTCACGGCGCTCGGCGTGGGGTCGAACCTGATCGTGCGCGATGGCGGCATCGACGGCGTCGTGATCCGCCTGATGGGCCGCGCCTGGGGCGAAGTGATGAAAACCGGCGAGCTGGAGCTGACAGCCGGCGCCGGCGCGCTCGACCTCGCGGTCGCCAGGGCGGCCGGCAAGCATGGCATCACCGGTCTGGAATTCCTGTCCGGAATACCCGGATCCCTCGGCGGCGCCACACGGACCAATGCCGGCTGCTATGGCCGGGAGCTGAAAGACGTGCTCGTCCGCCTCGAAGGCATCACCCGCACCGGCGAGCGACGCACCTATGGCGACGGCCACGGCGCCGTCCACTTCAGCTATCGCCACTCGGACCTGCCGGAAGACTTCATCGTCACCCGCCTCGTCCTGCGGGGCACCGGCCTGGATGACCCGGCGGAGATTGCCGCACAGATCGACGCGCTGCAGGCTCGCCGCGCCGAAACCCAACCGATCCGCGAAAAGACCTCCGGCTCGACCTTCGCCAATCCCGATCCTCCGGGTACGCCCGATCAGCGCTCCGCCTGGAAGCTGATCGACGCTGCCGGATGCCGGGGCCTGAAAGTCGGCGGCGCGCAGGTCTCCCCGATGCACTGCAACTTCCTGATCAACACGGGCGAGGCCACGGCGGCCGACCTCGAGGCACTGGGCGAACTTGTCCGCGCCCGGGTGCTTGAACATTCCGGCGTCAGCCTGCGCTGGGAAGTGCGCCGCATCGGACGGCTGCAGACAGCCTAGAACTTGCCCTTCAGCTCGAACGTCACGATCGGACCGAAGGCCCGCGAATAGCTTTCAGACCGGATGAGCGCGCCGTTGCGGTCCGGCGCGTAGACCTGCCGCCAGAACGTGTCGCGCTGGTTGAAGAGGTTTCCGACCACAAAGGTGGCCTTCATGCCGGCAACATCCTTGTTCTGGACATAGGCGAGCGCGAAGGCCGGCGCGTTACCGCCCAGTGCCACCTGATTGATCTGGTAGGACGGCTCGGACTTGTAACTCTCGATCTCGGCGCCCCAAGCCCAATCCGTACCCGGAACATCATGGCGCAGCGCCAGGTTCCATTCCCAGATCATGTGGGAATTGATCGAGCGGCGCTCCCCGGTGACCGGATCATCCACTTCGGTGTCGTAATAACGGCCGTTGAAGGTCAGCTCGGCGCCGTCGATGCCGATCTTTGACAGCTTGAGGGTCGAATCCGTCTCGATGCCGAAAAGGCTGCCGCTGTCGATATTGCCGGGGCCTGCGCCGGTGCCGATCGGGACCTGGTCGACGACGTCTTCCAGTTCCACGAAGATCAGCCGTGCGGTGGTCGCGCCCCAATCCTTGAAATCCTTCTGGGCCTCGAGGTTCAGGCGCCAGGACTGGTTCGGCACGATCTCCGGGTTGCCATCGACGCCGTTCTCCGCCTCGAGATTCACGGACGAAATGAAGTCGAAGAATTCGAGCTGGCCGACGCGGCGTTCAACCTTGGTCACCAGTTTCAGCGTATCGCTTTGCTGCCAGGACAGGCTCGCCTGACCCTTGGGCCGGGTGAAGGTCCGCTTGTTCTCGGCGTCGCCTGTCTGGGAGAGTTCGGAATACTCGGCGCCCGCAGAGGCCTGGATACTCAGCTTCGGCGTCAGCTGGCGGCCGTGCGTGACGATCAGTTCTCCGCGGCGTTCCTCCACACGAGAGTTCGAAAGACCGAGCGGAATCTCCGTGAGCGGACCACCGCCGGCTGCTTCGAGCAGGCGCGACTCGGCCTCGAGGAAGTTGAACGCGCCCTCGAGCGAGACCTGCCAATCGGTCCCCTTCCCGGTCGACAGCGCATACTCGCTGCGAAGGATCTGTTCGCCTTCGTCAATCGTCTGGTGGAAGCGTTGCTGGAACTGGCTTGAGCCATCGAGGGCGGCCTGCTGGAAGGTGTCAACGAACGGGCTGTGTTCCAACCGGCCGAGACCGATGAACTTCAGCCGGCCCGGGCCGAGATCAAACTCGACATCGCCGCCGAGCTCGGCGTTCCATTCGTCTTCCGCTCCCTGGAACAACCGGCGGCCCTCAACGCCGCCTTCCGGAAAGGTCTTCGAGATCTGCTTCTGGTTAAACTCGGAAATGCCGGCATTGGCGTTGAGGTTCGCGATCAGACCGCCCGGCGGTTTCCAGGCCAGCGAACCGGCGAGGTTCACGTTGTCCTCGATATTGTTGAAGTCCTCCTCGCGGCGCTCGATCAGCACGCCTGCGCCATCACGGATGTCGCGCCAGCCGGCATCTGCGCCCCGGCTGGGCTCGCTGCCGGCCTCGAAGGTCCAGCTGAGCGCGCCGTCCGCACCGGACAGGGTCAGGTTCACCTCGTCGAACGAGGGCGGAAGGTCTTCCCGGATCCGGGTCTTCCAGCGCCAGCTGCCATCGATTGTGCCCTTGCCGTCGGTCACCACGTTGACGACCTTTCCGGACAGGCCGGCAATGTCGGTCTGGTTGCCATCGAGCACCTCGATGCGCACCACGCGCGCACCTGCGATCCGCCCGAGGGCGGCTTCGGCGCCGTTGGACTTCGCCGAAACCCTCTGGCCGTCGATCAGAACGTTTCCGCGCGCCTGCCCGAAGCCGCGATTGCCGCTGTCATCGCTCTGAATGGCAAATCCAGGCACGCGGCGGACCATGTCCAGCGCGTTGACCGGTGAATACTGCGCGAAGTCTGCCGGCGTGAAGACCGAACGGATCGTCTCGTTTGCGAGAGGTGTGGCAGCGGTTTCCGCCGAGGCCACCGATTGGTTGGCCATCAGCAGGGCGGCAACACTTCCCATCAAGGTCCACGGCAAAGACATCAGGTTCCCCCTTTTTGAGCCGCGTAGCCTGACCTCGGGTCAGATGACGGCTTGTTCTCGTTTTTCACTATCTATTTTCCGCTTATCAATAAAGACTATGTGTGTAGTCAATCCTCTTTCGTGTGAACGGAGATGATTTTTCTGTAATTCGCCCGATTTGCTCCAGACAGGCGCCCCGCCCTCGCCTTTAAGCTGCTGTTCACCGCAGCGCTCCATCACAGGCGATGACGCGCGGAACGTGTCTCAGAAGGAGTTGGCATGAAACGGGTGGCGGTGATTTATGGCGGTTGGTCGTCCGAACGGCCGGTGTCGCTCTCTTCGGGCCGCCAGATGGCCGAAGCGGCCCGCCAGGCCGGATATGACGTCGTCGAGATCGATGCCACGCGCGACCTGGCCCGCCAGCTCGCCGAGGCCAAACCCGACGCGGTGCTCAACGGCCTGCACGGCCCCTGGGGTGAAGATGGCTCGGTTCAGGGCCTGCTGGAGATCATGGGCCTGCCCTATTCCCACTCCGGCGTGCTGGCTTCGGCCCTCGCCATGGACAAGCTGAAATCGAAGGCCGTTTACCGTTCGGTTGGCCTTGATGTCGCGGAAGACCGCCGGGTGACCCGCGCCGAGGCGGCCGCTGCGCACGCCCTGAAGCCGCCCTACGTGATCAAGCCGGTCAACGAGGGATCCAGCTTTGGCGTCCTGATCGTGCGCGAAGGCACCAACAGCCCGCCGCAGGAACTGACCGGCGATGGCTGGCGCTATGGTGACTACCTGATGGCGGAAGAATACATTCCCGGCCGGGAGCTGACCGTCGCGGTGCTGGGCGACCGCGCCCTCGCCGTCACCGAAATCACCACCTTAAGGGACTATTACGATTTTGATGCAAAATACGCGGCTGGAGGATCGCAGCACGTAATCCCCGCAGATCTGCCCGCAAGGGTGACCCAGGCGGCGATGGACGCGTCGCTCAAGGCTCACCAGGCGCTGGGCTGCCGCGGGGCAACACGGTCTGATTTCCGCTACGACGAACAGAAGGACCGGCTCGTGATCCTCGAAACAAACACCCAGCCCGGCATGACGCCGACCTCGCTCGTTCCCGAGCAGGCCGCGTATCGCGGCATGAGTTTCGTGGAACTGGTCGCGTGGATGATCGAGGACGCTTCATGTCAAAGATAGAGCGAAACAAGACGGTACCGTCGGGCCGCCGCCGGCCTGCCACGATCATTGATGAAGCGACGGGCGAAGAAGTCCGCGTCTCCTCCATCATTTTCGGCATCGTGATGCTGGTCGCCATCCTCGTCGCCACGGCCGCCTGGATGGGCGGATCAATGTCGCAGATCGGAACCCGCTTCGGCGGCTTCATGGACGACACGTCCCGCCTCGTCGGTATCGACGTGAAGGATGTCTCGGTCCTCGGGCTGGAGGACAATCCGGCGCTCGCCGATGAAGTGCGCGCCGCCGCGATGATCGAGCCGGGCGAAAACATGTTCCGCGCTGACCCTCACCTGATCCAGCGCCGCGTCGAATCCACCAGCAAGGTGCTGAACGTGCGCGTCCACCGCTTGTGGCCCGGCCAGATCGTGATCCTGGCTGATGCCGCCGATCCTGTGGCCCTGTGGCATGACGGGCGCCAGTGGCAGGTCGTCGATGGTCTCGGCCGCCTGCTTCCCGGTGCCCGCGCCGAAGACCACCCCGGCCTCCTGCGCCTGGCCGGCCTCGGCGCACCCGAGGCGGCGCCGCAGCTCGCCGCCGCCCTTGCCGCCGCGCCGGATATCAATGGCCGCGTTGCGGTGGCCACCCGTATCGGGACGCGCCGCTGGGACATGCGCTTCATCAACGGCGTGACCGTTCGCCTGCCGGAAGATCCGTCGCTCGAGCCGGCCATCGAACGCCTCGCCAAACTGCAGGTGCGCACCGCCCTCACCCAGCGCCCGCTGGAAATGATCGACCTGCGCAGCCGTGGCCGCGTCTACCTGCGCCCCGTCCCGGCGCCGGTCGCCGGACCCGCTCCCGAGGCTGGCCGCGAGGACACAGAGACCATCTGATGTCCGAACTCTCATCCAAGCGCCTCGCCCGACTTAACGGCCGCCCGACCGGCACCGTCGCGGCGCTGGACATCGGATGTTCCAAGACCACCTGCCTGATCGCCCGTCCGGACACGGACAATCCGCGCCGCATGGCGATCCTCGGCGGTGGCCGCCAGCAGACGCGCGGTTTCGCCGGCGGTACGATCACCGACATGGAAGCTATCGAGCGGTCGATCCGCCTCGCCGTCGAAGACGCTGAACGCGAAGCCGGCGAGCCCATCAGCGAAGTCATTCTCGGCATCACCGGGCCCAAGCTGTCCTCGCGCCTCGTGTCCGCCTCGCTCGAGATCAGCGGCCGCGCGATCACCGCGAAGGATGTACGCCGGCTGCATGCGCAGGCGCTGTCCCGGGCTGCGCAGACAGCAGGTGGACGCCAGGAGGAAATCCTGTCGGCTTG
Source organism: Hyphomonas sp. (assembly GCA_013791775.1). Lineage (GTDB taxonomy): Bacteria > Pseudomonadota > Alphaproteobacteria > Caulobacterales > Hyphomonadaceae > Hyphomonas. The sequence continues at coordinate 230,877 of VMTE01000022.1, forward strand.
GCCGGTTGTCTACACGATCGACAAGGCCGCCGGCCGTGTGCGTCAGCCGGTCGGCATGATCGCCGGAATGCTCAGCGTGAAGATGTCGATCGTCTCGGCGCCGCGCGCGGTCGTGACCAACCTGGTCGAATGCGTCGGCCGCGCCCACCTCGTCGTGCGCCAACTCGTCCCCTCCGCCATCGCCAGCGGCGCTGGCACCCTGATCGAAGACGAGATCGAGAACGGCGCCGTGTGCATCGATCTCGGCTCTGGCGTCACCGCGGTCTCGGTCTTCCTGCATGGCTCGCCCGCCTGGCTCGGCCTGGTGCCCGCCGGCGGCGCGCATGTCACGGCCGACATTGCCCAGGGCATCGGCACCACGTTTGCGGCTGCCGAGCGGCTGAAAATGGTGTTCGGCACAGCGGATCTTGAAGGCCCCGGCCTGGCCGAGCGTATCGAAGCCCCCCGCCTCGGCGACGATGGCCGCCTGCACGCCTCGCGCCTTGAGCGCGGCGAGATCGCGCGCATCATTGCCCCGCGCATCGAGGAAATCTTCGAACTCGCCCAGAACCTGCTGGCCCAAAGCGATGTCCGCTCGGTCTTGCCGCAGCGCGTCGTGCTGACCGGCGGGGCCAGCCAGCTGCCCGGCATCCGCGAGGTCGCCAGCCGCATCCTCAAGACGCCCATCCGCCTCGGACGCCCTGTTCTTGCTGAATCTTTAGGCGAACAGCTGGCAACGCCCGCTTTTTCAACGGCGTCCGGTTTGCTACTCTATCCCGAATTGGGGTTCACCGACGCCGCGCGGGCTGGCGCGTCGTCATCGGAAACAGAGGCTGGCGGCAGCCCGGGATGGACGAACGCGGTACTGCACTGGCTGAAGGAAAATTTCTGACGCCAAATTCAGTCACTTAAGCGTTTTTTAGCGGCGAGCGCGCATTGTTTGCGCTCAGCCAGCCCGGCAGACGCAGACGAATAATGAGGCGCGCCATGACCCAGGAACTTAAACCGCGAATCCTCGTCTTCGGAGTCGGCGGCGCGGGCGGCAATGCGATCAACAACATGATCGAGGCGAACCTGCAGGGCGTCGAATTCATCGTCGCCAACACGGACGCCCAGGCCCTCTCGCGTTCGCGCGCCGAAAGCTGCCTGCAGCTCGGCATCGGCACCACGTCAGGCCTTGGCGCTGGTGCGCGCCCGGAAATCGGCGCCAGGGCGGCTGAAGAATCCATCGACGAAATCCGCGCCCGCCTCGAAGGCGCGCACATGGTGTTCATCGCGGCCGGCATGGGCGGCGGCACCGGCACCGGCGCGGCGCCGATCATCGCCCGCGCGGCGCAGGAAATGGGCATCCTCACCATCGCCGTCATCACCAAGCCCTTCGGCTTTGAAGGCGCCCACCGCATGCGCCTTGCCGAAGACGGCCTGTCCCGCATCCGCGGCCATGTCGACACGATGATCGTCGTGCCGAACCAGAACCTGTTCCGCATCGCCAACGACAAGACGACCTTTGCCGATGCCTTCCGCATGGCCGACGACGTGCTCTATTCCGGCGTGCGCGGCATCACCGACCTGATCGTCATGCCCGGCCTGATCAACCTCGACTTCGCCGATGTCAGCGCCATCATGCGCGGCATGGGCACGGCTTTGATGGGCATGGGCGAAGCCACCGGCGAAGGCCGCGCACTGGAAGCCGCCCGCCGCGCCATCGACAATCCGCTGCTGGACGACATCACGATCAAGGGCGCCCGCGGCGTGCTGGTGAACATCACCGGCGGCTATGACATGACGCTGTTCGAACTTGACGAGGCGGCCAACGAAATCCGCCGCGAAGTCGATCCGAACGCTAACATCATCCTCGGCTCGGCTTTCGATCCCCAGCTCGAAGGCCGCATCCGGGTCTCGGTGGTGGCCGCCGGGCTTGACGCTGCGGCGCGGCGCCTGCCCGTCGCCCAGCCGATCCTCCAGCGCCCGGTCGAAGCCGAACCGGCGGACCTGGAAACCGAAGCCGGCGATATCGCCGCGATGGACGATGCCGAAGACGATCCGAACGACGTGGCCGAAGAGGCTGTTGCCTTTGAAGCCGGCGGACAGGATGACAGCGCCGACGAGCGCCCCCGGGTTGTGACGCCGCCGCGCCACGTGGCCGCGCCCGCAGTTCCGGCCGCCGCCGTATTCAGCGAGCGCACCGACGCCCCTGCCCCGGACCGCCCCGCCCGCGATGGCGCGCCCGCCTCGTCGGGCTTTGCGAATCTGTTCGGCTGGCGCCGGCCGGCGCCGCAGGGTCAGAACGATACCGACCCGGCGCCCCACGGCGCACTGCCCGCCTCGCCGATCATCTCGTCGCCGGATGACCATCCCGAGCCCGCCGCTTTCGACGACGCCGATCTGGAGATTCCCGCCTTCCTGCGCCGGTCTGCCAATCATTGAGCCGCCAGTGTGATCTTCGGGCGACACATTTCCGGAAGATTAAAACCGCATAAAATCAATGCTCTAACGCTTCACCGGCGCCCGGCCTGTAATAAGGCGAAACAACCCGTGTTTTGAGTGGCACCGGCCGGCAGGCCATGTAGGTCCAAAGGCTTTTACCTACCGGGCTGAGGATCGATCCATGGCAGTTGAACGGCAGACCACCATTGCGCGCAAGGTAAGCTGTGCCGGCATCGGCGTGCACAGCGGCGCCCGCGCGCGTCTGACGATGCTGCCGGCGGTGGTCAATTCGGGCATCCGTTTCGTCCGCGTCGATGTTCCGGAAGGTACCGGCGAAATCCTCGCCCACGCAGAGTCCGTTTCCGATACGCAGCTGGGCACGACGCTGTCCAACGAAGAGGGCGTTTCGGTCGCCGTGGTCGAACACCTGCTCGCCGCCATTGCCGGCCTCGGCATCGACAACCTCGTCATCGAGATCGACGGTCCGGAAGTCCCGATCATGGATGGCTCGTCCTCGGTCTTCTACGAACTGATGATGATGGCCGGCCTGAAGGCGCAGGGCGCTGCCCGCCGCCGGATCCGCATCCTCGAAACCATCGAAGTGCGGGACGGTCCAAAACACGCCGTCCTGTCGCCGTCAGACCATGACGTGCTGACCTTGCGTGCCCGCATCGAATACGACGACGCCCACATCGGCGTGCAGCAGATGGCCATGCGCCTCGCGCCCGGCATGTTTGCCCGCGACCTCGCCTTTGCCCGCACCTACGGCTTCGCGCGGGATGTCGAGATGCTGCGTTCGATGGGCCTGGCCCGGGGCGGTTCGCTCGACAACGCGGTCGTCATCGGCGAAAACGGCGTGATGAACCCGGAAGGCCTGCGCAGCGAGGACGAATTCGTCCGCCACAAGATGCTGGACGCCGTGGGCGACCTGATGCTCGCCGGCGCGCCGATCGCCGGGAACTATGACGCCGTTCAGCCGGGCCACGGCCTGAACAATCGTCTCGTGCGGGCCCTGCTGGCGACACCGTCGGCCTGGTGCTGGGAAGAGGCCGGTGCGCCGGCGGTCCTGGACGAAGTCCGCGCCGCCGTCTGACTCTCCTCCAGCCGGGCGCCGCAGCGGCAGGTCTGCCATTCGGGCCTTGGAAACCGAGGCCCATTCGCGCTAAGCAAACAGGCCAATCCGATCCCGCTGCACAGACAGGCCGCTTTCCATGTCCAGACTCACCTCCCTGCCCTTGGCATTTGCCGTCTGCGCCCTCGCCCTTGGCGGCTGCCAGTCCACGAAGCGCAATGCCGAGTTGGCCTATGTCGAGCGCCCGGTCGAGCAGCTGTACAATCAGGCGGCCGCGAAACTCGATTCGCGCGACTTTCCGAACGCCATCCTCCTCTTCTCCGAAGTGGAGCGCCAGCACCCCTATTCGGAGTGGGCGCGCAAATCGATGGTGATGTCGGCCTACGCTTCCTACAAGACCCGCGACTATACGACGGCGCTCGCCGCCACAGAGCGCTATCTCGCGCTGCACCCGGGCGGTTCGGAAGCCGAGTACGCCTATTATCTCACGGCCCTGTGCTATTTCGACCAGATCACCGATGTCGGCCGCGACCAGGCGACGACCGAGCAGGCCCGCACTGCGCTGAACGACATCGTGCGCCGCTTCCCCGAGAGCGAGTATGCCAAGGATGCCCGCATCAAGCTCGACATGGTCAACGACCAGCTGGCCGGCAAGGAAATGACCGTCGGCCGCTGGTACCTGCGCTCCAACCAGACGCTGGCCGCCGTGAACCGTTTCCGCAATGTCGTTGAAACCTACCAGACGACCAGCCACGCGCCGGAAGCGCTGCACCGCCTCGTCGAAGCCTACCTGACGCTCGGCCTCAAGGACCAGGCGCTCGCGGCTGGCGCAACGCTCGGCTACAACTATCCCGACACCGACTGGTACAAGATGAGCTATCGTCTGCTCACGAACGAAGGGGTCGATCTTGAAGCCGTCAGCGCTTCGCAGCGCCGCACCCTGATCCAGCGCCTGATCCCCGGCGGCAAGTAAGCGGCGAGGCTCAGGCTTCCCCGATCAGATCAAGCCATTCCGCTTCCGTCATGGTGCGCACACCGAGGCCCTCTGCCTTGGCGAGCTTGGAGCCGGCCCCCGGGCCCGCGACGAGAATGTCCGTCTTCGCCGATACCGAGCCCGCGACTTTCGCGCCCAGCGCCGTTGCCCGCGCCTTGGCCTCGTCCCGCGTCATCCGCTCGAGCGTGCCGGTGAACACAACCGTCTTGCCGGCAACCGGACTGTCGGTCGCCGCTGGCACCTCGTCCTCGACCTCGACTTCGGCAAGCAGGGCCTCCAGCATCTCCCGGTTGTGCGGCTCAGCGTCGAACTGGATCAGCGCGTTGGCCGCTGCGCCGCCGATCCCGTCAATGCCGGTCAGGTCCTGGTAACCTTCCCCGCCCGGTCCGCCCTCGCCCGCCCGTCTCACCGCGTCCCAGAAGCTCTGCCAACGGAGGAAGTTCCGGGCAAACTGGCTGGACGTCGTCTGCCCGACATTGCGAATGCCGAGCCCATTCAGGAACCGCGCAAACGGCACCTTGCGGCGGGCGTCAATCGACGCAAAGAGCTTCTTCGCTGATGCCGCGCCAAACCCGTCCCAGTCTTCCAGCGGCGGCAAGCCGGCCGTTTCGATATTCGTCCTTAGACGGAAAATATCCTGAGGCGCACGCAGGACACCCTTGTCGAAGAACAGCTCGATCTGCCGGGCGCCGAGCCCGTCAATATCCAGCGCCTTACGCGAGACGAAATGTTTCAGCCGCTCCACGGCCTGCGCCGGGCAGATCAGGCCGCCCGTGCACCGCCGGCGCACATCGCTCTCGCCGGCCTCATCGACTTCGCGCACCGCCGCCGAGCCGCAGGCAGGGCAGACTTCCGGCATCACCCAGGCCGGCCCCGTGCCCGGCGCCACGACCCGCAGCACCTGCGGAATGACATCCCCCGCCCGCTGGATCTCCACCGTGTCGCCCGGCTTCACGCCGAGGCGCGCAATCTCGTCCTCATTGTGCAGCGTGGCATTCGACACCACCACGCCGCCCACGGTCACCGGCTCCAGCCGCGCCACCGGCGTCAGCGAGCCCGTGCGCCCGACCTGGATGTCGATGCCGAGCAATGTCGTCGTCGCCTTCTCGGCCGGGAACTTGTGGGCAATCGCCCAGCGCGGCGCGCGGCTGACAAAGCCGAGCCGCTGCTGCCAGTCGAGCCGGTCAACCTTGCAGACAACCCCGTCAATGTCATAGTCGAGGCTGGCGCGCTTCGCCTCGATGCTGCGGTAATAGTCAAGCGCGCCCTCGACCGTCTGGGTACGCACCATCAGGGGGTTGACCTGGAATCCCCAGGCGGCCAGTTTCGCCACGGCGCCGGACTGGGTTTCGGCAATCGGCCCGCTCGCCGCGCCCCAGGCATAAGCGAAGAACCGCAAGGGGCGGGATTTCGTGATCTCCACATCCAGCTGGCGCAGGCTTCCGGCCGCAGCGTTGCGCGGATTGGCGAAGGTTTTGCGCCCTGCCTCCCTTTCGCGCGCATTCAACGCGGCAAAGTCCGCCTTCGCCATGTAGACTTCACCGCGGACCTCGATGGAGGCAGGCCAGCCCTTCCCGGACAGCCGTTCCGGAATGTCCTTCAGTGTGCGCGCATTGGCGGTGACGTCCTCGCCGGTCTGGCCATCGCCGCGCGTCGCCGCACGCACCAGTGTCCCCTTCTCGTAGGTCAGGCTGAGCGACAATCCGTCGATCTTGGGCTCCGCCGTGATGGCAAGCTCCGCGTCGTCGCCCAGCGCCAGGAAGCGCCGGATGCGCGCGGCAAAATCCGCCACGTCCGCATCTGCGAACGCGTTCTCGAGCGACAGCATCGGGGCGCTGTGCCGCGCCTTGGCAAAGCCGTCGCCCGCCTCGGCGCCGACCCGGACCGAGGGACTGTCTTCCCGCTTCAGGTGCGGAAACTGCGTCTCGATCTCGGCATTGCGCAAGCGCAGCGCGTCATAGGCGGCGTCCGTCAGGAGCGGCGCGTCATTCTGGTAATAGGCGGCGTCCGCCTCGGCCATGTCTTGCGCCAGGCGCGCCAGCTCCGCCGCAGCCTCCGCCTCCGTCAGCGCGCTGACAGGTTTCCCGCCGCTCATGCATCCTCCAACAACCTCCCCGCGGCCGCCCGCGCCTCGTCGGTGATTTCGGCGCCAGACAACATGCGGGCAATTTCTTCCTGCCGTGTTCCCGCATCTAGCGTGGTCAGCCGCGTCCCGCCAGCCTTGCCGGCCTTCTCGACCAGCCAATGCGCGTCCGCCGCTGCCGCAACCTGTGGACTATGCGTTACCGCCAGAACCTGGCGCGTGGCCGACAGCCGGACCAGGCGTTCGCCGATCGCCGCGGCGACAGCCCCGCCGACACCCTGGTCGGCCTCGTCAAAGATCAGCGTCGCTGCGCTGCCGGCCTCGGCCAGTGCGCATTTCACCGCCAGGGACACGCGCGCCAGTTCGCCGCCCGAAGCCACCTTGCGCAGCGGGCCGAAACCCGCCCCGGCATTGGTTTCCGCCTCGAATTCAGCCCGCTCGGCCCCGGCCGCCCCGGCTTCGTCCGGCGCCAGCGGCGTGAACGCCACCCGGATCGTCGCGCGGCCCAGTTTCAGCGGCGCCAGCTCCGCTGCTATCGCCGCCTCCAGCCGGGAGGCGGCCGCCCGGCGCGCCTCGCCCAGCGCATGGGCGGCGCTGTGCCAGCGCGCCTCGGCCGCGCGCTCCGCCTTGCGGGCCGCGCCGAGCCCGGCCTCGCCCGCTTCGGCCAGCTCAAGCCGCGCGGCAAGGTCCTCCCAGCGCGCGGGCAACAGGTCCGCCTCGCAGCCGAGTTTCCGCCCGAGGGCGCGCAGGGCAAACAACCGCCCTTCCACGCCTTCAAGATCTCCGGAATCGACCGGCAGGCGTTCAAGCGCGGCGATCGCGGTCTCCGCTTCCCGCAGCTCGATCATCGCCCGTTCGATGGCCTCGCAGGCCGCCCGCGCCGCTTCCGGCAATGGACCCGACGTGCCGTCGAACCCGGGCAACCGGCAAATCCGCTCCGCCGCACGGGAGGCTTTCGCCAGCGCTGCCTCGGCATCGGCCTCCTCCAGCGCCGCCGTTGCCTCGGCGACGGCTTCCAGCACGCGTTCGGACTGCATCAGCTGCGCCCGCATCTCGGCGAGCCGCGTTGCCTCTCCCACCTGCGGCGCCAGTTTCGCCAGCTCGCCCACCGTTTCCTGCAACCAGGTCCGCTCCTCGGACGCCGACTGCGCCGCCGCCTCGATCGCCTCGCGCGCGGAGCGGGCCTCAACGCGCGCCGCATGCGTTGCCGCGCAGGCCGCCAGCAATGCCTCGTTTCCCGCGAACTGGTCGAGCAACCGCCGGTGCACGGCTGGCCGCAGCAGACTGGACGCGGCATGCTGGCCATGCACCTCGACCAGCAGATCACCGGCTTCGGCCAGAAGGGCCGCGCCCACCGGCTGGTCATTGATGAAGGCCCGGGCCGGACCTTCGGCGCGCACCAAGCGCTTCAGCGTCAGCGCCTCGCCGGGACTCGCCTCAACGCCTTGCCCCGACAGCAGCGCCCAGACCGGATGATCCGGCGCCGGCGCAAACTCCGCCGCCACGCTTGCCTGCGCCGCGCCGTGACGGATCACGGACCGGTCCGCCGCGCCGCCCAGTGCCAGCGACAACGCATCGAGAATGATGGATTTGCCCGCGCCGGTTTCCCCGGTCAGGGCGGTGAAGCCCTCCCCCGGCGAAACATCGAGCCGGGAGATGAGCACGAAATCACGGATGGACAAGGCGAGCATCATGGCCCGCTCGTACCATAAGAACAAAAGCAGAACAATCAGAATCTCACTTGCGCCGCCTCCGGGCTTGCTTGCATCCTGCCCCGGCGCGGCTTGCGGCCGGGGGATACCGATTGAATGTTCGTACCGCCTTGATCAGAGCCGCCGGCTGGACCGGGCTGGGCCTGTTGTCCTTTCTGGTCTGCGGTTTCTGGTACGTCGGCGCGGCCTGGGTTTCCGGCATGCTGCCAAGCGCCGGGAAGTCAGCCCAGGTTCCGCCCGGCAAGCCGCCCGCCTATCTCTGCGAAGCCGCCTTCCACACCGACATCGCCCTGCCGCTCGACGGCGAGATCGCCAACTGGCGCAAAGACTTCCGCGGCTACCTGCCCGACTACCTGCCGCGTGACACCTATCTCCTCTTCGGCTGGGGCGATTCGGTCTTCTTCACGAAAGTTCTGTATCCGGAAGACCTGACGCTCCCGCGCGGCCTGTCGGCCCTCGCCGGGATGAACCCCGTCGCCATGCGCATCGTGCCCGTTTACGGCTCCGATGTGCGCGACGTGTGCAAACCCCTCCCCGGCGGGCAGGACACCAAGCGCGTCCTGATCGACGAGATCCGGGCGAGCCTGAAACGCAACGCCGAAGGCGCCTATGTCCAGATCGACACGGCCGTGCCCGGCGAGTTGCTGCTCGCGGCCAGGGGCCGCTACAGCCCCTTCAATACGTGCAACCAGTGGACCGCCCGCGTGCTGGGACGCGCGGGCCTGCCGCGCGCCACCTTCGCCCCGTTCGCCTGGAGCGTGACCCACCCCCTGAACCTCTCCGCCGCCGCCCGCCCCGATGAGTGAGCGCCCCTGCCCCGAATGGTACGCAAAGCCCCAGCTTGGCATCTTCATCCATTGGGGCATCTTCACGGTCCCCGCCTGGGCGCCGCGCGGCCGCGCCATCCACACGCTGACCGGCGACGATTACGACATGAGCGCGGTGCTTACCCCCTATTCGGAATGGTACGAAAACGCGATGCGCGTCGAAGGCAGCGCCACGCGTGCCCGTCACAAGGCGCTCTACGGCGACAAGCCGTACACGGACTTCCGCGCCGAATTCGATGCTGCCGCCGACGCCCTCGACGCCGAAACCTGGGCGGACTTCTGCGCGGCGTGCGGCGCCGCCTATGTCGTCTTTGTCACCAAGCACCACGACGGCTACTGCCTCTGGCCCACGAACGTGCCCAACCCTCACCGGCCGGGCTGGAACACGGTCCGCGATTTCACCGGCGAACTCGCCGCCGCCGTCCGTGCGCGCGGACTGCGCTTCGGTGTCTATTATTCTGGCGGACTCGACTGGACATTCCGCAACACCCCGATCGCCAATATCGGCGACATGTTCGGCTGCGTGCCGACGGAAGAAGACTACCGCGCTTACGCGCTCGCCCAAGCCAGGGAGCTCATTGACCGCTACAAGCCTTCGGTCTTCTGGAACGACATCTGCTGGCCGGATCTCGGCGGCGTCGTCGCCCTGCACGATTATTACCATGCCGCCGTGCCGGACGGCGTGACCAATGACCGCTGGTTCGCCGTCAGCGACTTCTTCACCTCGCTGCGTGACCCCGCCGCCCGCGCCGGCTTCAACGCCATGCTGAAAGCCCGCACCGCCAGCGGCGAGCAGGAGGAAACCCCCGCCCCCTTCGGTGACTTCCGCTGCGTCGAATTCGGCCTCGGCGCCATTCCGAAAGAACAGAAATGGGAATCCTGCCGAGGTCTCGGTCTCGGCTTCGGCTACAATACGGATGAGTTGCCGGAAGATTTCCTCGACGCGCAAGGCCTGATCGATCTCTACACGGACGTCACCGCAAAGCGCGGCAACCTCCTGATCAATATCGGCCCCCGCGCCGATGGCTCGATCCCTGATATCCAGTCAAGGCCGCTGCTGGCGCTCGGCAAACACCTGAGGGGTTGAACTCAACCTGCCCGCTTCGCCCTTGCGAGCGGTTCGACAAGCACCGCCACCGGCTTGCGCCGCCCGCCATACCGGCCCTTGAAGCGCACCGTCTGGCCAATTCGCGGCGCGCGCTTGAAGTCTGCCGCCTGGAAGCGGACATGCCCCTTCACCCGGTCGCAGCGGATATAGCCGAACGCCTTGTGGCGATCATAGTGGATCACATTGCCGGAAATCCATTCCTCCGGATCAAGATCCGGCGCCGCGCGCGCAGCTGTCTTCGCGTGCGCCTTGACCGCAACCGGCCCGGACACCGCCGCCTGCGGCGCGCGCTTCCTGCCGAACGCCGCCAGCAGCATCCACGCCAGCACGATGAAACACACCGCGAACCCGCCGGCGAGAACCGCCAGCTTCACGCTATCACTCCAGTCTGCAGGCAACAGTTCCAGCGCTCGGCCAAGCATCTGATCAGGTTCCAAGGCAGCCTCCCTAAAGCTGACCCTGATTAGGAGACTCCCCCGCCTTCACCTAGCCCGCCGCGCGCATCTGCCTTGAAAAATCAGCCCCTGCCTCAAATCCGGGCACACGCCGCCTTCAGCCAGTCCTTCGCCTCGCCGTCGAGCTTCCGGCTCAGCAGTTTCCAGACGCGCTTGTGGTACTCGTTGACGTATTTCCGCTCGTCCTTCGACAGCAGCTTCACGTCGATCAGCCCCCGCGCGAGCGGCGCAAAGGTCAGGCATTCAAACCCGAGCATCGGGATCTCCCCGCCGGGAATGTTCTCGGCGGGGGTCACGTATTGCAGGTTCTCGATGCGGATGCCGTACTCGCCCGCCTTGTAGAAGCCCGGCTCGTTCGAGACGATCATCCCCGGCGTCATCGGCACCGCGTTCCACACCTTGGCAATCCGGTGCGGGCCCTCGTGCACGCCGAGATAAACCCCGACGCCGTGGCCCGTGCCGTGCTGGTAGTCCAGCCCCGCCTGCCACAGCGCATGGCGCGCCAGGATATCGAGATGCGTGCCGGTCGTCCCCGCCGGGAAGCGCACCGCCGCAAGCGCGATATGCCCCTTCAGCACCAGCGTATAGTGCCGGATCATGTCCTCCGAGGGCGGACCAATCGGCACCGTACGCGTCACGTCCGTCGTGCCGTCGAGATACTGCCCGCCGGAGTCGATCAGGAACAGCGAGCCGCGCGCGAGCTTCCGGTTCGACGCGGTCGAGACCCGGTAATGCGGCAGCGCGCCGTTCGGCCCCGCGCCGGAGATCGACGGGAAGGACAGGTCATTCAGGTTGCCGAGGTCCTCGCGGAAGGCTTCCAGCTTCATCACCGTGTCGATCTCGGTGACCTCGCCGCTCTGTGCCTCGGTATCCAGCCAGTGCAGGAAACGCGTCAACGCAACCCCGTCGCGGACATGCGCCGCAGCCGTGCCCTTGATCTCCGCCGCGTTCTTGCACGCGCGCGGCAGCGCCACCGGATCGCGCTGGCGCAGGATTTTCGCCCCCGCCGCGCCCAGCCGGTCAAAGAACCAGGCCGAGGCCACGTCCGGGTCGAGGCTCACCGTCTTGCCCGACAGCGACGCGAGCCCGTCCTCCAGTTGCGACAGCGGCCGCAGCGTGACCGTATTGCCGAGATGCCGGCGCAGCGCGCCGTCGGTCTTCGCCTCGTCGATGAACAGCTCCGCCGATCCGTCCGTATACAGAATGGCCCGCCCCAGCGGCAGCGGCGTGCAGCTCACGTCCCCGCCCCGGATATTGAACGCCCAGGCGAGCGAGGCCGGCGAGGTCAGCACCGCTGCCTCCGCCCCGTCCCGCTTGAGCTGCGCGCCGATGGCGTCCAGCTTGTCGGTGTGCGCGGCGCCGGCATGCTTGACCGCGTGCGGCACCACCTTTTCCATCGGCTGCGGCGGCCTGCCCTTCCAGGCCAGGTCAATCGGGTTCTCGGCCACCGCCACCAGTTCGCAGCCCGCCTTTGCCGCCGCCGCGCCCAGCGCCGCCACATCGTTCGGGCTCATCAGGCGCGGATCGTAACCGACCCGCTTGCCCTTCAACTCCTGCTTCGCCAGCCAGCCAAACGCGCCGGGATCCGGAATCCCTTCCACATCCACCAGCGCCGGATCGGTCTGGTCCGCCGCCTGCAGCGTGTAGCGCCCGTCTGCAAACAGCACCGCCTTGTCCGTGAACACGAACGCCGCCCCGAATGAGCCGGTAAACCCGGTCGCCCAGGCCAGGCGCTCATTGGCGTCCGGCAGGTATTCGTTCTGGTACTCGTCGTCATGCGGCACATAGAGCCCGTCGAGGCCCTGCGCGGCGAGTTCACGGCGAAGCAGCGGAAGATGGGCCCGGCCGTCCTGCGGCCCACCCTTGATATCAAATGTCTGTCTCATGGGTTCGTCTTAGCCCGATGCGCGGCCGCCGGAAAGCAAGTGAGCTATGCAATGTTTCATAGCAAAAGGGCCTTTGCCATACTGTTTTGTTTACCTGCCACCCCATATAGGCCGCACACGAACAAATGTTGCACCGCAACAAATTCAGACAAACAAGGTATTAACAATGAAAATCGACTTCAACATCACCCCCGCCGGCGAAATCGCGACCAAGACGGTCCTTAGCCCGGCCCAGGTCACCGCACTGGCTGCTGCCGCCGGCGCTCCGGCTGTTCCGGCCCGTCTCGATCTGCTCGCCCGCCGCAACATCCGTTGGGCCCGCCGCGACGTACGCTAGTTTTGCATTTATTGCTGAAAGGCGACGCTACCGTAAGCGCCTGGCTTTCAGCTCATTTGCCTTTTCCGCGGCCTGTGTCACCCCGCCCAGGATTCGGAATGGATTCTTTCTGAGTACGGTCAGGGTGCCTCTCAGCGTATTTTTCCGTGACGAACCTACCGCTGCTAGAGCTTCGGTGGCCAGTGTGGGTTTTGCTCTTACTCATATGGCGCCTCCCTAAACTAGTGGGCGCAATATATATACCGCTTGCACTACCGCAACACAAGATATGGTAGATGATCCTATCTAAGATTTTAGAATACCCAGTCCCGCCTTCGCAAACACCAGCGTCGACCAGCCGTCGCGCTTGATGCGTTTCTGGAACAGCATCCCGTGTCCCTCGAACGCGGTGCGCACCGTCTGCGCCTGATGGTGCAGCAGGCCGGAGAGGATGATCGCCGCCCCCGGCGCCGACAGCCGCTCGATTTCGGGCGCGAGGCCAATCAGCGGCTTCATCAGGATGTTCGCGAACACCGTGTCATACGGCCCCAGCCGGCGCATGTTGGGCGTGTTGGCCCCGCGTACATGGTGCACGAAGAAGCGGCTGACCTTGTTCTTCTTTGCGTTCTCCCGCGCCACGAACACCGAGTCCCGGTCGATGTCGCTGCCGGTCGCCAGCTCCGCGCCGGCCATCAGGGCGGCAATCGCCAGCACGCCGGAGCCGGTGCCGAGATCCAGCACCCGGCCGACCTTGCGGCGCCGGCGCACCTCTTCGAGCGCCAGCAGGCAGCCGAGCGTGGTGCCATGATGCCCTGTCCCGAAGGCCGGGCCTGCCTCGATCAGCACCGCCGTCTTGCCCGGCGAAGTCGCCGCGAGCGCATGGCTGCCGACCACCACGAACCGCCTGGCATTCACCGGCGGCAAGCCCTCCAGCGACAGGGTCACCCAGTCGCGCTCGACGATTTCCTCGATCCGGGCGTTCAGCTCCGGCGCTGCGGCTGCAATGATGGCGACGCATTCTTCCGCTTCTTCCAGCGTTTCGGAAAAGGCATCGAGGCGCCAGGCGCCGCGTGCATCTTCCTTGGAATCGACGGCGCCGGCCGGTGACGGATCGGCCCAGGCCAGCGCGTCCCAGGCAAGTTCGATGGGCCCACGCGGGCCTCTGGCAGTGATCTGATACATGGCGCGTGGCGTTAGCAGGGCGGCGCCGACATGGAAAGGGCGCGCACCGGCGCATCTGCCGGGGATTTTACCGGAACCTTCGCGGCGCTGCGGCGTTTACACAGCATCTGAAACACCTGCAAAGGAGCGACCTCATGCCTACCCAAACCGGACACACCACGGCCATCCGGGCCAGCCGCACCATCGGCACGAACGTCTACAACACGGCGGGAGACAAGATCGGCAAGGTCGAAGACGTCGTCCTCGACAAGATCGACAACTCGGTCCTGTTCGCCATCGTCGGCTTCGGCGGCTTCCTCGGCATGGGCGAGAAGTTCCATCCCGTGCCCTGGTCGTCTCTCGACTACAACAAGGAACGCGACGGTTACGTCGTGCCCTTCACCACCGAACAGCTGAAGGCCGCCCCGGCCAACGATATCGACGAGCTGACCCGGAATGACGGTCATGTGGCCCGCGATTCGGCCTACAGCTACTACAAGGTGCAACCTTACTGGATGTAACCTCCACTAAGGCAGACACGGAAGGCGGGCGCGCAAGCGCCCGTCTTTTCCTTATCCGGCCGCCGTCAGCGCGCGAGGCCTTCGGCGATGATCACCCGCGACACGGCATTATCCGTCCGCAGGCGGACAATCTCGGCGTATTCGGGCGAGTCGTTGAACGCCTGCGCCGCCGCGAAGCTCGGAAACTCCAGAACCACGATCCGCCCCTTCGGCGGCGCGCCTTCGCGCGTCTCCGTCTGGCCGCCGCGCACTAGGTAGGTCCCGCCGAACGCCGCCACCATCGGGGCGACCTTTGCCTTGTACCCTTCATAAGCCTCGGGGTTCGTCACCTCGATCTCGGCGATGACATAGCCTTTCGCCGCAACGGCCGCTTCCGGCGCCGGCGCGCTCGCACAGCCCGCCACCAGCATGAGTGCCGCCAGCGCGGCCAGACCCGTTTTCATGTCCATGTCCTCCCGGCGCCAGCAGGCCCTATCCCGCGCCCCGGCGCAACGGGTCCCGGGCCGGATGCCGGTATTTTTCACGCCGGCCTCTTTAAACCCCGGCCAAAAGCGACTATCTGTTTATCGATAAGAACGAGGAGCCCGTCCGGGACTGCCATGTACACGACCGAAGACCAGATCCTGATCGAAAGCCGCGTCGCCAACGAGCGGAAGAGCGCCGCCGCCGCCTATTTCCTGTGGTTCTTCCTCGGATGGATCTCGGCCCACCGCTTCTATCTCGGCAAGCCGGTCACGGCGATCCTGCAGATCCTCTCCTACTTCATCCTGATCGGCTTCGTCTGGTGGGTCGCAGACCTCTTCCTCATCCCCTCGATCATCAACGACAAGACCGACGAGTCCCGCCACCGCTTCGCCCGCGACCTGCGCCGCTACGCGTACTAGGCTGTCGTCCAGGCGAAGCGAAAACCGGAATGCAAACTTTGGCTGGGACACCACCGTGCCGTTCCGCAGCACCGGTCACGGCGGCCTGGCCTCAGCGATAGATTTCGCTGAACCGTTCCCAGATCGCCGCCCGCGTCGTCTGGAAACCCTCCACCGCAAGCGCATCCTCCGCCGCCGCCGCGTCAGCCGCCGCAAACTCAACGAAGATGTGCGAGGTCGGGATCGCCCAGCGGCTGTCATCCAGCGTGCCCGCGCACAGGATCACAAGATCCGGCGCCACGTCCGGCAGATGCCACATCCGCGTTCCGCACGCGGCGCAGCGCTCGATACGGATCGCATTGCCGCTGCCACCCGTGCGCCGGAACGTGTCGCGCGCGCCTCCGCTGATTTCCAGCGCCTCCTTCGCCACATGCAGGTACAGCCCGAATGGCCCGCCCGCGAGCCGCTTGCAGTCGTCGCAGTGGCAGGCATTCACCGCCAGCGGCCGCGCGGTGATCGCATAGCGCACGGCGCCGCAATGGCACCCGCCGCTCATCGGCAGCGCCGGCAAGGGCGGGCGGGTCATGGCAATCCGTTTCATGCCGCCAAGAATATGCCGCACTGAAGGCTCAGGCAATCGGTCCGGCATTGACGCCGCCTCCGC
The DNA here is from genome assembly GCA_013791775.1 of Hyphomonas sp. Lineage (GTDB taxonomy): Bacteria > Pseudomonadota > Alphaproteobacteria > Caulobacterales > Hyphomonadaceae > Hyphomonas. The sequence goes on from VMTE01000022.1 coordinate 246,945, forward strand.
CCCGGAGAACACTGCCGCCCATGACCCGCGCCCTGATCCTTGCCGCCTTCGCCCTCGCTGCCTGTTCCAGCGTGCCCGCCTCCGTCGCCGAGGCGCCCGCCGCGCCCGCTGCCGCCGAAGTGCCTGCCTGGCGCCCGGTCGCCCCGGAAAACCTCGTCCTCATGGAACTGCCCACCGGCATGGTCGCCGTCGAACTTTTCCCCGAGGCGGCCCCGGCGCATGTCGCGCGCCTGCGCGAACTGCTGGCCGAAGGCTTCTTTGACGGCGAGTTTTTCTACCGCGTCATCGATGGCCACGTCGCGCAGGCGGGCCGCGAGTTCGCGATGGCCTCCAAGCCCTGGGAAAACCTGCCCTTCGAAGCCGAGCGCGCCGCCGCGGCCGAAGGCTTCACCCCGCTCGGCAACGCCGACCTCTTCGCCCCCGAAGCCGGCCACCGGTCCGGCTTTGCCGTCGGCCGTGACGGGACGCAGGAATGGCTGTTGAACTGCCCCGGCGCCCTCGGCATGGCACGCGACGAGGCGCCGGATACCGGCAACACCGAAATCTACTTCCCCCTCCAGCCGCGCCGCTACCTTGACCGCAACTACACCATCTTCGGCCGCGTCATCGCCGGCATGGAACACCTCCACCGCCTGCCCCGTGTTGATCCGTTCACGGACGAGGAGACCGCTGCCCTGTTCGGCGAGGACGAACCCCTCGCCTACCAGATGGCGCAGTACCGCCGCTCGAAACTCAATTTCAACTACATCACGTCCGCAAAGCTCGCCTCTGCGATCCCCGAAGCCGAACGCCCGGCCTATGAAGTGATGGATACCGCCTCCGCCGACTGGGACGCCCTCAAGGCGTCCAAGCGCGACTATTCGGGCATCGCCGCCTTCATCGCGCCCCCGGTCAACAAGCTCGACATCTGCTCGCTGCCCGTGCCGGCACGGCTGGTAGACCCCGCACAACCCTAACCTGCTTTCGCATTGCTGTAGACTTTCCTCCTGCCGCTCACCCCGGCGGAAGCCGGGGCCAAGTCTCAAGCCAAGGAGCAATGCCGCCTCACTGGATCCCGGCCTGCGCCGGGATGAGCGGCAGAAGTAAATGGCGTCGCCTGCCAACTGATCACCGCCGCCCTCCCCAACCAACCTTACGCATTTATAATCTGCCGCAATACCTACAGGATTCAGGGCCTTAGGCCGCAGCCGGATTTCCGCTTGCCGATTGTCCCCGCGCGCCGCCTTGCCAGTTTCGAGGCGCCATAGTTTCGTCGAATTCTGGCGAGGCGGAAGGCGATGGGGCACGTGAGTATGGCGTTCGAGGGCAAGGCACAGGTTGCGGAAAAACCCGCAGAGTTCGAGGCGCGCCAGACCGGGCGGCGCTGTTTCGTCATCCTGCCCTACGCGGCGCCTGTGACCGGCGACGCCCCGGCGATCGACTTCGACGCGGTCTTCAACGAGATCATCCAGCCGGTCGCCGAGGACCTCGACCTCGACTGTATCCGCTCCGACCGGGTCAGCCGCTCCGGCCTCATCCACCGCGAGATGGTCGAAAACATCATCGACGCCGACGTCGTCATCGCCGACATTTCCCTCGGCTCGCCGGACATCTTCTTCGAACTCGGCATCCGCCAGGCGGCCCGCCGCGCCGGCACCGTGGTCATGTGCCATGCCGGCACCAGCGAGGATTTCAACATCACCGGCGTGCGCGCGCTCGACTACGAGCTCCCGCCCGAAGGCTCGCCCTCGCGCGTCCAGATCCTTGCGGACTGCCGCGCGCTGCTGCGCACGCATATCAAGAACAGCCTCGACAACCGCGCCACCGACTCCATCGTCCACTCGCTGATCCCCGGCATTTCCATCCGCCTGCCGGATCGTCCGCTCCCGGAGCGCCGCTACCATATCTACAAGCTCGGCCTCGCCGGCATGACCGGCCCGAAAGCCGCCCGCCAGATCGAGATCGTCACCGGCGACCTTGCCGACGTCGACGACATCGACGTCTGGGTGAACCCCGAGAATACCCGGATGGAGCTCGCGCGCCTGCACGATTCCTCGGTGTCGGCCACGATCCGCTATCTCGGCTCGCGCCGCGACCGGCACGGCTTCGTGCGCGATGACGCGATCACCCGCCTCCTGCGCGCGCAGGTCGGCGCCAGCCACCGCACCGGCATCGAGCCGGCCACCACGATGCTCACCCGCGCCGGCGCCCTTGCCAAGTCCAACAAGGTCAAGCTCATCGTCCATGTCGCCGCCCATCAGGGCGAACCCGGCCGCGGCTACCAGCTGATCGGCGCCTACCGCAAATGCGTCACCAATTCGCTCGCCGCCGTCGATGACTACAACGCCCGCTTCGGCGCCAAGATGAACGCGAAGTCGGCGCTGCGCTCGGTGCTGATCCCCCTGTTCGGCGCCCGCTCGCCCGGCGAATCCCCGCACGAACGCGTCCAGGGCCTGATCCATGCTGCCCACCAGTTCCTGCTGCACTCGCCCGACACCAAGATCGAGCGGATCGCCTTCCTCGCCTGGACCCAGGTGGACCTCGAACTCTGCCAGGCCGCCCTCCACCGCCTCGGCCTGAAGCCCGCCGGCATCCCCAAAGGCCCGGGAAAGGCCTGATATGAATCAGTGAGAGCTCGACCAAACTTTCGTGGGGCGTTCGGCCGAGCCGATCTCAATGCTCCAAACGGGAAAATTGAGCCACTGAGAACGATGCGAATCGATTTCCACAAACGTTGTGGCGCGACTGATATTCGCCCATGATGCAAAATGGCGCAGGCTTTCCCTTGAGTGGATTCCGGCCAAATGCATCTCGCCTGCCTCATCCAAAAAAAGCCGGCAAGTTCGAGTTCTGTGCAAGTCGATACGCTCTGAATCTATCTGAGCAGTAGACGGAACGACTCTCCAATTGTCCGGCAACAACCAGCCTGATGCCCCCACAACCTGGTCACCCGTGAAAAAGGAAAAATACTTTGAGTCGCCTGATCCGGCCTCACAGAGAAGCATTGTCGATCCTTTCTCAATGCCGAATTGAGTGGCCTCTGTCACCAACGACAAAACAAGCCGACCCGGCATACCGTCGCAGTCAAAGGCAAGGGCAATCTGCCCTGGCTTTAGTTGCCTCAGTGAAATCGCACGACCCCAGTCAGCATGACGCATCAGCTCCACCCTCTTCTGGTATCAGTTCGGGCGCACTTCGGGCAATGAACGGCACTAAAAGGAATATTCTGCTCACGGAGCTCCCGTTTCTCTCGATCTGTAAGAACCAGCTTCTCGAATCGCTCTCCACAATTCAAGCACTGCAAGCGAACCGTCTCAGGCATAACTGACCCCGGCACGTTCCATAAAGTCCTTCCACATCTGCTCAGCGGCTTGCGTAGGCGTCAGCTTCTTACCCTCTGAAGACATCATAAAACTTCCACCAGTCAAAAACTGGTCGTAGTCGTCGTTGCCCACCGACCAGTGTCCGTGAGAGGTATTCGAGGGAGCGTTCTCCGAATTTGACCAGGAAACATCACCGAGCGAGAGACCTCCCGATGTTCCCATATGAACGGTGATGTGAGACACACCTCGCTTTCCGAACCCTTCGTTCGCGAGCGTGGCCGTGAAGCTATAAGGGCCAATTTGGCGAAAGATTCCCTTGATCCCCGCCACCGCAGAGAGTTCGTCAACAGCATGTCGGAAGTATTCCGTGATCACACCGAAAGCGTGTTCGCGGAAATTGATGCGATCAACCGCATCGAAAGCGCGCTTGACCCTGAACCGGGATGGGCCAGAGGACATTTGCTTGCTTTGATCAACCGGCGCCCGCCCGACCGGAGCCGCAGGAGGGGATTCTGCGATCCGCCGCAGTTCACTGACAATATCCATGTAAGCAGAGTTCGCATTTTGCCACTCGCTTATCTCCTTGCCGTCTTTGGGCACCGCTTTCAGTCGGCCAAGTGGCGAATTCTTCCAGTCGCAGGGTTCTGCAATGATTGGAACTACAATCATTCGCCCTTCGTCATGAAGCTCAAGTGCCCGCTGCATCTCTTTATCGTAGCAGTAGTGCGAGTTCAAAAAGTCTGGACTGACGACGGCGAGAAACAATTCCGCCTCGTTGAGCTTGACCGAAATCGAATTGTCGATGTCGCCACCTGCAAGAATCTCGCGGTCGTAGAAAACAGAGATCAGCTCATTGCGCTCCATCTGCTTTAGGTGTGTCTTAAGGCGAGCGACGACCCCTGCGTCCGCGTGGGAATAGGAAAGAAACGTCTTCATGGGCCGCCTATTTGTTCACGGAACGTCACATGAACACACTTTGGGTTGAGAGTCCATAATCGATTGGATGGAATCCACAAGGTTATTCAATTGTGCAATTCGCGGGTGCGTCCATGTGCACATCTTGCGGCGTTAACCGATTGGAAGCACTATATATGGTGTTTAGAGGCCACCAAAGACGAATACCCTGAAGGAGTTTCCCATGGCTGACGGCAATGCAAATCTTCCCGGCCTGCTCACCCCGAGCCACGCCTACAAGCCGTTCCGTTACCCGTGGGCCTACGAGTTCTGGAAGAAGCAGCAGCAGGTCCACTGGATGCCGGAAGAAGTGCCGCTCGGCGAGGACTGCAAGGACTGGGCGGTCAAGCTCTCCGACCAGGAACGCAACCTCCTGACCCAGATCTTCCGCTTCTTCACCCAGTCGGATGTCGAAGTCGGCGCCAACTACATGACCAACTACATGCCGCTGTTCAAGCCGGTGGAAGTGTCGATGATGCTGTCGTCCTTCTCCAACATGGAGACGATCCACATCGCGGCCTATGCCCTGCTGCTGGAAACCATCGGCATGCCGGATTCGGAATTCTCCGCCTTCATGGAATACAAGGAGATGGCGGCCAAGCACGACTATCTCGGCCAGTTCGGCTGCGAGACCAACGAAGACATCGCCATCTTGATGGCCGTGTTTGGTGCGTTCACGGAAGGCCTGCAGCTGTTTGCCTCCTTCGCGATGCTGATGAACTTCCCGCGCTTCAACAAGATGAAGGGCATGGGCCAGATCGTGACCTGGTCGATCCGCGACGAGTCGCTTCACTGCGAAGGCATGATCAACCTCTTCCATACCTTCTGCGCCGAAACGAACGTGATGACGGACGCCCTGCGCGAGAAGATCCGCGATTGCTGCCGCACCGTGATCGCGCTGGAAGACAAGTTCATCGACCTCGCCTTCGAGATGGGCCCGGTCGAAGGCATGACGCCGGACGATATCAAGAACTATATCCGCTACATCGCCGACTGGCGCCTCGGCCAGCTGAAGCTGGAGCCGCTCTACAACATCGCCAAACACCCGCTGCCCTGGCTGACCGAAATCCTCAACGGCGTCGAACACGCCAACTTCTTCGAGCAGCGCGCCACGGAATATTCCAAGGGCGCCACCAAGGGCGACTGGCACGGCGATGACGGCGTCTGGGGCCGCTTCGACGAACGCCGTAAGGCCGAAAGCGACACCGTCCCGGCGGAGTAAAGAAGCTAAGTAACATCGGTTTTCGCAACAAGGCGCTGCATGAAGCCATTCCGCGTCATTGACTGCATACCAAAACGATTCCCCCAGAAAGGGTTTCGACTGGAACACGATGGTAAGCTGTTTGATTTTACGCCTTATGCGAACCTGAGTGGCTGGAAAATAGCAGTCGGGAATGTTCAGTATACAATCCGACGCAAGGGGTTGCTCCGGTTCCGCTGGAGCATGATGCACGGATCAGACACTCTGATCACCGCCGAACATGACGCCACGCAGTTTCACATCGACATCATTTCCCCTTCGAGCGTGATGAGAGCGGAGCGGAACCCGCTCATATTTCTTTCGACGGTGGATCTGGTCCATGGCCAAGAGATCCTCGCGAAGATAGCTCCCAAACACCCGTTCGCCAGCGCGATCCGCATCACGCTGTTCACGCGCGATCTGCCAACGGAAACAATCCTGTTCGCAGTCTGCCTCGCCATAAGCCTGTGGTCTCCACTCCCTTGGCGCTTCCGGTAGGAAGGGCGGAGACTCCGCGAACCTGATTTGACTACATGCCATTTGCCCACGCCCCCTTCTCCCGCTAGTGTTCGGCCCGAGATGAGCGGTGACGATTCCCTGTTTGGAGACTCCCCTGGCGACGCCTATAGCGAAACCGTCCCGGCGGAGTGAGCGCCCGCGCCGACATTCTCGGCTGGGTGATCCGGCGGCTGTCCGAAATCGACGCCGCCGACGAAAGTCAGCGCGCAGACCTGTTCCGCAGGCTGAGGGACGAAGTCGCCGCTGGCGGCTTCTCCGGCGCGGCCGCCGCAGATGCCCTGCCGCACCTTGAAAGCGCGATCGCCCGTCAGGAGATGCACTGGCTGCGCGAAACAGCAGCAAATTCCGCGACTGCTCCGCAGGCACCTTCGCTTGCGCCAACCGTCGCTGGGGCGAAGCCTCGCTGGTATTGGCCGGACGATCTCGCCCTGCCAGCCGCGCCGCCCGGTCCGGCGCCGGTCGCGCCTGCCGGGCCGTTCTCCGATCATGTCTATGCGTTCGTCACGCTTGCCATCCCCGGCGGCACGGCTGAACTCAATATCGGCTGGGCGCATGACCCGGCCTGCGTACTAACCGCCACTTGCCCCGAGATCGGCTTCAGCTTCCGGACGCGCGCGGCGAATTTCACCTACGCCGTCGATCACCTGGCCGGCGTGCTTGCGCGCGGCGGGCTCGACTTGCCGGATGAAGTGCGCAGCCTTGACCTCTGAATCCGAGCCGGAAGAGGTTCGGAGACTCAGCACTTTGACTCGTGTCCGCCAGCAATAGGCCTCCGGACCGGAGCAATCTGTCCCTAGGTAGAGTTGCGGAGTGAAATTCAACCTGATCGGGAATAGGAATTCCGTGGGCTGTCAGACAGGCCTGCAAAGGTCGTTCTGCCTGAAGGGGGATGTGGCTGCTGCGCTGGAGCGCGGCGGCACGTTCAACGAAGGAGATGAAAGCGATGCTCAAACTGAAAACACTCGCCGTGACGGCCGCCTTTGCGGGTGCCGTCATCATGTCGGGTCAGGCTGTCGCGCAGGGCGGCGGCGGACAAGGCGGCGGTGGCGGAACGGGAAGCAAGACGGGCAATCAGGACCGCGACCAGCTGCGCGTGATGGACCCTGCCTCCGGTCGCGACCAGATGCAGGACCGCGACCGCGATCAGATTCGCGACCCGGATCGGGACCGGCTTTTCCTCGGCACGAATGACCGCATCCGCGCCTTCGACCGCGACGGCGACCGGCAGGTCAACCGCGTCGAATTCGAGGACTGGCACAAGGATATGTTCGGGAACATGGATGCTGACGGCAACGGCCTCAGCCTCGAGGAATACCATGCCGCCCGCTTCGGCGCCGGGCCTTACAGCAACGCCGATCCGCAGCGCCAGGCACTCATGCGTGAGCAGGCGAACCTGCGCAAGACCGAGCGCTTCCGCATCATGGACGGCAATGGCGACGGCATCGTCAGCCGTGAGGAATACATGCGTTTCGGCGAGCACGTCTGGCTTGAAGCCGACACCAATGACGACGGTCAACTCACCTGGGCCGAACTTCAGCAATATAATCGCGGCATGTAGCCGAGGGAGGAAAGCATGACCCGTAAATCCGCAATCCTGGCAGGCGCCGCGGTGCTTGCCTTGGCGACCGTCACAGCCTGCGCTGGCTATGGTGGTCCCTACCGCAATTATGGACCGCCACCGGCGGGCGTCGTCTATGTCACCGCACCGCCGCCGCCGCCGCGCACGGTGATCATTCCGCCGCGGCCGAGCGCGGCTTCTGTCTGGATTTCCGGTTACTGGAACTGGGCGGGCGCCGATTTTGTGTGGGTCGATGGGCGCTGGGACCACAACCCGCCGCGCCCCGGCGCGCAATGGATGCCGGACAATTGGGTGAAGACCGGCAAAGGTTGGTACCGTCATCCCGGCCGCTGGAAATAGGCCGTCTCGCTGGAATTCGCCCAACAATGAAAGTCCGGCGCGCAAAGAAGACGCCGAAGCAGCCCGTGCCATCCTTGATACGCGCCCCGTTGCGGAAGCAATGAGCAACCGGATTTTGGCCGAACAACGGAAGGTTCCGGCGGACTGACTGGACATTTGCGCGCCCGGCCCTGCCCGGCTAATGTCCGGCCCATCATGAGCGCAGACGATTCCTCCACAGGCGATGACGCCACCGGCGCCCTGTTTGGCGGGGATGCGGCGCATGCCCGCGCCGGCGCCTATGAAGTGCTCGCCCGCAAATACCGTCCGCGCCGCTTCGAGGACCTGATCGGCCAGGAGGCGATGGTGCGCACGCTCTCCAATGCCTTCGAAACCGGCCGCATCGCACATGGCTTCATGCTGACCGGCGTGCGCGGGGTCGGCAAGACGACCACCGCCCGCCTCCTCGCCCGCGCGCTGAACTTCGAGCCGGTGGACGCGCCCGCCAGGGCAAAGGGCAAGAAGGGCAAGGACGAGGCAGCCTTCGGGCCAAGCATCCATCTCGACCCGCCCGGCGTGCACTGCGAGGCCATCATGCGCGGCCAGCACCCCGATGTGCTGGAGCTTGACGCGGCCTCGCGCACCGGCGTCGCGGATATGCGCGACCTGCTCGATTCGTCCCGGTACGGACCGGTTTCGGCGCGCTTCAAGGTGTACATCATCGACGAAGTGCACATGCTGTCGAATGCAAGTTTCAACGCCCTCCTGAAAACGCTTGAGGAGCCGCCGCCGCACCTCAAGTTCATTTTCGCGACGACCGAGATCCGGAAGGTTCCCGTCACGGTCCTCTCGCGCTGCCAGCGGTTTGACCTGAAACGCCTCGATGCGCCGGTCCTCGCCGCCCACCTTGGCCGCGTGGCGAAGAGCGAGAAGGCGAACGTGTCCGAAGACGCGCTCGCCCTTCTCGCGCGCGCCGCCGAAGGCTCGGTGCGCGACGCGCTGTCGCTGCTGGACCAGGCCATCGTGCAGACGCCGGGCGGCGAAGTTTCCGGCGCGGCCGTGCGCGACATGCTGGGCCTCGGCGACCGCACGCGCCTCTATGACGTGTTCGAGAAGGCCATCGCCTCTGATGGCAAAGGCGCATTGGCCGAAGTGAAGGACCAGGTCGCCGCCGGCGCCGATCCGGCCGTGCTGCTGAAGGACCTGATGGACATTGCCGCCGATGTGTCTGTTGCGCAGGCCACCGGCGAGGATTGGGCCGTCGCCGGCCCCGCCGACTGGGCAAGCCGCACGCGCGCCCTCGCCCAGCGCCTGACCGCGGCGCAGGCGGCGCGCACCTGGCAGCTGCTGCTGTCGGGATACGGTGATCTTCAGGTCGCGCCCGATCCCGCCGCGGCGCTGAACATGGTGATCCTGCGGCTCGCCGCCGCCTCCAGCCTTCCGTCCCCGGAGGAAGCTGCCCGGATGATTGCCGAAGGCACGTCGCCGCCGGGAAAGGCCGGCGCGCCCCTTGAGGCTTCGCCGAACGTGCCCGGCGAGGTCTCCACCTTTGCCGGCATCCTGGCCGCCCTGGACCGCGCCCGCGAAGTGGCGCTGCAGGTCGATACCGAACGGTTCATCCGCTTCGCGTCCGTGAAAACGGGTCATCTGAGTTACGCCCTCGCGCCCGGCGCGCCGACCGGTCTGGCTGGCCGGTTGAAAGCGTTCCTCGACGCCGAGACCGGGATCGACTGGCACATCGAGGAGTCGGAAACCGATGCCGAATCGATGCGCGAACGCGAGCGCCGCGAACGGGCCGAGCGGATTGCCGAGGCCGAACGCCATGCCTGGGTCGCCGCGACGTTGAAGGCGATGCCGGGCGCGGTGATCCTGGATGTCACCGAAGAGCCGCCGCCGCTTGAAAATCCGGCCGAGGCAGACAATGTGATTGATCTGAATGCCCGCCGCCGGCCGGCCTGACGGAGCAGACCCATGAAAGACCTCGCCCAGATCATGCAGCAGGCCCAGGCCATGCAGACCAGGATGGCCGAAGTGCAGGCGAAGATCGAAGCCACCGAGGCGGACGGCGTGGCCGGCGCCGGCCTCGTCCGCGTCAAGCTGAAAGGTAAGGGTGAGCTGGTCGCCCTCAGCATCGACAAGAGCCTGATGGGCGATGATCCGGAAATCGTCGAAGATCTGATCAAGGCCGCGCACGGCGATGCCCGCCGCCGGCTGGACCAGGCGATGGAAGACGCCATGCGCGCCGCCACCTCCGGCATGGGCGGCCTGCTGCCGGGGTTCAAGCTGCCGTTCTGACGGCATCGGAGCCGGCCCCCCGGCGACTTTGACTGGTCAGGCGTCATTCATGTACCCGGATCTATCGGAAGGCATTTCGGAGGAAGCCCGCATGCTCCGTCCCGCGATATTCAGGGATCGGTCTTCGACGGACCGATGGGTCCTGCTGGCTGTTGCGGTCATGGTCACCATCTCGCTGATGGTTGCCGTTTTTTCGCGGCTCGGGGACGCCGCCCGCAACCAGATCTACCAGCCGGCGCTCGAGATCTGGCTGCTGGAACTGTCGTCCCATCTGACCATTCTCGCGCTGGCGGCGCTGTTCCCGGCCGTCCTTTCCCGCCTGCCAACCACGCCTGGACCGGCGCGCAGCCTTGCTTTTGCCGCGCTGGGATTTACCGCGTTCGCCGGGCTGCACATCTCGCTCACCTATCTGGTGCGCGAGATCCTGTTTCCCCCGCTTTTCGGCCGGCCTTACGAACTGAACCTCGCCGATCCCGGCGTCTGGCTTTACGAACTGCCGAAGGACCTTCTCGCCTACCTCGTCATCCTCGTGATCTTTCTTGCCGGCACGTTGATCGCCAGGCCGCCGCCGCCGGCGCCGGAGACGAAGGCGCGCCGCCCCCGGATCGCCTTGCGCAGTGGCAGCACCGTCAGGCTGGTCGCGGCCACCGACATCGTCCATGCCCGATCGGCGGGCAACTATGTCGAAGTCTTCGCGCCGTCCCAGGCCATTCTGGCCCGGATGACCCTGCGCGATCTCGAGCGCCAGCTTGCCGAGGCCGGATCGGACCATGTGCGCGTACATCGCACCTGCCTCGTCCATCTCGGCCACGTCACCGCCGTCACCCCGACCGGCGAAGGCGATGTCGAGGTCACCCTCGACACCGGCGTCGTCGTTCCCGGCAGCCGGCGTTATCGCGACAACCTGGACCGGCTCACCCTCAAAACCGGTGAATGACGCCAACCGACACATCCACCGGGTGAACCGGGTCGAAACTCCGGGGGCGGTCATCGAACTCGGCGCGTGACGAGCCGAGCGAGGCCCGCACCGACCAGCTGCCCGAGACGGTGCGTTCGACCCCAAGACCGTAGCGCAGGAGGCCCTGCGAGTCGGTCTGCCGGAACGTTCCGCCGGGGCCTGTGCCGGTCACATCGAAGTCCCTCTTGGTCTCACTGACATAGACGAAATAAAGCGTACGGGCCGTCTCCCCGCCCGGGGTCCAGCCGGCGACGGCGCCATAGCTCCACTGGTGGTTGGTGTCGTAGGTGAGGCCGATACCGCCCGATTGCTGGTCGAGCGCGAGATCGCCCGCGCCGTAACTGCCTTCGAGGCCGAGCATCAGACCCGTCTCCCAAGTGTGCCGGAAACCCGCGACTGCCGACACAACGGGCTTGGAGTCCTGCGCCAGAATATCGGCCCCGCCGACATCCGCGCCTGCAATCACGCTCTGGGCGCCGATTTCAGCGCCCACATAGAGGCCGCTGAACGCGTTGTCTCCGGCAGCGGCGGCCGGAGCCAGCGCAAGCGCGCCGAAAGCCAGGGGAAGAAGTCGGAATGGAACACGTTGGGTCATGCTGATTTTCCTTTTGCCGGGGCAGGCCTGCCCTGCCCTCTCGCCTGTCCTGCCTTGCCCCTCCGGCCTGCGCTGCACCGGCGTGACGGATGGCGGGCCGGCGACAGGAACCGCCCGGGACGCGGGGCAGATTGCGGCCTCGCGGGACGAATGGCCGGGCGGTATCCGGGTGACAGTTTCCCCGGACTCACGCATAACCCCCGCCTATGTCCCAACGCTCTGCCGGTCCCGAACTCCTGCGCCTGATCGACCTGATCGCGAAGCTGCCCGGCCTCGGGCCGCGCTCGGCCCGGCGCGTGGCGCTGCACCTCCTGAAGCGCAATGAAACGCTGCTGAAACCGCTCGCCGAGGCGATGGCGGAGGCCGGCGCCAAGATCCAGAAGTGCGAGACCTGCGGCAACTTCGATACGGTCCAGCCCTGCGCCGTGTGCCAGTTGCCGGGCCGCGATGACGGCGTGATCTGCGTGGTCGAGGATGTGCCCGACCTCTGGGCGCTGGAACGCGGCGGCGCGTACCGGGGCCGGTATCATGTTCTGGGCGGCGTGCTCTCTGCGATAGACGGGATCGGACCGGAAGACCTGGGTATCGCGGCCCTGATCCGCCGGGTGGAAGCGGGCGGCATCCGGGAAGTGATCCTCGGCCTGAATGCCACGGTTGATGGCCAGACCACGGCGCACTACATTGCCGACCAGCTGGCCGAAAAAGGCGTGGACGTGACGCGCCTAGCGCACGGTGTGCCGATCGGCGGCGAGCTGGATCACCTGGATGACGGAACACTCGCGGCAGCGCTGCGCTCACGCCGGGGATTCTAGGATGACAGCACTGGCTTCCGCAGGGGCGGCTGGCCGGTGCGGGTGTGGATTGGTTTTCAGGGTGGGGCCTGTTCAGGACGTGTCGAACTGAACGGCGCCGGAAAGGACGTGTACGGAGGAGGCGGTTTGCGCAGGTGCCGGGGCGGGCACGGCGCAGGTTTCGGGGGCGAGGGCTGCGGCGAGGCGCGCGGACGGTTTGAATAGCCTGGCGGCAAGCGTGCCCGGCCGCAGTGCGCCGGGGGCGGCGTAGCTCTGGGCGAAGTCGGTGGGGAAATTGGGGCTCGAAATGTAGGCGCAAGGCGGAACTTGCGCATCCTTTCGGGCAGCTTTGCCCGTCATGCAGGCAGTTCGCGCCTCGGCGAAAAATTCATCAAGGGATGACCGATAAACGCTTGCCTTGCTGCGCGCGCGAGGTAATTGTTGCGACGCAACATGAACCTCGGCCGCATCAGGATGGCCACTGCGCCTATGGGGGGCGTTGTCCTGATAGACGGCGAGTTGAGGCGAAATCGTGTTGCGGGAGGAGTTTCCGGCCGGGCCCAGCCCGGCGCTAACTCTGAAGGAACTGACCCATGTTCAAGCCCACTGTTTCGGTCCTCGCGGCCGTTATTCTTCTTTCGCCCGCCGCTCTCGCTGAAGGCGCCAAACGGGTAACCCTCACCCACACCTATGACACGCGCCTCGTGTCGAACGAGGACGGCGCAGCCGAGCTGCTGGCCGACCTCACCCGCGCTGCCAAACGCGCCTGCACATCGCGCGTGCCGGCCCTCGGCGGCGCCTACACCGACATGAAATGCACCGACTCGCTGGTGGTGGCTGCCGTCAGGCAGATCCAGCTGGAAACATCCGAGGCCGGCACCGGTCTGGCGCCGAGCCTCGAGCGTATTGCCCTGACCCAGCTCGCTTCGGCGGACTGAGCCCGACTTTCCTCCCGGAACAACGCCTGGCCACGTTTCCTCCCGGTCATTGGCGTTGGAGGGGCCATCCCCGGCCAGGGATGGCCCCTCACTTCGGGTTACCCTCCGATTGACGCTGCGTCAATTTCCGCTACGGTAATCCACGGAGCAGCCTGAGCTGCCCGAGGCCCACAGGGGGCGGGAGGATGACACCATGAGATTGACCCTGAACGCGGCGCCTTCGCGCCTGTCGCTGTCCGTTTTGCTGGCCGTACCGCTGGTGTACGCGCTGTTCCTGGCCGCCAGCCTGCTGATCAAAGTGGACGAACTGGTGCTGACGAAGGCGCCGGAGCGCGTGCTGGGCGCGATCATCCCCGCGTCCACGATCGACGACCCGCTGGAGCCGAGGCCGCCGGTGCGCGAGATGACACGAATCGACAAACCGCCCCCGCCGCCGCGGCCACATGTCGATACCAAGGGTACCGTGCCGGGCTTTTCGGTTCCCGCACCGGAAAGCGGCCTGTTTGACCTCGGCGACGTGAAACCGCCGGTCGTCGCAGTGTTTTTTGTTGCCGGGCGCGGCATCACGGTGGTGCGCGCCCCGGCGCCGTCGATGCCAGCCGCCGCGCTGACGCGCGGATTATCGGGCAGCTGCGATGTGGTGTTCGATGTGGACACGCGCGGGCGGCCGTTCAACCTGACCGCTCAGTGCACGGATGACATCTTCCGCGCCGAAGCAATCCGCTCCGTCAGCAAGGCGGAATTCCTGCCGAAGATCCGCAACGGCGCGGCCATCGAACAGCACGGCGCGATCTACCCGATCGCGTTCGAGGTGAAGTGAGGCGTGAGACGCAGCACCGCAATCTGCAGCGCAGCCGCCGTATTGGCCAGCTGCGCCTCGCCGCCTCCAGCCCCCGTGGCTCTGGCGTGTCCGATTTATGTGCCAGCGGTCGCGCCACCTGCGCCGGTTTACCCAGAAGAAGCGGCGCGCCAGGGCATCTCCGATACTTGCGAGTCGCGGTTTGACATCGACTGGAGGGGGCGGCCCTTCAATCTGGACGTTCGATGCACGTACCGGATCTTCGCCGACTCCGCCGAGGAAGCCCTTCGCGCGACAGAGTTCGATCCGCGCGCTCTGGACCCGTCACAGCTTGGTGCCCAATGCGCGTCCTACCCGTTCGCGTACGAAGTCAGTGGCTGAACATGCGCGGCGTCACGCGTCGGCGCTGGTCTTGGACTGGCGCTTGCGCACGTTCGGGTCGAGGTGGACTTTCCGCAGGCGGATGGATTTGGGCGTCACTTCGACCAGTTCGTCGTCTGCGATATAGGCGAGGGATTTTTCAAGCGTCATCTGCAGCGGCGTGGTGAGACGGACCGCTTCATCCGTGCCCGAGGCGCGCATGTTGGTGAGCTTCTTGCCCTTGAGGACGTTCACTTCGAGGTCGTTGTCGCGGTTGTGTTCGCCTACGATCATGCCGCCGTAAACCTTCGTACCCGGATGGATCATCATGGGCCCGCGATCTTCGAGGTTCCAGAGCGCGAAGGCCACCGCCTCGCCCTGTTCCATGGCGATCAGGACGCCGGTGTGGCGGCCCGAGATCTTGCCCTTGTGGGGCGCGTATTCATAGAAGATGCGGTTCATGATGGCCGTGCCGCGCGTGTCGGACAGGAGTTCGCCCTGGTAGCCGATCAGGCCGCGCGTCGGCGCGTGGAAGACAAGGCGCGTGCGACCGACGCCCGAGGGGCGCATGTCGAGCATTTCGGCTTTGCGCTCGTTCATCTTCTGGACGACGATGCCGGAATGCTCGTCGTCAACGTCGATGGTGACTTCCTCGATGGGCTCGAGCTTTTCGCCGGTGGGGCTGGTCTGCATGACGACCTGCGGGCGGGCGACGCCGAGTTCATAGCCTTCGCGGCGCATGGTTTCGATCAGCACGGCGAGCTGGAGCTCGCCCCGGCCGGAGACGGTGAAGGCTTCGGCATCGGTAGCGCGCTCGACCTTGAGGGCGACGTTGCCTTCGGCCTCTTTCTCGAGGCGGGCCCAGATCATCCGTGACGTGACTTTCGTGCCTTCGGTGCCGGCGAGCGGCGAGTCGTTGACGCGGAAGGTCATCGAGATGGTCGGCGGGTCGATCGGGCGCGCTTCAAGCGGCACGGTGACAGACGGGTCGCAGAACGTGTCGGCGACGTTCGCCTTGGTCATGCCGGCGAGAGAGATGATGTCGCCGGCCTGGCCTTCGTCCACGGGCACCCGCTCGAGGCCGCGGAAGGCGAGGACTTTCGAGACACGCCCCTGCTCCACGAGCTGGCCGTCGCGCGAGAGGACCTTGATCGACTGGTTCGGTCGGACCGTGCCGGACAGAACGCGGCCGGTGAGGATGCGGCCGAGGAAGGGGTCTGCCGAAATCGTAGTGGCGAGGAAGCGGAACGGGCCTTCCTCGACGCGCGGCACGGGGACGTGATCGACGACGAGCTGGAACAGTTCGTCCATGTTGGCGGTCGGCGTTTCGTACTGTTTCGACATCCAGCCATTCTTGGCCGAGCCGTAGAGGATCGGGAAGTCGAGCTGCTCGTCGGTGGCGTCGAGGTTGGCGAAGAGGTCGAAACACTCATTCACCACTTCGTCCGGGCGGCGCTCCGGCTTGTCGATCTTGTTGACGGCGACGATGGGCTTGAGGCCGACTTTCAGGGCCTTGGAGACCACGAACTTGGTCTGCGGCATCGGGCCTTCGGACGAGTCCACGAGCACGATGGCGCCGTCCACCATGTCGAGAATACGCTCCACCTCGCCGCCGAAATCGGCGTGGCCGGGGGTATCGACGATGTTGATGCGGTAGCCGTTCCATTCGACCGAGGTGGTCTTGGCAAGGATGGTGATGCCGCGCTCGCGCTCGAGGTCGTTGGAGTCCATCATCCGCTCGGCGGTCTTCTCGTTCTGGCGGAAGGTGCCGGACTGTTTGAGCAACTCGTCCACCAGCGTCGTCTTGCCGTGGTCAACGTGGGCGATGATCGCGATATTGCGCATCTTTTCGATGGGGGTCGTCATAGGGCGGGCTTTCCGGCAGGCGGCGTTCGGGAGGGGAACGGTAAGTTTCGGGTGGGTTTGGCCGCCCCCTAGCAGAGCCGCAATGGTTTGGCCATGCCGATGCGGCAGGCTTCTGCGGGCGGCGCGGGTGCTTGACGAAGGCGCCGGGCGCGGCCAGCAAGACAAGGCATGCAGCCGCCGTTTGTCACTTCCCCCGTCCTGACCGGTATTTCCGGGGTTTCCCATGGTTTCTTCGGCCGCCGGGGCGGGGTTTCGGGTGGGGACTATGGCAGCCTCCACGCGGGTGGCCGGTGGGAAGGCGAAACCGGCGGAATTTACAGCAGCCTGAACGCCGGCGAAGGTTCCGGCGATGCGCCGCGCAACATTGCCGAGAACCGGGCGCGGATCTCCGGCGCGGTGGGCGCGCGCTGGCTGCTGTCCTGCTATCAGGTACACTCGCCGGATGTGGTGCGCGTGACCGGCCCCTGGGTCGAGCGGCCGAAAGCGGATGCGATGGTGACCGACCGGCCGGAGCTCGGCCTCTGCATCCTGTCGGCGGACTGTACGCCAGTCCTTTTTGCGGACCCAGATGCGGGAATCATCGGCGCGGCCCATGCCGGGTGGAAAGGCGCGCTGGCCGGCGTGCTGCTGCGGACAGTCGAGGCGATGGAAGCGCTCGGCGCCGACCGGGCCCGCATCCGCGCCGCGATCGGCCCGACGATCCAGCAGGCCAGCTATGAAGTGGGGCCGGAGTTCCGCGACAGTTTCCTCAGCCTCGATCCGGCCAGCGAGGACCTGTTCCTTCCCGGCCAGGGCGACCGGCTGCACTTTGACCTGCCGGGCTTCTGTTCCCGCCAGCTGAACGGCGCCGGGATTGGCCAGGTGGAAAATCTTGGCCTCGATACCTGCGCGCTGGAGGAAATCTATTTCTCCAACCGCCGCCGCAACCTGCGCGGAGAGGCAGATTATGGCCGGAACGCCTCAGTGATCGTGATTTCTGCCTAAACCCACCGATTCCAGTTTTCCGTGACTTGCGACTCGGGTGCGCCTGTTACAAAAGCGTCGCGAGCCGGGCAGCAGAGGGTCGATGCGACATGAAACTTATTTCCTGCAACGCGAACAGGCCGCTTTCGGAAGCCATCGCCGACTATCTGGACATGCGGCTGACGCGGTCCGAGGTCAAAACCTTCGCGGACCAGGAAATCTTCGTGCGCATCGACGAGAACGTGCGCGGCGAGGACGTGTTCGTCATCCAGTCCACCTCCTACCCCGCCAACGACAACCTGATGCAGCTGCTGATCATGATGGACGCCCTGCGGCGCGCCTCGGCCCGGCGCATCACGGCGGTGATCCCCTATTTCGGCTATGCCCGGCAGGACCGCAAAACCGATGGCCGCACGCCGATCTCGGCGAAACTGGTGGCGAACCTCATCTCCGCCTCGGGCGCCGACCGCGTGCTGACGGTCGACCTGCATGCCGGGCAGATCCAGGGCTTCTTCGATATCCCGACCGACAACCTGTTCGGCGGGCCGGTGATGATCGACGACATCAAGGAACGCTTCGGCAAGGACAAGATCGTGATGGTATCGCCGGACGTGGGCGGCGTGGTGCGGGCGCGGGCGCTGGCCAACAAGCTGAACGCCGACCTCGCCATCGTGGACAAGCGGCGCCCCGAGGCGGGCAAGTCGGAAGTGATGAACATTATCGGCGATGTCAGCGGCAAGGCCTGCATCATGCTGGACGATATCTGCGACAGCGGCGGCACGCTGGCGAACGCGGCGGCGGCCCTGAAGGACCAGGGCGCGGTGTCGGTGTCCGCTTACGTCACGCACGGTGTCCTGTCGGGCAACGCGGTGCAGCGCATCGAGAAGTCGGTTCTGGACGAGTTGGTGATGACCGACACGATCCAGCCTTCGGACGCGGCGCTGAAATCAAAGAAGATCCGTGTGCTGCCGATGTCGCCGCTGCTCGGCGAGGCTATCCGCCGGATTGCCAACGAAGAGAGCGTGTCGAAACTCTTTGACCGGTAAGGCCGCGGCCTCGCCGGACAAGCGCCAAGGGCGGGATTACATCCCGCCCGGAGTCAAGATGCGCCTTCGCCCCAGACAGAATTCCAAGCCATGTATTTAATTTTCGCGTCATCCTTGGCCTCATCCTCCCGGCCTGGAATGATTCCGGCACCCCTGTTCATCAGCGGCACGAACGGCCAGGCCAGCAAGCCGATCAGCGTCATTGCAAACCATCCAAGGCAGGCCAGACCGAGCCCCCACATCAGCACGACGCCCTCATCGAACAGATTCATCACCAGCACGAGGCCGCCGGCGCTGATTGCCGCAGCAATCAACATGGAAAAGCCGTCGCCGATCCAGCGCTTCCACATCGCCTTGTTGATCTTGTGGCAGGATGGACACGGCACGACATCCGTGCCCTCCACCGTCAGCTTCTCAAGCTTCTCGAAATATTTCGTTGGATCGGAATCCTTGATCTCAGCTTCGCCTATGTAAAAGTAGTCTGTGCCGCATTTTTCGCAGGTTGTATCACACCGCAACAACCGCTTGACTGTGCTCGCCATACTAGCCCCTCCGCTGAACGATCCGGCAATACTTTTGTGCCGGGCGGATTGACAAAAAGTAAACCCGCAGCAGGCGGACGATTCCCGTCCGCGCCGCAAATTGACTGCCTGTCTTCAGAGCACCCACATAAGCCGCGAGCCGTCATTCCAGCACGCCGGGAACTGCAGTGACGGACGCTGGAACACGCAGCGTTCCGGCGAGGACGAGCCCCTCCTCCGCCTGCGGATCAACCGGCGCCCCGCCGCGCCAGACTTCGAGGTGCAGGTGCGGACCGGTGGCCTTGCCGGACTGGCCGAGCGCGGCGATGACCTCGCCCGGGGCGACCATATCGCCGGGCTTGACGTTCATCGCCTGAAGCTGTCCGAAGCGCAGCGTCGTTTCACCGGCGGCGGTCTCCACGAGGTTGCCATAGCCTTCGGTATCTTCGGCGCGGGTGACCGTGCCGGCCGCCGGCGCATAGACGGGCTTACCTTCCGCTTCCGCGAGATCCACCCCGCCATGCATCTTCTGCTCACCGGTGATCGGATGCTGGCGCAGGCCGAAGGCGCTAGTGAGTTTCGCGCTGTCGAGCACGGCGTGGCTGTAGACGATGGAGAAGACCGGCAGCGCCGCAGCGCCCTTGATCAGCATACCCTGCGCCAAGGCAACCGGCGCCGCGAGGGCGAGCGCTGCCGCGATGGCGAGACCGATGCGGCGGGGACGGCGCTATTCGACGGTCCAGCCGCGCGGCGTGCGCCGGGCTTGCAGGGTGACCGGCGCCGGGTTGACGCAGGCGGATGCCGGGGCGGCGCGACGGACGGCGATATAACGCAGGACCAAGGCCGCAGCGGCGAGCATCAATCCGGCAACAGCGGTCATCATCGCCACAAGGCTGGCGACGAAGATCAGTACCGCGCCGATCAGCACATGGACGAGCAAACCAAAGCCCGCGCGCAGCGAAGCCAGGAGACCGGAAGTGCGGGGCGGGTGAATGATCTGTTCCATGAAGCCTCACGATGCGGGTTCAAGATGGCGGCATCATGGCAGCGCGTCAACGCGGCGGCATGCGCCCGGCGATCACTTTTTGCAGGTGATCAATCCTGACGCACCAGCAAGCCGCGCTCTGCCCGGATGCGGGCATAGGCCGCCGTGATCGCCGCCGCCTTGGCGTGCGCGGCGTCTTCGAACTCGCGCGGGGCGCCCATCTGGACGATCCGGTCGGGGTGATGGTCCGACATCAGCTGGCGGTAGGCGGAACGGATATCCGGAAACGCGGCGTCATGGGCGACGCCGAGGATATGGTAGGGATCGTCGCGCTCCGGGCCGAGATGGCTGGCCCGGATCCGCCGGAACGTCGCCTGGTCAAAGCCGAAGGCCTCCGACACGGTCTCGAGGTAGGTCATCTCGGCATCGGTGACGACGCCGTCGGCGCCGGCAATCTGGAACAGGCCGTCGAGCACGCCTTCCAGCAGGCAGGGCCGGTCACGGTAACGCTTGCCGATCCGCCGCGCGTAGGCCTCATAGCCCCGCACGGTCTGGCGGGCGAGGGCGAACACGCGGCGCACGTTGTCGGCTTCCTCGGGACGGGCCCGGAAGACACGCGCGAAGGTCATGATCTCGTTGTCGCTGACCGAACCGTCGGCGGCTGCCATCTTGGCGCCCAGCCCGACCACGGCGGCAGTGAAGCCCACATCGTTCGGATCCGGCGCGCACCCGTCCGCCCCGGCGCTGTCGATGTCTGGCTCAGGGCCGCTGTCGAACAGGCGCCGGCCACTGTTGAGGAGAGTGGTCCACAGGCTCATTTCGCCGGGTTATAGCAGGAACAGATGCCGCTTGGACAGGACCGGATTCTCAATCCCGCGTGAAGGAGGGCTCAACCGGCCCGCACGGTGTTAAACCTTGGTCATGTTGACCCGCGCAGGCTGTCAGCCCTTCTGCGCCGCGAGCATGTCCTTGATCGACTGGAGCTCGCCGCGCACGTCGCGGAGCATCCGCATCATCTCGACCCTGTCGGTTTCGGCCTCTTCCAGACCTTCCTCGACGTGTCCCAGCGTGTCCTCGAGCGATTCGTTCGAAACTTCGGTATCATGGATGCGGTCCTCAAGGGCCGCTTCCAGGGACTCCATCTGCTCGTCGAGCGCCGCCTTCTGCTCGTTCGAGAGGGCTTCGACCACCAGGGCGATGAACAGGTTCAGGATGGCGAAGCTGCCGACAAAGATGAAGATGAGGAAGAAGATCCAGGCATAGGGATGGCCGTCATCGGTGACCGCGTCGAGGATGTCCGACCAGCCATCCATGGTCATCAGCTGGAACAGCGTCAGGGCCGAATCCGGCAGCGCCCCGAACATCTCGTGCACGTCCGCATTGGCGGTGTTGCCGTACATGTTCGTGGCCATCACGGCGCCGACATAGATCACCAGGATGATGACCGCGAGGATGGCTCCCATGCCGGGAATGGATTTCAGCAGCGCCTCCGTGATGCGCTTCATCATCGGCACGAAGCGCAACAGACGCAGCACTCTCAACACGCGCAGCGCGCGCATGACCGTGAAGGCCGAGGCCCCGGGAACCAGCGAGATGGCGATGACGCTGAAATCGAAGACGTTCCAGCCTTCCCTGAAGAACTGGAACCGGTAGACATACAGCTTCAGGCCGATCTCGGCGCAGAAGAACCAGGTGATGGCGCCGTCGAGGAATTCCAGGAACGACACCAGGCCGGGCGACAGGGTCGCGCGATAGGTGAGCAGGCCCAGCACCAGCGCGTTGACGATGATCAGGCTGGTGATGATCGTGCGCATGATCCGGCGCTCGAGAAAGGCCTCAACAGCTGAGGTGCTGGTTTCCAGATCCAGCGTGGCGCGCGGCATTCGAACAGTCCCCTCTGGTCATCAACTACGCGGGAGGTGTGCCCTGCCCCGCCGGTCCTGCCAACCCGGCAAAACCGATCCTGTCAGTCCGCCGACGTGGTCGTATCCGACACGATCTTCCAGGCGCCGTCCATCTTGCGCAGGATCAGCGTGTAGAGACCGGACGGCGTGTCCCCGTCCCGTTCCAACCGCCAGCGGCCATGCACGACGGCGGCGTCCGGCGACAGGAGCACGACTTCGTTTTCGGTCGTCTGCAGCGTACCCATCAGCGCGCGCGAGGCGTAGGTCGTCTTGTAACGCGCCAGGGTCTGGTCGAAGCCGCGCGTGACATTGCCGCCGGAGGCAAACCTCAGATCCGGTGAGCGCCAGTAGCCCTGCATGAACCCGTCAATGTCACCGGCATTCCAGGCAACATCCTGGGCGTCCAGCAGCGCCGTGATGGCGGCGGTCTCGGCGGCCTGCCGTTCGGCGCCCAGTCCGGCGGGAACAGAGGCGCAGGCGGCCGCAATCAGCAGGGCGGCAGCGGCGAGGATGGAACGGATCATGCGGTAACTCTCCTGCGGGACGGCGCCGGCAAAATGAGCCTGAATCTTCGGCGCGCGCAAGCGATCTGACCGGAAAGTCCGGATCAGACGAACGTCTTGGTATCGACGCTGACCGCGTCCGGGCCGGGCTCCGGCTGATCACCGTTCTCGACCAGCTCGCCCGTCAGCACACCGGACGCAGGCGGGGTCCCGGTTTCGGTTTCGGCGATGTCTTCCGACGCGTAAGCGGCTTCGGCGGGCTTCTTGCGGAATCCGAACAGGCCGCGGGGCGCGTCGTCTGCCCCGGCTCCGTCGCCGCCTTCACCCTCGTCCGGCTCATCCGCCGGCGCCTGACGGCGGCGGCCCAGCGGCCCGTGCGCGTCGGCCTGCCGGTCATAGTGCATGTTGTAATATTCCCAGGCCGTATGGGTCAGCGGCTTGGGCGTCAGCTCGAGGCCGTACATCCGCAAGCGCTCGACGACCTCGTCGCGCAGGTGCATGCCGGTGAAGGCATCCGCCTTGAAGCCGTGGGTTTTCATCCAGTCGCGGACATCCCAGCTGCGTACACGGCCGATTTCGTTCGGCAGCGCGCCGTTGTGGACGTCCCAGAAATACAGGGCGGCGATGCCGTTGATGGCGGCGTCCATCGCGTCGTCGAGCACGGCGCCGGGGGCATTGCCCTGGGCGAGCTGCGCGCGCAGCGACAGTTTGCGGGCCTCGAGTTCCTGGTAGGTGACGCCGATCACGGCGATGCCGTTGCGGTTGGCATTGATCATGGCACTGTTGACGCCGTCGAGCTGGGGATGGCGGATCGGCAGCAGCACGTCCGGGCCCACGGCCGGATTGGCCGCGACCTGCGACAGCTCGCTGACCATGCGGTGAAGGTTGATGCGCATTTCATGGCTGATGCCGCCCAGCGCCGAGACCCGCCCGGCCCGCGCGTCTTCCCGCATCCGCCAGAGATGCCAGGCCACCAGCGTCATCAGCGCCACCAGGAGGCCGAGGCCGCCCGTGAAGAAGGTGTAGAATTCTGCTTCGCTCATTCTGAGTTCCCCCACGGCCTTGCCTGGCAAGCAAGGTGCGCGCCAGTTCCGGGGCGCCTGCAGAAAGTCTTAACCGCCGAAGGCGCGCGCTGCAATCACCCGCAACCTGTCAAGATATTCAGGATCACGGGCCTCCGGCGCGGTAATCAGCGCAAAATCCAGACAGGATTCAATGCCTTGCGGCGACGGCGTCCTCGGCGCCGCGTTCAGGGTATGCGCCAATTGGACAATCGCGCGGCGCGCGAGTGCGCTGTTATGGTGCATGATCTCGAGGACATTGGTGACCGAGACGGCTTCGGTCTCGGCCCGCCAGCAGTCATAGTCGGTGACCATGGCGAGCGTGGCGTAGGGCAGCTCCGCCTCGCGCGCGAGCTTGGCTTCCGGCATGTTGGTCATGCCGATCACGTCACAGCCCCATTGCCGGTAGAGTTTCGATTCCGCCAGCGAGGAGAATTGCGGGCCTTCCATCGCGAGGTAGGTGCCGCCGCGATGGACCGTCCCGCCCATCGCCGCGACCGCATCGGCGGCGAGGCCCGACAGGCGCCCGCAGACGGGCTGGGCCATCGAGACATGCGCGACCATGCCGGCGCCGAAGAAGGATTTCTGCCGGGCGAAGGTGCGGTCGATGAACTGGTCCACGGCGACGAAATCACTCGGCGCATAGGGTTCCTGCAGGGAGCCGCAGGCCGAGAAGGACAGTACGTCCGTGCAACCGGCCGCCTTCAGCGCAGCGATATTGGCGCGGTAGGGCACATCGGTGGGGGACAACCGGTGCCCCCGGCCATGGCGCGGCAGGAAGACAAGCTGGACCTTGCCGATCCGTCCGCGCACCAGAGTATCCGACGGCGCGCCCCAGGCGGTCTCCACCTGTTCCTCGCGCCGGTCCTCGAGCCCGTCGATGGCATAGAGGCCCGAGCCGCCGATGATGCCGAGGGTCCAGTGGGTCATGGGGATCCATCCTTGAAAAGCTTGCGCATGCCGAAAGGTGGCAGGGAACGCGGATTGTGTGTGGTCAATTCCACGTCATCGGCGGGCAAATACCCAAGCGCCGCATAGAAATCGACCAGCCGCAGCTGGTCGGCGCGCACGGCGAGCTGCGCCCCTTCCGCTCCGGCTTCGCGGCCCTGGGCTTCGAGGGCGCCCAGGATGACCGCGCCGAGCCCCTGTTTCTGGAACGCCGGCAGCACGCCGATACGTTTGACTTCCATCCATCGCCCTGCCCCGCCCGGCCCGGGCACCGGCACCCAACGGCCCGATCCGATGGGCGCGCCGTCCTGCATAAGCACCGCGCCGCCGCCCTTGGCGATCTGTGCTGCAACGCTGTCGGGCGTTTCGCGAAAAACGGTCGATTCCGGTGACACCCGCCCGGTCCAGATGCGCCGCGTCAGGGCCTCAATGAGAAAACCATCCGCCGGGCCTGCCCTGCGGATGGTTGTTTCGGTCTTCGGCCGGTCAGGCAGAGCCTAGTGCTCCACTTTCCGCCAGATGCGCTTGTAGGAGAACCAGAGGAGGATCGTCAGGATGCCGAGATAGACCATCGTGGCGAGGCCGGTTTCCTTGCGGGCTTTCAGCTTCGGATCCCCGGCCCAGGCCAGGAATTGCGCGACATCGTGCGCCATCTGCTCGACCGTCGCCGGTGTACCGTCGGTGTATTCGACGCGGTCCGGGACCAGCTGCGGGGCCATGGCGAGGAAGCCGCCCGGCGGCGCGTGGCGCGGATCGCCGAGATAGTTCGGCTTGGTGTCGCCGGCCATGTAGGGGTTGTAGTACTGGGCTGCCGGCTGGATCAGGTAGGCCGGGCCATGCTGCGGCTTGTCGGCGCCGAGCTTGTCGAACTTCGCCATGTCGATGACGGTCTGGTACACGGTTTCGCCGTTCGCCTCGGTGACCCGGTCCTCGTACATTTCGAAGTCGGGATAGCCGGTGAGCAGGCTGTAGACATAGCTGGCACCGCCGGGGCGGGCCTTGGTGATGACCGAAAGGTCCGGCGGAAGGGCGCCGCCATTGGCCGCGCGGGCGGCGGCATCGTTGGCGAACGGCGACCGGAAACGGTCGGCCGGGCTGGCCGGGCGCATTTCGAATTCACCGATATCGTTCGGCGTCGGGCTGACGATCTCGTTGTCGGCCGCGAGCGCTTTCACGAACGGGTTGTCGTTCGGGTTCGGATAGGCCGGATCGTAGAACGGGCCGCCCTTTTCACCGAGATTGCGATAGCTCATCAGCTTCATCGAGTGGCAGCTCGAGCAGACCTGCTTGTAGACGGCGTAGCCGCGCTGCACGGAGGCCAGATCGTACTCGCCGGTGGCGCCTTCGAACGGCCAGCCGCCTTCGGGCGCATGCGGATGCTTGGCGCCGCCGGCGGCCTGGGCGATGCCGGCAAAGGCAAGGCCGGCGAGACTGATGGCGAGGATGCGGAAGGTTTTCATGGGGTCTGTCCTCTCCAGTCTCATTCGGCCGGAACGGGGTTGCCGGTCTTGGCCTTGTGAGGCCGCAGCACGGATTTGTGGATCGATTCCGGCAGCGGCTTGGTCTTCTCGCCGAGGCCGATGAAGAACAGCAGGATGAAGTAGCCGAAGTACATGAAGGTCAGGATCAGCGAGAGGTGCCGGAACTGGAAGGTCGGGGCCAAAACCGCTTCAAGGCTTGGCGCCGCCGCCGCCGGCAGGCTGGCCATAAAGGCCCGGGCCGCTTCGTAGGCCTCTTCTCCGCCCTTGTAGGTCGAGGTCGCCAGAGCGCCATCGGCCGTATAGCTGACCACCAGGCTCGCCTCGCCCTGCAGCGACTTGATCACCGCGTCGTCCGGGTTGGCCGCGCCGCACCAGCCGAGCAGGAAGCAGACCGCAACAAAGCCGACGAAGAACTGACGGGCCACCGGGCGGTAGCGCATCGACTTCACCTTCGACGTGTCGATCCAGGGCAGCACGAACAGGATGGCGATGGCGGCGAACATGAAGATCACGCCGAGCAGCTTGGCATCGATCGGGCCGAGGTTGAACGTGATCGCCCGCAGGATCGCGTAGAACGGCAACATGTACCACTCGGGCACGATGTGCGCCGGTGTGACCAGCGGGTTGGCTTCGATCGACTGGTCGGCATGACCCAGCGCGTTCGGTGCGTAGAAGACGAAGTAGGCGAACAGGATCAGGAAGACCGCAATCGCGAAACCGTCCTTGACCGTGTAGTAAGGGTGGAACGGCACGGTGTCCTTTTCCACGTCCTGCACTTCAACGCCCGTCGGGTTGTTGTTGCCCGGAACGTGCAGCGCCCAGATGTGCAGGACCACCACGCCGGCAATCATGAACGGCAGCAGGTAGTGCAGCGAGAAGAAACGCTGGAGCGTCTGGTTGCCGATCGACGGGCCGCCGAGGATCCAGGTCTGCAAGCTTTCGCCGACCAGCGGGATCGCACCGAACAGCGACGTGATCACGTTGGCGCCGTGATAGGACATCTGGCCCCAGGGCAGCATGTACCCGAGGAAGGCAGTGGCGATCATCAAGAGGAAGATCACGCAGCCAAGGATCCAGAGCACCTCGCGCGGGGCCTTGTAGGACCCGTAGTAGAGGCCGCGGAACATGTGGATGTAGACGGCGAAGAAGAACATCGAGGCGCCGTTGGCGTGGACGTAGCGCAGGAGCCAGCCGAACGGCACATCGCGCATGATGCGCTCGACCGAGGCGAAGGCGCCCGCGACGCTGGCTTCGTAGTGCATCGCGAGGATGATGCCGGTGACGATCTGGATGACGAGGCAGATCGCGAGGATCGCGCCGAAGACATACCAGTAGTTCAGGTTCTTGGGCGTCGGGAACGAGATCGCCGTATCGTTGGCGAACCGGATGATCGGCAGGCGCTTGTCGAGCCAGCGCTCGAACGCCGAGTTGGGTGTGTAGGTGGATTCATGTCCGCTCATCTAAAGGTGTCCTTCTCAGAGGGAGATGTTGACGACCGAGTCGGAGACCCAGCGATAATTGGGAACGGGCAGGTTGCGCGGTGCGGGACCCTTCCGGATGCGGCCCGACGTGTCGTAGTGCGACCCGTGGCACGGGCAGAACCAGCCACCGAAGTCGCCAGTATTGCCCTGCGCCGGACCCACCGGAACACAGCCGAGGTGGGTGCACGAGCCCGAGGTGACGAGGATCGCCCGGTTCAGCGTGCCGTCATCGCGGGGACGCAGGCGCGCCTCATCGGTTTCCGGATCGCGCAGCGAATCGGGGTTCACCGCTGCGGCAGAGGCAATCTCGGCCTCGGTGCGGTGGCGGATGAAGAAGGGCTTGCCGCCGATCAGCACCCGGATCTCGCCGCCCAGCGGGACTTTCGACACATCGACTTCCAGCGCCGAGGCCGCCTTGGTGTCGGCCGCCGGGTTCCACTGGTCGATGGCGGCCCAGGCAAACAAGCCGACCCCGCCGAGCGCGACAGCCCCGGTTGCGATGTGAATGAAGTTGCGGCGGTCGTCGTCGACCGTGTCTGTAGTCGGATGTGTGGTCTCAGCGGTCACGCGTGACTCCGTCCCTGATGTCGAGGCGATTTGCGCCTGTCTTTACTAAAGCTGTCTTGCCCGCACATTGCGGCAAGTAGGCGCGGGCACGGCGATTCTGCGCGCGCAATCCACCCCGTTGCCGTCAGCGCGTTAGCGCGCCCTGATGAATGTGACAACAGGCCTCTTGCGAGATCGTGCGGCGCAGGTCCACTCTCGGCCCATGACATTGCCCCCCACAACCCCCGCCCTTGCGGACCGGCAAGCCCGTGCCAGCCGCTGGTTCAAGGCCCTGCAGGCGGACATCTGCGCCCGGTTCGAGGCGCTGGAAGACGCGGCGGGGCCGCCGCTTTACCAGGGGCCTGCCGGGCGATTCGAGCTGACCGAATGGACGCGCGGAGACGGCCGCGAAGACCTCGGCGGTGGCCGGATGGGCCTGATGCGCGGCCGGGTGTTCGAAAAAGTCGGTGTACATTTTTCTCTGGTGCACGGCACTTTCTCCGAAGCCTTCGCCGCACAGATCCCCGGCGCCGACAAATCGGACGGCCGATTCTGGGCGAGCGGCGTGTCGCTGATCGCCCATCCGCGCAATCCGCGTGTGCCCTCGGCGCACATGAACACGCGCATGCTGGTGACCAGCGAGGCCTGGTTCGGCGGCGGCGGCGACCTCAATCCCCTGCTCGGCTACCAGCGCAGCGCCGACTTCGCCGATACCATCGACTTCCACGCCGCCATGAAAGCCGCCTGCGACACGCATCCGGGCGTCAGCTTTGCGGACCTGAAGGCGCAGTGCGACACCTATTTCCACCTCGCCCACCGCAACGAGCCGCGCGGCACCGGCGGGATATTCTACGACCGTTTCAACACCGGCGACTGGGACATGGATTTCGCCTTCACCCAGGAGGTGGGCCGGCAGTTCGCCGGGATCTACCCGAAACTGGTGGCCCGCCGGATGAACGAGCCGTGGAGCGAGGCCGAGCGTGAGGCGCAGCTGGTGCAGCGCGGCCGGTATGTCGAATACAACCTGCTCTATGACCGGGGCACCACGTTCGGCCTGAAGACCGGCGGCAATGTCGAGAGCATTCTGTCTTCGATGCCGCCCGTGGTGAAGTGGCCCTGAGCCCGTCCACAAACTGTCCACACGGGCGTGTGGACGGTCAAAAGGCTCAAGCGGCGGTTCGCGACGCGTTTTCGCGCAGCCAGGCGGCATAGTTCTGCTCGTCCCACTCACCGCCCGCGAGCAGGAGGACGGACGCAATCACATCGTCGTCGGCCGCATCAAGAGACCAACCGTTCGCATTGAGAAAAAGTTCGGAGAGGATGAATCCCGTTCGCTTGTTGCCATCGACGAAGGGATGATTCTTCACGACACCTGCCGCGTACAAGGCGGCGAGGTCGAAGATGTCCTCAACCCCGTAGGCAAATGCATTGAGCGGCCGGGCGAGCGCGCTATCGAGCAAGCCCGCATCGCGCACGCCGGCAGCGCCGCCATGTTCGGCAATCTGGTCTTCGTGAACTTCGTAAACCAGCCATTCCGGCAGCCATTTGGGCCGGGTCATTGGGCCAGAACCTTGAGGGCCTTCCTGCGGCGTTTCATGACGTCCGCCGCCATCTCGCGCAGCTTTTCGCCCTCCTCGTCGCTGACCGAAACCATGATTCCATGGGCCGTGCGGGCAAAGGACACGGCATCGCCCTCGGACGCGCCGAGCATTTCCAGCACGTCCTTCGGCAGCACGACGCCGAGGGAATTGCCGATCTTGCGGATTTTCAGGCGGGTCATGGGCGGGCTCCTGTGGCTACGTGTGTTATAACATGGAAGGCGCAGTCCGGGAAGACAATGCGCGCCTCTGCCTGCCCAAAGGGTGCCCGATCCGGGCCGGCCGGGGCAAAATTGACGCGGCGGCGCTTTGATCCGGACGCCTGGAGGCCTTATCTTCAGGGGATGGGGACGACATCGCGACCTTTCGACTGGCCGGGCGCCGGCCTGATCACGGCGGCGACACTGGGCGCGCTGGCGCTCGGCGCCTGGCTGAGCCCGAGCGGCGATGACCCCTGGTATGCGACACTCGACAAGGCGCCGCTGAACCCGCCCGACATCGCGTTTGCGATCATCTGGCCGGTCCTGTTTGCGCTGATGCTGGCCGGCGCGCTGATGGT
Source organism: Hyphomonas sp. (assembly GCA_013791775.1). Classification (GTDB taxonomy): domain Bacteria; phylum Pseudomonadota; class Alphaproteobacteria; order Caulobacterales; family Hyphomonadaceae; genus Hyphomonas. Next base: position 277,055 of record VMTE01000022.1, read on the forward strand.
TCTGAAGGATGCCGGTAATTTCAAGCGCGCCAGCGCCGCGATGGGCCTCTACTTCACCATGCTGGGGGCGAATGTCTGCTGGAGCCTGTTCTTCTTCGGGTTCAGGGAACCGGCCATCGCGCTCGGCGTACTGATTGCGCTGTGGCTGCTGATCGCCACCATGATGCTGCGCTTCGCGGTTCACTCCCCGCGCGCGGCGCTGCTGCAGGTGCCGTATCTGCTCTGGGTGAGCTTTGCGGCCTACCTGAACGTCTATGTCTGGGTGTTCAACTGAAGGCTTTCAGCCGGGCGATGAGCGTGCGGCGGTCCAGGCTGAACCCCGAGGCGATCCAGTCTTCTTCCAGCGCCGAGAGCGCCGCGCCGATGCCGGGGCCTTCGAGGCCGGCCGACAGGGCGTCCGCACCGCCGACCGGAAATTTCGGGCGCTGCCAGGCAGCGGCATGGCCCACCAGTCCGGCGAGGTTGCCCGCCGCGCCCGAGGCCGCTTCGATGACAGCGCGGTCAACCACGGCGGCGGCGCCGTGGCGGTAAAAGGCTTCGGCAGCGGCTGCCTCCCCTGCCCCGAGCACATGCGGCAGGGCCGGGTCCGCCCAGCCCGCGAGGCGTCCGGATTCCTCGTTGGACAGTTTGAGCCGGGCCGAAAGCGCGCCGGCTTCGCGCAGGCGCCGGGGCACCAGCGCCACCAGGCGGCGCATCGGATCCGGCGCGAGGCGGGCCCCGGTTTCGGCGGCGACGAGCGCGGGCAACAGGGCGGGGCTGGCTCCCGGCAAGACTTCGCTCAGAACGCCCGCCTCTTCCATTGCATCCATGGCGTGTGACGGGTCCGGCGCCGCCAGTGTGCGCTTCAGCTCCTTCCAGATCCGTTCGGCCGCGATGCGCCGCAGGCCTTCACGCTGGCGCGCGCAGGCGGCCTGTCCCCCGGCATCGATTCCGGCGCCATACCAGGCGTTGAACCGGTAGAAGCGAAGGATGCGCAGATAGTCTTCGCGCAGGCGCTGGTCCGCGTCGCCGATGAAGATCACCCGGCCGGCAACCGCGTCGTCGATCGAACCCGGGATGATTTCGTGCAGCGTGCCGTCCGGACTGGCATAGATGGCGTTCAGCCGGAAATCGCGGCGCCCGGCATCCTCGCGCCAGTCCTCGGTAAAGGCGACGACGGCGCGGCGGCCATCGGTTTCGACGTCGCGGCGCAGGGTCGTGATCTCGACCGGCTGGCCGGCGTGAACCGCCGTGACCGTGCCGTGCTCGATACCGGTCGGCACCGCGCGAACGCCCGCCGCTTTCAGCGCGGCGATGACGCTGGCGGGGGTGAGCTGTGTCGCGACATCGAAATCGTCCGATGGCAGGCCGCGCAGCGTGTTGCGCACGCAGCCGCCGACATAGCGCGATCCGCCGGGGCGCGCCGCTTCAAGCGCGCCGAACACGGCGAGGTTGGCCGGAGCCGTCAGCCACGGCGCTTCCAGGATATCAGGCAGGGACATCGCCGGGGGCCGCCTCGACATGCGGCTTCGGGACGCCGACATCTTCCGGCCGGTGCTCGCAAGGATAACTGCGCGCCGGCACGACGACGCCGTTCTCGACACGCTCTGGCTCGATACACGTGCCCCGGTCGCGCGGCTCGAGGGCGATCATCACGAACCAGACCGCCGTGGCGAGCCCGATGCCGATGAGGAACAGGAGCTGTACCGGCCATTTGCGCTGGCCGGCCTCCTCGGCCGAACGCGTGGCCAGCAGGAACAGGCCGAACACCAGGAAGGGCAGCGAGAAGATGAAAAGTTCGAAGAGCAAGCGTCCAGCCACGTCAGCGCTTTCCTGTTCTGGTTCCGGGCTGGATTGGATGAAGCCCCTGCGCCTTACATAAGGCGGTGCTCCGGCTTGAGAAACCCTGAATGCGCTGGACGCTCCCCGCCCCCCCCGGGTCAATCGCTTTCGTAAAGCGTCTGGTAGAGGCGGCGGATGATGCCGGCGGTGACGCCCCAGATGCGGTAGCCGTTATGGGGCATCTCGTAAAAGGTGCGGTGCTTGCCGCGGTAGAAGGCCTCGCCGGTGTGATGGTTGGCCGTGTTCATCAGGAACTCGAGGGGGGTCTCGAAGATGGCCGCGACTTCGCCGGGCTCCGGCACGGGCACGAAATCGTGCGGCAGGAGGCCGACGACGGGGGTGATGCGGTAGCGGGTGCCGGTCACGTAGGGCGCGCCCTTGCCGAGCACGTCCACATCGTGCGGGGCGATGCCGACCTCCTCATGGGCTTCGCGCAGGGCGGCGGCGACTTCGTCGAGATCGATCGGGTCGACCTTGCCGCCGGGCAGCGCGACCTGGCCGGCATGGTCCGGCATCGTGTCCGGGCGCAGGGTCAAGAGGGCGGTGGCGCCGCCCCGGCGGGGGATGACGCCGAACAGGACCGCAGCGGGGCGGATGATCGCCACTTCGTCCGGTGTCAGGAAGTCCATGTCGCCGCTCTCGATCAGGCGGCCGTCGCCGACGGGCGGGTCGAGGCGCGCGCGCACGCGCTCAATGAAGTCGTCGAGACCCTGCCAGGACATCTGTTTCCTCAGGCCATCGGGCCGAGGGGAAAGAATACACCCCGGCTCCAGACACCGAGACGGTTCGTACCGTCTGGCGCGGGAACCGCAAGCTCCGCGAGCTCATAGAAAACCGGGCGGGTGAGTTTCGCCTCAAGGCGGCCGCGCACGAGGACGTAGGGGGCCGGTGCGCCGGTTTCGGGATCGGTTTCGATGCGGATCGGTGCGTCGGGGCCGGCGGTGGTTTGATAGTCGAGATTGGTGGTGAAGGTGAGCTGCTGATCCGGGCCCGGCTCGCCCGTGCGGTCTACCCGGACCGCGAGGAACGGGGCGTCTTCGACATGCACGAGGACTTTCTCGTGGGGCGTGACGAGGTAGGTGACGCCGTCCTCGTCCTTGCGGAGAATCCGCGAGAACAGCTTCACCAGGCGCTCGCGGTGGATGCGGCCGCCCTCATGCCACCAGCTGCCATCGGCGCGGATTTCCATGCCGATATCGCCGCAGCCTTCGGGATTCCAGAGATGCACAGGCGGAAGCGGGCCCGCGAACTTGCCTTCCGGCAGGATGGCCTTAAGCGTGTCTTCAAGGCCAAAACTGCTGCCGGGGCTGGATGTCATATCTATCTCCGCCAAAATCACGCCTTACAAATAGGCTTGTAACGCACCTGCGTGAAGCCGGAGAACCGAGACGAAATGGCCGATACGACTGCAAGACCCGAAACTGTCGTCGCCGATGCCGACGCCGCCACCGAAGCGCTCGCCCGGGTCAAGGCCGAAATCGGCCGGGCGATCTTTGGCCAGGAACGGGTGATCGAACTGGCGCTGGCGGCCGTGCTGGCGGGCGGGCATGCATTGCTGATCGGTGCGCCGGGCCTTGCCAAGACCCGGCTCGTGGAAGCGATGGGCACGGCGCTCGGCCTCGCCAACCAGCGCATCCAGTTCACGCCGGACCTTATGCCATCGGATATCCTCGGCTCCGAGGTGCTTGACGAGGCGCCGGGGGGGCAGCGGTCTTTCCGCTTCCTCAAGGGACCGGTGTTCACGCAGCTGCTGATGGCCGACGAGATCAACCGCGCGAGCCCGCGCACCCAATCGGCGCTGCTGCAGGCGATGCAGGAGAAGCATGTGACCGTGGCCGGCGTGCGCCATGACCTGCCGGCGCCCTTCCATGTGCTGGCGACGCAGAACCCGATCGAGCAGGAAGGCACCTATCCGCTGCCCGAAGCGCAGCTCGACCGGTTCCTGCTGAAAATTGATGTCACCTATCCCGACCTCGACACCGAGCGCCGGATCCTGATCGAGACCACGCGCGGCAGCGACGCGCCGGTGCGGCCCGCGCTGGACGCCGGGCGGCTGATGGCGATCCAGGCGCTGGTGCGCCAGATGCCGGTGGGCGAGAAGATTGTCGGCGCGATCCTGAGCCTGATCCGCGAGGCGCGGCCCGAGCAGACCTCCGACGCGCGCGTCAAGCGCCTCGTCGACTGGGGCCCCTCCCCGCGCGCCGGTCAGGCGCTGATGCTGGCGGCGCGCTCGCGCGCCCTGCTGCGCGGGCGCCTTGCCCCGTCGATGGAAGATGTCGAGGCGCTGGCGGAGCCCTGCCTCGGCCACCGGATGGCGATGCGCTATGACCCGACGGGTGAAGCGCCGAAGCTCAGTGATCTGATCAATGACCTTGCACGGAAGGTGGCGTAAGCCGCGCATATCGAACGGATGACCCCCGCTGCCGATCTTCGCACCGCCGCCGTCTTAGCTGCGCTGATGAGCCTTCTGACAGCCTGCGGAGGCGAGGCTCCTCCGTCTGCAGACTACATCCATTGGTGCCAGCGCGAGTTCAGGATTGCCGAGGCGATGGTTCGGGACGCCCAGTCCGCCATCGACGAGGAGCGTCCATGGATCAGCGTCGAAGAATACCGCCTGAAGTTTGGCGAACCGCCAGCAGATGGGGTCTTTTACATGATGTCCGAAACGGGTGCGCCTGTTGCCCTTCAGGCAAAAACTCCTGAGCATCTTGTTGAATTGGAAGCATCAACACAACGGGTGTCGCTGCAACTCTGGACGATGGAGAAGAAGTTGAGACCTGATGTTGGCAGGAGTCTCGATTTCTCATCGGACGCCCTTGAGGACCATGACCGCGAAGCCCAATATCGCACGCGGCTGATTGAGTCAGGAAAGACAGCTGAGGATCTTTTGCCAAAGCTGGAGGAATGTTTCGAGAAGCTGCCCGCTGTGAACGGAGGCTGCGATGACGCCTGCCGCTGACCTTCGCGCTGAAGCCGAACGCCTTGCCCGGCAGTTGCCGGGGCTGAACTTCAAGGCGGAGGCCTCGGAGGCGGCGCATATCGGCTCGGCCGGGCGGCGGCGGGCGGGTACCGGCGAGACCTTCTGGCAATACCGGCGCCACGCGCAGGAAGACGATGCGGGCCGGATCGACTGGCGCCGCTCCGCCAAGGGCAATGACCTCTATGTGCGCGAGACGGAGCTTGAAACCGCGCGGACGGTGATGTTCTGGGCCGATGACCATCCGGGTTTCCGGTGGAAGGGCGAGGGCGACCTGCGCACCAAGGCGGAAGAAGCGATCCTCCTGATGCTGACGATGGCGATTCCGATGTCGCGCGAGGGCGAACGGATCGGATCGCTGGGCTCCGGGCGCCGGCCGAGTTTCGGCAAGCGCGCCCTCGACCGGCTGACGACGGATCTGTTGCGCGGCACGAACGGACTTTTCCCGCCGCCGCCGCGCGCGGCGGCGACGCTGATCGTGGCGTCCGACTTCTATGATCCGATCCCGGAATGGTCCGCGCGGCTGGCGCCGCTGGCGGCAAAGTGTCCGGAAGGCGTGCTGCTGGCCGTCTCCGCGCCGGTGGAAGTGGACTTTCCCTATGAGGGGCGCGTGAAACTTTCGCGGCCTGGCGCCGCCATCGACCGCATCCTCGGACGCGCCGAGACCGTGCGCGAAGAGTACCAGCAGCGCTTCGCCGCGCAGCGCGAGGGGCTCGAGACACTCGCCCGGCGCATGGGCTGGGGCTTTGCGTCGCATGTGACCGGGTCGCCCGCGATCCAGAGCGCCGCGCGGCTGAAGGCGGAGCTCGAACGGTTCGGAGCGATGCGGTGACCCTTCGAAGATGGCAACGGCTCGCGGTTCTTTCGAACCCCTCTCCCTCTTGGGGGAGAGGGGCAGGGGTGAGGGGGCGCTACGCCTGCACTGGAACGACTCGGCGAGCGGTTGCGCCCCCTCACCCCCGCGCTCAGGAAATCGTATACGATTTCCTGTCTTCGCGCGCCCCTCTCCCCAGAGGGAGAGGGGGCTTCAAGGCGGTTCGACTATGACAGCCCTCGGTCCTTTCCTGCTGGGTGCGCCGTGGGCGCTGGCGGCGTTGCTCGCGCTTCCGCTCATCTGGTGGGTGCTGCGGGCGACGCCGCCGGTGCCGAGGCTGGCGGAGTTGCCGTCGTTGCGGCTTCTGGAGGACGCCCAGCCGCGCGAGGAGACGCCGGCACGCACGCCCTGGTGGGTCTGGTTGATCCGTACACTGGCGGTGCTGGCCGCGATCGTCGGCCTGTCGCAGCCCGTCTATGCACCCGGCGCCCGGAGCGGCGAGACGGCCGAGCAGGGTCCGATCCTGATCGTCATCGACAATGGCTGGCCGGCTGCGCCGCGCTGGACCGAACTGGCCAATGCCGCCAGCGCAACCCTCGACGCCGGCGACCGCGACACACCGGTGCATCTGCTGCTGACCGCGCCGCAACAATTGAATCCCGATCCGGCGGAGCGTCTGTCCAAGGCTGATCTCGGCAAGCGCATAGGCACGTTGCGGCCGCAGCCCTGGGGCAGCGACCGGACCGATGCGCTGAAACGGCTGGACGCCTCCGGGCTGAAACCGGCGCGGATTTTCTGGGCGAGCGACGGACTGGAGGCGGGCGGCGGCACCGCGTTTGCCGCCGATCTCGCGGCCCGCGCGCCGCTGACCGTGTTTGCCGCGCCGGCCACCGGGCCGGTCGCGATCACCGGCCTGTCGGCCGAGACCGACGCCGTGACCGTGCGCCTCGCGCGGGCCGATCCGCAGGGCGAGGCGCGCGCCTTTGCGTCGGCGCAGACGCGCGACGGCTCGGCCATCGCCTCGGCGGAGGCCACCTTCGAGGCCGGCGCACTGACCACGACGGCGGAGTTCAGGATTCCCGCTGCGGCGCTGGCGCGTGTGGCGCGGTTCAACGTGACCGGGCGCTCGGGCGCGGGCACGGTCTGGCTCTGGGACTCGGTGGACCGGACACGCCGCGTGGGCCTTGTCGATGCCGGCACGGCGGCGCAGCCCCTGCTGTCGGACATGCACTATATCCGCAAGGCGCTGGAGCCGTTTGCCTCGATCTCGACCGGCGACATCGACACGGTGGTGGCAACCTCCCCGGATGCCATCATCCTGTCTGACGTCGGACAGATTCCGCCCACGGACGTCGAGAAGCTGACCAAATGGGTTGAAGGCGGCGGCGCGCTGATCCGGTTTGCCGGGCCGCGCCTTGCCGCGCAGGGGGACGAGCTGTTGCCGGTCGGCCTGCGCCGGTCCTCCCGCGCGCTCGGCGGCACGCTCGCCTGGGAGGAGCCGCAGGGACTGGCGGCGTTCCCGGACACGTCCCCCTTCTTCGGCCTGACGATCCCGGCAGACGTCAAGGTGCGTCAGCAGGTGCTGGCGCGCCCTGATCCGGAACTCTCGCACAAGACCTGGGCGCGGCTTGACGATGGCTCGCCGCTGGTGACGGCGGATGCGCGCGGCAGCGGGATGCTGGTGCTGTTCCACGTGACAGCCGGGCCGGACTGGGCGGACCTCGCCTATTCCGGCCTGTTCGAACAGATGCTGCGCCGGGCGATCACCGCCGGACGGGGCGAGGCGATCGAAGACACCGAAGGCACCTATACGCCGCAGCTGACGCTGGACGGATTCGGACGCCTGGCCGGCGCGAGCGCGAACGCGGCGCCGATCAAGGCCACCGAGTTTGCCGGGACCGTTCCCTCCGAGATCCATCCGCCGGGCCTCTATCAAGGCCCTGCCGGCACGCGCGCGCTGAATGCCGGCGCCGGCGCCAAGCCCGAACTGATCCGGGAATGGCCGGCCGCCGCGCGCCTGCTGGGCGATGCGGAAGCCCGTTCGCTGCGCCTTGCCGGACCGTTGCTGGCCTTTGCCGCGGGGTTGCTGGCGCTCGACCTGTTCATCGCCTTGTTCGTAGCCGGACGGTTGCGCCTGCGGCCACGGCCGAAGGCGGCGAGCCTTGCCGCCTTGTTGGCCACGGCGGCGGCGTTTGGCGTGCTGCTGCCGGAACGCGCGCTGGCGCAGTATGACTATCAGCTGATGCCGGATGGCAGCTACCGGTCTATCTCGACCGAGTCGCGCGTCGTTCCCCTGCCCGGCAACAGCACGCCGCAGAAGCAGATCGAGGCGGCGCTCGAGATGCGGCTCGGCTATGTCGAGACGGCGGACAGCGCCCTCAATGCCCGCACGCGCGCGGGCCTGATCGGCCTGTCAAACATCCTCCTGATGCGGACGTCTGTTGAACCGGCCGACCCGCACGCGCTGAACCTTGAAACCGACGCGCTGGAACTCTATCCGCTGATCTACTTCAATGTACCGGGAGGCGCCGCGCCGCTCTCCGACAAGGCTGTGCAACGCCTGAACGCCTACCTGCGAACCGGCGGCGCGCTGCTGATCGATACACGCGCCGGCGAGACGGCCGGAACACAGACCGATGTGACCAGCCTCCAGACGCTGCTGGAGGGGCTGGACGTGCCGCCGCTCCAGCCGGTGCCGCCCAATCATGTGCTGTCGCGCAGCTTCTACCTCATCAACGACTTCCCCGGCCGCTTCGCCGAGCGCCGCCTGTGGATCGAGCAGGCGGGCCAACCCGGCGCGCCGCGCGGCGATGGTGTGTCGCGCCTGTTCATCGGCGATGCGGACTGGGCCTCGGCCTGGGCGGTCGATCAGAACGGGCGCGATCTTTACTCCGTGGACGGAGGCGCCGAACAACGCGAGACGGCACGCCGGTTCGGCGTGAACCTCGTGATGTATGTGCTGACCGGCAGCTACAAGGATGACCAGGTGCACGTGCCGGCCTTGCTGGAACGCCTTGGCGAGCGTGAGGACACAGGCGAGGCGCCGCGCTTCCCGGGTCCGGACGGAGAGCCGGAATGAGCGAGGCCGTGCGTCTGAGCGTCGAGCCGTTCCTCGGCTGGCCGCTGTTCTGGGGCCTCGCCGGGCTGACGGCGCTGGCCTGGACCGCGTACATTTCCCTGCGCGGGCGTGCCTGGCTGACCCGCGCGCTCGGCTTGCTGCTGCTATGCGCGGCGCTGCTCAATCCGTCGCTGGTGCATGAGGAGCGTGAGCCCCTGCCCTCGGTGGCGGCGGTGATCCTCGACCGGTCCGAGAGCATGCAGTTCGGCGACCGGAACAAGACCGCCGAGGCGGCCTACAAGGCATTGATCGCCAGGCTCGCCGAAGACAAGACGCTGGAAGTGCGCACGCTGGAGACCAGTCCCGGCGATGATGGCACCTACCTTCACGGCGCGCTCGAAGGCCTGATGTCGGATGTGCCGCGCGACCGGATCGCGGGGGCCATCTTCATCACGGACGGGCAGATCCACGATCTTCCGGACCCGGAGCAGACAGATCTGCTGATCGGCCCGCTGCACGGCCTGATCGCCGGCGACGAGGACCGCGGCGACCGCAGTGTGCGGATCGTCAATGCGCCGAACTTCGGCATCGTCGGCGAAAGCGCGGACCTGGTCGTGCGCGTCGAGGATCCGCGCGGCGGCGACGTGGACCTGCAGGTTTCGCTGAACGGCGGCGCGCCGGAGCGCATCCGCGTGAAGGCGGGTGAGGACACGGTGTTGCCGGTCGAGATCGAACGGCGCGGCGAGAACATGGTGGTGATCGAGGCGCCGGCGGGCCCCGAAGAGCTGACGCTGGCCAACAACCGCACCGCGATGACCATCGCCGGCGTGCGCGACCGTCTGCGCGTGCTGCTGGTAACCGGCAAGCCGAACCAGGCGGGGCGCGTGTGGCGCGACCTGCTCAAGTCCGATCCGTCCGTGGACCTCGTTCACTTCACCATCCTGCGCCCGCCCTTCAAGACCGACTATGCGCGGCCCGAGGAACTGGCCCTGATCGCGTTCCCGACCGAGGAACTGTTCGAGGAGAAGCTGACCGAGTTCGACCTGATCATCTTCGACCAGTATGAGCGCCAGGGCGTCATCACGCAGGCCTATCTGGCGAACATGTCGCGCTATGTGGCCGATGGCGGTGCGTTGCTGATCGTGGCGGGCGAGCAGTTTGCAGGTCCGGCCAGCCTGGCGCGTTCGCCGCTCGCCTCCGTGCTGCCCGCGACGCCCACGGGCGTCATCCGTACCGGCAGCTTCAAGCCGGAGCTGACCGGACCCGGCAAGCGCCATTCCGTCACCGCGCCGCTGGATGACAGCCACTGGGGGGAATGGATGCGCTATATTGAGGCCGATGCGGTGGCCGGCGATGTGCTGATCAGCGGGCCGGAAGGCCGGCCGCTGCTGATCGTCGACCGCGTCGACAAGGGCCGCGTCGGCATGATGATGTCCGACCAGATCTGGCTATGGGCCAGCGGCCATGACGGCGGCGGCCCGTTTGCCGAACTGATCCGGCGCATGGTGCACTGGATGATGAAGGAGCCGGAACTGGAAGAACGCCGCCTGTCCATCCAGGTCGACAGCGGCAAGGCGAGCGTGGAGCTGCGAACGCTGCACGATGCGGCGCCGCCGCTGGAGATCGAGACACCGGAGGGCGACGTGCTGAAGCCGCGCTGGATCAATCGCGGCCCCGGCGTCTTCACGGCCGAGACGCCGATTGACCAGCTGGGCATCTACCGGGCCCGGTCGGGCGGACTGGAAGCCATTGCGCTGAACGGGCCGGCCAATCCGAAGGAGTATGCCGACCTGACCTCGACCCCGGACCTGCTCGCGCCTGTGGCGCGGGCGACCGGCGGCGGCGTGTTACGCCTGAATGATGCGGGTACGGACCTTCCGGAAATCCGCCGCATCGGCAACCAGCGCGCCGCCTCCGGCAACGGGTGGATCGGCCTGCGCGAACGCAATGCCTACGCCGTGCGCTCGTCAACCAGCCAGCCGCTGCTGCCCGGCATATTGGCGGCGGCCGCGCTGATCCTGATGCTGCTGCTCGCCTGGCGGCGCGAGGGGCGCTGAGGCGCCAGCCCCCGCGATACAGCCATCAGCTGGCGCAAATGAAACGCCCGGGGCTCTATTCGCCCAGCACCTCGACCGGATCGACCAGCTCGACATCGCTGAGCTCGCCCAGATAGGCCTCATAGTGAACCTTGTGCGACGCGCCGACGACGTTGAGGACGCGGGCGCCCGGATGGTTGCCCATGGCCGCACGAATGTTCGACACCATCCGCAGATTGCGCGTCTCGTACCAGGCCACATAATGCCGGCCGTGGAATTCCGGGCCGCCGAGCCTGAGAGCGCAGTGGAAGTCGTTCTCCACATACGCGCGGGCGGTGGCAGGGGCGTTCAGCAAGCGGTAATAGGCGAGCAGGTCCTCGCCGGTTGTCATTGTCTTCTCGAGCGCATCGACCGCGACGGTGGCCGGATCGTTCTCGGCGTTGGCCTCCTGCCACATGGCCTGGATCGCGGGCCCGAACCCCTCGCCGGTGCCGGCATAGATACTGTCCGAGGTGTGATCGTCCACCGCGTAGACGCGCTGCAAGCCCAGACGCGCGGCGAGCACGGCGGCAATGTCGTAGCTTTCGTTGGACACCTTCCGTGTACGGTTTAGAACACCGAGCATCCAGTCATCCACGCCGTCGCCCAGGGTGCGTTCGGCTTCGGGGAGCTGAAGCCACTGGACCATGGCCGACGCGCGGTCGCCGCTGGCCACGAACAGCGCCGCGAGACGCCGGCGCTGGCCGGCGGACGGCGCATCCGGCCATTCAGCCAGCATCTGTTCGGCCTCGGCGCGGGCTGACGGCTGGTCAAGCCCGATCGAGGCGGCGGCCTGCGTCAGATCCAGGCAATAGTCATTGAACGTCGAGCCATAAATGGCCGGGTTGAGGCGCAGGAGCTCGCACTGTTCGCCGTTGAGCCCCTCATGGGTGATGATCGACGGATTGAATGCCGCCAGACGGTCCAGCAGGGGTTCGAGCATGGCCCGGTCAAAGGTTTCGCCGAAGCCCGAGAGGTGGCTGCTGGCGAGAACGAACACCCGGGTCGGCGGGCCGGCAAGATCGCTGCGCCATTCGCTCGGCGAGAAAGCGGGCCCGTAGGCAACAGTGACCGGCGCGGTGGGTGGCGGCGTTGTGCAATGGGGGAGCGCGAGCATGCAAAGCCCGGCGAGAATGGGACGAACCATGAAGATCAGCTCCGCAGTGTTTTGAAGTGTGGAAGGCGCTGGAGACGGGCGCGCTCCGGTTGGGCGAGCGGCGGTTCAAGACGCCGCCAGCGGATGTGTCAAGCCGATGTCACGCGGCCTTCGAGCAGGCTCGCGTCGCCGGCCAGGTCGCGCACCATGACGCGGGATTGATCCTGCGGGCCGGGAAAGGTCAGCTTGTTCTTCGGCGTGACCGTGAAGCCGGCCTTGCCGAACAGGCTGTGGGCACCGATCAGGACCGCCGCCGGCCAGCCGGCCTGCTTGCCCGCCTCGAGCGCGGCTTCGGTGATGCGCAGGCTGAGGAAGTTTCCGCGATAGGCCGGATCGACAGCGACGGGGCCGTAGAACAGCGCCGGCCGGCGCCCCTCCCCCACCACCAGCGGCCAGACACGGCAGACGCCGACGACCTTGCCCTCGTCCACGGCCACCCGGTTGATCTCCGGCAGCGAGGCCGAGTTCTCGCGCAGACGCTCTGCCGTTTTCGCAAAGTGTCCGGGGCCGAAGGTGCGGTCGAAGAGGTCTTCGATCGCTTCGGCATGCAGCGCGGGGGTCTCGGGAACAATCTCGATCATGGCGCGCGCCTCTAGGGCGCATTCGGCGCGCCTGCAAGGACCCGCATTGGCCGGAGTGCGCGTCAGGCGGTGAAAACCGCGTCCGGGTTGGCCAGCAGGGCGTAGGCGACGTGCTGCTTCAGCCTTTCGGTGACCGCTGCCGGTTCACCCTGAAGCCGGTCGGGATGGATCGCCTCGCCGAAGGTCATCCGGATCTTCGAGCCGCGCTTGTTGAGCAGTTCGTGGAACAGGGTGATGTCGCGCAGTTCGTCCGAGAGATCGCAGAACAGATAGTAGAGCGCCGAATTGCGGGCATCGAGATTGAGCGGCACAACCGGCGCCGCCTGCTTGCGGGCAAGCCCCACGACCGTCGGGAACCACTCCTTCTCTTCCATCTGCCCGTCTACCTTCCGGGCCAGCCGGCCGGACGGGAAGATCACCACGCATTTTTCCTGCGCGAAGGCCTCTGCCGCGCGTTTCAAGGTCTCGCGGGCCTTGGCGGGCGAGCGTTTGGCGACCACCCACTCGACCGGAATGATGACATCCTCGAATCGCGGATTGACCCGGACGGCATCTGCGTTCGCAAAGAAGACGATGTCCTCGCGCTTTTTCTTGAGCAGGTCCCAGACGGCCACCCCGTCGGCAAGGCCGGTCGGGTGATTCGCCGCCACGATGCAGCGACCCGTTTCGGGCAGCCGGTCGAGGCCCGCGACCGTCATGTCGAAGGAAAGCTGGCGGGAGAGCCGGTCAAACGATTCGCGGCCCGTGAGCTGGACCAGTTCGTCCGCCATGGCGCGGGCCTTGCCATAGCCGAGGATCGAATAGAGCAGCGGCCGCGCCACGGGCCAGGCGGGGCTGCCCCTCAGTTTCGGGCACCGCTCTTCGATCAGGACATCGACAATATGGGCATCGCTCTGCTCTTCGGCGGGCAGGAACGCGTCCAGCGAGCGCGGTTTGGCCGCCGGGATGACGGTTTCGTCTGACATTGCTGGCCTCGCCTGCCTCCCAGGTTCCCGTCAAACGGGTTTTCGCGAGCATAGGCTGGCGCCCGGCGGCTGCAAAGGGACAGGTGCATTTGCACGCGCCCCCCAAAAAAGTTGGATTCAGGGCCATTTTAAAGACTTCGGAAAGTTTCGATTTACCAAGGCGCAAGACGCGCGTGGCAAAGTGAACCCATCAAAGGCCTCCGCTTAACGCTTCGGGCCTTCAGCCAGTTCCTAGACGGGGTAGATGTAGATGAAAGTTCTGTGGGTTGAGGATCATGAGCCGGTGCGCGACATGCTGGCGATTGCTGCCGACAAGGCAGCGCGCGCGCGCGTGCAGGTTGACCTCGTGATGGCGCCGACCCTGATGGCCGCTGAAATGCGCCTGCGGCTGGAGCGTTTCGACCTCGTGGTGCTCGATCTCGGCCTGCCCGACAGCATGGACCCGGACATGACGATCGCCCGCGTCGCCAACATGGGCAAATACCGGATCGCGGTCGTCTCCTCGATGGAAAGCCGCGACCAGGCGGTCGCATCGGCCGTCCGCTGCGGCGCCAACATCCATCCGCAGGCCGTGTTCAAGGCCAACCTGCCCTTCAACCGGTTCATCCAGCGCCCGGAATCGTTCGAAGACTTCTTCATGGAACTGATGCCGGCTGCCGGCGCCCCGGCCATCACCAACCGTCCGGCGCGCGCAGCCTGACCGCGGCGCTTGCCGCCACCTGCTTCGGATTGCTAAGCCGCCCGGGAGACTGCTTCCGGGCGGCTTGTCGTTGCGGCCCTTAAACCCCACAAGGTATCAAGATGGACAGCCTTCTCGCTTCGCCCGTGACCCTGGGCCTCCTGGTTCTGAACGTTGCGGCCAGTCTGATCGCGTTCTCCAACCCGGCTTTCATGCAGCAGAACATCCTGTGGGTCGGCCCGATGCGCAAGCAGGGCGAATGGTACCGGGCGCTCAGCTCCGGCTTCCTGCACGTCAACGGCCCGCACCTGATGCTGAACATGTACGGCCTCTGGCTGTTCGGCCCGATCTGCGAATACGTGTTGGGCGGGGTCGGCTTTGCGATCGTCTACCTTGCCTCGCTGCTCGGCGGCAGTGCCTGGGCCTACCTGCACAATCAGAACTCACCGGAATACCGCGCGGCGGGCGCGTCCGGCGCCCTGTCCGGCATGATCCTCGCTTTCTGCCTGTTCCAGCCGTTCGCCGTCCTGCTGGCCTTCTTCGTGATCCCCATGTGGGGGATCGTGTTCGGCGTCCTCTACATCGCGCTCAGCTATGTCTTCGCGATGCGCGCCGACCGGATCATCGGCCATGAGGCGCATCTCGGCGGGGCGGTGGTCGGTGTCATCGCCACGCTGCTCGTGCGGCCCGAGACCTGGAGCGACTTCACGGCGCAGCTTGCCGACAAGATTGCGACCTACGCCGGTTGAGCATGTGATGGGCAGTGTGCGGGCACGGTATGACGAGCGGGTGGCTGGCGGCGGGCTGACCGGCGACGCGGCGCAGGCCGCGGCCGCCGACCGGCTGGACGCGCTGGCCGCCGCCCTCGCCGTCCCCCGGAAACGCAGCCTGTTCGGCAAGCCGCCGGAGCCCGTGCGCGGCCTCTATCTCTGGGGCGGCGTCGGGCGCGGCAAGTCCATGTTGATGGACCTGTTCTTTGCCGAGGCGAAAACGGCGCCGAAACGGCGGGTGCATTTCCATGAGTTCATGGCCGAAGTGCACGAGCGGCTCGATATCTGGCGCAAGATGGGCGAAGCGGATCGCAAACGGTCGCCCTGGCGCGTGAACGGCGCCGGCGATGACCCGATTGCGCCGGTGGCGAAACAGGTGGCGAGCGAGGCGCGTCTCCTGTGCTTCGACGAGTTCCAGGTGACGCAGATTGCCGATGCGATGATCCTCGCGCGCCTGTTCGACGCCGTGTTCGCGTACGGCGTGACCGTCGTGGCCACTTCGAACCGCAAGCCGGATGATCTGTACAAGGACGGTATCAACCGCGCCCTGTTCCTGCCCTTCATTGTGCACCTGAAGCAGCGCTGCGATGTGGCCGAACTGGCGTCTGCCCGGGACTACCGGCTGGACCGGCTGGTCGAGGCGCCCGTCTGGTATGCGCCGCTTGGTGCGGGCAGCCACACGGCGCTGGACCTGGCGTGGACCCGCCTGACGCTGGGCGCCGAACCGCAGCACTGCGTGCTGACCGTGAAGGGCCGCAAGCTGGAGGTCGCCCGCGAAGCGGCCGGGGTCGCGCGCTTCACCTTCGAGGAATTGTGCGCCCGCCCGCTCGGGTCGCTCGACTATCTGACGCTTGCGGCGACCTTCCATACCGTGATCCTGGAGGGCATTCCCCTGCTCACCCCGGACCGGCGCAATGAGGCGGCCCGTTTCGTGGCCCTGATCGACGCGCTCTACGAAGCGCGGGTGAAGCTGGTGGCGAGCGCGGCCGCCGAGCCCGACCGGCTCTACCCGGACGGCGACGGCGCCTTCGAGTTCCAGCGCACCGCAAGCCGCCTTCACGAAATGCGCTCGGCCACCTATATGGCAGAAGAGCGCCGCAGCGTGGAAAGCTGAGGGCGCAGCGCGGACATCCGGAAACACATTTCCGGTTTCCCCTTTGTAATGCCCTCTTCCCGAACTTCGCCGCAATTCCTATTTATGCAAAAGCGCGATGAATGAATTGCGCTGACCCGGCGGCGACGTTGCTGCCATGCAGGATTAAGGTGCCGGGGAAGTTCCAGCAGGAAGAGGTGGGCCGCCGCGAACGGGACCCGCCCTGAACAGGAGGACGAGACATGGCGAATACGCCAACCAAAGCAGGCTCGATTGCGCTCAGTCCGGAACAGGGACTCAGCCGGTATCTCAGCGAGATCCGCAAGTTCCCGATGCTTGAGAAGAACGAGGAATTCATGCTTGCGCGCCAATGGCGCGACCAGGAAGATACCGAGGCCGCCGAACGGATGGTCACCTCGCACCTGCGCCTCGTGGCGAAGATTGCGATGGGTTATCGCGGCTATGGCCTGCCGATGGCGGAAGTGATCTCCGAGGGCAATGTCGGCCTGATGCAAGCGGTGAAGAAATTCGACCCCGAGAAGGGTTTCCGCCTCGCGACCTATGCGATGTGGTGGATCCGCGCCGCCATTCAGGAATACATCCTGCGCAGCTGGAGCCTCGTGAAACTCGGCACCACCGCCGCGCAGAAGAAGCTGTTCTTCAATCTGCGCCGCCTGAAGGGTGAGATGAAAGCGCTGGACGAGGGCGACCTGCGCCCCGAACAGGCCCAACTCATCGCCGAGAAGCTGAACGTCACCGAAGCCGAAGTCTACTCGATGAACGGGCGGATGTCGGGCTCCGACGCCTCGCTCAACGTGCCGATGGGCCAGGACGGCGACATGGAGTGGCAGGACTGGCTGGCCGACGACGAACCCGGCACGGCAGAGACCTTCGCCAATCGCCAGGAACTCGACTCGCGGATGGAACTGCTGACCCGTGCGATGGAGGACCTGTCCGAGCGCGAGCGCCACATCCTGACCGAGCGCCGCCTCATCGACGAGCCGAAGACGCTGGAAGAGCTTTCCGACCAGTACAATGTCAGCCGCGAACGCATCCGCCAGATCGAGGTGCGCGCCTTCGAGAAGCTGCAGAAGGCGATGAAACGCATGGCCAAGGAACAAGGCCTGCCGGTTGGCGACTGAGCCTCGCCGTCAGTTCGGTTCTTGAATTTCCGGGGGCGGTTCTTCAGCGGAACCGCCCTCTTCACTTGTGCGCCGGTCAAGTTCTTCGGCTTTTTCCAGCAGGACCGTCTGGTCGGTAAAACCCGCATTGAAGAACTGGAGTTTCCAGGCCTCATCCTCGCGCACCCAGCGCACTTCAATTACCACCGGCGATCGCTCTGCCGTTGCGGTCATCGAACAATTTCCGAACGTCCCGGATTGAACCGGATCGGTGTTCGCGGCGCTGACGACTTGGCAAACAGCATCGGAAAAACCCGAAACGCGACCGAACTGCTTTATGTACCGGTTGGTCGTATCGACGGCTTCCTGCGTCACGCCAGCGCGTCTGGCATAAACCGGATCGTCCGCCGAAGGCAGCCCGTCCTTCATGGCGCTGCGGACAAGGTCTTCGGTCGCCTCGGCGCGGGCGCTCACGGCTGCAAACAGGTCCATGCCGCCCTTGATGCAGGTGCCGAGCAGAACTGCGATGAGGAGCAGGATTCCGGCGATCCACCATTTCCGGTGCGACTTGCGTTGTGGCGCAGCCTGCGCATATGCCGGTGTGTCATTCATAGCGCTCTCCCCGCTCCCCGAACATAAAGAAGACGACCGGTTGAAGATTGCAACCCCGATTTCAGGTGCAGATGACCCCCGCGTCACCGCCTACGCAGCAATCCGCGAGCGCGACCTGACCAGCGGTCACGGCGCGCGCTTCATCGTGGAGGGCAAGGTGACGCTGGAGACTTTGCTCACGCGCGGGCGGTTCGAGGTCGAGAGCCTGTTCCTGTGCGAGACGCGGCTGGCGCCGCTGGCGGACTTGCTCGCGAAAGTGCCGGCCGGCGTGCCGGTCTATGTCGCGCCGCAAGGCGTGATGGACGAAGTCGCCGGCTTTCCGATGCACCGGGGTGTTCTTGCCTGCGGGCGCAAAGGCGCGCCGCTCAGGCCGGCGGATGTTCTGTCTGCGGAGGGTCCTTCCACCGCCCTGCTGCTCTCGGGCCTCTCCAACCATGACAATGTCGGCGCCTGTTTCCGCAACGCGGCCGCGTTCGGCGCGGGCGCGGTCCTGCTGGACGCGGAGTCCTGCGATCCGCTGTATCGCAAGGCGATCCGCGTTTCCTCTGGAACAACGCTCTGGCTGCCCTTTGCGCAGAGCGGCAGCGGCGGCGGGCTGATCGAAGCCGCCGAGGCCTCCGGGCACGAGGTCTGGGCGCTGACCCCGCGCGCGGATGCCGCGCCCCTGCCCTCACTCAAGGTTCCGGAACGTTTGGCCCTGCTGCTCGGCGCCGAAGGCCCCGGCTTGCCGGCCGGACTGATCGCCCGCGCGCGGCCTGTCCGGATCCCCATGACGGACGGCTTCGACAGCGTGAACGTGGCGACCGCTGCCGCCCTCGCCCTGTCGCACGTCTTCAACGCGCGAGGCTGACCCGGAAAAGAAAACGCCCTCTCCGTGAGGAGAGGGCGGCCGGGTATGTGCGGTGTGATGCCCCCGGGAAACTGGTTCTAGAACACCCGCGGGCGTTCGTTGCGCTCGACGTGAAGGCCGCACTCGGTCTTGTCCTGACCGGCCCAGCGGCCCGCGCGCGGATTGTCCGGATCGTCGGCGGGCTGGGTGCACGGCCAACAACCGATCGACGGGTATCCCTGCGCCACAAGCGGATGGCGCGGGAGGCCCCGCTGCTCCATGAACAGGTCGACATCGTCCTGGTTCCAGCCCGCGAGCGGGTTCACCTTGTAGCGGCCAGCGGCAAACTCGAACACCGGCAGGCTCATCCGGGCACCGCCATGGAACCGTTTGCGGCCCGTGATCCAGGCCGAGAAACCTTCCAGGGCCGGCTCCAGCGGGCGAACCTTGCGCAAGTCGCAGCAGGCATCCGGATTGGAATTCCACAGCGTGTTCTTCGGATCGTCGAGCCGGCGCTCGCCTTCATTCGGCGCCAGCGTGCGCACGCCGGTCAGGCCGAGCCGGTCGATGATCTCGTCGCGGTAGTCCAGCGTCTGGGGAAAATGCATCCCGGTATCGATGAACTGGATCGGCAGCGACGGATCAACATCCGCGATCAGCGCCAGCATCACCGCGCTTTCGGCGCCGAAGCTCGACACATAGGTGAGGTCCCCGGCCCATTCGCGCACGATGGCCGCACGCAGGATCGTCTGGGCCGACGCATGACGCAGCTCGCCGTTGAGGCGGGCCAACCGAACGGACGGGTCCGCCTGCGGGCTTTCGATCAGGCTGTCGAAGGGCATAGGCCTCAGGCTCCGTGTCGCTTTCGGAACACCGCTGCCGGACCGGACGCTGCAGGCTGGTAGGCCTCAGTGAATTCGGCGAGCGCTTCCAGCACCTGAGATAGTCCTGCGCGGCGCGTCTCGTAAGCGTCGATGCCTGAACGGTGCATGTAGAATATCTGATCGCGCAGGACGTGGCCGACCGCGCGCAGCTCCCCGGCATATCCGAAACGGCGGCGCAGCAGCTGTGCCTGACTGTAGCCGCGCCCGTCCGTGTAGCGCGGAAAGTCGATCTCGATAAGGCTGAGCTCGGGCAGATAAGACTCCAGCGCCGCCGGATCGTCCTCCGGGCCGAGGCGTACGCCGTCCGGCAACGGACCGTTCTCCTGCCCTTGCTTCAAGGCGAGGAACCGGCCGAGCGAGACCGAAACCTTGCCGGCATCAGGCAGGACCGCGCCGTCCGGCACGAAGCTCCAGTCATTCGCGATCTCGGCGCCGTCTTTAACCAGCGGCATAGAGCGCCTCCTGGAAGGGCTGGTGGCCAAGGCGTTCCAGCGTGTCGATGAATTTTTCGGCCGGCGAGGTGCGCCGGGCGCGGTAGAACTCGACCACGCGGTGGATGGCGCCGGGCACGTCATCGGCTTTCAGGCCGGGCCCGACGATTTCACCCAGCGCGGCTTTCTCATCGGCGCGGCCGCCCAGGAGGATCTGGTAGAACTCCTCCCCCTTCCGGTCCACGCCAAGGATGCCGATATGGCCGACATGATGGTGCCCGCAGGCATTGATGCAGCCCGACACGTTGATGTGCAGCTTGCCGATGTCTTCCTCATAAGCGGGATCCGCGAAGAGTTTCTGGACCTCGAGCGCCACCGGGATCGATCGGGCATTGGCGAGGTTGCAGAAATCGAGCCCCGGGCAGACGATCATGTCGGTGATCCGGCTCTCGTTGGCAGCGCCGAGACCGGCGGCGTCCAGCGCGGCATGGACAGCCGGCAGGTCGTCGAGCGCAATATGCGGCAGGATCAGGTTCTGCGCATGGCTGACACGGATATCTCCGTACCCGTATTTTTCGGCAAGATCAGCCACGACCTCCATCTGCGTGTCCGTCGCATCACCCGGTGCCACGCCGAGCGGCTTCAGGCTGACCGTGACCGACGCATAGCCGGGTGTCTTGTGGGGATGGAGGTTCACCCGTGCCCAGCGCGCGAAGACCGGATCGGCAGCCTTGGCCGCCTCGAACCGGTTCGAGACCTCCGGCTTCGCGCCCAGCGGCGGCGGCGCGAAATAAGCATGGATCCGCGCGATTTCTTCCGCCGGCAGGTCGATCTTCTCGTCCGGGCGCTGGGCCGCAAATTCTTCCTCGACCTGGCGGATGTATTCAGCCTCGCCAAGTTCCGAAACGAGGATCTTGATGCGCGCCTTGTATTTGTTGTCGCGCCGGCCGTAGCGGTTGTACACCCGCATGATCGCCTCGAGATAATCGAGAATGCGGGCCTCCGGCACGAACGGGTTTACCAGCGCCGCGATGTGCGGTGTGCGCCCCTGCCCGCCGCCGACATGCACTTCGAAGCCGGTTTCGCCGCCCTGCCTGCGGATATGCAGGCCGACATCGTGCACGCGGATAGCGGCGCGGTCATGCTCGGCCGCCGTCACGGCAATCTTGAACTTGCGCGGCAGGAAGGCGAATTCCGGATGGAACGTGCTCCATTGCCGGATGATCTCGCACCAGGCGCGCGGGTCGAGCACTTCGTCTTGCGCGGCGCCGGCATAATGATCCGTGGTCGTATTTCGGATACAGTTGCCTGAGGTCTGGATGGCATGCATCTCGACCTCCGCCAGCTTTTCCAGAACGTCCGGAATGTCCTTCAGCGCCACCCAGTTGAACTGGATGTTCTGGCGCGTCGTGAAATGGCCATAGCCCTTGTCATAGTCGCGCGCGATCTCGGCGAGGCGCCGCAGCTGGCGCGGCGACAGCTGGCCGTAGGGTATCGCAATGCGCAGCATGTAGGCATGCAGCTGCAGGTACACGCCGTTTTGCAGGCGCAGCGGCTTGAACTCGTCCTCCAGCAGCTCGCCGGACAGGCGGCGCGTCACCTGTCCCCGGAACTGCGCGACGCGCTCGCGCACGATCTGCGCATCGAACTGGTCGTATCTATACATGGGTTGCCTCATGAACGTGTGGCAGGCCAAGCTCGCGTTCGCAGCGCGCGACCCAGGCATGCACCGCCGGGAACTCGCCAAGATCAAAACCGCCTTCGTGCGCCAGGCGCGTATAGGCCAGCAGCGAAATGTCGGCGAGCGTCAGCGACGCACCGCCCGCAATAAAGTCGCTGGAAATCAGCGCCATTTCCATCCGGCCGAGCGCCCGGCGCCCCTTGGCCATCAGGTCGGCATCGATCGCGTCGTCGGATTTCTTCAGATAGTGTTTCTGGAACCGGCGCACCGCGATGGTCGGCTCGTGGGAATACTGCTCCCAGAACATCCACTCGAACATCTTGGCGCGCTCGAAAGCGGCGTCCGGGATCAGGTCCGATCCTTCGGCGAGATGCAGGATGATGGCGTTGGACTGCGACAGCGTCCGTCCGTCGTCGAACTGGATCACCGGCACCTGGCCGAATGGGTTCAGCGCGAGGAACGCATCCGTGCGCGTCTCGCCCTTCAGGATATCGATCTCGATCCATTCATGCGCAACGCCCAGACGTTCCCCCACCCATTTCACCTTCAGGCAATTGCCCGAAATGCTGTCACCGAAAATCCGGATCATGGCCGCGCGCCAAGTGCCGGCGCTGCACGCATCGACTCGCGCAGAGTTTCCCGGCCGGTGATTTCTCCCGTGTGCGTGACTTCCATGAAGTAGGGATCCGTGACCAGCTCTTCCTGCCGGTTGGCCGCCGCAAGGCGGGCTTCGGCCTCAGCGCCGATGAATACGCCCAGACGGCGGGCATCTTCTGTCCACGAACCTTCGGCGGACAGCCAGACCGACCGTCCGGTGGCCGTCGCCCAGGCAGTAACGGCCTTGGGCGTTTCGGGTTTCAGCTTGGGGCGAACAGATGTCATGGTGGGTTACCCTTCGATTTCCAGAGTTTCGAACCGGGACGGCCCGGCAAACTCCGGTGGCAGAAACTTGTGAAGCTGGACGCTGTCGAGCGGAAAGCCGGCGACCTCGCCGATGATCAGGAGCGCCGGCCCCCTGATCCCCTCCTCTTCGATCAGGAAGGGCAACTCCGAGAGCTCGCCGAACACGCGCACTTCGTCCGGACGCGTACCATTCTCGATGACCGCGATGGGCGTCGTCTTCGCCCGGCCGGCAGCGATCAGGCGTTCCGCGATGATCGGCGCCGTGTCCACGCCCATGAAAACAACGATGGTCTGGCCCGGGCGCGCAAGCGCGGTCCAGTCGAGATCCGGGACACCGCCGGACTTGGCGTGGCCGGTCACGAAGGTCAGCGTCTGGGCATGATCACGGTGGGTCAGCGGAATACCGGCCGAAGCGGCACATCCGAGGGCAGACGAAATGCCGGGTACCACATGCACGACAACGCCCTCGGCGCGAACGGCTTCAAGCTCCTCACCGCCACGTCCGAAAATGAATGGGTCGCCGCCCTTCAGGCGCACCACCCGCAGGCCTTCGCGGGCCGACGCCACGAGGCGATGCTGGATCTCCATCTGCGGAACGGAATGGTCGCCCTTCGACTTGCCGACCGGCACGCGCGCTGCATCGCGGCGGACAAGGCCGAGGATTTCCGGGCTGACGAGCCGGTCATAATAGACCACATCCGCCTCCTGGATCACGCGCAGCGCTTTCAGCGTGAGGAGTTCCGGATCGCCCGGCCCTGCCCCGACAATGTGAACCACGCCGGCCGAGCGGCCCGTGGACTTCGCCGCCGACCGCAGCAGTGCTTCGGCCTTGTCGAGATCGCCGGCATAGGCGGCTTCGGCTGCAGGCCCGGCCAGCGCTCGCTCCCAGAACAGGCGGCGGGCGGCGGTGTCGGGAATGGCGTCCGCCACGACCGGGCGAAGACGGCGGGCGAGCGCGGCGAGGTCTCCGATCCGGCTCGGCAGAAGGGCCTCAAGTTTGGCGCGGATGGTCTTCGCCAGCACCGGCGCCGCGCCGCCCGAACCGATCGCCGCAACGATCTCGTCCCGGTCGATGATCGAGGGCACGGTAAAATCACAATCTTCCGGATGGTCCACAACATTGACCGGAATACCGCGCGCGCGAACCGCGCTGAGCGCCTCGGCGCGGCGGGCTGCCTCCGGTTCGGCGATGATGGCCAGCCGGGCGCCCTCAAGCGCGCGCACGTGGGCGCTGCGGTCCACCACCGTCACGCGGCCGGCAAACTCTTCTGCCAGCGCGGACTCCGCAAATCCGCCTACGAGAACGAGGTCCGCCGGGGACGAAACCAGCAGGCGCAGCTTGCGGGCGGCTTCCTCGCCGTCCCCGAACACCACAATACGGGCGCCGTCGAGGTTAAAAAACGCTGGAAACTGGCGCATCAGGCGCAACTCTCTTGTTTAGCTGTTCTGGAGGGACACATACACACAACCTCCTTGACGCCTCGGCAGCAACGGGCAACCCCTAAGGTAATCTTTTAGAGAAACTATCCATGTCCGACCCATCAGATCGCTTGCCGCCCCTCAACGCCCTGCGCGCCTTCGAGGCCGCCGCCCGACGCCTGTCCTTCACACAAGCCGCCGAGGAATTGAACGTCACGCCGGGGGCCATTTCGCAGCAGATCCGCCAGCTGGAAGACTTCGCCGGTACGCCCCTGTTCAAGCGTACGGGGCGTTCCGTTCTGCTGACAGACGCCGCGCAGGCCAGCCTGCCGCTGGTCCGGGAAGCGTTCGAGCGTATTTCGGAAGCCGGACGAATCATGCAGGCCCCTGCCCGCAAGGGCCGCGTGATGGTGTCCTGCGCGCCCTCCTTTGCCGCCAAATGGCTGGCACCACGTCTCGAAAAGTTCAACCAGACCAACGAAGGCGTCGAAGCCTGGATCTCGGCCGACATGTCGCTCACCGACTTCAACACGGCCGATGCGGACCTGGCCATCCGGTACGGGCGCGGCAACTATGAGGGCCTCAAATCCGAGAAACTGCTCGATGAAACCGTGCTGCCGGTCTGCTCGCCGCGCATGATCGAAGGGCCGGACGCGATCCGCAAACCGGAAGACCTGAAGAACCATACGCTCCTGCACGACGAGAGTTCCGAGAACGATCCGTCCTGTCCGGACTGGGCGAGCTGGCTGCGGGCGCATGGCGTCTCCGGCGTCGATGGCAGCCGGGGTCCGCGCTTCAACCAGGGTATCCTGGTGATCGAATCGGCGGCTGCAGGGCGCGGCGTTGCGCTCGCCAAGCAGGCCATCGCCGCCAATGACATTGCCGCCGGACGCCTCGTCGCGCCGTTTGCCAACGGCTCGATCCCGATTGATTTCGGCTACTGGCTGGTCTGGCCAAAAGGCCGCCACCTGACGCCGGACGTGCGCGCCTTCATCAAGTGGATCAAGGACGAAGCCGCCAGCAGCGAGATTGTCGGCGTCTAGATCAACCGGATGATTGTCTGAATGAGAGCCACGGGGCGCTAAAGCGCCGCGTCAACCAGAAGGTAGGCGGCCAGGCGCGCGCTGGCGTTGCGGCTGGTGCTCTGTGTCTGTTCCAGCGCGGCCAGTGCGTCCGCTTCCTCAAGCATCGCGAACTGGCGGGCCATGTCCATCAGCTTGTTGTCGCCGCGCAGGCGGTGGGACACGCGCTCGACTTCCTTGCCGGCCTGTTCCCGGATCGCGTCGCGGCGGGCCGCTTCGCCCTTCTGGCTGGCCGTCGCAATGCGCTTCTTCGCGCGGGGCCGGAACACTTCAGCGAGCGGAATGCCGGAGGACTGAAGCCGGTTGACCAGCGCCTCGGCGATCTCTTCGCGGTCGAACGGCGTGCTGCCGGCCTCTTCGCGGGAAATGTCGGAAATGATGTCGCGCAAGGCCGAGCCGCTTGGCGACGGCGGCAGCAACTGGTCACTTGCCCGGCGGCGCGGCGGCTCCGGCGGCGGAACCTGGGCATCGTCATGCCGGCGGCGCAGCATCAGCGGCTCGCCGTCGCCCGAGGTCACATCGCGGCCGAGCACCAGCGGTGTCTCAGAGGCCTCTTTCGACAGGCTGGCCGCTATCACGGCGTCCGCGCTCGCATCGAACAGGTCGTCATCCATCGACGGGCGCGACGCCGTCAGCCGCCCATTACCGTTGGCGTGGGTGAAACCCGCCGCGTGGCCATTGCCGTTCGCATGGCCGTTCGTGTACGGAGCTTGCGGCGCCGACAGGCTTGGCCGGACCGGCGGCGCGCTCATGGCGGGCGCGGCATCCGGCGTCGGGATGCCGGTGCGGCGCTCGAGATTTTCGCCCTCGATCCGCGCGGCGTAGCTGGCGGTGCGCAGCGCGTAGGCTGCCTGCTCGCCGGCTTCGCGCAGGCGGGCGAGGGCGCGGGCGGCTTCTTCGGCCGCGCCGCGTGTGGCCGAGTTGATTTCAGCATTCGCCTGGCGCGCGCCGTCAAGCGCCGACGCGACGGCGCCCTTCAGCGCGTCGCCGGTTGTGGCAGCCGCAGCGGCGGCAACTTCACTGGCCCGCACGGCGGCGTCCACCGTACGGCGGGATTGTTCGAGCTTGTCTTCGATCCGCGTGATCGAAAAGGTCAACCCTTCGGTCCGCGTTGCAGCTTCGCGCGCCAGACCGTCGAGCGCTTCCAGGCGGCGGCCGAGATCTTCCCCGGCGCGGGCCATCGAGCCCAGCCGGTTTTCCAGCGCCGTATCCGCGCGGCCGACCTCGTCGCTGGCCTGGCGGGCCGCCGAGACCATCATCTGCGCCTGGCGCGGGATGGCTTCGCTCATCGTGCTGATCTGGCTTCGCAGTTCGCGGGCGAGGGCCTCGAGCGCCTGACGCTCCGCGGCCAGACGGGTCGCAAGGTCGCGCGCATTGTCGGACGTGGCATAGGAGACCGATTCGAGCCGCAGGCGTTCGTCACCGATTTCGCCGGCCATCGCCTTCATCGCCACCAGCGCATGCGCCATGGCCTTGTCCACCTCGGCGGCGGCCTGCTTCATCTGCTCGGCAAAGGCGATGCCTTCGGTGCCGGCCTCGCGGGCCGGCGCCATCAGGCGGGACGCCGCCTCGAGCACCAGCGCATTTGCGGCTGCGGCGCGGCGGCCCGACCGGCCCATGAAGCCAGCCAGGATGATCAGGAAAGCGGGAATGACAGCGCCAACGGCGCCTGCTGCCAAAAGCATCGGGTGGATATTCCCGGTCATGGCCATGCCGCCGAGCCCCATGAATCCCAGTGCAACGCCTGCAAGCCAGAGCAAGGCGACGAAGATCGACACCGCGACCATCCATCCGCCACCGTGCTGGGCCATCTCATAATTCTGAGAGGCCTGGTGGCGCACGAAGTCGTCCCGGCCCGAAGGGCGCGCGGAAGATGCTTCAGTCATGTTCAATGTATAACCCGCCTCGCGCATTGCCGCGAGCGCAGATTGCACGAAGAGGGATTAAGCCTTTGCAGGATTCTTCAGTTGAAGAGGGCCAGAACTGCAGATTTTTCGCTCGGCTTGTCTTCTTTTTCCGGTGCGCTGGGCGCGAAATCGAGGCCGATCCAGGCGAGAATCGTCGCCAGAACCACATTGCGGATCATGATCAGAAGGTTGGTCATCGTCCAGTCCCCAAACGTCGGAAGGGTGCGGCTGCAGGCGCCTCACGCGGAAGTACATACCAGAACCGGGCCTTTTCGACAATCGATAAAGCGTGAATTTTTTGCGCCGTCCGCACCGTTAACAGGATGCTAATGGCCGTTGGGCAGGGTTCCGGGGCACAGGAGACCCTCCCGATGACCGACCCGCGCCCTTCCCTTCCCGTCATGGACCGCGATCACCTTTCCGCCATGACCAGCGGCGATGTCGATCTCGGCATCGAAGTGATCGAGATCTTCCGGCACCAGGCGCAGCTCTGGTCCCGCCTGCTCGACCCGAGGCTGGAGGCGCGGGACTGGTCGGACGCCGCCCATACCCTGAAAGGGGCAAGCCTTGGCATCGGCGCGCTGAAACTCGCAGCGGCCTGCGAGCGAGCCGAGAAGGCCGGCCGCTCGGACGCGCCGCCAAGCCCCGCACATGCCGCCGTCCTGCTGGGGGATGTGAAGGACGCACTGGGAGAGGCGCTCGAGGCGGCCGCCCGCGCAGTCTATGACTTGACGGCGTCGCGCAAGCGCAGCGCGTCGTAGCGCCCGAACTCGAAGGCAATGCAGCGGTCGATGAGGGTCCGCCAGACGGGCTCGGCAATGGCCGGCGACAGTCCATGCACCGGGCATTCTGCGGTCACCTTGGTCACCACGTCCTCAATCCGGGCGCGGTCGTGCACCGCGTTCCGGTCACCCTTGATGCGCGCGGCCGCCTCCATGAACGACTGGCGCTCGGCCAGGATCGCCACCAGCAGGCGGTCGATCCGGTCCACCTCGTAACGCACATCGGCCATCGAAGCGGCCGTTTCAGCCGAATGCCGGCGCGGATCGCTGGTATAGGTCGTCATGTTTCACCGGCCTCGGGCTTGAAGACACGAGCCCGGTACATCAGGCGGCAGGCACCGGCAAGGCGCCGCAGCGCCGTCAGCTCTGAGGTTCCAGCTTGTCCTGCGTCCGGGTGTCGAAATCGCTGGCATCATGGCGCTCGCGCAGCTGGGATTCCGGCTTGCCGAACGTGCGGTTGACCATCGCGCCGCGCTTGACGCCGGGGCGCGCCCCGACCTGCTTCATCCAGCGGATCACGTTCGTGTATTCGTGGACCTGCAGGAATTCACCCGCGTCATAAACCGCGCCGGTGACCAGCGCGCCGTACCAGGGCCAGATGGCCATGTCGGCGATCGAATATTCGTCACCCGCGAAATATTCGTTCACCTTGAGATGCCGGTCGAGCACGTCGAGCTGGCGCTTTACTTCCATCGCGTAGCGGTTGATCGGATACTCGTACTTCTCCGGCGCGTAGGCATAGAAGTGGCCGAACCCGCCACCGAGGAACGGCGCAGAACCCATCTGCCAGAACAGCCAGTTGATCGCTTCGGTGCGCTTGTAATGGTCTTTCGGCAGGAAGGCGCCGAACTTCTCGGCGAGGTAGAGCAGCATCGAGCCGGACTCGAACAGGCGCGTCGGCGGCGTGGTGGAATGATCCATCAGCGCCGGGATCTTCGAGTTCGGGTTGATATCGACAAAGCCGGAGCTGAACTGGGCCCCTTCGCCGATATTGATCAGCCAGGCGTCATACTCGGCTGCCTTGAAGCCTGCCGCGAGCAGCTCCTCGAACATGATCGTGACCTTCACGCCGTTCGGCGTGCCGAGGGAATAGAGCTGGAACGGATGCTTGCCGACCGGCAATTCCTTGTCATGCGTCGGCCCGGCAATCGGGCGGTTGATGCTGGCGAAACGGCCGCCGCTTTCCTTGTCCCAGGTCCAGATTTTCGGGGGCGTATAGGTGGGGTCGGCCATGGCGGGGGTCCGTTCTGCTTGATTTGGGTGCGTTGACTTTGACCACCATAAGCTGAGGCAGGCTTGATGCAAAGCAAGCCCCCGTTTGTTGAGGCGGGCTCAAATCTGCGTGAAGCAGGCCGCGCCCAAACTGAAACGCCCCGGCGGAAACCGGGGCGCCAGGGGCATTTCGGACGTGCGCGCCGCCTCAGACTTCCAGCAGCATCCGGTCGGGATCTTCCAGCGCTTCCTTGACGCGGACGAGGAAGGTGACGGCTTCCTTGCCATCGACGATGCGGTGGTCATAGCTGAGCGCGAGATACATCATCGGGCGGATCACGATCTGGCCATTGCGCACGATCGGGCGGTCCTCGATGCGGTGCATGCCGAGCACCCCGGACTGCGGCGGATTAAGGATCGGGGTCGACATCAGCGAGCCATAGATGCCGCCGTTCGAGATCGTGAACGTGCCGCCCTGCAGGTCGCCGATGGTCAGGGCGCCGTCGCGCGCCTTCTTGCCCAGCGCGGCGATGGCTTTCTCGATGTCGGCGAGCGACATGTCATCCGTGCCCCGTACGACCGGCACGACAAGGCCCTTTTCGGTGCCGACCGCGACGCCGATGTCATAGTAGTTCTTGTAGATCAGGTCCTGTCCGTCGATCTCGGCATTGACGGCCGGCACTTCCTTGAGCGCGCCGGTCACGGCCTTCACGAAGAAGCTCATGAAGCCGAGCTTGATGCCATGGCGGGCGACAAAGGCGTCCTGGTGCTTCTTTCGCAGGTCCATCACGGCAGACATGTCGACATCGTTGAATGTCGTCAGCATCGCAGCCGTGTCCTGGGCTTCTTTCAGGCGGCGGGCGATGGTCTGGCGCAGGCGGGTCATCCGTACACGTTCTTCACGCGGGCCGGTTTCGCGGGGCGGGCGGACCTGGGTATCGGGCATCGAGGGGACCTTCGGTTGGTTCACATAAGCAAGCGCATCGGATTTGGTGGCGCGGCCATCGCGGCCCGTGCCGGGAATTTCGGCCGGTGAAACGTTCGCTTCGGCCGCGATGCGGCGAACCGATGGCGCGACCGGGCGCTCGCCGGTGCTGGCGGGCGCGGCCGCCGTCTTTGCCGGTGCGGCTTCGGCGGCCACCTTGGGCGCCGCTGCGCCGACGGACGCGCCGACGCGCGCGATCACCGAGCCGGGCGTGACGCTGGCGCCTTCGGCCACGAGGATTTCGACGATCACCCCGTCGGCCGGAGACGGCACTTCGAGCGCGACCTTGTCGGTCTCGATTTCGGCAATCGTTTCGTCCTTGCGGACCTTGTCGCCGACCTTCTTGCTGAACGAGGCAATCGTGCCTTCCGCGACGCTTTCGCCCATCACGGGCACCTTCACGTCGGTCAGCCCGCCGGTTGCCGCAGCGGCGACCGGTGCGGCGGCCGCCTGTGCAGGCGCAGGCGCCGCGGCCGGCTTGGCGGCAGGCGCCGGCTTCGCCGCCGCCCCTGCCCCATTGATCCGTCCAAGGAGCGCGCCGATCCCGACCGTCTCGCCTTCCGGCACCGCGATGTCGGACAGTACGCCGTCTTCGCTCGCCGAAACCTCAACCGACACCTTGTCGGTTTCCAGCTCGACGAGGACGTCGTCTTTTTTCACCGCGTCACCCTTGGACTTCAGCCAGCGGCCGACCGTCGCTTCCGTGACGCTTTCGCCGAGAGTAGGCACAACAATGTCTGTCATAGTTTTGTGGTCCGAAGGGTGTGTTGAAGGAGACTACGGGTTGAGGATACGGTCATCCACCGGGTCAGGTGAAAGGGCGATCCGGATCAGCGAGGCCTGCTCGGCCTGGTGCTTGGAGAGAAGGCCGGTTGCGGTCGCGGCGCTTGGCGGACGGCCCGAATATTTCGGACGCGGCTGCTTGCTGCCAGCCTGCGAGGCGCACCATTCGATCTCGTCACGGATGAATGTCCAGCCGCCCATGTTGCGGGGCTCTTCCTGGCACCAGACGATCTCGGCCTGGGCGAAGCGCTTCAGCTCGGTGACCAGCGACTTGCGCGGCACCGGATAGAATTGCTCGACGCGCAGCAGGTACACGTCGTCCGTACCCGCCGCTTCACGCGCTTCGAACAGGTCATAGTACACCTTGCCCGAACACAGGACGACGCGGCGGATCTTCTTGTCGTCGACGAGCTTCACCTTGCCTTCGCGGCCGGGTGTGTGCGCATCGTCCCACAGGACGCGGTGGAAGGTCGACTTGGCGTTCATGTCGTCGATGGTCGAGGTCGCCAGCTTGTGACGCAGCAGCGACTTCGGCGTCATGATCACCAGCGGCTTGCGGAATTCGCGGTGAATCTGGCGGCGCAGGGCGTGGAAATAGTTTGCCGGCGTCGTCAGGTTGCACACCTGCATGTTGTCTTCCGCACACATCTGCAGGAAGCGCTCGAGGCGGGCCGAGGAATGCTCCGGACCCTGACCTTCATAGCCGTGCGGCAACAGCATCACGAGACCCGACATGCGCAGCCATTTGCGCTCCGCGCTCGAGATGAACTGGTCGAAATAGACCTGCGCGCCGTTCGCGAAGTCGCCGAACTGGGCTTCCCACAGGGTCAGCGTGTTCGGATCGGCCAGCGAGTAGCCATACTCGTAGCCGAGCACGGCCTCTTCCGAGAGCAGCGAGTCGATGACTTCGTAGGGCGCCTGCTTGTCGCTGATATGGTTCAGCGCGGTGTAGCGCTCGCCGGTGGTCTGGTCCACGAGGTGGCTGTGGCGCTGCACGAACGTGCCGCGCCCGCAGTCCTGGCCGGACAGGCGGACCGGGAAGCCTTCGTCGAGCAGGCTGGCGAACGCGAGGTGTTCTGCGCCGCCCCAGTCGATATCCTTGCCGGTCTCATAGCTTTCGCGGCGGCGCGCAATCACGCGCTCGACCGTCTTGTGCGCGTCGAGGCTATCCGGCGCGGTGGTGATCGCAGCGCCGAGTTCCTTCAGCCTGGCCTTCGCCACGCCGGTCTTGCCGCGCCGGTCGTCATCGATCGGCAGGCTGAAGCCCGACCAGTGGCCTTCCAGCCAGTCGGCCTTGTTGGTCTTCAGGTCCTTCGCGTCGGTGAAGGCTTTTTCGAGGAATTCCTCGAACGCCTTGACTTGCGCATCAACCTCTTCGGCTGTCATCAGGCCTTCGGCAACGAGGCGCCTGGCGTAGATTTCGCGCGTCGAGGGCAAGTCCTTGATCACCCGGTACATGACCGGCTGCGTCATCGTCGGATCATCGCCTTCGTTGTGACCGAAGCGGCGATAGCAGAACATGTCGATGACCACGTCCTTGCCGAATTTCTGCCGGTACTCGGTCGCCACTTTCGCGGCATAGACAACAGCTTCCGGATCGTCGCCGTTGACGTGGAAGATCGGCGCCTGGACCATCAGCGCCACATCCGACGGATACGGCGAGGAGCGCGAATACATCGGGCTGGTGGTGAACCCGATCTGGTTGTTGACGATGAAGTGGATCGTGCCGCCGGTGCGGTAACCCTGCAGGCCCGAGAGCGCGAAACACTCGGCCACGACGCCCTGCCCCGCGAAGGCGGCATCGCCGTGCAGCAGCAGCGGCAGCTTCTTCGAACGGTCGAGCTTGCCGGTCTCCCGCGCCTCGGTGAACTGCTTGGCGCGCGTGCGTCCGAGGACGACCGGGTTGACGGCCTCCAGGTGCGACGGGTTGGCGTTCATGGTGAGGTGGACGGTGTTGCCGTCAAACTCGCGGTCCGACGAGGCCCCGAGGTGGTATTTCACATCGCCCGACCCGAAGGTGCCGGCGCCCTGCGTCGAGCCGCCCTGGAATTCGTGGAAGATCTTGTCATAGCTCTTGCCCATGACGGCCGCGAGCATGTTGAGACGGCCGCGGTGCGGCATGCCGACGACGATCTCGTTGACGCCAAGCGCGCCGCCGCGCTTGATGATCTGCTCCAGCGCCGGCACAGCCGCTTCGCCGCCATCGAGGCCGAAGCGCTTGGTGCCCGGATAGCGCTTGTGCAGGAAGCGTTCGAAACTTTCCGCTTCGATCAGCTTGCTGAGGATCGCGAGCTTGCCTTCGCGGGTGAACGCCACGCCCTTGTCCGGGCCTTCGATGCGTTCCTGCAGCCAGGCTTTCTCGCTCGGGTCCGAGATGTGCATGAACTCGATGCCGAGCGTCGAGCAATAGGTCCGCTTCAGGATGTCGAGCATCTCGTTGATGGTCGCGCGCTCAAGGCCGAGCACATGGTCGATGAAGATCGGCCGGTTGCGGTCTTCAGGTCCGAAACCGTAGGAGGCGGGATCGAGTTCCGGCTGATCGCCGAACGTGGACAGGCGGAGCGGATCCAGCTGCGCCGCAAAGTGGCCGCGGATCCGGTAGGCGCGGATCATCATCAGGGCGCGGATCGAGTCGGTGACTGCCTGCGAGATGTCGGCCGGTGCAGCGGCCGGGCTGGCAGCCTTGATCTTCTTCTCGAGCTTCGGCTCCAGCAGCGCCCAGTTGCCATCGAACGCGGCAACCTGTTCGTCCGGCGCAGCCCTCGGCCAGCCTTCGCGCTTCCAGCTGGCGCCCTTGGCGTTCTGCGAGGCGGCAGCGCTGTCATCGCCCAGTTCGGCGAAGAAGCTGCGCCAGCTTTCCGGAACCGACGACGGATCCTTCGCATAGGCCGCCTGCATCTGCTCGATCCAGAGCGCCGAACCGCCATAGAGGAACGCGGTTTCCAGCATCGCTGCGTTACCGGCGCTGCGCGGACCGTTCACCGGGCTGCCATCGTCTGCCATTGAAATACAATCCTTCCAGAGCTGCCGCCCCCGGGACGCATATGGGGGCGGATGATGCCGCCTGCAGGTTCCGGGCTGCAGAGCCCCGCCTGCGCGCCGCACTGCCTTCAGGCAAGCGCGGCCGCAAGCTCTACCTGAGGGTCTTCTAACCCTTTAACACTTCCACCAGCGTCGTACCAAGGCGCGCCGGGCTGGGGCTTACACGGATTCCCGCCGCTTCCATCGCGGCAATCTTAGACTCCGCATCGCCCTTGCCGCCACTCACGATTGCGCCAGCATGGCCCATCGTGCGGCCTTTGGGAGCCGTGCGACCGGCAATGAAGCCGGCCATCGGTTTCTTGCGGCCACGCTTGGCCTCGTCGATCAGGAACTGGGCGGCGTCCTCTTCGGCCGAGCCGCCGATCTCACCGATCATGATGATCGACTTGGTCTCATCGTCCGCCAGGAACATCTCGAGCATGTCGATGAACTCGGTGCCCTTGACCGGGTCGCCGCCGATGCCGACCGCCGTGGTCTGGCCAAGGCCCGCGTTCGTGGTCTGGAACACCGCTTCATAGGTCAGCGTACCGGAGCGCGAGACGATGCCGACCGAGCCCTTCTTGAAGATGGAGCCCGGCATGATGCCGATCTTGCATTCATTGGCCGTGATGATGCCCGGGCAGTTCGGCCCGATCAGGCGCGACTTCGATTTCGCGAGCTTCGCCTTGACGCGCACCATGTCGAGCACGGGCACGCCTTCGGTGATGCACACGATCAGCGGGATTTCCGCATCGATCGCTTCCTCGATGGCCGCGGCAGCGCCCGCCGGAGGCACATAGACGACGGACGCCGTGGCGCCGGTCTTGGCCTTGCCTTCAGCGACCGAGGCGAAGATCGGCAATTCCTTGCCGTTCGCCGCCGTCCACATCTCACCGCCCTTCTTGGGGTGGATGCCGCCGACCATCTGCGTGCCGTAATACTCAAGCGCCTGGCTGGTATGGAACGACCCGGTATTGCCGGTCATGCCCTGCGTCAGGACTTTCGTGTTCTTGTCGATCAGAATGGACATGACGCTTAACCCCGCACCGCTTTGACAATTTTCTGAGCCGCATCATCGAGATCGTCTGCGGGAATGACGTTCAGGCCGCTCTCGCGGATGATCTTCTTGCCGAGATCGACGTTGGTGCCTTCGAGGCGCACGACGAGCGGCACCTGCAGGTTCGTCTCCTTCACGGCTGCGATCACGCCTTCAGCGATGACATCGCATTTCATGATGCCGCCGAAGATGTTCACGAGGATGCCCTTCACGTTGGGGTCCTTCATGATGATCTTGAAGGCGGCCGCCACCTTCTCCTTGCCGGCGCCGCCGCCGACATCGCAGAAGTTTGCGGGCTCTTCGCCGTAGAGCTTGATGATGTCCATCGTCGCCATCGCGAGGCCGGCGCCGTTGACCATGCAGCCGATCGTGCCGTCGAGCGCGATATAGGCGAGGTCCCATTCGGCGGCTTCGAGTTCCTTGGCGTCCTGTTCGGTTTCGTCCTTCAGGGCGGCGACATCCGGATGGCGGAACAGCGCGTTACCGTCGAACGAGACCTTCGCATCGAGCACGCGCAGATGGCCGTCCTTCATCACGATGAGGGGGTTCACCTCCAGCATCGCCATGTCCTTCTCGGTGAAGGCTTTGTAGAGGATCGGGTAGAGCTTTTCGCCATCCGCGGCGGCCGTACCGGTCAGGTTCAGTGCCGTGTTGATCTTCGCCGAGTCGCCAGCGGTCACGCCCGTCAGCGGGTCGATCTGCACCGTCAGGATCTTCTCCGGCGTGTCATGCGCGACCGCCTCGATGTCCATGCCGCCTTCGGTCGAGACCACGAAGGCCACGTTCGAGGTCGAGCGGTCGACGAGGATCGAGAGGTACAGCTCTTTCTCGATGTCAGCGCCGTCTTCGATGTAGAGGCGGTTCACCTGCTTGCCGGCGGCAGAGGTCTGCGCGGTCACAAGGTGTTTGCCGAGCATCGCTTCGGCGTGCTTGGCGACGTCTTCCTTGGAGAAGGCGAGGCGCACGCCCCCCTTCTCGCCGGCTTCCTTCTCGATGAACTTGCCCTTGCCGCGCCCGCCGGCGTGGATCTGGCTTTTCACGACCCACAGCGGGCCGGGCAGCGTATCAACCGCTTTCTGCACATCTGCCAGCGACAGGACCGGCACGCCGTCAGCCACCGGCGCCCCGAACGACTTCAGCAGCGCCTTGGCCTGGTATTCGTGAATGTTCATGGAGTTTTCCCTGTGTGGACACGGGGTCTGGTCGCCCTTCGCCAGCCCGCCTGCCCTGTGGTTCGCGCCGCTGTATACCAACACTGAGGCTGGCCGCAACTCGCTGGGTACCAGTTCGTGGACTGAGGGTGCCGGGTTGCCGTCGCGGCGGGGCTTGCCCGCTCATTCCCGCTTGCCGGGATCCTGCGGGACGATATGGGCACTCGCCAATGGGGAGGGCAACATCGCGCCACGCTCGCCTTGCGGGGTAAGTTCGGCGGAGTGTCTCAGGCGCATCCGCACCAGCATGTAGAAGGTCATCGCGGCGAGGCACCCTCCGGCCAGGCCGAACAGGCCGAAACCGCCCGCCAGCTTCATCGCGAAGCCCGACAGGAGCGGGCCGAAAATCGAGCCCGCCGCCCAGACGAACAGCAGCCCCGACATCACCTGCGTCACCTGTCCGCCGGGGGTCCGGTCAATCGCATGTGCCACGCATATCCCGTAGAAGCAGAGCGCCCCGGCCCCCCAGACCGCCAGCAGCGCAACGATGCCCGTCTCGCCGAGCCAGGGCCCCAGCAGCGCGATCAGCAGCGCGGCGGCGGCGGCCACGCCGCACAGGCCCGCCACGATCAGCCTTCGGTCGACGAAATCCGACACCCGCCCCGCCGGCCATTGCAGGATCAGCCCGCCCGTCCAGGCCGCCGCCGCGCCAATCGCGGCCGCCGTGGTCCCTCCCCCGCCCATGTCGAACTTGTCGAAATAGACCGGCAGCAGCGCGAGCAGCCCCGTGTTCACAATGCCGGCACCGGCCACGCCGACCACGGCGGCCGGCGCAATCGCGAAAAGTTGAGAGAGGGGCATCGCCTTGCGGTCGGGCGCCGGCGGCTCCTGCATCCGGGTCACGCAGACCGGCACGATGGCGAGGGCCAGGAACAGGCCGGCCCAGATATAGGCCCGGCTGTCGAGCGGAGAGAGCCCCGCCACGAAGAACGGCCCCAGCATCAGCGAGACCTTCCCCGTCGTGTGGTACACGCCCATCACATTGCCGCGCGCATGGGCCGGCACCGCCACCCCCAGCCAGCTTTCGATGCTGGTGAACATGAAGGCAAAGCTCGCCCCTTGCAGCAGGCGGATCAGGGCCCAGAAAGGCGGCTCAGGCATCAGCGACAGGCTGAGGAAGCCCGCCGACGTCACAGCCGCCGCCGCGGCGAACAGGCGGATATTGCCGAACGCGGCCAGCACCCGCGGCGACACCCAGGCGCCCGCCATGAACCCCGCCGCATGCAGCGCGGCGACCAGGCCGATCAGCGTTTCATCGACCTGCATGGCTTCGAGGCCGAGCGGCGTCAGAACGCCGGTCAACCCGCCCGCCAATTGCAGGATCATCACCGCGAGGATGAGGCTCAGAACCTTGCGTGTTTCAGCCATCGCTCCGCTTTGCGGCTCCCTTCCCGGGTCTGGTCATCCGGGTTCAGCGGAACTTCGTGGTGGCCGCGCGCACGGTCTCGCCGGTATTCGACTTGACCTCCAGGCTGACCGTTCCGGTCGGCCAGTCGATGCCGATCGCGCCGTAATTCTCCGGCGGATAGCCTTCGCCCAGCTGGGCGCGGTCCATTTCGGTGGTCGTCGTGGCAAACGCGACATTCAGGGACGAGGCGGTGAGTTCCGAAACCGGATAGGCCAGCGCCGACTTGTCCTCATAGAGAAAGGACGTGTGCCGGTCGCCGGACAGGAACACCACACCGTTGGCGCCGGTCTCGCGGATCAGGCGGTAAAGGCGCTGCTGCTCCAGCGGCAGCGTCGCCCAGGCTTCGAAGCCATGCCCGTCGGTCGGCAGCACCTGGATCGACGACACGATCAGGCGCAGGTCCGCCGGATCCTGCAGCCGGTTTTCCAGCCAGGTCCACTGGTCGTTGCCCAGCATGTCCTGCTCCGGGTCGGCCGACGGCATGTAGCGTTCCTTACCTTTCTTGTTCCACTCGTCGGTCGGCGTCAGGGCCGAGCGGAAGAAACGCGTGTCGAGCACGATCACCTGGGTGCGCTGGCCTTCCGGGCCAAAGGTGCGCGCATAATAGGTGCCGGGCCAGGCGCCGACATCCTCGGTCTCGAGTCCCCAGAACCGTTCGTGGATCCGCTCGGCGAGGCGCTTGAACGGAAACTCCCTGCCGGCATCATTGGCGCCCATGTCATGGTCGTCCCAGGCCACCATCATCGGGAACTTCGCACGCACCGCCTTGAAGTCGTCCCGCTCCGCCAGGTCGCGGAAACTTTCGCGCAGTTCGTCGAGCTCGGGCTGGTTGTTGACATAAGCCGGACCGTTGCGGTCGCCGTAGACATTGTCACCGATCATCAGGAGCAGGTCTGCGTCTTCCCCGGCGATCGACCGCAGGGCGGCGCTGTCCTCCTTTTCCTCATCGAGACAGGAGGCGACGAGGATGCGCGACAGCGCCTTGCCGGATG
This sequence comes from Hyphomonas sp., assembly GCA_013791775.1. Classification (GTDB taxonomy): domain Bacteria; phylum Pseudomonadota; class Alphaproteobacteria; order Caulobacterales; family Hyphomonadaceae; genus Hyphomonas. The sequence continues at coordinate 315,364 of VMTE01000022.1, forward strand.
CAGGCAGCGCCAGGCCTTGCGGGGCGCGCGGATAGAAGTCGTCCGGCAGGGACCGGTAATACGGCTCAAGCGCGTCCTGGGCGGACTTCGGCGCAAACACATCGCCGATGACCGGAAGGTGCGGCGGTGACTGGCACGCGGCGACGGCCGACAGCAGGGCGAGCGATACAAGTCTTTGCATGGATTTCCTCCTCAGCGCCTTGGGACTCTGAGGAGGTTCTAGCGGGCTTCGGCGACAGTCGTAAGGCTATAAGCGGGCTCAGACCGTGAAGAAAAGATGCCACATCAGGCGGCCCGGCAGGAAGCTGAACAGGCCGGCGATCAGCATGCCGCCGAAGAAGATGCCGGTCATCTCTGCGCGGTGCTTGGCGATATCGTGGCGGCGCGCCGCGGCAAGCCCCATCGGCAAGACGATCAGGCTCCAACCCGACAGGAGGTGGATGAGGCTGTAATTGTCACCGTTCAGGCCCGTGATGAAAAGCGAGCTGACCGCCGTCACGGTCATCGTCGCAATCCAGCCATAGCCGAGCACGCGGTGGAAGGTGCGACCCTTGACCCCCAGCAGCAGGACGGTCCCGATCAGGAAAGACAGGCAGGCCCCGGCAATATGCGCCTGCACGACCGGCGAAGTCTCCAGCAGGGGCGAGGGGTCGACCCGCACCCGCACCGCGCCGGCGCCTTCCGAGGCGAGGATGAAATAGGACAGCGCCGCGTACCCGGCGCCAGCGCCCAGGAAGACGAGTGTATTCTTGCGGCGCTGCCAGAGGCGGCGGAGCGAAAAGGCGGGCGGCAGCTGCGCGGCGGAAAGGGGGGTCATTTCGTGTGGACTCCGGGGCGACTTGTGGACAGTTTGTGGACGGCCCGGCCTACTTCGCCGCGCGCGCCGGCCCTCGCCACCGCAACTACGCGCAGCGTCTGGAATCCTTCGCGAAATGCGGTCAGAACCATTCACGAAGCGCGAAATGCGAGAGGAAATACCCACGCATGTCCATCGACTGGCCCAGGCGTCTGAGGGAATTCGGCGTTTTCGGCGCTGCGGGCCTGTTCCTGGCTTTCCTCAATCCCTACGACTCGGCGTCCGGCGCGTCCTTCTGGATGCGCGCGGTCTACTGGGTCTGCCTGGTCATGGTGGGCAGTTATTCGGCCGAGGCGGGACGCGTCCTGATCGACCGGTTCTGGCCGCGCGGGCCCCTGCCGGTGGTCATGGGCCTGGTATCGGTCGCCGCCGCGCTCGGCGTGACGGCCGCGCTGATGCTGATCGACTACAGCTTCAGCGCCCGCACCATTCCCCTTCAGCACCTGCCAAGACTGTTCGGGCTGGTCTGGGTCATTTCGATCGCCATGACCGCCGTCGGCTACATGGCGGACAAGTCGATCCTTGCGCCGCCGCCGGCCAATGCGCCCGACGGCGCCGGGCCTGCGGAAACCTTCCTGTCCCGCCTGCCCCTGAAATTCCGGCAGGCAGACCTCTACGCGGTGTCCTCCGAGGACCACTACCTGCGTGTTCACACCAATCTAGGAGAAGAGCTGATCCTGATGCGGCTGGCCGACGCGGTGCGCGAGCTGGACGGCGCCGGGGGGCTGCAGGTGCACCGGTCATGGTGGGTGTCGAAAGCGGCGGTCCGCGACGTGAAGCGCGCCGGCGGCAAGCTGTTTCTGGTCCTTCCCTCCGGCAAGGAAGCGCCGGTCTCGCGCACCTATCAGCCTGAGGCGAAAGCTGCCGGACTTCTCTAGCCGGCCGTCGCCGGCTTCGGCGGGGCGCCCAGAAGCTGTTTGACGAACTCGACATGGCTGCGCAGCCGGTAAAGGTCATCATTGTAGGACAGCGGGACATCCAGCCCGCCGATATCCGCTTGCAGGCGCTCCAGCCGGCTCAACACGGAGGTGCGCGCCTCTCCGGCCGGCGTGGCGCGGCCCTCGTCTTCCAGCGCGCGCAAGTCCTTGTACCAGACGTAGATCCGGCGCCGGACGCGCCAGCGATAGATCGGAGGGGCGGCCCGCACGAGCGGGAACGCCAGCGTCAGCAGCGGAATCGCCAGCACCCAGGCACGGTCGAGGAAGTTGGCGACACTGAACGGAAAGTACCGCCGGAGAAATGACGGCCCATCGCGATAGAACCGGGTGGTCTGCCGGCTGACCGGGAGGTCTGCGTTGGTCAGGTTGGGAAACCGGCCAGACGGCGAGAACAGGCTCGGCTCCGCATGAATGGCGCCGGCCGCGTCCAGCAGGACTGCTTCGATGGCCGGGTGGATATCCTCGCGCACCACCAGCTGCGACACCGCCGCCACGAGCGGCACGTCACGCGCCGGGATGTCCGCGCCGATATCGGCGATGCCGCGCAGCAGGACGACCGATGACAGGCCGTCGTCGCGCCGGGCGATGGCCTCGGCGCGTTCAAACGCCAGGAGATGGATACCCTCGGCCCGCAACAGGTCCTGCACATAGGGCGCGTCGGGCGAGGCGGCGAACGCAGCGGCGTCAATCTCACCGGCCCGCAGCGCCGCCACGGCGTCCGCTGTCGGCAGCGACATCCGCGCCGCCTTCGGCCAGTCGCCGCCATAGGTGGTCTGCAAGCTCGCCGCGAGCGCCCGTGTGCCCGAACCGTCCGGCCCGATGGACAGGCGCAGCGTGCGCAGGTCACCGAAATCGCCGGCCGGTACGCCGTTTCGCAGGAAGACCCAGAACGGTTCTTCGAACAGGCCGCCGAGGGAACGCAGCTTTTTCGCTTCGCTGCTGCCCGTCAGGCCGCCCTGGACGAGCGCGATGTCGATGAAGCCTTCGTCGAGCAGGCGAAGATTGTCGATCGACCCGGCCGTATCGACAAGTTCGACCTCCACACCCTGCTCCGCCAGCAGGCGCTGATACCGTTCGGCATAGACGTGATAGGCACCGCCGGGCGCTCCGGCGCCAAATCGCACGGTCTTGGGCGGCGCCGGATCCATCAGGAAGTAGGCCGCCACGAAGCCGGCAATGGCCAGCGCGATGACTGGCCCGTAGATGCGCCACATTTCCCGGCTTTGCATCAATCCGTCTCCCACTGCGGCGAGTGCCCGCCTGGGGGCCATCCTTAATGTGCGTTCCCCCTGCCCGGCAACCGTCCTCACAATAGTCCGGGCCTGGCGCTTCCTCTGAAAGTCTGGAGGCTCAAGCCTTGTGGTAAGGGGTTCCGGCCAGGATGGTCATCGCACGGTAGACCTGTTCGGCCAGCATGGCGCGCACCAGCCGGTGCGGCCAGGTCTGGGCACCAAAGGCCAGCGCGGCGGGCACCGCGCGTCTCACCCCGGCAGAAAACCCCTCGGCGCCGCCGATGAGGAACACCGCATCGCGCAAGCCTTCATCCCGCCAAGCCGCGAGACGGCGCGCCAGTTCCGCAGAGGTCAGATTTTCGCCAGCTTCGTCGAGCCGCAGGCACCGGGCGCCGGCCGGAATCCGGGCGAGCAAGCGTGCGCCTTCGGCCTCAAGACCGCCGCCGCTGGCCACTTCATGTTCATCGAGGCCGCGAAAGCCAAGCTGGCGCGCCAGCGGCAGGGTGCGGCCGGCATAGTCGTCGGTCAGGCTGCGCTCAGGGCCATCCTTGAGGCGGCCCACACCAACGATCTGCAGCCGCATCGATCAGGTCGCGCTGATCCGGTGGTTCGACCGGTCCGACATCCAGATTTTCTCAAGATTGTAGAACTCGCGCACTTCCGGCCGGAACAGGTGGACAATCACGTCGCCCGTATCGATCAGAACCCAGTCCGCGTTGGCCATGCCTTCCACGCTCGCCGGCCGGCCCGTCAGGCGCTTGGCTTCCTGCGCCACATGATCGGCAAGCGCAGAAACGTGCCGCCCGGAGCGCCCCGACGCGATGATCATGAAGTCAGCGAGGGAGGATTTGCCCTGAAGATCAATCAGGGCGAGGTCCTCGGCCTTGTCGTCTTCGAGGACTTTCGAGAGAGCCTCTGCCAGCAGCTTGATATCTGCGAGCGAGACATTCTTGGGGGGCTCAACCCGGGTTTTGGCGGATGACAGGGCAACGGTTCCTTCTGCTTCGGTCCAGGAAACCTATCACGCCAGGCCTCCCGCAACCAGCAAAAAGGCGCAGCCTGCCGCCGGACCCGCTCCTGTTTACTTTCTATACAGGGTTTCATTTGGAGAATGTCCGAATTTCGCCCTATCTAGGTTGTAATGAGAGCGGGCCCCTCATGACTTTCAGGAAAACTCCCATGCGTATCGTGCTTGCGCTTCCCTGCCTTCTCGCCGTGATGTCCATGACGGGCTGCGCTGTGGCCGTCCTCGGCGCCGCTGGCGCGGTGGGCCTGACAACCATGCAGGAAAAGACCATGGGCGAGGCGCTGGATGACGCGACCGCCTCGAACGAGATCAAGGCCAAGCTGCTGAACGAAAGCGGCGCAAAGTATGCCGAAGTCGACGTGGAAGTGGCCAACGGGCTGGTTCTGCTGTCCGGCCGGGTGAATGAACCGGCTGACCGGACTTATGCGGAAGGCATCGCCTGGAGTTCTTCGCGGGCCCGCGACGTGGCCAATGAAATCCGGATCGAGCCGCCCGGCGGGTTCATGGCGAACGTGTCGGACGAGATCATCACGGGCCGCGTCCGCGCCCGCCTGATCGGCTCAAGCAAGGTCAAAAGCGTGAATTTCAACATCGAGACCTATGACGGCGTGGTTTACCTGATGGGCATTGCCCGCAGCACCGACGAGCTGCGCCGCGCCGCCGAGGAAGCCAGCGTGGTCGGCGGCGTCAAGCAGGTCGTCTCTTATGTCCGCGTCCGCGAGGCTGTGAACCGGACGGCCGCGCCGGTTACGACTGAAGCGCCGCCGCCTGCCCCTTATCAACCGGCCCCGGACGCTTCATATACAACCGAGCCGATGCCTGAGCTGCACGGCGCCAATTACGAAACAGGAAGCCGCTGAACCCTGCGTGCCTTCCGTAATGACGGGAGCACCCAGCGCGTGACACGACGCATCGCCATACAGATGGACCCGCTCGAGCGGGTCAATATCGACTCCGATACGAGCTTTGCGCTGGCCGAAACGGCGCAGGCGCGCGGCTATGAGCTGTTCGTTTACGGGACCGGCGACCTCGCTTGGACCGAAGGCCGCGTGACCGCGCGCGTCCGCCCCGCCCGGGTCCAGAGGGTGCGCGGGACGCCCGGCCTGTTCGGCGATGCGGTGACACTGGACCTGGCGAAAGATGTCGATGTCATCCTGATGCGCCAGGACCCGCCTTTCGACATGGGCTACGTCACTGCCTGCCATCTGCTCGAGGTCGTCTCCGGCGAGACGCTGGTGCTGAACGATCCCGCCGGCGTGCGCTCGAGCCCGGAGAAGATCTTCCCGCTGATGTTCCCCGACATCATGCCGCCGACCCTGGTGACGCGCCACCGCGCCGCCATCGACGCCTTCCGCGACACCCACCACGACATCATCGTCAAACCCCTCTACGGCCATGGCGGCGCCGGCGTCTTCCGCATCGCCCCGGACGATTCCAATCTCGATTCGCTGCTGGAGCTGTTTTTCAGCCGGTCGGGCGAGCCCGTGATGGTGCAGGCCTTCCTGCCGGCCGTATCGGACGGCGACAAGCGCATCGTCCTGATCGACGGGGAACCGGTGGGCGCCATCAACCGCAAGCCGAAAGCCGGACAGGTCCGCTCCAACCTCGTGGTGGGCGGCACGGCGGAAGCCACCGAACTCAGCGCGGCCGACGCGCATATCTGCGCCCGGATCGGGCCCGAACTGAAACGCCGCGGCCTCGTGCTGACCGGGATCGACGTGATCGGCGGCCGGCTGACCGAGGTGAACGTCACCTCGCCGACGGGTCTTCAGGCCCTGAAGCGCCTGTCGGGCATTGATGCAACTGCCAAATTCTGGGACGTTGTGGAAAGGAAGCTTGCGGCCCGGGGGCTGGAGCGTCATGCTTGAGGAATGTTGATGAAACCGATCACTGCCCTTCTCCTGATTTCGATGGCCGCCGTTGGCACGGCCTGTTCCGATCCCGTCGCGGGCGCGCCTGAGGCTGCAGCGGTCGAGACTGTCTCTGCCGAGCCGGAAGTCCAGGGAACGCTGAACCTCAACATCGGCCAGGCGCCGGCGGCGCGCGGCGGCCTCAATCTCGGCACCTCGTCGGCCGGCAATTCCGGCGGCCTGATCGTTGCACCGGGCGCGACCGACGCGACCTTCGAGGATGTCGAAGATCTCGGCATCGACATCGAAGTGACGCCGGATACCGTGCTCGACGAAAAGCCGCCTTCGGAAGAAGACGACATCGTCCGCCTGCCGCAGAAGAACTGACGGGTCAGCCCGAGAGGGCTTCCTCTGCCATCCAGCCGGCACACACCTTGACGGCCTGGGGCAACAAGTCCGGCCGCTCGATATAATAGTGATCCGCCCCCTGAATATCGCGATAGGCTTTTCGCGAATGCCCGACGGCGTCGAACAGGCGCCGCGCATGGCTTGGGGTGCAGGCGAGATCCGCCGTGTTGTTGATGACCAGCACCGGACAGGAAATGCGCGACGCATTGCCAAGCCCGTCCGCGCGGGTCGTGTCATACCCCCACTGCGAGAGCCATGAGCGCAGCGTCGTGAAGCGCGCCAGCCCGACCGGGCCATCATTGGCGATGCGTGGCTCTCCAAGATAGCAGGTGTAGGGCTTGCGGTCCGAGGGATCCTGCGCGGGATCGGTCCAACAGACGTTGGCCATCGTTCCGTGCACGGTAAAAGCGCGCTCGGCATTGTCCTCGCCGGCCTTGCGGAGTTTTTCCAGCGTGTCTTTCACCCAGGCCGTTATGCGCCGGTTGCGGGCCAGCTGCGCGGCGCGGAAGCGGGCCACGAAGGCGTCTGTATAGGGCGGCTGCGCCGGGCAGGCAGGATCGTAGATGTTCAACTCGGGATCGCGCACGAACGGGCGCGTTTCGTCCGTGATCGAAGGATCCATCCATTCGGTCAGGGTGATCGCCCGACTGACATGCGCGGCGAGCAGCATGATGCCGTCTGCAGGCGGAAGCGCCTTTTTCGTCAGGTCATAGGGGTCGCCGGCGGGGGTGTGGGTGATGGTCGGATGCTCGGCCTGGTCCTGGTAGAACAATGACAGGGATCCCCCGCCCGACCAGCCGCCGAGGATCACGCGCTTGTAGCCGAACTTTCGCCGCGCATGCTCGACGCAGGCGCCGAGATCGGCCGCGCACTTCTCCATGATCAGGGCGGTGTCGTTGCCGCGGTAGCGCGTGTTGCAGTAAATCACATGCTGCCCCGCGCGGGCGAGCGCCGAGACGAGCGGCAGGAACGCGCCGCCGCCGATGGGATGGGAGAAGATGACGACGCTTTCGGCCGTTGTGCCGGCCGGACAGATGCGCATGCATTCGGCGGCGACATTGTCCCCTGCCCCGCCATACACATCCTTGAAGCTCGAGGGGTCCTTGTGGATCACAAGATAGGGTTCCCGGACGATTTCCGTCGCGCCAACCATGATGCGTTCCTCCTTGTCCCCTCTGCGCATGTGGCGCACATTATTGACGGGAACGGCCCTGTCCACATGGCCGCGAGGTCAAGCGAGGAAAACGGGATGATCAAGGCAAACGGTATCCACCACATTGCGATCATGGCGGCTGATATCCGCGAACACATCGCCTATTTTTCCGACGTGATGGGATTCCAGCTGTCGGCCCTGTTCGACATGCACGGCGTGCCGGGCGGCGTGCACGCCTTCCTGCACATGGACGATCATTCCTATTTCTCGGTTGTGCAGTTGCCCGCCGTGAAGGACATCCCGATCCAGATCGGCGTCACGCACGCCGGCACCGGCGCAGGCCCGTGCGCGCCGGGCACGATGCAGCACCTGGCGTTCCGGGTCGATACGCTGGACGACCTGCTCGCCATCCGCGACCGGATCCGCAAGAAGGGCATCAACGTGATCGGCCCGTTGGACCATGCGATGTGCCATTCGATCTATTTCGCGGGCCCTGACCAGCTGACGCTGGAAGTGGCCTGCTCCACGGTACCGGTGGATCCGAAAGCCTGGATTGATCCGGCGGTCGTCGAACGGATTGGCATCACGCCCGGACAGCTCGAAGCCTATGTGAACCCGGACGACTATTCCGGCGAAGGCGGTACCGTGAAGCAGCCGCCTTATGATCCGGCGAAACCCCATCAGGCCTATCCCGACGCCATGTACAAGGCGATGATCGCGGCGCCGGATGACGCGATCCTGAAAGCGACCCGGTTCGAGCCCCCCGTGAAGGTATCCGTCTGAGACACTGCGCGAAAGCCGCCGGGATTCGCGCAAAAGTCGCATTTGGCCTGCAGGTTGCATAGGTACGGCGCTAGTCTGGATCAGTAGCGCCGGAGATCAATATTATGGCGAAAGCCGATACATCGCCCGCCCATGAAGCGCGCAAGCCGACGGACGCCGACCGGTTCGTCGGCCAGCGGCTGCGACAGGGGCGGCGCGAGCTGGGTCTGACCCAGGAAGCGCTGGCGGCGCTGCTCGGCGTCACGTTCCAGCAGATCCAGAAATATGAAGCTGGTCATAGCCGGATGTCGGCCGGCCGCCTGCTTGAAATCGCGGTTGCCCTCGGCAAACCGATCGGCTGGTTCTACGAGCCGTTCGAAATTGCCGAATCGGTCGAAGGCGCGCGCGGCCGTGATCTTCAAACCCACGACCTGAAGCGCGACGCCCGGCGCCTTGTGGAAGAAATCGGTGACCTCGAAAGCCTGCAGGCTGCCGTGCATGTGCTGAGCGCGCTGGCCCGCCCGCGCTGAACGCGCCGCTCAGGCCTTTTCCTTGCCGAGCGCTTTCAGGTCATAGAGTGCCTGCAGCGCATCGCGCGGACTGAGCGTATCAGGATCGAGCACCTCCAGGGCGGCCAGAACGGCTTCGGCCTCCGGCGTCAGTTCGGCGTCCGTCTCGACGTGCGCCGCCGCAAACAGCGGCAGGCTTTCGGCCGCAGACGGCCCCGCCTCCAGCTGTTTCAGGATCTGCGCCGCGCGCGAGACGGCGCTGCGCGGCAGCCCGGCCAGCCGCGCGACCTGCACGCCGTAGGACCGGTCGGCCGGACCGGGATGGACTTCATGCAGGAAGATCAGGTCCTGCTTCCACTCGCGGGCCCTGAGACTGGCATTGGCCGCGCCCGGCAACTCGGCGGCGAGCGCCGTCAGCTCGTGATAGTGAGTGGCGAAGATCGCACGGCAGCGCGTCTGTTCGTGCAGGTGCTCGACCGCCGCCCAGGCGATCGCCAGCCCGTCCCAGGTTGCCGTCCCGCGTCCCACTTCATCGAGGATCACAAAGCTGTCGGCGGTTGCCTGATTCAAGATGGCCGCCGTCTCGACCATTTCCACCATGAAGGTCGAGCGGCCGCGCGAGAGATCGTCCGAGGCACCGACACGCGAGAAGACACGGTCCGCAAGCCCGAGGCGCATTGCGGCGGCCGGCACGAAACAGCCTGCCTGGGCGAGAATCACCGCGAGCGCCGATTGCCGGAGATAGGTCGATTTACCGGCCATGTTCGGGCCGGTGACGAGCAGGAAGCGCGGCGCTGACAGGCCGGCCGCGTCGAGGCTGAGGTCATTCGCCGTGAACCCCTTCCCTTCCTTGCGCAAGGCAGCCTCCACGACGGGATGGCGCAGGCCTTTCGCCTCGAAGACCGGCGCCTCGTCAAGAACCGGCCGCACGGCGCCCGCCTCTGCAGCCCAGACCGCCTGACCGGCGGCGACATCGACCTCGGCGAGCGCGGCGGCAACTTCCGCCAGCCCGCCGGCGGCAGCCATGACGCGCGCGCAGAACCCGTCAAACAGGCCAAGCTCGATCGTTTTCGATTCCTCGTCCGCGCGGCTGATCCGGCCGGCGAGTTCGGCGAGTTCGGTCGTGGAAAAGCGCACGGCGCCGGCCATGGTCTGGCGGTGGATGAAGTCATTCGCCAGCGGCGGCTTCAGCATCGGATCCGCCGCGCGGGCGGGAACCTCGATGAAGTAGCCCAGCACGTTGTTGAACTTGATCTTCAGTGCGCTGATACCGGTAGCATCTGCGTAACGGCCCTGCATCTCCGCGATCACGCGGCGGCTGCCGTCGCGCAACTTGCGCACGTCATCAAGCGTAGCGTCCCAACCGGCGGCAATGAAGCCGCCCTCACGCGCCAGCATCGGCGGCGCCTCGGAGAGTGCGCTGGCAAGATCGCTGGCGAGCGACTGAAGGCTCGGCAAGTCCGACAGGCTGAGCGTCTGCGCAGCGCCCGCGAGACGCGGCGGCAAGGGCGCACCGCCAGTTCGCAGGCGCGCCGCCGCTTGGCTGCCGGCCGCCAGCGCCTGTGCCAAGGCCTGCAGGTCTCGCGGACCTCCTCGGCCCAGGCTGAGCCGCATGCACGCCCGCTCGAGATCCGGCGCAGATTTCAGGGCGGCGCGGATGTCTGACAGGGCGGCGCGCTCGCCCGCGAAAAAGCTGACGGCATCGTACCGGGCTTCGATTTCGGCGCGTTGCCGGGACGGCCGTGACAGCCGCGCGGCCAGCAGGCGCGCGCCGGACGCCGTGACCGTGCGATCAATCGCGGCGAGCAGCGAGCCATCGCGGCCGCGCGTGAAGGACCGGTCGATCTCGAGGCTGGCGCGGGTGGCCGGATCGATCAGAAGGGCGCTGCCCTGCTCTGCCCGTTTCGGCACCGACAGGCGCGCCGGGCGGCCGGCCTGGGTGAGTTTGACATAGTCGAGCAGGAGGCCGGCAGCGGCGAGTTCGGCCTTCGAGAAGGTACCCAGACCGTCGAGCGCGGCCACACCAAAGGCTTCCTTCAACAGCGCCTCACCGGACTTTGCCGAAGCCGTGCGCGCGGGGCGTTCGGTAAGCGGTGCCGTCAGGATTTCGCCGAGCGCCGTGATCACCGGCCGGTCCCGGTCACTTTCGGAAATCACCAGCTCGTTGAGCGGCCAGGCCAGCAAGGCGTCGCCGATCCGGGCGGGATCGAGCGCGGCGAGTTCGAACAGGCCGGTGGAGACATCGCAGACGGCCAACGCCGCCTCGCCCTGCCCGGTGAAGGCGAGCGCCGCCAGGGCCTGGCCCTGCCGGGCCGGCAGCAGCGTCTCTTCGGTCAGGGTGCCCGGCGTGACGATACGCACGATTTCGCGCCGGACGATGGACTTTGAACCGCGCTTCTTCGCCTCGGCGGGGCTTTCGGTCTGTTCGCAGACCGCCACCCGGCAGCCCGCCTTGATCAGCCGCGCGAGGTAACCTTCGGCGGCATGGTAGGGCACACCGGCCATGGGGATCGGCGCGCCGTCGTGTTCGCCGCGCGCGGTGAGCGTGATGTCGAGAATGCGCGCAGCGGTGACGGCATCGTCGAAGAACAGTTCGTAGAAGTCGCCCATCCGGAAGAACAGGAGCGCATCCGGGTTCGCCGTCTTGATCGACAGGTACTGCGCCATGAACGGCGTCGGCTCGGCAGCAGCCGGCTTGTCGGTGGGTGAACTGGAGGCGGTATCCGGCATGGCGCGGCACGCTAGCCCGTGCGGAAAGGATTCGCAAAGCTGCTGCCCACGTTTGTGCGGAATTGGCTGTTGGCAGGGGCCCTTCGGGGGCCTAGAGGGGAAACACCCCGTGTCCAACCGAAACAGAGCCCAAATGACAACGCAGCGCCCGAGCTTCACCGATCAGGAAGCCCTCGACTTCCACTCGCACCCGACTGCGGGAAAGATCTCCATGGCCCCCACCAAGCCGATGGGCACGCAACGCGACCTGTCGCTTGCCTACAGCCCGGGCGTTGCCATTCCGGTGCTGGCCATCGCCCAGAACGAGGACCTCGTCTACGACTATACGTCTAAGGGCAACCTGGTTGCCGTGATCACGAACGGCACGGCGATCCTGGGCCTCGGCAATCTTGGACCGATGGCCTCGAAGCCGGTGATGGAAGGCAAGGCCGTCCTGTTCAAGCGTTTCGCCGATATCGACTGTTTCGACGTCGAAGTGAACACCCGCGACGCGGAAGACTTCATCCGCACGGTGCGCAATATCGGCGCGACCTGGGGCGGCATCAACCTGGAAGACATTTCCGCGCCGGACTGTTTCATCATCGAGAGCCGCTTGCGCGAAGAGCTCGACATCCCGGTCTTCCACGACGACCAGCACGGCACCGCGATCATCGCGGCGGCCGGCCTGATCAACGCCTGTCACATTACCGGCCGCAAGTTGTCGGACGTCAAGGTCGCCGTTTCCGGAGCCGGGGCGGCTGGCTTGTCGGTTGCCGGCCTGATCCGCCACCTCGGCGTCAAGGCCGAAAACATCCTGATGTGCGACACGGCCGGCGTGGTTTACGAAGGCCGCACCGAGAAGATGGACCAGTTCAAGTCCGCCTTCGCCGTGAAGACCAAGAAGCGTACACTGACGGAAGCTATGGACGGCGCGGACGTGTTCCTCGGCCTGTCCGTGAAGGGCGCCGTGACCAAGGAAATGGTCAAGTCGATGGCGAAGAACCCGATCATCTTCGCGATGGCAAACCCGGATCCGGAGATCACGCCGGAAGACATCAAGTCCGTGCGCAGCGATGCGATCATTGCCACCGGCCGGTCGGATTACCCCAACCAGGTCAACAACGTGCTGGGCTTTCCCTACATCTTCCGCGGCGCGCTGGATGTCCGGGCCCGGAGCATCAACGAGGAAATGAAGGTTGCGGCTGCGCAGGCCCTGGCCGAACTCGCCCGCGAAGACGTGCCGGACGAAGTGGCGGCCGCCTATCACGGAGCCCGCCCGTCTTTCGGCCGCGACTATATCATCCCCTCCCCGTTTGACCCCCGCCTGATCAGCTTCGTGCCGCCCCTGGTGGCAAAGGCCGCCATGGACTCAGGCGTTGCGCGTAAGCCGATCGCAGACATGGACGCCTACCGGCGCAGCCTCGTGCGCCGGGCCGATCCGTCGGCGGCCTTCCTTCAGGGCGTGCAGGCGCGCTGCCGGGAAGTGCAGCGCCGCATCGTGTTCGCCGAAGGCGAAGAGCCTGCCGTGGTCCGCGCCGCCTGGGCCTTCAAGAACCAGGGGCTGGGCCATCCGATCCTGATTGGCCGCGAGGCGCAGGTCGAGGCGACGATGGAGCAGATGGGAGTGCCCACCGGTTCGCTCGACATCATCAATGCGCGCCTGTCGGACAACAATCCCGTCTATGTGGACATGCTCTACAAGCGCCTGCAGCGCAAAGGCTATCTGAAGCGCGACGCGCAGCGCCTCGTGAACCAGGACCGCAACGTGTTCGGCTGCTGCATGCTGAAGAATGGCGACGCGGACGGAATGGTGACCGGTGTGACGCGCGCCTACGACGCCGCGCTGAAGGATGCGATGCTGGTGCTCGACCCGATCCCCGGTCAGGCCGTGATCGGCATGTCGATGGTGATCAACATGGGCAAGACGATCTTCATCGCGGACACGAGCGTCAACGAATTGCCGGACGGCCAGACGCTGGCGAACATCGCCCTTGAAGCGGTGCGCGCCGTGCGCAGCGTCGGCTTCCAGCCGCGCGTGGCCTTCCTGTCCTACTCGACCTTCGGCAATCCGATGGGCGAACGCGGCGACAAGGTGCGCGACGCCGTCGCCATCCTCGACCGGACACCGGGCCTCGACTTCGAATACGAAGGCGACATGAACGCCGATGTGGCGCTGAACCCGAACCACAAACTGCTCTACCCGTTCTCGCGCCTCACCGGGCAAGCCAACGTGCTGGTCATGCCGGCCATCCACTCGGCCTCGATTGCAACGAACCTGCTGGAGCAGATGAGCCGCGCGACCATCATCGGGCCCATGCTGCTCGGTCTGGAAAAACCGGTCCAGATCGCGTCACTCGGAGCCACCGTGGGCGATATCGTGGACCTGGCGACCCTCGCTGCATTTGATATCGACCAGGTGCATACGGCCTAGATCAAAAGGCTGATTCAGAGAATCAGCCCATTGATCCAGCATTCTTGTTGGTCGCGGCGTGTTCCCGAAAACCGGAGGCCACTTTTCGGCACGCCGCTTCAGACCGGATCAGGCAGTCGCGACGGCCTCGACCTGGGGCATCCGCGCCTGGCGGATCCATTCGATCACGGACAATGCGACGGCGATTCCGCCGAGCCAGAACGTGATGATGAACACGGCGTAGTAGCCCTGCGTCTCGATCATGGTGCCGAGCCACGGCTTGCCTAGGGTGCCGATAAGCATCGTGAGCGAGGCCAGCAGTGCATACTGGACCGCTGCAAAGCGCGGGTTCACCACCGAAGTCAGATAGGCCACGACCGCAACACTGGCAAAGCCGCCGGCGAGGTTTTCACCGGCAATCGCGATCATCAGGCGGGCCATGCGCGCACCCGCATCCGCGCCTTGCGCATCCGGTGAGATCTGCGCCGCCCAGCCCGCGAACACACGGAGCGGATCGGCAATCCGTGTCCATTCGAGGAAAGCGTCAATTCCCACGCCGCCGCGCGACAGGTCCGCAAACAGCAAGTTGGTGGCAGCCGCCAGCACGGCGCCAATGACGAGGACCGGCATGCGGCCCGTGAAGCTGATCACCACAGCGCCCAGCGCCGCGCCGGCGACGGTCATCAGCACACCGAAGAATTTCGACGCTACTGCGACATCGGCCATCGAATGGTGGAGCGCGCCGAACCGGTCATCGAGATAGAACGGGTAGGCAAACGATCCCCAGACCGAATCGGTGAACCGGTAGGTCAAGGCCAGCAGCAGCACCATCAGCGCGCCCCAACCGAGGCGTCCGATCAGGTCCATCAGCGGATCGAAGATCGACCGGAAGACGGCCCGCACGGCGCGGGCGGCCGGCGCCTCATCGCTGGGCCCGACCACGATTTCGGCAGGCTCGCGCCCATGACGCAGCAACAGGATCAACGCGCCGGCGGCCGGTAGCAGGACGGTCAGACCGACGATCCAGGGACCCTGCTTCATCACGAAGTCGCCCCCTTTTGGCGCAGGAACCTGCGTGAACGAGGCAATCACGAATATCGCGATCATCAGGAAAGCGGCGATCCAGCCGGCCGCAACGAGCAGCGTGGCGAACGTGCGTTCGCGCTCGGGCAGGCCGGCCTGAAAGGTCAGGCGGGCGCTGCCCGGGCCGGTCTCGATCTCCGGTTCGGGCGCCAGCCAGGTGCCCGCGATCGACAGCAGCATCATGGCGGCGATCATCACATAGACGACGACCCAGCCGAAATACGAGGCCAGCAACAGCGCGAGAAAACCCGTGATGAAGCCCGCGATCCGGTAGCCGAACTGGTAGAGGGCGGCCATCAGATCCTTGTCTTCTTCAGACCGGGCAACTTCGATCCGCCAGGCATCCAGTACGATGTCGTGAGTGGCGGAGAAAAGCGCGGCAAACAGAGCGATGATGGCGACGAAACCGATGTTTTCGCCTGGCCGCGAAAAGGCGAGCAGGAACAGAAGGCCGGCGATCGGCAATTGCAGGGTCAGCAGCCAGGTGCGGCGCGGACCGAGGAAGGGGAACGGATGATGGGCGGTCTGGAAGGCCGGCGACCAGAGGAACTTGAACGCGTAGCCGATCGTGACGATTGACAGGACGCCGATGGTTGACGGTGAAACGCCTTCCTTCGTGAGCCAGGCATTGAGGGTGCCCACCACGGCGCCGTAAGGCAGGCCGGCGGCCAGCGCGAGCAGGAACATGGCAGCCATACGCCGGTCGCGCATCGCTTTCAGCGCCCGGACAAAGCGCGGCGGCGCCTTCTCGGGCAAGGTGGCAACCGGGGCGGCGGTCATGCAGCGCCCGGCATGCGGCCGTCGCCGGCCGTCCATTGGCGGGCGAGTGAGCGCAGCGCTTCAGCGTCCAGAGGCTTTGCCGCGACGCCGCTGGCGCCGCAATCGCGGGCCCGGCGTTCGATGTCCGGATTGATTTCGGCCGATACGGCGATGATCGGCGCCGTGAAGCCGCCGGCCCGCAGGCGGCGCATCGCTTCGAAACCGTCCATCACCGGCATCCTCAGATCCATCAGCACGAGTTCCGGCTCCATGCGCTTTGCGGCATCGAGCGCCTCGCTGCCTGTGGCGGCAACAGTGACCGTAAATCCGGCCATTTCCAAGGCTCGGCGTGCAATCAGGGCATTTACGGGATTGTCATCCGCGATGAGGACCCTTCCTCCGGCGCCTTCGGATTCCGGCTCCTCAGCCAGCAGCCGTCCGCTGCGCGCCAGCATGATCCGCTCGACCAGGGATGAGAGCCGTAGCGGCCGGACGAGCCAGCCGCGGCAGCCGAGTTCACGGAACCGGCCGATTGCGCCGCGGTCTTCCGGGCGGAGCACGACCAGGGCTGGCGCACGCCGGGCGAGTGCAGCGACCATCGCTTCGGGCAGGTCTGCCCCGATCAGCAGGACATCGGTTCCCGGCGGCACGGCGCCGGCAGACAGGTCGATCTGGACGGCTTCGGTTTCTAGATCCGCGAGTACGCAGGCCAGCGAAAGGGTGGTCGCCGGCGGCAAGCCCGCAAGCCCCACCCGTCCGCCAAGCCGGGGCAGATCGTGCACCGGCGGCGCGTCGGTCCGGTGCAGGGGAATATCGACCGAGAAGGTCGCCCCTTCCCCGAGCTGCGAGGCGACCGACACGCGGCCGCCCAGCAGATCGGCGAGGCGTTTGACGATCGCGAGGCCGAGACCGACGCCGCCATCGCGGTAGGCGTCGCCGGCCGACGACTGGCGGAAGGCGTCAAACAAGCGGGCCTGGTCTGCCGGCGCGATGCCGGGACCGGTATCGCGCACATGAAAGGCGAGGCCGTCGCCGCGCGGCTCGACATCAACCAGCACGGCGCCGCGACGGGTGAACTTGAGCGCATTGCCGACGAGGTTGAACAGGATCTGGCGCAAGCGTCCGGCATCGCCCTGATAGATCGGGACCGGCCACGAGGTGGCCCGGACCGCCAGATCGAGCCCGGCCGCATGCGCCCGGGGCGCCAGCAGTTCGGTCACTTCGCGCGCGAGCCGCAAGGGGCAGAAGTTTTCCTGTTCGAGTTCGACGGCGGACGCATCCAGGCGCGCATAGTCGAGCACATTGTTGAGCAGGTCCAGCAACCGGCCGCCGGACAGGCGGATCGTTTCGGCATACTCGCGCTGGGCCGGTGACAGATCGGTTTCGAGGAGCAGCGACACGGTGCCGAGAATGCCATTGAGCGGCGTGCGGATTTCATGGCTGGCGGTTGCCAGGAAGGCTTGCTCGGGCGATTCGGTCCTGGCGGGTGGGTCGGTCGGTTTGGTCATCCGGCAAACCTAGTCCAAAGGCCTGATCAGAGCCTTAACTGCGCCGCCTACCGCACAAAAGCCGACCCTCGTAACGCCGCCGTGCTGGAGGCCGGCCGGCGGCGACAGCTCAGAGCTTCTGCGACATGCGCCCCGCGCACACCGTCCGACCCGTCGAGATCCGCGATCAGAAATGTGACCTGACCGCATGCCAGCTAGACCTGGACATCGATGGGCTGAGCCTTGACTCCGTCTCACGCGAGCATGGTGATCTGTGCGACCATTCCCAGCCCCTGTGCCCCGCTCCCTGAGGTTGCGAAGGGTTAAAATACGCCCAAGAACAAATCATGAACCTTTTCAGGCGGCCGGAAGATTTTCTTCGACTGCGGCAAGCGCGGTGCTCAGCACCTCCAGGCCGGCGCCGGGGCGCGGCGCCTGTTCCGACAAGATCCGTCGCCACTGGCGGGCGCCGGGCTGACCGGCGAACAGGCCCAGCATGTGCCGGGTCATGGAATGCAGGCTCGTGCCTTCGGCGAGGCGCGCGGCGATGTAGGGCTCGAAGGTCCGCACGGCGTCGCCCGCCGCAATGGGCGCCCCTTCGCCAAACAGGTGCGCATCGACAGCGCCGAGCAGGCCGGGCGTCTGGTATGCGGCGCGGCCGAGCATGACGCCGTCAAAGGTTTCGAGATGCTCGGCACACTGATCTATCGTCGCGATGCCGCCGTTGAGAATGATGGTGAGATCCGGCCGCGCACGCTTCAGCTCCGCGACCAAGCTGTAATCGAGCGGCGGCACGTCGCGGTTCTGCTTCGGACTGAGACCCTTGAGCCAGGCGGCGCGGGCGTGAACCGTGAACACGGAGCATCCGGCCGCCGAAACCTTGTCGATGAAGGTGAAGAGCGTCTCATGGGCCGGAAGGTCGTCAATCGAGATCCGGTTCTTGACCGAGACCGGGATGGACACCACGCCGCGCATCGCTGCCACACAGCCGGCCACCAGATCCGGCTCCGCCATCAGGCACGCCCCGAAAGCCCCCGATTGAACCCGTTCGGACGGGCACCCGCAGTTCAGGTTGATCTCGTCACAGCCAAACCCCTCGGCTATTCGGGCAGCCTCGGCGAGCTTAACCGGATCCGAACCGCCAAGTTGCAAGACAACCGGATGCTCGGGCGGGCTGTATCCGAGCAGGCGCTCCCGGTCGCCGTGTATCACCGCGTCCGCCGTGACCATCTCGGTCCAGAGCAGCGCGCGTTTCGTCAGCGTACGGTGGAATGCCCGGCAATGCCGGTCCGTCCAGTCCATCATCGGCGCGACAGAAAATCTATAGTCTTGTTTTTTCAACATTTTTTATGTACAATCAAGGGACTAAAGCGAGAACGTGTGCAGTTTGTGTGCACCAATTTGCACACGTTTGTACCTGATTTGACCCCTCTGTGCACACGGAGCGCACACAAATGTCGACGATTTACAGGATGCCGAAGGGGCAGTGGCGGGCACAGGTGCGTCGCAAGGGGCGCTACGTCTCCCAATGCTTCGTCCGGAGGAAGGACGCCGAAGAGTGGGCGCTCAAGATGGAACGGCGGGTCGACCGGGGCGAAAGTGTCTCGAAGAACATCCCGGATGACCTCTCGACCTTCTCCCATCTCATAGACCTTCATATCTCCGACATGTTGGAAGTAGGCAAGGCGCTGCGCCGGTCGAAGACCTATTCGCTGGAGAAGCTCAAGGCCAGGCTCGGCCATGTCCGGCTTGAAGTGCTCGACCGTGAACGGATTATCCAGTTCGCGCGGGATCGCCGGGCCGAAGGCGCGGGCCCGCCCACTATCTCAGCCGACATCTCCTATATCAAAACCGTGCTCCTGCACGCGTCGGCCGTTCACGGCCTGCCCGTGAGCCCGGAGCAGGTCGACCTTGCACGGGTCGCCCTGAAACGTCTCGGCCTCGTCGGCAAGGCGCAGGAGCGTGACCGCCGCCCGACACAAGAAGAGCTCGACCGGCTCGCTGCCTTCTTTGAAGGCAACTCCCGTCAGAAGTCGCCGATGGCGCGTCTTGTCACCTTTGCAGTGGCAACCGCCATGCGTCAGTCCGAGATCTGCTCGATCGAATGGCCTGATGTCGATGAACGCCGCCGGACGGTTACTGTACGTGACCGGAAGGATCCCAGGAACAAGGACGGCAATGACCAGCGCGTCCCGCTTGTCGACCTCACGGGCTATGACGCCTGGGAGATCCTGATGGCGCAACGCCGCAGCACGACGAATACGGGGCGCATATTCCCCTACAACCCCCGCTCCATCGGAACCGCGTTCCGGAGGGCCTGCGTGGAACTCGGGATTGAGGACCTCCACTTCCATGACCTGCGCCATGAGGGCACGAGCCGCCTCTTCGAAGCCGGCCTGCAGATCGAACAGGTTGCGCTCGTCACGGGCCATAAGGACTGGAAGATGCTGAAGCGCTACACCCACCTCTCCCCCGACGCGATCGTCCGGATGGCGCGGGAGAGGAAGTCGGGATGATATTGCCAGTCTGTAAAAACATGGAGGTTGGGGGGCCGCCCTAGCCGCGCCACGCGACATGTCATCTCCAGACGGGCGGTAGAATTCGCCCGCCAGCAGCGCCCACTGCTTAAGGCGCAAACCAGTAGGTCCAAAAAATACCTTTTAATACCGACCACTACATCGATATTTCGGGCGAGACGTAACATTTCGTGTTGCCTTGAAGGCAACACGTTCAGGAACTATTTAAAGTTTGAGGGTTTCGAATATTGCGAATAATGCCAATCGTGGTAAGCGGCTCGCCCTTGGAACGGAGAATGGTCATGACAACACCGGCTTATGCCCTGGCAATTGACGAGCACCTGCCGACTGAAGAGTCGGCGGCAGCCGCTGGCGAACTGCGCAATGTCCTGTCCACGCTATTTGCAGATGGCCCTGACGCGCCGTCGCTGGTGATGCGCGACGTGAATGGGAAAGAGCGTTCCCTCAAGGTCGAGCCGAAGCTCTATGAATACCTGATCCGAATTCTCGACCATCTGGAGAAAGGCGAAGGCGTAACCTTCGTTCCCCACGCAAAATTGCTTACGACACAGCAAGCAGCGGACATCCTGAACGTGTCACGCCCGCATCTGATCAAGCTGCTTGAGCAGGCCGCCATCCCTTTCGAGCTGGTAGGACGGCACAGGCGGATCCTCGCCCGCGATCTCTTTCAGTACCAGCAGAAGCGGGACGCCGAACGTGCGGCTGTCCTCGACAAACTGCTCGAAGAAGACGGCGATCTCTACTAGATGTTCGCAAACCGCTACACGGCCGTACTCGATGCCTGTGTCCTGGCGCCTCCGGCGAACCGGGACCTGATCCTCTGCCTCGCTGAGGCCAAGTTCTTCAGGCCGCAATGGTCAGAGAGAATCCTTAGTGAGGCAGAGAAAGCCATTGCCGACATCATTCGAAAGCGACGGCCGGAAACAGCGGATGCGGCAGCGAAAGCCCGCCGGGTCGTGGAGCAAATGTCAGAAGCCTTTCCGGAAGCCACGATTGACGCGGCCTACGAGGTCTACGAACAATCGCTTGACCTCCCGGATCCGAACGACCGGCATGTTCTGGCCGCGGCAATTCACTGCCGCGCCTCCACCATTGTGACAGACAATCTCAAAGACTTCCCCGCCCGCGAACTCGCCAAGCATGGCATTGAAGCCAAATCTGCGGATGATTTTATCGCCGACGAAATTGATCTCGATATCATCAAGGCCGTTGGCGTTGTCCGGAATATGAGGATCAGACTCAAGCGGCCCACAATCTCAGCATCCGATCTGCTGCTCAAAATGGAAGCCCGTGGTCTGATCGAAACAACGCGCCTGCTGAGACCCTATGAAGATTTGATCTAGCACAGCCAGATGTCCCGGGCCGGCATGTCGCAAATCGCAATGACGCGGGGTACCGTCCCCTTCAGCTGAAGATATCAACCCGCTCGGCAACGAGATCCATCCGGACGAGTCGGCCGTGCGCATCGGCCAGCAAGACTGAACCTGGCCCCCTTTCCTTGTCCGCAGGCTTGCCCGTTGCGACCTTGCGGCCACGCGCCAGAACAGAAAGCTGGTCCTGGATGTTCGAAGTGATAGAGATCACGGCACGACGAGATCCAGAGACCGTGAACTCCATCTTCCGATCAAGCTTCGCAGAGGCTGGATCTCCATTCAAGATACTGAAATCGCAGCGGCCGAGATCTGCGCTCAGGAAGCGGTCTACCATTGCGGCGCCTTCTGCGAGAGGATCAATTCTCTCCATCATTCGGACACGCGCCCGGCGCGCCGCCTGCAGTGACCAGTCCGCGGTCTCGAAGGTAAAGCGTCGCCCTGTAGCGAAGCGGTCGACCCCAAGAATACTATGCGATGTCCACATCCAGTCACCGAAAGGCACATCCGCCGTGGGGGGCGCTTCGCGTGGCTGGGCCGACTGGCGATTGAAGTAAAGCTGGCCGGCGCGTTCATCGAAATGGGGCGCCCTGCCATCCAGTGGGCTCCGTTGTCCAGGGTTCAGAATAGTGTTCTTCACCTTGCCAGAGGTTGTCAATTTCCACCCTTCATAAAGGGGACCAGATCCTTCGCGGGCGTCATATGTGATCCACTCCGGCTCGGCCTCATGGAAAAAGGCGACGGTTCTTATCTCGTCAGTCACCTGAATGAACCAGGTAAAATCGACGCGAGGCGCCTTGCCGAGAAGCGATGGGAGGTCGAGAGCTCCCGTGTCGCCACCGACCTGAACCATCCATGCCGTGTCGCTCGTGACGTCATGCCAGCCCCGCAAAGGCAACTCGGCTATGAACTCAATTCTTCGGTATGCAACAACGAGGCGCGAGAGGCGGACGAGGGATTCCCCTTCCCCCTGCTGCAGGACCAGGACCGTGCCTGAAACGCCTGCCGCAACAAGACCCACGACATCCTGCAAGGGGGCCATCCAGGTCCGTTCTCCAAGCGCCGACCAGAGTTCAACCATGCCTGACTCGCGCCAGATCACCGCGCGTTCATCATCGAGCACACAGCCCAACAGTATAGCGGACAGGCCCTGCGCTGCGGGCGGCAGCGCCCAGTTGCGGTCCGCAGGCTTCGCCTGCGGCGCAGTCAGGGCGAGGCGGGACACATCAAAACGCAGGACCTCCAGGTCTGCCGCGCGGCACACCGCCACCAGGGTTTCCCGGTGGACCTTGTGGAGCTCGTCTCCGGCGAGACGCAAGGAGCGACGAACCAGACTCTCGATGACGCCTGCCGCATGGACCGACCAGAATGTCACCTGCTCGGGTGAAGCGGGGTCTGCGAACTTCTGCAGCATAAGGAGGTTTTCTGGTGTGGGCGCAAATGTTGGCTCAGGTAAAATTCCTGCAGCCCCCGGGGGCGGTAACATGAGGAGGCTACGGATCCCTATCTCGGGAGTTTCAATGCCCACCTCCTGACCTGCCTGAGCGAGAAGAAGCCACTCCCGCCGGCGTTCCAAGAGGTTGGGGTGTGCTTGGCGCGCTCCCTTGCCCGAAACCAAGTCATCCGTGACCTGGAGGGCCATCAACGGCGCTCCCATCGCCACAAGGCGCTCAGTCCATGCACTGATGACGAACTCGTGGAACCCGGGATGGGTGTCGCGGCTGAGAGAAGCAAGGAGGTGAAAGTTCTCGTGCCGTCTCGCGAGAAGAAGGGCTGCCTCGTGGTCTCCGGCAAGGTAGTGGAGGCGGATAATTGTGTTCGGAGACAGATGGGCTTCAAGCGCGAGCCGCGCTGCTTCGCGGAAGAAACCGCCCCGCTCCAGCACGGACACGCCCGCCGCATGATTCCCCAAAAGCTGGGAATGTACGAAGGCGGCCCTGAGGAAGTCTCCCCCGGATTCCAGCTGCTGGGCCAGTTCCGCGTATCGACGCCGCAGGCGTTCCTCTTCTCCCTCTATCAGTCCCGCATCGAACTGTTGGTTGGTGATGGATAAGTCGAATGACGACCGCACGCCTGGCCGGAGAGGATAAACCTGCTTGGGCTTCCTAAGGGGAGCCGAGGACGAGCCCAGTTTGATTGCCAGCCTCAGGGCAAGGTCGGCATCGCCTCGCCGGATTAGGTCCTCGACAAGGTTGGCCCTGTCCTTCCATAGCCGCTTAAGGGATGGCCGAAAGGGGGAGTGCCACCGCAGCCATCCGGCGAGTTGGTCTTTCAAGCTAGGGTCTCCGGGGCCCGCGTGTTTTTCTGAGCCCTTCCCCCCCTTCCTGAGTCGGGTGAATGCAGACTTCAGAATACTTCCGAGTCTCGTGCTTTCATCCAACCGGTCCAGGTCGCCCTTGACCGTTGCAAAAGGGTCCGGTCCCTGCCTGGGTGATCGCTCCACCGGTACCGCCCCGGCATTCCTGCCACGCCGCGCCGGTACGTCCGCACTTGCTCCTTGATCCGTAAACCGCCTTCTGACCGGCCTGTGTATAATCAGGTGAGGCTTATCCCATAAGGCTGACACCCCGACGGCCTCTCCCTCGGCGAGGCTGAGCGTGAAGTAACGTCCCTCCCAGAAAAGCTTCAATGAATGGACAGTCGCGGTCGGCGAAGGTGTATCGTCTGCTTCGCCAGCACTGGATATCCAGCCCTTTGCCAAGCGCCGTAATGGCAGGGCACTTGCCGGAAGGCTCGCCGATCCGAGCTGAGGTGTAGCAAACATTCCGACCAGCAGCGGGCGCGAACCGTGCCCAAGAGGGACGGTAAAATGAATGACCTGCTTAAGGGTATCGCGCCATGGCCGAAGGGAGGTTGGATCCCAACTTCCGTCCTGCCACAATGCGAACCCATCGAACGGTTCGTTCAAAGGCCAGGCAGGAATGGCTGGCATCTCAAATTGCCGCTTGCGACGCCCTGCCCGCGTCCGCGCGAAGGAAACTTTATCCAAGCAGTCCTCCCAGGTCGATGCGGCTCGCTTCATCCTGAAGTTTGCGAAGGTTAAGGCGCTTGTAGCGAGCAAGTCCTGAGGGAGATTTTCGCTGCTTCCTGTTTAAACGCGCGATCCATTCAGGCGCCCCGGAACCATCCGCCCAGACCGCCCATAGAGAGCCATCACTAAGATAGTCGGCCTTGACGACGCAGGCAGCATCCTCGAGGCGGCAATCAACGGTCCGCTCTACGGCCCTCCCGTCAGGGCTCCTGAGGGAATGAAGGTGGCCGTCCCCACCGGCAGAAGGGTCGGACCATACGAGAAACGTCACATCCATACCCCGCGCGGTCGCTCGCAGCACGCGATCGGACGGAAGCGTGTTGATCACTGCGATACAGGAATCCACTTCTGCCAGACGGCCGCCCGCATTGCGGACCTTGCGGCCATGGCTGTTGGGCACCCGCCATTCGCCGGGCTCAAGGGAATAGGCGAGTTGCCGGCCATTCAGATTGAAGCTCAATCCCCACAGGTCTCGCCGGGTCTTGCCGCGCAATTCATCAAAGGAGAATTCTGCAACTCGGCGGTTTGCATCCCGCTCAACAACAAGGATATCTGCCTGTTCTTTATCTACCGACCGAATGTGGACTGATCCGCTTGCGGTATATACGAAGGCCTCGTCCAGCTGCAACGCGCTGCCCGGAGCTGCGCGCATCTGGCGGCCTCGCGCTGTAAAGCCCTCCAAACCGCAGCCTGCAAATACTGTCGGCAGGCCATACGCAGGCTGCCCGGAAAAGAACGTCTCCGGCACGCCATGAACGACCTGATTGTTGGTGAGGGCAGAAATTGATCCCAGAGGAGTGCGCCCATAGACAAGCTCTCCCATTGAGGTGCCTGCTTCGCCGGGAAGCCAGAAACAGAAGTGGAGCTCATTTCCCAGTTGCTGAACACCGGCCAAGCGAGCGTGATCCGGCACTTCCAGGTAATGGACATCCTGAAAAGTCTCGTTCTTGTACTGGCGAAGCAGCAACAAACCTTCCTTCGTGCGGACAAGAAGCCCATCACTGTTCCGGCCACTGAAAAATACCGGTTCCCAATGCTGTAGGACCTCAAACGTACCGTCTGCCCTGCGATGTTCAGGCCGCAATGGCGAGAATGGAACCTGCAGAGCAGACAGACATACCGTATCGTCGGGAAACACGACTCGGGCAGCGTGGCGTTGGCCATTGGGCTGAACGATCCCGACCAATGCCTTTCGTGGCTCGCCGCGAACAGGCGGGTCGAGCCGGATATCCAATCGGCGTGCTTTTGCGTTAAGGGCTGAAGCCTCGTGCTCTGGCACGCCGATAATCCAGTCGGCAACCCTGTCCAGACTTGCCGCCGGACCTGTCCAGTCTTGCCAGCTCTGCATCGCTTGACTGAAATCGCTGCCGTCGCATTCCCGGGCCGCGCCGGTCTTCAGGTAGCGCTTGACAGAATTCACATTCAGTTCGTCGAACCAGACAGCCCCCTCCGACCTCGGAAGGAATGTCCAATGGAACTTCTTTCCAAGCTTTTGCGCACGTGCGGCCAGGTAAAATAGACCCGCAAGGCTCACGAGGCGTCCATGACCGAGAATTCCAGGTCCAGTCGACACAACCACACGCAGGATCTCCTGCCGGCCCGGCGTCGAAAATTGCCACTCATTGTAGAGGGCTTCGCGTTCGACAAGGCGCCGCATAAATTCGAGGGGCGCCTCCGTGCGCAGTAGCAACTCGCTCTGGAGAAGTTGCGAGATCTCACCCCGATGCGTTATGCCTCCAAAGCCGTCGACGTCGCCAACACTGTTGAACGTCATCTCCGAAGGAACGGGGAACTGCCGCTCCATCGCAGCCAGCATGCCCTCCAGGACTTCCCGCAGGTTCGGGTCCATCTGTGCGAAAAGACCCGCAAATGCCGCGTAGGCTGGCGGAACACCTTTTGCCCGTTGGGTCTTCACATCAGGCATTGGCAAGGCTGCTTATCAGGTAGCTTGGGGAAAGCAGGTACGCACCCGCCTCCCCGGTAATACTTTGTCCAGGCTTGAAGTCAGGAAGAAGAAGCGCCGGCGGTTGAAACGCATGAGTTGAGACCAGGGATGAAAGAAGCTCGTCCCGGACATGTTCTGGCACCGCGAAATCAACGCCGACCGGGAGGTACCAACCTTCGTGCGCAGAATAGAAAGCCCTGGCGCCCTTTACATAGGGCAGGACAGGACCAGATATTGCCAGCCATGATAATCCGTGCACGAAACGGATATCACCCCAGACGTCCGGTTGGGCGCGCAGCCTGTCCATCACTTGCGCAATGGCCGTTTCATCGTCCAGCCAGAGCCCGCACGGCGTTTGCACGGCCTCAGTTAGGCGCCACTGCATCAGCCGTGAACTTCCACAGGCTGGCCGTCCGCTGGCGCAAGGTGTTTCAGAATGTCGTCCTTCACCTGCTTGAGTCCGGCAGGGATGGTGTCGTCGGAAAACGCTGCGCCGATATGCACGAGATGGGTTTCCAGTTTCACCAGCCACTGGTCCATCTCCGAGGTCCCCGGCTTTACGGCCAGGAGTTCGTGCCCCTGCTGGGTGAGCCTTGCTCCATGAGCAGCGATTCCGTAGGTCGCCGCAATCACGCTGCCCGACAAAACGGGGTTGCTGGCAAACCGGAGTTCTTCGGCAAGAAGTTCGCGGACCTCATGTTGCTGGTCGCGGTTCTGGACCATGAAGGCCAGGGGCCAAAGATCTTCGATGCCTGCCGATTGCGAACCACGCAGCATTGCTGCCGCAGCGATCGCTTTGAGGGCCTGCACGGATTTCCGGTCGGAAATCACGACGCCGAGCAAGCGGAGCTTGCGCAGGCAGTGGGCATACGCCTCCCGCACCGGGTCAATATCAATGGCCAGGTGTCCCGCATGGAGTGTGTCGAGCACGCTCCGGGGCATGGGAGCCGCTGCCGCGCCGCTCACACCTGTTAATTCGCCCCATCCGGCAGTCAGCAATTGCTGGAGCTCGGCGTCATCGACCGGGTCTACAAAATGAGTGAACAGGAATCGGTCTGCGAAGGCGGCAAGCAGGCCGTCTTCCGGCAAGTGGTTCGACGCTCCGACACAGGAGAGCAGAGGGGAGCGGACCATGAACTGGCCGCGCCGATACACACGCTCGTTGAGGATCCCAAGAAGCGTATTGAGGATGGCCGTGGACCCCAGGAATATTTCATCAAGGAAAGCGACTTCGGCTTCCGGCAGCATGCCTTCGGTAACCGGCAGGATTTTGCCATCCTTGAGGGCGTTGAGGTCGAGCGCGCCAAAAAGTTCAGACGGCTCGGTAAAACGCCCAATCAGGTACTCAAAAGACTGCGCGTTCACACTTGCCGCGAGCCCGCGCACAGCCGCTGATTTACCGGTCCCCGGTGGCCCGATCAAAAGCACATGCTCACGGATGATCAGCGCCAGCATGACAATCTCAAGCAAGCTGCGCCGCGCTACGAACCGCTTTTCAAGCAGGTCGATGTGCCCCCGCAATGTGACGATTGCTTCATTCAAACCACTGCCCTGGCCCATCAGTCCCTGCCGTCTCCCGAACACATTCTCGATCCGCTGCGCCCTCGACAAACGCATAGAGCACTGGTTCCCAATCACTCCCGGCAGGTCAAGTATTTTCCCGCCCAAGATGAACAGAGATGCTCAGAGGATCTGAAGCAAAGGGTGACATCGAATCCTGTCGGCAAGTACCGCTGCGCGCCCCTTCCCCTTTATGCCATTGCGGACCCCGAACCGGGCCGGAAACAGGCACCAGTCTCATGTCTATAAATATGATGACATCCTCGCCCTGCTTGTCCTCATATTTGTAGACAAGCACGAGCTTTGAGAGGGCTCATTCAGGCCTTTGAATAGAATAAGCCCCTTATTCTTATCATATAATGATAAGAATATACTGGCTATTCTCATCAAAACGCCGTACAATCTACTCAGAAAGTGAGCAGGTTAATGTACATCCACGCGCGCGACGACTGGCCGGAGTTCCGATGGAATGAGGGGCTTATCACCAGACAGCTGGCGAACCTCCGGCTGCGTCAGGGCAAGCTGATCGGGCGTATGGAAGCGCTCGGCATCACCCTGCGCAGCGAAGCGGTCCTGCGCACGCTCACCGAAGATGTCCTGAAAACAAGCGAAATCGAGGGCGAGAAACTCGACCCTGACCAGGTTCGCTCCTCCCTTGCCCGCCGCCTTGGCATCGAGATCGGCGCGCTCACGCCGGTCGACAGGGATGTCGAAGGCGTCGTCGAAATGATGCTCGATGCAACCCAGAACTATACCAAGCCGCTCGATGAAGAGCGGCTGCTGGGATGGCACGCCGCCCTCTTCCCGACAGGACGCAGCGGTATGAGGCGGATCATCGTTGCGAACTGGCGTGATGATTCCGATGGCGCCATGCAGGTTGTCTCAGGGCCGATCGGCAAAGAACGGGTGCATTTCGAAGCGCCGGAGGCAAGCCGCCTGCCCCTGGAAATGAAAACGTTCCTCGAATGGTTCAATGCGGATACGGAAATTGACGGGGTGCTCAAGGCTGCGCTTGCGCATCTCTGGTTCGTGACGATCCACGCCTTCGCGGATGGAAATGGACGGATTGCGCGCGCGATTGCGGATATGAGCCTCGCGCGCTCGGAAGAAAGCGCAAACCGCTTCTATTCCATGTCGGCGCAGATCCGGAATGAGCGCAATGCCTATTACGACATACTGGAACACACGCAGAAAGGTGATCTCGATATCACCGACTGGCTCGTCTGGTTCCTCGACTGCCTCGACCATGCATTCGTTGGTGCAGAAACAATTCTCGCCTCAGTCCTGCGCAAGGCAGAGTTCTGGAGAAAGCACGCCGACGCGGATCTCAATGCGCGCCAGAAGCTGATGCTCAACAAACTCCTCAACGGATTTGAAGGCAAGCTGACTTCATCGAAATGGGCGAAGATCACGAAGTCTTCCCAGCCAACCGCTGGCCGTGACATCGACCAACTCCTCACGCTCGGTATTCTCCGCAAAGATGCCGGTGGCGGGCGAAGCACTTCCTATTCGCTTGCCGAGGAATAGAGCCCCCGCTCCAATTGATCTGAGGCAGCCAAACGTTCCCGCGCAAAAGTATCCCGGCTAGCAATGTCGCAAGGTACCGTCTGCACGAATGAACTCGCTGCGGATGGCCACGACATTCTCTATCTGTGGGTTAGCCTCTACGATAACGCCCCCAAGGCTGTGATAAGCCAGCTGGCCATTGGCTTTCTCGAACAACGCAATCAATGGGCCCCCACTGATTCCGCCGAGATCCTTGTGAGGAGGGAGCGGCGGAAAGCCCATAACGTCAATGTGATGCTCTCTGTCCGGCGACCAGGTAATCTGCTTCTCAGAAACGCGACGAGCGACGCCGACCGCGCCCAACATGCCCCACTCAACAACTGAGGGGCTAACTTCGCGTCGCTCCTGCCCGACATATCCTCCCAACAGGATACCGCGCCCCTCCTGAGGAACATCATGAGGGCGAGGCAAGGACAGAGGAACGATCTCCTTGCCCAGATTACTTAGAACCTGCTCGGGAATCTCCAATGTGATGAGATCGAGCCGTTCCGAACGGGAGATAATTTTGGGTTCATAGCGAGCGCGGAAAATCTGTGCCACCAGCCCCTCTGAGCCAATCAAAGCCTCATAGTCCTGAATGACGTGGTTGGCGGTAACACCGAATGATCGCGAAGGTGTGCGAACGAACGTGATCGTACCGTTGGCAATGATATTTCCCCTGCCGCCCGCAACGGAGCGGTACCAATAAATTGGCGCACAAGACTGCTGGACAATTTTCAGGTAGTAAGCCCCCAAGCCACCGCGCAGCAGCGCTTCGGCGCGCTGACGCGAGATAGGATGATCTTCTGGGTAAACCCAATCTTCGCTGAAACCTGCCATTGTAGGCTCCGATGCAATGATGGCATCTTATGCCAGCACGCTCTCTGGCACAATCAATCGGCGTCTTCCTGGGAGGGCAAGAACTTCAGCTCTAAGATTGGAGTGTCTCGCCAGTCCAGATTTGGCTTTGCCAGCAGTCTGAGCACCCCTGTCTCTTCATCTGCGGGGACATACTTTATAGCTGCGTACAGATCAGTATCAGGCAGCTTCTCGAAGCCGATCTGTTGCAACATTTCTGCAGAGAAGAGCCAACTGACGCCTGCTGGAAAACTGGCGCCGAACACATCAATGCCGTTCACCGTTGCAATGTAATTGCGCTTTGGGCTTTTTGTCGGAACAGACTCAATCTTTATCCCTGCACTGATTTTCGACAGTCCATGCAATGACTGTCGCAGCACGCTTCCCTCTGATGGGATTGATACCAAAAGGATCGGATTTGGCTGAACTTGGGGGATCAGTGTGGAGACTTTTTCCCAGAACGCCAAATCCCGTATTGTCATATCAAGATCATATATCTGCCGTGGCTTCTGGAGAAAATTTCCCCATACTGTACGCCAGAGAAGATCATCGGCTGATCGAGCCAGGCTAGGAGCGAAATCAGCGAGATCGTAGTCCATCGGCGGCGTTGTGAGCTGACCCTTTTGAACATTTGAGATTGGAACATCCATGACCGTTCCCCCGCCGGAACCTTCGGTGCGCAAAACCTGGAAAGCTTCAAAGTATCGAAAATCAAGCGGCTCATCCAGCAAGCGCCGTTCAAAAAGCGAGCTCAGGTCCAAGAGTTTTTGTTGATCTATCGCGCGTTCTCTGAGGCGGCTGCGACGAGCAGCTTCCACGTCGTCAACAACGCTTTTCAAAATGTTCGACAATATCGGCAACGCCTCCGGGTATTCAGCATTGCTGACGTACTTAACCCCCTCGACAATACTGGACGCGCCGGTTTCCAGCGATTGCAGGATCCGCTGAAGATGATTCAGCAGCCTACGAATAGAGGCATCCGCAGCGGGCCAGAATTCCTCATTCGCAGAGAGCTGCGCCAAGTACGCTTGCAAGCCATCGTCACCGGTCATTGGCACCGATGCTGCGAGGATCGAGATCTCAGAAGACATCAGCCCTTCCCGCCCATGCAATGTGGAAGGCGTGTATATGCGACCCGGCACAACGTGGCGTTCAGTCATGTTGTCGAGCTGCCGAATGAACTGATCCAAGTCAGCGGAATAGGACGTTCCACCCTCCAGAACCGGCGCGACTTCAAATCGCAGCATGTCCAGGAATCGGCTTCTTAGACTGAGAGGTCGAATCGAAGGAGGTTCATCTCCATGTTCCGCCGGCCTTAGCTGTAAGAGCCTGTTGGCAACGCGCGCACCAATATCGGTTAACTGCTTTTGCGAGACGGTCCAGAACAGAAATAGCTGGGCGGTCAGTAAAATTACGTCATTGTGGGCGCTTGTCAGTAGACTGGCGAATACCGCTTCTGGCGACACATGCGTACTTCTCGGCGGAACCAGGATTGCTACTTGGCGTTCGACTTCGTCCCAAGACTGGCGAAACATCGTAGGGTACAGAAAACGATGATACGGCGTGTAGAAATGCCCTGCATCAAGTTCGTGCTTCAACGCCGAGCGCCAACTCAGCAGGGCATCCAGGTAAGCGGAAGCGCCTGCCTCATCTTCATTCCAAACGCACGCGGCAAGACAGTAGGCTGTATTTGTGAGATGGGCCCAGAAAAATGGCCAACTCTCCGCGTAGGCTTTCCACCTCTCCGGCATCTCTTTCTGGCGACGCAGCCTTTTCCACTCAAACGTCAGTGGGGCATAGCGGACCAGTGCTTCCCACGCGCCAATTAGCGAGGGCAGCGTATTGGCATAAGCACGCGCTTCGGACGGCGCCAGGTCCAGTTTCGGCTTCGCCGCTCCCCCCAAAGGTACTTGCACGGTGGTGCGTTTGCTACGCCATCCTTGCAGCCGGTGGACCATCATGGGTCCGAGATCGACTACAGCAGAAGTAATTTCTGGAGTTCGCGCATAAGTTCTGCTGAAGGAAAAAAGATGATGGGGAACATGGGCGAGAGTCGTGATGAATTCATCATTCTCCGTAATCTGGTCGGCGGCGAGCGCAAACAGTCGCCGGTAATGCCTGATCCAAGTGCGATGGGGCTCGTTCCATAAGCCGCCAGATATTTGCGCGTAGTTGAATTGTGATCCATCCACTGAACGCGCGCTATTCAACGCCAGCAGAAATTGATGAAATCGCTCCATCTCCTCAAGGGAACGTTTAAAAGACACCATCTTTCCACG
>VMTE01000035.1 GCA_013791775.1 Hyphomonas sp.
ACGATGAAACTAAGGCGCTTGCAGCACGCCGAGTCTGCTGCTTAACTCAAACCCAGATGCGCCAGACCCTCCTTAAGTCAGGCAGCCTTCTGTCTCAAAATACCTGACGACGGACAACTGCGTGCTGGCGCTCGCGGGTCTTCCTCAGATCTAAAGCTGAGTGGGCATTTTTGCCTCTCGTCTTAAAGTCCCGCATGCAGCGGAGACGGGTTCGCATTAGACTGACAGCACCGCCACCTAATGTCAAAATTCCCGCCACTTAGGATTTCACGCGCCAAATCCCGCAAACAGAAGGGCGGATACAAGTCCGCCCGCAACGGGCGCCTAGGTCAGGTCGCTTCTCGCAAGCAAGTCGAGACGGCTGACGACCGTGGCCATGGCGAACAAGACGGCGCGGATCGCCTGGGCGGTGATGACGCGTGGTGAAGTCTACAGGGCGCCAGCCATGGCTTAAGAAACAAGAACCGCGACGGCAGGACTCTGTCGCTCCAGACTGTAAGGGCAAAATGTAAGTGATGATGATCGGTATAGGGCCGTTACCGGGATACTCCGCGGTGCTGTCAGGGCGTCATAGCCCGATAGATTGAAAGGAACCCGGAAGCGGACTTCATCAGGGCCAGCGGTCACATACCGCGCAAACAGGCCGGACACATGACCGCATCCCTCAGATCAGAAATCACTCAAACTTTGCTCTTGCAGAAACGGGGCCGTCCACACATGACAGCACCGATGGCGTCGCAGCTTGTGGCTGAGCCAGAGAATTCGGTGTCATTGGAGCGCTCCCTTATTGGTGCTGCGGACGGGTCGATGCCGGCAGAATGCTTTCAGATGCTGCATCCAGAATCTGCTTTGACAGAGCTTTGTCATTGACGGCGCGGGAAAGGAGCACCGCCCCGACCATGGTCGAGAGGACGGCCATCGACTTGTCGCGGGCTTCGTCGCCGCCGGTCTCGCCGATCATCTGGCCCAGGATTTCAAGATGCGTCCGAATGCCGGATTCGAAGGAGGCCTTCACGTCCTCACTCTGCCGGGATGCGTCCGCGCCGAGTGCGACGATCGGGCAGCCGTCCATCCTTTCCTCACGATGGTCCGTACTGAGATAGAAGGCGACCACTGCCCCCAGCGGATCCTCAGGGTTTGTTTCGGCGGCGAGGGACCATCGGCCAAAGGCACTTTCAAACGCGCGTTCAGATGCCTGCGCCGCCAGATCCTCCTTTGATGCGAACTGTTTGTAGAAAGCGCCCTGGGTCAGACCGGCGCCCGCCATCAGATCCTTCAGGCCGATGCCGTCAAAGCCGCGCTCCCGGAAAAGGCGGCTCGCTACATTGATCACGTTTTCGCGGTTCTCTTCAGCTTGTGCACGGCTCACTCGCATCATCATTCTCCGTATTTAGCTTGCGTACGTAATCTATATAGTCCATATAGAGTTCGAATGCAATCTATATATTATACGAGGAAAAGTGTGTGAAAGAGGTCCGGCGTCATACTGGAGAGCGAGCCGATCGCGCTTTCAGAAGCGATGGGACGCGCACGTTCGCGCTCCTCCAGGCGGAAGTGAACGGTGTGCTTCGTCCCATGAAGCGGCAGGTCCGGCGCTCATCTGCTGGGGCTCTGGCCGGGGGCTTGCTTGCCGCGCTTAGCGGCTGCGCTGTGGGCCCTGATTATGTGGCGCCGGCTCCCGATCTTGCCGGATTCCACAGCGCCGATGCGCCTGCTTCGCGCGAAGCAGCGACGCCCGCACCGGAGCTCGACAGTTGGTGGGAAGGCTTCAATGATCCGGAACTGACGGGAATTGTCCAGCGCGCGCTTGATCAGAATCTTGATCTGGCTGCCGCTATGGCGCGCGTTGAACAGGCTCGCGCGGCAGCGCGCGGCGCAGGTGCTCAGAGGCTGCCCAGCTTCGACATCTCCGCACAAGCCAGCCGGCAACGCCAGTCGCTCGAAAGCCCCACGGGCGCGATCGCCAGCAATTTCCCCGGCTATGACCGCGATCAGTCCCTGTACGGTTTTGGCGGCGCTGCCAGCTGGGAAATCGACCTCTTTGGCGGCTTGGCGCGGGCGGCCGATGCGGCGACTGCAGAGGCGCAGGCAGCCGAGGCAACGCGCATGGGAACGCGAATATCGGTCGCGGCAGATGCTGCGGACGCCTATCTGCGCATTCGCGGAGATCAGGCGCGCATCGCCATCGCTGCAGATCAGATAGTGACGAACGCCCGGCTCCTGGATCTGGTTCTGAGGCGCTTCAAGGAGGGGTTGGCTGCGGACCGCGAGGTGGCGCAGACAGAAGCCTTGCTGGCAGGCGCGCGTGCATCGCTCCCGCCTCTCTATATTTCTCTGGAAGCGCAACTGAACCGGCTCGATGTACTGATGGGCGTCCAGCCGGGAACCTATACGCAGGTGCTGGGCGGCGGGGTGGGCATTCCCGCAGCGCCCGCTCTCGCAAGTGCGGCGCCGACCGACATGCTGCGCCGCCGCCCTGATATCATCGCTGCAGAACGCCGCCTTGCGGCGTCCAATGCCCGGATAGGGGCAGCGATGTCTGACTATTATCCCAAATTCTCGCTTGCCGGTCTGATAGGCTTTGAAAGCGCAGGTCCGCAGAATCTGATCCGCTCAGAGACGTTCCAGCCCCAGGGCGTGCTCGGCTTGCGCTGGCGGCTGTTCGACTTCGGAAGGATCGATGCGCAGGTCGCTGCCGCGAAAGGGGCAGAAGTGGAAGTCCTGGCTCTGTACCGCCTGTCGGTTTTGCGGGCCGCGGAAGATGTCGAGAACGCCTTCACGACCCTGGTTCAGCTTGAAGCCTATGTCGGGGAACTCGAGAGGGAGGCGGCGGCTCTGGAGCGGGTCCGCGATCTCTCCCAAACGGCCTATGAGGCGGGTGTCATTCCCCTCACGGACGTCCTCGACGCGAACCGCAGGAAGCTGGCCGCAGAAGATGCGCTGGCCCGCGCGCGCGTGGATGTCTCACGTGCAGCGGTTTCCGCATTCCGCGCGCTCGGAGGAGGCTGGTCGTCAGATACCGGAACAATTTTGGAGATTGCAGATGTCCACAATCAATAGAATGAGTCTCGCTGCCAGCTTGGCAGGAGTCGTCCTGGGAGCCGCCGCATGTGATTCTGCGGCGTCCTCCGCCACCGATCCCCGCCTGGCGGCTCCGGTGGTCACGGTTGCGCAGGTCGAGCCGGCCAGCCGGTCCGAGACCGGTTTCACTGGTCATGTGACAGCCAGGGTTCAGAGCCATCTTACTTTCCGTGTGGCGGGAAAGGTGACAGAGCGGCTGGTCGATGTCGGGGAGATTGTCCGGCGGGGCCAGCCGCTGATGCGGCTTGACCGCACGGACTATGAGCATGCTGTCGTGGTCCAGCGGGGCAATGTCGCTTCAGCGAAGGCTCACTTCACACAGGCAGTCGCTGACGAAGCACGGTACGAGGCGCTGGTCGCGTCGGGAGCTGTCTCAAAGTCGGCCTATGATCAGGCGAAGGCGGCGGCGGACAGCGCACGTGCCTTGTTCGATGCGGCTGAAGCCCAGTTGAAGGTGGCCGAGAACGAAGGCCGGTATGCCACGCTGCTGGCCGATGCAGAAGGCGTTATCATGGAAACCCTTGCTGAACCGGGGCAATTCGTGGCGGCGGGGCAAGCGGTCCTTAGCCTCGCGCAGGCCGGTCCGCGCGAAGCGGCTGTCTATCTGCCGGAAACTCTCCGGCCAGAGATCGGATCTGCGGCGCTGGCCCGCCTGTATGGTGTGGACGGACAATTCCCGGCTCGGCTTCGACAACTTTCTGACACGGCCGATCCGGTTACCCGCACCTTTGAGGCGCGCTATGTGCTTGACGGCGAAGCTGCGAACGCCCCGCTTGGTGCGACCGTAACAATCCGGTTTGCAAACGGATCCCGCGAGACGGAATTCCAGGTGCCGCTCGGGGCCATCCTCGACGATGGTGAAAAGACCGGCGTCTGGGTCCTAGATGGGACCGCCTCTACAGTGCACTTCCAGGCCGTCAGACTTGTGCGCGTGACCAGTGAGACCGCAATTGTATCGGGGGTGAGTCCAGAGGACACGATTGTTGCTCTTGGCGCGCACATCCTCCAGGACGGTGCGCGCGTCAGGACCATGACCGGAAACGGGGGCCAGCAATGAGCCTCAATCTTTCCGCAATCGCCGTTCGAGAACGGGCTGTCACCCTGTTTTTCATCCTACTGCTGGCAGCCGCAGGGATATTCGCATTCACGAAGATGGGACGCGCCGAGGATCCCTCGTTCACAATCAAGACACTGACGGTCACAGCAGCCTGGCCAGGCGCGACCGCGCGCGAGATGCAGGACCTTGTCGCCGAACCACTGGAGAAGCGGCTTCAGGAACTGACATGGTATGACAGGGTGGAGACGACTACGCGTCCTGGCTATGCCTATATGACGCTCAACCTGAAGAACAGCACACCGCCATCGGTTGTCGAGGAAGAATTTTACCAGGCCCGGAAAAAACTCGGGGACGAAACCCGCAAGCTGCCGGCCGGT
Source organism: Hyphomonas sp. (assembly GCA_013791775.1). Classification (GTDB taxonomy): domain Bacteria; phylum Pseudomonadota; class Alphaproteobacteria; order Caulobacterales; family Hyphomonadaceae; genus Hyphomonas. Next base: position 4,516 of record VMTE01000035.1, read on the forward strand.
GTCTTTGGCCCGTTCATCAACGATGAATACTCTGACGTCAGTTTCGCCCTCTATGCGCTGAAGGCGAAAGGGATGCCGATGCGCGATCTGGTCAGGCAGGCCGAGACGATCCGGCAGGATATTCTGCACGTTCCGGGCGTGAAGAAGGTCAACATTCTCGGCGAACGCCCCGAGCAGATATTCGTCGATTTCTCCTACGCGAGACTCGCGACCCTCGGCCTGACGGCGCAGGACATCGCCGCCGCACTGCAGCGGCAGAATACCCTCACGCCGGCAGGTTCAATTGATACCGTAGGGCCGCGCGTCATGATCCGGATCGACGGCGCCTATGACAGTTTGCAGGCGATCGCCGATACACCGATTGCCGCCCGGGGGCGGACGCTGAAGCTATCCGATATCGCCGAAATACGTCGCGGCTATGAAGATCCGCCGACCTACATCATCCGGCACCAGGGCGAGCCGGCGATCCTGCTCGCGCCCGCAATGCAGGAGGGCTGGGACGGCCTGGCGCTCGGCGAGGCGCTGGAGGAGAAGGCTGCGGCGATTACCCAGACGCTGCCGCTGGGGCTGACCTTCGACAAGGTGACGGATCAGGCTATTAACATATCGCACGCTGTCGACGAATTCATGATGAAGTTCGCGATGGCGCTCGGTGTGGTGCTGCTGGTGAGCCTGATCAGCCTCGGCTGGCGCGTCGGCATTGTGGTGGCGGCCGCCGTCCCTCTGACACTCGCCGCCGTGTTCCTCATCATGCTGCAGACCGACCGGTTCTTCGACCGGATCACGCTCGGCGCTCTCATCCTCGCACTCGGTCTTCTCGTCGATGATGCGATCATCGCGATCGAGGTGATGGTGGTGAAGATGGAAGAGGGCATGGATCGCATCAAGGCGGCGGCCTATGCGTGGAGCCACACCGCGGCGCCGATGCTGTCCGGAACTCTTGTGACGATCGCCGGGTTTCTGCCGGTCGGCCTGGCGCGCTCGACCGCAGGTGAATATGCCGGCAACATCTTCTGGGTTGTCGGGTTCGCCCTCATCGTCTCATGGATCGTCGCTGTAATCTTCACCCCCTATCTTGGCGTCAGGATGCTGCCCGCGATCAAACCGGTCGAAGGCGGACACCAGGCAATCTACAACACGCCCAACTATCGGCGTCTGCGGGGGCTCATCACCTTCGCCGTGCGCCGCAAGTTCCTGACCTGCGCCATTGTCGCCGTCGCCTTTGCGCTGGCCGTCGTCGGCATGGGGGGCATCAAACAGCAATTCTTCCCGACCTCCGACCGCCCGGAAGTGCTGGTTGAAATCCGCCTGCCGGAAGGCGCGAGCATCGAGAGGACGACCGCTGCGGTCGAAAAGCTCGAACGCTGGCTCGACGAGCAACCCGAGGCGAAGACCGTCACGAGCTATGTCGGGCAGGGCGCTCCCCGCTTCTTCTTCTCCATGGCACCGGAACTGCCCGATCCTGCCTTCGCGAAAATCGTCGTGCTGACGCCCGACGCTAAAGCGAGAGAAGCGTTGAAGCATCGGCTTCGCGAGGCGGTAGCTCAGGGACTGGCGCCTGAGGCCAATGTGCGCGCTGCGCAGCTTGTGTTCGGGCCCTACACGCCGTTTCCGGTCGAATTCCGGATCATGGGGCCTGATCCAGAGCAATTGTACAAAATTTCCGAAAAGGCCCTGGAGATCATGCGGGATGTCCCCGATGTGCGGCAAGCCAGTCGCGATTGGGGCGACCGCACACCTGTCCTTCGTTTCGTCCCAGATCAGGAGCGCCTGAATCTTATCGGGCTTTCATCGGCGGAAGTCAGTCAACAGCTTCAGCTTCTGCTGACCGGGGTTCCTGTCACGCAGGTCCGGGAGGATATCCGCAACGTCCCGGTTGTTGCGCGCAGCGGCGGGGCTGAGCGGCTGGATCCGGCGCGGCTGGCGGATTTCTCGCTGACCAGCCGGGACGGCCGCCAGATTCCGCTCGACCAGATCGGGCATTCGGAAATTCAGCTTGAGGAGCCGCTCCTGAAGCGCCGCGATCGCACGCCCGTCATCACAATCCGTTCGGACATCGATGAGGCGACCCAGCCTCCTGAGGTCTCCAAGGATGTCATGGAAGCGCTTCAGCCGGTGATCGCGACGCTTCCGGCCGGCTACCGCATCGAAATGGGTGGATCGATTGAGGAAGCCGGCCAGGCAAACGCCGCTCTGGCCACGGTCTTTCCGGCCATGATTGCCGCCACGTTGATTGTCATCATGCTTCAGGTACGGTCCTTCTCGACGATGGCCATGGTCATGTTGACGGCGCCGCTCGGCCTCGTTGGCGTCGTGCCGGCGCTGCTCCTCTTCAATCAGCCGTTCGGCTTCAACGCCATTCTGGGTTTGATCGGGCTCGCCGGCATCCTGATGCGCAATACGTTGATCCTCACTGAACAGATCAAGGAGAACCGCGCCGTCGGCCTTGACGACTATCACGCCGTCGTCGAAGCCACGGTGCAACGCACGCGGCCTGTGATCCTGACCGCACTCGCCGCTGTACTGGCCTTCATTCCGCTCACGCATTCCGTCTTCTGGGGGTCGATGGCCTATACGCTGATCGGCGGCACGGCGGTCGGTACGGTCCTGATCCTGCTTTTCCTGCCGGCACTCTATGTTGCATGGTTCCGGATCAAGCCGCCATCAGACGTGGTGATGTCGCACACGGATGTTGTTGACAGGGGCGCGCAGATCGCGGTGCCTGGGGAGTAGTGTCCAGCTTACGGCGATTCCTAACCTTCGCTGGGCGTTTTTGTCGCCAATGCCGCGCCGAAATCCGACTCGGACTCAGCCGACCGAACTCTGTAGTCATTCTGGCGCAGACGAGTCGCGAAACCATCGACGGCGGGCCCGGCTGAAACGGGAGGACACCACCGCACTCCTCGACCGCGTCACACACCACTGCGAAATCATCGAGACAGGCAACGACAGCTGGCGGTTCAAGAACCGAGCCTGAGCGCCTTGCCGCCCGCTGACCCAGGCCAGCTCCACGCGTTTGAAAAGTTACACCCGACCGGGTCAGCTACCATAGCGCAGGTGGGGTCAATTTTGCGCCCCGATTGACATTCCGAAGACGAGAGCGGGCGATGTCTCGATTCCGGCGCATGCGAAGTTTGCAGAAATTCGCTTCAATCCATTCGTCAGTACACAATCACTTCAATTTCGAACGGCATATCAAACTCCCGATGCGATTCAAACAGAAGCGAGACGCCGCGCTTCGCGAGTGGCACGACCTTCTCGTCGCCTAGGGCCTGCTGGTCCGCGAATTACGGAGACAGGTTCGAGTTTGTCGGACAGCACCCGGAGACGGGTTCAAATTAGACAGCACCCAGCTGCGTCTCTAAATCGGAAATTCCGGCTCGCCGTCTCCTTTGGCAATTTCATTGGTTAAGTTTAGCCTCAGGATTCCCTGATAGCTGCGTTTTGCAGGGAAATTTCTTGCGATGGTCTCAGTGGGCGCTGCTCCGAAATCGCGCGCCCATTTCGCCGGCGTCCCACGCGTCCGCTGGGGCGCCGGGTCCCCAGTAATAGCCTTGGCCATACTGAGCACCGAGGGCGCGTAACCTGTCTCGATCTGCTTCCGTTTCAATTCCTTCGGCGATCGTGATCAGGCCGAGAGAGCCAGCGAGAAGAAGAATGCCCTTGACGAACGATTCCTGTTGGCTCCCCACAAAGGCTTTGTCGATTTTGAGATAATCAAACTCGAACTGCTGAAGGTGTGCCAGGGACGACATGCCGGTGCCGAAGTCGTCGAGGGAGAGCTGAACGCCCGTGCTCCGAAGTTGCGACAACACCGCCCGGGCCCGGACCGGGTCTTCTGCAACACCGCTTTCAGTGAGCTCCAGTTTCATTCGCGGAAATCTCGATTGGGCTCGCCTTACGGCTCCGATAAGCGTTGACGCATCGCTCAGTTGAAACGGCGAAACATTGACACTCATGAAGAGATCTGTCCGCTCCAGCGCGGAGGACATGCGCCGGGCATCCTCCGCGGCGAGAAGCAGAACGCGGCGGCCCACGAGATTGATCAGACCAGATTCTTCGAGCAACGGAATGAAATCAACCGGAGGAACAGGCCCGAGCACGGGATGAGTCCAGCGCAGCAAAGCTTCCCACCCGGCGAGGGTATTGGCCTGCATGCAAATTATAGGCTGGTACGCGATCCAGAAATGCCGGCTTCGAATGCTGTCGTGCAAGTGAGATTCCAGCAATGCCAAGCGTTCAGCTCGCTCGCGGTGCCCGTTGTCAAAGTCGATCAAACGCTGTCGTCCCAGGCGCTTGGCATCATTGAGCGCCAAGCTGGCATTGTGCAAGAGAAGGGGAACTTCATAAGCTGAGTGAGCACAGGCGACGCCTGCATTGATGCCTCCGGAAAACGTGAATGGGCCTACTGCGGCAGGGTCAATGAAGTGGGTGAGAATTCGGTTGGGTATATCATGGCGCGTGCCAGTTTCCGGGTTCAAAAACGCGATAACCGCGAACTCATCAGCCGCGACCCTTGAGATGAAGGTCGAAGGACCAAGCAATCCTCTCAACTCATTGGCGACAAAGACAAGTAGGGCGTCTCCGGCTGAACGTCCCATCGTGTCGTTGAAACGCCGGAACTTGCACAGGTCGATCAGTACAAGCTGAACCGGCCGAAACGCGTCCGGTACGGCGCAGTGATCAAGTTCGTCGTTCAGCGCCTCGCGGCTTGGGAGTCCAGTCAGCAAATCTGTATAAAGCGCTTCGTGGAGCCTGATGACTGCAAGCCGTCTCTCTTCAGATTCGAGCCTGAGATTTGCATGAAGGCGCTTCTGATTCCGAAGAAGTCGGACCAGCTGCGCCGCGTATTTGGTAACCCTCTCCATAAACTGTCGTCCTCGCTGCATGGCAATCGCGAGACCAATCGAAAACACGGCGATTGCGAGCACCTTTTCGACTTCGGCGCCGACGAGAATCAGCGGTCCGGATACATAGGCTACAAAGTCGTGAGTTATTGCGTTCTCCGGACTGCTTTGAATTGCCCAAAATGTCAGACCGGTCCAGCCGAAGGCCGCCATTGCGCCGGCAATGAGCACTTCTTTCGGGTCAAACCTCAGTGCTCGGATCCCAACGAGTACAAAAAGCCAGACCGTCGTTGGTGACTTCAAAACGAAAGCTGGCGGTTGATTGTACTTGGCTTGCAGGCAAACAATCAGAATGAAAAGCACGGCAAACTCACCGGCCATCGCTGAATAGGACACCCAGTTTGGGAGTGACTGAACGCGGGACATGAAGATCCGGAACAGGCTCAGGATGGCAAGCGCGGATATGGCTGGCCAAACGGGGTCCAGACTGTTCGCTTGCGCATCGCCCGGTGCAGGGGTGATGGCATAGACCGCGGCCATCATAACCAGCAAAGCAGCCGTCAGAAGCGCAATTGAACGGTCACCTATCCGGATCTCCTTTTCGAGATTGGCCCGAAACTTGAGCGGTTCGTTCCGTGTACGCATTTGTAGACCCAGCCCGATGTGCAATTGCTGCAGATCGTAAACCCATTCGTCACTAATTCTATTCACGACCGTCCCATGTCACTCGAACGTGAACGCGACCGAACGGGAGCATTGCTGCGCCCCGCTTCAGCCGAAATGCGCACGGAATAGATCCGGCTCGCGCCGGTTCCGGAATTGAAGTTCGCGAGTGGAGGCGGAGCCATTGGTTTTGGTTGCTTTCGCTGTCTGACGATGCTTCATCTGAGCGGAGCATGAGGAGTCGCCGCGAATGGCACATATTACAAACGCACCGGAAGATCAGCTTCAGAATATTTCGCCACTCCTTGGGCTTACGGAAGCGGCGATGGGCTTTGTTCCGAACTCGCTGAAGATCATGGCTCGCAATCCGGCTTTGCTACAGGGTTTCATGGGATTGACAGTTTCACTGATGGGGCCGAGCGCATCGCTTGCGCCGGATCTGCGTCAGTTGATTGCGCATATCGCAAGTGCCGCCGCTGGCTGCCGGTATTGCCAGGCCCATACAGCACACGGAGCAGAACGCGCCGGTGTATCAGCAGAAAAGATTGCCGCCGTATGGACGTATGAGACGAGCCCTCTCTTCAGCGAATCTGAGCGCGCCGCACTCACGTTGGCCCAGGCGGCTGGCAGTGTTCCGAATACCGCAGAAGGACATCATTTCGATGCCCTTAAGAAGCACTTTTCCGAAGATGAGATCGTGGAAATCGTGGGAATTGTGGCCCTTTTTGGCTTCCTAAATCGCTGGAACGATACGCTCGCAACACCCTTGGAGGAATCCCCACTGGCATTCGCGGAGGCACAACTCGGGGCGGCCGGTTGGGCGGCGGGCAAGCACATCTGAAGGCGTAAGAGCAGCCTGAGGCGCGACGTTCCAGTTGAAGGAGCGGCTGCGGCGCCCCAGCGACACTTTTGGCATTTTGTGAAACAATTTCGCGGCCTCAAAAAAAAGCCCTGCGGCGCGAGCCGCAGGGCTTTTCATCCGATCATCTGCAGGCAGATCAGAACGCCTTGCGGAAGGTGATCCCGAAGGTGCGCGGCTGGTTCACGTGGAAGGCGAGGCGTGCCCGGCCGCCGCGTTCGCGATTGAAAGAGAGATCTGCATCCTCGTCCGTCAGGTTGTTGACGTAGGCCGTTACAGACCAGTCCGCGAACTCGAGACCGGTGCTTAGGTTCACCGTCGTGTATGCATCGAGGTTGAGGTCCACTAGGTCTTGCGGATTTTCAAGGCCTGTGAGCGCGCCGATGGCAAGCCCAGTGGCGCCCGGCAGGCCTTGCGTCGGCAGCTGGTCACTCGGCTGGGTGTAACGGTCGCCGATATGCTGGACCGAGCCAGAAACGAACGCATCCGCGCCAATCCAGTTGGGTGACCAGCGATAGGTTCCTGCCGCCGACAGTTGCAGTTCCGGCACCGACGGCAGGCGATTGCCATCTTCGATGCCGCCAATCACGTTGCCGCCGCCATCGCGCACAGTGGAGTCGAACTTCGCTTCGAGAACGCTGGCCGAGAGGTTGAAGTCGAGCCCCGCTGCCGGGCTCCAGCCGAGTTCGGCTTCCAGGCCGGCCGTGTGCGCCTTGTCGACGTTGAACACGATCCGCGAGGAGCAGGAGCCCGCATCCAGCGTGACCTGCAGGTCCTCGATGTCGGTGTAGAAGACCGCTGTGTTGAACGTCACCGTTCCGGTCTGCGCCTTCAGGCCGGCTTCGTAGTTCCAAAGCTTCTCATCGCCGTAGCTCTGGAAGCCGCCGAATATCTGTTGGTCCTGCGGCGTGCAGAGCGGAACGTTGAGTGGATCGTTGACGCCGCCAAGCCGGAAGCCCTGGCTCGCCTGCGCGTTCAGAGTGATCGTGTCGGTCGCGTCATAGCTGACGAGCACGCGGGGTGTGAAACCGTCCGAGGACGTCGTATCCTGGACATTCGAGTCGCCGTTAGCAAACAGGCCGCCAGACGAGATCGTGCGATCTTCCTCGAAGTCGTAGAATCGTCCACCCGCGGTGACAGTCATCTTCTCGGTGAGGTCGTAGCTGGCCTCGCCGAACACCGCCCATTGTTCCAGCGAGTAAAAGAGGTCGGAGTTGAACGGAGAGTTGGCCGGGAACCCGTTGGCCACCGCCGCCGAAGTGCCGGCGCCGAGCGCGGCATCGGTGAATGCGTCATATCCCGGTGTCGGCAGACGCTGATTATAATCGCGGTCATTGCTCGAATAGAATACACCGCCCAGCCACTGGAACGGACCGTCATAATTGGAGCTGAGGCGCACTTCCTGCGTCAGACTTTCGTATGCGGTCACGTCGCGAAGGTTCGACGGAAGCGCAAACGCCGCCGGGGCGAACCCGAGATCGAACGACACGCTTTGCGTCAGGGCGCTGGCATCTCGGCTGACCAGGATATCCCGGTCGATGAAGCTCGTCACCGAGGTGAGCGTCAGGCTGCCGAGGTCGAGGCTGGCCGTCAGGTCGGCGATCAGCGTCTCGTCGGAGAATTCTTCGTCCCGCAACAGGTATTGCGTATTGTCCGGCAGGCTCGCGGTGCCCGACAGCCAGTTGAACGTTTCGGCCCGGTTGAAGCCGTCGGTGCCGATTTCCTGGTAGATTATGCGCGGTGTGATCGTCAGGGTATCGGTCGGCTGGAAGGTCAACGCGATCCGGCCGCCGGTGCGGTTGCCGCTGTTGACGTCTTCGCTCGCTGCTGGGCCGATCGCATCGATCCAGCCGGCATACTCGGTGTGGTAGCCGACCGCGCGCAGGGCGACTTTATCCCCCAGCGGCAGGTTGATCATGCCTTTGACATGCCCGCCCGTGCCGCCATCATTGATCGTATTGACGTTGGCCTCAAGGCTGCCTTCCTGCGTGCCGATCACCGGCTGGTTGGTGATGTAACGCACCGTGCCGCCGACCGAGCCTGAACCGAACAGTGTGCCTTGAGGCCCGCGCAGGGTCTCCACACGGTTGAGGTCGAACAGGTCGATGTCTGGGGTGAACAGAGACAGCGAGATCACAGACTCGTCGAGATACACGCCCACCTGTTCTTTCACGCCTGGCTGGTCGCGCACAATCTGTCCGGCCGAGACGCCGCGGATGGCCACCTGGCTCTGGCCGGGCCCGAGGTTCTGAATCGACAGGCCAGCAACGCTGCGGGCCACGTCTTCGAGGTTCGCTGCCCCGGTCCGCGCGATGTCCTCTGCGGTCTGCGCGTTGATGGAGAAGGGAACGTCCTGGATTGACGCGTCGCGCTTCGTCGCCGTCACGATGACGGTCTTCTGGCGCGCTTCGGTATCGTCTGTGCTCTGGGCAATCGCCACGGGCGCCATTGCGAGCATCGCAATGACCAGGGCCGAGGCCGAAACTTTCAGTTTCTGAGTGGTCTTCATGGTTTCCTCCGGGATTGGCTTGGGGTTGTTTTTGCCTGAAGAGCAGGCTTCCCCTGCCAAGCGGATTACACTTGTGGACCTTGGGCCGCGAGGTATTCGGGGCTCACGATTTTGTGTAAACGCGGATTCCGGTTATATGAGGCAGAAATGTCACGTGAAGTTCGCCTTTCGCATGATGCCAAGCCGGGTGCGGTTCGCCTTAGGAGCGAGTGGCGCGCCTCCGACGCCGACCTGATTGTTGACCTGCATCGCCGGGGATATGCCGGAGAAGGCGCGAGGTTCGGAGGTCATTTCCCGGACTATGTTGCGAGGACTGTCTCTGACGCCAATCTCGGGCGTGATGGCTATGCAAGTCGCGTCTGGTTTGCCGAGCGTGCGACCGAGACGCTCGGCTGCGCTGCGATGATCGACCGAGGCCGGCGCGGGCAGCTGCGCTGGGTCGTTCTCATCCCCGAGGCGCGCGGCCTCGGTTTGGGCAAGGCGCTCTTCGATGCGACCATGAGCCACGCTGCCGCGCAGAACTGGACAGAGGTGTTTCTCGAAACGACCAGCGGACTCGACGCCTCAATGCAGCTCTATCAAGCGAATGGTTTTATCGTCACCAGCGACACCGAAGAAAGCCTTTGGGGCGGTCCCGGCCGGCTGATTGTGATGACGCGGCGCCTAGCTGCACCGGAGTAAGCAACCGTCACGCAAATCCGGTCGCGCGACAGGACGCCGGCGATCAGAAACTTACCGATCACATCGCCCTCCTGGGCACAGTGTCGGCGAATGGATCTTCACGTTTCAATAGATTTTGTCCATCTTCAGTCATTTATGCTTCGTGTGCGGATGGAACCCGGTTTTGCTCGATCACAGGAGCCCCTCGCCACGGAACCGGCGTGACGGCGTACAGAGGTCACGCGATGCGTTGCGTTGTTGCAAGGCAGAATGACAAATCGCAAGTGCGGGCACGCTGACTAGGGAATCCGTCTAAATCAACTGATCGAACGCGAGGGCGTTTGAAACTCAGTCAGCTCACGCACACGTGTGTCGACTTCATTTACTCGTGAATTCCAGAGCCGCGCAGCTGGGCGTACCTTTGCTTCAAGACCAAGATGCAGAGGAGAAGCATCATGAACCATGCAGTAGAGCGTGCTATCAATTTCTACAGGCTGACCCAAGGCCCATTGAGGTGTCTTGCGGTTTGTGACCCTTGCGGACTTAGATTCGGGGGCTCAGAGTTCAGCAAATCAAAGTCCACGATACCTGCACCAGTGCCTCCGTCCGCGAAGGGGACCAAGTGATGGGAACGCCGATCAGAAAGCCAGCTTCTTTCGACCGCAAGCCCGCGAAACTGACTCTCTATCGTTGGGCGGGAAAATGGGGCGTTTTCAAGGTAAAGGTGCCATGCGGTGAATGCACGCTGACGAGCGATGTGATCAAGGACGTGCTCGAAAACGAACTCTCCAACGTGATCGTCGAACTCGAAATCAAGGATTGGTTGAGCCATGTTCTCGAAGCTTTTTTCCGGGGTGCCCGACACGCTCCGGTGGTCCTGCTCAACGGCAAGGTGATCTCCCAAGGCGGCGCCCTGAACCGCGGCTTGCTTGCAGAAGCGGTTATGGCCGAGCACGTGATGCACTTTCCGATCGAGGGCACTCATGTGTTCGGCAAGGCGAATTGTGGGTATTGCAGCAAAGCCAAGGCCGTTCTTGATGCGGCGGGCGTTCAGTATGATTACCATGACGTCGTGCGCAATCCCGGTGCGATGTATGAAATGATCAGCCGAACGAAAGCCATCATTGGCCCGAGAGTGCCTGTCACAACGCCGCAGATATGGATCGACGGCAACTATGTCGGCGGTTATGAGAACCTTGTTCGTCTGAACAGCGACGTTATTGCTGCATCAAGCGATGGGCCCAGATTGTCCACGGCAATCGCGTGAGTTCCACGCACCTGGTTCTGCCAATCAGCGCCAATTGTAGCACGGCATCGACTTGCAGATCTTGATATCCAGGACATCATAAATCGAAAATATGATCTGTGGATCATAAAAGCGATCTTGCTGATCGCGGGGGCGATGGAAATTGCATCATCGGAGATAGGTGCGATTGTGCTTGTAAAATGAAGATCCGATTCTCAAACTGCAAGGGTTCATTATGAGATAAGATACCTTGCAAATCAGGAGTCGCGATCTCAATTCTCAAGGTTTTTTATAGTCTATGCTTGTTTATCCTTGCAAATTGATACTTTCGATACTAAAATGCAATGATGTTGAAGCGCCGCCTTACAGATACAATCGCTGAATATCTCAAGCAATTTCCAGCCGTGTGCCTGCTCGGGCCGCGTCAGGTTGGCAAGACTACCTTAGTTCGGAAGCACCAAGATATCTGGGCGGGTGGGCTCCCGCCTGACTATCTGGACCTTGAGAACCCCCAGGATTTGCAAAAGCTGGCCGGTGATCCAGTTGGCTACTTACAGCAGCAGCAAGGCCGATTGGTTATCCTTGATGAAGTTCAGCGCGCGCCAGACCTGTTCCATGTTTTGCGAGGCATAATCGATGAACGGCGTCTCGCTGGTGAAAAAGCAGGCCATTTTCTTTTGCTTGGATCAGCTTCCATAGAACTGTTGAAGCAATCCAGCGAAACGTTAGCTGGCCGCATCGCCTATCTGGAACTGTGCCCGCTGGACGTTCTGGAAGTACCAGCGGATAACAAGTTGTGGTGGAGAGGCGGCTTTCCTGACAGTCTTCTGGCTGCAGATGACGCAGCAAGCGTGCGATGGAGAAATCAATTCATCACAACCTATCTGGAACGAGATATCCCTCTTTTGGGACCGCGCATTCCGGCCGAGACTCTGCGACGTTTCTGGACCATGCTGGCCCACAATCAGGGAGGCATGATCAATGCTTCTCAACTGGCGCGAAATCTCAGCGTCACAGCCAAGACAACTACCGGCTATCTGGACCTGCTAGTTGATTTGTTGTTGGTGCGCCGCCTTGAGCCCTACTACGTGAATATCAGCAAACGTCTGGTGAAATCCTCAAAGGTCTACATTCGTGATAGCGGCCTGCTGCACACCTTACTGTCGATAGACAGCCTCGACAATTTGTTGGGGCACCCTGTCGTCGGCATGAGCTGGGAAGGTCATGTCATTGAGAACCTTCTGCGCGTTGCTCCTGAGCGTACAAAAGCAAGTTTCTATCGCACGGCAACGGGCGTTGAGATTGATCTGATATTGGAATTGCCCGGCAACAAACGCTGGGCGGTGGAGATCAAACGAACAACGGCGCCCAAGATCGAGCGCGGCCTCCGGGAAGCAATAGAAGATATCCAGCCCGACAAAGCATTCATTGTCTACGGCGGTACAGATCGATACCCCAAAGGCAATGGGATAGAAGCGGTCAGCTTGAGAGAAATGGCGAGTGAACTCGCTATGGCGTCAAAATGATAGGCTAGGACAAAATCATAAAGTAAGGGGGGCGATCTGTGTGGGCGGAGTTCAAGGAAAAGACATTCGAAACATACTTCGTTGGCGAATTGAGACTTCTTACCAACATTCTTTATGCCCCCGATCAATTGCTCGCCAGCCGCTTCAATGTGGACGCCGTGCCGTGCTTCACCGGGCTGTGCGCGCCGCCGTGAACAATGAGTTCGTGCCGGTGCGGCGCGACAATCAAGATGAGACTTGCGCGACAAACAGGATGAGAACGCTTCGGGGCGGGAACGTAGGGAGTGTCAATCGGCGCGCAAAATTGACCCCCTATCGGCGTCCAAAATTGACCCCACCTAAGCTATGATAGCTGGTCCAGGCCGGTGTAACTTTTCAAACGAGTGGAGCCGGCCTGGGTCAGCGGGCGGCAAGGCGCTCAGGCTCGGTTCTTGAACCGCCAGCTGTCGTTGCCGGTCTCGATGATTTCGCAGTGGTGCGTGAGACGGTCGAGGAGTGCGGTGGTCATCTTTGCATCGCCGAACACGCTTGCCCATTCGCTGAAGCTCAGATTGGTCGTGATGACGACCCACCGGAAATCGTCGATGACCACCCGCAAAGTCGCCCGCTCCGCCAGCTCTCGGGACAAGCGCTGCGCGGGCGACTTCGCTAACCGTCAGTTACACCACGCTGCGGGACACGATCGAAAATGAGCACCGGTTCCCACCAGTCTGACACTACCTTGGCGATGTCATTTTTAAAAAATTCACAAAATCTTCCACCAGAAATGAAATAAATTCATTCGACTGTCATGCAATCAGGCTAGGTCAGGCTGCAGGTAATGATCGGCCGATGCGGAGTGTCCAGACGACCTCGGCAGAAGCCGAAGTCATCGAGGATGTGACACCATGACAACCGACCGCCGCGATTTCTTGCGTATCATGGGCACCAGCGCCGCTGCAGGCGTTGTCGCAAATGCCTTTCCCACGGCCATCGCTCAGGCGCTGAAGACGCCCGCTGCCAGCGAGACCGGAACAATCAGGGACGTGAAACACGTCGTCATCCTGATGCAGGAAAACCGTTCGTTCGATCATTATTTCGGCACGCTACGCGGCGTTCGCGGCTTTGGTGACCGGCACACGGTTCCGATGGAGAGCGGCAAGCCGGTCTGGTTCCAGTCCGATGGACAAAAGGATATTCTGCCCTTCCATCTCGATACGAAGACCACCAACGCCATCGCCCACCCCGGAACGCCGCACAGCTTTGGCGATTCTCAGGCGGCCTGGAACCAGGGCAAATTCGGGTATTGGCCGAAATACAAAAATCCCTACTCGATGGGCTATTTCAAGCGTGAGGATGTGCCCTTCCAGTTCGCACTGGCCGAGGCGTTCACGATCTGCGATGCCTACCACTGCTCGATTACCACAGGCACCGATCCCAATCGCATCGTGTTCTGGTCGGGTTCCGGCCACGATCCCGAACTGCGCGCGCGGGGGATCAATGGCACTGAGGCGGACAGTGAACCCAACAATCTGCGTTGCTGGGTCACCGGCGCCTTGCCTGAACCGGGCTACACCTATGCCGGCTCGGCCTTGCCATGGCCTACCATTCCGGACGTTCTGAAGCAGGCCGACGTATCCTGGCGGATTTACCAAGATACCAACGACAACTGGACGGGCGCCATGCATGGCGGCCTCGCCTTCGCCAGCTTCCGCAATGCCCAGCCCGGCTCGCCGCTATACGAAAACGGGATGCGTGATTTTTCGCTCGAGAGGTTCGAAGCCGATGTAAAAGCCGGCACGCTGCCGGAAGTATCCTGGATATTGCCGCCGAAAGACTGGTCCGAGCACCCGAGCGCATCGACGCCGCTGCAGGGCGCCGAGTTTACCTCGCGCATCCTCCGTGCGCTGACTTCCAATCCGGATGTTTGGAGCCGCACAGTTTTCTTTCAGACCTTCGACGAGAATGATGGGCTGTTCGATCACCTGCCGCCGGCTGCGCCGCCATCTTATACGGCCGATGGAGAGCTGGCGGGCAAGTCGACTGTCGATTTGAAGGGGTTCTATTTCTCTGATCCAGACAGGCGGCTGCTTGTGGCTTCCGACACGATCAGCGGCAACATCCGACCGTGGGGGCTTGGTGCCCGCGTGCCGCTCTATGTCGTTTCGCCATGGAGCCGCGGCGGCTGGGTCAACAGTCAGGTAGCCGATCACACGTCCGTCGGGATGTTCCTTGAAAGGCGGTTCGGTATCACGGTTCCGGCGATCAGTCCTTGGCATCGCGCCGTGTGTAGCGATCTGACTTCCTGCTTCGACTTCGAGACGCCGAACGATCCGGCTTTCCCTGATCTGCCGCCGGCTGCAGAATCGCAGAAGGCCGTGCTGGCACAGATCCATCGTAAGCGCATCGAGCCACCCGCCGAGCCCGGGCCCTTGTCACAGGAGCCGGGATCGCGGCCATCTCGCGCTTTGCCCTACGCACTGGATGTGACGGCCAGCGCACATTCTGACGCGGTCTCGCTTAAATTTGCCAATACCGGCAAGGCGGGCGCGGTCTTTCATGTCTACGACAAGCTGCACCTCGACCGCATTCCGCGACGCTATACGGCCGAAGCCGGCAAGGCGATTTCGGACAAGTGGGCATTGGCAGCGGACGAGGGGCGATATGACCTGTGGGTTCTCGGCCCCAATGGTTTCCTGCGCACTTTCCGCGGCGCCCCTTCTCAGTCGATCGAAACTTCGGCAGCAATGATCCCGCGCACCCGGGGCGTTGTCCTTTCGATCCGGAATTCGGGTCGGAAAACACAGGCGCTGACGGTCTCAGCAAGTGTCTATGATGGCTCGGCGCCAGCCATTGTTAAGGTGGCGGCTGGCAAGACGTTGAAGCGTGAGTTCGACGCCAACGCCAGCGGCGCCTGGTATGACATCACGGTGTCGGCTGATGGGTTCGAGCGCCGCCTCGCCGGGCGGATCGAAACCGGTGTTCATGGTGTCAGCGACCCGGCGATGGGGACGCACCGAGCCTGAACATTTCCCAAGGCCGTGTCAGGGCAAACGCTCCTGCGAAGGGGTGATGTCAGAGGAACTGGCCCAGAGACGTCGGGGCAGGACGGTTAGCCCTGGCAAATGAGCCAGCACTTGTTCCGGAACGTCAAGACATCGCCCGAGATCATCCAGCTTGGCGTTCTGATGTGTGTCCGATTTCCGCCTTCGTTGCGGAGCGTAGAGGAACTGCTCCACGAGCGCGGCATCGATGTATGCCACGAAAGCGTGCGCCTCTGGGTCGACCGGCTCGGGAGCTATTTCGCCAACAAGATCCGTAAGCGGAGATCCGAGGCGATGCGCCGGGTCAACTAATGGTGCTGGCACCTGGACGAAGTCTTCGTAAAGGTCCGCGGGGAGGCGCACTATCTCTGGCGCGCTGTGGACCACGACGGAGAGGTGCTGGAAGCGTACGTCACCAAAGAGCGACAAGTCCTCAGCGTTGAAATTCCTCAGAAAAGCAATGAAACGCTACGGAAACCCGCAGGTCATGGTGACGGACAAGTGCCCATCCTATCACGCCGCATTGAAGGTGATCGGAAATATGAGCCGGCAGGAAACCGGTCGTCACCTGCACAACCGCGCTGAGAATTCGTACTTGCCGTTCCGAAGACGCGACCGGGCCTTGTCACGCTTCCGGCGGATGCGAAGTCTGCAGAAGTTCGCCTCGGTGCATTCGTCAGTACACAATCATTTCAATATTGAAAGGCATCTCTGCTCGCGAACAAACTTCAAGACCAATCGGGACGTCGCTCTTCGCGAATGGCAAGTTGAGCAGATGGATGTGGCGCCTCCCTGCGGGACCGCCGCACTATCTTCACTAGGGTCCGGACTCATTGCAGCCACCAGATGACGGCTGCTGCAAGCGCGATGGCTGCCGTGAAATTGGTGATGATTAGGTCGAAGCGAGTTGCGACGCGCCGCCAGTCCTTCAGTCTGCAGAACATGCGCTTGATGACGTTGCGCTCGCGATAGATGGCCTTGTCATAGGCGTACTGGACCTTGCGATTTGACCGGGGCGGAATGACGGGCTCGGTGCCGCGATCTTCCGGCCACTCGCGAAGCGTCTTGCTGTCATATCCTTTGTCGGCAACCAGTTGGGCCGCTGGCAGAAGCGCTGTCAGGCGCGCCTCTGCAACCTTGCAATCGTGAACGTTTCCGGGCGTCAGCATCAGGACGAGTGCGCGGCCTTTCTCGTCGCAGAGGGCGTGGAGCTCCGTGTTGCGGCCGCCTTTGTTGACGCCGATACCATGCGCCAAGGCCCCCTTTTCGCCGCCTGCGCAGCGGTGGACCTTGATACATGTACTGTCGATGAACGCCCTGTCGGGCACATCCTCAGCGCCTGCCAGGGCAGCGAAAATGTCCTCCCAGGGTCAATTCTCAACGGCAATCAACACTGCGTAGCCCCCTTGGCTTGAATTGATCTCCCTCGCGGCGACGAATCGCACAGAGACCCTCGGCATGAGTAGAAAAATGTCTGCTGAGTGCATCCAAGCGCCTCGCTTGATGCATCTCTTGTGAGTATCACGATGCGGAGAGCCCCATGATCAGATGCCTTTTGTTGCGCATTTGCGCAGTCTTTATCGCGATGGCGCTTGTGCCAACCGCTTCCTTTGGCCAATCAGCGCCGCAGCCAGACCCAGCCTCCGTCAGCATGAGCGCCTCTGAAAATCGCGCTGTAGTGCTTTCTTTGGCCGCCGTTTTGCGCGAGCGTTTTGCCTTCCAGGAGCGCGGCGCCGCTGCTGCTCGCGAGATCGAAGTCCTGGAACAGCGCGGCGTTTTCAAGTACGCCCGCACGGCAGCAGAGTTGCAGAGCCTGATCGACACGCAGATCACGCCCCTTGTCAACGACCGCCACTTTCGGGTTCGCTATATGGGCCCGGAGACGATTGCGGCGTTCAGCGAAGCGCCGCCATCGGCAGAAGAAGTCGCCGCCTACCATGAAGAAGTCCGTCTTCGCGGCGGTGAGATTCCCGAGGTGCGCTGGCTGGCGGGCAATGTGGGATACCTTCGGATCAATATGTTCCTCGACGCTGAGCCCAGCATCGAGAAGCTAGGTGCTGCGATGGGCATGCTCGCCGATACCGGCGCTCTGATCATCGACGTTCGCGGGGCGCCGGGCGGCGAACCCGCTGGCGTTGCGAGCGTGATTGGTCATCTGGTGACCGAACGCACGGCCACAGTGCGCACGCAAGATCGGTTCGACCCCTCTGCAAGCCGCACCTATTACGCAGACCCCAGGTCGCCAGCATTCACGAACAGACCGGTTTACGTGCTGATCGATGGGAGCACCGGCTCAGGCGCTGAGGAGTTTGCCTATGACCTGCAAGCCATGAAGCGTGCAACCCTTGTAGGGGCGACCACGTACGGCGCTGCGACTCCAGGCGGTTTTCGTCCGCTTGCGGCAGGCTTCGCCGCCTTCATCCCTATGCAGATCGTCACCAATACCGTGACAGGCGGCAATTGGGAGGGCGTCGGCGTCAGTCCCGACATTGCAGTCCCCGCCGAAGAAGCTTTGGTGCGGGCACATCGTTTGGCGCTCGAAGCCATCTTAGAAAACGCTCAAGATTTGCGTCGGGCAATCGCCAAAGAAGGACTGGATTCGCTGGAACATTAGGTTCAATCGACATCCAGATTCAGCGTGATGCGCGACTGAGCTGACCGGCGCTCATGGATGATGGCCTGCGCATATTAATGTTAGTCCAAGTAAAATGAATACTTGCGCGCCCCAAAATTCGTGTTATGCATACTAACATGAAAAAGACAAAGACCTCTCCGCCGCCCAAGCGGCCGTATAACCAGACAGCCCGTGCAGAAGCTGCCGAAGCCACCGCCGCGCGTATCGTGGATGTGTTCTATGGTTTTCTCACCTCCGACTGGTATGACAGCATCAGCCTCGACAGCGTTGCCAAAGCCGCCGGTGTGACGGTGCCCACCATCCTTCGCCGGTTTGGCAGCAAGGAAGGCCTCCTTGAAGCGGCCAAGGAAAAAATGGAGCGCGAGGTCGAGGCCCGCCGGGCCGTGAAGCCAGGCGATGTCGTCGCGGCGGTGGATTCCATCGTCAATGACTATGAGGCCGCCGCCGACATCATGCTGCGGATCATGGCGCAGGAAGACCGGCTGGCGGTTCTCAAGGAGCTGACCGACTATGGCCGGATGCAGCATCGCGACTGGGTTGAGGCGTCGTTTGCGCCGCAGCTTGCGGGCCTGAAGCCCGCCGAGCGAGAGTGGCGCCTCGACGGGTTGGTCACGGCGCTCGACATCTATGTGTGGAAGGTCCTGCGGATCGACCGGGCGCGCTCGCCGCCCGAAGTTGCCCGTTACATGCGTAACCTCGTGAAAGGCATCCTCGACGGGCAGTGACGCCCGCGACATCACTGGAGAACACAATGACTGGCTCAACTCCTGGGTCATACCTGCTCGCGACGTTCGAGGGGGGCGGATCCGTTGCACCCTTCATCACGATGGCGCGCAAGCTCAGAGCCCGCGGACATTCCGTCCGTATCATGAGCGATATCTGCAACCGTCAGGAAGCCGAAGCCGCGGGCGTCGAGTTCATTCCGTGGACGGCGGCGCCGAGCCGCCCCGCCCGGGGGCGCGAGCATGAGCCGGTCGATGACTGGAACATGCCGACCGCGTTCGACGGCTTCTGCCTGATGCTCGACCGGCTGCTCGTCGGACGCGCGGCAGACTATGCCGCCGACATCCGTGCCGAACTGGCGCGCAGGCCGGCGGATCTCGCAATCGTCAACGATATGCTTCTCGGCGCGCAGATGGGCTGCGAATCCCTTGGCCAGCGCCAGGTCATCATGGCCTGCAACGTCTTGCCGTATCCGATCGTACCCGGCATTCCGCCGCTGGGACCGGGGCTGACGCCTGCCGTCACGCCGGAGGATCATGCGTTGCACGCTGAAATCCGTGCCGGGACGATGGCGACCTTCGATGCGCAGCTTGAGCGCTACAACCGCGTGCGCGCCGGCTTCGGTCTGGCGCCGCTCGAACACCTCGTCGACCAGATTTATGCTGGTGAAAAATTCCTGCTCGCGACCACCCGGGCCTTCGACTTTGCGCCGGAGGAGATGACGGAGTTCGTCCAATATGTCGGCCCGCAGCTTGATGACAATCTATGGTCCCGGCCATGGGTCTCGCCGTTTGCAGAAGCGGACAAGCGCCCGCTCGTCCTCGTCGGTTTCTCGACTACGTTCCAGAACCATGCCGACTGCCTGCAGCGGGCGATCGACGCGCTTGCCGAGCTTCCCGTGCGGGCCGTCGTGACGTTGGGCGGCGCCATCCGGCCAGACGAAGTCAGCGCCGCGGCGAACACCGCAATCGTTGAAAGCGCGCCGCACAATGTCCTGATGAAGGACGCCGCGCTGGTCGTCACGCATGGCGGCCATGGCACGCTGACGAAGGCGCTTGTGCACGGATTGCCGCAACTGGTGATTCCGCATGGCCGGGATCAGGTCGACAATGCCGTCCGCGTCACCCATCGCGGCGCGGGCCTGTCGCTCGACCCTTCAGCCAGCGTCGGAGACATCCGGGCGGCGCTGGTCCGCCTGCTGAATGAGCCTGCCTTTGCCGCCGCCGCAATGGCGTTCGGCGAACGCATCCGGTCCGAATGCGCTACCTGCGATATCGTCTCAACTCTTGAAGGCCTCGTAAGACAGGAAGGCCGCCTGATCGCGTGAGGCCTCAAACACCTTAGGAAATCCGTACAGGAACAAAATCATGAAACCTCGTACTTTGAGTTGGGGCGCGGTTGCGCTCACCCTGATGTCTGTGGCGCATCCATCCTATGCTGCCGAATGCTGGACTGCCACGACAGTCAATTCGCGCACCGGGTATGGCGAGTCCGTATCTCTGCCGAAATACGCACGCTTGCGCCAGGCGGCGAACGCCGCAGAGAAGACGCTGCGCGGCGACCAAACACTCGCAGCGATCGATGGTTATCGGTTTCAGTTGAGCCAATCTTTCAACATGGTCGAAGAACATGGGCGCGCCTATACTGGGCAAGTGTGGCTCCGGTTGCACGCGCCGGATGTATGGAGCGACGGCGCCGGATGTGCGGTGCGACAGGGAGAGGCGGACTACTTCAATCAGTACGCTATTGAGATCAATTTCAATTCGGTGTCGGAAGTCATCGCTGCGGCTGCGGCCACAAGCGACGAGGACGAGCCGGTCATCGCCAATCTGCCGCCCGAGGCGGCTCGCCTCTATGAAGATACGGGCCTCATTCGCACCGTAGGGGAGGGCGTTCGCGCTTTTCGTTCCGACGGCGGACGGGTTCTGGTTCCGCTCACGGTGGCGGAGCATCTGACGCTGTGGGAGCGACGTCTCGAAAGACTGATCTCTGAGGGCGCGGGAGAGCCGCTGACGTCCCAGCTGCAGGACCTCCGCCGGCACCGGAGCGGTCTTTCGGACGTGGGCCTGCGCGCACCGATTTGGCTGGACGGATCCGAGACTGAACTCTGGTCATATGCCAGGCCTGGCCAGGGCGCGCCGATTTACCAGGTCGCGCCCGAACTGCTGACGCCGGCAAGCGATCCTTCCTATGTGCGCCTGTTGACGGTCGGTTGGTATGCACCGGACGACGATGCGACCGGACAGCGCCTGCAAGCCTGGACGGCGCAGTTCGACGAGGCGCGCGCCGCCGCATTGTTCCAAGCGGCGGAGGGCGTGCAATGACCGCGCTCCTGTCACGCCGAGCCCTGCTGTCGGCCACGGCAGCCATGGCGGCTCTGGCGGTGGTTGGGGCGCCCGGGCCGGCAGCGGCGCAGACCGCGGGTCGCTCGCCGCAAAATCTCTTCCTGTCGGACAACGGCGTACACGTGGCTGGCTTCAGCTCGGAGTACGGTTCGGGCTGGGAAGCGGCAAATCTCGTTCCGGCACGCGCCGATCTTGATCCGTCGAACGCTATTGTGCGGCCGTTGATATGGAGTTCAGCACCGGATGCGCCGTTTCCGCACTGGATACTGTTTGAATTTCCCGGACGACAGTGGATTACGCACTTGGTGTTTGACAATTATCTTGAGGAAGAGGCCGACCATCCCGGCATCTCGTCGAAAGATATCGAAATCTGGACCGGCGACGACAGCAGCGCCTTGCGCCGGGCGGCAAGCTTTACTCTCGCGCGCAATCAACGGGATCAGGCGGTGCGCCTCGAACCCGTCGAAACCCGATATGTGAGGATTGTCATTGCCTCGAACTACGGCCACCCTTGGTACACCGAACTCAACGCCTTGCTGGCCTTCGATGACGGGTCGAGGCCCGATGACATCGCCGCGCGGTTACAGGCAGACGGTGCCGTTGATCTCTACGGGCTCTATTTCGACTTCGGCAGCGCAAATCTGCGCGCCGAAAGCCGTCCGGTTCTCGACCAGATCGCAGCCTTCGCGCGGGCTCATCCCGGACAAAGTCTCCTGATTGAAGGACATACTGACTCGGTCGGTGGCAAAGACGCTAACCTGCGGCTGTCGCAGGCGCGCGCGGATGCCGTTCTCGCGGCCTTGGGAAAACAGGGCGTTTCCGCTGCGCAGCTAACCAGCCGGGGTTATGGCGCCGATCAGCCGGTCGCCAATAACGCGACGACTGCAGGTCGCGCGAGCAATCGCCGTGTCACCCTGCGCCTACAGGGGCAAGCGTCGTGATGCGGTCGATACGGCGGGGCGCTTGTGCCGTGGCTGCTGCGGCGGGACTGCTCATGATGAGCTCTACCGTGACGGCGCAGGGTGGCCGGGTTGTAGGCTTGTTTGGCCTCGACGGCGAGCGGCTGGTCCTGACGCCGCAGGAAGCCGACGTGCCAGAGGGCTCGCGCATCCCGCTTCAGCTCGCGCTGGATTGCGAGGCGCCGTGCGACGCTAGCCTGATCGACCCGGTTCTGGCTGAAGCGGGCGAGGCAATCGAATGGCAGGTCGATGGTGTGCCTGGAGGCGACGAGGCGGTGGGCCGCGTTGTGCCGGCGCGCACCGACGAGACCGGCCGGGTGGTCGCGGTCAGCTATATTGCGCCTGACGAGGTTCCCGCGCTCAATCCGGTCACGGTGACGGCGGTGGTCCACGACGCCTTCTCGCGGACCCAGTACCAGTTCACGGCCGAGATCACGGTTGTCGAAGCGTCCAACTGGACCGGCTGGGTCAATGTGCGTTTCGCCGGTACATATGACGATGCCGCCGGTAGCGGTAGCGCGGGCATGTACGAAGAAATTCTGCGCGAGTTTCGAAGCGAGCGGGGCGAAGATCCGAACTTCTTCCCGACAGGCGGCTCTCGGGAAGTAGCCTGGCTGTCGTTTGACAACCGCTTTACCATTACAGACGCCTTCACCGAAGCGAGCGACGACTCGACGACCTTCGCGATGCTCACGGGCGGGGCCTCCGGGCGCATGACCTATCGTAGCCGGTACCAGGAGCCGTGCGGCGCGTTGGTCTGGACTGAACGTGACGGGGAGGCCATGAACATGGAACCCCTGTCTCGAATGATCCGCTTCGAGGCGCGCCATCTGACGTCGAACGCTACTGTCCAGGGCGTTTCTCCCCTGCTGTATGAGGTCGAAGGCCGGCGCCACGGACAGCTGTGCGGCAACGGCGGTCTCTACGACATACCGGTCGAGCCCTATTCCGAAACCAATGAAGCGTTTGGGACCATCGACCGCCTTCTGATGGATCAGGAGCCCTTGTCTGTGAGCGCTTGCATGTGGGAGCACGCTGTCACCTTCGAGGACCGCGTGTACTACGCGGGCAAGGACTTCGCCGGAAACATGACCGTCTCGTGGTGTATCGACCGGTCATGGGCCGACTAATAATCTCACCAGCATATCAAGAATGCCCAGAACCGATTGCCTGCGGATGCTGTCGACTTCGCGATTTGCTTTCAAATGGTTCACAGAATTCGCCAGGCGTCGCCGCTTTCCGCAGGAGGCGGAAAAGGCAACCCGATACAGTCTGGACATTTCGGGGCAATTCACATTGAGCGTACGGAGTAGAGGGATGATGCGTCTACGGATTTTTATGACGCTCGGCGTTTCGGTTTTGCTTGGCGCGGTGTTCGCCGGGCTGGCATTGTTGCCGCCGAAACTCGTGCCTCCAAAGTCCAACAGTTTTGTACTGGCCGGCGTCACGGTGTTGAACCCTGGTATGGTGCGCCTGCCTGACCAAACGATCATCGTCGAGTTGGGCCGGATAGTCGAGGTGCGCCCTCGACACTTCTCGGACCCTGCGCCCATATGCGAGGGCTGCATCGCCATGCCTGGCCTGATCGACGCACATGTACATACGCCTCCAAAAGCAATCGTCGGCAATCAGGAGCTGTTTTCGCTGCTCTATCTGGCTCATGGCGTCACCAGCGTCCGAGATGTGGGGGAGACGGACGATTCAATCCCGGCCTTGGCGCGGCGCCTGAATTCTGCGCGATTGATTGGCCCGCACATGTATCGCTGCGGCCGTGTCATCGAGAGCGCGCCTGCTTCATGGCCGGCCGCGCTGGTTGTGGAGACAGCCGAGGAGGCGAGTGCTGCGGTGGACCAAATGGCAGATTCCGGCGCCGACTGCATAAAGGTCTACAACGAACTGAACCTGGAGGCATTCGCTGGCGTGATTGCGGCTGCGGAGCGACACGGCCTGCCGGTTCTGGGGCATGTACCACACGCCGTTGGTCTGACGCGTGTGGTCGATTTTGAGAGTCAGCATATGACCGGTCTTCCTTATGTCGACAGGCCGCGCCCGGGCCTCAACATGGACATCCATGACGCCGATGTATTGGCGATGACCGAAGAGGAAGTCGGCAGGATCCTGAATGTCGCGGTGGCGAACCGTGTCTCGTTCACGCCGACGCTCGCCAACCTCAGCTTGCGCTTGTCGGCGTCCGATCCGGCACGTTTTCCGCCGCCCGCCGCGTGGAGAGACCTGCCGGAGTTTTGGTCGATGGTTTGGCAAAGCCTGGTGGGGCATCCGACGGGCGAGGCGGAGATCGCGCAACGTCTGCAGTCGGTCGCCCGGTATCACCAGGTTGTCGGGGAAGCACACGCGCGCGGAATCGACGTTCTCGCCGGGACTGACACGCTGATGCCATGGGTGATGCCGGGTGCTTCGCTACATCAGGAAATCGAAGCGCTTGCGCTGGCTTTCGCTGACAACGAGGCGGCACTGGCCGCAGCGACCCGGATCAATGGTCAGCATATAGCGCCGGGCGAAGTAGGCATTATCGCTCCGGGCATGCGCGCTGACATCCTGCTCCTGAACGAAGATCCCGTGGTCGATCTTGGCGCGTTGACGCGGTGGCGGTTCGTTGCGGCGGGCGGCTGGCTCTATTCGCGCGAGGACATCGATGTTGCGGTGAAGCGGTATCGGCGCCACTTTCACGGCAAGTTCTATTCGTGGACCATGAACTGGATCGTGTCGATGGTCGCCCAGGACGCGAAGCACACAAACGGATAATGTCAGCGCAGCCGGCGTTGAGAGGCTGGGCAGAGGTGGTTAACCTCGGAAAGTGACCGATTACCCGTTCAGCTTCTTCAGGAGCTTGCCCGAGATCATCCGGCCTGCCGTTTGGATGGGGCCGGTTTCTGCTGCCTTTGCGCAATGTCGAGTACCGCTTCCACGCGCGCGGCGTTGGTGCTTGCCGCGGACGTGTCAGGCGCGGGGGCGCCTTGGTTCACTCGTGGCGGCTTGCCGGGAATTCCGGAGCGCCAAGGCTATCTGAGCCCGGCATTGATACGGGCTAGGGCCTGCGCGCCCGGCGTCAAATCCTCCGTACCCAGCGCATTGAGCGGTACGCGGGTCGTCCCGAGACGGTCATGCAGATCGCTCGCTTCCGGATCGATGTAGAGGAGGCCGGTGACGATTTCGCCCTTGGCCTGATGCTCCTGAATATAGGCAGCGGCGGCATTCCGGTCGGTCGCAACATAGTCAGCGGCGATCTTCTTCAGGCGAAGCACCGAGCCGTCATGCTGGGTGACGTCGCGCACTTCGCCCGGCGCATAATCGGTCTTGATCGGCGTGCGGCCGAGGATGACGTCGAGCCGGTTCACGGCGTCATTGTGTTCGCGCACATAGTCGAAGCTCTTGGTCGAGCCGGCGTGGTTGTTGAAGGCAACGCAGGGGCTGATGACGTCGAGAACGGCAGCGCCGCCATGTGTCAATGCGCCCTTGATGAGCGGCACGAGTTGCTCTTTGTCGCCGGAGAAGCTGCGGCCTACATAGGTTGCGCCGAGTTGCAGCGCGAGCGCGACGAGATCAATGCCGGATTCAGTGTTTTCGGCGCCGCGCTTGGACTTAGATCCTTTGTCGGATGTCGCCGAGAACTGGCCTTTGGTGAGGCCGTAGACTCCATTATTTTCAACGATGTAACACATATTTACGCCGCGCCGGACCGAGTGCACGAACTGGCCGATGCCGATCGAGGCGGTGTCGCCGTCACCGGATACGCCGAGAAAAACCAGATCGCGGTTGGCAAGATTGGCGCCGGTGAGAACCGAGGGCATCCGTCCGTGAACGGCGTTGAATCCGTGGCTCTGGCCGAGGAAATAATCCGGCGTCTTGGACGAGCAACCGATGCCGGAGAGTTTCGCCAGGCGATGCGGCTGGAGATCGAGCTCGAAACAGGCCGTTACGATCGCGGCGCTGATCGAGTCGTGCCCGCAGCCGGCACACAGGGTGGATATGCGGCCTTCATAGTCGCGTCGGGTGAGCCCGATGGCGTTGGAGGGAAGGCTGGGGTGGTGCAGTTGCGGCTTGGCAATGTAGGTCATTTGAGTGTCTCCTTCTCAGGAGCGTTGGCGTTCATTTTTTCGCTGATCGCGTCGATCAGGAAGCGGGCCGTGACGGGCGTTCCGTCATAGTGGCGGATGGAAGTGAGCTTCGAGGCGTCGATGTTGCCTTCGATCATCAGCAGGCTGCGCATCTGAGCGTCGCGGTTCTGCTCAGCGACAAAGATCTCGTCGTGCGCCGCGATGAATTCAAAAACTTCCTGCGAGAACGGAAATCCGCGGACTCTCAGAGCGTCGAGATGCCGGCCGCGCCGTTCAAGGGTTACCAGCGCCTCGTGCATTGCCGGCGCGGTTGAGCCGAAATAGAGCACGCCGATGCGCGTCGGCCGCGCAGCCGGCTGGATGACCGGCGGTGGTACGAGTTCGGCGGCCGTTGCAAACTTCTTGAGGAGGCGCTGCATGCCTTCGGTATAGTCGGCGCCTCTTTCGCTGTAGACCGCCATCGAATTGTGCGACGATCCGCGCGTGAAATAGGCGCCTTTGGTGGGGTGAGTGCCCGGATAGGTGCGGAACGGAACGCCGTCGCCATCGACATCCCTGTAGCGGCCAAACGGTTTGCCGGCTTCGAGATCTTCAGCGGTGATCACCTTGCCGCGATCAAGCTGGCGGTTGTCGTCCCAGACAAACGGTTCGACCAGCCATTCCTGCATGCCGATATCCAGATCAAGCATGACGAACACGGTTGTCTGCAGACGGTCGGCCAGGTCGAAGGCGAGCGCCCCCATGGTGAAGCACTCGCCCGGATCACCGGGGATCAGCAGCACATGCTTGGTATCGCCGTGCGAGGCGTAGGCGGCAAGGAGCAGATCGGCCTGCTGGGTGCGTGTCGGCATGCCGGTCGACGGGCCGCCCCGCTGGACATCGAAGATGACGGCTGGAATTTCCGCGTAGTAGGAGAGGCCGATGAATTCATTCATCAGCGATATGCCCGGCCCGGACGTACAGGTGAATGCCCGCGCGCCATTCCACGCGGCGCCGTTGACAATGCCGATCGATGCAATCTCGTCCTCGGCCTGAATAATCGCGTAGCGTTTTGATCCGTCCGGATCCGTCCGGAATTCTTCGCAATACTCCATGAAGCCTTCGGCGATGGAGGTGGACGGCGTGATCGGATACCAGGCGCACACGGTCGCGCCGCCATAGACAGCGCCGAGCGCGGCGGCCCGGTTGCCATCGACGAAGATCCGGTTGCCGACGCCATCGGCGTGCTTCAGCTGCAGACCAATCGGTTCGAGATTCTGTTTCGCCCAGTCTCGGCCGAGATGAAAGGCGCGGACGTTGGCGTCGATCAGCTTGGCCTTCGAGGCAAATTCCTCGGCGAGCAGTGTTTCAACGATGTCGGGGTCAATCCCGATGAGATGCGACAGCGCGCCAACATAGGCGATGTTCTTGAACAGCTGGCGCTCGCGGGGAATCTTGTAGGCCGTGTTGCAGATAGCGGTCAGCGGCACGCCGATAACCGTAATATCGTCGCGGAATTTCGACGGCGGCATCGGTTTGGTCGAATCGTAGAACAGGTAACCTCCCGGCACGAGCCCGGCGAGATCATCGTCCCAGGTCTGGGGATTGAGCGCGACCGCAAGGTCGACCCCGCCGCGGCGGCCGACATGGCCCTCGCCATTCACCCTGACTTCGTACCAGGTCGGCAATCCCTGAATGTTTGACGGAAAGATGTTTCGTGCGCCGACCGGCACACCCATGCGAATGACCGCCTTGGCAAACAGACCATTGGCACTGGCTGATCCCGAGCCGTTCACGTTCGCGAACTTGACCACGAAATCGTTGGTCGCCACGATCTGCGCCATGTGCGGCTGGGTTAGGTTCTGGTCCGGCATGCCGATCCTGCTTGCGCAATGTTGATGATATACTTCTGCATGTCCCAGGCTCCGGTCGGGCAGCGCTCCGCACACAATCCGCAGTGAAGGCAGACATCCTCGTCCTTGGCCATCACACGACCGGTTGGCAGGCCGTCGGCGATGTAGAGGTCCTGGGTCAAGTTTGCGGCCGGCGCCTTGAGCCGTGTGCGCAGCTCGGCTTCGTCGCCATTGTCCGCGAAGGTTATGCAGTCGGTCGGACAGATATCGACGCAGGCATCGCACTCGATGCAGACCTTCGCGGTAAACACGGTCTGCACATCGCAGTTGAGGCAGCGCTGCGCTTCCCGGAACGCGGTGATCTCGTCGAAGCCGAGTTCCACCTCGGCCTTCATGTTCTTCAGCGAAATACTCTTTTCGCGATGCGGCACCTTGTAGCGCGGATCGTTCACCGGGTCGTTGTCATACGACCATTCGTGAATGCCCATCTTCTGGCTGATGACGGTCACGCCCGGCGCCGGGCGCTCGGTGACATCCTCGCCGTTCAGGAACTTGTCGATCGAAATGGCGGCGGCATGTCCATGCGCCACGGCCCAGATGATGTTCTTCGGACCGAACGCCGCGTCCCCGCCGAAAAAGACATGCGGGAGGGTCGACTGCATGGTCTCTTCGCCGACGACCGGCATGTCCCATTTGTCGAATTGAAGACCGATATCGCGCTCGATCCAGGGAAACGCATTCTCCTGGCCGACGGCGATGAGAACGTCGTCGCATTCGAAGTGCTGATCCGGTTCGCCAGTCGTAACCAGAGTGCGCCGGCCTCCGGCATCATGCACGGCCTTCACCTTTTCGAAGGTGACGCCGGTAAGTTTGCCGTCCTTGTGCGTGAAAGCCTTGGGCACGAGGAAATTGAGGATCGGAATATCCTCGGCGATCGCGTCTTCCTTCTCCCAGGGAGAGGCTTTCATCTCTTCATAACCGGAGCGGACGATGACCTTGACGTCTTCGCCGCCGAGGCGGCGAGCGGTCCGGCAGCAATCCATCGCTGTATTGCCGCCGCCGAGCACGATGACGCGCTTGCCGACCTTGTCGTTGTGTCCAAAGGAGACGTTCGACAGCCAGTCGATGCCGATATGGATATTTGCTGAGCCTTCCAGACGGCCCGGGATGTTCAGGTCGCGGCCGCGCGGCGCGCCCGTTCCTACAAACACGGCGTCGTATGATTTCGACAGCAATTCCTTCAGCGAATCGATCTTTTCGCCGAGATGCATGACCGGGCCAAGTGCCGTTACGTAACCGACTTCTTCGTCGATCACTTCTTCAGGCAAGCGGAAGCGGGGAATCTGGCTGCGTATCATCCCGCCCGCTTTTGCGTCGCCGTCGTAGACATCGATTTCATAGCCCAGCGGCGCCAAATCGCGCGCCACGGTCAGGGAGGCGGGGCCGGCCCCGATGCAGGCGATGCGTTTTCCGTTCTTCGGCGCGATGGGCGGAAGCCACAGCGCGAAATCGTCCTTGTTGTCCGCGGCAACACGCTTCAGCCGGCAGATGGCCACCGGCTCGTCTTCGACCCTTCCCCGCCGGCAAGCCGGTTCGCAGGGGCGGTCGCAGGTGCGCCCGAGAATGCCCGGAAACACATTCGATTTCCAATTGACGAGATAGGCTTCGGTATATTTCCGGTCAGCAATCAACCGGATGTACTCCGGTACAGGCGTGTGGGCCGGGCAGGCCCACTGACAATCAACGACCTTGTGGAAATAGTCCGGACGGGAAATGTCCGTGGCCTTCAATGCATTCCCCCCGGTTGTCGGCTGGCATGGTATGCTCCGCCGTTGTTATGTGTGTACCAAGCGCAGTCTTAGCGCAGCGTGCGAGTCGGCACCAAGCCCTTTTTCTCTGTGCCGAATTGCCCGGTGTCGCCGGGCGGGCCAGCGTCCCGAACGCTGTGTGACTGCGGAGCGAGGTATTGCCAGCGCAACCGGACTTGAGACGACCGGGGAAGGGCGGTTCGCTTCAGAACATGAGCAAGAACCCGATCCGGTGCTTCAAAATCTCGCCCGAGATCAACCAGTTGAGCGGGCTGACGTGGGTTCGAACTCGGCTCTTGCGTCGCAATGCTGACGACCTCCGGCGCGCGCGGAGCCTCGAAGATTGACACCGGCGCGTCCGGGAACGGCGGATACCGGTTCCCATTCACCAGACAGCGCCCGAATGAGCAGTTTCAGCTGAGCGGGACTGCCGGCCCGGTTCGGCCGGAGTGCACTTCGTTTCGCGCAGCCCCGACGGGAACTTTCACCGGCGCGGCGCGTATTTCAGGAGATGGGTTTTTCAGCTGACGGACAACAGATGACCATGACCAAGCAGAGAGCCTTCTCGCGAAGCGGCCGGGTGGCTGTATTGGGCTGCTTTCCGCCGCGACGGTGCGGTATTGCCACCTTCACAAAGAATACAGTGGACGCGCTGCGTGCTGCGGATCCTGATCGCGCCATATCCGTGATCGCCATGGATGATGGCACCCATTCCTACGACGGCGACCACGCCGTTGCGGGGAGCATCAAGCAGCACGACATTGAATCTTATAGGGATGCGGCTGGTCTCATCAATCAGCTGAATCCGGATTGTCTCATCATCCAGCACGAGTTCGGAATCTTTGGCGGCCCGGCCGGCGAGTACCTGCTGACCTTGCTGGCACGGGTCAAAGTGCCGGTCATCACCATCTGCCACACGGTGCTGGAGCGTCCGGATTACAACCAGTTCAAGGTCGTGCGCCGGTTGATACACAAGTCGGCGCGGTTGATCGTCATGGCGGAACGCGGCGCCGATATGCTGTGCGATGTCTTCGGCGCCAGCCGTGACCGGATTGCGGTCATCCCGCACGGTGCGCCCGAGCGTCCCTTCTCCGATCCGCGTGTGGTCAGGCAGGCGCTCGGGATCGAATGCGAGCGCATGATGTCGACCTTCGGATTGCTCTCTCCGAACAAGGGTATCGAGACCGTGATCCGCGCCATGCCAGCCGTGCTCGCAGAGTTTCCTTTGACCCAGTATATCATTCTGGGGGTTACTCATCCCCATATCCTGGCCCGGGAGGGAGAAACCTATCGCCGCTCCCTCGAGGACCTGGCGGAGAGTCTCGGTGTGGCCAGCAATGTCCGGTTCATCAACCGATACGTGGATGACGGCGAACTCCTCGATTATCTCCAGGCCAGCGACATCTACATCACGCCCTACCTGAACGAAGCGCAGATCACGTCGGGGACGCTCAGCTATGCGCTCGCGGTCGGATGCTATGTCATCTCCACACCGTATTGGCACGCCAGGGAAGTTTTTGAACATTGCCCGGGATCGCTTGTGGCTTACAACGATGCTGATGCAATCGGCACCGAGGTCATTGAACTGTTCCGCGAAGCAGACGTCCTGAACGCCTTGCGCCGCGATGTGTATCAGTGGGCCGAACACACGCATTGGCCGACTTTCGGAAGCAGACTCGTGGAACTGATCGCGGATGCCGTGAAGTCTGGAACCCGCGTTACCCATATTTCCGAGCGGCATGGTCCTGCTTTCCCGGCGATCTCCCTCAAGGCGATCGAGCGCATGACGGACAATTGCGGAATCTTCCAGCATTCCCGCTTTGCCATCCCGGATCGGCATTTTGGATATTGTGTCGATGACAACGCGCGTGCGTTGATCATGACGAATGACCTGATCCGCCGCGGCATGATCGGCGCTGATGTCGAGCGACTGCACGTCGTCTATGCCGGGTTCCTGCTGCATGCCTTTGATGAGCAAGCTGGAACATTCCGGAATTTCATGGGCTATGATCGCAGCTGGTCCATTCGCACGCCGTCTCCGGACAGCCAGGGCCGGGCATTCTGGGCGCTGGGTCATGCTGCGGCCACGACGCAGTATTCCGGCAATGCCGGCTGGGCAGCAACCCTGGTTCAACAATCCCTGGGCCAGATGGAGAAAATGACGTCTCCGCGCACCAAAGCCTTCATCATACTGGGCTGCGCGGAACTGATGCAGTCCGAGAGCGCCAGCGACTGTTGTGCAAACCTGATGCAGACCTATTCCGATGACCTGGTGCAGCAGCTACTCAACTGCAGGGGTGGCAACTGGAACTGGCTCGAAGATACGCTCGGTTATGACAATGCGCGCATCAACCAGGCGCTACTGGTGGCCGGACGGCTGACTGGTTGCGACCGTCAGGTTGATGCGGCGCTGCTAAGCCTCGACTGGCTTTGCGATATTCAACTGGTCGATCACGGAGTATTCGCGCCGGTGGGTTCAGAATCCTACACGCGCGTACGTCAACCACCCCTGCCGCATGACCAGCAGCCAATCGAAGCGGCAGCCATGCTTGATGCATGCTACGAAGCATTTTTGGTGAC
The DNA here is from genome assembly GCA_013791775.1 of Hyphomonas sp. GTDB lineage: Bacteria > Pseudomonadota > Alphaproteobacteria > Caulobacterales > Hyphomonadaceae > Hyphomonas. The sequence goes on from VMTE01000035.1 coordinate 36,807, forward strand.
GAGTGACCAGAAATGGTGGCGGCGTGCCAAGACGATTTTTTCCTGGTTCTACGGCCTGAACAGCCACGAACTATCGCTGGTGGATCCAGTTAGCGGCCAGTGTTATGACGGATTGAACCGATCTGGCCTGAATCTCAACTCGGGCGCCGAATCCATGCTCGCTTTTCAGATGTCGGTATGCACCTATCAGGCATTCCTTGTACAGATCGATGAGACACCGAGGCGCGAGGAGGTGGATCAGAACCGGCAAGCTGTGCAGAGATGAGCAGCATTACGCATTGTGATCTTCTGTTGACGGCCGACGCGTCGAAAGTTGTCATTCGACCTTTCGAAATTGCGGTCGAACCGCGCGATTCCAATCCGGTCCAGGCTTCCCGGGCCAAACGAATTGTCGAGGCTGTTCTGGATATGCCGGAACGCTCGGTTGCGACGGAACTTGCCCTTGTTCTTGAAGACTTTGCCGACAGGCATACGGAGACGCGTGCGTTCTTCGAGGCACGCTGCGAAGACATCATGTTATTCCTCCGCCTCAACGAAGAAATATCGCCGGCCCGGCGCTATCTTATCGGGGCGTATTTCAGTCTGGAATACGCGTACGCCGCCGCCGCGATCATGAATCCCAGCGTGGTGGTTCATCCTGACCAGAAGGGCGTCAAGCGGGGGTATACCCGTATCGTCCTGTCACTGCGAACTGTGGGTGAAGGACACATATCTTCGATTGCCTTCCGCGAAGCGGAATTGGGGCCCGGAACTGAAATCCATCTTTGCGACGTCCCGAACTCATCAATCGCAGCGCGGGCTGAAGTGGACGGCGAGACCGTGTTCATGTCCGTTTCTGCGGACACGCCCTTGTCGGCAACGGTCCTGTTCCCGGCAACGGCCGCGCAGCGCAACGGCCTGGAAGATCTGCGCATGACGCGGTTTACAGAAGGAGGGCCCAAGGCAATCTTCTACGGCACTTTCACCGCCTATTCAGGACAAAAGATCTCGTCGCAATTGCTTGAAACGACGGACTTCCAGTCATTTTGCCTGCGTCCCCTGCGCGGATCTGCTTCCCACAACAAGGGGATGGCTCTCTTTCCGAGAAAGATCGACGGGCAATATGCCATGATCGCCCGGCAAGACAATGAGAGCCTGTATTTCCTCTCATCGCCGGATATCGATCTGTGGGAAGGGGGCACCCTCATTGCTGCGCCAATCCACCCCTGGGAGCTTGTCCAGATCGGCAATTGCGGGCCGCCGATCGAGATCGAGGAGGGGTGGTTGCTGCTGACACATGGGGTCGGCGCCGTGCGCAAGTACGCAATTGGCGCGATGTTGCTGGACAAGAACGATCCGACAATAGTGCTCGGCCGGACAGCGCAACCGATCATCAGCCCGGCTGACGACACACGCAACGGCTACGTGCCGAATGTGGTCTATACATGCGGCGCACTCGCGCTTGGGCGGAGATTGTTCATACCCTATGCCGTGTCGGATAGCAGCGTGACTTTCGGATGGTTTTCTATCGATGATCTGATCGACAACCTTCTGACCACCTGACTTCCTTCACCGGAACGCCGGATGAAGACGATGTGCGTTTCCGGCGCTGGGGAAGATGCCTTCATGGTCACGCCAGCCGCGACGGTCTCGTGCGCAAGGTGCGCTGGGTTCCTGAGGCGCAGCTTTCACTGACTGCAACATCGTTCCGGGCGCGCTTTCACGAAACGCTGCTCGTTCTATTTGCCCGGCTCAGCTGGCAGGTCCGTCAGGCCGCCGACGTCAAGGACTGGTGAGGCGTCGATATCGGTGGCGCCAAGCAGGGCGACGAGTCGGGTGAGGGCGGCGTTGATGTAAGCCTGCTCCCATTCTGGCAGGCTTTCGAAGCGCCCGCCGAACTGGGTCTGCAAGAGGTCCGGCGCTTCGGAGAGCACCTGGCGGCCGTCCGGTGTAATCTGGACACGGACTGTTCGGCGGTCCTCGTCTCCGCGAGTGCGCTGGACGAGGCCGCGCTCCTGCAGCCGGTCAAGCAAAATGGAAATCGTCGCCTGCTTGAGCCCGGCGGACCGGGCGAGTTCACCTGGTTGAACGCTTTCTCTCGCGGCAAGCTCCTTGAGAACGACGATCTGCGACGGGGTGAGGCTTGTGTCGCGCGCCAATGTGCGGGCTTGGGCGTCGACCGCCTTGAGGATGCGACGCAACGAGATCAGTGCCTGGTCGGCGGCGATGGGAGGCGATCCGGAAACGGGGTGAGATGTGGTTGCCATTGGTTATATGTAAGGGAACTATATTTAAGGGCAAATAATTATATGCTCAAAATATACTCCGATTTCAGTCGACTAGGCAAAATCTGCCATAGCCACGACACCTCAGCCAATCTGAGGCGGGGTTGACTTCTGTGGGTGTGAAAATACTTAGGCGATCAAAATAACGAACAAAGGAAGTCGTCATGTCAAATGAGACCGCCGAGTTTGCCGGGGCAGACCCCGTTCCCGATCGAAGTCATACGAAGTCGACACTTGACGTTCGCATTGCCCCTCCGGTTGCCGAAGATGCCGCCGAGGTGAACGCTCTGATAGCGGCCTGTCCGCCGCTCGACAGCAACTCACTCTATGCGAACCTGATCCAATGTACCCACTTTGCTGAGACCTGCGCCGTTGCGTGGATGGGCGGCAAGATCGCGGGCTGGATTTCCGGGCACCGTCCGCCTTCGGACAAAGACACCTTCTTCCTGTGGCAGGTTGCCGTGCGTCAAGATGTGCGCGGCAGGGGGCTGCCGCGCCGGATGTTGGCGGAAATTTTCGCCCGCCCTGCGCAGTCCGGCGTGGATCGTATCCAGACTTCGATTACGCGCGAGAACGAAGCCTCATGGGCGCTTTTCCGGAACGTGTCGACCTGGCTCGGTGCGCCGATGCGGGAAGAAATCTGGTTTGACCGGGAAAAGCATTTCGGCGGTCGGCATGCGTCGGAATTTCTTGTCTCCATCGGACCATTCTCCATGACGAGCATCCCCACCTGACGCTGTCAGTAAGCAAATCAAAACAATCCAAAACACAAGGGAGCCGTCAATGGCGTACGAAAACAATTCCGGGCCTGATGACATCTTTGAGCGCCGCGAGTCTCGGGTCCGCAGTTACTGCCGCGCCTTCCCGGATTTGTTCCGCTCCGCACGCGGGGCGGAAATGGTGGCCGACGACGGGCGGTATTACATCGACTTCCTCTCCGGTTGCTCGACACTGAACTACGGACACAACCATCCTGAACTTAAGCGCGCCTTGATCGAGTATATCTCCGCTGACGGCGTGGCGCACGGGCTCGACATGCATACCGAGGCGAAGGCGCGGTTCCTAGAGGCGCTCGAACGCTATGTGTTGGTTCCTCGAAAGATGGACTATTGCGCGATGTTTCCGGGACCAACTGGCGCGAATGCAGTCGAGGCCGCGATCAAGATTGCGCGGAAAGTCACGGGACGGACGAATATTGTCGCCTTCACGAACGGGTTCCACGGTATGACACTGGGCGCCTTGTCGTTGACCGGTAATTCCGGGAAGCGTGAAGGCGCGGGTATTCCGCTGACCGGCGTTTCCCACGAGCCCTATTGTGGGTATTTTGGAGATGAAGCAGATACGGCAGATCAGCTCGACCAGCGCTTGTCGGATCCATCGTCGGGCATCGACAAGCCGGCGGCGATCATTGCCGAGACCGTGCAGGGAGAGGGCGGATTGAATGTTGCGTCTGATGTCTGGCTGCGGCAAATCGAACGCATTGCGCACAAACATGGCGCGCTGCTGATCATTGACGACATCCAGGCCGGGATCGGCCGAGCAGGCGGCTTTTTCAGCTTTGAGCGTGCGGGGATCCGCCCGGATATCGTGACGCTGGCGAAATCGCTGTCAGGGTTCGGCCTGCCACTCGCGCTCACCTTGATCCGGCCCCAGTACGACCAGTGGAAGCCGGGCGAGCACAACGGAACATTCCGCGGCAACAACCATGCCTTCGTCACAGCGGCGCGTGCGCTTGAGCTGTTCTGGGCGGACAATACGTTCGAACTGGAGATCGCGCGGAAAGCAGCCCGCCTGCGCAGCGCGCTGAAAGAGATCGCCGAATCCAGTCCGTTTGCATCGCATGTCAAAGGTCGCGGGATGATGACAGGCATCGAGATGCGGAGCGGCGACATCGCCTCTGAAATATGCGGCGAGTGCTTCAAGAACGGCTTGATCATCGAGACCAGTGGCGGCCAAGGCGAAGTCGTCAAGGTGCTCGCGCCGCTGAACATTCCTGATTCCGAACTGGATGCTGGCCTCGCCGTTCTGGCGGACGCAGCGCGAGCGGTCGCCGCCCGCCACAAGAAGTCCGTAGCCTGAAGGAGACAAGATAATGATTGTGAGAGACCTCGCAAAAGAAAGCCTGACCCGGCGCCGTGTTGACGGCACAGGATGGACGTCCGTCCGCTTGCTGTTGAAGGATGACGGGATGGGGTTCTCATTCCACATCACGACGATCCACGCAGGCGCCGAACTTCAGATGCACTACAAGAACCATCTGGAGAGCGTCTTCTGCATGGAAGGCACCGGGTCGATCGAAGATCTGGCCACCGGTGAACGCCATGCGATCCGACCGGGCGTAATGTATGCGCTTAATGAAAATGACAAACATGTCCTCCGGGCGGATGCGTCCGGGCCGATGATGATGGCCTGCGTGTTCAATCCGCCCGTGATCGGAAACGAAGTGCATGGGCCGGACGGGGCCTATCCGACCGAATCCAAATTGTCGGAATCGGCATGAAGGAGGCGGCGGTGAGCAGTGAACTGATCCAGGACCTATACCCTTCTCGGCAACGCGAGGAACCGGACTGGCTGGAGCGGCGGGACCCGGTTGTCCATGGTTTGCCCGGTAAAGCGCCGTCGATCGATCAGGCCGTGATCGACGCGTTTGTGCGCGATGGATTTGCCGTGCTGGAGGACGTGTTCTCCGCAAAGGAAGTGAACGGACTTGTTGCTGAAGCGAAGTCGCTTCGACAGCAGAGCGGCCTGTTGCCGGAGACGTGCATTAGCGAGCGCGGCGAAACGGGAGCGGGCGCGGTGCGATCTGTGTTTGCGCCGCATCAACAATCCAAGGTGTTTGCGCGGTTGGCAGCAGATGATCGCTTGTCCGGACTGGCCCGGTTCATTCTCGGCGACGATGTCTACATTCACCAGTCGCGCATCAACTACAAACCCGCGTTTCGCGGCAAGGACTTTTACTGGCATTCCGACTTCGAAACCTGGCATACCGAAGACGGCATGCCGCGCATGCGTGCGCTTTCCATGTCAATCATGCTCACCGACAATCATCCCCAATCCGGTCCGACGATGTTCATGCCGGGGAGCCACACGTCTTTCGTGACCTGCGTGGGCGAGACGCCGGAGGATCACTACCGGCAGTCGCTGAAGAAGCAGGACTTCGGCATTCCGGACACCGACAGCCTTTCAAAACTCGCCAAACAGGGCGGCATCGCGGCGCCTGCTCCCAAGGCGGGTTCCGTCGTGATCTTCGACTGCAACACGATGCATGGTTCGAACAGCAACATCACGCCCTTTGAGCGGATCAATGCGTTTCTCGTGTTCAATGCGTGGAGCAATCGGCTTGTGAATCCTTTTGGCCGGACCCGTCCGCGCCCGGAGTTCATTGCTCACCGCCAGGTCAAGTCTCCCTTGGCGCGGCTGAGCGTGCCGCCACCCTTCCCGCTCGGAGGGCGGTAACATGCTACGCACTGTGGAGAAGATTGGCGGCACATCGATTGCCGACACTGAGGTTATCGTCGAGAATGTCCTGATTGGAAACCGTCAGGACAAGGAACTCTATAACAGGATTTTTGTCGTGTCGGCCTACTCCGGTATGACCAACTTGCTGTTGGAGCACAAGAAATCCGGTGCGCCGGGCGTGTTCAGCCTGTTCGCGGGCGCGGGCAACAAATGGGTGTGGACAGAAGCGCTCTCCTCAGTCGCCGTCGCAATGGAAGCGAAAAATGCAGAGATTTTCGCCGGAACTCCGGAGCGGGACATCGCCGACACCTTCATCCGGGAGCGGATCGAAGAGGTTCGCAATTGCCTGATCGACTTGCACCGCCTGTGCGCGTACGGGCAGTTCAGGCTGGATGAAAACCTGGCGACGGTCAAAGAGGTCTTATCTTCCCTCGGAGAGGCGCATTCAGCATTCAACACAGCGCTTCTCCTGCGGCAGCGCGGAGTTCGCGCGACCTTCGTTGACCTTACAGGGTGGCGTGATGGCCGCTCACTGACCCTGGAAGAGCGGATGGAGGATGCACTTGAGGGAATTGACCTGTCGCAAGAGCTTCCGATTGTCACTGGCTATGCCAGCTGTCCAGAAGGACTCGTGCGCCAGTTTGGCCGGGGTTACACCGAGGTAACCTTCGCGCGGCTGGCGGCCATGGTCGGTGCGGATGAGGCGATCATCCACAAAGAATTCCACCTGTCGAGCGCGGATCCGAAGCTTGTCGGTCCAGACAAGGTACGCAAGATCGGATCGACAAACTTTGACGTGGCGGACCAGCTTTCAAATATGGGAATGGAAGCCGTGCACCCGAAGGCGGCCAAGACGCTGCGGCAGTCCGGAATCCGGCTCCGTGTAAAGAACACCTTTGACTCGCTCGATGAGGGTACGGTGATCTCTGTTGACTACATCCCGGACGCTCCGAGAGCGGATATTGTCACCGGCATGAAGGGCATCTTTGCGTTGGAAGTGTTCGATCAGGATATGGTGGGTGAAAAGGGCTACGATGCCTCGGTACTCGACGCCTTGACACGGCATTCGATCAGAATCGTGTCGAAATGCTCCAACGCCAATACGATTACGCATTATGTTGATTGTTCGCGGAAAGCGCTGAAGCGCGCCACCGCTGATATTGAAAGCGCGCTGAAGGGCGCAAAAGTCAGTGTCAGCCGGGTTGCGATCGTTTCTGTCATCGGTGCTGATATCGATGTCCCCGGGATCACAGCGCGCGCCTTGGGTGCGTTGCATAACGCAGGCATTCCGCTGGCCGGGTTGCAGCAGGTGTCGAGGAAGACTGACATTCAGGCGGTAATTGCGGAGGATGACTTTGACGCTGCGATACGTGCGTTGCACAGGGCGCTGGTCGAAGATGAGGTTTGTCCGGGCGTTCAGGAGCGGCGCCTGCTTCCGGCTGCATGATGCATCCATTTGGACGGTCCGGAGCGCTCTCATCTGTCACCGGAGGACTGACGGCCTACCGGAACGTTTTGGCGCTCGTCGCGGCGCTGACGCTTCTCCAGGGCGCCCTCGCCGCGCTGGCTTTCGTTATGTCGTTGAAGCTGCTTGCGAGCGGTGTCTCGTCCGCAGGCATAGGACTGGTAGCATCAGCCTATTCCGCAGGATTTCTGTCTGGAACGCTGATCGCGCCCCTAGAGATTGGCCGCATTGGGCACATTCGAGCATTCACGATATTGGGCGGACTATGTGCGCTAGTAGCGCTCGTATTGCCCCTGGCAGGCAGCACGCTTACGGGCTGGGCATTGTTGCTCGCGATTGCTGGCCTCGGCGCAGCAGGCACGCTCACGGCAGGCGAAAGCTGGATCGCCAATGCGGCTCCGGCGCAGAAGAGGGGCGCCATACTGGGTTTCTATCACATGGTGTCCAAGACAGGTGCTATGGTCGCGCCCTTTGTGGTCGCAACTGCACCAAATGGGCTGGGTGCCTACATGATCGTTGCGGCATTGTTTGTAGCGTCCCTGATTCCGGTGGCGGCCACAAACCGCAGTCAACCAGAACTTGTGGCCGCGAAACCCTTTCGACCGATGCGAATTGTAAAGCTTGCGCCTGCGTCTGCCTTCGCGGCCTTTTGCGCCGGTGCCGTGAACAATTCCATCGCGCAGCTCTACCCGATCTTTGCGACTAGCGTTTCGCATGACGATGTCGCTGGATTTTCGGCGCAGCTGAACGGCGCAATCCTCGCAGGGGCCATGCTTGGACTGTGGCCAATCGGACTACTGTCCGACCGGTTTGACCGGCGCATTGTGATCGCGGCGGCGGCGGCCATTGGCGCCGCCGCTGCAATGGGAATTGCGCTTACCTCAATGGGCTCGGCGCCATGGTTGATCCTGCTGCTCGCTGGCGTCTTCGGTGCCGGGTCGCTCAGCTATTACGGCGTTGCCGTTGCAAATGCAGCGGATCGGGCGTGCGCGGAGGAAATTACTTCCATGATGGCGGGTATCCTCGTCATCTGGGGAATTGGCTCGGTGATAGGGCCGCCTGTTGCAGGCATCTTCCTGATGTTCGTTCCAGGCGGTGCAGGCTTATTCGTCTTTGCGGCCGTCGCACTCACGGGTCTCTGTGTCCTCTGCTTCTCACGTGTCGCAGTCGCGCCGCCGGTTCCTGCACATGAACGCGAACCCTTCAGCGTTTCACCAGCTACCAGTCTAGCGATCGCCGAATTCGATCCGCGCGGTGACGAGATCCAGCCCGATCTATTTTTCAGCCAAACCCCCAACATCCAGCAGGAGCCTGCCTGACAATGACTGCACTCAGCTTTGTTTTGATCCTCGCTATCTTTCTAGCGGTCGGACTTGCGTCCGCCCGAAAGGCGACGGGCAGCCGGACGGATTATTACCTCGCCAGCCGGAGCGTTCAGCCCTGGCTGGTTGGGCTCTCGGCGGTGGCAACCAACAATTCCGGATACATGTTCATCGGGGTCATCGGCTTCACCTACGAGACCGGGCTCGCGTCGATCTGGCTGATGATCGGATGGATCTTGGGTGACTTCGTTGGATCGACTTTCATTCATCGCCGCCTCCGGCAAGCGACAGCGGCGACGGGGGAAGCCTCTTTCGCGTCCGTGATTGCGCGCTGGTACGGAGAAACGTTCGGTGTGTGGCGGCGCATTGCCGCGATCATCATGGTCGTCTTCCTCGTCGCCTATGCCGGCGCCCAGATTTCTGCCGGGGGCAAGGCCCTTCAGGGCGTGCTCGGCATTGATCCGCGTGCGGGCGCCGTCGCTGTGGCGGCGATGGTGCTGATCTACTCGATCGTGGGCGGCATCCGGGCATCCATCTGGACTGATGGTGCGCAGGCCATCGCGATGATGGGCGCCATGACCATTCTTTTTGTGGCGGGCGTCGCCGGGCTGGGCGGCATAGGCGACGTCATCGAAGCCTGGCGAGGCGTTCCGGGTTACCTGGATCTTTTTCCGGACGACCTTCTGTTGCCGGGACTGGCCGGGATGGGCCTTTTCATACTCGGCTGGCTTTTCGCGGGATTTTCCGTCGTCGGACAACCCCATATCATGGTCCGCTTCATGGCGCTTGATGACGAGCGCAACATGGTACGGGCGCGCGCTTGGTACTATAGCTACTTCACGATCTTCTACCTGCTGGCCACCGGCGTCGGGATGTTGTCGCGTATCTATCTGCCGGACCTCACAGGGCTGGACCCGGAACTCGCGCTTCCCATGATGGCAGTGGAACTGTTACCACCGGTCATGGTCGGGCTCATCCTGGCTGGCATCTTCGCCGCTACAATGTCGACAGCGGATTCGCTTGTCCTATCCAGTTCGGCCGCGTTCACGCATGACCTTGCCCCCCAGCGCCTCGAGACAACCATCATGCTGAAACTCGCCACCGCGATTGCGGTCGCCATAGCGCTCGTGCTCGCCTTGTCAGAGAATCGAAGCGTGTTCAGTCTGGTCATACTCGCCTGGTCTACACTCGCGGCGGCCTTTGCTCCGCTTCTCACCCTTTACGCCTTACGCAGACGGGTTTCAGAAACAACAGCGGTCATGATGCTCGTCACCGGCGTCTGCGTTGCGCTTTTCTGGCGCTTTGGCCTCGGCTGGCATGATAGCGTCTATGAAGGACTACCTGGGATCGCTGTGCCATTGGTCATCGGTTTCGCGCTGTCCACACCGCAGCCTCGCAAAGCAAAGGCTGGTTGAAGCAGGTGGCGGATCTTGATGTTGCGCCGGTTCTTCGGATGGAGACTGGTTCGCGCTAGACAGTGCCATTTCACCAATCTGTCTCATGGTCACTTACGCCGAACAGCTTTCCTTCTTCGAGTTCACAATCTTGTCCTTCCTCATGTGGCGCCGACGCAGGCGTCAATTATGGCTGCCGTAAGCCACTTCTCAGAAGCGGCAATTCTTCTATCCCGGACTTGTTCCGCTCGGGTAACAAGATTGAAGCAACCGTCTTTTCCCATAGGTGGGATTGGCGCAATCAACGTTTTCCCAAAACCTTCCCGGCTGTTGATGTCCGCAATTGCCGCACGGATCGGACACGCGCCTTGAGCGGGATCAGACATCTTCAGCCGATATGCGGTGCAAGCCAGAGCGTCGTCTGATGGATCAAGAGGCCGATCAGGCCGCCGATCAGCGTGCCGTTGATGCGGATATACTGCAAGTCAGGTCCGACATTCTGTTCAAGCTTGTCCACGACCGTCCGCGCGTCCCAGCCTTGGATGGTCTCGGAGATCAGGCCGGCAACATCGCGGCCGTGACGGCCGGCCAGCTCGGCGAGCAGCGCGCGCAAGCGGCGATTGATGGCATCCTGTGCGCCGGTGTCCTCGCTCAAGGCTGCGCTGAATTGCATGACCGCATCGGCGAGGTCGCGCCGGGTTTGGGACTCCGGACTTGCCGCGTTTTCGCGCACGGCGTCTTTCAAGCCCGACCAGATATCCTGCAGGAAGATGCCGACCGCCGGATGGGCGAGCGCATCGGCAACCGCTTGCTCAATCCGGGCACGCAGGACGGGGGAGTTTTGCAGGTCGTCCGAGAACTGATGCAGCAGCGCGGTGACCCGTTGGCGGGCGGGGTGGGCAGGATCGACCGCGATGGCACGCAGGGATTCCTCGATTGCACCAATCAGTGCGTCGGCAGCGCGCGCATCGAGCGAAATGAGGCGCCAGACCCAGGCCGTGCGCGCACGCACGTTGGCGCGGAGGGCCGGTTGGTGCTCTTCCAGTGCACGCCAGCCTTCGGCGAGCGCGGCGTCCAGCATCGGTTGGTGGCGGCCGTGGTCCGTGAATAGCCTTATGCCGCCGCCGATGGCCGCCGCCAGGCGTGCATCGCGGCTCATCTCGCCGATCTGGTGGCGCATGAACTCGCTGACGGCTTCATCGTCCAGGATATCCGCAATCGCGGGCAGGGCATCCACGATGCCATCGGCGATGCGCCGCGCCATCTTGGGTTCGGCAATCTGACGGGCGAGTGCGCCCGCCAGATCCTGGTTCTCCAGACGGTCGCGGACCACCTCGGGAGAGAGGAAATTGACGGCAACAAATTCGCCAAGCGCCTCGGCGATCCGGCCCTTGCTGCGCGGAATGACTGCAGTATGCGGGATGGGCAGGCCGAAGGGACGCCGGAAGATCGCCGTCACGGCAAACCAGTCCGCCAGTCCGCCAACCATCGCCGCTTCTGCGAACGAGCGCGCATAGCCCCAGGCAACGCCGTGATTGAGTATGGCGGCAACATAGAGGGCACTCATGGCAATCAGCAGCGCGCCGGCGGCGAGCCGCATCGTTCGAAGCGAGCGGGGGGCGTGCCCAGTGTTTTTCATGGCGGGCGGGTCCTCTTGTTGCGGCCTTTCTCGCCGAGCTTGCGGGCCGGGTCCATGACCAATTGCAATTGCCGCTCAGACTGCGGAGGGATGCAATGCAAAACCGGGTGTGGCATCGCCGTGTGCCATGAGAATGTCCGACTTCGAGTCAGTCATTTTGGGACCGGTTTCACAGGAAAGATCCGTAGACGAAGGGCTGAACCGATGCGGCATCTGACCCGGCGGCGCCGACGCCGGAATGAAGTTTTCGCGATGATCCGTAATGAGACGCAAGACGCGTGGCCACATATCACGGCAACCCTTTGCGGCGCAGCCGGCCTCGTCGGAGAGTCTCAAGTCCTCCACCCCGCGGATCACATGCGCGTTGCTTCAAATGTCACCATAATTTCATATGGCAACTGATCTGCATCAGTATCGCGAACATTGTCAAAGCGTACTGCAAGGCGTACGATAACACGCGTTGCAAAGGAAACATGCACATGACGCAAGCTGCCAAACAACTGCTCACAGAACTGTCGGATGACTACGGAGTTGTCGTCAAAGCCTTGGGCCGAATGACCAAGAATATTGGCGACCATGGCGACGACGCAGTCTTGGAATCGGCGCAAGGTTTCGTTCACGCGGCAGCCAAGCTTGCCGACAGTCTCAAGAAGCAATCGGCGACCGTTGCCAAAGCGGCCGGCGAAGAAGTTCGCGAGCACCCGATTGCCACCGCTGCCCTTGCGGCCGCGGCTGTCGGACTGCTCGGCTTTGCCATGACTCACAAGAGCGAGTAGGCCGAGCTTTCGGCCAGTTCAGGCCACCAAGCCCGAAAAGACAGGTTCAGAACGCTACGCGGCGCTGCTCTTCGCGAGCGGCGCCGCTTGCTTGAAGCTTGATACGCGCTCGTCTGCCAAAGGCTGACAAACGCCACGTAATTTCCGATTTCCCGCACTTCAATGAGCCTGCCCCAAAGCCTCGGGCACGGGGATCATTTGGCGAAAGTTGCGTTCGCAGGGCAATCGGCGTCCAGGTTTGCCCCCGCCCAGGCTGCGTTCGCCGAGGCGGACGGGTGCAACCTTTCAAACCAACCTAGCTGGCTTTGTCAGGTCCGCGCCCGAAGTCCGTACACGGCGATGTCGGTGACAGCGTCTGCGATCTCGACCTGGCTGCCGCTTGTGTTGGTCCAGCGTGGCAATCCCAGGAAATAGCCAGCTATGATTTCAGGTGCATACTCGGCGTCCAGATTCCGGCACGATCCGTTGAGGATACCTTCCCGGAAGCTGCCTCCTCCGATGTCTCCGAGTTTCCGGGCGCGCCGGTTCAGCTCGGCGCGTTTGGCGCCGGCCAGCTTGCCAAGGCCCGGCTGAAGCGCCAGCGGCGCATTCTGGTCCAGTTGGGCCTGAGCGTTCAGGTGCGTAACAATGACGATGCGATCCAGCGCTTCTGACGTCGCCTCCATTCCGGTCGCCATGATCAGGTCGTAGATGTCGAAGGCGCGATCATAGCACCGTTCGATCAGGTCACCCTTGTCCTTGAAATGATGATAGATCGCGCCCTTGCTGGCGCCGATTTCGGCGCTGACATCGTCGAGACGTACGCCGTCCAACCCTTTCAGATTGAACAGCCTTGAGGCGGCGGCGAGGATCTGCTCCGATTTAAGTTCTGCAGTTTGTGAGCGGTTGAACGCGTTGATTTCGCGCTTCATGAGATCGTCATAGCGCAGGGTGCACCGCGCAGCCGTTCGGTTGGGCCCGGCAACACCGTTGAGCAGGATATCGCAAACCGCCTCGACATATCGCGCGCGCCCTTGCGCGTCGTCGCGCCGTTCGAGCCACGGCAAGGAAATCAGGGCCCAGGACAGGACGTTCAGGATCAGCGAGGCGCAGGTCGCCGCATCGACCGGCCGCAACGTGCCGCTTGCTTGACCCGCGAGGACAAGCTGCGTCAGGCGCTGCGTAATCTGATCGCTGGCAGCACGAACGTCAGTCTGCATTTCGGCCGGGAGAAACTCCAGATCGTTGAGAGCCGAGATCGGCTCATGTTCGAACCGAAGGACCTGACGGATCAACGTTTCGATTTGAATGTCTTCGCGAACGCCGGAGTCACATGCCTTGGCCAAGTCCTGAGCGAGTTGCCGGCAGGCGGACATGTAGGCCTGGTGCACGAGGTCCGCCGCGTCGGTGCAATAATAATACAGGGAGCTGCGCGACAGCCCGACGGGGCCGCCAATTTCCGACAGGACGACGGATCCGGCGCCGTCCGAATTGATTTTCCGGGCGACCGCATCGAGCAATTCGCGATGCTGGCGAGGGCCGCGGGTCGCCGGACGGCCTCGTTTGACGGTGTTCTTCTGTAATTTCGCTGCGCTTTGCATGTCTCTCTTATGGGAACAGAACGGCAATTTTGCAACCTTCGCGGCCGCTTGCATACCTTAATGTCGAATATATTGACTTCGTATTTATTGGCGTGTTTATACGCAAACATACGATAACGTCGATTAAAGGCGTATCAGGGGAGGAACAGGATGCAGAATTCAATGAAACGAGCTTTTCGTGCGGTCACGCTTTGTGGTGCGAGCATGGGGGTGCTGCTGGCCAGCGCCCCAGCGGTCGCCCAGGAGGATGCGGCCACGGAAGACGCCGAACGTGTGTACGATGCGGTGATCGTGACCGCTCAGAAGCGGGCACAGGACATCGTCGATGTCGGCGCAACCATCAACGCCATCGGGGCCGGCGACATTCAGGAGCGGCGCATCGAGCAGGTGACAGACTTTGTGAACCAGCTGGCGAACGTGGACGTCAAGGACAACAGCCCGGGCATTCTGCCGGTCATCAGCATTCGCGGCGTCGGCCTCAATGATTTCAGCGCCACCAACAATCCGGCTGCCGGGGTCTATGTCGATGAGGTCTATCTCAGCTCGCTCGCCTTGCTGAACACGGACTTCTTCGATCTTGAGCGGCTGGAAGCGCTGCGCGGACCTCAGGGGACGCTGTATGGCCGCAACTCCACGGCCGGTGCGATCAATATCATTTCGGCGCGCCCGAATTTCGATGGCCCGTCAGGCCGGGTCGCCGCCGGCTACGGTAACTACCAGACGGCCGACCTGGAAGCCGCCTTCAACGCGCCCGTTTCCGATACGCTGGCCGTCAGGCTCAGCGGAAAGTACATCAATCAGGGCGAAGGTTTTTTTTACGACACGTCAGAGAACTCCGATGTCGGACAAAGAGACGTTTTGCTCGGACGATTCCAGGCCCTCTGGACGCCGACGTCGAACTTCCAGGCATTGTTCAAACTGGAAGGTCAGCGCGTGCGCTCCGAGGTCGGAGCCGGGGAGTTCTTCGGAGCGCTGCCAAACGGGTCTGCGGTCTGTCCCGGCTCGCCGCAATGCACCGATTTTCTGGGATACTCTGATCCCGACACGGATCCCTATCGGGGCGACTGGTCGGTCGATCCGGCATATGATGTTGATCAGATCGCCGCGACGCTGCGTCTGGAGGCCGATCTCGGCGGCGTGACCGTGACGTCCATAACTGGATATCTCGACTTCGAGCGCCAGTGGGGGGCGGAGACCGACGGCGGACCATTCCGGCAAACCGATTTCATCGAGACCGACGACATTCAGCAGTTCTCGCAGGAGGTTCGCTTGTCCGGCGAGGCGGGCAAGGCTGCGTGGATTGCCGGCGTTTTCTATTCGACCGATGACGTGGTGGGCCAGTATGATGGCAATCTGCAGGATCTCTTCAACACGACCTACCTCACGCTCTGGGATCAGACGTCAACGTCCGCAGCCGTATTCGGAAATGTCGACTATGCCCTGACCGACACACTCACGCTGGTTGCGGGTCTGCGCTACACGTCAGAAGAGAAGAGCAACCGGGGCTCCGACATGGATCTCGTCAGCCTGGCGCCGGGCAGCGGCCTGTCCCTTGCGCCGTTCGGTACACCGCCGCTGACGCTGGCGTCGATCAATGACACGATCGACGATACGAACTGGTCCTGGAAACTCGGTGCGAACTGGACGCCTGCTGACGATTCACTGATCTATGCGAGTATCTCGCAAGGAACCAAAAGCGGCGGCTTCTTCTCCGGCGTCGCGACGAACTCCGGACAGCTGCAGCCTTACGATCCGGAAACTTTGCTTGCCTACGAGGTCGGCGCCAAGCGGCGCGCTGGCGCCTATGACTTGAGCGGCTCGGTCTTCTATTACGACTATCAGGATGTGCAGACCTTTATCCGGGATGATTCCGGCGGACTGCCGATCCAACGGCTTGGAAACGTCGATGAGGCAACAATATTCGGGGCCGACCTGACCGCGTCTTTCCGGCCTGCGAGCCTGCAGGGCCTGACGCTCTCAGCCTCGCTGGGTTTGCTGGATACCGAGCTCGGTGCCTTCACATCTTCGGCCGGCTTGATCCCGGCCGGAAAGGAGCTGCCGAATGCGCCAGAAGTCAGCGGCACGCTGGGCGCGGAATATGAGCATTCGGTCTCGTCTGACTGGACCCTGCGGCTGCAAGGTGAAGGGCGCTATGCCGACGCCATGTTCAACGATTCGCTCAATGATCCGCTGATCGCGTCGGATGCCTACTGGACCTACAATGGCCGCATCATTCTCTCGAATGTGGATGGCTGGTCGGTGTCGCTCTGGGGCCGCAACCTGGCGGACGAGCGCTACGTGACGCAAGGCGTGAACAATCTCGCGCTCGGATACGGATATCGCGTCTATGGTGCTCCGCGCACGTACGGCGTGTCCGTCGGACGGGAGTTCTAGGATGACGACAGCGTCAACAACAACGCCAGCAATCTCGGGTCGCACCGACCCGAGATTTGCGGCGGTTCGCGGCGCGTTCGAGCGCAATTTCGCCGAGCACGGAGAAATCGGAGCCGGCTTTGCGGTCGTGCTCGAGGGGGTCGTGGTGGCCGATCTGTGGGGTGGTCATTCCGACGCGCAGCGGACCAAGCTCTGGGCCCCCGATACCGTCACGAATGTCTGGTCAACGACCAAAGGTGTCGCGGCAATCTGCTTTGCGATCCTCGTCGATCGTGGACAGGCTTCCTACGAAGATCAGGTTGCCAAATTCTGGCCAGAGTTTGCCGCAGCCGGCAAGGACGGGGTCACGATTGCCCAACTGCTCTCGCACCAGGCCGGACTTTGCGGCTTTGCCGAAACTGTGACGATGGAAGACATCGCGGATCAGGCGAAAGCCGAGCGTCTGCTTGCCGCGCAAGCCCCGCTTTGGACGCCCGGCGCGCAGTCCGGATATCATGCTGTCACTTACGGAACGTTGGCAAACGCCTTGTTCCGGCGCATCGAAGGCCGTTCGTTGGCGGAGTTCCTGGACGACGAGCTATCGCGTCCCCACCAGCTCGGATTGTCAGTCGGCCTGGCAGAAGAGCGTGCTCATCTCGCGAGCGAAATCGTTGCCCCGCCCGAGCTGTCGTCCACGGATGCCAACCCCGTTTCGTCCCCGACGCAGCAGGCAGCGCTCGCCAATCCGGTGCTGGACCCGCTGGATGCGAACAAGGCCTATTGGCGCGCGGCCCCGATTCCGTCGGTCAATGGCTTTGCAACGGCGCGGGGACTGGCGCGTCTTTACGGCGCTCTAGCGAATGACGGGGTGCTCGACGGCGCAAAACTGATGTCTGCCGCGACGATCGCGGATGCGTCCCGATCGAGAATCGAAGGTCAGGATCTGGTTCTCGGAATGGAGGCCCGCTGGGCGGCCGGATTCTTGCGCAATACCCACAATGTCTATGGCGACAAGTCCGCAGCCTTCGGGCATTCTGGCTGGGGCGGATCGTTTGCCTTTGCCGACCCGGAGCGTAAGTTGGGTTTGGCGTATGTGATGAACCGGATGGGTCAGAACCTGATCGGCGATCCGCGCGGATTGGCCCTTATTGAAGCGACACTGAAATGCACTGACGCGATTTGATGACCCTGCAGATTGACCGTCTTTTTGGATTGTCAGGCAAAGTCGCGCTCGTGACGGGGGGCGGCCGGGGCTTGGGGAAAATGATCGCCGAGGGGTTCATCGCCGCGGGGGCGGCGAGGGTTTACATCGCGTCGCGGAACGCGGCGGCGCTCGAGGAGACGGCCGCGGAAATATCGGGCGAGGGGCGTTGCATTGCGCTGGCGGCGGACCTGTCTACAGTCGCCGGTTGCAAGGCGCTCGCGGCCGAGATTTCTTCGCGGGAAACCAGGCTCGATATGCTGGTCAACAATTCGGGAGCGGCCTGGGCTGCGCCGCTGGAAAATTTTCCGGAGCATGCCTGGGACAAGGTCTTCCAGTTGAACCTGAAAGCCCCTTTCTTCCTGACGGCGGCGCTGCTTCCCCTGCTGGGCGCGGCCGCCACGCCGGGTGACCCGGCGCGCATCGTCAATGTCGGGTCCGTTGCAGGTGAAGTCGCCAAGTCACTCGGAGCCTATCCCTACGGCCTTTCGAAAGGCGCCTTGCATCAGCTGACCCAGATGATGGCAGCCGAATATGCGGCCCGCCACATCACGGCCAACGCTCTGGCGCCGGGCCGGTTTCCGAGCAAGATGACGAAGAACATCACGGAAGACGAAAATCTTTATGCGGAGGAAGTCGCCGCAATCCCACTCGGGAGATTTGGCCGGCTGGAGGACATAGCTGGCGCCGCCCTGTTCCTCACGTCAAATGCGGGAGCCTACGTCACGGGCGTCGTGTTGCCCGTCGATGGCGGTGCCGCGCTCAACAGGGGGTAGACGTCCGGCGCCGGATCGCGCGGCGCTGGCAGACTGACAACAGGACTCCGCACCCAGTCCACCGCGCTAGCGGCGCCTGGCGAAGGGGGATTGCCAGGCGCCGCCCGGTGGCGGAAGCCGATCGACGGCCTCCGATACGGGATCGACCAGTGATCAGGGAGTGGTCAATTCTCGGTGCAACAAGATGCAAGCCGACATTTTCCGGGCACTTTCACATGCCCGGATCGTGCCGCGCTTTCTATTTCGAGATCGATTCCAGCGACGCTTTGTAGCCAGCAGCGTGCGTGGCCTCGTCGGCCGCGATCTGGCGGAACATCGCTGCGACTTTCAGGTCACCGTCGGCTTCTGCCTGATTGGCAAAGTCGATGTACATCTTGGATGCTTCATAAGACTCGCCGGCGATCGCGTCCTTCAGATCAGCGGCATCGGTGGTGCCGAGCCCGAGCGCGTAGGCTTCGCGATCGAAGTGCTCGCTCGCTTCCACATTGGACGCTTCCCGGAACTGCTTGGCGATTTCCGGGTGCCCGGATGCTTCAGCGACTTCTGCATAACGCAGATATTTCAGGCTTGCATAGGCTTCGCCGCGCATTGCGGCATCCAGATTTGCGCGGGTCTGTTCGGAGAGGGCATTTGCTGTGGCAGGGCCTTCGGCGAATGCTGTGGACGTGAACGCCGAAAGGCCGATCATCGCGGCGACGAACGTTTTTGAGAGTTTCATGGAAATGCTCCTTGGGCTGAAGGCTGCGGAGGCAGCCCGGTTCATTTGACAGGTGGTTCTGACATCATTCTGACCTGAGACGAATTGCCGGCGAAAATGTCCGGACCTCCGCAGTCGATACTTTGCGGCGCTGTTTTCGGGACCAGTACGTGTCAGGCGCCTGTCAGGACTGACGGATAACCCGTCGTCAGCCGGAAAGATGCCGGCCAATCAGAAAGATGGAGCAATCTCATGAAGTCTGTTTTCAAACTTGCTGTCCTGGCTGCGGCGGTCAGCTTTGCACCGGCGGCTTTCGCTTCGCCAGAGTGTACCAAGAAACCGCAATCGGAATGGCTCACGCAAGAACAAATGAAGGAAATCATTGCAAAGATGGATTTCAAGGCCGTCAAGGTTTTCCAGATTTCTGGCAGCTGCTACGAGGTCTACGCGCACACCAAGGACGGTCACCGCGCCGAGATCTACTTCAATCCCGTGACCGGCAAGGTCGTCGAAAAGAATGTCGACTGAAATGACCCGCCCGATCCTGGTCGCGCCTGATCTCGCCGTCTCTGAAAAAAGGACGAGGGTATGGGACCCTGTCGTTCGGATCGTCCACTGGACGGTCGTGCTCGGTGTGTTTGCGAATCTGACCGTGCTTCGCGAATCGAGCGATGCGCACCAGATCGCGGGCTATATAGTGTTTGGTGCTGTGGCCTGCCGGATCGCGTGGGGCCTGTTTGCGTCTGGTCATGCGCGGTTTTCCTCGTTCGCGCCGACTCCCGGGAAAGTCGTGAGCTATTTCAAAGCCATGCGCGAGCACAAGGCGCCGCGCTACGTAGGTCACAATCCTGCCGGTTCGGTCATGATATTCGGATTGATTTTTCTGCTACTGCTCATCAGCGTGACGGGTTGGATGATGAGCCTTGACCAGTTTTGGGGAGTTAGATGGGTAGAACAAGTTCACGAGATCGTGGCCAATTCGATCATCGTCGCCGTATTTATCCATGTGCTTGCTGCGATCCTTGTCAGTTTCAAGCACAAGGAAAACTTGCCACTCTCGATGATCACAGGTCGAAAAAGGCCGGCTGCAGAAGGGGATGTCGATAATGCGCCTCCTGCTGGTCGAAGATAACCGGCGCCTTGGCACGCTGGTTGGCGATGGGCTCAGAGAGTCAGGCTATGCTGTAGATTGGGTCACGACAATCGACGAGGCGCTTGCGGTCCTTGAAACCACGCGGATCGATCTCGTGTTACTAGACCTTGGCTTGCCGGACGGGGACGGGATCGATCTCATACGGCGGTTGCGTGCCGCAAAAAAGATGACGCCCGTGCTGATCCTGACTGCACGCAGTGGGTTGAACGACCGGATTGCGGGTCTGGATTCAGGTGCGGATGACTTCCTGGTGAAGCCTTTCGCCATTGAAGAACTCTCTGCCCGGTGCAGAGCACTTTTGCGGCGACCGGACCGAGGGTTGCAGCCTCTTCTGACACTCGGAAATGTCGTCCTGAATCCTGTGGAGCGAACTGTATCGGTCGGTGAAGACTTGCAGGAGTTCAGGCGCAAGGAGGTTGACTTGCTCGAAGTGCTTCTGCGGAGGGCGGGACACGTCGTGCCGCGTCCGGTGTTGGAAGATTCCATGTACGGCATGAACGAAGACGTTAGTTCGAATGCCCTTGAAGCGGTGGTGTCGCGGTTGCGCCGCCACCTGAAGCAATCCGGGGCAACGGTCGAAATCCGAACGATCCACGGCGTCGGGTATTCGATCTCCAAGCAGCCGATCCTCCCATGACGGAGCGACTTGAACCGGGTGACAAGAGGCCGGGGCTGTTCCGCCAGATCACGGTACGGCTCGCAATTTTTGCCTTGGTCTTTGCACTCGTTGACATCGGCATCGTGGTTTACACTTACCTGAGCCAGCCACAGACCCTGGCGCAGGAACTACTCGATCTGGAAGTTTCGCGTATCGATCCCGGCTCGATCCATACGTATTCGGAGCGGTCGGATGCGTCCAACAGTTTCCGATGGACCTATACTCTGGTCGAACCGCTTCCTGTCGGAGTTGGGGCGACGTCCGGTCCTGGCAATGCTCGGCTGATCGACTGGACCAAGCGCGAGCAAATTCCGGGTGGCTACCTGATCACTGGCCTGCGATCTCTGGAAAGAGATGGCAAGGAGTTCTGGATCCGTCTCGAATTCGAAGGACACGGACTGCGCCCCTTCGCCGAAGTTATTGGAAGGGAAATCATTCAGCACGTCGCGCTGCCACTCGTGCCTTTGTCGCTCCTGCTCCTTTTGTTCAACGCACTTGCTGTCCGGAGTGTTCTGAAGCCGCTGTTCGAAGCGGAGCAGCAAGCGCTGGAAATGGATCCGGGCATACCGGGTCAGCGGTTGTCGGTGAAATCCGCTCCGCGTGAAATCACGACACTCGTTCAAGCGCTCAATGGAGCCTTCGAACGTCTCGACAAATCCGTTTCCACACTGAAGGATTTCACCGGCTTTGCAGCCCATGAGTTGCGAACCCCGCTGTCGATCATGCTGCTGACGGCTGGAAAGCTTCCGCCGGGCGAAGTTCGTCAGCAACTCAGCGACGACATCCGGTCAATGTCCCGGCTGGTCGCGCAATTGCTGGAGTTGGCGCAGGCAGAAGCACTTGTCCTGGCAGATCCACCCATCGTGAATCTCGCGGAGATCGGCAAGGCGGTTGTTGGCTCGCTTGAGGACGTCGCCCGGGCGGCCAACCAGACCCTTGTGTTTCATGATTTTGGGAATTCCGATGCCCTCGCGCATTCGGAAGCTGTCAGCCGCATCTTCCGGAACCTGATCGACAATGCGATTGCCCACGCTCCCTCTGACCGGCCGATTGAAGTCAGTGCAGGACCCGGACCGCGCCTCTCGGTCAGGGATTTTGGCCCCGGCATCGCGAACTCGGACCGCACGAATGTCTTCAAGAAGTTCTGGCAGGGAGGCACACGCAGCGAAGGCGGCGCCGGTCTCGGCCTGGGTATCGTGAAACGCCTTGTGGACGCGCTCAATGGCGAGGTGACCCTCGAACTTCCTGAAGGCGGAGGCACGAGCTTTTCGGTGAGCTTTCGTTCGGTTGACTTGAAATAGCGCCGGAAAAACCAAGGTGCCCGAAGCGGAGTGAACCGTGTGAATGATGGCTGGCGATGGAACGGGTTGATCCTGATCAAGTCACTGGTCGAATATCTGGCGCAAGTGGGTATCTGTGTGGACCGTAAGTAGTTCTACGACTGGATCTGGTGGGGCGGGACCCACCAAAGGAGCAGGTGATGAAAGGAGCGCAACGATGAGTGGCTTCTTCGCCGATTTCGAGAATTTGACTGACGCAAATGGCGATGTCCGCCACCTTCTGCACACCGTTAAAAATCTGAAACCAGCGTGGACGGCGTCCACCATATGGCCGAATTCGGCGCCGGCGTCATCGGAGCATAGAGATGGCAAAATTACCCGATAGGGCAGGCAGGTCGCAGTCGGGCGTACCGCCGCGCTGCCTGAGGCCGCCCGAGAGCGGGTGGCGGGAACGCCGGATTGCCGGATGCCCGACGTGACCGCGTTTCAGCTTTTCGGTTACATTGCCGCTGCCCTTGCCCTGCAAATCCTGTTGGCTGGAGCCATCGCCGTCTTGCGTCGCAGACCGAAGATCCGACAACTTTTGACTGACACCGCCAGTCAGAAAACCCCACAAGGCGCTTGGGTTGGTTGGCGTGATTTTCGGGTGGTGGCGCGGACTTATGAGGACCCCGCAGAAACGCAGTGTTCGTTTACGTTGGCGCCGGTTGACGGCGCGCCGCTGCCGCCTTTCATACCGGGACAGTTTCTGACCGTCAGGCTTGCAATGGACGGTCAGGGAGAACCTGCAAGGGTCGTGCGTTGCTACTCGATTTCCGATACCCCTGATCCCGGCCGGTATCGCATCACGGTCAAACGGGCAATCGCCCCACCGGGCAAACCGGACTTGCCCGCAGGCGTTGCCTCGAGTTGGTTGCACGATCATGCGCAAGTCGGAACGATCCTGCAGTTCAGAGCACCTTCCGGGCAGTTCGTTTTCTCGCCGGATGCAAATGCCTCTCCGGTGTTCATTGCGGGCGGCATCGGAATTACGCCGATCCTGTCGATGCTGAAGGCAGCTCTTGCGGATCAACCAGGCCGCGCGGCGCATCTGTACTATGGTGTGCGAGGCGGGCAGGACCATGCCTTCAAAGCGGTTTTAAGCGAGCTTGCGCAGACCCATCCGGGGCTTGATCTTCATGTTTTCTATGCTGAACCTGCGACCGGCGATGTGCAGGGACGGGACTATGATCATGCGGGGTTCATCAGTCTCGATATGTTGAAGCAGACCCTGCCACATGGCCGGCACGCGTTCTATATCTGCGGCCCGGACCAAATGACGAAAGCCCTGATCCCGGCTCTGCTGGCTTGGGGAGTACAGGAAGGTGACATTCACCGCGAGGCTTTCGGGCCGCAATCGGCTGCTCTGAAACCTCCGGCAGTCACAGCCTCCGGTCCGGTACTCACCGTTGGTTTCCGCCGGTCTGGCCGGACGCTGGAATGGGCGGGGCAGGACGCGAACCTGCTGGATTTTGCAGAGCGCCAATCCATTCCGGTTGATTCTGGTTGTCGCTCTGGCAGTTGCGGCACTTGCGAGACGCGCCTGATATCGGGGCGTGTTCGGTACGAAACGAAACCCGATCACGACATTGCTCCGGGTCACTGTCTGGTGTGTGTCGGTATCCCCGAAACAGCTTTGGAGTTGGACGCATGACACTGAAAGGCAGTCTGCTCGGCCGTGAAGTGGCACCGTTTTATTTGTCGCTTCTCGCCCTTCTCGCAGTCACGTTGGCGGTCGATGCGGCGCTTCATCTGCTGAACCTCGTCTGGGTAGGCAAATGGTTGGGCATACCAGGCGTGCTGCTGATCTGCGGCTCGTTCGGGTATTCGCTGAGGAAGCGCAAGCTGATCAGCCAAGGTCACCCGGCCAAGCTGTTGCGCCTGCACGAACGCATGGCGTGGGCTGGATCGTTGCTTATCCTTGTTCATGCGGGGATCCATTTCAACGCCGTTCTGGCCTGGCTCGCTACTGGCGCGATGTTGTTGAATGTGGTCAGCGGCCTGACCGGAAAATTCCTGCTACGCCGGGCCGGCGTTCGATTGGCCGCGACGACGCAGCGGTTGCGGGATCAAGGTCTGTCGGCGCAAGACCTTGAAGACCGGCTCTACTGGGACAGCCTGACCTATGACACGGTCAAGCAGTGGCGGGTTCTGCACTATCCGATCACGCTGGCCTTCGCCGTACTAGGCACCGCGCACATCGTGAGTGCGGTCATTTTCTGGGGGTGGTCATGAAACGCTGGTTCCTGGCGCTCATCGCCGCCAATCTCGTGGGCATTGTAGCGCTGGTCTTCGTCTATCCAGGTCCCATGCTGGCACCGGGCGAGCTGATCCCCGCGCACGCCAGCTTCGCGAACGATTGCTTCGCCTGCCACGCGCCGCTGCAGGGTGCGGTCGAAGCGCGCTGCACGACCTGCCACGAGGTTGCCGACATCGGCGTTCGGACTGTCGCAGGTGTAGCAATATCGCAGCGCACGACGATGCCCGCGTTTCACCAGGGACTGGCAGATACCGACTGTATGGGTTGCCACACCGATCACCGCCTCGCCGGCCTGACGCCGGTGCACAGCCACACCTTTGATCATGCGATGCTGACGCCGGCGGCGGGGGCTGCCTGTGCCAGTTGCCATACGGCGCCCAAAACGTCGATCCACGAAGGCGTCACCGCGCAGTGCAGCACCTGTCACTCACAAAAGAGCTGGTCCGCTGCGACCTTTGATCATCGCCGGTTCTTCGCACTGACCGGGCCGCATGACGTCGCCTGCGCGAGTTGCCATACGACAACCAACGACTTCAGCGAGTTCACCTGTTTCGGCTGCCATGAGCATCAGGAAGCCGATCTCATCCGCGAGCACCGGGAAGAGGGCATTCGCAACATCGACGATTGCGCCGAGTGCCACCGCGACACCAACGCCGAGGGAGGAGAAGGCCGCGAGGGACGAGAAGGCGACGAGGAAGGAGAGGGCCGCGAAGACGACGATTAGAAATTCGGATCGCGCGGCGCTTTAGCAAACGGACAGAGTGCGAAAGACTCCATCTACCCGGGGTGTTCAAGTGAGCCTCGGTTCAGGGTTCGCCTCAATCGGGCTCGCTCGCTGCGGCGCGAGCGCTTCGGCAACCTTGACGGCGTCAACGGCGGCAGAGAGAATGCCGCCACTCTGGCCCGATATTTCGGACAAAAGATCAGGCGCGCCAACTTGCCTGCAGCGATCAGTATCTGTTCTTGACGGACAGTATGCGCGTCGCGAGCCGCGCATCGTCTTCGCTGACGCTCAAATGCTCCAGCAAGGTTTCGAGATATTCCGCTTCCGCAGGTACCATGGCGCCGTCAGCCAGGCAGATATCGAGGCAGTGCACAAATATGGAAAGGTGCATGTCCTGCGGAAGTGCGCGGCACGCTTCGCCGAGCCATTCAGGACGGTCTGTGCGGCGCTTGACGACCGCGCGGTTCAACGCGGCCAATTCATTGGGATCGAGATTGCGCAATATGCGGGAGCGGTGTGACAGAGCCTTGAGTTCCTCCGTCTCTTGCTGCGCCATACGCCCATCAGCCAAAGCGGCAGAAAGAACCAGGCAGAGAAAGGATTCCGGGATAGACCAATCAGTCTGATTGTTTGGAAACTCGGCGACGAGTTCCTTCAGACTGAATGGCTGCTTCTTTTCAATTGTGACGGGCGCAAACAGTTCGCCGGCCCCTTCGATCAGCTCACTCATGCGCGTGGTTCCTTTGTGTCGTTGGAAGTTCAATCGGGACGGGGGGATACGGGGGCCGGTGGCCAAGCTGCGACGTCGGATTTCAACTTCTGCAGCTTGTCGCGCCGGGATGTCAGCACCGAGATTGTAGTATCAAGCCATTCAACTTCAGGCGGAAGCTCTGTGAGTTTCCTTGGTGCTCCGGCGCGGCTGGGCTCGGAAAGCAGTTGGGCAATTTCAAGTTCCAGCTGGTCGGCTTGTTGCTGCAAAGTCACGATACTTTGAAACGGAGCGTATGCGTCGAGTTGCTTTTTCTGCGAGTCGATCGTCTGTTTCTGAGCCATGAACAGCGCGTCTTTTTCCTCGATCTTCTTGTTCAGCTGGGCGACTTCGGCTTCGGCCTTTTCAATCTGGGCGGCGGCACTCTGCTTGACCATGGACATGCCAATTGCACCGGCCGCAACGATGCCGCCGAGGAAAACGACCGCAATCAACAACTTCGCACGGCCTGCTTTGGCCTGCATGGCTTCATGCGAGAGAGCCTGCATGTCCTCGCGCGTCGGGACGGGTTGGAACACCAGTTCTTCAGAATGTTCGTGGTCGCTTGGCGGAAGCATGGATCAGGTCTCCGGATCGGAATGGTTCGGCCCAAAGGAGTGGGGGCCGGCGTCGGGTATTGTGGGCGGCACATTGGTAGTCAGGATGCGGAGCATTTGAGGACTCCGTAGTGCCCGAAGAAGGATTCGAGCTCTTTCCAAGTCTGCGATCCTGTCTCGATCGAAGTTTCTCTCCGGCACCTTTCGACGATCATTGTCCCTTGGGCGAGAGCCACTGCGAGATCGATGTCGCGGCCCAAATCGTCAAACCGCAGTTTGGACTTTGCAGTCGGCAGCAATTTCAGGGTCTGTTGGCCCGCTTGGAAAGAATCTTCCGCGAGTCTGAGGACACTGCGCCAGTGTTCCTGGGAGCCGCTGTCATATGCCGATACATCAATCAGTTGGGCCTGCTTCAAGAAGTACATGCCTCTGAGGAGATGCTTTTCGGGCGTGTCATCAACGGGGCAACGCTGAAGGCTTGCTCCGGTCCTGACGTCGCTTCCGCCGCTGACAATATGCGAGAGGCAAACCTGCCGGGAATACTTTGCCGAGAAGCTGTTGGCCTGTGCGGCCGCATCTGCGTATGTGCGGGCGCGGGCCTGCCAGCCGCTCCGGCGCAGCACTGCCTCTGCAACACTCAACATGTAATGCGCTTCTGCCGTCTGCGCATCGCCGAACTTGCCGGCAACCGGGGACAGTGCATCGATAGCGCCCTCAAAGTTGGACTTGCTGAACCGCAGTCGTCCAATTTCGTAACGAACAGAGGGCGTTTGCAGACCAGCTGCAAAACCAGTCTCGAGGACTAAAAGCGCTTCATCCGCTTTATTGGTCCGCTCGAGAAGCCGGGCAAGCGCCAATGTCGCGCTGTCATTGGCAGAGCTTTCCCCGGCCGCCATGGCCAAGCGATAGGCGGCCTCTGCATCCTTGTTTCGACCGGATTGCTCATAGGCATTGCCCAGCATCAGTTGGCGCGAATAGGTCGGAGAGAGCAACACGGATTTCTCCAGGACCAGGATCGCAGCATTGATCAGGTGGTCCTTCTCCTCAGTCTCGATTTGGCGCTTGGCATCGACAAGTTTCAAATAGCTGTCACCCAATTGCGTCAGGTCTTCCGCATGGGATTCTCCTGCCGCGCCGGAACTGATCTTCTGTGCCGAATCAAACGCTTCTGCAGCAGCCTCGAAATGCTCGGCGGCATTGCCCGGCTGGAGAACAGCGAGATCGAGATAAACTGAACCAAGACCGCGATACGCGGGCAGTTTAGGCGTCTCAGCGCGCAGCGCATCGCGGTAGCTGATCACCGCAGACGCGCCGAGCGCGGCGGATTCTGCAGGCGGCGCCTTTGAAATGATTGAGTCCAGCATGGACTTGCGAAGTTGTTCCCCGCGATCAAACGCAATCTGCGCCAGTTTGCTCGACGCGTTGCCGGAAAGTGATGGGCAGTACCGGACGATGCTCCGGAGAGACGTCACTGCCGCGTATTCATGATCCACGCCTCGCAACGCGTTGATGCGCGCGTTGAGATCCAAGGCCTGGCATGCAATTGCGGCGATCGGTTCATCCCCGCTCGCGGCGAAAGATTCAAAATCGTAGGCTGCAAGCGTTTCAGCCGCCATGCTGAAGCAGTCGTCTGGCTCGGCACATGCCGAGTTGCCCGATTGCGCAGATTCCATCAACGCCTGAGCCTGCACCAACTTGCGCCGCAGGACAAAGAGCCCATTGATATCGGTTCCAATCGACGATTGGTTCACCGCGATCAGGGCATCCTCCTGATTGTCATAGGACTTTTCGATGAGTTTCAGCGCGGACTGATAGCAATTGGCGCTCGACGCACAGGCGGTTGACGCCAATCCGGTTGCGGCGAGATGCGTGTAGCCTGCCGCCGCGTTGAAATAGGCGGTTGCCCGTTCGACGCCGCTTCGGTTGGGGTCTGCTCCCGCTTCCGGACCGGAACAAGCGAGTGCCATACGTTCGGCGTTCTGATCGGTTGCGGCCACATTGCGACTGAAGCAATCGGACGCGCTCGCCCAATGCGGGATGGCACCGCCTGACTGTACCGGCTGCGTGGCGCATCCCGCGCAGACGCAGACCATTGCAAGGACCAAAGCCATCCGCGCCTTCATTGGGGTGTGAACCAGCACTTGAGCCATCCGATTATCTGTCTTTGGAAGTTCTGCGTATCACAAAAAACTGTGCGCCGCTGCGCGTTTCTCCTATCCGCAGTTCTACCTAGTTCAGACAACGCGGCGTCAGCGCCGCTGGCCTTGAGATGTGGCGCATTGCGTTTGACCCCGGAAAACGAGCAAAGGCCCGTTCCGGCGCCACATGACATTTTTTGAGATCATTCATCTCGGCGTGCTGATGCACATCTTCCTGAAAATCTGTTGCCTTACAGAATCGCCAGCAATGCGGCGACCAGCGAGCCGCCCACCAAGGCGATGCCGGTTGAGCGCCGGTAGTTCTTGGCCAGCAATCCGACCGCTACGCCGCCGACGACCACCAGGAACAGGGCGAGCGCGACGAGGATCTGGTAGTACCGGTAGGCTTGCGGACCGTGACCCTTGTGCAGCTCGAGCAGGGCATACGGGAAATCCGGCGTGTTGAGCGCGGCCTCGATGCCGTCCGGTGTTTGCTGAAAGGTCAGGAAGGTGCGGGTCGTCGGCCGCGTCTGGGCGCGGTCCGGACCGCCGCGAACATACTCGAAATCGACGTTCAGGCCCTGGCTATCGATCAACTGGCGAACGTCAGCTTCGAACGTCTCCGAGCCGAGTTCAAGCTGCACGTCTGTTGGAAGTTCGAGGGGAGTTTGCTTCGCCTTTCCTTCGATTCCCGCAATGTACAAGCCGCCCGAAACGGCGACAATCAGGAACGCAGGCGCGAGCAGCCCGGCGATCCAGAGATGGAGTGTGATCAACAGGCGGCGCAGGTACAGAATGTTCATGTCGGACCCTTCAGACGAAACTTTCCGCCTACCGTAAGGCGGAGACGCTCGTCTAACGAATTAACGCACGTTTTCCGTCGCATCTGTCTGACATTAATGCGAAATCTTCCGTTCTGGCCGTCCGTGAAACCGGGGGTGATCCGGGGCCGGGTCAGAACTCGTCACACCATCAACCGGAACACCGAGACGCCGATGAAGTTCGCAATGGCGTTGCCGAGTATGCCGCACAGCATGCCGGGCGTGATGAGTGTACGCCATTTGAAGGTGGCGGCCATGGCGGACGCCGTGGGTCCGCCAAGGATCGCGGCGTTGGAGGCGATGAGCGCTTCGGCGACGTCAAGGGCAAAGAGCCGCGTGGCCAGCAGCAGCACGCCGACATGGACCGAGACAATGGTGAGCGCGAAGGCAATGACATCCAGCGAGTTCGCCGACAGCGAGCGCAGGTCCGTGAAGGCACCGATCACCGGCATATACAGATAGATGAATATGAGACCGGCCTCTTCAGCCCCCCGTTCCATCGCCAGCTGCCTGGGGAAGAGATTGGCGATCACAAGAGCGATCCCGGATACGAACAGGAGCGTATAGTTCTGGAGGCCGAACCTCTCGGCCATCAGAGCTGAGGCGGCGACGATGACGGCGCTGGCCGCGATCGACGTGAGCATGCGCGTCGATCTGAGAGGCGTCTCGGTGCTGGATTCACCGGGCGGAGCGGCGGCTGCGTCTGCCATCACGTCAGAACGGAAGAACCGCCTCAGGAATGGAGTGGTTGGCAAGGTCATGATCAGGATCATGAAGCTGATGCCACCGACGGCGTCTGCCGCGAAAGCCACGGAGAGTGAGGCAGGATCGTGGAAATCGACCATCTGCGAGACAGCAACGAGGTTTGATGAGCCACCGATGTAACTCGCCGACAGAACGGCAGCTATGGCGGGTTCGTCCGGACCGAGATCAAAGAACAGAACGCCTGCCGCGACGCCAATCAATGTCGAAAGGCTCGCAATGCCGAAGAGCAGCAGGAGCGGGCCGGCGATGCGGTATATGCGTCTGAAATCTGCCTGAAAGAGAAGCAGCGGAATCGCGAGCGGAATGAGCCAGGCGCCGAGGGTCGAGTAAATTGGCGCGTCGGAAGGCATGACGCTGGTTGAGGTCAGGACTGTTGGTATAAGGATCGAAACCAGAATGCCGGGAACACGCCGGCCCCATTTCGTGCTGTCGATCCAATAGCCAAACGCCGCGGAAACGGCGATGATGGCAAAGAGCGCGTAGGGATCGTTTACGTAGGCGTTCATGCTGCACTCCCAGACGTATCGGCTGAAAGGTCGAACACCCGGAAGTCCGTGCAGCTCGGCGGGCCGGCGGCGATATGCATTGCTGGCTTTGGTCCAAGCTCGAAGACCGTACAGGCGAGTGTATAGTCGATGACCGTTTCGGCCGAGAGTGTGGCCGGCATTTCGCGCGAGAGCGGATGTTTCGTGTGCGCGGTCGAAGAAAAGATGTCTTTGACGCCGCTGATACTCGCTGATCCTGGTTCGGCTAGGCTGGCGACGAGCTGAGCGTAGCGTGCGCAGGAGTTTTCGGACTTCTTCGCGCGAACTTCCGGGGGGAGTTTGTCGAGCACGGATCGGTATTCCGCGTCGTCCGGATTGGCGAGCGGGTGATTGGTGTGAGCCACCGGGTCGCTGACGCCGCTCGTCTGGGTTTGAACCACCTTGCGCCCGGACGCTTCGAAACTGCCGAAGCCGTCTGCGCCGCCGATTACATAGTTCTGGCCCGACCCGGACTGGACGCTTTTCAGGACCTCGCGAGCCTGCGCGAAGCTGTTCGCTTCGAGTATAAGCCGGATAACGCCCATGACCGGCAGACCGCTCTTGTTGCCGTCGAGTTGCACGAGCGAGTTCACACAAACGCCGACCGAGCTGCCATTGACGCCGTTGAGAGCGAGCAGGCCCGGCAATGAAAACAGGAGTGTGCGCTGGCCGCTGGCGGTATCCACATGCAGAAAGAGACGCTGGAAGCCTTCCATCCAGTTCACGCCGTCGAAATTCTGCGCGACAAGCGTAACACCCTCCGCCGTTTTCAGCGCGAGCGCGCTGCAGTGGTGCGGCGTTCTGGACGTTCGAATGCGCCGTGCACGGTAGGACCATTCTTCATCGAGAAGCTGAAGGTCGAAAATATCATCGAAGGGAAGGCCTGCGCCATCGGCGATGCCTTCGATCTCCTCGAGCAGATGCGGCGCATACGTTCTGAACCCCTCGACATAGCCGGTGTCGGCGCGGAATTGCTGCATGTACGCACGCGCTTCTGCGCCGGGGGCCGCGACATGCCGCTCCCAGGCTGCACGAAGCCTGCGGATATCGCCCGCGCAAGCCGAACCGTGCTGGCGCCCACGCTCCCGGGCGCTTCCTCGCAACGTGATCAAGGGGATATCCTCAGGATGCATGATATTATTCTCGGCGCGTGAACTTGAGGTTTTTGACGCGCCAGGTACTCAGCAGGAAACTGTCCGAAGACTCAAATTCGATGCAGAGGCCGAACGGCGCAAAAATGTAACGTCCGTTGTCGAGGGCGGTCAGCGGGATAGGCGGTTGTCCGGCCATGACGATCGAAAGCGTTCCGTCCAGCACGGCAAGTTCGTATTCGCTGCCAAGCTCTTCCGAGTAAAATGCGCCGGTCGGGATGGTCTCGACGGGGCTGGTCGACACATCGACGCGGCGCGCTTCGGCAGCAGGCCCAACGCCGGTCAACGTCATGGAATTGAAGCGCGTGCCGTCCAGATCTGAAAACGAAATGCGGACCTGACTTGGCGCATGCAGCAACTCGGTGTCCGACACCGCTTCCATCGGAAGCATTCCAAAGGGATCGACGGCGACAAGGATCGTATTTCCTTCATGGATGATCTGTGCATCACGGCCTGCTTCGAACTCGTAGAATCCGGTCAGCCTTGCGACCGCCTGTTCGTCCAGGCTGGCGCCGGGTGACGGCGTACGGCGCGGCGCAGGTTCGCTGAACGCATCGTCAAACAGCACGTCGAGAACCTTTTCCGCGAGGGGTTGCGGGCGCTGGCTGCCATTGCCGAGAACCGTGACGACGATCCCTTTTTCCGGCAGCAGGATCAGAATCGATCTGTATCCGGATTCAGATCCACTGTGCATGAAGACGGTCTGGCCGCGATACTGCGTCAGTTCGAGTCCCATACCATAGGCGACGGACTGGCCGTCATTCAGCCGGGCAGGCGCGACCATCTGTTGAGCCCGCGCATCTCCTTCGCGCATGGCAGCCAGGAAATGAAGGCCCCACTTCGCCAGATCGCCTGCGCTGGCATAGGCATTCGTACTGCCGACGGTTCCGGCGGAATGAGGGATCAGATGCCAAACGGTCGCTTCGCCGTCGAAGACGTAGGATTTTGCAGAACCTGCCGGCATTGAACCGGGCGTGTCCATGATTGCAGCGCCGGTCAATCCGGCGGGGTCGAAGACGAGTTGCTGTGTCAGTGACGAGAAGCTGCGGTGCGTCGCGGCTTCCATGGCGAGCGCCGTGAGCAGATAGCCGCTGTTGGAATAGAGGTAGCGATCACCGGCAGGAAAGTTCAGAGCTGCCTGGCGATGCAGGAGCGCCAGGCCGTCGGTGTTCGAAATCGGTTCGGAAGCAGACCGGCCGGCCATGATGTACATCGTGCCGGTGTCGCGGATGCCGGATGTATGATTGAGCATCTGGCGCGACGTGACATCACGCGCATAGGCGGGCGCATCGGGCAGATAGCGGGAGAGGGGGGCGTCAAGATCATATTCGCCTGATGCGGAGAGGCTGGTTGCCGCCCAGGCCGTCAGCGCCTTGCTGACGGACGCCAGGTTGAAGCGGGTGGCGTCACTGATAGGCTCTTTGGTTTCAAGGTCGGCCGCGCCGAAGTTTTGCGTGCATTGAACTTCGCCGTTCACAGCGACGGCGACCGCGAAGCCCGGATTGTCGGTGCCGGCGAAGTCGGCGAAAATCGGCGCGATGTTCTCGCAGGCTGGCTGGAGCGGCTGCTCGCTGGACGACACACAGGCGCCCAGAAGCAGGAAAAGCGTAGTTGACGCAAAGCGGCGCATGATCACCTGTCTCCCAAGAAAAAATGACATTGATATCATCGTCATTTAATTGCAAGAGAACAAGAGAAGATGACTCTTCAAATTCGGTCCCGGATGAAGCTCCGGGTACGTGGCAGAGTCTGATGATTGGAAATGAGAAGGGAACACGCATGATTCACCCTGGAACATTCCCGATCGGAGATTCCGTTGACCCCGTTCAATTGAGCAAGGACCCTTACACCATTCTGTCGCGGATGCGCGAGCGCGAGCCGGTTTCGCGGGTTGCGAAGTTCGGGATGTATTACATTGTCCGCCATGACGACGTCACTGCGGTGTTGCGCGATGACGTGAACTACGGTGTCGGCGTCGAGAGCATGCTTGTCTATGACACCTTTGGCCGGCACATGATGACGGTCGATGGCGAGGAGCACAACCGCTATCGACTGGCCGCGCGGGCGCCGTTCACGGCCAAGCTCATTCGAGAGCGACTCGAAGCGAAGATCACGGAGACGGTCGACAAGCTGATCGACGGCTTTGAAACTGACGGCCGGGTTGAAATTCGCAGTGCCTTTGCAAGCCGGCTTCCTGTCCAGGTCATGCTTGCAGTCTTTGGATTGCCCGCAGAAGACGAACCTCTCTTGCGCAAATGGTATGACGCCTTCGAACAGGCGCTCGGCAATTACGAATGGGATCCGGCTGTGCGCCAGCGCGGCCAGCAGTATGTTGCGGAATTCAAGTCCCATCTGACCATGCGTCTCGAGGCCTACAAGGGCCGAAGCGGTGAGACGAACCTGCTTGCCGCATTGGTCAATGATGCGCCCGAACGCCGGCTCACCGACGAAGAAATCCTGCGCAATGCCCTTATCATTTTCTTTGGGGGCATTTCGACCGTTGAGGCGCTGGTGCTGAATGCGCTTTATGCGCTTGCCATGCATCCCCGGACCTTTGACCGGGTGAAGCGTGACCCGGCCTTGATTCCCGTCACGCTCGAAGAGACGGTGCGCTGGTTGTCGCCCGTGCAGGCGGTGACGCGCCATGTTCGGAAGGAGATGACGTTGCGCGGTGTCGTCTTCAAGGAAGGTGACCTCGTCAATTGCATGATAGGAAGCGCCAATCGCGACGCGGGCGTGTTCATCCATCCTGATGTGTTCGATATTGATCGCCCGGATCTATCACGCCATATCGCGTTTGCGACCGGTCCGCACACGTGCCTCGGTCTGCAATTGGCGCGCACGGAGGGACGGATCGCGCTATCGCGGCTTTTCGCCCGGTTTCCAGGTTGCCGTGTCGATCTCAAAACCACCTCCTTGCCGGAGGGCTATGAATTCCGGCAACCGAGCCGGCTTGATCTGGTCTGGTAGGTCAGCTGGTCATTCCTGGCGGATCACGGAGGTAGAGTGCGCGGTACCAGATGGCGGACAGTTTCTCGACGACATCGTCTTCCGTCTTCGTCAGTCCGACGACAATCGGATCGGGGTTCTGGAATCGAACGTAGAGGAATTCCTCGACCATGGATCCGAGGGCGTAGACCAGCAGCTTGATCTGGTCGGCGGACATATTCTTGCCGACCTCGGTGCGTGAGAGATGAGATATGTTGCGGTTGTACCAGGCTGCATCCGTCTTGCGCTTGAGCGCCGCGAACAAGGGGTCTTGTTCGCTCAGCGCACGGATGCAGCGCATCAATCCGAGGTTTTCGCAGTAGTAGCGAATGAAGGCGGCGGTCGTGTCGCGGATGCGCGTGAACTCGTCTGCAGCGTGCCCGGGACGCAAATCGCGGTCCAGGATATCGAAGTACTCTTCGATGATAGCCTGCACAATGTCGTGGCGATTCTTGTAGTGCGTATAAAAGGTGCCATGCGAAACGCCGGCGTGTTTTGAGATGTCGGCCACATGCAGTTCATTGACGCTGCGGTCTTCCAGAAGCTCGGCCGCGGCGATCCGAAGGCGCAGCGCCGTACGCTGGGATTTGTCGAGGCCCATTGAATCCGACTCGGCCTGGATGATGCGCGGATAACGCATGTTGCCGCGGGACAGGTCCGCCATCTTCGTCTGGGGGGATTTGGTCCGATGGCTCGGCATTCACTTCTCCGGCGCTGTCGCGCTTTTTGTCATTTGTGCCGTGTCAGCGAAATCTTCGCCTCGAGGCGGGGTGGGCTCATTTGCGCGCAAGGTGGCCTTCTCTACTCTTTCTGAAGGGGTCATCGGCAATGCCTCGACCTCTTCCCAATAGCGCGGAACCTTGAAACGGGCGATTCTCTGTGACACGAATTCATGAAGTTCACCCATCGAAGGTTGCTGCCTTTTTGCAGACTTCTTGAACAAGATAAATACTTTCACTTCTTCGCCGCGTATATCATCCGGGACCGGGATGCAGGCCGCGAGGGCGACACCCGGGTGGGATTCGATGGCCGCTTCGACCTCGGCTGCGGCAATGTTCTCGCCGCCCCGCCGAATCATATCCTTAGTGCGGCCAACATAATAGAAGACGCCCGCGTTGTCCTGCCGGACGAGATCGCCTGTCATGTAGAAGCCGGCCATGAACGCATTCGCTGTCGCGGCGGGATCGTTGTGATAGCCATCCATCATGCCGAGGCCGCGAATTGCCAGTTGCCCGACTTCGCCTTGCTTCACCGGCCGTCCGTCAGCGCCGAGGGCGCGGGCCTCCTTCGTCGGAACCGGCTTGCCGATGGCGCCCGTTCCCAGCGCGGCATCGTGATCCTCGGGCCCGACAATCAGATCGCCGCCGGTTTCGGTCGTCCCGAAGGCTTCGAACCAGGGGCAGGCGAACCGGGACTCGAGTTCCTTGTGCCGATCGCGCGGAATCCCGGAACACAGCACCTGGCGGACCTTGTGATCGCGCTCGAACGACGAAGGCGGCACCTGCAGCATCAGGCTTGGCATGGCGCCAAGGCAATAGAAGAAGGTTGTCTGGCTCTCGCAGACTTGCTGCCAGAAGCGGCTGGGGCTGAACTTCTCGAGGATTGTCAGCGAGGCGCCGGACTGGAGCGCAGCGATGACGTTCCATTGTGGATCGGCGTAGCTGAAGGGCTGCGCCGTCAGGACGCGGTCCTCAGGTGTGAGGCGCGGGCCTGTTCGCAGAAAACACTCTCCGAAGCGAATCCAGTAATTGTTCGAGAGGACGCAGCCTTTGGGCATGCCGGTTGTACCCGACGTGTACTGTATATTTGCCGTCGTGTGCGCCATGACCAAGGGCAGTTCGGGCTGAGACGTATGCGCAGCCTCGTTGACCAGTGTTTCGATGTCAGCGCTCCAGGCGAGACCCGGCGGCAAGCTGCGTGCGCCGGCGAGGGTGCGCAGATTGTCGTCTTCGGCGATGAAGGCCACGGCGCCGGAATGGGAGAGGATGTGATTTCTGTCAGAGTCGCGGTAGCGCACATTGACAGGTGCCATGGCGGCGCCCGCCTTGATGATCGCGAGCCACAGAAGAGGGAATTCGAGGCGGTTGGGGAGCATCACGGCGACGACGTCGCCTGTCTTCACGCCGCGCTTGACGAGTGCGCCGGCGATCGCGGTCGAGCGGCGCTCCAGTTCGCTGAAGGTGATCGCGCCATTGCCGAGTTCGCACGTGATGGCCGGACGGTCTGGCCAGCGATGAGCCGCCTCTGCGGTCAGTTCGGGAATGGTTGCAGGAAAGGAACTCATTTGGCCTCCAATCAGCACAGATTTTGAGCAACTCATGGGACCGAACGCGGCCCGAGCCAATCTTTCATAAATGACATTGACGTCAGTGTCATCTGCTGACAGGGTGGTTTGCGTTAAGTTATCGGAAACCGAACAAACGCCGGCAGGGGAGATACAAATGGACCAAATTGGCAAGTACATGACATGCGTGGGCGGAGCAGCATTGCTGTTTGCGGCCGGTTCTGGCGCGTTCGCCCAGGAACAATCGACGGCGACCGATGTGGCGAGGATGGACGCCATCATCGTCACGGCGCAGAAGCGCGAGCAGTCGCTTTCTGACGTGCCGATGTCGATCACGGCGATTTCAGACGAAGACCTGACATTGCTCGGCGCCGACAACTTTGCCGAATACGCGATGACCGTGCCGGGCCTCGGCTATTCTTCAGTGGGCACGTTCGGAAATCGCGGGCAACGGCAGATCAACCTGCGCGGCATTTCTTCAAACGTCGGCTCATCGACGGTCGGCTACTACATCGGAGAAACACCGATCCGGTTTGTCGATCCGCGCCTCTTCGACATCAGCCGTATCGAGGTTCTGCGTGGCCCGCAGGGTACGCTCTATGGGGCCGGATCAATGGGTGGCACGATCCGCCTCATTCCGGCCGCGCCCGACCTCGGCTCGTTCGCTGCCGAGGCTGATGGAACCTATTCGAACACGCGGTACGGCGAAGCCAACTATGCGGGCAACCTGATGGTGAACCTGCCGCTCGTCGAAGACAAACTCGCGGTGCGCGGCGTGTTCTTCTACAACAACGACGGCGGATACATCGACAACCGCACGCCGGAAACCCAGCCGCTTCCGTCTTTCATGGTGTCGGATTCGGCTGACACGCTGATCGACAATGTGGACAACTACAACGACGAGAAAGCGGCGGGTTACCGCATCGCCCTCGCGATCCAGCCCACTGAGAATGTGACGATAACGCCGAGCGTCTTTCACCAGAAACTCGAAGCGGATGCCTGGACGACTTCTGTGAAAGAGGCTGGCGAACTCACGTCGAACTTCCTTGAAATGTCTCCGCATTCGGAAGACTTCACGCTCTACGATCTCACGGCTGAAATCGATCTGGGCTGGGCGCAGCTTGCCTCGTCCACATCCTACACGGACTACGATCTGTTCCTGACCGAGCCATTCGACCGCATTCTTGCCGGTGCTATGGGTCTCCCGTTTGCCTACGTCGCGCCTTATCGCTCCTATGACGAGCGCGAGGTGTTTGTCCAGGAAGCGCGGCTGACCTCGAATGGCGAGGGCAAGTTCAACTGGCTGATCGGTGCCTTCTATCAGCAGGAAGATCAAAACACGCGCCAGCGCTATGTCGCGCCGGATATCAATGATGACCTCTTCGGCGGTTTCCCGGCGATTCCGAATGGCGATCTCTTCATCTTCGACGCGGAGCGCTCGGAGGAGCAGGTGGCCCTCTTCGGCGAGGCGAGCTATGCCTTGACCGATCGGCTCACGGCGACCGTGGGACTTCGCTGGTTCGATCTTTCAAGTGACCGTTATGCGGTATCAGACGGCGTCTTCAACGGCGGTCAGACGATCACCGATGTTTCGGTGAGCGAGCATGGAACAACTCCGAAGTTCCTTCTTTCCTACAAGGCGACGGACGATGCGCTTGTCTACTCGTCAGTCTCGAAAGGCTTTCGTCCGGGCTTTGGCTATGTGAAGCCGCCCCCGGGGATCTGTGACGCCGATCTTGCTGCCGTCGGAATTACCAGCGCAGACGGCCAGGTCGATTCTGACAACCTCTGGGCCTATGAAGTCGGCGGTAACACCAAACTGTTCAACGGCGCCGTGTTCGTGAGCGGGGCGGCCTATGTCAACAAGTGGAAGAACCTGCAGCAGAGTATCGACCTTCCGACATGCGGCTTCACAGTGACCGAGAATGCCGGCGAAGCGGAAAGCAAGGGCTTCGAACTTGAAATCTCCGCGAGCCCGGTCGAAGGCCTCGATCTGGATCTCGGCCTTGGGTATGTCGATGCCGAGCTCACGAAGAGTGCGCCAGGGCTGGGCGCCGCCGAAGGTGATCGGCTTGTCTTTGTTCCGGATTGGAGCGTGTCGGCCGGTCTCACCTATGCGCGGCCGATTTCGGAGAAGATTGAAGCCTTCCTGCACGCAGACTATCAGTACTCGGGTGACATGAACTTCAACTTCGATCCGTCTGTTCCCGATCTGCACAGCCGGAAGGCGTTCGATATCGCCGGAGCTCGCATCGGTCTTCGCGGCAAGCGTTGGGAAACATCGCTGTTCGTCGAGAACGCGTTTGATGAACGCCCCACACTTGGGAACATTCGCTTCCTGACGTCTGGTACGTTGACCTACACCCGGCGCCCACGGACGATCGGTGTGAATTTCTCTGTCACCTACTAAAGCACTGGCAGGCACGCCGTCTGCCAAAATGGAGATACGGCCTGCTTCTTCTCCCGGGAAGAAGCAGGCCTTGATCCTCAAGAAAAGGAATGAGCAAGGTGCTGGTACGAAAGTGGTCGTTGGTCGCCTCATTGCTGCTGACGTCAGCGTTTCTCACGGTGGGTTGCGCGACGCCGCGCGAGGCGTCGCAGTCGGTGATCGAAGTGCCGCAAACGGTCGAGGAGCGCCTCGAAGGCGCGGCGCGCACGGCCTACGAAGGCGGTGCCTATGCGGGACTTTCGGTCGGCGTTTACAGGAACGGTGACGCGCTCTTCGAGGGGCAGTTTGGTGAAGCAAACATCGAAAACGCCGTTCCCGTCGATAGCCGTACGGTTTTCTATGTCGGATCAATCACCAAGCCTTTCACGGGGCTGGCGGCGAACCTGCTGATCGAGGAGGGCGCTCTGTCGCTCTCCGACACGGTCGGGCAGATTCTTCCGGGCTACCAGGGAGCGGGATCCACAGTCACGGTGGCTCAACTCCTGAGCCAGACTTCCGGCATTCCCGACTATGTCGATGCGGCCGTTTCGGCTTCGTTCATCCCTTACAGCCGGGAAGATGTCCTGGCGTTGTTTTCCGGCAAGCCGCTCGTGTTCACGCCGGGAGAACGCTGGCAGTATTCAAACTCCAACGCCTATCTGCTGGGGCTGATCATCGAGGCGGTGACAGGCAAGACCTATGGTGAGTTCATCAGCGAACGCGTTGCAGCGCCTCTCGGCTTGGCATCCACTCAGTTTGCGGATGAAACATTGATTGTTCCGCATCGTGCAGACGGATATTTCCTGTCCCCGAATGGATACCTGAACGCGCCGAAATACGACCCGCTTCTGCCGTTCTCGGCAGGCTCGCTGCTGTCGACGCCGGGAGATATCGCGAAGTTTGCGCGCGCCGCTTATGGCTCGGGGCAAAGCGAACTGGTATCGAACAACGTTCGCGAGCGTTTGCTTTCGCCGGTTGTGTTGCCCGGCGGTCTCGAAAGTTTTTATCGCCTCGGCTCAGTTGCGCTTTTGAGTTTTGAGGGTCGCCGGAAAGTATCGCACGCCGGGCTGACAGCGGGATTCACAAGCCATTTCGGCTATTATCCTGACGATGATCTGGTAGTCGTTGTTCTTGCAAACGGGTCGGGAGTATCGCCGCACCCCGCTCACATCGAAGCCGAACTTGCACGCATAGCGCTTGGTCTGCCGCAGCCTTCCATTTCCGCAGAGCCAATCGACGAAGTCCTGGCGGGAGATTTTTCCGGCGACTACAAGCTGGCGCCCGCCATGTTTTTCGGAACGGATGTGTTCGGCTTCGTGGTGCGTGATGGCGGCCTCGCGTTTCAGTTTGGCCCGTCGTCTGCGTCGGACCCGGCAATTCCCCTCGTATACATTGGCGAAGATGTTTTCGTCAGTGCCGCCGACAGCGAGCACGTCTTTTCGTTTCGTCGCAACGAAGCCGGCGACGTCGTCTCTCTCGATCTCGAATTCTACGGCATGCCATTTTCCGGGGCCCACCAGCCATGACCAAGCCGACGTCCCCTGAATCTGCGTCTGTCGCTCCCCGTTCGGAAGACGATGTTGTGCTGTGCGAAAAAGTCGACCGCATCGCCACCATCACGCTCAACCGGCCCGCGCGGTTGAACGCGATCAATCGCAAACTGATCGAACAACTGCATGCTGCGATTGGCGATTGCATGGATGACGACGATGTCGCCAGCATCATACTGACCGGCGCTGGCCGCGCATTTTGCGCGGGCGACGATCTGAAGGACATGCCGGACGAATTTGTTCTGGATGAACATTTCGGAGAGACTGTAGACATTCTGCAAGATATTTCGCGGTTGCTCGTCCTGGGCCCCAAGCCTAGCGTCGCGGCCATCCGAGGCTGGGCTGTTGGCGGAGGATTGTCCTGGGCGATCAATTGCGATGAGCTGGTCTTTGCCGACAACGTGGTTGCATTCTTTTCGGAGGTCGGTCTGGGTCTTTCGGTTTCTGGCGGGGTGACCTACCTTCTCCCGGCTGCAATCGGCAGGATGCGTGCGCGGTCTCTCCTGATGTCCGGGCGGCGACTGAAGAGCCAGGAAGCTCTGGAGTATGGCTTGGCAATGTATGTGGCATCGGATGCAGACCTGGATGCGGTTGCACTGGAGCGTGCGAAGGAACTGGCCAGACTTCCTGCCAACGCACTTGGCGAACTCAAGCGCTCGCTGAACAGTCTTGAACGGAATGCCTTAGAAGAGGCGCTCTCGAATGAAGCCAGCGCTCTGAAGCTTCTGATGCATGATATGGCAACCAGCAAGGCCTGGCCGAGCGTACGATGAGCGTTCGCATTTTTATCATTTGCTGTCTTGCTCTTCTCGGCGCGTGCGCGACGAAGGCGGACCGGCCTGTTTCTCCGCCTCGGCTTCAATCCGAGTATGTGACCATGCGCGACAGTGTGGACCTTGCCGTTGATGTCTGGACGCCGGCGTCAGCTGAGCTGGAGAAGGTTCCTGCGATCATTCTGTTCACACGCTACTGGAGAGCACGGGACGTCGGTTCAACGAACCCCGGCGATGATGTAAACTTCGAAAGAGCGGTGAAGTTTTCGGCGGCGGGATATGCGCTCGTCATGGTTGATGTCCGCGGCTCAGGCGCATCATTCGGAGAGCGGCGCGCAGAATTTTCGCCGGAAGAGATCCAGGACCTGGGCGAAGTTGTCGAGTGGATTGCAGCGCAGCCGTGGTCAAATGGACGCGTGGCCGCAATGGGTTCGTCCTATCTGGGCAACACGGCGGAACTGGCAGCGATTCATGGCGGCCTGGCTTTCCGCGCCGCAGTTCCTCGCTTCAGCGACTATGACCTCTACAGGTACGCTGTGTTTCCCGGCGGCGTGCCGAATACGGTTCTTCTCAACGCGTGGGCCTCGATTGTCGCGTCGCTGGATA
Organism: Hyphomonas sp.; assembly: GCA_013791775.1. Lineage (GTDB taxonomy): Bacteria > Pseudomonadota > Alphaproteobacteria > Caulobacterales > Hyphomonadaceae > Hyphomonas. The sequence goes on from VMTE01000035.1 coordinate 79,200, forward strand.
GCAACGAGAAATGTGCCTACGGCCCGGATACTTGCGGCGAAGGCAGGGGCGGCGGCGTGAAGCCGGTAACCGGCTCCGAAAACCAGCTCGACATGGCAGTTCTCGCGCACGAGAAGAATCTCGATGTGTCGACCCTGCTCGATACGCTTACGTTCATTGATGACAGCGCGAGCGCAGACAGCGACCCGAAGGTCACCCTTTCGAGTGTCAGTCCGAGTGCGTTGAAGGGTGATCTCGACAAAGCCGGTGTGCCCATGCAGTTTTGGGTAAGCTGGTACGATGCTGCAACAGCAGATGGCGCGCTCAGTCGCTACATGACGTCGAAGGCGCCCATGCAGCTCATCATCGGCCCGTGGAATCACGGTGCGACGGTTGACGCCAATCCGTACACGCCTTTCGACGTTGACTACGTCGGTCCATCCGTGAGCGACCAGTACGGGAAGATATTCGAGTTCCTGGATCCCTTGATGAAGGGTGACACCGGTTCTGAAGTGAAATCGCGGATCGACTATTTCACAGTGGGCGCAAACAAATGGCAGGTTACCGATACCTGGCCGCCGGCGGGTGTGCAGAACATTTCGCTCTACGCGGGGCTTGAATCGACGCTTGCGACAAGCGTGGGCGCGGCGGGAAAGGACACCTACACCGTCGATTATTCGATCATATCAGCCCCGAAGAACCGATGGACAACGCAACTGGGAGAGCCGGTTGACTACAGCGCCTGGACTTCAGACGGGAAGCTCAGCTTCACGTCGGCGCCACTGAAAAGCGAAGTGGAGATCACGGGTCAGCCGGTTGTGGAACTTTGGCTGGAGTCCTCGGCGCCCGACGGCGCGCTGCACGTCTATCTTGAAGATGTCGCGGAAGACGGCAAGGCGACCTATTTGACCGAGGGCGTATTCCGGCTTCAGCACCGCAAGGTTTCGGCTGGCTCGCCCGATTTCCATGTGTTTGGACCATTTCACAGCTTCAAGCGCGCAGATGCTGCGCCGATGCCGGAAGGCGCGCCGGAAAATGTTGCCTTCAATCTGTTGCCGATATCCGCCACGCTCGCCCGGGGACACCGGATAAGGGTTTCGGTTGCCGGCGCGGATGCCTCGGCTTTCGGTCGTATTCCGGCCATCGGAGATGCGCCTGTCTATGGTTTGCATTATGGCGGCGTAACACCAACGCGAATTGACTTGCCCGTCATGACGCCGGCGGCTTTCGAATTCGAAGCAGCAGACGTGGGCGAATGATGTCAACCACCGTTCCAGCACGCACGATAGGCCTCTTTGGCGCGACCGTCACGATCATCGGATTTGTCGTCGGCGCGTCGATTTTCATCCTGCCCGGCGCCATTGCGGCCGAGGCCGGCCCGGGTGTTGTCCTTTCCTACCTTGTCGCCGGTTTGCTCGCACTGTTCTCGTGTGTGGTTGCCGCGCAGATAGGTGTCGCGTTTCCAACGAGCGGCGCAAGTTTTGTGGCCATCGGCCGGCTTGTCTCGCCGTTGGCGGGCTTTGTCTGCATCTGGATGATGATCGGTGCCGCGGCGGTCGCCGTTGCGCTGCTCGGATACGGATTTGCAGATTACGTACATGTGTGGATCGCCGGTGTGGACCGGCGGATTGTTGGCTTGGTGACCATTCTCCTCCTCACGCTGATCAACCTGTTTGGCGTGCGCGAAGCGGTTTCTGCGCAGTACGTCATGGTGGCGGCGTTCGCGGCAGCTCTCGTTCTGTTCGGAGTTGCGGCGCTCCTGAATGCCGACGCGAGCAATTTTGTTCCATTCCTGCCGAACGGTATCGAGCCGGCGCTTGCCGGCGCGGTGCCTGCCTTTTTCTCCTTTGCGGGTTTCATGATCATCATCGAACTGGGCGGTGAGGTAAAGAATCCCGGGCATGCAATACCGATCGCGCTCGGCGCAAGTTTCCTGGTGGTTCTTGCGCTCTACTCGCTGACGTCGATCGCCGTCGTCGGGCTCATCCCCTGGGAGGAGCTTAAGGGGCTCGACGCGCCGGTCGCCGTGGCTGCAGCGCGTGTACTACCGGCGCCGCTCGCGGGGTTTGTTTCATTTGCTGTCCTGGCGGCGACGATCAGTTCGATCAACGTCATGCTGCTGGCGTATTCACGCGACGTCTATGTCTTGGCGCGGGGCGGCGTGTTTCCGAAACGGATGGCGAAAACCATAGGTCGCAACAGTGTGCCAATTGGCGGCATTCTGACAATCGCCGCAGTTTCCTTCGCCGCCTATGCGTTCGAGGCCAAGATTACCGAGTACGCCACCTTTGTGGTTATCGGCGTGCTTTGCTTGCAGATCGGACTGGGTGTGGCTGCAATGCTTTTGCCCGGGAAACCGCAGTATGCTGAATTGCGCGATACGTTCCGGCTGTCAGCCGCGTCACTTCGCTTTTTTGCAGCTGGGCTCGTACTCCTTTCCGCCGCGTTCCTGTTCATGATTGTGCGCAGCGCGCCTGCTACGGCGGCGCTAGCGCTCGGCTATCTGGCCCTGGGTGTCGTCTACTACCTGGTTCGCCGGACCATGCTCGCAAAGACATCGGCGCCTCTCGAGCAAACCCTGATCAAAGCGATCGATGACGCAAGCAACTGACGCCGTCTCGCGGGGCCGTGCGCACACAAACTGAAAGCAGAAGGCGAAAACTTATGCCGCTTGAACTATCCGTAAATCTGGAAGTGTGGCCTCTGACCGAGCCGTTCCGCATTGCGTCGGGCGTTTTCTCGCAAAGCGATCTGATCGTTGTGTCGGTTACTGACGGCGTTCACGTCGGCAGAGGAGAAGGGGCGCCGTCCTTCGTCTTCAATCAGGATCCGGTGGCGGAAGTTGCCTACATCGAGGAAAACCGAAGCGCCCTCGAGCGGGCATCTAGCCCGGCTGATGTTCAGGAGATCCTTCGAGCTGGTCCGGCGCGCAATGCCGTTGACTGCGCCTTCTGGGACCTGGAAGCGAAACGGCACGGGTCGATATGGTCGGTGCTGAAATTGACGCCGCCGCCCCATCTCGACGCGTTCATGACGATCGGAATCGATGAGCCGTCAGCCATGGCGCGCCAGGCTGAACGGCTGAGCTCTTATCCGCTTCTGAAGATCAAGCTGAATGCGGACAGGGTTGTGGAAAAAATGTCCGCCATCCATTCGGTTGCGCCCAATTCCCGCATGATTGTCGACGTGAACGAAGGCTGGACGCTGGATCATCTCCGTGAATATGCGCCGCTTTTGGCTGACTTCGGCGTTGAGATGATCGAGCAACCCATGCCGAGAAATGCCGATGGAGCTCTCTCGGGTTATGTTTCGCCCATTCCGCTGTGTGCGGACGAATCGATCCGAACACGCGCAGAGCTGGACCGGGTCGCAGGCCTCTATCAGATGATCAATATCAAGCTCGACAAGGCTGGCGGTCTTACCGAGGGGTTGGCCCTCGCGCATGCTGCCCGGGCACGCGGCATGGACGTGATGATCGGGAACATGCTCGGCACGTCGCTGTCCCTTGCGCCGGCCTTCATCGTGGGCATGTTCAGCAAGTACTGTGATCTCGACGGCGCCATGTACTATCCGAAGGACCGCGCGCACGGCACGCCCTTCAAGGATGGGCGCGCGCATTGTTTCGTGCCGGCGCTTTGGGGGTGAAGCAGGCGCGCGCACCAGGCGGCGCACGTGCCGGAAAACGGTTATGGGAAAGTCAACGTCAATGAATGAACTGGGAGCGTGCCGCGTACTTGTTACAGGCGCCGACACGACGGCGCGGGTCATCTCGGAATGTTTCCTGGCTGCCGGGGCGCGTGTGTTCGCATGCGATGTCCGGCGCGACGCCGTTGACGCGCTGTGTGCGGCGCACCCGGCGATGGATGCGGTTGTGGCTGATGTCAGCGTCGAGGACGATGTCACGCGCCTGGTTGCGGCAGCTGAAAGCCATATGGGCGGGATTGATGCTCTCATCAATGTTGTCGGTGTCGCTGGCCCGGCCAAACCTGTTGAGGAGATCACGCTTCACGAATGGCGCTCGACATTTGCGGTCAACACGGACGGCGTATTCCTAACAGCGCGCGCAGTTGCGCCGGGCATGAAGGCCCGGCGTCAAGGTTCCATCATCAATATCTCGACCGCTTCAACGCGGACACTCCCCGTCAATCGTTCGCCCTATATTTCGTCGAAAGCGGCGGTCGAAGGTCTGACGCGCGCCCTTGCCCGTGAACTTGGACCGCACAATGTGCGTGTCAATGCAATCCTGCCTGGCGGCATCAATGGCGAGCGTATGCGCGGCATATTTCATCGCATGGCAGAAGAGCGCGGCATCAGTGACGCGCAGTTTGCGGAAGAAGCGTTGAAGCATGTTTCGATGCGTACACTGATAGAGCCCGCGGAGATCGCCGATATGGCGCTCTTTCTGTGCTCTGATCGCGCGCGGCACATTACAGGACAGCTCATCGCGGTCGATGGGCATTCAGAGTGGGAGCAATAAATGTCCAAACAGAAGGTCATCATAACATGCGCGGTGACGGGGAACGCTCCGGTCAATCCGAAGCACCCGAATTTCCCGGTGACGCCGCGCCAGATTGCGGATGCCGTCGATGAGGCCGCGAAGGCAGGCGCGGCGATCGCGCATATTCATGTGCGCGACCCGGAAACAGGCGCCGGCAGCCGCGACGTTGCGCTCTTCAAGGAAGTTGTTTCGCGGATCCGTGACCGGGGGACAAATATAGCCATCAACCTGACGGCGGGCATGGGCGCTCTCTTTCTCCCCGATCCGGAGGACGAATCGCGCGCCTTGCCCGGCAGCGACGTCATTGGGGTCGAGGCCCGCATTGCCCATCTCGCAGATTGCCTGCCCGACATTGCCTCTCTCGATGTGACGACCGGCAATCAAGAAGAGGGCGGCTTCGAATTTGTTTATCTCAATACGACCCGCACTCTGAGAGGCATGGCCAAACGTTTCAAGCAGCTCGGCGTGAAGCCAGAACTTGAGGCATTCCAGGCGGGTGATGTTCTGTTTGCCAACCAGCTCGTCGCTGAGGGCCTGGTTGATGGTCCGCCGATGTACCAGTTCGTGCTGGGTGTAAAATGGGGCGCGCCGGCAAATCCCGAGACGGTCACGTACATGAAAAACCTGATCGAACCGAAAAATGCAATCTGGACTGCGATGGGCATTGCGCGGGCCCAGTTTCCGACTGCGGCGCAATCGATCCTTCTCGGTGGGCATGTGCGGGTTGGGCTCGAGGACAATCTCTATCTCGACCGCGGTGTCTTCGCGACAAACGGACAGCTCGTCGAGCGCGCTGTGCGCTTGATCGAGGCGGTCGGGGGGGCGGCCGCGACCACGGCTGAGGCGAGAGAAATACTTCATCTCCGCAAAGCGTGATTGAATCGGTTTGGGCACCGGTTTCAAGCTGGGCGGAAAGATCAGGCTTTCAAATGTGCCCGGGTCCTGGCGGATTGCGACTTTGACCCGGAAACACTGGAAGTCTTGGCCGGAAGCGGTCCAATTTCCTTCCGGTAGCTGCGCACAAAGTGAGAGAGGTCGCAGAAACCCGTCGCTTCTGCGATTTCTTCCACAGAGCGGTCGCCGCGCGCCAGCAGTAAGCCGCCATGCTTGAGTCTGATCAAACGGCCCACGCGTGCCGGGCTTGATCCGGTGGCAATCTGGAAACGTCGTTCGAGTTGGCGCCGGCTGATACCAAAACGTTCGGCAATCTCGAGAGAACTTGGGGGGAGGCTCATGCGTTGGCGCATGAAGTGGATGGCCTTCTGCACGAGTTCGTCGCTTGCGATCAGGGGGACGTTTGATTGGGGCTGGGGGTCTTCTCCGTTCAGTACACGGTCAATCATCATGATATTGAGGCTCTTGATGGCGGCTGCCGTGCCCACGTGCCTGTCTACCAGAAGTGCTGCGAGGTGGGCTGAGCCAACGCCGCCCGAGCAGGTCAGACGATCACGATCAACCACATAAAGTTGATCGGATATCGGCTCGGTACCCAGAAACTTGTTGCGAAAGTCATCGTGGTGAAACCAGCTGACGCAGCAGCGATACCCTTTCATCAGGCCGGCTTCGGTCAGATCGAATACACCCGTGCACAAGGCGACGAGCGGTGTTCCGGACGCGGCAGCTGTCTTCAGGAAGCGGACCAGCGACGGTTCAAGCCGGACGGGAGAGTTTCGCAGGACGCCGCCCACAACGACGAGATAATCGTACTCGCGAGGTTCGAAAGCGTGTTCATTCGGCTGAACCGATATTCCGCAACTGGAAGCGATAGGGGTCATCTTGCTGGAAAGAATTTTCCAGGTGCAGTTGATCTGCCGGCTCCCGTCACCGTCATCCGCCGCGAGGCGCAGGACGTCCACGAAGTTGGCGAAGGCGCCAAGAGTGAAACCGTCAATCAGGATGAACCCGACTTTGAGGCGTGCGCGGCGAGCTTCGGTACGGGTGGGCATGCTCGTCCTCGCATGGCGCAAATCTACGCCGGAAGTGTCGCAAAAATACTATCCAAACTCAAGGCATCACCGCACAGAATGGGTGCTGGAATACTCGAGCGAAGGACGTTGTATGCGGTTCTCCTTCTTGTCCCTGATGCGCAATGCGATGGCTGGCCAGAGCCTCTGGACCCCTCAATGGCCGCAGGTCGAACCCAAACCCTTCTATGATGCCATCATCGTTGGCGCTGGCGGTCATGGACTCGGCGCAGCCTACTATCTGGCGAAGGAGCACGGCATCACGAATGTCGCGGTTCTGGACAAGGGTTGGCTCGGCGGCGGCAACACGGGCCGCAACACGACCATCATCCGGTCCAACTATCTCTATGACGAAAGTGCCGGCTTGTATGATCACGCACTCAAGCTCTGGGAAAGTTTGAGCCAGGAGCTCAACTACAACGTCATGTTTTCCCAGCGCGGCGTACTCATGCTGGCGCACACGGTTCATGATATTCAGGTGTTCAAGCGCCACGTGTATGCCAATCAAAGACTGGGCATCGACAATGAGTGGCTGACGCCCGCAGAAGCGCAAGCCTACTGTCCGCCTCTCAACATTTCCGCAGATGCGCGCTACCCGGTCCTGGGAGCGGCCCTGCAACGCCGGGGGGGCGTGGCGCGCCATGACGCGGTTGCGTGGGGCTATGCGCGCGCTGCAGCCGAGCGCGGCGTCGACATCATTCAGAACTGCGCCGCGGTGTCCATTCGCAGGGACGCCGATGGCCGCGTTGCGGGTGTGGATACGGAGCGCGGATTTATCGGGGCGAAGAAGGTGGCGGTATCGGTCGCAGGCAATACGAGCCCGCTGATGGAATCTGCGGGGGTGAGGCTGCCGCTGGAAAGCTACCCCCTTCAGGCCCTTGTGTCGGAACCCGTCAAGCCTGTGATGCCTTGTGTGGTCATGTCGAACACCGTGCACGGATATATCAGCCAGTCCGACAAGGGTGAGCTGGTCATCGGATCGGGAACGGATCAGTACATCTCCTATTCCCAGCGCGGCGCGCTCCACATTGTGGAGGAGACGGTCGCGGCAATCTGCGAACTGTTTCCAACCTTTTCGCGCATGCGCATGCTGCGCAACTGGGGGGGCATCGTCGATGTCACGCCGGACCGGTCACCTATTGTCGGCAAGACCCCTGTGCCTGGGCTCTATGTGAATTGCGGGTGGGGAACGGGTGGGTTCAAGGCGACGCCCGGATCGGCGCATGTCTTTGCGCATACGATTGCACGCGACGAACCCCACGGGCTGAACGCCCCGTTTCATCTCGACCGGTTTCGTACCGGCCGCCTGATCGACGAAGCCGCGGCTGCGGCCGTCGCGCACTGAAGGAGATCAGCTTGATACAGGTCCGCTGCCCCTACTGCGACGCGCTGCTTCCGGAGCAGGAATTTGCGTATGCTGGTCAGGCACACATTGCCCGCCCAGAAGATCCGTCTGCTGAGACCGACGAAGCGTGGCGCGACTACCTTTACATCCGGTCTAACACGCGGGGGCTGCACAAGGAGCGTTGGCGCCATGTGCATGGCTGCGGCCGGTTCTTCAACGCCATACGCGATACCGTGTCAGATCGCATCCAAGAGACCTACCGCATGTTTGAAACACCAGCAGGCGGCAGCGCAGATGAGTAACGCGTATCGAATTCCGGCAGGTGGACGGATAAACCGGAAAAAGCCGCTCAAATTCCAGTTCAACAACCAAAATTATATTGGCTTTGAAGGCGACACTTTGGCGTCAGCGCTGCTGGCAAACGGTGTGCACTTTGTCGCCCGTTCCTTCAAGTATCACCGGCCGCGCGGCATCCTGTCGGCCGGGTCTGAGGAGCCGAACGCACTGGTGACGATCAATCGCGGGCAAGCGCGGGTGACACCCAACTTGCCGGCGACAACAGCCCAGCTGTATGACGGGTTGATCGCAGCGAGCCAGAACCACTGGCCAAGCCTGAATGTTGATGCAGGCGCGGTGAACGATCTGCTTCATCCCGTTTTGGCAGCAGGCTTCTACTACAAGACGTTCATGTGGCCGCGCAACTTCTGGAACACGGTTTACGAGCCGTTCATTCGCGCCGCTGCAGGTCTTGGAAAGGCGCCGTCCGAGCCGGATCCCGACTTCTATGCGACGCGCCACGCCTATTGCGATGTCCTGATCATTGGCGGCGGACCGGCGGGCATCGCTGCAGCGCTTGCGGCGGCGGCGACAGGCGCCCGCGTAATGCTGGTTGACGAACAAAGCGAGATGGGCGGGTCACTCTTGTCCGAGGTGTCGGTCCGGATCGACAGTGCAGCGGCTGGGGACTGGCTCGCGTCGGCGCTGGAGACCCTGCGGGCAGCGCCCAACGTTCAAGTGATCCAACGCGCGGCGGCCTTCGGATTCTATCACGAGAACTTCGTGGGAATCGGTCAGCGCTTGACGGACCATCTTGCCGATCCGTCTGCGGATTGTCCCAGGGAGCGGCTATGGAAAGTCCGGGCCCGGACCGTAATACTCGCGCAAGGCGCTATCGAGCGGCCACTGGTATTCGGCGGCAATGACCGCCCGGGGGTCATGCTCGCGGGAGCCGCGAGAACCTACTTGAACCGGTATGGCGTGTTGGCCGGGCGCAGCGCGGTGATTGCCACCTCGAACGATTCCGGATGGCTGACCGCGCTGGATCTGGCGCGTGCCGGATCTGCGCCGACCGCCATCGTTGACATGAGACCCGACGTGGCGCCGGATCTCGTCGCGCGGGCCGGAGATGCAGGTATAGAGGTGATAAAGGATTCAAGAGTGATCCGGACGTCTGGCCGGTTCAGGGTGCGCCGTATCGTGGTCGCCCGGAACGACGGCGCTGGTCAGCGCGAACTTGCCTGCGACAGCTTGCTGATGAGCGGCGGCTGGACTCCGAGTGTGCATCTCTGGTCGCAGGCGAATGGAACGCTATCGTGGGACGAAACCTTCAAGGCGTTCGTGCCCGAGGCAGCCCCGGGCGGTGTGTTCGCCGCAGGGGCCGGCGCCGGTGTTTTCGGCCTTGGCGAGACGCTGCAGTCAGGTTGGTCCGCGGGATCCGCCGCATGCCGTTCGGCGGGATTTGGAGCACCGGGCGCTACGCGTGGTTTCCGGATCGAAGGCGAAATCGCAGCATCGCCTGCGACCCCGCTCCAGGCGCCGTCAACGGGCCGCGCTTTCATAGACTTTCAGAACGATGTCACGGCGAAAGATATCCGCCTGGCCGTCCAGGAGGGCTTTCAGTCGGTTGAGCATATCAAACGCTACACCACGACCGGCATGGCGACGGACCAGGGCAAGACGTCAAACATCAATGCATTGGCGGAGGCCGCAGCCACCCTCGGTGTATCGCCTCAGCAGGCGGGTCTGACCCGGTTTCGCCCGCCTTACTCGCCGATCACATTCGGCGCGCTGGCGGGGATGAAGCGCAATGGAACATTCCAGCCCGTTCGCCGCACTGAGATCGATCCGTGGGCCGAGCAACAAGGCGCTGTCTTCGAGCCGGTTTCGCTGTGGCGCCGCGCGCGGTATTTCCCCAAGGCGGGCGAGGATATGCATGCAGCAGTGAGGCGCGAAAGCGTTGGCGTGCGAACGGCTGTCGGCATGTTCGATGCTTCGACGCTGGGCAAGATCGAGGTCGTCGGACCGGATGCCGCAGAATTTCTCAACCGTCTCTATGTAAATGCCTGGAAGTCTCTGGCGCCAAGCCGATGCAAGTACGGCGTTCTCCTGGGCGAAGACGGATTCATCCGCGACGACGGCGTCGTCGCACGCCTCACCGAAGACAGGTTTCATGTTACAACAACGACGGGCGGGGCGCCGCGTGTCCTGACCATGATGGAAGACTATCTGCAGACGGAGTGGCCCGATCTTCAGGTGTGGCTGACATCGACGACGGAACAATGGGCTGTCATCGCCGTCAATGGTCCGAATGCGAAGCAATTGATTGCGCCATTCATCGATGGAATCGACCTCTCCGATGAAGCTCTCCCTCATATGGCCTATGCAGAAGGCAATATTGCCGGAGCGCAACTGCGCCTGTTCCGGGTAAGTTTTACGGGAGAGCGAGGCTACGAGTTGAATGTGCCCACAAGCGAGGCGCGCCGGATATGGGAGCTGTTGCATGCGGCCGGGGCTGCGCTTGGTCTGGTCGTCTACGGGACAGAAACGATGCATCTGCTCCGGGCCGAAAAGGGCTACATCATCGTCGGACAAGACACCGACGGAACGAACACGCCTCAGGATGTCGGGCTGGGCTGGGCCGTCGGAAACAAGAAGAAGGATTTCGTTGGCAAGCGATCCCTCAACCGGCCCGACATGTTGAAAGCGGACCGGCCGCAACTTGTAGGCCTTCTGACCGAAGATAGCCGAACCGTTCTGGAAGAAGGGGCCCAGGTCGTGTCCACCGGCCCCGCAGGTGCTCGCCCCCTCGGGCATGTAACCTCGGCCTACTGGAGCGAGGCCCTCGGACGCTCCGTTGCGCTGGCGCTCGTTGCCGGCGGACGGGCTTGCATGGGCCAGGACGTGGCGGTCTGCGCCGCGAAGGTTCAAACCCGCGCGACCATTTCCGGCACAGTATTCTATGATCCGAAAGGTGAGCGTATCAATGCCTGATGCCGCCCCATCCCGCGTGCTGATCACGCCGCTGCCCAGCGCTGTGCGCCTCGGTGTTCGCTGCGCTCATTCGCATTTGCCGGAAATGGAATCTGGATTGTCTGCTACTTTTCCGCAGGCGATCAGACAGGTCGCGGGAACGCCGCAACGCTTCGTATCTTGTCTTGGTCCAGATGAATGGGTGTTCTCTGCGCCCGCAACCGAGTTTCCCGATGTCCGCAGAAAGATCCGGCAACTGACGGAGTCTACGCCTTGCAGCGTGACGGATATCAGTTCCCGCGAGCTCTCCTATCGGCTTGACGGGCCTGCAGCAGCAGCGCTGCTCAATTCGGGTTGTCCGGCAAACTTGCGGGACATGCCCGCACCCAGCGCAGCACGAACCGTGTTCGAGGGCGTTCAGGTAAGTCTGGTGAAATGGAGCGAGGACGCATTCCGGCTTGACGTCTGGCGGTCGTTCGCGCCTCACGTCCTCGCCGGCCTCCACCTTGCGCAACGTGATGTTCATTCAGATCAATAGCGGGCTTGGCCTTGTCAAAGGACTTGGTCTTGTGAAGGCGGGCGAGGAAACGTCTCAGCAGGCAACCGGTCGGGCATTGTCAGCGGAACCGGGGTTGAGGCGATCATTTCCAAGGCTTAGCCTCAGAAAATAAGCGACAATCCGTTCCGGCCTGCGGATCAAGCCGAAGAAGCGGCTGGTTCGCGAGGTACCAGAGCCCCTGGCGGTTCCGGAGCGACCGAACGTAATGTGGTCGATGGACTTCATGGCCGACCAGCTCGGTGATGGCCGCTCCTTCCGGACACTGAACGTTCTTGACGACTTCATTCGCGAGGGGCTTGCCATTGAGGCCGACTTCTCCCTGCCTGCAGCTCGCGTTGTCCGTACGCTCAACCAGATCATCGAATGGTGCGGAAAGCCGATGGTGTCGCTTCAGGCGAGATCTGGCCCGTCCGCCGCCCAAGGCAATGAAAGTTAGTTTGCTTCCCGATCGGGAAGTTTTCCGCCAGTTTGTCCATCTCCAGGCCGATTCTTCCCGGTCGGTAAGAACTAAACTTGCGGCAAGGATTAGGTGGCATTATCTTCCCGGTCGGGAAGGTGTGATATGATCAGCAATGCGAAAGAATTCGGTCAGATCGTTGCCCAGGGACGCAAGGCTCTTGGCATAACCCAACGCCAGCTCGCGCTCGCAATCAACACCGGTGAGCGCTTCATCGTCGATCTGGAATCCGGCAAGGCAACCGCGCAGCTGGGCAAGGCGCTCGCGGCCGCAAAAGCGGTCGGCATACGCCTGGAAGATGTCTCTGGCCCCGCCGGAAAGAGTAAGGCGTCCTGATGCCGGATGTGTATTCAGGCCGTGTACGGGTGGGGACGATCACCACCGGCAGGCAAGGCTCGGTCCTACGCCGGGTCGCGGCGCTCACGTAGCACATCTCGGCAGAGTTGCCCGCGGCGCGCGAAGCGGTCGCGGCGATGCCGGCGGGAGCCGGCGCGTTTCTAGACACCTTCGTTGCGGAAATCACCGCCCGTGCCGCGACGGTCCGGTTCAACCTCGACCATGATGCGCAGGATCCGCAGACGGATGATCCTGTTGAGCAGAATCCCGCCTAACAAGCCGTCAGGCCACTGGCTTGCTCCTTGCCTCATTGATTGATCAAGACTGTGTTTCGGCCTGCATATTTGACCGCATACTAGGGATCATTGGCGTCCAACTTTGCCTCCATTCGGCGCGGCGGACGTTGCGAAGGCGCTTTGATTTCAGGACCGAAGGGCGGGCTCGCTCGCCAAGGCGCGGGCGAGCGCCTCGGCAACCTTGATGCCGTCAACGGCAGCGGAAAGAATACCGCCAGCATAGCCGGCGCCTTCGCCGGCCGGGAACAGGCCGCGTACATTCAGGCTCTGGAAGTCTCCGCGCCGCGTGATGCGGATCGGAGAGGAGGTGCGGGTCTCAACCCCCGTCAGCAGGGCGTCCGGATCGTCATAGCGAGGGATTTTCTGGCCAAAGACGGGAAGCACTTCGCGCAGGGCCTCGACGACATAGTCCGGCATCAGTGGCGCCAGGTCGGCGGGTCGCACGCCCGGGCGGTAACTGGGTGTCACAGTCCCGAGCGTGGTGGAGGCCCGGCCCGCCAGGAAGTCACCGACCCGCTGGCCCGGCGCGAAATAGTCCCGCCCCCCGGCGACGAAGGCGCGCGCTTCCAATGCCCGCTGAAACTCGATCCCGGCGAGGGGATGGTCAGTTGGATAGTCAGCCGGCGAGACCCCGACCACGAAGCCTGCATTGGCATTGCGCTCATTGCGCGAATACTGGCTCATGCCGTTGGTGACGAGATGGCCAGGCTCGGACGCTGCCGCCACCACCGTGCCCCCCGGGCACATGCAGAAGCTGTAGGCGGTCCGGCCATTGGCGCAGTGATGCGAGAGTGAATAGGCCGCCGCACCGAGGTCCGGATGGCCGGCGCAGGGGCCGAACATCGCCTTGTCGATCCATGACTGCGGGTGCTCGATCCGGTAGCCCACGGAGAAGGGTTTGGCCTCGATGTGGACGCCCCGGTTGTGAAGCGCCTCAAAGGTGTCGCGGGAGGAGTGCCCGACCGCAAGGACGACGTGGTCGGCTTCGAGAAACTCGCCCGTGTGCAGGTGGAGGCCGCGAAGGCGCTGGCTGCCGTCTGGCGCGCGGTCTAGCTCCACATCAGTGACCCGGTGCTGGAACCGGTACTCGCCGCCCAGCGCTTCGATCTTCGCCCGCAGGCTCTCCACCATGCCGACCAGCCGGAAGGTGCCGATATGGGGGTGGGCTTCGGTGAGGATTTCTGGCGGCGCGCCCGCTGCAACGAACTCGGCCAACACCTTGCGGCTCAGGAAGCGCGGGTCCTTGATCTGGCTGTAGAGCTTCCCGTCGGAAAATGTGCCCGCCCCGCCCTCGCCGAACTGGACGTTGGACTCGGGATTCAGCTCGCTGCGCCGCCACAGGCCCCAGGTGTCCTTGGTCCGCTCGCGCACGACCTTGCCCCGGTCGAGAATGATCGGGCGCAGCCCCATCTCCGCGAGGATCAGGCCGGCGAACAGGCCGCAGGGGCCGGCCCCGATGACAACTGGGCGAAGCCGGCCAGCCGGGGGATGCGGCACTGGGGGGCGATAGGATGTTTCGGGGGTCGGGCCGACATGCGGATCATCGGCCAGCCGCTGGCGTATGGCCGGTTCGCCGCGCACTTCGACATCAACAATATAGACCTTGAGGATCGCGGACTTGCGCCGGGCGTCATGTGCCCGCTTCCAGACCGACCAGCTCAGTAGATCGTCAATGCCTACGCCGAGACGGCTCGCAATTGCCGCCGGCAGGGCGGCAGGGGCATGGTCGAGGGGCAGTTTGAGTTCGGAAATCCGTAGCATCGCCGGCCCTTTAGCACTTCAAATCAGGCCTTGCACCCGGAAGCTGCGTCAATACCTGGCCCGTTCCGGAACAAGGACCGCCGGGAACAGGGCGCGCGCGATAGGGATCTGGTCGTACGGTAGGCTTACGGACCGTGACCTTCGTGAAGCTCGAGCTGGGCATACGGGAACTCCGGCCACGTTGAGCGCGGCCTCGATGCCGTCCGGTGTTTGCTGAAAGGTCAGGAAGGTGCGGGTCGTCGGCGGCGTCTGGGCGCGGTCCGAGCCGCCTAGAATTTACTCGAGGCCGGAATGGGTTCGTTTATCAGCACACGGTCATTGCGATCGCCAACGCGTACCAGGCAAGTCGCCAGTGCCGAATCAGGAAGTACCTGCGCCCTTCGCGAATAGCGCGACGTTCTTGCCGCAGGGCGCTCAATCACTGGCAAAAACCTGCGACCGATTGGTGTCAGATGTGCATTGCCCACGCGGGCGATTGTACGAATTTTTTAGCATGAATCGTTCAAGCCGGGCTTTTGGATCCAGAATACTTTCTCGGGAAAGGGAGCAATTGCGCCTTAACTGGGAGGTCTACCAATGATCATGAAGCTATCGGTCAGTGCGCTTGCGCTGACATTCTCGGCCAATCTGTTTGCCTACGCACAAGATGCGGCCGCCGAGGGCGAGCAAGAGGCCAGAACGCTGGGCACCGTTACAGTGACCGCGCAAAAGCGCGAACAGAACGTGCAGGACGTGCCGATTGCCATTTCGGCCTTTGGCGAAGAACAGCTTCAGGAGCTGGGCGTGGTCGACCTCTCGGGTCTTTCACAAGCAACGCCGAACGTGAATCTAGACAACTCTTCCCCCTTTGGCGGGTCGCAGTCGATCCTCTCCGCATATATCCGCGGCATTGGAGCCGACGACTTCGCTTTCAACATTGATCCGGGCGTCGGTGTTTACGTTGACGGCGTCTATCTCGCCCGCTCGGTCGGCGCCAACCAGGGGCTGCTGGACGTCCAGCGTATCGAGGTTCTCAAAGGACCGCAGGGTACACTGTTCGGCCGAAACACCATCGGCGGAGCGATCTCCGTTGTGACGGCGGATCCTTCTGACACTTTCGGCAGTAAGCTCGACCTGACTTATGGAAGTGACAATTTGCTTCAGTTCCGCGCCCTTGTTGAAGGGCCCTTGGCGGAAAACCTGACGGCCTCTCTGGCAGTTTCCAGCCGCACGCGCGACGGCTATCTGGAACGCGTCCGTTTCGGTGACCCGGCCGCCTATAATGGCACGCCGAGCACTGAATTTCCGCTGACGGGCTATGGTTCAGACGACAAGGAAGGAGCCGAGGATACGCAGATCATCCGCGGCAAGCTGAAATGGGAAGGTGAACGCGCGACTGTTCGTCTGACGGCGGATTATACCAAGGACCAGAGCACGCAGGCCTCGAAACTCATTCAGACGACGGCAGGTCTGCCATTTCCGCTCCCGGACGGGGGGCAGTCAGCCTATGTGGCAGGCCCGTTTCTGGATCCCAACCCCACAGACGGATTTGACGGCTTCTTCTTTGGGGGGCTCTACAACTTCTGTCTGACCCAGCCTGCCGGCGCGCCGGCCCCGATCAGCGATCTTTGCGGGACGCGCGGCCAGATCGGCTCCTCCCTCCAGATCGATACGCCGCTGAACGGCAATCCGAATGGGCTTGCCTTCTA
Source organism: Hyphomonas sp. (assembly GCA_013791775.1). GTDB lineage: Bacteria > Pseudomonadota > Alphaproteobacteria > Caulobacterales > Hyphomonadaceae > Hyphomonas. Next base: position 95,332 of record VMTE01000035.1, read on the forward strand.
TTCGGATCGCTTCGTCCACCCCGACATCGACAAGACCTATTCCGATGATCCGAACTTCTCCGACATGGAGACCTTCGGTCTGACGGCGCAGGTTGACTATGATCTGACGGACAATCTGGCGGTGAAGTCGATCACCGGTTATCGGGACCAGACCTTTCTGGCGGGACTTGATCTTGACGGGTCACCACTGAACATTCTGACGGTCAGCTTTGATCAGAATCAAGAGCAGCTCTCGCAGGAGTTCCAGCTGCTCGGGAGCAATCTCGCGGACAACAAACTGGATTTCGTCCTCGGGGCCTTCTATTTCAAGGAAGAGGGCGATCTTCAGGATCTGGTTCTGTTCCCCGAAGGTCTTCTCTATGTTGACGGTTTCAATACGTTCGAGACTAAAAACTATGCCGTGTTCGGACAATTCGAATATGATCTGACGGATCAGTTCACAGTGATTCTTGGCGGCCGGTATACAAAGGAAGAAAAGAAGTTCGAGGGCGGTCAGCGCGACCTCAATGGTGGAAACTATCGCGGGTACTTCTGCGTCGGCGCAAATGGCTATCCGGATCCCAGCCTGCCGATCGCGCCTTTCCTCCCAACCGGCGGCCTAGGTTTGACCTGTGCCAACGGCTTGTTGCCGGCACCTTACTTTGATCCGGATACCTTCCGCGTCTACGAGCCGGGTGTTCAGACGCAGGAGTTCGAAAACTTCTCGCCGAAGATCGGTCTGCAATATTTCCCGACGGATCGTGTACAGCTCTACGCGAGCTATTCGGAAGGCTACAAGACCGGTGGTTGGACTACGCGCCTGACCAACCCGATTCCCGCTGCAGACACGCAGTATGACGAAGAAATCGCCGAAACCATGGAACTTGGCGTGAAGACGCGCCTGTTCAATGACCGGGTCCAGCTGAACGCAGCGATTTTCCAGACCGACTACGATGACGTCCAACTCAATTTCCAGCAGGGGCTGTCGCCAACGCTTCAGAACGCAGGGACTGCGGAAATCCGGGGCTTCGAGGCGGATATCGAGGGGATCCTCACCGACGAGATCAGCTTCCGCGGTTCGGTTGGTCTGCTGAACACGGAGTTCACTGCGATTGACCCACTGGTGACAGTTGCCAGCGGTCCCAATCCTTTCCAGGCCGGAATCGTGGTCGGTGGTGAGTTGCCCAAAGCGCCGGAAGTTCAGGTCAATTTCGCGCCCCGCTATGAACGGAACCTGGGTCCGGGCGTGTTTGCGGTGCAAGGGAGCTTCACGTATTCCAGCGAGGCTGCCAACCAGGCTGAACGGGTGTTCGTGCTCAACCGTGACGAATACGTCGTATCGGATCTGATTTTTTCCTACGCGTTCGACAATCAGCCCTTGGTGCTGACGGCGGGTGTGAAGAACATTGGCGACGAGCGGTTCCTGGTGACCGGTGTTCCAAACACGGCTGCCGGTGTCCTGAGCGGCACGTATAATCGCGGCCGGGAATGGTTCCTGACGCTCGGTTACGAATTCTAGTCAGGAAGGGTCCCGGACCCATAATCGGGTCCGGATCTGGCGTGAAATTCTGGGCACACTTCTCGAGGGTGAGGAGTGTGCCTTAGCCATAGTGAGCCACTTCCGAAGAGCAGATTGCCTATGCCGGGAGACCGGCCGGCGATATCTGCCAAAATGCGGGCGTCTCCGAGGCTCCTTGCGCCCGGATTGACTGCCCGGCCAACCGGCGCCGGTCGCGGTCGGCAGACCACAGGGGCCAACCCGAAATCTTAAATGAACTCAATCGTACATTTTAGGCTTGGCGCCTCCGTCGATGACGGGGGCGTACTCTGCAAGTACCGGCTCAAAAGGCTCAAGGTGCAGTCTGCGACTTCAAGCTGCCGTGCGCCTGATGACGCCGTCGAGGATATCCAATCCTTCATCGAGCACCTCGAACGGGATCGTCAGCGGGGACAGGAACCGGATAACGTTCGAGCGCACACCGCAGGACAGCAATAGAAGTCCGCTTTCACGGGCGAGCGCGACGATCCGTTTGGTCCGTTCCGGATCGGCGCGCGCAGCGTCGCCGTCGACAATCAGTTCCATGGCCGTCATGGCGCCCAGTGTGCGGATTTCGCCGATGCCAGGATCAGACTGGCGAAGCGCTTCGCACTTTCGAACGATCCGTTCACCGATTTCGATCGCACGCTCGCACAACTTCTCGTCGGCAATGACATCGAGAACGGCCAAACCTGCGGCGCAGCCCAGCGGCGAGCCGCCATAGGTTCCTCCGAGGCCGCCAGTGGCCGGCGCGTCCATGATGGCCGCCTTTCCGATGACGCCTGAGATGGGCACGCCGCCAGCCATCGCCTTTGCGACGGTCATCAGATCGGGTTCGATCCCGGCATACTCGGTCGCGAACAGCTTTCCGGTGCGCGCAAACCCAGACTGGATTTCATCCACGATCAGCAGAATGCCATGCGTGTCGCAGATCTCCCGCAAGGTCTGCAGGAAGGACGGCGTGGCTGCATAGAATCCGCCTTCGCCCTGAACCGGCTCGATGAGAATCGCCGCGACGCGGGCAGCCTCGACATCTGACTTGAAGAGATTGTCGAGCGCTTTGAGAGAGTCCGCCTCACTGATGCCGAGATAGGGCGCCGGGAAAGGGATGTGCCACACATCGCCGGGAAATGGCCCGAAACCAATCTTGTAAGGGGCAACCTTGCCTGTCAGCGCCATCGTCATCAGGGTGCGCCCATGGAATCCGCCGGAAAATGCGATAACTCCGGGCCTGCCGGTGGCGGCGCGGGCAATCTTGACAGCGTTTTCAACCGCTTCGGCGCCGGTGGTCAGGAAGATCGTCTTTTTGGGGGTCGGGCCGGGTGCGAGCGCGCTGAGACGTTCGGCAAGCTCGATGTAGGAATCGTAAGGCGTGACCTGAAAGCAGACGTGCGAGAAGTTTTCGAGCTGCGCGCTGATCGCCGCTTTGACCCGGGGATGGTTGTGCCCGGTGTTTGTGACCGCAATGCCAGCAGCGAAGTCGATATACCGGCGGCCTTCGCCGTCCCAGATTTCGGCGTTCAATGCGCGCGCGGCAAACACCGGATGCATGCTACCAATGCCGCGAGGAACGGCAGCTTCGCGGCGGGCCCAGAGTGCTTTGTTGTCCATGTTTTCACGTCCGGCGCTCAAGCGCCGAGACCTCCCATCAAGAGATATTTGATTTCCAGATAATCATCGAGGCCGTAACGGGAGCCTTCGCGTCCCATGCCGGATTGTTTGACGCCGCCAAACGGCGCAGCTGCGTTCGACAGTGCACTGTCATTTATGCCGACCATGCCATAGTCCAATCGCTCTCCGATACGCCAGGCACGTCCCAGGTCGCGGGTGTAGGCGTAGGCGGCGAGGCCGAAAGGCGTATCGTTCGCCATGCTGATCGCTTCTGCTTCGGTGTTGAAAGAGATCATGGCGACGACAGGGCCAAAGATTTCCTCCTGCGCGATGTCCATTCGCGGCTGGACATTCGCCAGGATTGTGGGCGTGTAGAAAAGTTCGCCGGCTGCGTGGCGCTCGCCGCCGATCACCAGCTTCGCCCCGTCGCGGCATGCGGAGTCCACAAGGCGTTCCACCTTGCGAACAGCGTTGGCATTGATCAGAGGTCCGATGTCTGCGCCGGCAACATCGCCGCGGGCGACCTTCAGCCTCGATACCCGCTCGCGAACCAGATCGGAGAATTTCTCCATGACGCCGGCCTGCACAAAGATCCGGTTGGCGCAAACACACGTCTGTCCGGCGTTGCGGAACTTTGACAGCATCAGGCCGTCGGCAGCAGCCTCAAGATCGGCATCGTCAAAGACAATGAAGGGGGCGTTGCCGCCAAGCTCCATCGACGTTTTCTTGATGGTGCCGGCAGCCTGTTCCAACAGAAGTCGTCCGACCTGGGTGGAGCCAGTGAAGCTGATTTTGCGCACGAGGTCGCTACCTGTCAGCGCGCCGCCGACAAGTTTTGGCCGCGAAGTCGGAACGACATTGAAAACGCCGTCGGGAACGCCAGCTTGTGCGCCCAGATTTGCGATCGCCAGTGCCGACAAGGGCGTGTCTTCAGCCGGCTTCGCAACCATCGTGCACCCTGCCGCCAAGGCGGCTGCGACCTTGCGCGAGAGCATGGCGTTCGGAAAGTTCCACGGAGTGATGGCGGCGCAAACGCCGACGGGCTGGCGAATGACCAGGACTCGCTTGTTGCCGGCTGGCGCCGGAATGATATCGCCGTAAACTCGGCGAGCTTCTTCAGAAAACCATTCCAGGTATGATGCACCGTAGAGCACTTCACCGCGGGCTTCGGCGAAGGGCTTGCCGTTTTCTCGCATCAAGAGTGTCGCAAGATCGTCCGCGTGCTCAACGAACAGATCTCTCCAGCGTCTCAGAATGGTCGCCCGCTCGGCGGCAGTGGTGCTTGCCCAACCCGCCTGGGCGCCGTGAGCCGCCTCGATGGCAGACACGGTGTCCGCTTCGCTGCAATCGGCCACGTTCGCAATCAGATCGCCCGTGGCAGGATCGATCACAGCGAACGTGCGCCCGTCCCGGGCATCTTCCCAGCGTCCGCCGATAAAGGCCTGGGTCGGAAAAGAGTGTTCCGTATCGAACATTGCAGAGGCTTTCTGATTGGCTTCTGGGACCAGTTAGGCCGTTGAACGGCGGCGCCATAGGGCCAGATTGATGAGGCGTGTTAAGCCAGTTGCGCAATGGGCGTTGGCACACGGGTTCCATCCAGCAAACGCGCTGGAACCAGCATGATGAGGGCACTGATCGCCAATGCGATCAGGGCGAGATTGATCAGCAGGGGGAACCCACCGTTACCGGCCAATATCCAGCCGGCGATCATCGGGCCAGACGCCAGGCCAAGCTTGGAAACGAACCCGCCGAATGCGGCCGCGCGTCCTGCCTTGTCGAATTCGGCGGTCATGCCGAACAGGTAAGGCATCACGAAGCCCCAGGTTATTCCGGTGCCGCAATTGGCAATCAGGTAGGCCAGCAAGTTGCCGCTGAAATGGAAAACCGCAGTTCCCGCCAATGTCAGCACCATTGACCAGAGCAACAACGGGAAGCGGCCGAACTTCAGACCGAACACCATGACAAGCAATGGTCCGAGCAGGGCGATCCAGGTCGCCAGGCCAAGCGTGGTGGACACATAGGCGCGGTCAAGTCCGTAGCTGAGGCCAAGACGGATGATGTAGGCGAGAAGCCCCATGTTGGCGGCCTGAAACACGAATATGGCCCCGAGGGTGAGCAGGAAGGGTGTCCAGCGTACAGCGGCCGGCTTCTCGGTCTTCACGTCTTGAGGCGGGTAGGACGAAAGAAATGGCAACATCAGAAGGGTTACTGCGCTGAACAGAGCCAGCGACAGGAACAGGGCCTGGGTCCCATAGAGCGGCGCCAGAGGGGGCAGCACCATGACGCCCAGCCCGCCCAGGCCAAACTGAACAAAGAGAAGCATGCCAAAGGTGCGGTCCGGATTGGCGGTGCGGGCGATGACGGCAAAGGCGGAACCGGTCAGGATCCCGCCAGCAAAGCCATGGGCCGCGCGGACCGGAAGGAGAAGGTCAAATGTCTGAATGGCGATCGAGCCAATATCGATACCGATCAGGATGACGAGGCAGGCCGTTGCAAGGATTTTCCAGGGGATCCGCCGGACCAGGAAGACAGACACCAAGGCCCCCGCCGCGGCGCCATAAATGTTGATCGATCCAACCTGTCCTGCTTGGGCTTCGCTCAGCCCCAAGCCGCTGACCAGGCCGTCAACAATGGCAGCCATGATGTTCACGTAGAACAATCCGGCGGTTGCCAGAAAGGCGAGGAGCGTGGCGGCAACAAGACCGTCAGGCGCTGCCTTGGGAAGACGCGGTTCTGCGGGAAGCGTTGCGATCGGTCCAGCTTCGGTCATTGTGCAGCCTCTTGGCAAAACGGTTCAATTGTCTGCGTGGCAAGCGCAGCACGGGCCCAGGCGAAGGCGCCTCCATCGCTGATGTAGTAGTAGCTTGTCCCGTTCGGGATAAGCACGGCAACCAGGCCGCCGAACCCGGACATGAACGGTATGGGCGTTGGACGCGAACAACCGCCAAAGGCCTGGATATCCCAGGACCAGAAGCCATTATTGTAGGCGAGCGGTGATTTATCCGCAGGAAGCCCTCGATCTGAGGGTGTCTTCTGCAAGGCGGCCGCGAAGGCTGCCGGGTTAACCACGGCTTTGCCCGAAATTGATCCGTCTCCAGACGACAGAAAACGCAAAAGATGAGCAAGGTCACCGCGCTGCATGAACAGCCCCCAACCCGTGAACGGCTGCCGGTCAGAATCCGCCGTCCGCCGGGTTTCATCAAGTGTGGCGGATAGACCGAGCGGCTTCCAGATGGGGTCAACGAGCAAGTCGCGGTAGATGTCTGCGTCGCCGCCCTTTCGCTCGCGCAGGAAGGCTTGCATGGCCTCGCCGAGAAGATAGGTATCGGTGGTGTGGTAGACCCAGGTTTGCCCGGGCTTGTCACGGCGCGGGAAGTGTTCACACGCAAAGTGTATTTTCTCTTCGCGTGTTTCGACGACGAAGAAATCTCCCTCAGTTGTGGCACCTTCATCCACATCGGGCGCGGGCGACAAGTAGTGTCCAGTCGCCATGTCCAGGGCGTCTTCAAATGTCACGTCGTCCCATGTGCCGGTCTGTTTGCAGGCAGGTACGTAGTCGGAGATTTTGGCGTTCATGGCGCCGGGATAGAGAAGTTCAAGGCGCATCAGCGCGAGACCGGCGAACAACGACTTCGCAAATGAATATGATGGAATGACAAGCTCGTTGCAGTAGGGATAGGGCCCGTAGCGGGTTTCACATCCGCCTGCATAGTGGATATCGCCTACGACCAGACCAAACGCGGTCATCGCGGAAGGCGCGACATCTGCTGGCGAACCGAAAGGCTCCAGGTCCATTCCGGGGTAGTCGGCGGCGAGCGCGGTCAGGCTGCGTACTTCCAGACGAGAGCGGCGTTCTGAAAGGTCGCGCGTGCGAACGGCCTCTGCCTCCAACGCGTCGTCTGGCACCAAATTGGTCTCTGCGACTCCCCATGCGTCGAACTGGAAATAGGCGCACGTTTCGGAACCGATCTGCCAGACGGATGGCGTGGTGGTGCCATCTGGTTTTAAGGCAAAGGTCAACAGTCCATTGTGGGTGCAGTTGGCGTTCTTCTCGACCAAGGCGAAGGGCAGCGCGGCGCGGGACCAACCTTCTTCCCCGGGTTCCCGCCAGATCCGGCCTGGGGACAGGATGTAATCCCAGTGCGGACTATCGGTTAGCAAAAGACCGCGCTCTGCAGGAAGTAGCCGGTCTCCGGACTGAACCAATGTGACATCGAGGGGCGGCAAGGATGAAAGTTGCATCTCCTCATTTGAGTCAGCGCTGTACCGATCAACCAAGACCCGCTTGTTGGCTCCGACAGGTGCGGGGCGCCAGTTCAGAATGCCCTGGAATTCGGGTCCGGGCGGCAAAGCAACCGCGCTCGGACCGTACGACCCCGCCGCCAAAGGCGTTGTGACCGGTTCCATACTCTGCAACCGTTCAATCGATGGCGGGGCTGTGTCGAGGGGCATGTCAATGGGTAGGGGCGAATATGAAACGCGGATATTGTCGGCCCAGCAGGTGTCATTTGCAGCGTTGCCGCCGGCCCTTACACGTACACCGATTGTGCCGGCAGATACCGTGAGATTGCCGGCAACCGTTTTCATCACGGTTGCGCTCGCCGACTTGGCGTCAACGCGCCCGATCTCGGTCCATTTTCCAGCCTCGGAAGAGGCTTCAAGTATGCAAGCGTCGCGCGCCTCCAGACCGGCTGCGGCGAAGTCGGCCGATACGGTAATGAGACCTTCTGCGGGTGGATTCAGGGTGGCCGCTGCCCAGGCGTTGCGTCTCAGACGCAGCGATACATTTCCCTCATACTCAGTGAGCTGTATATCGCCCCGGCCGGGATTGCCGAGCCACCCTGAGAGTGATTTGTCCTGAAAATCCTCCGCAAGCAGAGGCTGCGCGGACGCCGTTGCCTGGCACGCTGCTGCGACAACAAGGACGACGAACTGTCGGAGGCTCATTCCTCAATCTCCAGCGCTTCAATGAGTGGACCCAGATGCTTGCGATACTTCTTCCAGCGCCCGATTGAAGACGTGTACAACGGGCGACGGACCTGCGCGGCGCTCGCCGTCGCACTCGGACTGTCGTTCAGGTGAAAATCAAGACACGCCGGAGTCCACTCGAGCCCGCAGGCATCCAGCAGCCGCCGCGTTTCCGCTTCCTGGTCCGTCACAATGGATTCGTAGTTCACATCAATGATCCGGCCCGGGAGCACCGAGCGCCAATGCTCCATCAGCCGGTCCTTGGCACGCATGTAAGTAGCCAGGTCGCCGAGATCGTATGAGAACGGATAACCCATGCGGAACAGGGCCTTGTACATACCCAGCGCATTGTCCATCGGTGCGCGGTTGAGATGAATGATCCGCGCATTCGGGAGTGCGGCGGCGATCAGCCCGGCATAGAGGAAATTTGCTGGCGCCTTGTCGATAAAGAACCGGCTACCCGTCGAACGCTGCCGAGCCCGGTGAATATAGGCTTGCCCAAGCGCTTGCATGTCGAGTGAGGCCGACTGCGCCACCAGGTCCTGCTTGCTCCCCGCCGTCCGTGATTGCAACTGGAGGGCCATTGGAAAATCCGTGAGCTCGCCCAGACTTTCGACCTCCGGGTGGGCGCTGAGTATTCGGTCCACCAATGTCGTGCCGCTGCGCGGGAAACCCATGATGAAGATCGGCGAAGCATCGGAGCAGCCGACATGCATTTGATTGAAGAACGCGTTGTCGAACACGCCGGCAATTTTCTCCATGGTGTCCGTATCGGAACTCACCTTGTAGGACATCAGGCTGCGGCGGGCGTCTGCCCCTGCCTTCAACGCAGCAAAACTCTCGTCATGCCGTTCGAGATCGTCGAGTTCATGGGCGAGCGCGTAGTGGAGTTGTACGGACGCGGCAGGGACGTGTCCGTCTGATTTGATCCGTTCACGAAGTGCATCGACATGATTGGAGTGCGGGGTCTGTTTGCGAAGCGTCGCGCGGTTGTAGTAGGCGTCATATTGATCTGGTCGAGCTGCGATCAGCGCATCCAGAAGCGATTCTGCTTCTTTCAGGTTTCCGTTTGCAACCAGTGCGGCCGAAAGCGCATTGGCGAAAGCGGGATCGGAGGGAGCCAGGTTGAAGGCGCGGCGCGCGCATCTTTCCGCGGAGACATAGTCACCGCACTGCGTGTGCGCTTCGCTCAGCCGGCCATGCCAGGCAGCATCCGTGCCAGCTTCGGCTTCCATCGCCTCGATTGACGCCCGGGCCGCAGCGATTTCGCCGAGATGGATCAAGGCTTCGGCATCCATCAGCCGTGCCAGCGGTGAGCCTGGTGCCAGACGAAGCGCGAGGGCAAGCTGATCCCGCATGGCCGCAAAGTCGTTCGTCATCTGGGACAGCCTCGCCGCGGCGATCCAGCCTTCCACGAAATCAGGGCGCGTGTTGGTCAGGTGGGTGATGAGCGCGCGCGCACGTGGGACGTCCCGGCGACGAAGAGCGAGGCCGATCTCCGAAAGTGTCGATGTTGGCGCGCGGTTTGTAATGACGTTCCCGATCGGGCGGCGCGGTGCGGCGAGTTCGCTTCGCCGCACCGGTCCAGTCCTCTAGAAATTATAGCGCAATGTCGCGCCAATTGTTCTCGGCAGTGAGATTAGCTGCTTGCTTGCGTTGCCGAAATAGCCTTCGGAGGGCGATGTGCCCATATAGGCTTCTGTGTAGTAACCGGTCACGCCATCTTCATTGGCGATGTTCTTGATCCATAGAGACAGGTCGACATTGTCACGCGACAATGTCGTCGTGGCGTTCCAGATCGAGAAGCCGTCGATCGGGACGTTGAACGTCGGCGAAGTGCCCACGCCGTTGCGCGTCTCGGATTGATAGTAGCCGTCAAGGCGGGAAAACCAGGACCAGGTGCCCACGGGGCGGGTATAGTCGAGCGCCCAGTTCAGCTGGTGCTCCGGTGTGCCGGGCAGCATTGCGCCGTCCAGGGCGATCGGCGCCGCCGGTGCCGGGCGGTCTGGAGCATAGAAGTCTTCCATCAGTCTGGCGTTTACGTAGGCATATCCCAACGAATAGTGCCAGGCGTCCGAGAGGTAACCGTCGACCGAGGCTTCAAGACCGTAGCTCCGGGCTGCGCCTCCGTTCTGGACCGTGTAGAAGCCCCAGTTGGTGGATGCCGTATTGAGTTGAGGGTCGGTCCAGTCGACGTAGAAGGTGCTGACGTCGTATCGGACATCGCCGCGCTGGCCTTTCAGTCCGACTTCGTAGTTGACCACAGAGTCAGCCGTGTAGAGTTGCCAGCGAGGATCCTCCTGGAAGGTGCCGGTGAGCGGAACGGCATTGGATCCGCCGCGGCGGTAGCCTTCAGAAACCGTGCCGTACAGCATGTCATGTTCGTTGAAGTGCCAGGAGGCGTTGCCCTTGAACAGCACGTCATCTTCAGCGGACTCGAAATAGGCGTTCGTCGGATCGGAGAATCCGGCGAACAGCGGCAGATCCATGAAGGTGTCATTTTCCGACTTGTTGTCGAAATACCGTGTACCCACGGTGACATCAAGATCGGAGCTCGCGTGCCAGGTCAGCTCGCCGAAAAGTGCCGTTTCTTCGAAGTTTTCGGTACGGCGATAGGCAAAGTCACGATCACCCGTGACGGCACCGGCGGCAAAGGGCAGGAACGCATCCCACCAATTCTTGAAGCCGCGCATGTAGCTGTCTTGCGTCGAACCGATCTGTTGCTTGCGGTAGAACGCGCCGAGCACATAATCGAAGTTTTCTCCGCCATCGGATACGAGACGGAGTTCCTGCACAACCGCTTCGTCGGCGAAGGTTCGCACGGCAGAGGCCATCGGACGGGGGTGGTTGTAGTAGAAACCGAGGAAGCCGGCCTGAGCATAGAATCCCGTGTTCTCGCTGATGCTTTCTCCGACATGATCATAATGCGATGTGGACGAAGTCAGCGTCGCAAATCCAAGATCGAACGCCGCTTCGAGCGAAGTCGTGTTGATGTCGCTCGACGACGGTTCAAGCTGGACCGAACCATTCTCGTAGTCGCCGTAGGTGTTGCCGAAACCGTCCACGCCGACCGTGCTCTGGCGCCGGCCGCCCACATCATCCGATTGGCGAGCATGCACGAACCGGAACGACATGGTGTCGGACGGTTCCCACAACAGGGTCGCCCGGCCCATCCAGACATCGACCGTGTCGGCGTCTTCAACGGACCGGTAGGAGGCGGCGGGATCCAGAACGCCATTTGGCGCAACCGGAATACCGGCCGCGTCCAGTTCGTAAACATTCACATAATCGGTGATGCCGGGGTAGTCACCGTAGCTGCCGACGATGCGGAGCGCGGCGCTATCGCCGAGTGGCAGATTGAAGGCGCCGTCCAGGCCGTAGCCGAAGCTTTCGGAACCTTCCACCGATGAGCCACTGGCGCTGATGTACCCATTGGTTTCGCCAAGGTCAGGATCGCGGGTGATGTAGCGGATCGTGCCGCCGAGTGATCCGGATCCATAGAGCGTGCCTTGTGGCCCACGGAGGACTTCGACGCGTTCAAGATCGCGCAGAAGGAGATTTGCGAACACCGGCGTGTCGTTGACATAGGTCGAGACGGACGCAACCGCTGAAACGGCGTAGTCGCCCAATCCATTTCCATCGACCGCGAGGCCGCGAATCCGGGCGGCGTTGAGCGTACCGGAATTCCGGGCGCCGCGATCAACGACAGCAACGCCGGGGATCGAGCGCAGAAGTTCAGCTTCATCGAGAATGTTGCCCGCTTCAATCGCATCGCCGGTGACGGCTGAAATGTTGTAAGGAACATCAATCAGACTTTCGTCCCGGCGTGTTGCGGTCACCGTGATGGTCTGCTGCCGACTGACGGTTTCGTCTTCCTGCGCCGAGGCACTGCCAAGGCTGCCTGTGGCCAAGCAGGATCCAGCCATCAATGCGCTGACCAGGCTTGCCTTGCGAAGTTTGCTCGTGTGGTGGTTCATGGTTCTGTCTCCTGTCTCGCCCGGCGGGCCGGGTCCCCTGGTTTCAAGTCGGGCTTATGCCGGACCTTTTTTCTTGATTATTGTCAGTTTGGGCTTGGGTTCGGTTGCCGCGTCTGTCGGCGGGCGGTCGTGTTGGATGGGGCCTGGCATCTCGAGAGCGCCAAGGTTTTTCATGGCCTTTTGACGCGCGGCGACGCTTTCGTGCATGGGGAAGGCGACCGGCATGTCCCTGAAACTCTTCAGAACCTGGCCGAGACCATGCCACCCACGTTCGCGGGCATTCCTGACCTGTTGCATGTCGAGTTCCAAGGCGAGGATTTCCCTGCCAGCGCCGGCCTCGTGGATGCACTCACCGCCAGGGCCGTACACTGCTGACCTGCCGACACCCTGTTCGCCGGCGACATTGATTGCGACGACATAGCATTGGCTGATTGCCGCGTTGGCGCGCGCTATCGCAAGTTCAACGTCACGGTCGATCGTATTCGTCATCGTCGGGACGAGAATGACCTCGGCTCCGAGCGCGCACAGTGTGCGGATGATTTCTGGAAACCACACGTCATAGCAGATAACCACGCCGACCTTTGCGCCTCCGGGCGCATCGAACACGACGTAGTCCGACCCTGATGAGACGTTCTTTTCGTAAGGAAGGAACGGGAACAGCTTGTCGTAACGCGCAACAATGTCGCCCGCTGAATCAATGATTGGAGTTGTGTTGAAGATCTTGCCGTCCCGGGCTTCGTACAGGCTTCCGGGAATGATCCAGAGACCGGTTTCTTTGGCCAGTTGGCTCAGCCGTTGTTCAGTCGGACCGCCTGCAGGCTCGGCCAGATCGATGCTGGATCCGTGAATCGCCAGTTCTCCGATCGCGACCATCGAGACCCAGGGAAAGCGCTTCGCGACGGACCGGATCTCGCGTTCGACCAGGTCGAAGTTCCCGCCGGCTTCTGCCGCAGTCTGGATGGCAGCGAGTCCGAGTAGCGACATGCCTGCGTTTCTCCCAAGTACGGATGAGCCGAATTGCGCGGCGGTTCCGATCAAGACAGAAGCATGAAGGAGCCCCAGCTTGCGCCGTAGGGCCAAAATCGTCCCATCAATGGAGCCAGTTTCGATTGCAGATCACCTGGCGGGACTGCGTCAGATGTCGGACAGGCTGATGACGGCTGAGTCCATGACGCGCCCGGACTCGTCGAGCCAAGACAGATCATTGCCGGTTATGGCTACCCGGAATCCAAGCACTTCGCCGAAGGCCCACCGATCCCATTTGCGAAACCACATGTCACCTTCGACCCACCAACGGCCGACATCGACATCCTCCCCAGCGGTTCCCGCCCGTCCCGACATTTCTCCGTCAGGTTTCAGAATGATCGTGCACGGCTCGCCATAAACGGTCTTGTAATGCAACACGGTGTTGGACAGCCTGGACTTGATCAGTTCGCCGGTCAGGTAGGGTGTTGGAGAGTTTGCCGATGCAGGTTCGGTGGCTACGGCGTGAATCGCGTCCGATAGCGCGGCGATGCCTTCGCGAATGCGCTCGACGGGCAAGCTGGTGATGCCGAGCCGGAACATGTTTGTGGGCGCATCACTGGCCGCGAAGTAGTGGTCTGCCGGTTCGATCAACACGCCGCGCGCCTGGGTTGCTTCAACCAGTTTCTGGGTTTGAAGATGGGGGCTGCCGCGAACCCAATAGGTGGTCCCCCCCCGCACGGGCGCTATGGCGATGGACATCGGCCGATAATGGTTCAGGGCGTCCCGCAAGGCGATCAGGCGGTGTTCGCAAACCTGATTGAACCTGCGGAGCATCGTATCGTAGTGGCCGAGCGACAGAAAGAATGCCGCCGCACGCTGGTTATTGGGTGAGGGCCGCCCGGTTGTCAGGCTGCGCAGCCGGCGCGCTGCCGCAATGACTTCTGGCGCGGCCACCATGAATCCCAACCCGACCCCCGGCGCCAACACCTTTGACAGACTGGCGACATAGACAACCCGGTTTCCTCCATCCGTCGCGCGCAGCGCGGGTAGGGGGTTTTCGAGGTAATTGAGTTCACACTCGAAATCGTCTTCCACAATGATGAAGTCGTTTCGTTCCGCGGACTCCAGCAGCGCTGTGCGCCGGGCCGCCGACATTGTCACCGCGGTTGGACGCTGACGGCTGGGCGTGACGTGAACAATATCACAGCCCTCCAGCTCCTCGCTGACAATGAGGCCTTCGTCATCGACGGGAAGGTGGATCATCCGGGCATTGCGGCCCGCGAACAGGGCCCGGATTTCCGGCATTCCCGGTTCTTCGACACCTGCAACCGTTTGATGAGAAGCGAAAAGGCGGGTTACCAGGTGCAGCGCCTGCTGGTCTCCGGCCGTGATCAGGAGTTCGTCCGGTCTCGCGACGATTCCCCGGCGCGGAAGCAGCTTGGTCCGTATTTCTTCGATCAGGGCCGGGTCGTCGGCCTCGCCGGTGTCCACCGACCAGGTTTCGACCTCCTGCACGGCGAGCGCGAGGCGGCTTGCTTCCCGCCACTCGTGCAGCGGGAACAGCGAGCGATCATATTTTCCTTCGAGGAACGGGTATCTGTAGCTTTGCCAGTCAGAGGGGAACTTGGATTGGGTCCGGCTTATGTCCGGTTGCAGCAATCGGGTGCTGGCTTGGGCGACCGTGGCGCCGCTTCGGGAGCTGACGACCTGCATGGTCCGGGCATTCGCACGTTGGGCGTTGGTGGCGACAAACACGCCGCTACGTTCGCGCGAAATCAGGTGCCCATCGGAAATCAGGGTTTGGTACGACAGCAAGGTGGTATTGCGTGAGACGCCGAGCTGGTCTGCGAGTTTCCGGGACGATGGCAATTTCGCGCCCATCGGCAGAACGCCCGATTCAACCGCATTGATGAGGCTTCTTCGGATCTGGTCTTGCAGGGACAACCCGCTTGCCCGGTCGAGCCGGAAAAGCGGCACAAGGGCCGTGGTTGAAATATGAGGATGGGGGATTCGTTCTGCCATGCCCAGTTTCTTGATATGCGTTCAATGCGGATGCGCAGGACCGCCGGGCCCAGACCTTGTTCATGCCTTCGCGGGCAACAGGTATAAAGCTGTGATGTCAGCGAAACCGGCTGTGCGATGATCGACTTGGTGTTCAGCTTCAAGAAGCGGGTGAATATCGTCTGCTATTTCAGAACGCCGTTTGAGATCATTCAGCTTGGGCCAAAAACAAATCATAGCAGATGCCGATCCGATCTGAGAGACGGTAAAGCCTCCAACGTGCAGTTTGCGCAGATCAAGAGTGCGGAGCGGCAAAGCGTGCTCTTGTTGCATCTCACACGGGGTCTCCTGACGCGCCAACGGATCCTGCACAACCCCGTTCGAGCCGTGGCACGGCAGTCTGATGAGACGCAACCTGCATTTGAACGGAGAGACTGTCGCAGGCTGACCAGGGCTCCAAATTGTCCTCATCCTGAACCGGAGTTCTCCGGCGGAAAGTGTCTTTCAGAAGTCCCAGGGCGAGATCAGCTCGAGGCCGGGTATCTGAAAGTCAGTCAGATTGCGCGTCGCGAGACGTCCGTCGTGAATTTTGGTGATAGCGGCGATCATTCCATCGGGCGCCGACATCCTCCGGCCTTGTCGGGACGCATTTCCCATGATGTCACCATAGGACAAGGCTGCATCCTCTGTCAGCCCAAAGATCCGGTCATTGAATCGGCTGCGCCAATTGTTCAGTCCATCCATCAAGCGATCCGCGCGTTCATCGGGCCGGATTTTGGCAATGCCGAAGGCGATTTCAGCGATGGTGACGGTCGGAAGCGCGAGTTCTGCATCATGCTTGACGAGCCAGGCGATAACCGCCGGGTGCGGAGATTTTCGCAGAGTTTCCGAGACGACGTTTGTATCCAGAAAAATCAAAGCTCGATCCCGGCATGGTGGTCGCGGCCTTCCCGGATAACTTTTTCGAGGTCAATTTCCGTCCCATGATCGCTCGAAAGCCGCGCATAGAAGGCGGAGGCTAGCTCACGGTCCGAATGCTGGGCCTCATAGGCTTCGAGCGCCCGCTCGACGATATCCGCAATGGAACGACGCTCACGCCGTGCAATCCGATGGGCCATGTCTCGCGCTTTCGCGCTCCGAACTGAAAGTTGTGGTTGAGCCATGCACGCCTCCGTTGAGTCAAAGCATAGCAGATTGGGGAAATGCCATCAAGCCATCACGCGCCATCTTGATGGCAGGCGACAGAGTGTATGCGCGCAATTCGGAACGTTCCTGTCTTCGACCATTTCGCGTCAAACTGTCCGAGCAGGCGCCCGCATTCAGGTATTCAACGCGGTTTTCCGCTCATGACTTCGCGACCAGGCTCGCGACAGCTGCATCGGATCTGTGCACTGGATCAGCCTCAAGGCAGGCTGGCGCGCTGTCGTCGGCGTCTTTGTGTTTTCTTGCCTTTGCCGATCATCGGGAGGCTGAACCCTGGCCGAAAAGCCCGGAAGCTGCTGCGATTTCCTGCCAGGATGAAAATTGCAGCAGGTCTGCTGAAGCTGGCGCTTTCCCGCGCCCCTCATCCTATTCCTGCCTCAATCATTTCATAATTGCCTTGAATGTTGCGGTGCAACAAGTTGCGGCAAGAACCGACGCTGGTGTGATGGATTTGAGGAGTTCGGTTTTGCGGCAGTTTCGCGATGCCATGCCAGAGAAGTTTTGCGCGGTCGTGGCGGTGCTGCTGCTGTTGCCTGCGTGTTCCGCGCCGTCCAGCCCTGACCGCGTAAACGAGTTGGCGGGTCCGTCCGTTGAACTGGCGTCGCAGGTGGAGAATGAGCCAGCGCCCGCCGAAGACATCAGTCTGGCCGCCCCGGCGGGTTCAGGATTTGACGCGAGCGTGATCTGCGAAACGGGCAGGGACCGGGTGCTTGAGGCGCTCTCGTCCTGTCCGGAGCCGGGAGCCGCCGGCGCTTCGGACCCAATCACTGATACATTCAGTTTCAGCGACGTCCGGCACAAAGCCGGTCTACTCGCGGAACAAGCCTATCGCGCGGCGCCGGAGTTGGCGAAAGACGCCGCCGCGCTCGACTACGATCAGTACCGGCGTATCGAATTCAAATCCACGTCCACAATCTGGCCAGGCGACGATACGGGGTTCCGCGTCCTGCTTGATCCGCGCGGATACCTCTTCACGCACAATGTCGGGATCAACCTGATTGCCGCTGGCAAGGTGGCCCGGCGTCCGTACGCCGCCAGTGATCTCGAATTCTGGGACCTCCCGCTGGCTGACGAAGTCAAGAAGTCGCTCGGCTATGCAGGCTTTCGCGTTCTCAATCCATTGAACCAGCCTGGAAAGTATGACGAGCTGGTGAGCTTCAAGGGAGCGAGCTTTTTCCGGGCGCTGGGGGCTGGAACGGTGTACGGCGCGTCGGCGCGGGGCCTCTCCATTGGGACAGCATCGACCGGTGGCGAGGAATTTCCTTACTTCACCGAGTTCTGGCTGGCAGAGCCGAGGCCCGGGGACGCGCAGATCACCTTGTATGCCCTGCTTGACGGCGAAAGTGTAACTGGCGCCTTTGAATTCACGATCACGCCCGGACCGGAAACGCTGGTTGATGTGTCGGCGACTTTCTTTCCGCGCCGCGAACTCAGCGCCGTCGGCATCTCGCCGCTCACCTCCATGTATTTCTTCTCGCCGCATGACCTGAAGAAGCAGGCAGATGATTATCGCCCCGCTGTGCACGATTCCGAAGGACTGGCGATCTGGATGCAGAACGGCGAGTGGGTCTGGCGTCCGCTCATCAATCCTGAGTCATTGCAGGTGTCGGTGCTGGCATCGTCGGTACCACGGGGATTCGGCCTCATTCAGCGCAAGCGCGACCTCTCGTCTTATTCGGATGTTGAGGCGAACTATCATTCCCGGCCAAACGTCTGGGTCGAACCCACGACGGATTGGGGTGCGGGGCAATTGTCTCTCGTGGAAATTCCGACCGCCAACGAATACAACGACAACGTCGTGGTCTTCTGGAAACCGGCCGCACCATGGCAGCCGGGTCGTGCGTACGACTTTTCCTACAGAATGCACTGGAGTCTGTTCCCGCCTCCCGCCGCCGCAGTCCTGCCGATTGCGGAAACCCGCGTGGGCAAAACGCCGGACAAGAAGCGTCAGCTTTTCGTGATTGATTACGAAGCAAAGCAAGAGGCGCTTCTGAAGAATGCCGAGGCGAGCATTTCGACCTCTGCAGGCAAGATCCTGCATCCGACACTTACGCATCATCCGGAGACCGGGAATACCCGGCTCACGTTTGAGCTCAGCACCGAAAATGACGAAGTCGCCGAGCTGAGGGCGCTGCTCACGAGGGGGGGGAAACCTGTAACCGAAACCTGGCTTTACCGGTGGAGACCCGAATGACCGACTTGCGAGCACGCCCCATCGAATCTCCCGTCTCGATGCCTGACCAGGATTTCAGCACCGCCGTCAGTATCGGGGACGAGTTCCGGCCAAAGTCTTTGCTCTGGCGCAAGCTGTTCATCTTTGCCGCGTCCATCTTCCTGACGGGATGGGCCACCTACGAGATGTTCGAGGTCCTGTCCGTATCAAATCTGACCGCGTTCGAATGGGCGTTGCTGGTCGTCTTCACCCTGAACATCAGCTGGGTATGCTTCGCCTTCGTGAATGCCATGGTGGGTCTCGGTGCGGCGCTGTCTCCGGTCCGCCGGGTGAGCCACAGCGCAGGCACTCAGAAAATGGCGCAGGCCAGCACGGTCATTGCCTTTCCCATCTACAACGAAGACGTCGAACATATCTTTGCAACCGTCCTCGCCACCGCAAAAAGCCTGTCGAACGCGCCCGGGCATTTCGAGTGTTTCGTCCTGAGTGACACGACGGATCCGACGATCGCCCTTCGCGAAGAGGCGGCCTTCGAGCGCGTCCAGAGTCTGCGGCCTCACGATGTCCGGATTCACTACCGCCGCCGCACCATCAACCTGCACCGCAAAGCCGGGAACATCCGGGATTTCGTGACCCGCTGGGGCGGTCACTACGACTACATGATCGTCTTTGACGCCGACAGCTACATGAACCGGGATGCGATCCTTCGGTTGGTTGATGCCATGCAGGCATCGCCCCGGGCCGGACTGATCCAGACCATCCCCCAGCTCGTCGGCGCCGAAACCTTGTTTGCGCGCTGTCAGCAGTTTGCGGCCGCGCTGTATGGCCCGGTGCTGGGGCATGGCATCACGTGGTGGGCACAGAAGGAAGGCAACTTCTGGGGACACAACGCCATCATCCGTGTGCGCGCCATGGCCGAGGCAGCCGGGCTTCCTGAAATTCCCGGACGTGCGCCGTTCGGGGGGAGCATTCTCAGCCACGACTTTGTCGAAGCCGCTTTGTTGCGCCGCGCGGGCTGGAACGTCGAGATCCGTCCCGACATCACGGGATCATATGAGCAGGGCCCTCCGACCATCATCGACATGGTCACGCGGGATCGCCGCTGGTGCCAGGGAAACATGCAGCACATGGCGGTGCTGCTCAGGACGCGCGGACTGACGTGGACGAGCCGGTTTCACCTGATCACCGGGATATTCTCCTATCTGTCCTCGCCTCTTTGGCTGCTCTTCATCTGCATTGGCATGTTGCTGTCGCTGCAGAACGGATTCCGTCTGCCCAGTTATTTTGGCGAAAGCGCTGTCCTGTTTCCGACCTGGCCAGTGATCGACTCCGAGCGTGCGTTCAACCTGTTCGTCGCAACGATGGCCATCCTGTTTGCGCCCAAGATATGCGGTCTTGTGTACGGCCTCAGTGACAAAGCCTGGCGCAGCGGTGTGGGCGTATGGCGCACCCTTGTCGGTACGATCACCGAAACGCTGCTGTCCATCCTTATCGCCCCCATTCTGATGGTGACGCAGACAAGCGCCGTCATCAGCGTTCTTTCGGGCCGGGATTCCGGATGGGCGCCGCAGAAGCGCGGGGAGGAGGGGTACTCCTTCCGGACGACGATGCGCCACCACTTGCCCGCCACATTGCTCGGCGCCGGCCTGACAATCTCGGCCGTGGTCATTTCCCCGATCTACGCCGCCTGGCTGGCGCCTGCCACGGTCGGCCTGATGCTCAGCGGGCCTGTCTCCTATTTCACGGCCCGGCTCGGCTCGGGGCTCGCGTCCAGGCGAATGGGCCTGCTCGTGACGCCGCACGATGAAAGTCCGCCGCCCTCGTTCACGTCTGCCATCACCGCCCGCAAGGATTTTTCAGGACTGAACCCGGTTCGGTTCGTTTCGCTCCTGCTTGATCCGTATGCGCAATACATGCGCGCTTACCTTGTGGATCCCCATTGGCCCCTGAAGCGGAACGAAGTGTGCGTTCCCCTGGCCGTTGCCCGGGCGCGCGCTGACAGTGCCGGTTCCGTATCCGAGTTTGTCGACGCGCTCGAGCCCAAAGAAAAACTGGCGCTTCTCAACTCGATCAAGGATATGAAGGCCGTGAGTTTCCAGCTCACCTCGGTGCGATCTTCAGAGCGGCGCAGCGGTGTTGCGTTGGCCCCGGCAGCGCCGGAAACCAATCCGCCAGCGGACGACAGCATGGGTAAGAAAGTGCACGAAGACCAATAGCTGCGCTTTGCAGGAACCGGGTTGACAGGCAAGGCGCAAAGCTTTCCGCCGAACTCTGCTGCGCCAATGTGGATTGCTCGAAGACCGCCTCGGTCAACGATCAGACCACGACTGAAAATCGCCCGGCCTTTTACCTATGGGGGGCTCGACAATATCCGCCAGCGCCGGGTCGGCGCTGGGTGAAGCAGGTGACCGGCGGAGCCGCGCAGTATACAGAGTATGGCTCGAATTCCCAAACGTCACATTTTAGCAAGCGCGCGGACACAGGTGTTCCAGACGGTTTCGTGTGCGGCCTGCGCCGCTTGCCCGAACGTTTGACTTAAAGGTTCGGGCTGGGACGCGCTTACTTTTGGACGCCTGAACCCGGGGCGAGCCTGAGGGCTTCGTCAACGGAGCTTCCACTTCGAAACAAAGGCAATTGACACGCGGTACCTTCTCAGACCCGAACAGGCGGGTTAGTGTGTCCTTTCAAGTGAAGGGCAGGTCAGATGCGGTACTTGTGGATACTTGTGGTCACCGCCTCGTTGTTCGGGCTTTCGGCGACGCCGTCCCGTGCGCAGACCCAGGACGCGGAGACCGAGGCGTTCGTCCGGGGGTTTGTGCGGTTCCTGGCGTATCACGAGGCTGGCCACCTGCTGATGGGCCAGATCGCCGATCTCAACAGTGATCCCGACTGGTCCAATGTTGACCGGGAAGACTATGCGGACCGGTTTGCCATGATCCTGCTTGCTCCGGACGCGGAAGATCCGGACGGGATCGATGAGATCATCAGCGCGGCTGCCGGATGGTTGCAGGTAGACAGCTCCGTCCTGCGCAACGAGCCGCATGCGCCGGCGGAACAGCGCGCCATCGAAATCATTTGCCTGCTCTATGGAAGCAATCCTCAGCAGTTTGGCGAGTTTGCCGAGGCCTTGCCGGCCGGCCGGGACTGCGCGGCCGAGTACCAGATCATCGACAACGATGTCGAGGAAGTCTTTCGGGACCATAGCGGTGAACTGGGGCAGGAGATCGGTATCGTGTTTGCTGCGCCGACGGGCGGCATGGAGAATGCCCGCCTGTTCCTGCAGGACAGCGGGATTGTGGAAGACCTGAAACTCGACATCGAGGCCGACTTCTATCTGACGCACCGCACGACCATCCAGGCGATGAGTTGCGCAGGCAAGGCGAAGCCCGACACGTTTTATTCAGATCGCGTGCGCGGGGCGACACCTGACGAGGATCATTTCGTGATCACGCTGTGCTACGAAATGATCGATGAGCGGCTGAGGTATGGCATGCGCGGGTTCGAGGACGAGACGCAGTAGCCGCCGTTCCGGGAAGGAGGCCATGTGAAGACGGACGTATTCACCCTCCCCGGAAGAGAGTAGGATGGGCTTCAAACAGTGGGAGGAAAGAGAACTCAAATGCGACTGATAAAAAAATCGTTGTTGCCGGCATCCATCATGCTCGGTGTGGCCATGGCCCTCGCCAGTTCCGCGCCAGTTCTGGCGCAGGGCGACGATGCTGCGGAACAGGAAGAGCTGGCTGAAGCCGAAGATTGCGCCGAGGACTGCGACGAGACAGGCGAGGCTGCGCCGGCGGCCGACGACGCTGAAGCGACTGCGGCTGAGGAATCCGCTGCTGAAGTTCCGGCCGAAGAGCCTGTCGCGGCGGCTGATGAGGCGCCCCCTGAAGCAGCCGCTGCGGCGCCTGATGGCGCTGTCCTCGCGACACCAGGTGCAACCGATGAGAGCAACCCCGGCGGATCCACCCGGCCGGGTACGACACCGGACGATTAGCCGCCGCTTCAACGCCGGCACTATTCAGAATCGGCGGGCTTGATACCTGCGGCTCTATTGAGTTCGGCGAAGGATGGAACACCTTCGACGCCCGCGCAGACGTCGCGCGTTGGGTCCGGCAATTCCGTCTGGAGCAGCTGGTCGGTCTCGATCTCCAGCTCCATAAAGCGCCGGCTGCCGTCGGAAAGGAGCCGGGTGCACGCATCGGCAGCGAGGTTATCCCAGCTCTGCGTCTGTCGGGCCACATCCCAGATCCGGACCATGCCGTTGCTGCTTGCAAGAACGATGCGCTGGCCATCGGACGAAAACGTCGCGCTGCGAACATCGCTGCCAAAGCCGGGAAGGGTTGCGAGGAGGCGGCCATCGACCGCGTCCCATATATTGGCCGTCTGGTCCAGGTTCGCCGTCGCGATCCGGGTGCCATCCGGCGAGAACTGAACGCCGGAAACCCTGCCCTTCAGGGTGCTAAGCGTCGCGGCGACCTGTTGATCGGCTGCGGTCCATACGCGGGCTGTGCCATCGTCGCTGCCGGTCACGATGCGCATTCCATCCGGCGAAAAAGCGGCCGCGCTCAAACTGCCGGTATGGCCGGAAAGTTCGGCAATGGGTGATCCGTCCACTGAGTTCCAGGTCCGGGCGATCCGGTCATGCCCGGCAGTCACGACAAGCGTACCATCAGGAGAAAATTCTGCGCCGCGAACTGCGCCGTCATGGCCCTTCAGGGTGACGAGCAGGGCGCCGGTAGCGGCATCCCAGATCCGTGCGGTTTCGTCCGCGCTCGCTGTGACGATTCGGTCGCCCTGACGCGAATAGGATGCACTGGCTATCGCTCCTTCGTGGCCGGTCAAGCGGGCGACAATCCGGCCGGCGCGCCAGTCCCAGATCTTGCTGGTAGTGTCTTCGCCGGCCGTTACTACGTGCGTTCCGACGGGTGAGAACGCCGCCCCAAAGACACTGCCGGCATGATCCGAAAGTAGGGCCAGGCGGTTGCCGGTAGCCGTGTCCCAAACCTGCACGCTGCCATCCTCGACAGCTGAGACAAGGTAGGCGCCATCCCTGGAAAGTTCAGCAAACGAAACTGCGTCACCGCCCGCAACGAGGGTTGAAAGGAGACGGCCCTGAACCGACCAGATCTTGGCGGTGTCATCATCGCTGGCTGTGACGATCTGATTTCCGTCCGGGGAGAAGCGACCCATCCGGATCCGGTCACCATGGCCAAGCAGTGTGCGGACGAGTTCGCCGTTCCGCGCGTTCCAGACTTTCGCTGTGGCGTCGTTGCTGATCGTCAGCAACAGATTGCCATCCTCCGAGAAGTGCAGATTGCGCACCGAGCTAGCGTGCCCTTCAAGCTGGAATTTCAGGCGGCCCGATCGTGCGTCCCAGACCCTGGCCGTCGAATCGCCGCTTGCCGTGGCCACGGTGCGCCCGTCAGGCGAAAAGACCGCGCTCAGAATGCTGTCTGAATGTCCATCCAGCTGCGACACGAGACGTCCCGATCCGGCATTCCAGATACGCGCGGTCTGGTCAAAGCTTGCCGTCACGATCCGGCTGCCATCGGGCGAATAGGCAGCGCTGTAGACGGGACCAGAATGCCCCTTCAAGGCGTGGATCAATTGGCCGGTGCGGGCGTCCCAGATGCGGGCATTGCCGTCTTCGTGCGCCGTCAGGACATGGGCTTGATCCGGAGAGAATTCTGCGGTCCAGACCGGCTGGCCGGGATCGCCAAGGCGCAGGCGCTGTGTGCCTGTCTGGGCGTCCCAAAGCCGGGCCGTGCCATCGCGGCTGCTGGTCAGAATGCTCAATCCGTCGGCGGAGAACCGGATGCTCTGCAGCGGTTGGTCATGCCCGTTGAGGTGGACGATGGATGCGAGCGTTGACACATCCCAGATGATGGCCGTGCCGTCATGGCTCGCTGTCGCGAGCCGGGCGCCATCACGGGAAAACCCGGCCGCACTGACCCGGCCGGTGTGGCCGGTCAAGACACCGATGAGTTCGCCGGATCGGGCATCCCACACCTTTGCGGTCTGGTCGTCGCTGGTGGTCACTATGCGCAGGCCGTCCGGCGAAAAGTTGGCGCTGAAAACATCGCCGCCGTGCAAGAGCGGTTGCAGAGTTTCTCCGGCCTCGAACATTACCGCCCCGAGAACCGAATGGTAGCTGTTTGCGTTCCGCTTTGAGAGTTGCATGCCGGCCAGCGCGTAACGAGCGGCGGCTTGAACGTCCTGGCGGTCCAGGCTTTGCCAGGCACGTTCGGCGAAGAAGGCGGCGAGGTTATCATGCGCGGTCCGGGCGTTCTGTCGGGCCTGCAATCCCATGAAGATTGCGGTTGCCGACAGCAGTGCGAAGACGGCGCTCAGGGCGGTCAGACCCATCAGCAATTTGCGTTGACGTGCCTCCTCGCGCCGCCGATCCCGTTGCCACAGATCGTCAAAATCTATGCCGAGGAGACCGGCGGCAAGGCGGGCGATAGCCCGGTCGCGGCCGTCCTTTCGTACATCGAGACCCAGCGGTTCGATGGGTAGGTCCAACGGATCGTCGGGATTGTGCGCCCGGCGGAAAGCCGCCGGAAAGCACTCCGTCTCCGGATCGCCCGAGTTTGGAATGCCGTCAACGATGACGGCGAAGACGCGGCCCCCGTCCCCCTTGCGCCGGAACCGTTCGATCTCAGCCGCTACCCATCTGGACCTGGCCGACCGCGGGGAGCAGACGACGATCATGCTCTCCGACTCGTCGATGGATTGTTGGACGATCTGCGCGATATCGGACGCAGCGGCCATTTCCTCATCGTCCCGGAAAAACCGTCCGAGCCGCCGCTCGCCGGCAGGCAGGCCGCTGGCGGTGCCTTCCGGCACGCGGTAGCTTTCCAGCCAACCATGCAGGCGCTTTCCCCAGACCTTGTCCTGCTGGGAATAGCTGATGAAGGCGCGAAAAGTCTTCGACCGGCCGACCATGCGATGAACTGCTTTTGTCCCGTTCCCCGTCCGGGGAGCCTAAACGTACCTAAACCAACAGTCGAGGCGTGAATACTCCCGGAAAATCAAAGCAGCCCCTTCGTTGGACCCCGCTCGTTCCAATTTCTTGAGGCGCCTTATCTCTCAGTAATGCTTTAAGAACAGCCAATCGTTCCAGTTTGGACGAAAGGCGAAAGGCCATGCTGGCTACCAAACAACCTCAGTCATGAAGTCGAAATCCCGTATACGGAAAAAAACTTCGGACAGACGCTGCGCTCGAACCTGGCGAATGGTTTGAGCATTCTGCCAATATTACCGTTTGAATGTGCAGGAACGCGGGTTACAGGTAATCCTTCAACCCACGGTCTTTCAGCGCCTTGACCACGGCGCCGACATCCTGGGCGCGGTCCTTGCGGGTGACGAGGATCCGGTTGCCGTCCACGGCCACGACAAGTCCCTCGACACCGACGAGGGCGACGAGTTGGCCTTCG
>VMTE01000025.1 GCA_013791775.1 Hyphomonas sp.
GCTGAGCTGTTCGGCGCGCATCCATTTGAAGAAGCGGCCGAGCTGCCAGAAGAGAACCGGCCAGAACACCGGATGCACCGCGTCGAAGTAGCGGCGGAAATGGATATTGTTCCGGATGCGGAGGAAACGGGTCATCGGGGGAAAGTATAACCCCGTCGGCAGAGGGGGTGCGCAGGGAAACCCGGATTATTTCGCAAGCGCTTGGGAGCGTTCGGTATTTTGTTTGCGGAAGGCGTGGATTCTGTTGCGTAAGGGCGTCCGGCGGGGACCGGGTGAAGCGCCTTGCGAGACCCCCGCCTGCGCGCGGGTGAGCGGGGTGTGGGGAGTTCGGGTGCCTGTGTTTTTGGAAATTGGCACACCCTCTCCGTAGGCCCCTGCGGAGGCAGGGGCCCAGAGTCGGAGGAAGCGTTTTCAGTGCGCTGGGTACCTGCCTGCGCAGGTACCTGCGGAGAGGGGGGATTTGCGGGGTGAGCGGGGTTTGGGGGTTAGTGAGGGCCCCCGCCTGTCCGGTTATTTCGGGGTGAGGATAGTGGGGCCGGATTCGTCTGAGGGCGGATCGGGGGTGGGTTCTGGCGGCGGGTCTGTTTCCGGGACCGGGTCCGGGACGGGGTCCGGCGCGGGGTTGAAGGTCTCGTCGGCGGAGTCGAGGAGGTCGTTCAGCGCGTCGTTGGCATTCTCGTCCGGGACAGGCGCCTCGGCCGGGGCGGCGAGGCCTTCGTCGCCGGATTCGGGCGCGTCGGGCAGGTCTTCAAGGACCGGCGGCGGGCGCGGCGTCTCGCCGGGTTCGGGCTTCGGCAGGTTCGAGCGGAAATCATCGCCGAGCACGCAGGCCGCATAGCCTTCATTGGCGACGACCCGCATGCGCGACTGGATCGAGCCGGTGCGTTTACGCACGTAAGGGCCCGGCTTGTCGGCGCTCCACTTGTTCGGCGACGGAAGAACGGCGGCGAGGCGTGCCGCTTCCAGCGGCGTGAGGTCTGCGGCGGATTTCCCGAAGCGGGCCTGCGCGGCCGCCTCCGCGCCGAACAGGCCGTCGCCCCATTCTGCCACGTTGAGATAGACTTCCATGATCCGGCGCTTGCCCCAGACCGCTTCAATCACATAGGTCATCCAGGCTTCGCCGGCCTTACGGACCATGCCGCCGCCATTCCAGAAGAAGACGTTCTTGGCCGTCTGCTGGCTGATGGTCGAGCCGCCGCGGCGCTTCGTGCCGTCATGCTTGCGGTTGTATTCGCGCGCCTTCCCGATGGCGTCCCAGTCGATGCCGTCATGCGCGCAGAATTTTGCGTCCTCGGCGCTGATGACGGCGAGCACGAGGTTGGGTGAAATCTTGTCCAGGGAAACCCAATCCTGCCGGACCTTCTCGCCCTGCCCCGCGCGCTGGATCATCAGGAGGGTGCCGGGCGCGGGCAGGATGCTGAGGGCGAGGGCGTAGAGATGGAACAGGGCGAAGACAGCGCCGCCGAGCTGGACCGTGCCGACCGCGAGGCGGCGCCACAGGGGCACCACGCTTTTCGCCCGGGCAGCGACCGGTGGCGGCGAATGCGGTGTGTCGTCAGTCATGCCCCGATATCCCGTTCCGGCGCACCGTCCTACCATGCCCGGCGGCGTTGCGGCGCGCCTTTTCGTCAGCAAAGCGGGCAGGAAAATGGCGGACCGCACGGGCGCCTGCGACGGATTTGTGACTGCAGGTTCCTGCCGCGCCACCTTGAGCCCTGCGCGATGCTTGCTGTAGGAGAAACGGGCCTTCACCCTGGGGAGTTTCCAACATGACGCGTTCATCTCTCACCGCCGCCCTCGCCGGTGCCGTCTCCCTGCTGGCGCTGGCGGCCTGCGGGGCGCCTGCCGGCGGACCGGCAGACGTTCCGGTGAAACTGGAACAGGCCCCCACCGGGCAGTTGCCCGAAGGCGTGACGCCCACAGTGTACCGGGTGAACCTCAAGACCGATCCAAAGGCGGGGACCTTCTCGGGCGCGGTCGAGATCGATGTACGGCTGGACAAGCCGCACGCCCGCATCTGGCTGCATTCGGTGGACCAGGACATCGTCAAAGCCTTCGCCCGCCTGCCAGACGGCAGCGAAGTGGCGGCCACCTTCACCGGCAACCAGGCCGAAGGCGGCGTCAGCGCGCTCGACTTTGCCTCGCCGCTGCCGGCCGGCAACGCGACGCTGGTGATCGATTACACCGCGCCCTACAATTTCTCGCTGGCGGGTCTCTACAAGGTGACACAGGGCGGCAACGACTATCTCGTCACGCAGATGGAAGACATCGACGCGCGCCGGATGGTGCCGAGCTTTGACGAGCCGCGCTTCAAGACGCCCTGGGTGATGACCGTGACGGCGCCGGAGGGCGACAAGGTGGTGGCCAACGCCATGGAGCGCGAGGCGCGCCCGCTGGGCGACGGCTTCGTCGAGCATGAGTTCCTGCCGACTCGGCCGATCCAGTCGTACCTCGTCGCACTGGCGGTTGGTCCGTATGAGGAGGTTTCGGGCGAGCCGGTACCGCCCTCGGGCGGTCGACCGGCGCCGATCCTGCTGCGGGCGTTCACCGCGCAGGGCAAGAGCGCAAAGACCGCCGATGCGCTGGCGATCACCGACGATATCGTGCTGTACCAGGAGGAATATTTCGCGCAGCCCTACCCCTATGGCAAACTCGATCTCATCGCCGCGCCGGACTATGCCTATGGCGCGATGGAAAATGCTGGCGCCATCGTGTACCGCGAGGCGGCGCTGCTGATTGATGCCGACACGCCGCTGTCCCAGCGCCGGTCGATCTACTCGATCCATGCCCACGAGTTGGCGCACCAATGGTTCGGCAACCTGGTGACGCCGAAATGGTGGAACGACATCTGGCTGAACGAGGCCTTCGCCACCTGGATGGCGAACAAGACTATGAATGCGGTCGATCCGGGCGGCGAGTGGCACCTCAACCCGATCACGGGCGGGCTCGGCGCGATGGCGGGCGACGGCCTCAAATCGGTGCGCACGGTGCGCAACCCGGTCAACACGAACGGCGACATCAATGACGCGTTCGACTCGATCACCTACCAGAAAGGCGGCAGCCTGCTGAACATGTTCGAGACCTATATCGGCGAGGACAAGTTCCGGGACGGGCTGCGCATCTACATGCGCCGGTTCTCCGACAGCGTGGCCGATGCCGACGATTTCATGGCGGCGCTGGCCGAGGGGGCCGGTGATACGGCGATCACGGACAGTTTCCGCACCTTCATCACCCAGCCTGGCATTCCGATGCTGGATGTGGCCGTGTCGTGCACACCGGATGGTGCGTCGATGAGCGTGGCGCAGAGCCGGTATGCGCCGCTCGGCTCGGAGATCGACCGGGCCGCCCAGATCTGGCAGGTGCCGTTCTCGGTACGGGTTCAGACCGGCAACGAGAGCACGGTGATCCGCCAGATGTTGATCGCCCGGAGTGAGACCGTGCCGCTGACCGCCTGCCCGGATTACGTGATGCCGAATGCGGGCGGAACGGGATACTGGCGCTACGCGCTGGACGAGGCGTCGGCCGCGAAGCTGACGGCGAACTTCACCGGTTTGTCCGCAGGCGAACAGATGGTGTTCGTCGATTCACTGGTGGCCGGCTTCGGGGCCGGATCGGTGAGCGCCGACACGCTGCTGGACGGGCTGGAGGCTTCGGCGTCCGGCGCGGCGGTGGCGGCGGGCCAGCCGTTTGATACGCTGAAGGGCTACCACGCGCGCCTCGACGCGGACGGCAAGAAGAACCTCTCGGCCTGGATCGAGAAGACCTATGCGCCGCTGGAGCGGAAGCTGAACGCGGCGTCTGAAGCGCGTCTGACCGACCGGGAGAAGCTGCTGAAGGCCAGCCTGGCGAGCCTGCTGACACAGTACGGCGAACGCCCGGCGGCGCGCGCCAAGCTGATCGGCGCGGCCAAGGCAATGATCGGGCTTGGCCAGCCGGCCAGACCGGCGGCCTTGCCGGCGCAGGACGTCACCACCGCCTTTGGCCTCGCCGCGCAGGAAGAAGGCTGGCGCTTCGTCGAGCCGGCGCTGGACTATGCCTTTGCCTCCGAGAACCAGGCCGAGCGGACGAACATCTTCCGCGCCCTGGTCGCGAACGCCGAACCGCGCCTCGCCGGTGAGATCGTCGGCGGCGCCGTGAACCTGCCCTACACACCGTCCGAACTCAGCACACTGCTGGGCGGCGCGTTCAGCAATACCGGCGCGACCGATACGGTCTGGACGGCGTTCAAGGACACCTTTGACGAGATGGTGGTGAAGCTGCCGGACGTGCGCAAGCAGCAGGTGGCGGGCTATGCCGGGGCGCTCTGCTCGGACGAAGGCGCGGCGGATGCCAAGGCCTTCTTCGAGAGCAAGGCCGGCATGATCGCCGGTTACGAGCGCAAGCTGGCGCAGGGTCTCGAACAGGCGCGCCTCTGCTCGGCGCAGGCGAAGACGCAGTGGCCGCAACTGGCCGCCGCGCTGGCGGCGCGCTGATCAGAGATACTGGCGGCAGGCGTCCCTGAGCTTCGCGACGCGGTCTGAATAGGCGCGGGCGAGGTCCGGCGTCCCGAACGGGACGGCGTGTTCGCGCACGCGGTCCGGCGTCGCGTCCAGCGCGCCCTGCCGGATGCAGGCCGAGCCGTCGCGGCAGGTGAGGCGGACGAGCGCGCTGCCGTCGGCGGCAAGCTCGGGTTCGCCCACGACGACTTCCCCGATGGGCATGCGCCAGAGCCCCGAGGCCGCGTTGCGGCCATGGGCGTGGATCAGTGTATCGCAGGTGGCGGTGAGGCGGTGAAAGGCATAGGCGCCTTCGCCGGTGCCCCACTGGTCGAAGCCGGGCAGGGTCTGAACCTCGGCGCCGAGACGGTCAGGCTGCAGCTCCGACTCAGGTTCCAGGTCCGGCGCCGCAGCAACCGTGCAGGCCGCAGTCAGGGCGAGGGCCAAGCTGCCCAGGATGTTCCGCATCGTACCTGACCTTTGCGCGTGAGGCTCCAGTAAACGCCGACGGCCTGAATGCCCCATGAATGCGTCACCGGCCCATGAACTGGCGCACGGCGTCGGTCGACAAGGCGAACTTGGCGAAGGACCAGGACCGGTCCTTGCCGAGCGCGGTCAGGGTGCTGATCAATTGCCGGCGCCCTTCCCCGCGTTCGGTGAGCCAGGAGTCGGCGTTGCCGGATGACAAGGCTTCAGAGGCCGCGGCGGCCTGAAGGCGGACCAGTTCGGCGATGAGGCGGCGCCCGGCCACGCGGTCCCAGTAGGGCGCATGGACGAGACCTTCGCGGGCAGAGGCACGCAGCCGGTCGAGCCGCAACGCGTCGCCGATGGCATAGAAGCAGGCGGCCGTCTCCGGCACCTTGCGGCGGGTCGAGCGGGCCACATCGACGACGACCAGGCCTTGCGAGAAATAGCTCATCGCCGCCGCCCAGCGAGCGAGACCTTCCGGCGCGCCCTGCTTGATGAAGGCGCGCGCATCGCGCTCAATCCGCGAGGCCGGGAAGGCCGACTGGACGGAGGCGAGCGACGCCTTGAGCTCATTGAGCGGGCCGTGCGTCTGCTTGACGGCGTCGCCCACCGGCTGGCCCGGCGTGGCGCGAATGAACCAGGCGGCCGCTTCGCTGGCGGCGTGGATGGATTCGAGTTGAAGCGCGGTCTGCAGATCGGCCGGCACCTGCGTGTCGAGCGCAAAGATCTGTGCCCGGAAGGCCTGGATATCGAGCACTTCGCGGGACGCTTCGAGCGCGCGGACGGCCTCGGCCGGCGCGGCGCCCGTCAGTTCGCGCAGGCGAAGCAGGGCGACCGGACCGGTGAAGTCCAGCGTACGGTTGGCGATCACGGTGGCAATGATCTCGCGGCGCAGGCGGTGACCGCCCATCGCTTTCGAGAAGCCGTCGATCGGCGGCGGGAAATAGGCCTTCAGCACCGGCCCGAACCAGGGATCGTCCGGAAGTTCGGAGGCGACGATGTCATCGAACAGGACGATCTTCGACCAGGCGAGCAGCACCGCGAGTTCGGGCCGCGTCAATGGGTGGCCGGCGGACTTGCGGGTCTGCATTTCGGTCGTCGTAGGCAGGCCTTCGAGCGACCGGTTCAGCACGCCGCGTTCTTCAAGATAGACCATCAGGCGCTCGAGCGCTTCATGGTCGTCCAGGGCCGTGGCCGAGGCCAGCGTCAGGGCGTTCGACTGGTCATAGTTGTGGGCCAGCACATGATGGGCGACATCGTCGGTCATTTGCGCCAGCAGGGCGTTGCGGTCGGCGTCCTTGAGGTTGCCGAGCCGGATCGCCTCGGCGGCCAGGATCTTGATGTTCACTTCGTGGTCGGACGAATCGACGCCGGCGGAATTGTCGATGGCGTCGGTATTGAGGCGTCCGCCCGCGAGCGCGAACTCGATCCGCCCCGCCTGGGTCATGCCGAGGTTTGCGCCCTCCCCGATGACCTTGACCTTCAGATCGCGGCCATTGACGCGCACGGCGTCGTTGGCCCGGTCGCCGGCATCTAGATTGGTTTCGCGCGTCCCTTTCACATAGGTGCCGATGCCGCCGAACCAGAGAAGGTCGGCCTCCGACTTGAGCAGCGCGTGGATCAGTTCATCAGGCGTGACCGCATCGCTGGAGAGACCGGTCAGCGACTTGATTTCCGGCGTCAGTGCAATCGACTTGGCGGTACGCGGGAAGATGCCGCCGCCCCTGGAGATCAGCTTTGCGTCATAGTCAGCCCAGCTGGAGCGCGGCAGGTCGAACATGCGCTGGCGCTCGGCCAGTGAGGCCGCCGGATTGTCCGGGTTCGGATCAAGGAAGATGTGCATGTGGTTGAAGGCCGCGACGAGACGGATCTCGGGCGAGAGCAGCATGCCGTTGCCGAAGACATCGCCGGACATATCGCCGACGCCGATGACGGTGAACGGCTCTTTCTGGATATCCTTGCCCATCTCGCGGAAGTGGCGCTTGACCGCTTCCCAGGCGCCGCGCGCGGTGATGCCCATCTTCTTGTGGTCATAGCCGGCCGAGCCGCCGGACGCGAAAGCATCGCCAAGCCAGTGCCCCTTCTCGAGACTGATCGCATTGGCGGTGTCGGAGAAGGTGGCCGTGCCCTTGTCGGCGGCGACTACGAGATAGGGATCCTCGCCGTCCCAGATGACGGTGTCCTTCGGGGCGACGAGCTTGCCTTTGACGAGATTGTCGGTGAGGCCGAGCAGCGCCGTGACGAATTCCTTGTAGGCGTCGCGGCCCGATTCGAACCAGGCCGGATCGGTGCGCGGCGGCAGCTGTTTCGGATAGAAGCCGCCTTTCGAGCCGACCGGCACGATGACGGCGTTCTTGACCTGCTGCGCTTTCACGAGGCCGAGAACTTCGGTGCGATAGTCGGACGGGCGGTCGGACCAGCGCAGGCCGCCGCGGGCGACCGGGCCGAAGCGCAGGTGCACCCCTTCGACGCGGGTGCTGCTGGTGAAGATCTCGCGGTAGGGTTTGGGCTCCGGCAGGTCGGCGAGCTCGCGGCTGGCGACCTTGAAGCTGACCCAGGCGGGCGGGGCGCCGTCTTCGTCAAGCTGGTAGAAGTTGGTGCGCTGGAGCGCGCCGGTCAGTTCGAAGAGGCGGCGAAGGACGATGTCGTCTGCGAGGCTCGCGACGTCCTTCATTTCCGCCTCGAACGCCGCTTCCAGCTTGCGGGCCGCCTCGGTGCGGGCCTCAAGCGATTTGTGCGCCTTCGGATCAAACCGCGTCCTGAAGAGGTCAAGGATCAGGCGTGTGGCGGCAGGATAACGCGCGACGGCGGCCTCCTGCACGTCCTGCGGCTGGTCGAGGCCACTCTGGCGGCGATAGGCGGCCAGCGCGCGGATGAGTGCAGCCTCGCGCCAGGTGGCGCCGGCGGTGAGCACGAGACGGTTGAACTTGTCATTCTCCGCCTTGCCGCTCCAGACCGCGATGAAGGCGTCTTCGAACAGGTGCGCCAGCTTGTCGAGATCAACGACCGAGCCATCGGCCGGCTGCATCGAGACGGCGTGGACCCAGTAGGTGTCCGGGGCATCGTCAGCCGGTTTGGCGACGGGACGCACGGGGTAGCCGGTTTCGAAATGCACGAAGAGGCCGATATTCTCGAACACCGGCACGCAGCGCGACAGGGCGATGGCGCCGTTCCGGGCAAAGATCTTGACGCGCAGCTGAGCCGGATCGTCCGACTCCAGACGATAGGCGCGGGCGACAACCGGCCGGCCGGCGCTGAGCTCGGCCATGCTGATGACATCCCTCAAGGCTTCTTCCGGAGGGAAGGCTTCGCGGTAAGCCGCATTGAAGGCGCCGATGAAGCCACGGGCCCCTTCCCTGTCCGCGCCGGTCAGGCTGGACTCCATCAGGAAGTCGCGGAAGCCCTGGTCCCAGGTACGGGCGAGTTCGACGATCTGATTTTCGATCTCGCCGGCATCCGGCTCGGGATGGCCGGGCGTGAGGCCGATTTCGAAATGCACGCGGGCCATCGGGCCGGCATCGAAATACGGCTGGAACGAGCGCAGCTTGCCGCGATAGGCGTCGGTCAGGACCTGGCCCATCCGTTGGCGCAGAGCCGTGTCATAAGATTCGCGCGGGACGAAGACCAGCGCGGTGACGAACCGGTCAAACTCGTCCCGGCGGAGGAACACTTTCGTCCGCGGGCGGCCGATCAGGTGAAGCGCGCCCATGATCATCGGGCCGAGGAGCGTCGAACGGGTCTGGAAGAGTTCGTCGCGCGGCCAGGTCTCGATCAGGTTGGCGAGCGCTTTTTCGGTATGCCCGCCCGGCGCCGCGCCCGAGGCGGCCATGACCTTCTGCACACGCCGGCGCATGAAGGGGATCGAGCGCGCCGTCTCGTCATAGGCCTCTGCCGTGAACAGGCCGAGGAAGCGGACCTCGCCGATCACGCGGCCGTCAGCGTCGTACTTCTTGACGCCGATATAGTCGCACGGGACGCGGCGATGGACGCGGCTTGGCAGGGTCGACTTGGCGATGATCAGCGGCGCGGGCTGGGCGATGAAATCGCCGATGGCCTGGGTCAGCACCAGCGGCTCGCTGTCACGCGAGAGCACGTTAAGATTCTCGTTGCGCAGGATGCCGAGGTTCGAGCCCTCGATCATCAGCGGCTCGAGCGGCAGCACGCGGCCGTCCTTGTCCGTGTCGAACTCGTACTCGCGGCTGCCGAGAAAGACGTAGTGGTCCTTTAGCAGCCATTCGAGGAAGGCGACCGCTTCATCCCGCTCGGCG
This sequence comes from Hyphomonas sp., assembly GCA_013791775.1. Classification (GTDB taxonomy): domain Bacteria; phylum Pseudomonadota; class Alphaproteobacteria; order Caulobacterales; family Hyphomonadaceae; genus Hyphomonas. Next base: position 9,212 of record VMTE01000025.1, read on the forward strand.
GAGGCGACGTGCTGGACGGCGGCGAGGCGTTTCATTTCCACGCGCATCCGCGCCTGCATCGCGGCATGGTCGGATACGGCGCGGGCGACATCGGCCAGCGTCGCCAGTGCGCCGGTTTCGAGGAGGCGTTCTTCTTCCGGGGTGAGCGGCGAGGTGTGGATCTGGATGACCGAGATCATCCGCCCGTCGGCGAGCGTGACGACGGGGTGGAACATCGTCTTCACCTCGTGCCCCTGCGCGGCGCACTCGCCGAGCAGCGAGTCGACGAGGAACGGCATGTCGGGGCCGGTGGCTTCCAGGAGGCTGCGTCCGAGGCGGCCTCCGGATCCCTCCGCATGCGGAACGACGCGCACGGCCTGCTGGCCGGCAGGCACTTTCGAGGCCCAGTCCCACAGGCGCCGGGACAGGCTGTGGAGATCGGCGTCGGTGAGACCGGTCAGGTCTTCGCCCGCCGCCTCCTGCAAAATCTGTTCAAGCACCTGGCTCTCGGGCCCGGCGACAGCGGCGGATCGGTTCATGGTAACGACTCACGCAAGGGAAATCTGATCTTGCGGGTCTACTCCCCGACCGATGGCGCTTCAAGAAACTTGGTTTGAAGAAAGCAGGCCGACCTGGAAACGTCTGCTGACGTTTGCGTTCACGGAAAGCGGGCGTCTGGCCTGAACCGGAAACAAGCGGGCCCGCCGAACGGGGACATGTCCGGCGGGCCCTTCAGAAACTTCCGCAGGCTGGGTGGGGGGACGCACGCGGAAGCCTGAATTCACTATCTCGTAAGTCTACAACCGAATTCAACCCGGAAGCAGTCTCTAAAGCGTTAACAATTTTACATGAGCCGGTCGCCGAGACCGTCCCCTCTGGAACGGTCCATACATGAACGGGACCCAATTAGCCATTGTTTACTGCAGCCGCACCCCCGTCCGGCAGCCCCGCGCTCCCCCTTGGGTTGCCATCGGAGGACAGGAGGATGGCCATCCAGCGCATGTCCTTTGACTGCGCCAGCAGGATCATCATCAGCACGGTCAGGGGCGCGGACAGGAACATCCCCGGTATGCCCCACAGGACGCCCCAGATGGCCAGTGCCAGCAGCACGACCAGGGCCGACAGATTGAGCGACTCCCCCATCATCCGGGGCTGGATGAAGTTGCCGATGGAGAATTGCCAGAAACTGACCGTTCCGAAAACGATCGCCGCATAGACATACGAGTTCTCGGGCACGATTCCCGGCACCCAGCCCGGCACGGCCGGCTGGACCAGGGCAAACAGAGGTGGAACGAGGGCTGCGGCAATAGAACCTACCGTCGGTATATAATTCAGCACGAAAATGAGCGCCGAGAGGAACAGAGCGTTCTGGACCCCAAGCGCCAGCAGCGAGATGTAGCTGAGGATCGTGATCAGGGCTGAGATCAGGGTCTGGACCCAGAGATAACGCTCGATGCCGATCCGGGCCTCATTGCCGATGGCGCGTACCTGATCGCGCCGCTCGGCGCCGGGAAAGATGTTGTCGAGCTTGAGCGACCAGCCCGACTGGGCCGAGAACAGGAACGCCACGTAGATCAGGATCAGCATCAGGTCGCCCGACAGGCCGCTGACCGAATTGGCGATGGTGGCAAAGAACTCCTGGCCGCGCGCGTTGAATATGAGCTGCGTCAACGTCGGCGCCTCGTGCATGCCGACAACCCTGTAGGCATCCGCAATCAGCGCATTGATCTTGGTCTCGTAATCGCCCGCGTCGCGGCCGAACTCGGCAACGCCATTGGCCATCAGCGCAATGAAGGCGACGAAGCCGCCCATCACCATGAGGACGGCGATCAGGCGCGCCTGGTGCAGATTCACGTATCTGGTCGCATTGTCGATGGCGGTCGCGAAGCCTTCGATGATCAGGAACAGGAACACGGCCAGCGCGAAGGTCGACAGGATATCCCGGCCTGCATACAGGAGCGCGAAGATGACGCCGGTGGCGATGATCCAGATGCCCACCCTGGCTGAACGATCCATGCTCAAACATCTCCGCGATTACGCCCTGCAGGGTGAAAGGCCCCGCGCACGGCGTCAAGCGCACGTCGCGGCTGATGCAGCTTGCCGAATCCGGCCAAATCACTAGCCTGCAGCGTTGGAATTCAGAATGAAGGGCCGAATATGAGCGACACAATCTTCCTGGGCGGCGCCGATGCCAATGGCACGGGCCATCCCGATGCGGCCCAGTCGCTGATCCTGAAGGTGGCGAACCGTCACGGCCTCGTCGCCGGCGCAACCGGCACCGGCAAGACGGTGACGCTGCAGATCATGGCGCAGGCCTTCTCGGACGCGGGGGTGCCGGTGTTTGCGGCGGACGTGAAAGGCGACCTGTCGGGCATCTGCATGCCGGGCAGCGAGACGCACAAGGCGCATGCGGCGCTGACCGCGCGCGCGCAGGCGATCGGCATGGGCGAGCTGAAATATGAAGGAGCGCCGACGATCTTCTGGGACGTGTTCGGCGAGTCGGGCCATCCGATCCGCGCCACGATCAGCGAGATGGGGCCCCTGCTCCTCTCGCGCCTGATGGGGCTGACCGATGTGCAGGAAGGCGTACTCAACATCGCCTTCCAGTATGCCGATGATAACAGCCTGTTGCTGCTCGACCTGAAGGATCTGCGCAAGCTGCTGGTGAGTCTCGGCGACGACACGGTGCGCGCCGAGGTCAGCCGCAAGTATGGCAACGTGGCGCCGGCGTCCCTGTCGGCGGTGCAGCGCGAGCTGCTGGTACTGGAGCGCGGCGGGGCGGAACGCTTCTTCGGCGAGCCGGCGCTGGAACTGGCCGACTTCATGCGCACGACCACGGACGGGCGCGGCTATGTCAACATTCTCGACGCGCGCAAGCTGATCAACTCGCCAAAGCTCTATTCGACTTTCCTGCTCTGGCTGCTGTCGGAACTGTTCGAAGAGCTGCCGGAAGTGGGCGACCCGGACAAGCCGCGCCTCGTTTTCTTCTTTGACGAAGCCCACCTTCTGTTCGCAGACGCGCCGCCGGCGCTGATGCAGAAGATCGAACAGGTCGTGCGCCTGATCCGCTCGAAGGGGGTGGGCGTCTATTTCGTCACGCAGAACCCGCGCGACCTGCCGGAATCCGTCATCGCCCAGCTTGGCAACCGGCTGCAGCACGCACTGCGCGCCTATACGCCGACCGAGCAGAAGGCGGTGAAGTCGGCCGCGTCCTCGTTCCGGCCGAACCCCGCCTTCAAGACCGAAGCGGCAATCACCGAGATGGGCGTCGGCGAGGCGCTGGTCTCGACGCTGGAAGCCAAGGGCGCGCCGACGATGGTGCAGAAGACGATGATCCGCCCGCCATCCTCGCGCCTCGGCCCGGCCACCGACCCGGAACGCGCGGACATCCAGAAGACGAGCCCGGTGCTCGGCAAGTATGAGAAGACGGTGGACCGCGAGTCCGCCTACGAGATCCTGTCGAAGCGTGAGGAGGCCGCCGCCAAGGAGGCCGAGAAACTGGCGAAACTGGAGGCCAAGGCAAAGGAAGCCGAAGCCAAGGCAAAAGCCAGGGGCAAGACGACCACCCGCTCGCGCCGGATGAGCACGACCGAGCGCGCGGTCAACAACGCCGCCAGCACAGCCAGCCGCGAAGTGGTGCGGTATGTGCTGCGCGGCATCTTCGGAACACGGAAACGGTGACCCCCATGCGCAGACTGATGCTTGTTGCCGCCCTCGCTCTTTCCGCCTGCGCCACCGGCCCTCAGGAGGGCGGATGGACCAGCGGCAAGGACGCGCAACCCTTTCAAACGGCGGTCGCTGCCTGCAGCCAGAGCAGCTACAATGTTGATACGAATTTCACGATCTGCATGGCGGGGCGCGGCTGGTCGCGGCTTTCGAAGTAGCGCCCCTCCCGCCGCGTCAGGAGTGGCGGAAAGTCCCGGTCGTCCCTATAGTAATGGCAGAGCCCGATCAGACACGCCAAAGGGAGGCACCGGCCCATGAAAGAGTATCTCAAGTTTTACATCGACGGCGCCTGGGTTGACCCGGTCACGCCGCGCCGCCTCGAGGTCGAGAATCCGGCGACGGAAGAAAACTTCGCGGTCATCTCGCTCGGCTCGAAAGCCGATGCGGACAAGGCCGTAGCCGCTGCCAAGGCCGCCTTCCCGAGCTTCTCGCAAACCTCGGTCGAATACCGCGCCGACCTGCTCGACAAGATTGCCGCCGGAATCCAGAAGCGCCTGCCGGAACTCGCCGAGGCGATTTCCAGCGAAATGGGCGCGCCGATGTGGCTGGCGAACGCGGCGCAGGTGCCGGCCGGGATGGGCCACTTCGCAACTGCGGCCGCGATCCTGCGCAGCTACAAGTTCGAGGAACTGAAGGGCACGACCCTGGTGCGCAAGGAGCCGATCGGCGTCTGCGCGTTCATCACGCCGTGGAACTGGCCGCTGAACCAGATCGCCTGCAAGGTCGCCCCGGCGCTGGCTGCGGGCTGCACGATGGTGCTGAAGCCTTCGGAAATCGCGCCGCTGGATGCGATGATCTTTGCCGAGATCCTGCATGAAGCCGGTGTGCCGAAAGGCGTGTTCAACCTCGTCAATGGCGACGGCCCGGGCGTTGGCTCGGTGCTCTCCTCGCACCCGGACGTGGACATGGTGAGCTTCACCGGTTCGACCCGCGCCGGCGTGCTTGTGGCGCAGGCCGCTGCCCCGACCGTCAAGCGCGTGGCGCAGGAACTCGGTGGCAAGAGCCCGAACATCGTCCTGCCGACGGCCGACCTGACCAAAGCCGTCTCGAGCGGCGTGATGGCGATGATGACGAATACCGGACAGAGCTGCAACGCGCCGAGCCGGATGTTTGTCCAGAAGGGCCAGCATGACCAGGCGCTCGCGATTGCCAAGGCGACCGCGGAGTCCGTGAAGGTGATGATGCCGGCGGAAGCCTCGCCCGGCGCCATTGGCCCGATCTCGAACGGCAACCAGTACCAGAAGGTCCAGGACCTGATCCAGAAGGGCATCGAAGAGGGCGCAACCCTCGTGGCCGGTGGTCCGGGCCGTCCCGAGGGCTTCAACAAGGGCTACTTCGCCCGCCCGACCGTGTTTGGCAACGTGCGCAATGACATGACCATCGCCCGCGAGGAAATCTTCGGGCCGGTGTTGTGCATCCTGCCCTATGACACGGTCGATCAGGCCGTGGAGATGGCGAACGACACGGTTTACGGCCTTGCCGGTTACGTCCAGGGCCCGGAGAAAGAGGCCAACGCCGTCGCCAACCGCATCCGCGCCGGCCAGATCCAGGTCAACGGCGCACGCCCTGACTTTTCGGCGCCGTTCGGCGGCTATGGCCAGTCCGGCAACGGCCGCGAGTGGGGCGAGCATGGCTTCGAGGAATTCCTCGAAGTGAAAGCCGTGATCGGTTACGCGGCAGCCTGATCCGGGCCGCCCGCCGAGTTACCGGAAGCGGCAGCCCCACCGGCTGCCGTTTCTTTTTTTCCGCGTACGGAGGAACAAGCCCATGACCCTGAAACTTCACCACCTCAACGCCTCGCGGTCGCAGCGCATTGTCTGGTTGCTGCTCGAACTCGGCGTGCCGCACGAGATTATCCACCACAAGCGCAACGAGACGACCCGGCTGGCGCCGCCGGACCTGATGAAGATCCACCCGCTCGGCAAGTCGCCGCTGCTGGAGCATGATGGCGTGGTGATTGCCGAGACCGGCGCAATTGCCCAATACCTGCTGGCCAAGTTCGATCCCGCGCACAGATTGCATCCCGAAACGGACTCGCCGGACTTTCCGCGTTACCTCGAATGGATCCATTCGGCGGAAGGCGCCGCGTTCCTGCCGTCGCTGCTGACGCTCTATCTGGGGTTGGCGGGGGCGATGGACGGCCCCGTGGGGCACCGGACCGAGCAGGAACGCGAAAAGGCCGCCAACCACATCGAGGTTCACCTGTCCCAGAATGCCTATTTCGCCGGCAGCCAGTTCACGGCTGCAGATTGCCTGATGGGTTTCCAGATCGTGACCGCGAAAGCCCAGGGCGCACTGGCGAACCGGCCGGCGACGAGCGCCTGGCTGGACAAGGTCACCGCGCGGGACGCCTATAAGGCCATGCTGGCGGTCGGGGTCTGATCGACCCCGGCGCTTGTAGACGGCTGCAAGGCGGTCTCACAAAATTACGATTAGGAAAGTTGTCTGGCATTCAGCTTACCGGGCCCATAGATAGAAGAGGTACAATCTGTCAGGAGACATTCAGATGTCGAAGATCAGTATGGTAACGGGGCTCGCCGCCTTGGCGATGCTCGGCGCGTGCGCCACCGCAACGCCCTACCAGGCCGCAAGCGGCACGGATCGGGGCTATTCCGAGCAGAAGATCGAGAACAACCGGTTCCAGGTCCAGTTTGCGGGAAACTCGCTGACTGACCGCAAGACGGTGGAGACTTACCTTCTCTACCGCGCGGCGGAGCTGACCAAGCAGAACGGCTATGACCACTTCCGCGTCATGCGGCGCGACACCGACGCGAACACGAAAGTTGTCGCCTCCGGCGCGGCCTATTCGCCGTTCTATGATCACTTCTATTGCGACTACCGGTACTTCGGACCCCGCGCCGCCTACTTCCGCGATCCCTATCGCAGCTATTATCCGGGTCCGTCCTATGCGTCGCGCTTCGGGTATTATGACCCTTTCTGGGGCGGTCCGGCAGATTTTCGCGAACAGACGAGCTATATCGCCTCGGCCGAGATCATCATGGGCAAAGGCGAGAAGCCTGACGACGTGGCCTATTTCGATGCCGCCCAGGTGATCTTCAATCTCACTGGTACGATCCAGTGGCCGGAGTCCTGAGCTGACGGAACGCGCCGGCAGAGCGCCCCGCGTACGCAGCGCGGCGTGCGGGGCTATTTAATAGATTCCATGCCCATTCGGTACTAGGCAATCACGCCCGGCGGGTCCAGAACGGGCCGTTCCCTTTCCTCCCGGATGTTGCGCTGCCCGATGGCCGATTCAGAATCCCTCCGCGCACCGCCGTTGGCGCCGCCTGCCGGGCTGCGCAAGGTTGAGCTGGTGGCGATGATTGCCGGGTTGATGACGCTGAACGCCATGGCGATCGACGTCATGCTGCCGGCGTTGTCGCAGATTGCGGCGGCGACCGGACTGACGGCCGAAGGCGGCCCCACCGACAACCGCCAGCAACTGATCATCTTCGCCTATGTGCTGGGCTTTGGCGCGCCGCAACTTGTCTGGGGCCCCGTGACCGACCGGTTCGGCCGGCGCGCACCGCTGTTCATCGGGCTCGCGGGCTATATCGCCGTGTCGCTGCTTTGCGTGATCGTCAGCGACTTCTGGGCGCTGCTGGCTGCGCGCTTCCTGCAGGGCATCTTCTCTTCCGGTGCCCGGATCGTGGCCACGGCGGTGGTACGCGACACGTTTGCAGGCCGCGCCATGGCGAGCTTCATGTCGCTGGTCATGTCCATCTTCATGATCGTTCCGATCATCGCGCCGAGCCTCGGACAAGCGATCCTGCTGTTTGCGCCCTGGGAAGGCATTTTCATCTGGCTGGCCATCTGGGGCAGCGTGATGCTGGCCTGGACCTGGCTGCGCTTGCCGGAGACATTGCCCGCCGCCGCGCGCCGGCCATTGAACTTCGCCAGCGCCTTCGGGGCCTATCTGAGCGTGCTGCGCTCGCAGGTGAGCTTTGGCTATATGTGCGCTTCCGGCATCGTGTTCGGGGCGCTGTTCGCCTTCATTGCCTCGTCCGAGCAGGTCTTCCGCCAGGTGTTCGGCAAGGGCGACACGTTTGCCTTGTGGTTTGCCGGGATAGCGGGCGTGATGGCGGCGGCCAACTTCATGAACTCGCGCCTCGTCGTGAAGATCGGCATGCGGCGCATCAGCCACACGGCCCTGATCGTGTTCACGGTGCTGTCGGCAACGCTGGCACTCTCAACACTGTTGTTTGGCGAGAACTTCGCCGTGTTCTTCCCGCTGTTTGCAATCGCCTTCGGCTGCTTCGGCCTGATGGGCTCGAACTTTTCGGCGCTGGCGATGGAGCCACTGGGCAAAATCGCCGGCACCGCCTCGGCCGCCTACGGCTTCGCCACGACGCTCGCCTCGGCCGTGACCGGCGCCTTCATCGGGTCCCTGTTCAACGGCTCGACCGTGCCGTTGATGTCCGGCTTTGCCTGCCTGGGCGCCGGCGCGCTGGTCGTCGTGGTGATCACCGAGAAGGGCCGGCTGTTCAGCACCCGCTGACGGTCGGCGCCGGGCCGTTCGGGCCGGGCTGGATCCGGAAGCGAGCCTTCAGGATGCTGGACCTAACCTTTTACAAGCCAGGCTTTTTCAACAAGCCTTGTCACGTCGCCCATGATCTCGGTGATCTTGAAGTCCTTGGGCGTATAGACGCGGGCAATGCCCATCTGCTTCAGCGCGCGGGCATCCTCGGGCGGAATGATGCCGCCGACGACGACGGGAACATCGCCGAGACCGGCCGCGCGCAGCTCGGCAATCGTCTCGCGGACGAGATCCAGGTGGCTGCCCGACAGGATCGAGAGGCCGACGACATGCGCCTTGGCGGCCTTGGCCTGGGCGGCGATCTCGGCCGGCGTGAAGCGGATGCCTTCGTAGACGACCTCCATACCGACGGCGCGGCCGCGCGCGGCGATCTGCTCGGCGCCGTTGGAGTGGCCATCGAGGCCCGGCTTGCCGAGCACGTATGTCAGTGTACGTCCCAAAGCCTGCGAAACGCGGGCGACCTCTGCCTTGACGGTTTCGATGTCTTCGCCGCCATCGGAGCCGACGACGAGGGCAACACCGGTGGGCGCGCGGAACTCGCCGAAGACTTCGCGCAGGACCGTGCCCCATTCGCCGGTGGTGACGCCGGCCTTGGCGCAGGTGATGGAGGGTTCCATGATGTTGCGGTTCTCGGCTGCGGCAGCGCGCAGGGCGGCGAGGGCGGCCTCGGCGGCCTTGCCATCGCGGGCGCTGCGCCAGGCCTTGAGATCGCGCACCTGGGCGGCCTCCTCGGCGGGATCGACGGTCATGATCGCGCCGTCGCCCGAGCCGAGGGGGCTTTCCTCGGTTTCGGTGTAACTGTTGACGCCGATCACTTTCATCGCGCCGGATTCGATGGCGCGGATGCGGTCGATGTGCGCGCCGACGAGGCTTTCCTTCATGAAGCCGATGGCGTCCTTGGCACCGCCGAGCGCGTCGATCTTCGCCAGCGTCAGGCGGGCCTTCTGTTTCAGTTCCTCGGTCTTGGCGTCGATGACATGGCTGCCATCGAAAATGTCCTCGAACTCGAGGAGGTCGGTCTCGTAGGCGAGGATCTGCTGCAGGCGGAGCGACCATTGCTGGTCCCAGGGACGCGGCAGGCCCATGGCTTCGTTCCAGGCGGGCAGCTGCAGCGCCCGGCAACGGGCCTTCTTGGACAATGTGACGGCAAGGGCTTCGATCAGGATGCGATAGACGTTGTTCTCCGGCTGCGGCTCCGTGAGGCCGAGGGAGTTCACCTGCACGCCGTAGCGGAACAGCAGCGCCTTCGGATCGGTGACGCCGTAGCGCTCCCGGCCGATCTCTTCCCAGAGATCGACGAAGGCGCGCATCTTGCAAAGTTCCGTTACAAAACGGACTCCCGCGTTCACGAAGAAGGAAATCCGGCCGAAGACGGTTTCAAAGTCTGATTCCGGAACTTGCCCGCCAGCCTTGACCGTGTCGAGGACGGCGATGGCGGTCGCGAGGGCGTAGGCCAGTTCCTGTTCCGGCGTCGCCCCGGCTTCCTGAAGGTGGTAGGAGCAGACGTTCACCGGGTTCCATTTCGGAACTTCCAGATAGCACCAGCTGACCATGTCGCCGATCAGGCGCAGGGAGGGCTCCGGCGGGAAGACGTAGGTGCCGCGCGACAGGTATTCCTTGACGATGTCGTTCTGCGTCGTGCCGCGCAGCTTCTTGCGGCTTTCGCCGCGTTCGTCGGCAAGGGCAACGTACAGCGCCAGCATCCAGGCGGCCGGCGCGTTGATCGTCATCGAGGTGTTCATCTGTTCCAGCGGCAGCTGGTCGAACAACAGGCGCATGTCGCCGAGGTGTTTGACCGGCACGCCGACCTTGCCGACTTCGCCTTTGGCGAGGATGTGGTCGGCGTCATAGGCGGTCTGGGTGGGCAGGTCGAAAGCGATGGAGAGGCCCGTCTGGCCTTTGGAGAGGTTCAGACGGTACAGTTCGTTCGACTTCTGCGCGGTCGAGTGCCCGGCATAGGTGCGGAAGATCCACGGCTCTTCGGCGGCGTGCTGGTAGTTTGCTTCGGGCTTGCTCATGCGGCTCTGCCTCCCCTTTGTTGCGGCGCAACATGGCGGACCATCGCACGGCTTGCAAGCGACTTGCCGCCGCGCCCCTTCGACACGCTGGCAAAGCCGGGCCGGCATCCCCATCTCGCCCCTCTGGCCCATCCGGCGCCAGACCGACGGGAGCCTGCCCCATGAACCGCCCCGGCCTGCAGACCGTGCTCAACCTGCGTCTCGTTTCACTGTTCGCTTTTCCCTTCGGCGCGGCGCTGCTGGCCATTTACCAGCGCAGTCCCCTTGCCCTGGCGGGTCTCGCGGCCCTGATGCTGGCGGTCAGCTTGATCGAACGCCGCCGGTTGGCGGTGGCGCAAGTGAGCGGCGCTTCGCTGTTTATGGGCTTTGCCTTCCGGCTGGGCCTGCTGATCGGCGTGTTCGTCCTGTTCACCGGCGTGCTGACCTTGTTTCGCGACACCGCGCTGGCCCGGGAAATCGCCCTGCCTGACCTGTTGATCCTCGGCGGCACGGCAGGTCTTGCACTCGGCGCCAACGAGGTCAGCGCGCGGATCGCCGGCCGGCAGATCGCAGAGGTCCGCTCCGGACTGGAAGCGGCCCTGCGCGCACAGCAGGGCGGAGCGGCAGTACCCGGCGACGGGGAAATCATCGAAGGCGAGATCATCGACCGCGATCTGCCGTGACGCGGGCGCCAAAGCGCCCTATGGCTGCCGGCCGGACGCGGCAGGAGCGCATTTCTTGACAGACATTTTCGGCTTCGTGGGCGCTTTCCTGACCACGCTTTCCTTCGTGCCGCAGGCCTGGCTGGTGCTGCGCACCGGCAAGACCGAAGGCATCTCCCTCGCCATGTACGCGCTGTTCACCGTGGGCGTGGCGGCCTGGCTGGTTTACGGCATCCTCCAGGGCGCCCTGCCGATCATCCTCGCCAACGCGATCACACTGTCGCTGGCATCCCTGATCCTGACGATGAAAACGCGGGCTGTGATTCAGGCCCGTTCCAGCGTCCAGGGCGCGGCGGTGGCGACGTCGGCGCCCATGGCTTCGTAGTAAAGGCGCTGCAGCGTGCGGGTGACCGGGCCCGGCAGGCCTTGGCCGACCGGCCGGCCGTCGACGTGCGTGACGGGAGCGATCATGGCGCCCGCCGAGGTCGTGAAGACTTCAGCGGCGCCCGCCACTTCGTCCGGTGTGAAGGCGCGCTCGGTGATGGTGAAGGCTCCCTTCCCGCGCAGGGCCATGACGCCCACCCGCGTGATGCCGGGGAGGATCGCCGGCGAAAGGTCGCGCGTGATGATCTCGCCCGCCGGCGTGACGATCCAGGCATTGGCGGAGGCCGCCTCGGTGACGAAACCATCCTCGACCATCAGGGCCGTGTCGGCGCCTTGCGCCTTTGCCGTGCGGTAGGCGAGCGCCTGCGAGAGCAGCTGCGTGGTTTTCATGTCGCGCCGCTTCCAGCGCGTGTCATTGATGAACACGGCCTTGATCCCGTCCCGGGCGGCGGCGCCGATCAGGGGCCGGGCGTCGGCATAAGCGAAGACGGTGGGCGTGAACGTGTCGGGCCCGGCGAAATCGCGGGCGTCATAGGCGCCGCCGGTGACTTCGAGATAGACAAGACCCTCGGCGAGATCGTTGCGGACGATCAGTTCCCTATGCAGCGCCTCCCAGCCGGCCGGGTCGTGCGGATTGGGGATCGCGATGCCGTCCAGGGTGCGGGTCAGCCGGGCGATGTGACCCGCGAGATCCACGAAGCGGCCACCGTAAACGGCGGTCACCTCATAGGCCGCATGGGCGAACAGGAAACCGCGGTCCAGCGGGGATATCCGCGCCTCGGTGAGCGGCAGGAACGAACCGTTCAGGTGAACGACAGGGCAGACAGGCATGCGGCGGGCCTCGGGCAAACGGGCGGGGTTTGTGCGCCGCAACATTTTTCTTGCGCTGCGGCATTACACTTGCCAGTGTGCCCGCGCCAAAGAGGGCTGTGAAGTCACCGTCAGTGTGTCACTCAGTCATAAACAACATAACGGAGGACGGTGATGGCCACCACAACAACCGGGCGGGCAACGAAAGACATCTACGAGCTGGGCGAGATTCCGCCCGAGTTCCACGTTCCCAAGCTGATGCACGCCTGGGCGATCCGGCGCGAACGGCACGGGCGCCCGATGACCGCCATGCAGGTCGAGCAGGTGCCGGTGCCGGAGATCGATTCCGACGAAGTGCTGGTCCTCGTGATGGCAGCTGGCGTCAACTATAATGGCATCTGGGCCGCGCTCGGCGAGCCGATCTCTCCCTTCGACGTGCACAAGCAACCCTTCCACGTGGCGGGCTCCGATGCGGCAGGCATCGTCTGGGCCGTCGGCAAGCGCGTCACCCGCGTGAAGCCGGGCGATGAAGTGGTGATCCACTGCAACCAGGATGACGGCGACGACGAGGAGTGCAATGGCGGCGACCCGATGTTCTCGCCGAGCCAGCGCATCTGGGGCTATGAGACGCCGGACGGCGCCTTCGCGCAGTTCTGCCGCGTGCAGGCCCGCCAGTGCATGCCCCGCCCGAAACACCTGACCTGGGAAGAGAGCGCCTGCTACACGCTGACGCTGGCGACCGCCTACCGCATGCTGTTCGGCCACCGCCCGCATATCGTGAAGCCTGCTGACAACGTGCTCGTCTGGGGCGCCTCGGGCGGTCTCGGCAGCTTCGCGGTGCAGCTCTGTGCGGTGACCGGCGCGAACGCGATCGGCGTCGTGTCGTCCGATGACAAGCGCGACTATGTCGTGAGCCTGGGCGCCAAGGGCGTGATCAACCGCAATGACTTCAACTGCTGGGGCCAGCTGCCGAAAGTGAACGGCCCGGAGTTCAATGACTACATGAAAGAGAGCCGCAAGTTCGGCAAGGCGATCTGGGACATCACCGGCAAGAAGGACGTCGATATCGTCTTCGAACATCCGGGCGAAGCCACCTTCCCCGTTTCGGTCTTCGTGGTGAAACGCGGCGGCATGGTGGTGATCTGCGCGGGAACCTCGGGCTTCAATCTGACCATGGACGCACGGTTCCTGTGGATGCGCCAGAAGCGCGTGCAGGGCTCGCACTTCGCGAACCTGAAGCAAGCCTCAGAAGCCAACCAGCTGGTGATCAACCGCCGGATCGACCCCGGCATGTCGGAAGTCTTCACCTGGGCGGACATTCCGCTGGCCCACGAGAAGATGCTCGACAACAAGCACCTGCCCGGCAACATGGCGGTGCTCGTGACGGCGCCGAAGCCTGGCCTGCGGACCGTCGAGGACGTTCTGGCGGTGAACGGGCAGGGCTGAGGCTCTGCCGTGAAACCGCCGTTCGACCGCGCCAAGTCCGAGAAGTTTGCCCGTGCTTGGCTGTCGGCCTGGAACGACCGGGACATCGACCGGATCCTGTCTCACTATTCCGACGCCGTGGTGTTCCACTCGCCGCGCATCGCGCTGGTGATGGGCACGGACGCGGCCAGCATTTCCGGCAAGCCGGCGCTGCGCGACTACTGGACGAAGGCGCTGGCGCGGTCGCCGGAATTGTTCTTCGAGCTTGAGAATGTCCTGACGAGCTCGGACGCGATCACCCTTCTGTACACAAACCACCGGGAAGAGCTGGTGGCCGAGACCTTCGTGTTCGACGGGGACGGCGAAGTGAGCGAGTCAGTCGCCGCCTATCGCTGAGCGGCGCTGCGTCCGCGTCCGCCGGTGCGGGCAAGCCAGACGCCGCCGAGGATGAGGATGAAGGCGAAGACCGCATTCCAGCTTTGTGTTTCGTGGAAGAAGACCCAGCCGAAGGCCGCGCTGATGACCGGGATGGCATAGCCGCTGAGCGAAACGAATGTGGCGCCGGCGCGCGCGATCAGGGTCATGTAGAGGATCTGGCCGATCCCGGACGAGCCGATCCCAAGACCGAGCACGCCGAGCCAGTTGACCCAGCTGGCATCCACCGCCGCCGCGTCGATCGTGAACACAAGCGGGATCGACGTCAGCGCCGAGACCGTGGCGTAGCTGGCGGCGAAGACAATCGCCTCCATTGGCGGTGCGCCGCGCGCAATCAGCGTGCTGAGGGCGTAGGACAGGGTTGCGATCAGCAGGAAGACCTGTGCGATCACATCGGCGGAGGCCAGACCCTGGGCGGCGTCCGGGCCAAACAGCACACCAACCCCGACAAAGCCGAGGACGACGCCGATTCCGGTGCGGGCCGTCATCCGCTCCCCGGCGAACAGCAGGTGGGCCCCGATGGCCACAAAGACGGGCGAGGCCGCCGTGTAGAGCGCCGCGAGGCTGGAACTGACGGTCTGCTGCGCCGTGGTGATGAAGAAGAACGGGATCACCGAGCCGACAATGCCCATGCCGGCAATGGTCAGCCAGCGGCGCCGGTCGCTCCAGGGTGGCAGGTGCTTGCGGCTGGCCAGCAGCAAGGTCCAGAGGAACACCGCGCCGATGCAGAGCCGGCCCGGCAGCACCCATTGGGGCGGAAGGCCCGTGTCCAGCCCCTTGCCGACCGCCAGGCGCGTCAGCGGATAGGCCCCGGCCCAGATGACCGAGAGACCGGCGAACAGCAACCAATCCAGCATCGGGCGGCCGGCCTCCCTCCCCTGTGCCTGCGCGCTGTCCATTGTCTGCCTCTCATCGTTCCTCGCACCGGATCAAAGGGCTGACGGCCTGAATCAGAACGGTGATCCGGCCGTCATGTTGGTCGCGGCATGTTCCCGAAAACCGGGACCCCTTTTCGACCCGCCGCTCTAGGCGCCCGCGTCAGACGTGTCCAGCCGCGCCGGTTGCATGGAACTTGCAGGCCCGGGAAGGGCGCGAAACGTCCTTCCCGAGCGTCAAGTTCGCGGCGCGGTGCCACACGGATTTCGGGTGGACGCGGGGGGCCAGCGCCAGTAAATGGCAGCAAAACCGCGAGAAATCTCGCCTGACAGGAGAAAACTGATGGCCGTTCGTGTTGCAATCAATGGTTTTGGCCGGATCGGCCGCCTCGTCCTGCGCTCGATCATCGAACATGGCCGCACCGACATCGAAGTGGTTGCCATCAATGATCTCGGCCCGGTCGAAACAAATGCCCATCTCCTGCGCTTCGATTCGGTACACGGCCGCTTCCCGGCCGATGTGAAGGTTGACGGAGACAAGATCGTCATCAACGGCAAGCCGATCCTCGTGACCGCGATCCGCGATCCGAAGGACCTGCCGCACCGCGAGCTCGACGTCGATATCGCGATGGAATGCACCGGCATCTTCACCTCGAAGGACAAGGCCTCAGCCCACCTCGCCGCCGGCGCCAAGCGCGTGCTGGTTTCCGCCCCGGCGGACGGCGCCGACCTGACGGTCGTTTACGGCGTCAACCATGACAAGCTGAAGAAGGAACACCTCGTCGTCTCGAATGCCTCGTGCACCACGAACTGCCTCGCACCGGTCGCGCAGGTTCTGCACGCCGCGGTCGGCATCGAGAAGGGTATGATGACGACGATCCATTCGTACACGAATGACCAGCCTTCGCTCGACCAGATGCACAAGGACCTCTACCGGGCCCGCGCCGCGTCGCTGTCAATGATCCCGACTTCGACCGGCGCTGCCAAGGCGGTCGGCCTCGTCCTGCCGGAACTGAAGGGCAAGCTCGACGGCATCTCGGTGCGCGTGCCGACGCCGAACGTTTCGGTCGTTGACCTGAAGTTCATCGCCAAGAAAAGCACCACGGCCCAAGACGTGAACGCAGCCATCATCGCAGCCGCCAGCAACGGCCCGCTGAAGGGCATTCTTGGCGTCACCGACCAGCCGAACGTGTCCTCGGACTTCATCCACGACGACCGCTCGTCGATTTTCCACCTCGACCAGACGAAAGTGATGGACGGCAACTTCGTGTCGATCATGACCTGGTATGACAACGAGTGGGGCTTCTCGACCCGCATGGCCGACACGGCCGTCGCGCTGGCGAAACTGATCTAGCCCACATTTTCCCGCTCACCCCCGCGAAGGCGGGGGGCTGCGGCGGCTTCTTGAAACGTCACGAGGCCCCTGCCTTCGCGGGGGTGAGCGGAGATTACAATGACCTCCTTCAAACGCATTTCCGACGCGGGCAATCTTACCGGCAAGGTCGCGCTCGTCCGAGTGGACTTCAACGTGCCGATGGAGAATGGTCTGGTTACGGACGATACGCGCCTGCGCGCCGCCGTCGATACCGTCCAGAGTCTGCGAACGGCGGGCGCCAAGGTCGCTCTGCTCGCCCATTTCGGTCGCCCCAAGGGTGAGCGCGTGGCGGAGATGAGCCTCGCCCCGGTCGCCGGCGCCTTCGCCAAGGTGCTCGGCGCGAATGTCAGCTTCGTGGCCGACTGCAAGGGCGAGCACGTCAGGAAGGCGATCGCCGACCTGGCGCCAGCCGGCGTGATCCTGCTGGAGAATACCCGCTTCCACAAAGGCGAGGAAAAGGGCGATCCTGAACTTGCGAAGGAGATCGCCGCGCTCGGTGATCTTTTCGTCAATGATGCGTTCTCCGCTGCCCACCGCCGCCATGTGACGACCGCCGTGCTGGCCGACTTCCTGCCCGCTTATGCCGGCATCAACATGGAAGAAGAACTCGTCGCCCTGGACAAGGCGCTCGGCAATCCGGAGCGCCCGGTGCTGGCGATTGTCGGCGGCGCGAAAGTGTCCTCGAAGATCGACCTGTTGAAAAACCTGGTGACCAAGGTGGACATGCTGGCCATCGGCGGCGGCATGGCGAACACCTTCCTGGCGGCACAGGGCGTCAATGTCGGCAAGTCGCTCTGCGAGCATGACCTGGCCGACACGGTGCGGGAAATCGAAGCGGCGGCGAAAGCGGCGGGCTGCGAGATCCTGCTGCCGCGCGATGTCGTGGTGGCGAAGGAATTCAAGGCAAACGCCGACAACCGCGTCTGCGCGCTCGGGGATGTGGCGGCGGACGAAATGATCCTGGACGCCGGCGCGCTGAGCATCGCGCACCTCGCCGAAGCCCTCGGTCGCGCCAAGACGGTGATCTGGAACGGACCCCTGGGCGCGTTTGAACTGACGCCGTTCGACACGGCGACGGTGAAAGTGGCCGAAGAAGCGGCGCGCCTCGCCAAAGCCGGCAAGCTCGTCGCGGTCGCCGGCGGCGGCGACACCGTTGCCGCGCTGAACCATGCCGGCGTAGCCGGGGACTTCACCTTCATCTCGACCGCCGGCGGCGCGTTTCTCGAGTGGATGGAAGGCAAGGAACTGCCGGGCGTCGAGGCCCTGAAGGCCTGAACACCCCGCGCCTTGACCGCCCCGATTCCGGCGCTTGGCCCGGACACCAAAATCACTTGCAGCATGGCAACGTTGTCTGCCTTTCCCGGCATGACAGTTGAATATAGGGCAGACAGAAAGGTCTCCCGCCGGGCACCCTGGCCGTTCAGGCTGAGGAATGCGCCGGCCCAGGCAGAGCTGTCCCAAAGCGTGACAGCCTGCAGCCAGGAAGGGCGGCCAGCGTGAAACAATTCGGGCGGGATATCGTCCGGGGACAAATGGAAGGTTCAAACATGGCGGGTACGGACATGGCAGTAAAGACAGCAGACAAGGCCGCGATGGCGAAACAGGCCGCCTCGAAGGACGGCTTCATTGCCGCGCTCGACCAGTCGGGCGGCTCGACGCCGAAAGCCCTGCGCCTTTATGGCATCATGGAAGACGCCTACGGCAATGACGAAGAGATGTACCGCCTGATCCACGAGATGCGGGCACGGATCATCAAGTCGCCGGCCTTCACCGGCGACAAGGTGATGGGCGCCATCCTGTTCGAGCGCACCATGGAAGGCGACATCGACGGCGTCCCGACCGCGGAATACCTCTGGGACAAGCGCGGCGTCGTGCCCTTCCTGAAAGTCGACAAGGGCCTTGAGGCGGAAGTGAACGGCTGCCAGCTGATGAAGCCGATGCCGGAACTCGACACCCTGCTCGAGCGCGCCGTCGCCAAGGGCATGTTCGGCACCAAGATGCGCTCGGTCATCTCGGCCGCCAATGCCGAAGGCATTGCCGCCGCCGTCGCCCAACAGTTCGATGTCGGCCGCCAGATCCTCGGCCATGGCCTGATGCCGATCATCGAGCCGGAAGTGACCATCTCGATTGCCGACAAGGCCGAGGCCGAGGAAATCCTCCTCGCCGAAATCCTCAAGCAGCTCGATGCGCTTGGCCATGACAAGCAGGTGATGCTGAAGCTGACGCTGCCGACGAAGCCGAACCTCTACAAGCCGCTGGTCGATCATCCGCGCGCGATGCGCGTGGTGGCCCTGTCGGGCGGCTATTGCCGCGCGGACGCCAACAAGATCCTCGCCGCCAACAATGGCATCATTGCCAGCTTCTCGCGCGCCCTGACCGAAGGCCTGTCAGCCCAGCAGACCGACGCGGAATTCGACAAGGTGCTCGGCGACGCCATCAACGGAATTTTCGAAGCCTCGCGGTCCTGAGGCTCAACGCGGGGCGAATTGCCCCTTGCAGGCAGGGTCCGGCCTACCATGTGAAGAGGGCGCGGCGTAAGGGCTGCGCCCTTTTGCTTTCAGGAGTGTCCCGATGAAGTGCCCGGTCGATGGTGAAACCCTGGTGATGACCGAACGCTCCGGCGTCGAGATCGACTATTGCCCGAAATGCCGCGGCGTCTGGCTGGACCGGGGCGAACTCGACAAGATCATCGACCGGTCGGCGGCGGCGGTTGCCACCCCCGCCCCGCAGCCCGAAGCGCACCGGCCGGAACACTTCCGCGACGAGGGCCACTTCCAGGACCGTCACGATGACGATGACGACTGGCGCTACAAAAAGGGCAAACGGCACAAGCGCGAGAGCTTCCTGAGCGACCTGTTCGACTTCTGAGGCTTGCGCCAGGCGTCCTTCCGCTTAGGATTTTCCAGATGCTCGAAATGCGCCCCAACTGCGAACACTGTGACCGTGACCTGCCGGCCGATGAGCCCGGCGCCTTCATCTGTTCGTTCGAATGCACGTTCTGCGATGACTGCGCGGACGGCCCGCTCGATGGCCTCTGCCCCAACTGCAAGGGCGACCTGGAACCGCGTCCGATGCGCCGGGGGGCCGCCCTCGCAAAGAACCCGGCCAGCTCGAAACGCGTGTTCAAGCCGGCGGGCTGACCTCCGCCCGTGCCGAAGGCGCGGCAAACGGCGACTCGGCGAAGCGTAGCGCGAGACGCCGGGCGACTGGCGCGACGATCAGGATGGCGGGATAGGCCAAGACGAAGGCGATGCCCCAGGCGTGCATCCACCGGCCGGAAAAGTCCGGCGGAAACCCGATATTGAGGGCCGTGATCGCGCCCGACATCAGGAAGCTCATGAAGAAAGCCATGAACAGCCCGAACAAGGGCTGAAACAGGCGGACGGGAAGTTTTCGGGTCATCCGGGAAGTCCGTTCACTGTGAGTTCCAATATGGCACTTGCTGTGTGATAGTCAAGAACGGCCCGGCGTTGACTTCTGGCCGCCTGCGCCGCAGAGGCAACATCCATGAGTCCCTCGCTACCGCCCCGCCCCCGCACCCGCCTCTATCTGATCACACCGCCGCAGATTGCGGATGTCGCGGCCTTTGCCAGAACGCTGGGCGCCGTGCTCAGTGCCGGAGACGTGGCCTCCCTGCAGCTGCGTCTCAAGGGCGCGGACGGTATGACAGATATGCAGGCAACGCGGGAGGCCGGCCGCGCCTTGACCGCGATGGCGCAGGAAGCGGGGGTCGCCGTGCTGGTCAACGATGTGCCCGACCTCGTCCGGGAACTCGGCGCCGACGGAGTACACCTCGGCTGGACGGACATGCCGGTGAAGACCGCCCGCAACCTGCTCGGCCCCGACACGATCATCGGCGCAACCGCCAAGAACAGCTATCACAAGGCCATGCAGGCGGGTGAAGACGGGGCGGACTATGTGGCGTTCGGGGCGTTCTATCCCACCGCGACCAAGGCGGAAACCGTGCCTGCCGAGCTTGAGCTGCTGCAGGTCTGGCAGGCCGCCATGCTGATCCCCTGTGTCGCGATCGGCGGGATAACGGCGCAGAACGCTGCGCCCCTGGTGACCGCCGGCGCGGATTTCCTCGCGGTTTCAAACGGCGTCTGGAACCACGCCGAAGGCCCCGCCGAAGCGGTCAGGGCCTTCAACGCGCTGTTCGACCAGCTCGAAGGCGCAGCCTAGGAGGCGCTGACCGGAGCGCCCGACTTCATGGTCTTGATGTCGCGCAGGTCGTCCGCCATGCGGAAGAGCAGCAGGTAGACTTCGCAGATGAACCGCCAGAACAGCACGGCCAGCGCCGCGCCGACGATGCTGGCGATCACCATGCCGAGGCCCGACAGGAAGCCGTAGCGCATGCTGCCCAGCCCGCCGAAAATACCGCCCAGGCCGCCCAGCGCGATGCCGATCAAACCCAGCCAGTAGAGAAGCACGATCAGCTTGGTGCCGATCAGTTTATCGAAGTTGGTAAAGTAAGACAGCATTGCCCAGCCCTCCTGAATTGCAGTGCGGGCGGAGGGTGACCCGAGTTTGCCATTTGCGCAACTCTTCCAGGACCCGCCCCCTTGTTAACACTCCGCAGCCTTGACCCTGCGCAGACAAGGCCTTACGCCCCGCGCTTTCCGCCCCAAAAGCGCGCAAGAGCTATTTCTCATGTCAAAACCCTCCCCCGTTGGCGCCGTCATGATCGCCGCCGCACGCGCCGCCGGGCGCAGCCTCGCGCGTGATTTCGGCGAAGTCGAAAACCTGCAGGTCTCCAAGAAGGGACCGGCTGATTTCGTGTCAAACGCCGACCACCGCGCCGAAGAGACGATCTACACCCACCTGATGAAAGCCCGCCCCGGCTATGGCTTCGTGATGGAGGAGCGCGGCATCGTCGAGGGGACCGACAAGTCGAACCGCTTCATCGTGGACCCGCTCGACGGCACCCTGAACTTCCTGCACGGCCAACCGCATTACTCGGTCTCGATCGGGCTTGAGCGCGACGGCCAGCTGCTGACCGGTGTGGTGTTCGACGTTGCCAAGAACGAGATCTTCTGGGCCGAAACGGGCCGCGGCGCCTGGCTGGAACAGCGAAAACTGCGGGTCGCCACGCGCCGGAAGCTGACCGAGGCGGTGATTGCCACCGGCTCGCCCTGGCACGGCAAATCGGAAGACGCTCATACGGTGTTCGCCCGCGAGATGCTCGCCATGACCCCGAGCTGCGCGGGAATCCGCCGCTATGGCTCAGCCGCGCTGGACCTTGCCTGGGTCGCCGCGGGCCGGTTCGACGGGTTTTGGGAACGCAGCCTCAAGTCATGGGACATCGCCGCCGGGATCGTCCTGGTGCGCGAAGCCGGCGGCATGGTCACCGAGATCGACGGCGGCAATGTGATGACTACGGGTTCGATCATCGCGGGCAACGAGGACATCGTGCCGCTGGTGCAGGAGCAATTGCGCCATGCCGGAGCGTTCGGACGGCAGGCGAACGTCTAGGCTGCTCGGACGCCTGAAGGGTGACACCCGCGTCACCTATTTCCTTTTTGCCATTCTCGCGTAACCTGCCGGGCATGACAAAACTCGATAAAGACGTACTCATCATCGGCGCCGGCCTGTCCGGCATTGGCGCGGCCGTGCACCTCCATAAGCTGTCGCCGGGAAAGACCTACCGGATCTATGAGGCGCGCGACGCCATCGGTGGAACCTGGGACCTGTTCCGGTACCCAGGCATCCGATCAGACTCCGACATGCATACACTGGGTTTTGACTTCAAACCTTGGACTGAGGCCAAGGCGATTGCCGACGGTCCGTCCATCCGCAAATACGTGAACGACACGGCCGACGAGTACGGCGTGCGACCGCACATTTCATTCAACACGAAGATCGTCTCGGCGGACTGGTCCAGCAAGGACCAGGCCTGGCACGTCGTCAGCGAAGGCAAGGACGGCGCGCGCCAAACGACTGTCTGCCGCTTCCTGTTCATGTGCGGCGGCTATTACCGCTATGATCAGGGCTACCGGCCGGAATTTCCGGACGAGGCTGCGTTCAAGGGCCAGATCATCCACCCGCAGCACTGGCCGGAAGACCTCGACTATTCGGGCAAGCGCGTGGTCGTGATCGGTTCCGGCGCAACCGCCATGACGCTGGTTCCCGCGATGGCCGAGACCGCGGCGCACATCACCATGCTGCAGCGCTCACCCACCTATGTCGTCTCGCGCCCGGCCGTGGACAAGATGGCGAACTTCCTGCGCCAGATCCTGCCGGATCAGTGGGCCTACACGCTCATCCGTTGGCGGAACGTTCTCTTCCAGCAGTTCTTCTTCCGCCAGACCCGCAAGAACCCGGACAAGGCCCGTGAACGCCTGATCGGCATGGTGCGCGAGGAGATGGGGCCCGGCTACGACGTCGACAAGCACTTCAACCCGGCCTACAATCCGTGGGAGCAGCGGCTCTGCCTTGTTCCGGACTCGGATCTGTTCAATGCGCTGAAGTCCGGCAAGGCCAGCGTCGAGACCGACCATATCGAGCGCTTCACCGAAACGGGCATTCTACTCAAATCCGGCAAGACGTTGGACGCCGACATCATCGTCACCGCAACCGGCCTGAACCTCATCTTCATGAACGGGGTTCAGGTCTCGCTCGACGGCGCGCCGGTCGATCCGGGCCGGCTGCTCAACTACAAGGGCGTGATGCTGTCGAACATGCCGAACCTCGCCGTCACGTTCGGTTACACCAACGCGTCGTGGACGCTGAAGGCGGACCTGACGAGCGAGTATGTCTGCCGCCTCCTGAACCTGATGGACGAGAAAGGCGCGACGTCGGCGATGCCCTACCTCGCCCAGTATCCGAACGAAACCGAGCCGTTTGTCGATTTCTCGTCAGGCTACTTCCAGCGCGTGATGGACCAGTTCCCCCGGCAACACACCGAGGCGCCGTGGAAACTGCACCAGAACTATTTCGCGGACCGGAAGAACCTGCGCGAGCAGCCGATCGAGGACGGCGTGATGCAGTTCACGGTTCCGGCGGCGCCGGCTTCGGCCAAGTCCGAACTACAGGCGGCCGAATAGGCAGGTTGTGCGCCGGCTGCGGCGTCTTATCTGAAAAGGGCAGGTTTTCGCCTGCGCAGTTGGAGGGTTGGCGCCGATGTGGCTCTGGATATTCTGGTGGTGCGTTGACGATCATATCGCCAAGGCCGCAGGCGCACCGGGCATCGGCGCGCTGCCGATCTGGGTGCCGCTGATCCTGTCGCTGGCTTTCGCCTTCTCGCTCGACGGCGCCTTCGACCGTGCGCGGAAGAAGCGCTGAAGCCCGCCGCAAGAACCGGGTGGCGGACAAGACTGCGCTCATGTGAACCTCATGACCTCACCATCCGGAGGCCGCGCATGAGACTGTCGCAGAAAACCGCAATCATCACGGGCGCGAGCTCGGGCATCGGGCGCGCCGCCGCGCTACGCTTTGCGCAGGAAGGCGCCGCTGTAGTTCTCGCAGCGCGCGATTCTGCTAGACTTGGTGTACTCGCAAGCGAAATTCGCGCGAAGGGCGGCACAGCGTTCGAGCTTGCAGGTGACGTGCGCGACCCAGGTTACGCCCCTTCCCTGACGGCGTTGGCGCTGCGTGAGACAGGCCGGCTCGACATCGCCTTCAACAATGCAGGCACACTTGGCGCTGGCGGCCTAGTCGAATGTTCGGATCCGGACGATTGGCACGACGTGCTTCGCACCAACCTGACCAGTGCCTTCTTCGCTGCGCGCAGCCAGATCCCTGCGATGCGGGCTGCAGGTCGCGGATCACTGATCTTCACTTCGAGTTTCGTGGGCCATGCGATCGGCCTACCCGGCATGGGCGCGTATGCCGCCAGCAAGGCAGGGCTAATCGGACTGGTGCAGGTGCTTGCCGTAGAGCTTGGCTCGTCGGGCATCCGCGCAAATGCCTTGTTACCCGGAGGCACGCGAACCGGCATGCTGATGGACGGTGCCGAGGCTGCCATCGCGGGCCTGCATGCCCTTAAAAGAATTGCTGAGCCGGATGAAATCGCAAATGCCGCGTTGTTCCTTGCCTCTGATGAATCGAGCTTCATGACCGGTGCTGCGATGACGGTAGATGGCGGCAACTCGGTCACAAAGGCCTGAGCCAACGGGAACTGCTCAACGCTCCGTGAACTGAAGTTCGGCCAGGCGCGCATAGAGCCCGCCTTGCGCAACCAGCGTATCGTGCGTGCCTTCTTCGACGATGCGGCCATTTTCCATCACGAGGATCCTGTCAGCCCGGCGCACGGTTGACAGGCGGTGAGCGATCACCAGCGTGGTACGCCCCACGGCCGCGTTCTCGATGGCGCGGCGCACGGCGGCCTCGCTTTCCGAATCGAGCGCCGAGGTGGCTTCGTCCAGCAGCAGAACCGGCGCGTCACGCACCAGGGCGCGGGCCAGCGCGATGCGCTGGCGCTGGCCGCCGGACAGGCTGCGACCCTTCTGTCCAAGCTGTGTGGCGAGGCCTTCCTTCGCCTCCAGGAAGCCCATGGCCTCCGCCATGCGCGCGGCTTTCTCAAGCTCGGCGTCGCCGGCATCTTGCCTGCCGAAGCGGATGTTGTCAGCAGCGGTTCCCGTGAACAGTGCCGATTCCTGAGGCGCATAGGCGAAACGGCGGCGCCAGTCGCGCGGCTCTGCCTCGGTCGAGGCGGTACCGTCCAGTCGTATGACACCGGATTGCGGATCGAACAGGCGCAGCGCGAGCCGGAACACGGTCGTCTTGCCCGCGCCGCTGGGACCGACCAGCGCGACAAACTCGCCGGGCTTCACGTCGAGAGAAAAGTCCTCGAGCGCCGAGGCGTCGCTGCCCGCGTAGTGGAAGGTGACGGCGTCGAAGGAGAGGGCGCCCTTCCCTGCGGCATTGACGGGACGCGGATGAGCGGGCGCAGCGATCTCCGGCGTCTCGCGCAGCACTTCCGCCGCGCGGTCAGCGGCGCCGGCCGCGCGCATCACTTCGCCGTACACTTCGGCCAGCATGCCGAAGCCGGAACCGGCATAGGCGGCGTACATCACCATCGTTGCGAGATCCCCGAAGCTCATCTCGCCATTGGCCACCGAACGTGCCCCGAGCCAGAGCACACCCGTGAAGCCGCCGAAAAGCAGAACAGAGACAAGCACGATCATCCAGGCCCGCGCGCCGGTCCGGCGCATGGCGGCCGCAAAAGTAGCTTCTATGGACTCAGCAAAGGTTTTCAGCTGCCGCTCTTCCCGGCCATAGGCCTGGACGAGTTCGATTGCATCCAGCGTTTCGGCCGCCTCAGCGCCGGCATCGGCGAGGCGCGACTGGGCCCGGTTCGACATGCGGCGGATGATCCGGCCGATGCCCATCACCGGCAGGACCGCCACCGGCAGCATCGCCACCAGCGTCAGGCCGAGCTGCCAGTTGACGGCGATCATCAAGGCCAGCGCGCCAAACGTCGTGATCAGGGTTCGAGTGGCCAGCGAGGCCGAGGATCCGAGGAAGTTCTCGATCAGGGTGACATCCGCCGTCAGGCGCGACACCGCCTCACCGGAGCGCATCTTCGCGTGATAGGCCGGCGATAGCCGCAGCAGGTGGGCATAGAGGTCGCTGCGCAGGTCGGCGGCGATGCGCTCTCCGAAGCGGGAGACAAAGTAGAATCGGAAGGCGCCGAGCACCCCTGCCCCCACCGCCGCCGCAAAAACCCACAGGAACGCCTGGTCGATGAGCCTCAGCAGCGCTGCCGGGTCCGAGCCTGCATGGCGGCCGGCATCAGCGGCCCGGCCCAGCAACATCGGGATCGCCAGGCTGACAGCAGACGCCAGGATCAGGAACACGAGCGCGATGGCGACGGTGGCCCAATGGCGGCGGACATAGGGCCACAGCAGCGCCAGCGGACGCAGGCTGCGCCCCTTGGGCCGGCTCATCGCCTCACCGCCGTCAGGCAGCGTGGTGCGGCGGTCATCGGTGATCTGCGCGCCTGAATCGGCCATGAGGCAGCTCTACTCCCATTTTGGGCCCGGTACAGCCGCCGAATCCCTGCCGGCGCCTCTTGCGGCGGCTCAGCCTTTCACCTATACGGCCCACTTCGATTTCAGGCTGAGACATGCCAGCGCACCCGGGGCGTCAACCCGGATTGAAACAAGACTTGAGAAAGAGGCCCAGGCCAATGAAAAAAGAGGGGCACCCCGACTACCACTTCATCACGGTCGTGATGACGGACGGTACGGAATACCAGACCAAATCAACGTACGGCAAAGCGGGCGACCGGCTGGTGCTGGACATTGATCCGAAAGTGCACCCGGCCTGGACCGGCGGCGAAGGCAAGTCGCTTGACCGCGGCGGCCGCGTCTCGCGCTTCAAGGACAAGTTCAAGGGCTTCGTGTAAGCGCCTCGCCGCGCCCACGATGTGTTGCGTAAGGAATGCCCCGGCCTGACGGCCGGGGTTTTTCTTTTTCAGGCCCTCAGCTTCATGGCCAGGCCGATGAACGGCGCGGCGAGTTCGACCATCAGCCGCTCGGCCGGTCCGCGCGCGAACCTGCGGAGGTAACGGGCGAGGCTCTTCGCCTTGTGGCCGGTCACGAAGGCGGACGGCACATCCGACGTTGAGCCATAGTGCAGCGCCCCGGCGCCCGGCACGTAGATCACCGCGCCGCCCATCTCCAGTGCGCGCCGGCAGATGTCCACATCCTCGAAATGGAGGAAATACCCTTCGTCAAACCCGTTCAGCCGGTCGAAGTCGGCCTTGCGGATCAGGAAGAATGCGCCGGAAATGGCGCCGACCGCCACCGGGCCTTGCGGCGGCGGTTCCTGGTCCAGCGTCCAGCGCGCGAGGCCGAGCGCGCGGGCCAATGTCAGCGTCTCGCGCCGGGCGCCGCGCTCTTCCCTGCCCTGAAGGTCGAATATCCGCCCGCCCGCGATGGCCGGCGCCGGCGCGCCGGCGAGCGCATCGATCAAGGGGCGAAGGCTTCCGCGCCGGATCACGCAGTCAGGATTGATCACCAGGAGATGCCGGGTCGCGGCAAGGCGCGCGGCGGCGTTCACGGCGGCCCCGAAGCCCGGATTGGCAAGCCGCACAATCTGCGCCTTGGGCGTCGCCGCAACGAAAGCATCCAGCCAGGCCTCCGTGCCCGGAGGATTGCCGTTGTCGGCGATCACGATGGCGGACACGCCCGGATCGCCCTTCAGAGCGTACAGGCATTCCGCGAGGCGCGGACCGGTGTGAAAGCTGACCACGAGGGCAGTGACCGACTCCATCATTCGTCCGTCTCCCGCAGTGTCCGGTGCCAGAGAATGATCGCCGCCGCCGCCAGCGCCAGCGAGGCCCAGAAGCCTTCATTCCAGAGACTGTAGGCAAAGCTGAAGATGCTCGCTGCAGCGCCGGCGAGCCCCGCCGCCGCAAAGCGGATTTCCGGCCGCAATTCGGCGGGCCGGGGCAGGTGGAAGGCCAGCGCGACGAGGCTGAGCGCGGCCAGCACGGCGCCGATCATGCCGGTCTCGGCCCAGATCTGCAGCGCCATGTTGTGCGGGTGCCCCGGTACGACCGGATAGTCTTTCCAGTAGTCCGGCAATTGGGCGAGCCAGTCGGGCCGCGTTGCGAATGTTTCCTTCCAGGTCCGCGTCGCATTCAGGCCGTGACCAAGGAACGGGGCATCCGACATACGCCCGATGACGATTTCCCATGACCAGAGCCGCGACCGGAACGAGGCCGGCAGATGCGGCGCAACCCCGTCAAGCGCCCGGATGAGCAGCGCAAAGAGGACAGGCGCCGCCGCGATATAGCCCGCCAGGCCGCCGAACAGCCAGCGGAAGCCGCTGCGCGGCAATACCGCCACGAACATGATGGCCGCCGACATGCCGATCATCGCCACCAGCGCCGAATCGTAACCGGAGATGATGAACATGGCGACGGCGCCGATTGCGAGCAGTGCGGCCAGCGCCGGGCCTACAAATTTGAGCCGCAAGACCAGCATCGGCAGAAGCAGCGGCAAGGCCAAAGCCAGCGTGTTGGCGCTGCGGCCGATGTTTTGCGCGCCTTCCTGCAAGCGGCGGGCATCTTCTCCGTACACGGCGGACAAGACAGGCCCCGACAATATCGTCGATGCAATCACCAGCACCGCCTGAACACCCAGCATGACCGCCACAACGCCCGATGCCCGGGGGGCCGGCGACGCGCGCAGGGTGCTCCCGATCGTCAGCGCGGCCATGAGGGCGAGCAGGATGGCCGACACACTGCGCGCTTCGACTGAAAAATTGCCGTCAAGAAGGCTTCCTGAAACCAATCGGGGATGGCCGGGCGCCCAGAGTTCGCTGAGCGCCGCCCAGGCAATGAAGCCGAACCCGATCAGAGCGAACGGGGCCGGTGGCAAGCGCGGCCGGGAGACCGCCAGCGCGGCCAGTCCCGTCAGCCCGACGAGCGGCGCAAAGCCCTGCCCGCCCAGCACCGCCATGACGGGCCAAAGCACAAAGGCGGCAGCGAGAAAGGGCCCGAATGACATCTGGCCCTACTCTAGTCGCCGCCCGCGCGCCTTGTCACCGCTGCGTATCAGCGGCCCGTTTCAAGTCCGGCGGCAGGGCCTCGTGAGCAAGGGCCTTCACCGCCTCCTCCAGCGACACGATCTGCTGCCCGTTGGAGCCCAGCCGGCGCAACGCCAGCTGGCGGCCTTCCGCCTCGCGGGCGCCGACCACCGCAATCACCGGCACTTTCTGCAGGGAGTGCTCGCGGACCTTGTAATTGATCGTTTCGTTGCGCCGGTCGACCTCGACCCGGAGCCCCGCCTTGCGAAGTTCGGCGGCGACATCGTCGGCATAGTTGCCCGCCGCATCATCCGAAATTGCCGCCACAACGACCTGAACCGGCGCGAGCCAGATCGGGAAAGCCCCGGCGAATTCCTCGATCAGGATTCCGATGAACCGCTCCATCGACCCGAGGATCGCGCGGTGCAGCATCACCGGCCGCTGCTTGGATCCGTCCGAGGCCGTGTATTCCGCGCCCAGACGTTCCGGCAGCACATAGTCGAGCTGAAGTGTACCACATTGCCAGACCCGGCCGATGGCGTCCGTCAGCTGGAATTCGAGCTTCGGCCCGTAGAAAGCGCCCTCGCCGGGCAGCAAGTCGCAAGGCAGGCCCGCAGCATCGACGGCAGCTTTGAGGCCTTCCTCGGCCCGGTCCCATGTCGCGTCATCGCCTGCCCGCACAGCGGGCCGCGTTGACAGTTTCACGGCGATCTTCTCGAAGCCGAAGTCCCGGTACACGCTTTCCAACAGACGGCAGAAGCGGATGGATTCCTCGACGATCTGATCTTCGCGGCAGAAGATATGGGCGTCGTCCTGCGTGAACTGGCGCACTCGCATGATGCCGTGAATGGCGCCATGCGGCTCGTTGCGGTGGCAGCATCCGAACTCGGCGAGTCGCAGCGGCAGGTCGCGATAGGACTTCTGGCCCGACTTGAACACCTCGACATGCGCCGGGCAGTTCATCGGCTTCAGCGCCATCAGCTTGGCATCTTCTGGCACCGAGATTTCCACGCCCTCGTCGCCTTCCGGAATGAAGTCCGGCACGATGAACATGTTCTCGCGGTACTTGCCCCAGTGGCCGGACTTTTCCCACTGCGCGGAGTCCATCAGCTGCGGCGTCTTGATCTCCTCGTAGCCCGACACATCGAGGCGCCGGCGCATATAGGCTTCAATCTGGCGCCAGATCTGGAAACCGTTCGGGTGCCAGAAGACCGAGCCGGCGGCCGCCATGCCGTCGAGGTGGAACAAGTCCAGCTGCGCGCCCAGCTTGCGATGGTCGCGCTTCTCCGCTTCTTCGAGGCGGTGGAGATGGTCCTTGAGGTCTTTCTCATTGGCCCAGGCCGTGCCGTAGACGCGCTGCAGCATCTCGTTGTTGCTGTCGCCGCGCCAATAGGCGCCCGCGAGTTTCATCAGCTTGAATGCCTTCGGCAGTTTGCCCGTCGATGGCAGGTGCGGCCCCCGGCAGAGGTCAAACCAGTCGCCCTGGCGGTAAAGCGTGATCGCTTCGCCGGGTGGGATGATATCGTCGATAATCTGGGCCTTGTAGTCTTCGCCCTTCTTCCTGAACTCAGCGATGGCTGCGTCCTTTTCCCAGACCTCGCGGACGATGGGAAAGTCCGCATCGACGATTTCGCGCATCCTGGCTTCGATCTTTTCGAAGTCGTCTGTCGAGAACGGCGCCTTGCGGGCGAAGTCGTAATAGAAGCCGTCCTCGATCACCGGGCCGATCGTGACTTGCGTGTCGGGATACAGCGCCTGCACCGCCTGCGCGAGCACATGGGCGGCGTCGTGGCGGATCAGTTCGAGCGCGTCCGGATCCTTGTCCGTGACGATCTCGACCTGGGCATCACCCTCGAGGGGGCGTTTCAGGTCGCGCAATTCGCCGTTCACACGGGCGGCAATGGCTTTCTTGGCAAGGGATTTGGAGATGCTCTCGGCGACATCGAGGGGCGAGGCCCCATCGGCGTATTCTCGCTTCGAACCATCAGGCAGCGTGACGTTGATCATGGGTCTTCGTTTCTTTGACTGGCCGCACGCGCGGCAGAATTCGGGTGATCCGGCGAAGGCATCTGGCGCGGCCACGCTTAACGCGGCTTTACCGGGATTCCCACCCTGTTTTCAGGGGTATGCCGGGGCGTATCAGGAATTTTGCGGGTACATGAACGGACGCGCACATGTCGTGCGGGCCAAGGGCGCTTCATGCACCCTGGCGAGTTCGCGTGGTCAGTCCGGTGAGGAAGAAGCCTGCGTTCATGCGGCCGCTATGTCACGACTCAGGGCCGGTTTCAACCAGCCCTCTCGGACCGGACTTCCAGTCGCCATAGCGCCACGGCTGCCAGAACGGAACCTGCGGGACCGTTTCCGGCGCCGGATCATGGCCGTGGCTGCCGCCCGGCCGGCACCGGATGAAGCGCGCCAGCGCCATCCACCCGCCCGGCCACCAGCCATGGCGGGCGATGCACTCTGCGCCGTATTCGCTGCAAGTGGGCATGTGCTGGCAGCGCGCGCCCGCCAGTTGAAGCAGCTGGCTGGGCCCATGCTTGTAGATCCAGAGCAGGGCGTAGGCGGTGCGCCGGCGCAAGGCCATCTCAGGCCGCCGCCCGGGCCGCAAGCGCTTCCTCGATGGCGGCCACGGCGGCCTCGAAAGCGAGCATCGTGGACGCATGGCGCGGCGGATAGTCGGCCACAGGCTCAAGGTGGCGCAGCTCCCAGAACCGCCCCTCCGGCGGAGCACCGCCGGCCTTGAGCATATTCCGCAGGGCGTCGCGGGCAGCCCGGATCTCTTCGACCGCAGCGCCGACCGCATGTTCGGCCAGGATCGCCGTGGTCGCCTGCCCCAGCGCGCAGGCCTTGGGGTCCACGGCAATCGCGATGACCCGCTCGCCGACTTCGTCCAGCTTCAGATCCACGTTGACCGTTGATCCGCACACCCGCGAGACCTTCAACACCGAACCTTCGGCGTCTCGCAACCGCCCGACATGCGGAATGCCGGCAGCCAGCTCGAGAATGCGGTTGTGATAAAGCTCGCTCATGGGTGCCTAGATGGCCCGGCGGCGCGTGTCCGGCAAGAGGCCGGAGCCGGCGTCAGAATGGCCACAGTCCGATCAACTGCGGCAGCATGTGAAAGACGATGAACATTGCCGCGACAAGGGAGAGCGTCGCCAGCAGCACCACAACCCCGTCCCGCGCCGTCAGGCCAAGACCGAACAGCAACACGGTCAACCCTGGCAGCAAGGGCCCGAGCGGTACCAGGCCGAGCGGATAGGTTATCAGCGAAGCCAGCACGCAAATCAAACCCACAACCTGCACGAAGGGCGCCTCCGTCAGGAAATGAAGGCGCGGGCGCACCAAGGCATCCACCATGTACGCATACTTTTCACTCGCACCCACACCCTGCACGAGAAGGTTTCGCTTGAAGCTGAAGTCCAGCGCACGTTTCGGCAGCCAGGGCGTCTTCCGGCCAATCACGATCTGGAGTGCAAAGATCAGGGTGACCGTTGCCACGAACCAGTTGGCACCGGGGATGACCGTCAGCGGGCTGACGGCAATGAACCCCAGGAGGAGAAGCACCGGCCCATAGGCCCGGCGCCCTATGGCGGTCAGCAGCTGGCGCACCGTGACGTCGTCGCCCTCGGTGTTGAGCACGAGCGAATGCAGAAGCGACCGCAAGTTGGTGACCGGGACTTTGGTGCCCTGACGGTTCATTGACTGGCTCCGGGTAGCGCCTTCGACGGCGCGCCATAGCGCTCGATCCGGGACCGGACGATTCCACCCGCGTCAATGTCGATGACATAGAGCCGATCGAACTCGGCCGCCTCGTCAATTGCAGGACCGGGATCCGCCCCGAGCAGCGCGGCGAGCGCATCGGTCGTATTCGAGTGCCCGACCACCAGTTTCACGCCGGGCGTATCCAGCAGCCAGCTGGCAAAAGCCGGCAGGGTCGAGGCGTCATAGGTCTGCAACACCAGGCCGGTCTGCGCCGCCGTGGGAGCTGCGGTCTGTTCGGTTCGCCGGGTGCGCGTTGACCAGATTTCCGTCACGCCCGCGTCCCGGAGCCGTGCAGCCAGCGCGTCTGCCCGCGCGGCGCCGGCCGGTGTCAGGCCCGGATCGCTGCCGGCCTCCTTCTCGCCGTGGCGCACAAGGAACAACCGCGTGATGCCCGCCACATCAGGTTCCGGGGCGGGCGCAGGCGCGGACGCGCAGGCCGTCAGGCACGCTGCCGCCAGCAGGCCCAGAACGCGTCTCCGGATCATATCCGCCGCCATGTGCTGCCTCCCGCGCTGTCCATGATTTCCACGCCTTCTTCGATCAGGGCCTTGCGGATACGGTCCGCCTCGGCCCAATCCCTGGCGGCTCGCGCCGCGACCCGCGCGGCCACAAGCCCATCAATCCGCGCGGTTTCATCTGCGTTGCCCCCCTGCTCCCATTCCCTGGGGGTGATCGTCAGTAGGCCGAGCAATTTACCCGCAGCGAGCAGGTTTGCCCGCGCGTTGGCCATGGCGCCAGTGTCTTTCTGATCCGCTGCCATGTTCGCCTCGCTGGCAATCCGTGACAGTTCGGCCAGCGCTTCCGGCGTGTTTAGATCATCCTCCAGCGCATTGAACACGCCGCGGTCCCGGGCCTCGCCGCCCGTCTCGTCCCAGACACGGCGCAGCGCGCCATAGATCCGGTCGAGGGTTGTCTTCGCCTGCTTCAACAGCTCCGGCGTCCAGTCAAGCGGCGCACGGTAGTGCCCGCTCAACATCGCAAAGCGGATCACCTCGCCGGGCCACTGCTTCAGCAGGTCGTGCACGAGCACGACATTGCCGAGCGACTTGGACATCTTCTCCCCGCCCATGTCGAGGAAGCCGTTGTGCAGCCAGTAGCGCGCCATGACCTGGCCATGCGCACATTCAGACTGTGCGATCTCGTTCTCATGGTGCGGGAACTGGAGGTCCACACCGCCGCCATGGATGTCGATCGTCTTGCCCAGATGCTTGGCGGCCATGGCTGAGCATTCGATGTGCCAACCCGGGCGCCCCCGGCCCCAGGGCGAATCCCAGATGGCATCTTCAGGCTCGCCGGGCTTGGCAAATTTCCAGAGTGCAAAGTCTGCCGGATTGCGTTTGTCGGGATCGACGTCCACGCGCGAGCCCGCCGCGTTGTCATCGGCCTTGCGGCCGGACAGTTTGCCATAGTCCGACATCTGGCTCACTGAGAACCAGACGCCCTCCTTGCCGACATAGGCATAGTCCTTGCGCACCAGCTTCCCGATGATCTCGATCATCTCCGCCACATGCCCGGTCGCCCAGGGCTCGACACTCGGCGGCAGCACGTTCAGGGCCAGCATGTCGGCATTGTAGATATCCGCATACTTCCGGGTGATCGAGGCGATCGGCTGGCCACTGTCGAGCGCCGCCTTGATGATCTTGTCCTCGATGTCGGTAATGTTGCGGGCAAACACGACCGAACCCTCGCCATACGTGGCCAGCAGCAGCCGGCGCAGCACGTCGAAGGCGATCGGCGGCCGGGCATTGCCGATATGGGCAAAGTTGTAGACCGTGGGTCCGCACACGTAGATCGTGATCCGGCGCGTGTCCTGAGGCTGGAACCCGCGTTTCTCGCGCGTCATCGTATCATAGAGCTTGAGGGTCATCTGGTCTCTTCGGGGCGGAAATGTCGTGAATGCGGCGGCAGGGCGTGTGATCCGGCCAGCCCTATGGCCCGTTGCGGCGTCAGCAGCAACAGGGGCAGCAGCCCGAAGCGTTAATAGCGACCATCGACATGCGCGCTCCGATAACACCTTACGCCGCGAAAGCCAATAATCTGCTGATCCATGACGCGACGGCGTCCGTAGAAAGCGCTGGAAACGGACGATGTGCAGTCCTATGTGTTGTGGCATCGCCCTGAGGGTATCAACTCCGGGCGGGCGTTAAGTCCGTGCAGAGATGCCCCGGCTCGACCCCCGTCCCTCAGTGAAGGACTAAAACCAATGGCTATGGACGCCGTCACACCCAAGAACGACCTCATCCGTGCGGATTCCGTGATCCGCCCGACGCAGGAACAGGCCGAAGAGGCCGTCCGCACGCTCATCGCCTGGGCGGGAGACGACCCAAGGCGCGAAGGCCTGATCGACACGCCCAAGCGCGTCGTCAACGCCTACAAGGAATGGTTCGAGGGGTACGGCGAAGACCCGGTCAAATACCTCAGCCGCACTTTCGAGGATGTGCAAGGCTATGACGACATCGTCATGCTGCGCAATATCGAGGTCGAAAGCCATTGCGAGCACCACATGGCACCGTTCATCGGCAAGGCCTTCGTGGCCTACAAGCCGTCGCACGCTGTTGTCGGAATCTCGAAACTCGCCCGCGTAGTCGAAATTTTCGCCAAGCGCCTGCAAACACAGGAAACCATGACCGCGCAGATCTGCGACGCCATCACCGAAAGCCTCGCGCCGATGGGCACCGCCGTGCTGATCGAAGCCGAGCATCAGTGCATGTCCACACGCGGCGTGCACCACCGCCACGTCACCACAGTGACGACGCAGTTCACCGGCGTCTTCAAATCGGACGCAGACCTGCGCAACCGCTTCCTTCGCATGAGCGAGCAGCAGACCTGACACCGGACGGCACGGCACAGACAAAACGCCCGTCATGGTTTCATGGCGGGCGTTTTCTGTTGAATGAGGTTGCGCGCGAAACCGGCGGCGCTATCAATCCTCCGGCGTAGAGTTAACCTTGAATCAGACCACGCCCCGGGAGATGAAACACCATGAAGAAAACCCTGATCCTCGCCGTCCTCGCCGCAGCGGCCCTGCCCGCTTTCGCCGGATCAACGACCGTCGAGTTCGCACCGGCTGAAGGCGACGCACTCGTTGCCGTGTTCAGCGACGACATGACCGTGACGTTCAATGGCGGCGAGCCCGTCGCCTACACGATGGACGAGTCGGCCCGGAAAGTCTGCTCCACCGTCAATGGCGCCGACGACTGCGCCATTTTTGAAACCTGGGGCAACGAAGTCGGCCACGTCACGCCTTACACCACCCTGCAGGGCTCTGCGGGCACCGCGACGGTGACGGCGAAAACCGAGTAATCTACGTCATTCAGACGTGAAATTGGAGGAGGTGCTCGTAAACCGCGAGCGCCTCCTTTTCGATTCCGGCAGCCTCGCCCGTGTGGACCGGCAGCAAGCCGGTCGGCGCGCCGAAGCCGGTTGATCGCCAGACCGAGTCGTACCAGTGCGGCGCCCAAGCGCCATCCTCCGCACGCGGACCAGATGGCCAGGCCAGCATCGCCGGGTCAAAGCCGATGCCCAGCGTCTCGCACAGGCGTGTCAGGACGCCTTCCGGGTCCGCTAGGATCCGGTCTGCATCCACCACCGGCGGCGGCGCGCCGAGCCGGTGCGTCAGGCCGGCATGCAGCGCCGCGCTCTGCGGCACGCCGATAGCTTCCAGCGACACGGTTTCCATCTTCGCCGCATAGGACGCGATCACCCGCGCCGGATGGCGCACCAGCAGGACATGCCGCTCGATTCCGCCGGCCCAGTCCATCGGGATGCCTGGCACCATATGGTGAACCATGTGCTTCTGGTAGAATACCCGCCTGCCGCCCGGAACAGGCCCGGTCAGGGCCGCCGCAATCCGTGCAGGATCGGCCTCGTGCGCTTTGAGGATCTCATCCGTCATCGGATGGTTGAGCCCCGTGATCGCCAGATAGGCAGCATAGAACGGCTCGTCCACCACCGCCGTATCGGCCCGCGCCCCGAAGCTGCGCATCATCGTGGTCGAGAGGTTCCTCGGTCCCGACCACATCGCGATCCGCACGGGCGCACTCATGCGATCGGGGTCAGGCTTTTCGCCTGCAGGGACTTGTAGAGCCCGCGCACGCGCTGCGAGACCGGTCCACCGAGATGTTCGATCACCCGGCCGTCCACCTCGCGCACCGGTGTCACGCCGGCGAAGGTGCCGGTGATAAACGCCTCGTCAGCCGAATAGACATCAAACAGCGAGAAGCGTTTCTCCACTGCCGGGATGCCTGCCTCGCGGCACACCCGGAGAATGTTGCCGCGCGTGATGCCGCCGAGGCAGTAGTCCGGAGGCGAGGTCCACACTTCCCCGTCGCGCACGATAAAGAAGTGGGTCGAATTGCACGTCGCGACAAAGCCTGCCGGGTCCAGCATCAGCGCTTCGTCCGCCCCTGCCTTGTCGGCCTGGATGCAAGCCATGATGCAGTTCAGTTTGGAATGCGAGTTCAGCTTCTGGTCCTGCTCCGCCGGCCCCGTCCGGCGCACATGCACCGTGAACAGACTGACCCCGCGCGCCTGCACCTCCGGCACCGGCGTCTTGTATTCCGGAATGATCACGACCGTCGCCTTGCCGATCGTGAAGCGCGGCCCCTGATAAGGAGTCTTCTTGATGCCGCGCGTCACCATCAGGCGGATGTGCACACCGTCGCGCATGCCGTTGGCCTTCAGGCAATCCATCAGGCGCGCGGTCATTTCTTCGCGCGTCAGGCCGATGTCCATGTCGATCGTCTTGGCGCCCGCATAGAGCCGCTTCAGGTGCTCCGGCCAGAAGGCCACGCCGCCATCCATGACGCGCAGCCCCTCCCACACGCCGTCGCCGAGCAGGTAACCGGAATCGAAAACCGAGACGACCGCTTCGTCGCGGTGCTTCAGCGCGCCATTGACTGAAATCAGCACATCCGCATTACGGGGGTCGGCGACGTAATCGTGAACGCCGTGGACTTCCTCTTCCGTCATGCCGCGCGCCCGAGCCAGCCGGCGATGTCGGCCACCACCTTGTCCGTACCCGGCTCATCCACGATCCAGTGCGCGTGGTCCGGATACTCGATGAAGTCGCCCTTCGCCGGGCTTTTCGCATACTTGGCCGCCACCTTGCGCACGCCTTTCGGCAGGGTAGCCCGGTCCTGACATCCGGCGATGGTCAGGGTAGGGATCGTCACCTTGCGCTCGTCCACCTCGATCCCATCGGTCATGTCACCATAAACCTTGCCGGAATCGTACAGCGCCGTCGCATAGATCGCGTCATGGCGCGCCTTCGGCACGCGGTTCAGGACGCCCCAGCTGAACCCGGTCTTCCACACCTTGTAGGATCGCTTCCGGTCCTGCCTGAGGATGATGTTGAGGAACGTCCAGGCGACCGGCAGGCCGATCTCTGCGCAGCCCTTCGGCTGGGCCGGCGTCAGGAACACC
Source organism: Hyphomonas sp. (assembly GCA_013791775.1). GTDB lineage: Bacteria > Pseudomonadota > Alphaproteobacteria > Caulobacterales > Hyphomonadaceae > Hyphomonas. Next base: position 47,086 of record VMTE01000025.1, read on the forward strand.
GCCTTCGACACCTCGCCGCGCTCAGCCAGCACCTGCGCGATCAGCCCGCCCATCGAATGTCCGATCACGGCCGGCTTGGCACCGTCGCGGGCCGCCAGGCGCCGCGCTTCGGCGGTGGCCGCTTCGACAAAATCCGCAAAGCCGAGGTCCGGCAGGCTTGCGGGCGGGTTTTCGCGCACGCGCCGGTCAGGAAACAGCGTGATCGCTTCGCAGGTCCAGCCGGCCGCCTCGAAACCCGGTTTCATCACATCCCACGCGCTGCCATCGCAGCCTATCCCGTGGATCATCAGCAAAGTGGCCATGGCCCTTCCCCTTCTCTCAGCCCTGCGGCACACGGCCCGGCAGTACGGGTTCCGTCCAGCGGCGGAAACGTTCCGCCACTTCCATATAGACCGGCCGTTTGAACGGCACGATCAGGTCCGGTGTCTCGTCCAGTTTTGCCCAGCGCCAGGCATCGAATTCCGGGGTGTGCCGATCGAGGCGCACGTCGCTGTCGGACCCCTTGAACCGCAGCGCAAACCACTTCTGCCGTTGTCCGTGGAACGGGCCGGGCAGGCGCTTCTTCAGGTCGGGCGGAAACTCGTAATGCAGCCAGTCCGGCGTCTCTTCCAACACTTCGACAAGTTTTGCGGGAACGCCTATTTCTTCCTCAAGCTCGCGCAGGGCGCCCGCAACGGCGCTCTCGCCATCGTCAATGCCGCCTTGCGGCATCTGCCACTGGAAAGGCCCCCTGCCGTTGATCCGGCGCCCGACAAAGACGTGTCCCGCCTTGGAGAACAGGGCGAGGCCGACATTCGGCCGATACAGGCTTGAATCAAACTTCGGCTGGGTCACCCGCCCGTGTTTAGCCCAGACATGTCGAGGCTGCCAGTGCGCAGCGCGGGCGCTGGCTGACCGGAAATTGCCGAAACCGGTGCCAACACGAGACCCTTTTCGTCCAGTTGCCCGATCCAGTTCTTGGCCGCTTCCACCGTGACCGGGAAGGCGTAGCCGGAACCGAACGCAGCCCCCTTCTCAAGCGCGAGCGTCTCAAGGTCCATCAGCTCGGCATTGATGTCGTCCGGCGTCTGGCGGGCGTCGATGGGGCCGACAGCGCGCGAATACCGCAGACCGCTTGAGCCGGCCAGGCCAGCGAAGGCCGAGCGCTCGAAACTGCCATCGTCGATGAAGGCGAGGCCCTTCTCGCTGAGACGTTCGGCAACCGGCCCCGCAGCGGATTTGTCGGCGGCGAATTTTGCGCCCTGATAGTTCACGATCCCGAAATAGCCGGTGGCGCGCGACAGGATGGCATCCAGCCGGGCGAGGTTCGCCTTGGCGTCTGCGCCGGCCAGCAGCGTATCCGGATGCATCTTCGCCCGGCCGTAATCATAGGCCTCCATCGGCACTTCGATCAGCACTTCATGGCCGTCGGCGCGGGCCGTCTTGATCCAGTAGTCGAGGCGCTTGGAATCGAGCGCAAACGACAGGGTCACGTCGGCTGGCAGGTCGTCGATGGCGATCTGGGTCTGGGTGGCGCTGATGCCAAGGCCGCCGATCACAAGGCCCACCATCGGGCGGCCTTCCGGATTGGAGAACTTGCGCGCGTAGATGTCGGCCGGCGCCTTGCTCCTGGCCTTCGCCGGCGCTTCGGTTGCGGGGGTTGCCGAAGCGAGGCTCAGCGCCGTGCTGCCGGTCTGGGGCACGCTGCGCACCTGGCTCAGCGACTCCCCTGCCCGCACGATGCGGCCATTGATGCGGATCGCGTCTGCCGGGCTGACGGCCGGGCCGCCCTGGCCGCCGGTCACGCCGACACGGACCGCGTCGTTTTCCAGCTGTGCCAGCGCCCGTTCAAGCGCGCCGTCATCGCTCGGTTCGAGGTCGGCGAGGATATCGCCGCGGGACTTATCTTCAGGATCGGTGAAATGCGCCACGCGCACTGGCTCGGCGTCCGGCGAATCGGTGGACTCGAACAGGGCAATTGTCCGGCTCGGGCTGGCTGCGCCGGGATCGGCCGTCACCTGGATCCCGAGCCCCAGCGATGCCGCCAGGCCGCCGAAAACGGCGAGGCTCATGCCGCCATGGACAATTCCCGTGCGGAAAGGAGACGGCTCGGACTCGCGCCGGTAACCCATGGGCTCGACCTCTTTGCAAACGGGGACTTAATTCAGACCCCGACCATCACCCCGCAGGGTTAACAGGTCGCAAACAAAACACCCCTCCGGCCGTATTCGGGCCGGGCAATGACAGGCATTCCAAAGGTTAATTCAGCCGGCCTTCATCGCCAGTTTCGAGGGCGCCGCGCGCCCCTCCCGGAGCATCTGAACGGCTTGTTCCAGCTGGAAATCCTCGCCTTCATAGCCTTCCGGCGGCTGCACGTCGGGCTTGCGCAGGTCGGGGCGCTTCTCGCCGGTCTCGTTCTCCAGCGCGTGCGGCAGATCGGCCTCCGACCAGCGCTCGATCTTGGCGAGTTCTTCTTCGGTCAGGCGCACTTGTGTCACCATCACGTCCGGCTCGATGCCCAGCGCCTGGATCGACCGGCCCGCCGGCGTGTAATAGCGCGCCGTGGTCAGCCGGATGGCCCCCCGATCGGCGCCCAGCGGGATAACCGACTGGACCGAGCCCTTGCCGAAAGACGTCGTGCCGACCACCAGGGCGCGCTCCCGGTCCTGCAGCGCGCCGGCCACGATTTCGGAAGCCGAGGCCGAACCGCCATTGATCAGCACGATCATCGGCACGCCCTTGAACACTTCGCCCTTGGTGGCGTTGCGGCGTTCCACATCGATCGGACGCCGGCCCTGCGTCGAGACAACTTCGCCGCCCGACAGGAAATGGTCCGAAACCCTGACGGCCTCGTCGAGCAGGCCGCCGCCATTGTTCCGGAGGTCGAGCACAATGCCCTTCGGCTTGGCGCTGCGGCCAATGCCGTCGATGGCTTCCTCGAGCAGCAACGTCGTGCGCTCGTTGAAGGTGGAGACGCGGATATAGCCGATATCGCCGGGCTCCATGCGCCAGGTCACCGATTTCTGCTGGATCACGTCGCGCACCAGCTTGACCTCGAACGGATCAATGCCTTCGCGCAGGATCGTGATCTCGATCTCGGTGCCGCGCTCGCCGCGCATTTCCTTGACGGCGTCGTTCAGGGTCTGGCCGATGATCGGCTTGCCGTTGATCGCGGTGATGAAGTCGCCCGGCTTGATGCCGGCGAGGGCCGCCGGTGTACCGTCCATCGGGGAGATGACCTTGACGAATCCGTCCTCCATCGTGACTTCGAGTCCGAGGCCGCCATATTCACCGGATGTCTGTACCTGCAGCGACTGGAAGTCTTCCGGGTCAAGATAGCTTGAATGCGGGTCGAGCGAGGTCAGCATGCCGTTGATGGCGGCGGACATCGCCTCCTGCTCATCGATCGGCACGACATAGTCACGCTGCGCCCGGGCAAAGATTTCGGCGAACAGTTCAATCTGCTGATAGGTCGCCGTGCGCGGATCTTCGGGTGCCACGGCTTCCTGCTGAGGCCAGGCCATCGCCGCAAAGCCGACGGCCGCAGCGCCCAGAATCCCGCCAAGGGCGGTACCGGTCAGCAATGAACGCATGTTCCACTCCAAAGTCATATCAGCGACCTTCTATTTGTCGCGCGGCATCCACTCTGCAGGATTCAGTACCCGGTCGCCAAGCCTTAATTCCACTGTCAACTCAGGAGGCGGATCATCGCGGTCAGGCATGCGGCCGACCGGTTCTCCGGCGCTGACGGTCTGGCCTTCGGATACATAAATCCGGCTCATCCCCGAAAGGATAACATGATATCCGTCACTTGTCCGCAGAATCAGCATATTTCCATAGGTCCGGAACGGCCGGGCAAACTCGATCACGCCGCCGGCCGGCGCAACAACCTGCGCCTCCGCGCGGGTCTCGAACACCAGGAATTCGGTCTTGGCGCCGCTCGGCAGTGCGTCCCCGAATCCATGCAGCAGCGTGCCCGCTGCCGGCTGCTTCAGTCCGCCCAGGGTCGCCTTGCCCAGCGGATCGGCTGTCACCTTCGGCGCCGGGCTGATCGCCGTCTTGGCCTTGCCCGGCTTGGTCGTCCGCAGCGCGGCCAGTTGTAGCCGGCTCTCCGGCTTCACGCGCGGCGCCTCCGGCGCATTCGTTTCCAGCGCAGTCAGCAGGTCGCGCAGGGTGCCAGCTTCCCGGCCCAGCTTGTCCGCCCGGCTGCGGAGCCCCTCGAGACTCCCCGCGAGCCCCTCAAACGAGGCGCGCTTGGCCGCGGCCAGCTGTTCGATTTCCTCTTTCTTGAGTTTCATGTTCGCTTCGGCCACGCCGAGACGCGCCTGCTCGATCTTGATGCCGGATTCCAGCGCATTCAGCTCACTGATCTCGGCCGAGATCGCGGCGGCGCGTTCGGTCAGTTTCGGATAGGTCGCTTTCATCAGGATGGCGCGGCGGATGGCGACACCGGAATTGTCCGGGCTGACGACCAGGGCCGGCGGCCGGCGGCGATTGGCGGCGGCGAGCGCGCCAAGCAGATCCTCCAGCGCGCCTTCGCTGCTGATCAGTTCGGCGCGCGCGGTCTCCCGGCGGGCGCTGAGCCCGGCGAGCGCGGTTTCGGCCTTGCTCGCCTGTTCCTCACGGCGGCGCGCGTCCATGGCGGCAGACAGCAGCTCTCCGTCCAGCTCGCGGATGTCCAGCGCCGTGACTTCGCCCTCGCTCTCGAGGCGCCTCAGTTCATCCACCGCCGCAGCGCGTTCGGCTTCCAGCGCGTCAAGGTCAGCGCGCGTGAATGTATCCGGCGCCGCCGCGATCAGCGGTAGCATGCACAGGCAGGCAACGAGAGGCAGGAAGAAGCGCATCGCGCCACTCTTGCCGGCGAGGCGTCACTTTGACGTTAAAGCCTGCTCGAGACGGTCAAGCTCGATTCGGAAGCCGGCGACCAGCAGGTTCACCTTGCGCGGATCGAACGCCGGGGCGTCCAGCACGAGGAACCGCAGGAGCCCGGCCGCGACGCGCGCATCCGGCCCGAACGTCTCCGGAACCCCGGTCGCCAGCGCATGCACCGCGCCGTTGCGCACCGCGATCAGCCGCTCCAGTGCGCGCTGGCGGGCGGCGTTGATCTCCACACGCTCCGGCGCGTTGAGCAGCTCCGCCGACCGCGCGCGCCGCAGCAACAATGCCACCGGCGCGATCCGGTCCGGCTGAGAGGGGTTCAGGACGGCGGTCGTGTCCGCCGTGTCATATCCCGACAGCGCGGCGACCAGCGCGCCTTGCAGGGCGCTGACGAGTCCGAGCGCCGCCCAGCGCAAGCGCGCCGCATCCTCACCGGCCGCTTCGGCTTCGCGCCGCGCCAGCCTGAGCGCTTCGAGCGCCGCGTCCAGCGCGAGCCGGACACGCTCGCCCCGGTCCTCCGGCACCGGCAGGATCGCCGGGTCGTCCGTCATCCGGCGCGCCGCGCCCGCCAGGCGTCTGCAGTTTGTCCGTACACGTCCCAGTGCATGTCGCTGAGGGGCGGCGGCGCGACAGCCTTGCGCAGAAACACCGAGCCGAGCCGCTCGGCAACCTTGATCGACGGCGCGTTCTTCTCGTCGATGCAATGGATGATCTCGCGCCAGCCGAGGATATCGACGGCATAGTCCATGGCCGCGCTCGCCCCTTCGATCGCATAGCCCCTGCCCTGCGCCGAGGTCAAAAGGCCCCAGGCCACTTCCGTGCCCGGCCAGCCCGCCGGTTGCCAGGGCCCGAGCCGGCCGATCCAGCGGCCACTTTCCTTCTCGATCACCGAGAACATCGAAAAGCCGTTGATCGTCCACGCGCCCGCCATTACGCAGAGCGTCCGCCAGACGGCTTCGCGCGGCTGTACGCCGCCAATGAAGCGCGCGCTTTTCGCGTCAGCCATCAGTTCGCAGAATCCGTCATAGTCCTCCGCCTGCGGAGGACGCAGGATCAGGCGTTCGGTTTCCAGCGTGATCGCGGGCATCGCTACCCGCTTGCGGCGCAGCGCGCCTGATCCGGCGTATGCGGGCTGAGCAACCGGTGACCGTAATGCTTGTCGTCAACCGTGATGCACAACTGTTTGATGTCCGCGTCCTGCCTGAGCTTGATCCGGACTTCGAAACCGGAACCAAGCAGGTCCGGATCGCCGACGGCCGCGCTCACATCCGGACGCTCCATGCGGGCCACGCTGAGGACCGATTCGGCGCCCGGCATGTAGACCCGCAACTCATGCGGGTTCGTCTTGGGTGTCAGCATGTGCCAACCCTTCGCCGTCAGGATATCCTTCTCCGGATCAATCTCGACCGAGTCGATACTTCCGCCAAGCTGGTAGCCGGCTTCGGGCGGCGTCTGCGCAAGCACGACATTCAGGTCACGGTCTTTCCCGGCCTGCGAGCAGGCACACAGGAAGATCAGGGTGGCAGGCAAAAGCAGTTTTGATTTCATCAGGTGAGACCTCAGCATTCTTGGGGGAGGCAGCTGCACAGGGTTGAACCTCAACGGGGGCAAATCCTCGGTGAGCTTCCGGCATTTCCAAGGCATTCCAGGCATTCACATTGCGGCTGCCGGAAACAGAACGCCCTTACCCCTCCCGGGTTCCCGCCCCGGCGGGCTACAACAGCGGTCCCCCGGCCGGCAGGCGGCGGGAGAACGGAATTGCACCGGATTGGAACGAGCCGGTTCCTAGGCGAGCGACGGGTCGATGCCCTTGCACGCTTCGATCAGGCCCTGCACGGACGCGACCGACTTCTCGAACATCGCCTTCTCGCCGGCGTTGAGATCGAACTCGACGATGCGCTCGGCGCCGCCGGCCCCGATCAGCGTCGGCACGCCGACATACATGTCCTTGACGCCGAACTCGCCGCGGCAGAACGCAGCCACCGGCAGAACGCGCTTCTGGTCCTTGAGGTAGGATTTCGCCATCGCGACGGCGCTTTCGGCCGGGGCGTAATAGGCCGAGCCGGTCTTCAGGAGGTTGACGATCTCGCCGCCGCCCTTGCGGGTCCGGTCAACGATCGCGTCGAGCTCTTCCTGCGTCATCCAGCCCTGCTTCACCAGTTCCGGAAGCGACAGGCCGCCGACGGTCGAGTGGCGCACCATCGGCACCATGTCGTCGCCGTGCCCGGCCAGCGTCCAGGCGTGGATATCGGCCACCGACACGCCCGTTTTCTCGGACAGGAAGTAGGCAAAGCGCGAGCTGTCCAGTACGCCGGCCATGCCGACCACCTTCTCGGCCTTCAGGCCCGAGAACTGTTGAAGCGCCCAGACCATCGCATCGAGCGGGTTGGTGATGCAGATCACGAACGCGTCCGGGGCATGCGCCTTGATGCCTTCGCCCACGGCCTTCATGACCTTGAGGTTGATGCCGAGCAGGTCGTCGCGGCTCATGCCCGGCTTGCGCGGCACACCGGCCGTGACGATGCAGACATCGGCGCCGGCGATGCCAGCATAGTCGTTGACGCCCTTCAGGCCGACCGAGGAATTGTAAACCGGGGTCGACTCGGCGATGTCGAGGCTCTTGCCTTGCGGCAGGCCTTCCGCGATGTCGAACAGGATCACATCGCCCAGCTCTTCGCGGGCGCAGACGTGGGCGAGCGTGCCGCCGATCATGCCGGAACCAATCAGGGCAATCTTGTTGCGGGCCATGTGTATCTCCTCGGAATGGGGGCCTGAGAATGCGTGTCGCGGACCCCTAGCCGAGCCCGCGGCACGGTGCAATGCGGCGGACAGGCAAACGCCCCGCAAGGCTGGCTTGCGGGGCGTTCGGTCAGGGCTTCAGATCAGCCTAGTCGCGCGAGAGCAGCGACATCAGGATCGTGAAGATATTGTAGAACAGGATGAAGAAGTTCAGCGCGCCGAAATTCGTCATCACCGCCAGCGACCGTGTATCGCCTTCATACTGGAAATAGCTGTTCTTCAGGTTCTGCGTATCGGTGGCCACCAGCACGCCCGAGACGCCCAGAACGCCGACCTGAATCAGAATTTCCATCATACCCGACGGCGGAAACAGGAAGCTCAGCAGCGACACCCCGATCAGGCCCCACAGCGCGAAGACCATGAACACGCCGATCGGCTGGAGGTTTTTCTTCGTCGTGTAGCCGAACAGGCTGAGTGCGCCGAAGGCCGAGGCCGTCAGGAAGAAGGCTTTCGCAATCGTCAGGAAGGTCGGCGACAGAGTCGCGCCGGAGCGCAGTGCGCCGCCGGTACCGGCCGTCGCCATGTAGACCCAGATCGACAGGCTGAGACCCAGCACCGTCACGATGGTCCAGTACATGATGCCGGTCGCCAGCGGCGACGGGCGTTTCATCAGGAAGGCCGAGCCGAGAATCAGCACCAGCGGCGCGAACTGGATGACCAGCCGCAGCGGCGAGAACAATACCAGCTCCGTCAGGGCCGGGAACGTGTTCGAGCCGACGAGGAAGGCCAGGCCGCCGGCCAAGGCAATGCCGAGCGCCAGTTTCTGGTAGACGCCCAGCATGAAGGCGCGCAGCCCCACGTTTACGGACGTGTCGGCAGACCGGGCATCCAAAGCGCCGAAAGTCCGGTTGAAGTCGTTCATTGGTTTTACAACCCTTTCCTTGATCGCGGACGCCCATCAGGCGCCGTTTGGATAATATATGGAGGCCTTTGCTCCGCTTCGCAACAACATCCGGAGAGTGAGGGCGCCGCCCATTCAACGTATAGTGTTGCGGTCGCTCCCGCTTTCGGGCTCCACCAGAATACTGGTCTTGGTTTATGCTTCATTTACTTAGTATAGATCACCGCCCGGCCAATATTCACTTGAATTCGCAGACAACGACTAGGCCGCCCTCAAGTGCCGGATCCAATGAACGGCTAGTCACGGTTGACTTGGATTGGCCGGGATTTACAGTCCCATCTGCTGTGAAACCACCGTTCGCAGCAGATTGAAGCCATAACTTAAAAGGGGAAAGAACATGGCGGATGCATCGGCTTATGCCGAAAATATCAAAAAATATGCTACTGGTTACAACAAGGCAGCGGCCGAGAAGATCGTGGGTCACCTGGGCATCGCCCTGCGCAACAAGGACAGCTCTGTTGTCGCCTGCAGCGATGACGGCGAACTGGACCGGATCCGCGAGAAATGGTGCCGCGCAAAGTTGGGGCTCGCCGAGAATCAGAAGGAACTCGACGCAGCGATCCAGAAAGTCTGTGAAAAGATGAAGGCTGAAGGGGGCCAGAAGTCTCGCGTCACATTCTATTACCTGATCGCTGAACATTTCGGGAAACTGGCGCACCTCGCCGGCTGACCCGATCCTCCCGGACTCCTGTCCAGACCCGGCCCGAAAGGCCGGGTTTTCTTTTGCCCACTTCTATGGTCAAGGTTCGGAAATGCTGCGCCTCTTCGCCGCCTTGCCCGTGCCGCCGGACGTCTCGGGCGCGCTTCTGAAACTTCAGAAGGACCTGCCCGGCGCCCATTGGCGGCCGCAGGAAAACTTCCACATCACACTCTGCTTCTTCGGCGAGATCAGTCACACCGCCGCGCGCGACCTCGACGAATTGCTGGGCGAGATCGAAACCCCGGCCTTCGAACTCGCACTCGAAGGCGCGGGCTGGTTCGGACGACGCGAGCCCACCGCCGTATGGGCCCGGGTGCGGGAAAGCGACGAGCTGCGCGGTTTGGCCTCCGCCTGTGCGCGCGCCGCCCGCCGCCTCGGCCTGACGCTAGACCGTGCGCCGTACACGCCGCACGTCACCCTCGCCTATTGCCATGCCACCCCGCTGGAAGACGCCCGCACCTGGAGCGAGCGCCATCAGACCTTTCGCAGTGCGCCCTGGCTTGCCGGCGCGTTCCATCTCTATTCCAGCCGGGCGCGCGCATCCGGCCCGTCGCTGTATGTCGCCGAAGCGGACTATCCCCTCGCCGGGTTCATCTCGCCTGAAGAAATGTATTGATCGTGAGGCGGCCGGTGCGGGGATCGGCCGGCAGCGCATGGCCGTCCGGAATCGTTCCGGCGTGCAGCGTCCAGCCCCGATAGATCACCAGCCGGTTGAAGGCCGCGTTCACCCGGTAGATCTGCTCGAACAGCGGCGTGTCACCCTGCATGTAGGCCGGCGGCGGCGCGCCGCGCCGGTCGATCTCGTCGTCCAGGTGCAGCGCATAGTCTTCCACCCGGGAGGCGCTCACCGTCTCGAAGCCGGTCGCGCGATGCCGGTAGAATGCCGTCCCGCCGCACTCCGGGCCGCACAGGTAATGCAGCACGGCAAGCCGGCCGGGATCGGTGGAGTCGAAATGCGGCAATCGCTGAAGCGGTTGCAGGCCGGCCGGCGGCGTGGTCACCAGCGAGAAGTTGCACTCGACGAGGTTGGCGCCGTCCTGCAGCCCGAAGACATCCGACAGCAGCCGCTGCAACAGGTCCATCCGCTCGGACAGGTACTGCGCCGCCAGCGGCGCGCGCACGCCCGGATAGTAGGGCCCCAGCGGGCGGTAGGTCTCGCCGGCTGCCCGCTCGACCAGCGCCTCGGGATCGGAGCTGAACCCGTCAATGATGATGATCGGTTCGCGCTCATTCCCGATGCGCCCGATGGTTGGCGAAGGCGCTATGGTCGGCAAACGTCGTCATCCCTTCGCTTCATCCCGGCCGGGCCGGTGCTGGTCGGGATGCCGGACCGGTACGCCCCTCCCCTTAAGCCCCGAACATCCATCGGACCCGGGAACGGATCAACCGGCAAACTCAGTTTGTTGCACGGTCACTGTCATTGCCATGACCGGTCCGGCGCGCCATGCTGGAGTCCCGTCCCTGCCCGCGCCGCGTCCGAACAGGAGCCATCCGATGCCGAAACTCACCCCCATCGCACTCGCCGCCTTCGCCGGCCTGATGCTCGCCGCCTGCAGCGCCGAGAAAGAAGGCGAAAAACTCGACACCGCCATCGAGGAAGCCACAACCGGCGAGACCGCCCACAGCGACGGACTCCTCGAAGACGCGGGGGAAGTCATCGACGAAGTCACAGGCGCCGAGAATGACGACCCGGTCGATGCCGTCGGCGACGCCGTCGAAGACGCCGCCGACGAAGTGACCGACGAAAACCCCGTGTAACAGGTCCGAACCACCCGGACCCGGCTGAATTCAGTCCGGCGCAACGTGCGGCCTGAGGTCACCCACCTGCAAACTGGCAGGGAGAAGCCTTGCGTTGCGCGTTGCATACAGAACCCCGATTTCACGCCGTCCGCAGCGCCCGGTCTTTCAGCGCGCGCCTCTGAAGATGTCCGCAAGCTGATCATGTGGAAGGCCGTACCCGGTCACGTCATCCATCCCGGTCATCGTTTCAGATGCAACGAGCTGATTTGCCAGGGCCTCCTCGACAGCCTGCACCGTGGCGGCGAACAAGCTGTTCATCACCTCATCATCCAAGTCACTGATCGGTGCCGCCTGCATCGCCGGTGACCCATCGATCGACAGGATGTTTGTGGTTGAGAAGGCCAGCGAAAACTCACCGGACAGATTCCCAGCCGTGCTGCCCGTACGCCCCAGACCCAAGCGGGCCCGCCGGGCCAGGCGTTCCAGTTGGTGAGCCTGCAGTGGCGCATCTGTCGCGATTACGATCAGCAGGGAATTCTTTTCCGGCATCGCCACCGTCTTGCCTGCGTCGGGGCCGAACACGACGACGCCTTTTTGCGAGGGCCATGCGCCGTCGATCATTCGTCCCATAGGAAGACCGGCAATCCGCAGTTCATCGCGGTTTCCATGGTCTGCCTGGACGAGTACGCCGACCGTATACCGTTGATCTCCGCTGCCCACCACGCGCGAGGCGGTGCCGATGCCGCCCTTGAAGGTGTAGGCGATCATGCCCGTGCCGCCGCCGACATTGCCCTCTTCAACGGCACCGCCCTTGGCAGAATTCAGGGCCGCGAAGACGTCCGCCTTGCTCGTCGGGTGTTCAACCTGCTGTGTCTTCGGCATCTGATTCCAGGGATTCAATTTGCTTCCGGCGTGACCCGCGTGAAAGACGAGCGCCGTTTGAGCATTGATCCCGCAATGGCGCGAAGTGCCTGGTCCGGCGCAGATTGATTTGCGCGCAACCGCGCGATGATTGCGGTATTTCTTGCCCAGGCGGTATCGAGCGCTGAAACGCGGAAACCGAAAGCCCCGGCACCCCCAAAACCCCCGGATCGGAACGGACATACCCGCACCCGTTTGGACAACAAACTGGCCAACCCGCGGGTTATTTCCCTGTTTTTATATTGATTTTCGGATGAAATCGGACTGTGTAAATCAGTCTGATGGTGCTCTGGCCGGACTCGAAGTCGCGTTAAGCCTTTGTTTTACAATTGCTTAGTTGGCGGCTTTTGAAGCGTATCAGCAGAAATACCAACACTCAGCTTTCGTTCTCCGGTACGAGTCCTGTTTTCCACAGGAATCGATGTCAGGATAATGAGCATTTTGTACCGGATTTGGCCGTCGTCAAATTCGATCTGGTTTGTTCACGTGTACCCGATTTTCGTCATGGCAGCTCCTCCCCATCAGCCTTGAGCGGATGTTGAGATCAAACCCTCCCATCAACAGAGCTTGCCTGAATTCGCTGCGCCATGCCGACCGCGTTTGAAAGCATGAAGTTTCAGCTGCCAGCTGTAAACCGTTGCGGAATGCCGGAGCGCAATTCAGCAGGAGAACGTCGAAATTCGCACCGGAAACATAGTTTCCACACAGACGGTGCGTCGGGCTGGCCCTGGAAATTGGAAAGGAAAATTCACGCTTAATTCAAAACCTTAGTCTACATGCCAGAGCTACATTGCAGGACACCCGGTACAAAGCGTTATGAAGATTCTCGTGGTCGATGATGAGCGCGCCGTGCTCGACGCCTACAAGCACATCCTGACGCCGTCCTCAGGACAGCCCCAGGAAGATGCCCTTCGCCAGCTGGCGAACAGCTTGTTCTCTGACGTCGCTTCGACCCCCAAGGTCCCTGCCCTCGCCGAAACTGAGGTCACCTATTGCTGCCAGGGACTTGAAGCCGTCGAGGCCATCAAACGCTCTTTGGCAGAAGGCGCTCCGTTCAAGGTTGCCTTTATCGACATCCGGATGCCGCCGGGAATCGACGGCAAGGAGACCGCCCGACAAATTCGACGGATCGACCCCAACATCAACCTCGTGATCGTATCGGCCTATTCCGATCACAATGTAACCGACATTTCCGCCGTCGCCGGCCCACCGGACAAGATCTTCTATATTTCCAAGCCTTTTGACGCCGCCGAAATCACACAGATGGCGACTGCGCTGGCGAACCGTTGGGATTTTGATACCCGCCAGCTCGAAGCGCTGAAATCCAAGGTCAATGAACTTGCAGCCAGCGAAGCGCGCGCCCGTCACATTGCCAGTCACGATTTCCTGACAGGCGCTCCGAACCGGATGTCGTTCCAACGTAGCCTGACCGACCGCGTCCGCTCTGGCGACAAGGGTTTTGCGCTCGCGCTTCTGGATCTCGACCGGTTCAAACACGTCAACGACACCTTCGGTCATGGCGCCGGGGACGATCTGCTGACAAACGTCTACCAGTCGATCCGCGAACAGGTTCCGCCGAGTGCCATCGTGGCGCGGCTTGGGGGAGACGAGTTCGCAATCATCATCGACACGACGTCGATCGAAGAAGCCCGGAAAATTTTCTCCAGCGTCATCGACGTCTGCGCACGGCGCCATTCGATCTATGGAAACACGGTGCAGATCGGTGGATCGATCGGTTGGCTTCTTGCCAGTTCGTTCGAAAGCAGTTCGGCCGTTGATCTGATGCGCTTTTGCGATGTCGCGCTTTACGCCGCAAAGAAAGACGGTCGCAGCATCGCCTTCCTTTTCGATGCCGCGATGGATGAAAGCACGAAGTTCAAACAGTCGATCGAGTCAGGCCTTAAGCACGCGATCACACAGGGCGAACTGGCCGTGCACTATCAGCCGATCATCGACCGCAACACCTTGGAACCTGTCGGTGTGGAAGCCCTTTTGCGTTGGACAAGTCCCGTACACGGCCCAGTATCGCCGACCGTCTTCATTCCGATCGCTGAAGAAAGCGGCCTGATCCACGAAATTGGAGACTGGGTCGTCCGCCGCGCGCTCGAAGACAGCTTAAACTGGCCTGAATATTTTATCTCCATCAATCTCTCGCCGCGCCAGTTCCGGCGCGTCGATCTGGTTGAATCGCTCTGCCAACACGCGCTGGCAGCTGGGGTTCCCCATAGCCGGGTGCAACTTGAAATCACCGAAACGGCGCTGTTCGACGATGCATCACGTGCGTCGTCCGTTCTCGCCGAACTTCAGTCCCTGGGCTTCCGTATCGCGCTCGATGATTTTGGCACAGGATACTCCAGCCTTTTGAACGTCAAGAATTTCGGGCTCGACTGTATCAAGATCGATAAGAGCTTCGTTGAGGGGCTTGGCACCGAACCAAACGCCGCCGCCATTATCAACTCGATCGCACACTTGGCCAAAGGCCTGGGGCTGACTGTGGTTGCAGAAGGCGTCGAAACCGACGCGCAATGTCAAGCCCTTCGGTTGGTTGGCTGCTCACATCTTCAAGGATTCCTTTTCGGCGCCGCCGAAGAATTGACGCAAGCAAACTTGCGCTATGCGGGAAGAAGCGCACTGAAAGCATCTGCAAATCCTCCGCCCCTCCTCGTAGTTCACAGCGCGGCAAACTGAGATGCTCTCAGCATTGAACAAGACGTTGCACGCGTTTTCATCTCGCATTTCGGCTTCGCTCAGCTTTCGCCTGGGCTGGAACCTCCTGCTCGCAGGCGGCGTGGGCGCCGCCGCGATGCTTTTCCTCCTCAACGCCACGATCAATGACCGGTTCGAGTTTCTCGAAGATACCGCAATCCAGGGTCACATCGACCGCTCCGGATCCATGCTGGAGTCGATGAAAGCGCAAGTCCAGGCGAAGTCGATGGACTGGGCCGTATGGGACGCAACGTTCGACTTCATTCACGATGGAAACCAGAGTTACATCGACGAAAACCTGTCAACGGTGTCGATGTTGAATCTCGATGTAAACGCCATGGGCTTCGTCCGGTTCGATGGCGCTTTCCGGCGTGGCGAATACGTCGACCTGGAAAGCGAAGAGAAGACTCCCGATCTGGCGGCCATATTTTTGGCCCATACAACGACTCCGGATTTTATTGAGGCCGCGAAACGCGCGCCGAATTTCCAGACATTTATCCGCCAGGGCGACCGGCTACTCGTGCTCAGCGCTGCTCAAGTCACGATGAGCGACGGCTCCGGCGCGCCAGAAGGCTTTCTGGTCCTTGGCAAGGAGATCGGCGAGGAAGATATTTTCGAAGCGCTCCAGATCCCCGGCCAAGTCGCTTTTGAACGGATCGACGCCCCGAGCGCTGTCATAAAAGATAGCAGCGGCTCCAAAATCACCCGCCAGGTGACGGGATTGAGCGGCGCACCGATTGCGACCATCGGCTTTACAGTTCCCCGCAATCTTGTGGCGCAAGGCCGAAGACTTTTCTGGCTCGCCAGTTCCGGCATGCTCATCATGTTGATCCTGATGATCGCACTCGTCAGCTACCGGCTTTGGGCCATCGTGATCCGACCAATTGAATCGTTCCAGCACCACGTCGCGAAGATCAAGGACTCCGGCCAACTCGCCGACTTTACAAGCGATCCGCGTTCGGATGAGCTTGGAGAGCTGTACACCGAGTTTAACGAGATGGCCCGCGAACTGGATGCACTGCGTTCGAAGATCGAAGCGCAGTCCTTCGCCATCGGGAAAAGCGAAAGCGCCATTGGCACAATGCACAACGTCCGCAACGGCCTTAGCCCGGTGCGCGCCATTCTCACCAAGCTCGACGGTGAAATGATTTTGCCTATGGAAACTGAAATCGGCCGCGCGATTACGGAACTGTCTTCGGCGGCTGAGCCCTCAGCACGCCGCGAGAAGCTGTTGAGCTTTCTGCAAACGGCCATCAGCCATGCAAGCGGGTCCATGACCGACAAGAAGGTCCTGCTCAGAGAGGCTATCCGCAGCCTGAACGGCGCCGTGGAGACGATCGAGACCGTTCAGTCTGCGGACAACCAGAAACAGTCTTATTCAGAAACCTGCGACCTCAGCTCGCTGGTCGGCAATGCCGCCACTCTGGCGCGCCATGTTGCCGGCCTGCCGATCGAAGTCGAGTTCGCGAGCGACGAACGGTTCCAGATCGCGGGCAACAGGGTCCTGCTTGCCCAGATCCTGGAGAACATCGTCACGAATGCGGTTGAGTCGATTTCGGCCACCGAGCGCGGCTCCGGACGGATCGACATCGCGGCGAGTCGTATTGTCGTGGGCACTGAGGCGTGCGTCCGCGTCGATATTACGGACAGCGGAAACGGCTTCGACGCAGATCTGACTTCCAGGATATTCGAGCGCGGCTTCTCGACCCGGGGCAAGACCGGCAGGGGTCTCGGCCTCCACTGGTGCGCCAACACCGTCAACGCCATGGGCGGCAACTTCACCATAAACAGCCCCGGCCCTGGCGCCGGCGCAACCGTCACCCTCGTTTTGCGTACCGCGACGCACAACGCCGAAAGCGGCCAGACTTCGCCGCGCGCCGCCTGATCTCATTTCAAGGAACACTCGAATGTCCTCACCCCTTCAAACTGGCAAATGGCTTCTCTCCGGGCTGGCGGCGCTTGCGCTGGTTTTCTCCGCCCACGCCGACGAAGCGGAGACACCCGACTCCGGCGCCTTTGAAGTCGATTTCACGATCGTCGCGGTGTCCGATTACCGGTTCCGCGGATATTCCCTCACAGACAAGGGCCCAGCCCTCCAACCCGAGCTGACCGTTTCCCACGAAAACGGCCTATACGTCTTTGCTTGGGGCTCGAACATCGACGACAATGGCGGCGCAGGCATCGAGGTCGATTTCGGTGCGGGCTATTATACCGAGTTCGGCCGCTTCAATTTCGATCTGAACGGCATGTACTATTCCTATCCCGACGCCAACGACGACAACTACGCGGAATATACCGGTCGTCTAGGCGCTGCTGTAGGCAACAGCGAAGTGGGCTTCACCCTCGCCTACTCCCCCGCTCAAGAAAGCCTCGGTGATGTCGACAACACCTATGTCATGCTGGACGGAAGCGTTCCGATCCAAGGCACACCGTTCACCTTGCTTGGCTCATACGGCGTCGAAGATGGCGCCTTCGGTGATTCCAAACGCGACTGGTCAATTGGCGCGTCCACGGATCTAGGCCCTTTTTCTGTAAGCCTTACTTACGTTGACGCCGCCCGCACCGGCGACGATCCACTCACCGACCCCACCGCTGTCTTCGCGATCAGTCGCAGTTTCTGACGAGACCCAGATCAACAATAGCAAGATAAACTCATCGATCGGCACACTCGAAACTGCAAGCAGACCCGCGAATGACCGGTCAAACGCAGTCAGATCATTCCGGATCAGACAAAATCAACTCGGCCCACCAATCAGCCATTCTTACGCGCTCATCCCAGTATCGCGCCCGGTGGTATGCCTTGCGCACCTGATCACCGCCAACATGGCCCAGCTCGGCCTCAATGGCGTCAGTGTGCCATTTGCCGCTTTCATTCAGCAGGCTGGACGCGCTCGCCCGGAAGCCGTGCGAAGTAAGTTCTTCCCGTGTGTATCCCATCCGGCGCAGGGCGAGGTTCAGTGTGTTCTCGCTGATCGGCTTGCCGGGAGACTGGTGCGAGGGAAACACAAGAAGGCGTTTGCTATTGAGCGCCTGAAGATCCTTGAGGATGGCTACCGCCGCCGCCGATAGCGGCTTCACGTGTTGGCGGCGCATCTTTGCCCGCGTCTCCGGGATCGTCCATGTGCGCTTCTCAAGGTCAAACTCCTTCCACCAGGCGAGGCGAAGCTCCCCGGGCCGGGGGTAGAGGAGCACCATCAGTTTCAGCGCCGCCTGAGTCTCTGGTGCACCGTCATAAGCCCAGACGTGCCGAACAAGCTCATGAAAGGCGTCGCGTTCTGTGATCGCCGCCCGATGGTTGACCTTCGGCGTCGTCACCGCCCCCCGCAAGCCAAAGGTCGGATCATTCTCAGCCCGCGCTGTGGCGATGGCATACCGGAACACCTGCCCGACAACGGCCCGCATGCGGATTGCGCTTTCATAATGCCCCTTGGCCTCAAGGCGGCGCAGCGGCTTCAGGATTTCGGCGGCGGTGATTTCGCGGATCGGGCGGGCGCCAAGATCGGCCGCCGCGAGACCGATCAGCCAGCGCTTCTTTGAAAGCGTGATGGCGGCGCGCCCTTCCCGCTCGCCCCGCGCCAGCAATTCCTCTGCCAAGGCCAGAAAGGTGTCTTCCGCCAGCGCCCGGCGCTCTTCCTTGTCGGCCTTGGCCTTGGCGCTGGGGTCGATACCATTCTGCAAAAGGCCTTTGGCCTCCTGCCGCTTCTCTCGCGCACGGGCGAGCGAGGTTTCAGGATAGGTGCCAAGTGCCAGCAGCTTTTGCTTGCCGTCAAAGCGATAGGCGAGGCGCCAGAATTTCGTGCCGCTCGGCGAGGCCTCTACAAACAGCCCGCCGCCATCGGAAATGCGATAGGCGCGCGCTTCGGTTTTCAGATTTCTGATTTGGGTATCCGTCAGCGGCATGTGGACTCGTTCGCATCAGGCCGGGCGCCATACCAACAACCATACCAACGTTTATACCAACAAAAAATCCGGATGCCAACGCGCGACTTTGGAGCGCTCCGGACCTTCCGGGACGCTATTCCTTGAATTTATTTGCTTATTTTATTGTGTTTCGGACGATCTCGGACCATCTAAAACCTGTTGCTGGTGCCTCTGGCCGGACTCGAACCGGCACTCCTTGCGGAAGCGGATTTTGAATCCGCCGCGTCTACCATTCCACCACAGAGGCCTGCAGATTGGGCGGTTCCTGCCGCACGCGGCGGGCTCCTGTCAATCGTCTCGACGCGGGCCGGCAAGCCGGTTAAATCGGCGGGCCGGAAGGTGGCCGCGGTTTCCGGGGGCGCGCCGCGACCGGCAAACCTGCCGGATCAACCAGACGATCCAGACCATCCGCACTTTGATCGGAGACAGCGCCATGACCGAGACGCCTGCCGAGACCGAGCAAACGCTCCTGCAAATCATCGAGGCGCTGGCCGAGGCCGCGCCGGACGCGGGTTTCAGCCTGCGGGAAATCTTCGATCGGCTGGACGAGGCCGCCTTCGGCACCGTGCTGTTCCTGCTGGCCCTGCCCTGCTGCATCCCGGCGCTGTACGTCATCCCGCAGATTGTCGCCGTGCCGATGATGGCGCTGGCCGTGCAGATGTGTTTCGGCCGGGAGGAGCCCTGGCTGCCGGAAGCCCTGGCCGTCCGGAAGATCGACAAGGCCGGGCTTACCCAGATGGCGCATGGCGGGCGCAAATGGCTCGGCTGGATCGAACAGCTGAGCCGGCCGCGCGTCACCGTCATCACCGGCAAGCGCTCGGAGCGCGTCGTCGGCGCCTTCCTCGTCGTTTTCTGCGCCTCGATCCTGGTGCCCTTGCCGCTCACCAACACCGTGCCGGGCTTCGGCGTCGCCATCGCGTCCTTCGGCCTGATGCAGAAAGACGGCCTGGCCGTGATCGCCGGCCTGATCATCGGAACCGTCTGGATCGGCGCGCTGGTCTTCGCGGCCCTGACCGGCGCCACCTTCCTGGCCGGCGCCGCCCTGGGCTCGTGACGCTGCGCCGCATTGCGGAGCGGGTGCGCAGCGATTGAATGGCCCGCATGACCGTGATCAAATCCCTCCTGCTGGGCTGGCGCTGGCCCGTCGCCGCGCTGATCGCTTCAGCCCTGGTGCTGGCCGGGGCCCATGCCTTCGAAATCTTCGGCGGTCTTGAACCCTGCCCGCTCTGCCTGCGCCAGCGCGAAGTCTACTGGGCACTGATCGCGATGACGCTGACCGGGCTGACCATCTGGCGCTTCCTGCCGAAGCGCCGTTTCCTCGTCGCGCTCAACGTGATGATCGGCCTCGTCTTCGTGGTGGGCGTGGTCGTCGCGGCCTATCATGCCGGCGTCGAGTGGAAGATCTTCCCGCCGCCGGAAGGTTGCGACGGTACGGTGCCGGTCAATCCCTTCGAAATCGGAGACCTCAACGCGCCGATCTACATTCCCTCGTGCACGGACGCACCCTTCTATATCCTCGGCCTGTCGATGGCCGGATGGAACGGCGTCATCTCCGCGCTGCTCGCCGCCGCCAGCTTCACCGCCGCAACACTGACCTTCCGCAGCTACTGGAACAGATAGGCGCCGGCTGCGGCCGCCAGGGCGGTTGCCGCCGCCAGTGCGCCGGAAAGGCGCAGCCGCCGGAACCAGATCGGCAGGCCGGCCCCGCAAGCGTCCCAAACGCCGTGCACCGCATGCGCGGCCGCCGCTGCGGCGAACACCGGCCAGTCAAGCGCGCCGAGCACGCCCGCCAGCACCAGTCCCCAACCGGCCAGCGCGCCCAGCCCCGAGAGGGCCGCCAGCGGGGTCCGCAGCTGCGCCTCGCCGTAGGCATGGATCCCGGCGCCCCAGCGTACGCCGCCGGCAAAGGACAGGATCATGCCGGCATAGACCAGCAGGCACAGCGCCGCCTGCGCCCGCAGCACGGGACCCGTCTGCGGCAGCCACATCACCGCCGCGCCGGCGATGAACGGAACCAGCCCGGCCAGCGTCAGGGCCAGCTGCGTGGCCAGATTGCCGGACAGTCTCATCTGTCAAAGCCCCAGCACCTTGCGGGCGATGATGTTCTTCTGGATCTCATTCGTGCCGCCATAGATCGACTGCGCCCGCCCGCCGAGATAGCTCGCCACGTCGCGCGGTCCGCTGCCTGCAGATGGCGCGCGGTGTCCCACAAACGGACCCGCCGCCTCAAGCAACAATTGCGTGATGAACTGGTGCGTTTCGGTCGCGAGGATCTTCACGGTCGAGGACGCGTCCCCCACCGATCCGCCGGACACCTGCGCCGAAAGAATCCGGAACACCGTCATCTCCAGTCCGTCCACCGCGATCTCCGCCTGCGTCAGCCGCGCGGCAAACCCGGCATCGTCGATCAGGCGTTCGTTGGCGCCTTCCGGCAGCGCCGAGGCCAGCCCGCGCACATGCCGCAGCATCGCCCGCTTGCCGCCGATGCGCGCATAGGAGGTCCGCTCGAACCCGAGCAGGTATTGCGAATAGGTCCAGCCCTTGCCCGCTTCGCCGATCCGGCAATCCTCCGGAACGGTGACGTCCTCGAACAGCACTTCGTTCAGCGCGTGCGCCCCGTCGATCGAGATGATCGGTTTCACCGTCACGCCCGGTGCGTCCAGCGGGCAGCAGATGAAGCTGATGCCTTCCTGTTTCTTTTCGCCCCGGCTGGTGCGCGCCAGCAGGAAAATCCAGTCGGCGTGCTGGGCGGCCGAGGTCCAGATCTTGTGGCCGTTCAACGTATAGACCCCGTCCTTCAGCACGGCGGAGAATTCGAGGCTCGCAAGGTCCGATCCCGCGCCGGGCTCCGAATAACCCTGCGCCCAGCCGACCGACCCGTCGCGGATGCCCGGCAGCCAGCGCGCCTTCTGCGCGTCCGAGCCGAACGTGTAGAGCACCGGCCCGACATAGATCACGCCCATCGGCGTCACCGTGGGCACGCCCGCGCGTTCCAGCTCCTCGTCGAACACGTATTGTTCCTCGATCCCCCAGCCCGGCCCGCCATATTCCTTCGGCCAGGCCGTCGCGAGCCATCCGTTGGCCCCGAGCGCCATTTCCGATCGGCGCACATCGGCCGTCGTCAGGGCCTCGCCCGCCTTGTATTTCGCGATGATGTCCTTCGGGAATTCGGTTTCGAACCAGGCGCGCACATGGGCGCGGAAGGTCTCGGTCTCGGGCGCGAATTTCAGGTGCATGGCCGGCTCCTTGATCGGTTGAAACCGTAGGCGGATGGCGAGGCGAGGCAATATCTGCCGCAAAGTAAAGTCGCGCCGGTATCTCCCCTCTCCGAAGACCCCAGCGAAGGCTGGGGTCCAGTTCCAAAAGCGCTGGATACCTGCCTCCGCAGGCATCCACGAAGCGTCGCCCCGAAGAAAAAGCCCTCCCCGTTTCCGGAGAGGGCCCTCTTCATTCGGTCAGACCGCGCGCCTTACGACGCTTTGACGGTCGCAATCCACTGATCGACCTTGCGGCTCAGCACGTCGAGCGGCAGGGCGCCGCCGCCCAGCACTGTGTCGTGGAAGGCACGGATGTCGAACTTGTCGCCCAGCTCGGCTTCGGCTTTCGCGCGCAGCTGCTGGATACGGATCATACCGATCTTGTAGGCCGTCGCCTGACCCGGCATCACGACGTAACGCTGCACTTCGGAACGTGCCTGCGTCTCGGTGATCGCCGAGTTCTCGAGGAAGTACTGCACCGCCTGGTCTTCGGTCCAGCCCTTCGAGTGCAGGCCGGTATCGACGACGAGGCGGATTGCGCGCCAGATTTCCGAGCCAAGGCGGCCGAAGTCCGAGTACGGATCAACATAAGTGCCCGGCATTTCCTTGGCGAGCTTTTCCGCATAGAGGCCCCAGCCTTCCGCATAGGCCGTGAACCCGGCCTGGGTGCGGAATTGCGGCACGCTGGTCAGCTCCTGCGCGATCGAGATTTGCATGTGGTGACCCGGCAGGCCCTCGTGATAGGCGATCACTTCCAGCTCGCCTTTCGGCATCGCTTCCATGTCCGACAGGTGGGCATAATAGACGCCCGGGCGCGTGCCGTCCGGCGTGCCCGGATAGTAATGCTGGGCTGCGCCCGGCTGCTCGCGGAACGCTTCGACGCGTTTCACCTCGAGGTCGGCTTTCGGCAGGATGCCGAAATAGTCCGGCAGCTTGGTCTTGATGTTATTGATCGCGGCGGTGGCGTCCGCGATATAGGCCTCGCGGCCTTCATCCGTATCCGCATAGTAGTGGCGCCGATCACTCTTTGCGTCTCGGATGCTCGTGAAGAATTCCTTCAGCGTGCCCTCGAAGCCGACCTGCGTCTTGATCGCTTCCATCTCGGCATGGATGCGGTCAACTTCCGCAAGGCCGAGCGCGTGGATCTCGTCCGCCGTCATCGACGTCGTCGTCTGCCCGGCCAGCATGAAGTTATAGTAGGCCGCGCCGTTCGGCTGCAGGTTGGCGCCCTGCGGACCCTTCGGATCGGGCGAGTTCGCCATGTCGGCGGTGCAGAACGCGATCAGGTCATTGTAGAAGGTCAGGAACGGGCCCTTCAGCGCCGCTTCAGCCTGCGCCGTCATTTCAGCGGCCGCTTCCGGTGTCGTTTTGCCGGTGTCGACCAGCTTCTGGACGTCGGCCTTGAAGTCGGCGAAGATCGCCGAGTCCGGACCATCCGTGAACGGTGCGCCGGTGATGATCTTCTTCGACTGGTCGATCACGCCTTCATAGGCAAACTTCGGCGCGTGCACGCCGTATTCGGCGCTCGACCTGGCAATCGCCAGCGCGTCCTGCAGCGCAGCGGCGGCGGCCGTGTAGCGCGCCACCAGCGCGCGGGCATCGGCTTCCTCGTCCACTGCATGGAACTGCATCAGGAAGGTCGGCGCGAAACTCTGAACGCCGTTCATCTGGTCGAAGATGAACCCGTTCTGGCGATAGGCCACGCTCGCGGCGCTCCGTTCGGTCTGGTAGACCCAGAGCTCGTAGGAGTCCTGGTCCGTGGCCGACAGCTGGTCGAAGGGGAAAGTGGCCTTCATCTCGGCCGTGGCGGCCTGCAGCCAGGCCAGTTGCTCGTCGGCGCAGGCAAAGGTGAAGCAGTCGATCTGGTCGTTCTTGTCCTTGCGGCCCAGGAACGTCAGCTGAACCGGGCTGAACTGAAGCTGCTCTTCATACTTGGCGTCAAACCAGGCATTCAGCTTGGTGCTCAGCTCTTCGGGGCTCAATGCCGCAGCCGTGTCGGCGGGGTCAGTGGCGGGGTTTGGCGCGCAGGCGCCCACGACAAACATCAGGGCAAGCGCGGAAACAGCGGTACGGAACATGGGGGTCTCCTCCAATAGTCTTTCCGTTTAACGATAAAACCACGTAGCCGTCCCGCCCGTCCGCGTCAATCGCTGGCGAATTGGCAAGCCCGGAATCCCCGGCTAAGCAAAACCATGACCCAGACACCTCTTTCCTCCGCCCCGCAGCGCGTCCGCCTTGGCACCCGCGGCTCACCCCTCGCACTGGCGCAGGCCCATGAAGTCGCCGCCAGCCTGAGGGCGGCGTCCGGCGGCGCGTTCGAAGCCGAGATCGTCACCTTCACCACCACCGGCGACCAGCTGACGACCGAGCGCCTGATCAATTCCGGCGGCAAGGGCCTGTTCACGCGCGAGCTCGACGACTCCCTGTCGCGCGGCGATATCGACATCGCCGTGCACAGCCTGAAGGACGTGCCGTCCCTTCTCCCCGAGGGCCAGTTTTTCGCGGCCTTTCCGGCGCGCGAAGATCCGCGTGACGGTTTCGTCTCGCACATCGCCGCCACCTTGCGCGACCTGCCGGCAGGCGCCCGTCTCGGCACCGCGTCGCTGCGCCGCGAAGCGCAGGCGCTGGCGCTGCGGCCGGACCTTGAGGTCGTCACCTTTCGCGGCAACGTGCAGACCCGGATGCGCAAGCTCGAGGAAGGCCTCGCCGATGCCACCTTCCTCGCCATGGCCGGCCTCAGCCGCCTCGGCCATGCCGGCAAGGCGCGGCCCATCCCGCTCGAAGACATGCTGCCCGCCGCCGCCCAGGGGATCATCGGTGTGGTCGCGCGCGAAAATGCCGCCGCCGACCTGCGCGCCGCGCTTGCCCGGCTGAACGTTGCGGCCAGCGAAGCCGCCGCCACGGCGGAGCGCGCCTTCCTTGCGCAACTCGACGGCAGTTGCCGGACACCGATCGCCGCGCACCTCTTCGATGAAGGCAGCACCTGGCGCCTCACCGGCGAAGTGCTCAGCCCGAAGGGCGAACAGCGCTGGCGCGCCGAAGCGACCTGCCGGAAAGACGCCAGCCTCGCCCGGCTGGCCGCCCTCGGCCGCGAGGTCGCCGGCGAGATATTGGAGTCCGCGCAGGGCCAGCTTCCGGTGTTCGGGGACGAGCGGTGACCCTGCCGGTGATCGTGACGCGGAGCCAGCCCGGCGCCCGCGAAACGGCAGCGAGCCTCGAAGCCCTCGGCTTCACGCCCCTCCTTTCGCCGATGCTGCAGATCGTCGAAACCGGCTTCGACCCGGCCGTCCTCAACGGCGTCCGGCACATTGTCTTCACCAGCGTCAACGGCCTGGGCGCGGTCCGGAGCGCCGGCATTCCGGGCGACATCGTCGCCTGGTGCGTTGGCCCGTCCACGGCCGGGGCCGCGCGGGAGGCCGGCTTCAGCCATGTCGTCGAGGGTGATGGCAATGCCGGCGATCTCGCGCGGCGCATTCTCGCGTCTGGTATTCAAGGCCCCCTCCTCCACATCGCCAACGAAGCGGCCGCCGGTGATCTTGTGGCGCTCCTTCGGGCCGGCGGCTGCGATGCCCGTTTCTGCGCGCCATACCGGACCGAGCCGGCGGCCTCGCTCAGCGCGGCGGCGCTCGCGGCGCTGAACGGACCGTCGCCGGTGGCCGTCCTGCTCCACTCCGCCAAGGCGGCCGCCGCCGTCGCCGCCGGTGCGCCGAACCTTGAACATGCCGCCCTCGTGGCCATTTCTGCCGCAGCCCTTGCGCCCCTCAAGGGACAGGGCGGTCTTGGCGAATGGGTGGCCCGCAAGCCGAACGACAGCGACCTCATGCATGCGCTGCTCGACGCGCAGGCGGCCGTGTTGCGCTGACGCCCCGCTTTGCCCCTGGACCAGCGCTGTGCAACATTGTTTCGAAACCAGAAGCTGACAGAGTGACGGGATGAGCGACGACCCCTTCAGCGACGCCGGCCGCACCAGCGGTCCGATCGATGCCCAGTTCGAACCGGCCCCCGCCGTGTCCGCGGAAGCGGCGCGTCCGGGACCCGGCTGGGCGGCGCTCGCCGCCGTTGGCCTGATCTCTGCGCTGATCGGCGCCGCTGCCGGTGCCTTCGGCGCGGGCTTCGTGGGCCCTGACCCGTCGGGTGACCTCGCCGCCGCCCAGAAACGCCTCGAGACCCGGATCGGCGAACTGGCCGCCGTGCAGGCCGCCATCGACGAAAAACTCTCCGAGCCTGCCGCCGCTTCGGCGGAGCTCGCCGGCCTCATCGGCGAACTCGACACGGTCTCGCGCCGGCTTGACCAGGCGATCGCGGCCGGCGGCGATCCGCAAGCCCTGGCCGTGCTCGCAGAGCGCCTTGACGCGCTCGAACGCGGCTCGCCGGCCTCCAGCCCGGATGTCACCGCCCTGACCGAACGCCTCGCCGGGCTTGAAGCCGCCGCCCTGGCCGCCGCCGCCGAATCCAGCGCCGCCGTGAAATCCAGCGGCAGCCGCGCCGAAGCCGCCCTCGCCCTCTCCGCCATCGAATCGGCAACCCGGCGCGGCGCCGGGTTCGAAGCCGACTACCGCGCCCTTCGCACCGCCGTTCCCGGCAACGCGAACGTCAAACGCCTCGCCCCTTATGTGTCCGGCGTCACCGCCCTGACCACGCTGCAGGCCGAGTTCCCGAAAGTCCGGGCCGCCGTGGTCGCGGCCGCAGACCCGGAAACCACCTCCGGCCGGTTGTCCTGGATCGACCGGACCTTCGGCGACGCGGTCAGCGTCCGCCCCGCAAACGGCAAGCATTCGACCGTCACCAAAGCCCTCGACGCTGCCGCCGCCGCGCTCGACGCCGGCGACCTTCCGGCCAGTGTCCAGGCGCTTGCCGTCCTCGATGAAAACGCCGCGCTTGCGGCAGAAGACTGGACCCGGCGCGCAAACCGTCGCATCACGCTCGAAGAGGCATTGGAAGACGTCCGCCTCAGCCTTGTCGAAGGGGGGAACTGACGGGTCCATGAGCCGGTTTTTCCTGTTCCTCATCGTGATCATCCTGGTGATGGTTGGCGCCGCCCTGTCCTGGTGGGCCTTCAGCCTGCCCGGCGAAGTGACCTTCCCGGTCGGCCAGGAAATCGTTGCGGTGAAATCCGGCGTTGCCGCCATCTTTGTGGTTCTCCTCGGCGGATTGATCGCCCTCGTCTGGTGGCTCGCCACCGGTATCCTTGTCCTGCCAGGCCGCATCTCGAAGGCCCGCCGCCTGTCGCAAACCCGCAAGGCCAACGCCGCCCTCGCCGAAGGCCTGCTGGCGGCGGAAGGCGGCGACGCGAAGGCCGCGCTCAAACTTGCCCGCCGCGCGATGCGCCATGCCGAAGACGAACGGCTGAAACTCCTCCTCGAAGCCCGCGCCGCCGAAGCGAACGATGACTGGGCCGGCGCCGAACGCGCCTGGGGCTTGTTGACCCGCCTGCCCGGCGGCCAGCTCGCTGGCCTGCGCGGCGCGGCGACCGCCGCCTCCGAACGCGGCGACCAGCTGACCGCCGAGACCCGTGCCCGCGAAGCCCTTGCCCTCAAGTCCGACGCCGACTGGCCGTTCAACTCGCTGTTCGACCTGCAAGTGTCGAAGGGCGACTGGGACAAGGCGCTCGAAACCCTCGCACAAGGCGAGAAGCGCGGACAGATCGAAGCCCTCAACGCCAAGCGCCGCCGCGCGGTCCTCCACACCGCCAAGGCCGTCAGCCTTCCGCATACGGAGAAACAGGCCGCCCAGAAGGCGCTGGCCGAAGCGATCCGGTCGGCGCCCGATTTTCCGCCCGGCGCCTATCACGGCGCCCGCTTCCTGATGACCGACGGCAAGACCAAGGCCGCCCAGGGCGTGCTCGAACTTGGCTGGAAAGCCCGGCCCCACCCGGCGCTCGCCCAGCTCTCGCGCCGCCTCATTCCGCAGGACATCCGCCAGAACATCGCGGCCCGCCTGAAAGGCCTCGTCGATGCCCATCCCGGCCACCGCGAAAGCCGGATCCTGACGGCCGAGAACGCCATGGACTCGGCCGACTGGGTCGGCGCGATCCGCATCCTCGCCCTTCTGGTCGAGGAGAACCCGACCGCGCGTCTCTGCCTCCTGATGGAGCGCGCGCTGAAAGGCTATGGCGACCCGGTCGAGGCCCAGCGCTGGGGCCGGATGGCGGCCTCGGCCTCGCGCGAAGCCGACTGGTCGGACATCGACCCCAAGGGCAACGCCTTCGACTTTGACCGCGCCGCCTGGGGCCGTCTCGTCTACGCCTTCGGCGATGTCGGCGACCTCGTCCACCCGCGCTACGAAACCTATGGCCGCGAACTGGAAGCCGGACGCGTCCTCGCCCTGCCGTTGGCCGATGAAAGCCCCCTCGCCCCGCCGAAAGCCCCGCAAGGCCCGCTCACCCAGCCGCTGGACTACGCTCCGGACGAGGATTGAGCGCACCGCGCTGCGCCGCAAAACTGGCCTTGCGCGCCCGGGGGCCTGCCAGTATATGCGGGGCCTGCCGGAACGGCATGCCGCTTTAGCTCAGCTGGTAGAGCACCGCATTCGTAATGCGGGGGTCAGGTGTTCAAGTCACCTAAGCGGCACCATAAAACCCATACAATTCAGATACTTGAGGCGACATCTGCGTGATCGGACGATCACATGATTTCCGTGTCAGCACCATGTCAGCACCGATGCCCGACACCAACCGGGTGTAGAATTAGGCTTTCGCGCAACCAGCTCGACAAATTCGCTGTCCGGGAACCGCTCCGAAGGCAAAGGTCAGAGGTTCGAATCCTCTTGGGTGCGCCAGTAAAATCAAGGACTTACACGGTTCTATGGTTTTTCAAAAATGACCGTGTCCGCACCGTGTCCGCACGGATTCTCAGGGTCGATCAACTTCCGTCAGAGAACGCGGCAGACGCAAAAGTTCGAGCAGCTGGGATGAACCTGCAATTAGGATGTGTCCCATCCCCCTAACTGTGGAATTTGCCGCTCGCTCAACTCGGGACTTATCCCACCAATTCTCGCAACAGTTTCCCACCGACGTCCAGGTCAGGTCAGCGAGCCTCGGGCGAGCCCGACTGAACAATACCCAGATGGCTTAGAACACCTCTTGGCGGCCAATGACGCCTTCGCGGCTAGGCGGATTCGCAGACGTTAGGTGGCGACAATGGTGAGTCACGACCGGGGCCGACGATATGGGAGAAAGCCTAGAAAAAATATCGCTCCGCCCTAGGGTTGCGGAACTAGCGCAAACACTTGAACGGCCTCGTCGAAACAATCCTGATAGTACTGATCAAGATCTGTAAGTCCGCCTCGCAAGCGCTCGCACTCAGTCATTTCATTCATCACAACATGCGAAAAATAGTAGCTTGCTGTACGCAATAACGGATCGAAATCGGGGATATGCATAACTAGCTCGTTGTCCAAATGGGCTACGAACCTGTCCCGGTACGTCCGAGTTTGCTGAATTAATCTGTCCAACTCTATCTGGGTACGCCCCGCCGCCACCAATAGGCCCAATTCAAACGCGTTGACATCGGTCACGACGCGCCGCCAGAAGTGCCAACCCTGATTGTCGGCAAAAAGCTTGCACCATTCAAGCACTGCCACGTCGATGAAGTTCCCTTCTAGATTAATCCAGAAGTTTTGCCTGGGCAGGATTCTATCCCCATCTCTTCGAGTAGCTCGATAGTAGGCTACGTTCCTCGTAAAGTTCGCTGAAAGAATGCCGACTCGGCGGAGCCTTTCTTCGCGACTAAGTACTGGGCGCAATCCCATATTCGATCCCCACGAATCACTGATAAAGCGTTGAGCACGACAAGATCATGAGCAGTCCGAATTACAACTGAGATGCATCCCTTTTAATATTTCCGGCAATCACGCGAAATGGAAACGACAAAGGAGCTGAAGCTGCTTTGTTACAGCAGCATAGCATCGCGACGAGCTCGTAATATCAGTGGTCTGACGGGATTGGACGGACCAATCAAAGGATTTAATAAGGGCGCTGATACAATGCGCTCCCGCACACCAGACAAGTCGCTCTCAAGCAGCAATTCCAGCCTGGAGACAATCTATTTTATGTTTGCACGTGCTTTGGAAGACATATTGCGTCGCTACTCTTCGAAGGCCGATTTTGGCCGTGAAGCAGTCGACGCTTTTGAGCATCGGTTTCGCTCGTTAAGAGGATCGGGCCTCCTGCCCAGCGGACGAGAGAACAGAGCGCAGCGACTGTCCACTCAACAAATCGCTTATGCGATCTTGTCCACTGCTTCAATTCAGCCTGGGTGGGCGGGTGCTACAGCCGTTATACTCGCCAATCTCGTACCCGAAGGAGGAGCAGAAACATCTTTCTTCAACGTTGGAACTCTTCTTGATACGATCACTAAGTTGATTGAAGATGATGCGGCACGGGCCAGTTTAATACTACTTACTCTGTCTGCCGCTGAGGGTGGCTTAAACAGCAGTGGCTTTGCTAACCTCGTTTATATCGATGCCAGCGGTCAAAGGCGCCATTCCAGATATATGCACCGGCTCGCGGCAAATTTTACGAGTCCGAATAATGAAGCCCGAAATGATCTTAATCGCCGCTACGCAAAAATGTCGCGGGAATTGGTATTAAACACGGCATTCTTCGACGCATTGGCTCGGGAAATTGACCGATCCCAGCATTGGCCAGCGCCCCCCGGTGAAGGTGAAGAGTACACCATTGAAGAAATCGAAGACCATCGACGGAAGGCTCTTGGAGTAAGAAGCGGTGCCCGCTACCTGAATATTGGGGTTGAGAACCATGTAGCCTGGCCAGCTGAAGAACGCTTGGTCAAGTTTGACGAATACGAACTCGTGTTGATGCCCCGCACTCCGGACCACTCTGCGTCTATCCATATCGATCTACACCGTTACAGGCTTTCTCAGACGCAAGCGAGGACATTGATAAATCGATTTCTTAGCATGATGAGTTGGGTAGATGATCACTACGCTATTTCCCAAGATGGTTGGTCAGGAAATCCTATTCCAGTTGCCGTTCCAAGACGTGAACTCGCCACTATCACAGCACATCAATGGATATTTGCTCGGCGTATTCCCACTAGCGAACAGACCCGGCGCGCATTGGCGCTCTATAGGGAGGCACGCAACGCCCAGCAGAACTTTATGGTCAGCTATGCTGTGTTGAACTTCTATAAAATCGTCGAACTGCGCCATCCTGGCCGCGCGCCTGCTAGAACATGGATTCGCGATAACTACCTCATAGCCCGCTCTACCTATGCCTTTGATGAATCCTTCGAGCGACTGGAAACAATATGCCAGGGACAAACGGTTCATGAATATCTGTATACTGCTTGTCGTGTGGCCGTGGCTCATGGCAGTCCTAAATCATCCTCGGACCCCGACGATGCAGATGAGATCAGACGTCTTCACACTGCCGCCGATGTATTACGCTGGATGGCACGTCATCTTATCAAAACAGAATTGCAAGTCGGGGAGCACCCTTGAGAGACAGGCGGCGAATTCGATGACGCTTGAATGCGGGCTGAGAATTAGCCTCCAAGCCAAAGAAAGAGGATTTGGTTGGCGGACCGGACGCCGCTTGTTCACCGATAGGTCGTGCCGGAAGTCACGCGTCTTTTTTGGCTGCTTGAGCGCACCAAGAATACCATAACAGCTTGGCGATTTTTTTGAGCTCGAAGTATCCGAAAGACGGTGAAACGTCCCCGTCCAGACTATCGAGAAGACTGTTGCCTTCAACTTTCTCGTGCTATTATGCACCGTTCAGTTGGGCGGGATCACGCTATGCTTCGAGCATATCTGCTTTGTCTGCTGCTGGCCGCTATCTCGCTGTCCAGTGGCGCTCAAGTGAGCGTGAAAGGGTACTATCGCGCAGATGGAACTTACGTATCCCCTCACATCCGATCAGCTCCCGATGGAACCAAATCTAACAATTACGGCGCCTCATCATCGTCCCCATACTACACCGGAAAGGGTTCCGTAACGCCACCATATTCCAGGGATGTTGACCGCGATGGAACCGCAAACCTCCTGGACTGGGACGATGACAACGATGGGCGTGGCGATGACTTCGACCTAACCTCGCGCAGCTCTCAGACTGGTTTTCCAAGTATTCCGATGCCTGTTAGTCCGCAAACACCAATGTCATGGCCGCTCAATGAAGCAACAGATAAAAAGGCCGAGCCTGCTGCGAAGAGTTTAGCTACCAGTTCCGCCACGGTTCCGTGCGTGAACGGTCATTCTGGCTGCGTAGAAGGTATTTTCACACCAAACCAGAAAGGTATTTTCGATCAAGCAGCGATGTCACGAAACTTCCAGCTCTGTCGCAACAGACTCTACGGCTGCGATGATACTCTCCTGACAGAGCAGCAGAAGGTCGTTTCATATCAGGAGATGTTGTCTCGGAATTTCCATAAGTGCCGCAACGGCTTCTACGGCTGCGATGATACTCTCCTGACAGAGCAGCAGAAGGTCGTTTCATATCAGGAGATGCTGTCTCGGAATTTCCATAAGTGTCGCAACGGATTCTATGGCTGCGACGAGACCCTCCTTCAACAGTAGGAATGTAAATACCAAAAACGATCCGGCAGCGGCAAAATTTGACATCCTTCTAGACACGCGATGCTGAAAGCACGGGCATTTGATTCTCTGCATACGGCGGGAGGGGCCGGACGTCGCTTATGCCGGGGCGCGGCGGCCGCGCACGGGGGGCGGGTTTGTAAACGTCCGGATCGTTGCGGCTCTCCGACCTGACCCCGTGCCCGCCCGCCTTATACGCCCCGCCAGCGCGCCTTTCTCCGCCCCCTCCCGCCTGATGCGGGAAGGCACGCGGGACAGAGAGGAGCACGGATTATGACTGACCCGATTGAACTCACCCCCGCCGTAGAGGCTGACGCCCCTGCCCGGCCGCGTATCTATGTGGCCTGCCTGGCCGCCTATAACTCCGGCATCCTGCACGGCCGGTGGATACCGGTCGCCACGGCCGATGACGTGAAAAGAGAAGTGGGCGCCGTGCTGGCCGAGAGCCCGGTACCCCGCGCGGAAGAATGGGCGATCCATGGTGCGACCAGAAAGTCGCATCTGTTGAGTGAGGCAGGGATGCCTCTGGTCGAGCCTTCTCGACCATTTCTAACCGGAGCGTGCGAGCTGGGTAACCGGCTGGTGCGGAGCCTCCGGCAACGAGCGGGGAGCTGGCAGCCACAAGCCGGCGAACCGCCCAAGGAGAAGACCGGTATGGTGAACGAAAGTGAATCTGTGTCGATGCGTCGTTACACATCAGTCCCCCGGAAGTGGCTTTTACGGGGAGAGCGGGAATGGGCTGCGGGCACGTGGACTCCGCAGTCAGAAGGTCGATATTCCCCGGCGTATAGCAGGCACCTAACCCGGTCGCATCTCACAGATGCGGAACTGAGTAACCCCGATGAGGTCCGCGCGTTGTTTGCAGCGATCGGTAAGCGGCTCGCAAGAGCCGCCCAATCCCTCAGCGGGTGGAGGATGTCATCAGAAGCGAATGCCGCCCGCCGAAAGGCACGGGGAATCAATAACCCGGCGGATAGGGCCATGCCCAACCTGAAAGGGTGCTGACAGATGACTGGTGAGTCCCCCGTAATCTCGTGGAACAGCAACCGAACCGTTCGTGAAAAGATGGACGGGCCGCAAGGCCTGATCGTAAGCGGCGGAACCGTTCAATGGCAGGCCATCGACTGGACTGCCGCCTATCGAACCGTCAGGACGCTGCGCCGGAGAATCTACCGGGCGACTGAAATGCGGGACTGGAAGAAAGTCCGCTCACTGCAAAAGCTGATGCTGCGCAGCCGGGCGAACCTGTTTCTCTCCATCCGAAGGGTCAGCCAGATCAATCGAGGGAAAGGCACTCCAGGTGTCGATGCGCGAACCGCACTGACACCGGCCGAGCGAGCCGACCTTGCGAACGAGATGGTGAACCTCAAGGCATGGAAGCCTCTTCCGGCCCGGAGGGTGTATATCCCGAAAGCCAACGGCAAGAAGCGGCCGCTTGGAATCCCGTCCCTTATCGACCGGTGCCAGCAAGCGATTGTGCTGAATGCACTTGAGCCCTGCTGGGAAGCACAGTTCGAGGGGACAAGTTACGGGTTCCGGCCCGGTCGGGGCGTCCATGACGCCATCGAACGGATACATCTGGCAACGAAATCCGGCTCTAATCGGGTCTGGGTTCTCGATGCCGATATCAAAGGCTGCTTCGACAATATCGACCACAACGCCCTGATGGAGGCCATCGGCAACTTCCCCGCAAGGGGAATGATCCGCCGCTGGCTGAAAGCAGGCTATGTGGAAGATGGCGTCTTCAATGCCACCGAACAGGGCACGCCGCAGGGTGGGGTCATCAGCCCCCTCCTCGCGAACATCGCTCTGCACGGAATGGAAGAAGCGCTGGGCATTGAGTATCGCGGCGGCGTCAGCGCCACCACGATCAAACCTCACTGTCCCGTCTTTGTGCGGTATGCGGACGACTTTGTCGTCATCTGCCACACGAAGGAAGATGCGCATGAGGCCAGGACACGCGTTGCGGCCTTCCTTTCCGGGCGCGGTCTTCACCTCTCTGAGGAGAAGACCAGCATCCGGCACATACGGGAAGGCTTCGACTTCCTCGGCTTCAATGTCCGTTCCTACACGGTGTCCGACCGCGCCGCTGGCACGAAGACCCTGATCAAGCCTTCCAAGGCCGCCGTTAAGGCGTTCCGGAAAAAGCTGAGGGACCTGTTCCGCGCCCATGTCGGTACGGATCAGGGGCAGCTGATCTCAGCTGCCAACCCGGTGATACGTGGATGGTGCAATTACTACCGCTACAGTGTCGCCTCACGGATCTTTGCGGAGATCGAACACTACGTCCATGTTCGGCAACGTCGCTGGTGCCACCGTGCCCATGCGAGGAAGTTGAAACACTGGTGGATGCGGAAGTACTTCGGGCGGCACTATAACTGCCCGAACTTCAGCTACACCTTCATGGACAAGCAGTCTGGTGCGTTCATGATCCACCCGGCCGCGATCAAGATCGTGCGCTGGACGATGGTGAAACATCGCAACTCTCCCGACGATCCATCTCGTGCCGACTACTGGCGCGGGCGGGAACGCCGGACCGGAGGGACTGACCTCACGCGCAGCTGGCAGAAGGTCGCGCAGCAGCAAAGGCACAAATGCCCGACCTGCCGCGAGAGCCTCTACAACGGCGATACCATCCGCATGTCTCATCGCGATGGGGACAGGAAGAATGGCTCCTACCGGAACCTCGCTCTTGTCCATGCCGACTGCCGCCGCGCGGCAAAACAGGGACTTGCTTGAGCCGTGTGCGGGGAAACTTGCAAGCACGGTTCTGAGGGGGCGGGCCGGTGGCAACACCGGCCTGCTACCCGACA
>VMTE01000050.1 GCA_013791775.1 Hyphomonas sp.
GCGGTCGAGGCAGTTGGCGGAGACGTTCAGCACGCCGTCATGGTACCAGCGCACATGCAGGTCGCCGGTCTCCCAGGAGACGTCCTTGACCTGCGTATACGGCACCATCCAGTCCAGCCGCTTGCCCTGCTCGCCCCAGAACGCCTCCGGGTCCGCAATCGAGGCGGCATACATCTCCCGGTATTTCTCTGGCGTCAGATTGGCCTGCGCAGCGAAGGCTTCGGGAACGGGATAGGATTTCGATGTGTGGGTCATGTGGGGCCTGACTGAATGAACTCTGCTCCTCTTTTAAGGGCGCCGGGCCTGTTTCTGCAATGGCAGGCACCGTTTGCGATCACGTCTTTACATCGCCGGAGGGGCGCGGTCAGACTGGCGGCAACAAGAGACGCGGGAGGAATGGGCATGTTCAACAATACCGACTGGCTGAGCCAGGTGCGCGAAGCGGTGGTCGATCCGGCCCGCGAGATTGTCGATCCGCACCATCATCTCTGGCCGAAGCCGCACCTCTCCTATGACCTCGAGGAGCTGTGGGCGGATACGCAGGACGGGCATAAGGTCGTGCAGACCGTGTTCATGGAATGCGGCGCGGCTTACCGAACGGACGGGCCGGAGCATCTGAAACCGGTGGGCGAGACCGAGTTCGTGACCGCCGCCGCAGAGCGGGCTGCGAAGGCGCCGGAGAAGGCGCAGATCGCGGGCATCATTGCCCATGCAGACCTGCGCCGGGCTGACCTGGACACCACCCTCGATGCGCACGCGGCGGCCGCAAAGGGCCGGTTCCGGGGCATCCGCCATGCAGGATCGTTCGACGCCGACAGCAGCGCGCTGCTGATCCCCGGGCGCGGGCCGGCGGGGCTGTATGCCGATCCGGACTTCCGGCGCGGCGTCGCGCGGCTGGGCGAGCGGGGCCTGACCTATGACACATGGATGTATCATCACCAGCTGCCGGACTATGCCGCGCTGGCGGCGGCCGTGCCGGGTACGACGATGATCCTCGACCATTTCGGCACGCCGCTGGGCGTCGGGCAGTATGCCGGCAAGCGCGCGGAGATCTTCGCGAAGTGGAAGGACGACATCGCGGCGGTGGCGGCGAACCGGAACGTCCATGCCAAGATCGGCGGTCTCGCGATGCCGGACAATGGCTTCGGCTGGAACGGGCGCGACAAACCTCCGACCTCGGACGAGTTCGTCGAGGCGCAGGCGCCGTGGTATCACCACACGATCAAGGTGTTCGGACCCGAGCGCTGCATGTTCGAGAGCAACTTCCCGGTGGACCGGCTGTCGCTCAGCTACCGCACGCTGTGGAACGGTCTGAAGAAGATCGCAAAGGCCTATCCGGAAGCGGCGCAGGCGGCGATGTTCAGCGGCACGGCGCGAAAGGTTTACAAGCTGTGAGCGCGCTGCCGCCCCTGCCCGCGCAGCCCGCCGGCGTACCGTGGCCGACGACCGGGTGGCCGGAGGCGAGGCCCGGTGCGGCGGCGGCGGCGAAACTCGCGCCGCTGCTCGACCTTGCCTTCAGCGATCCCGCGCCCGCGAGCCTGGGCGAGACGCATGCCTTCCTCGCCGTGCAGGGCGGGCGGATCGTGGCGGAGCGGTACTGGACGGGGATCGGACCGGAGAGCACGCATCACTCCTGGTCGCAGGCCAAGAGCATGACGCACGCGCTCGTCGGTATTCTCGTGCGTGAGGGTAAGCTCGACATTCACGCCCCCGCTGATGTGCCGGAATGGCAGGGTGCGGACGATCCGCGCCGCGCGATCACACTGGACCAGCTGCTGCGCATGTCGAGCGGGCTGAAATTCACCGAGGACTATGTCGATGCGGGCGTCTCCGATGTGATCGAGATGCTGTTCGGCGCCGGCAAGGACGATGTGGCGGACTTTGCGGCGCGGTTCCCGCTGGCGCATCCGCCGGGCAGAGTGTGGAGCTATGCGAGCGGGACGACCAACATCGTCGCGCGCTGCGCGGCCCGGGCGCTGGGCGCGGGCGGCGAGGCGTTCCGGGACTTCATGTTCCGCGAACTGTTCGGCCCGCTCGGCATGCGCTCGGCCGAGCCGAAGTTCGATGCGGCGGGGACGTTCATCGGCTCGTCCTTCTGCTATTGCACCGTGCGGGACTTTGCGCGCTTCGGCCTCCTTTACCTGCGCGGCGGTGTCTGGGATGGGCGGCGCATCCTGCCGGACGGCTGGGCGGATTATGCCCGCACGCCGACGCCGGTGCCGCCGACCGAGACCTACGGTTACGGCGCCCACTGGTGGCTGGGGATGGCGGGGCCGGGCAGCTTCTCGGCCAATGGCTATGAGGGGCAGTACACCGTGCTGGTGCCGGAGCTGGACCTGATCCTCGTGCGCAACGGCAAGTCGCCTCTGGCGCAGAAGGACGAGGTGATGCGCTGGATGGGGAAAGTGGCGGACGCGTTCAGGTAAGGCGCGCTTGTCTTCTCCCCTCTCCCAAGCGAGGGGGCTTCAGGCCTGATGGCCCCCGCTTGCCATCCCCATGCCCTTCCCCTATACGCCCGCGTTCAAAGGACGGCGCCAGGCCGTACCTGTCAGGTTCCGACCTTACCCCACGGAAGGCGCGGTCCAGGGCGAAAGGAAAACAAATGTCCAAACATAAAATCGAATTCAATGTCGAAGTGCGTCCGCGCACCGGCACCGGCGGCGCCCGCGAGGCCCGCAGACAGGGCTTCGTGCCCGGCGTGCTGTACGGCGGCGACCTCGCCCCGGTGGCCATCAACCTGCGCAAGCCGGAAGTGAAGAAAGCCATCGAAACCGGCCAGTTCCTCAACACGACCGCCACCCTGATCCACAAGGGCGAGAAGCAGCTCGTGATCCCGCAGGGCATCCAGATGCACCCGGTGACCGACCAGCCGTGGCACGTTGACCTGTTCCGCGTCGAGAAAGACCAGATCATCAAGGTCGAGGTTCCGGTCCACTTCAAGGGCCTGGAAGCCTGCCCCGGCATCAAGAAGGGCGGCACGCTCAACGTCGTTCGCCACACGGTCGAGATCAACGTTCCGGCGGGCCATATCCCCGAACACCTCGAAGCCGATATCTCGGCGCTCGAAGTCGGCGACAACGTGAAAATCTCGAACGTCAAACTTCCGAAGGATGCCTCCCCGGTCATCGGTGACCGCGACTTCACGATCGCCACGATCGCGGGCCGCGGCGGCAAGACCGAGGAAGAGCCGGCAGCGGCAGCAGCCGCTGATGCGGTTCCTGCGGCCAAGGCGGCGGCGCCGAAAGCCGGCGCTGCGGCAGCAGCCCCTGCCAAGGCTGCGCCTGCGAAGCCCGCTCCGAAGAAGTGATCCGTTCTGGACAATCAGGAGGCCGCCCGTCACAAGCGGGCGGCCTCATTGATTCCGGGGCAGATGCACGAAGGACGCCGTCGATATGCTGATCCTTGCGGGACAGGGAAATCCGGGGGCGAAGTATGCGAAGAACCGGCACAATACCGGCTTCCTGCTGCTCGACCGCATCCATGCCGCCCATGGCTTCGGCCCGTGGCGCGCGAAGTTCGAGTCCGAGATTTCGGAAGGCACTGTGGCAACGCCCGAGGGCCGGCAGAAGGTGCTGCTGCTGAAGCCCCAGACCTTCTACAACGAGTCTGGGCGGGCGATGTCGAAGGCATGCACCTTCTACAAGGTCGGCGCCGAAGCCGTGACCGTGCTGCATGACGAGATCGATCTCGCGCCAGGCCGTGTGCGCGTGAAGCGCGGCGGCGGACATTCCGGCAATAACGGCGTGCGCTCCGCGATCGCGCATCTCGGGCCGGAGGTGCGCCGCGTACGCGTCGGCGTCGGCCATCCGGGCGACAAGGCGATGGTGATGCCTTACGTGCTGTCAGATTTCTCGAAGGCGGATCTCGCCTGGTTCGAGCCGCTCGGCGAGGCCGTCTGCGCGGCCCTGCCCTACCTCATCGCGGGCGACGACGAGCGTTTCCAGACCGAAGTGATGCGCCTCGCCCCCGCCCCCAAGCACGACCCGAAACAGACGGGCCGTCCGGGTACGGAGTAAACGGCATCTAGGCCTTGCGTACGATAGCCATGTTCGAGCGGGTCGATTCCACCACGACCTTGTCGCCGACCACGATCGCGGCCTGGCCTTCCGCCGCTTCGGCGCCCCAGACCGTGTCGCCGATTTTCACCTGGCCGTGGCCGCTGGAGAGATCACGGGTGACCTCGCCCTGCTGGCCGACCAGCTGGACCATGCGCTTGTTCAGCGTCGGATGCTCCGGTTCGGCGCGCCGCATGCTGGGAAACACGTAGCGGCTGATCACGATCAGGCCGACAGCGGCCACCGCGAAGACGAGGCACTGGACTTGCCAGGCGGTTGCCGATTCCGGGGCGAAGGCCGCCCAGGCGGCGGTTGCGGCTGCCGCGATGGAAGCCATCAGCAGATCGAAGGTGCCCGACATCATCTCGATGCCGAACAGGATGAGGGCGAGCACCAGCCAGTGCCACCAGGTGATTTGAGCAAGCAGTTGTTCCATGTGGTCCTCCTTCTGTGGGCCGATGGATGGATCAGGTGCGGGTCGGCGGCACGGCGGATCTTGCGGCGGTCGAGGCCTGCGCCGCGTCCGTCAGCCCACGGATACCTTCGATGGTGCCGAGGATGGACGAGAATTCCGCCGGGATGATAACCGTGCGTTGCTGCGGCGAGGTGGCCAGCTTCTCGAAGGCCGCCACATAGGCCTGGCCGAGAAAGTAGTTGATGGCGTTGACGTCGCCGCGCGCGATGGCTTCGGAGACCATGGCGGTCGCCTTGGCTTCGGCCTCGGCTTCGCGCTCGCGCGCTTCGGCGTCGCGGAACGCGGCTTCCTTGCGGCCCTCGGCCTGAAGGATCTGCGCCTGCTTCATGCCTTCGGCCTTGAGGATCGCCGATTGCTTCTCGCCCTCGGCGGTCAGGATTTCGGCGCGCTTCAGGCGCTCGGCTTTCATCTGGCGCGCCATGGCTTCGGTGATGTCGGCCGGCGGGGTCAGGTCCTTGATCTCGATCCGGGTGACCTTCACGCCCCAAGGCAGCGTTGCCGCATCGATGGT
The DNA here is from genome assembly GCA_013791775.1 of Hyphomonas sp. Lineage (GTDB taxonomy): Bacteria > Pseudomonadota > Alphaproteobacteria > Caulobacterales > Hyphomonadaceae > Hyphomonas. Next base: position 5,042 of record VMTE01000050.1, read on the forward strand.
GCCAAGGAGGCGGGCGTTGATCTCGTCGCGGTTCGACAGAACCTGGTCTAGATCCATCGAGCCGACCACGGTACGGATGTTGGTCATCGACAGGTTGGTGATGGCGCTGACGAGGTTGTTGACCTCATAGGCCGCCTGCACAGCGTCAACGACCTGGATGAAGACGATGGCATCGCAGGACACCATCGCGTTGTCCCGCGTGATGACTTCCTGCTGCGGCACGTCCAGCACGGTTTCCATCATGTTCATCTTGCGGCCGATGCGGTCGAAGACGGGGTTCACGACGTGCGGGCCGGGGGCCAGCGTCTTGGTGTAACGGCCGAAGCGCTCGACGGTCCAGTTATAGCCCTGCGGCACGAACTTCAGAGCGCTGAACAGGCCGACGACGACGACGGCGAATATCAGCAGGAATGCCGAAACGATGATGTCCATGGGGGTCCCTCTCCACATTGGTCTATAAAGACATTTGGGGAAGGATTTGCCGTTATTCAATAAAAATCGACACGAAAACGACCTGCCCGTTCCCCGAGCAGGCCGATCATCGCTGTATTCGGTTAAGGTAAGTTAACAGCCGGACCTAAAGCTGGCCGAGCAGGTAGTCGGCCGCCGAGACCTTGAATTCGCCGCCCTGTTCCACGTTGAGCTCGGCCACGACACCGTCCTTGACCAGCATCGAGTAGCGCTGCGAGCGTTTGCCCATGCCGAAACCCGTAGCGTCCAGCTCCAGGCCGATCGCCTGTGCGAAAGCGCCGTTGCCATCGGCCAGCATGCGGACGGCGTCTTCCGTGTGCGAGGACTTGCCCCAGGCGCCCATCACAAACACGTCGTTGACCGAGGTGCAGACGATGTCGTCAACGCCCTTGGTCTTGAAATCGCCGGCCTTGTCGACGAATCCCGGCAGGTGGCGGGCCGAGCAGGTCGGCGTGTAGGCGCCGGGCACGGCGAACAGGGCCACGGTCTTGCCGCCGAACACCTGGGCGGTGGTGACGGGCTTCGGGCCATCGGCCGTCATTTCCATGAAGGTGGCTTCGGGCAGCTTGTCGCCGACTTTGATGGTCATGTGGCATTCTCCTTGTTTGCCTGCCGGAGATAGGCCGGAGAGGCCTCGCCTGCAAGGCATGGTGCAACCAGGGGCCGGCGGAACCTGCCCGGTTTTCACTTGCATTCGCCTTCCGGCTGTCCCAGCCTCAGGTTCGGAGACCTGAGATGCAGTTTGAGACAGATCTCACCGGCAAACTGCTGATTGCCTTGCCCGGCATCGGCGACGAACGCTTCGCGCGCTCCGTGATCCTGCTGTGTGCGCATACGCCGGAATTTGCGATGGGGATCGTTCTGAACAAACCGATGGACGGGGTGGACCTGCACGATATGCTGGACCAGCTCGGCGTGGAGATGGAAACCTGCCTGCGCGGTGTGCCGGTGCTCGAAGGCGGGCCTATCGCCAGGGACCGGGGATTTGTGCTGCATACGGACGATGTGATCTGCGACGGCACCACGATGGAAGTTGACGGCGACATCTGCATGACCGCCACGCGCGATATCCTCGGCATGATTGCGTCGATGGCGCCGCCGCGCCAGTCGGTGTTCGCGCTCGGCTATGCCGGCTGGGGCCCGGGCCAGCTGGAAGCCGAGCTGGCGGACAATGCCTGGCTCGTGTGCGAGCCGGATTCGGATCTTGTCTTCGGGGATGCCTTTGACCACAAGTGGCGCCACGCCATGACCCGGCTGGGCGTGGACCTTTCGAGGCTGCAGTCGGGAGCGGGAAACGCATGAGACCATCGACCACCGTAACCATTCACAACGCGGTATCACCGCTTGAAATCGCCGCCTTCGGGGGGCTGATCTCGGAATACACGGCATGGTGCCGGGAGCGCTACAAGAACGATCCCTGGCTCGTCGAGATGGCGTTCGGACATCAGGGGCTGGACGCCGAGCTGCTGAACCTCGCCGAGCTCTACGGCCCGCCGAATGGCCGTATGCTGATGGCCGAGGATGCCTACGAAGTGTTGGGCGGCGTCGCCTACAAGCGCGTCGATGCACGCACCTGCGAGATGAAGCGGATGTTCGTGCGCACCACCGCCAATGGCCGCGGGCTTGGCCGGATGCTGTGCCAGGCCGTGATGACGACGGCCGCGCAAGATGGCTACAAGGTGATGCGGCTGGATACGTCGCGCGAAATGGTCGAGGCCATCGGCCTCTACAAAGCATTCGGCTTCAAGGAGGTCGCGCCGTTCATCACGTATCCGGAACGGATGCGCCCGATGATGATCTTCATGGAACGGGCCCTCGACCCGCCGGCCTGACGGGGGGCGCATCAGCCCTTCAGGAACTTCAGCGCGGATTTCGCGTCGATGCCTTTCGAGAAGGCAAAGCCTTGCGCGAAGTCGAAGCCCAGCGCGCGCAGGCGGCCGGCATCCTCGCGCTTTTCAACGCCTTCGGCGGTGGTTGACATGCCGAGACGGCTGGCGAGCAGCGTGATGGTCGAAAGGATCGTGTCGGTGCGCGCCTGGCCGAGCCGCGCGGTCAGGCCGTGGTCGATCTTGAGGCTGTCGAACGGCAGGTCCGCCAGCCAGGCGAAGGAGGAATGGCCGGTGCCGAAATCGTCGAGCACGAGACCGGCGCCGACCGCCTTCAGCGCCATGGCGGAGGCCAGCGTCTTGGTTTCGTCGCGCAGCGCCGCCTGCTCAGTCAGCTCGATACGGATCGCGCGTTCGGGCAGCTGATAGCTTGAGGACAGCGCATCAATCAGCGCCGGAATGGTGCTCTTGGTCAGCTCACGCGCGGTGAGGTTGACGTGCATGAAGAGGTCATCGCGCTTGGCCTCGCGGCGCAGGTCCGCCAGCGTTTCGGCGGCGCGGATCAGCATGTTGGAGGCCAGCGCCTGGTCTTCCCAGCGGCTCGGCGGCGCGGTCAGTCCCGGTCCGGTCCAGCGGGCGAGCGCCTCGAAGCCGACGACGCGGCCGTCGCGCAGCGAAATGATGGGTTGGTAAACCGGCACCAGGTCCGGACCCGGTTTCAGATCGACCGGATCAAATTCCGGGAAGTCTTCGCCCGTCAGCAGCATGCCGCGAGCTTCGGTATCGCTGATGAAGGCGCCGACGAGGTGGATGTCGTGGCCGTTGGACAGGCGCAGCGGGCAGCGCACCGGCCCGTCACCCGGCGCAAACACGCGCTTCAGGCGGCCGCGGCTGAGGCCTTCCAGCATCTTCTCGAGCGCATCGATCGACCAGACGCCGCCAAGGTCCGACAGGCTGGTGCCGGCCGGGGCCTCGATCTCGAGCCGGCCTGCATCGGCGCGCCAATGCCAGCTGCCCTGAGCCTGAGCGGGTTTCATAAGTGCCATTACGTCGAATCCTAGCGGTCGGGGCGCGGCCTGACGAGACCGAAAAGAACATGATCACGGCGGGCCCCGGCAATCTCCAGATACCCGGCGGCCAGCCCTTCTTCAGCAAATCCTGTGCCTTCCAGAACGCGGCGTGAGCGCGCGTTTTCTGGCACAATTCCCGCTTCGATACGCCAGAGCCCGAGCTGCGTGAATGCCCAATGGCAGGCGGCATCGACCGCTTCGCGCATATAGCCCTGCCCTTCGAAGGCGGCGCCCTGCCAGTAACCAAGACTGGCGCTGTCGGCCGGCCAGGGCTTTACCTGCGTGAAGGACACGCCGCCGACGAGGGCATTGTCCGAGGCGCGCCGGGTCAGGAACACGTAGGCGGTGCCTGCCTTCCAGGCCGAGGTCCAGGCCGAGAGGCGGCGGTGCCAGTCCCGGCGCGAGAGCGCGTCCAGCGGCCAGAGGGGCTCCCACGGCTCGAGGTACGCACGGCTGTTTGCCCGCAGCCGGGCCCAATCGGCAAAGTCGGACCGGCGCGCCGGGGCAAGCACGAGCCGGGGTGTCACAACCAGCGTTTCCAGCGGAACGCCTCCCATGCGGTTCAGCGTGCGAAATCAAGGACGCGGGCGCGAACGGCCGCAAAGTCCGACGGCACACGCTCGAACACTTCGCCGCGCGCCCGAAGCGCCTGGCTGCGCACCGGCAGCGGCGCGTCCTGGCCGGTCGCCTCCAGCACCGTCTCCGGGAACTTCGACGCAGCCGCCGTCGCCAGCACGACGGTCACGGCATCCTTCGCCGGCAGGCGGCGCGCCAGCGCGGTGCCCACCGCCGTATGCGGACAGATCAGCCAGCCCGTCTCGGCCCGGAAGCGTTCCATTTCGGCCAGCGTTTCCGCATTGTTGATGGTGGCAGCCGAGAGGCCCGAACACCCGAGCCGTGCGGGCGCGCCCTCGGGCAGCGGCGCGTCGCCGGATTGTGCGTAGGCGGCATAAGTGTTGCGCACGGCGACCGCGTCGCGGCCGGTGACTTCGTACAGGATGCGTTCGAAATTCGACGGCACGGAGATATCCATGGCCGGGCTCGGCGTGGCGACGGCGGCCTGCCGGGTCATGCGCCCGGTATTGAACAGGCGCGCCAGGGCGTCATTCTCGTTGACCGCGCAGACCGCTTCGAAGCCGCCGGTGAGCAGGCCGCAGCGCGCGGCGACATAGCCGGCCAGCGCGTCGCCCATGTTGCCGCTCGGCACGACATAGCGGATCGGCGCGCCGCGCAGCTGCGCCTGCGAGGTGGCGTAGTAGACAGACTGCGCCGCGACCCGCGCCCAGTTGATCGAGTTGACCCCCGACAGGCTCACCGTCTGCGCAAAATCCTTGTCGGCAAACATCTGCTTCACGATTGCCTGCGCGTCGTCGAAGTCGCGGTCGGTGGCGATGTTGAGGATGTTCGCGGCGCCGGTCGTCGTCATGAACAGGCGCTGCACGGGCGAGACGCGCCCTTCGGGATGCAGGATCACGAGGCGGGCCTGACGGGCCCCGGCGAAGGCAGCGGCCGCCGCGCCGCCCGTATCGCCGGACGTGGCGCACACGATGGTGAGCTTGGCGCCGGATCTGGCCAGCAGGTAGTCGTACAGCTTCGCGATGAGCTGCATCGCGATGTCCTTGAACGCCAGCGTCGGGCCGTGGTGCAATTCCATCAGCCAGCTGTCAGGCCCCCACTGGGTCAGCGGCGCGACCGACTGGTGCGCGAAGCCGGCATAGGCATCGCGGCAGATCTGCAGCACATCCTGCGGCGGGATCGAAGCGCCCGCGAAGGCGGAAATGATCCGCGCCGCAACTTCGGCATAGGGCTCGCCCGGACGCGCCGGTTCGATGCGCGGCCATTCCTTCGGCACATACAGGCCGCCGTCCGGGGCGAGGCCGGCGAGGCACGCTTCGGCAAAGCCGGTTTCCGGCGCCTGGCCGCGGGTCGAGATATATCTCACGGGTTTCCAGTTCCCCTGAAGCGGAGGCGTCCGCGCTGATGATGCAGGGCGAGATACACACCGATCAGTCCGATGGCGAGACCCCACCAGGTCAGGGCATAGCCGAGATGCCGTTCCGGCGGCAGCGGATCTTCAAGTTCGGGGCGCATCAATGGATTGGTCACCGGTTCGGGCAACGGCCCGTCCGTGCGCAGGAGGGTTTCCGGCTCGAAGATGCGCGGCACGACGCGGGCCGCCAGCTCCGGCTCGAGCGTCGCGGCGAGCGCCGCCGGATCGAAGGCCTGGAACAGCCCCTTCTCCGGCTGGTCGGGCGACGAGAATGTGTTGCGGTGCTTCGCGTCGTGCCAGATGCCACGCGCCGAGAAGAATTGCGGCTCGGTGATCAAGGTCGGCGCCGGCGGCTCCATGCCGTAGTGCAGGGTCTGCGACACGAACGCGGCGGTGTCGCCCATATCCACCAGCACGACATCGCGCCAAGCGGCGCTTCCGCCGGTCAGCGAATAGACCTGGCGCACAGTGCCGGGCATCAGGGTGCCGGACACCGTGGCCCATTCGGGCTCGGCTGCCAGGCGCCCCTTCTTCTCGCCGAAGCGGCTCCATTGCCAGTTGCCGAACATGATGAGGATGACGACCGAAACGGCGGTCAGCAGCGTCAGCACCGGATAGGGCTTGAAGGTCATGCGTCAGATCCTCGGCGTGAAGTAAAAAGCCCGCCGGAGGCTTGTCGCACCGGCGGGCTTTTTTATGGTGCTTGGGCGGTTCGGCCTTACTTGCCCGTCTCGAAGGCGAGGTAGGGCGTGACATAGACGAACGCGAAGAGGAACAGCCACACGACGTCAACGAAGTGCCAGTACCAGGCCGCAAACTCGAAGCCGAGATGCTTCTTCGGGGTCAGGTTGCCGGCATACATGCGGATCAGGCAGACGGTCAGGAAGATCGTGCCGATGATGACGTGGGCGCCGTGGAAGCCGGTGGCCATGAAGAAGGCCGAGCCATAGAGCGTGCCATCATAGGCGAAACCGGCATGGCTGTATTCCAGCACCTGCAGCGCCGTGAACGCGAGGCCCAGCACGATGGTGATGAGCAGGCCGAGCTTGGCGCCCTTCATGTCGCCGTGCTGCAGCGCGTGGTGCGACCAGGTGACGGTCGTGCCGGACAGCAGCAGGACGAGCGTGTTCATCAGCGGCAGGTGGAAGGGGTCAAACGTGGTGACGCCGGCCGGCGGCCATTGCTTGAAGCGGTTGAGGCCTTCCTCGAACAGCGGGTTGGCCGAATCCCAGGTGTGGCCGGTGCGCGCGTCCCAGAAGATCGAGAACTCGAAGAAGCCCCAGAACCAGGCGACGAAGAACATCACTTCCGAGGCGATGAACAGGATCATGCCATAGCGCAGGCCGATCTGGACAACCGGGGTGTGATCGCCGGTGCGGCCTTCCTTGACGACCTGGGCCCACCAGCCGGCCATCACCCAGATGACCATGGCAAAGCCGAGGGCCATCACGGCCCAGGTGCCTGCGGGCATGCCGAACAGGCCCTTCATGTAGGTCACTGTGCCGATCGCCAGCGTCAGCACCGCCAGCGAGCCGATCAAGGGCCACGGCGAAGGATTTACGAGGTGGTAGTCGTGTTTTACGTCGCCGCCGGACATGAGTCTCAAATCCCCTATGGAATCCCTGATCTTTGGGGCTGTTTAACGTGCGCCCCGGCCACGTTGCAACCGATTCAGCCGGGTGCTGCCGAATTCGCCGCACCCTGCGCATCTGCCTGATTGCGGGGTCCGGAATAGTCCGAACTATCGTAGAAAGTGTAACTGAGCGTTATGGTTTCGAGCCGGCTGGCCACCCGGTCTTCCATCATATCCGGTGACACGAAGTAAACCACCGGCAATTTCCGTGTTTCTCCCGGAGCAAAGATCCGTTCGGAGAAACAGAAACACTCCAGCTTGTTGAAGTATGGCCCGGCATAGTGCGGCGTCACGTTGTAGCTCGCAATGACGTGCACTTCGGTCTGCGTCGGGTTGGTCACTTCAAAGAAGGCCAGGCCGTGCTGGCCGATCTTCACGGTTTCAGTCGCCTGAAGCGGACGAAACAGGAGCTGGGTATCGGCCACGTTGGCGTCGAACCTTATTTCGACGGTCTGGTCGAGGATTTCCGAGGGGCCTTTGGTGGCAACCCTGGTGGTTCCGCCAAATCCGGTGATCTGGCAGAAGCTCGCGTACAGCGGCTCCGCTGCGAAAGCGAGGCTGAGCATGCCCAGCACGCCTGCAGTGGAAATTCCGGCAATGGCGCGGTTGGAAAGACCCATCACATGCGCTCCGAAACGCCGGTGCCGGTGTGCAGGCGGATCACGGTCACCACCATCACCAGCACAACGAAGGCGCCGAGCGCCAGACCGAGCCAGAGATTGCGGCGCCGGCGGGCCTTGAGGCCTTCGGCGTCCAGCGGGAGAATCGGCGACGGTTTCTGTGCGTCGGCCATGTCAGAGCCCCGTCAGTGGAAAGTGGAGGCGGGCGGCATGTTCCAGCATCACGGCGCCGAACAGGGCGAACAGGTACAGGATCGAGAACATGAATGCAGACTTCGCGAGTTTGATGCCGGCGCCCTGGGCGTCCGGGTCGCCTGCCGTGGACCGCACGAGGCGGACGGCATAGGCGAGGAATACGCCGCCGAGGCCGACGGCGACCGCGCCGTAAATCCAGCCGCCGAGCCCGGTGGCCAGCGGCAGCAGTGACACCGGCACCAGCAGCAGCGTGTAGAGCAGGATCTGCGTGCGCGTGGCCTTGGTGCCGTGCGTCACCGGCAGCATGGGTACGGAGACCTTGGCATATTCCTTGTGCGCAAGCAGCGACAGCGACCAGAAATGCGGCGGCGTCCAGAAGAAGATGATGGCGAACAGGATCCATGCGTCCAGCGGCACGTTGCCGGTGACCGCTGCCCAGCCGATGACCGGCGGAAACGCCCCGGCGCCGCCGCCGATGACGATATTCTGGGGCGTCGCCCGCTTCAGCCACATCGTGTAGATGACGCCGTAATAGAAGATCGAGAAGGCCAGCAAGGCGGCGGCGAGCCAGTTCGAGGCGAGCCACATCAGCATCACCGAGACGCCTGACATGATCAGGCCAAGCGCCAGCGCTTCCTCGCGCGGCACCGCGCCGGACGGGATCGGCCGCGTCGACGTGCGTACCATCACCGCGTCAATGTCCGAGTCGTACCACATGTTGATCGCGCCGGCGGCGCCCGAGCCGAGCGCAACAGCGAGCGTGGCGATGGCCGCCATCAGGGGGTGCATGTGAACGCCGGTCATGCTGGACGCCGCCACCAGGCCCGCAAGCCCGGTGAACACCACCAGCATCATGATGCGGGGCTTCATCAGGTTCAGATAGTCTACGGCCGTGGCGTAGCGCTTCTGGGTCGAGGCGGCGAGCTCAGTCATGGCTTCGTCCTGGGTTTTCCTAGATGAAACGGCCCGCACGCTGTGTGCGTGTGGGCCGCCCCGTGGTTCAGTTCATGTCCGGCCCGGAGCGGCGGGCCGAGGGTGAGATCAGTGGCCACCCTTGCCCGAAACCACCGGCAGTTCGTTATACTGGTGGAATGGCGGCGGGGACGGCAGGGTCCACTCAAGCGTGGTGGCGCCTTCGCCCCACGGGTTACCATGGCCATGTGCATCGACGGTCGCCTTGCGGCGGCGCACGGCAGCCTCGATGAGCAGCACAAAGAAGACCACGGTGGCCAACAGGGTAATGGCGTACCCGACCGACGAGACATAGTGCCAGGTCGAGAAGCCTTCGTAATAATCAATGTAGCGGCGCGGCATGCCCTGCAGGCCGAGGAAGTGCTGCGGGAAGAACAGGACGTTCGAGCCGACAAACATCAGCCAGAAATGAAGCGTGGCCAGGAAGGTGTTATACTTCACGCCGAACATCTTCTCGAACCAGTAATACCAGCCCGCGAACAGACCGAACACGGCGCCCAACGACAGCACGTAGTGGAAGTGCGCCACAACGTAATAGGTATCGTGCACCGCATGGTCGATGCCGGCGTTCGCCAGCACGACGCCCGTGACACCGCCGATGGTGAACAGGAAGATGAAGCCGATGGCCCAGATCATCGGAACCTTGAACTCGATCGAGCCGCCCCACATCGTGGCGATCCACGAGAAGATCTTGATGCCGGTCGGCACCGCGATGACCATGGTAGCGGCCACGAAGTAGGCCTTCAGGTCAACGTTCATGCCGACGGTGTACATGTGGTGGGCCCACACGACGAAGCCGATGACGCCGATCGACACCATGGCATAGGCCATGCCGAGATAACCGAAGATCGGCTTCTTCGAGAAGGTCGAGACAATGTGGCTGATGATGCCGAAGGCCGGCAGGATCATGATGTACACTTCGGGGTGGCCGAAGAACCAGAACAGGTGCTGGAACATGACCGGGTCGCCGCCGCCATTGGCGATGAAGAACTGCGAGCCGAAGTTACGGTCGGTGAGCAGCATGGTCAGCGCGCCGGCCAGAACCGGCAGGGCGAGCAGCAGCAGCACGGCCGTCACCAGGATCGACCAGGCGAACAGCGGCATCTTGTGCATGGTCATGCCCGGCGCGCGCATGTTCAGGATGGTGACGATGAAGTTGATGGCACCGAGGATCGACGCGATACCGGCGGTGTGCAGCGAAAGGATCAGGAGATCCATCGCCGGACCGGGGTGGCCGGATGCCGAAGACAGCGGCGGATAGAGCGTCCAGCCGCCGCCAAACCCGTTGCCGCCGGGGCCGCCCGGAACGGTCATCGAGATGCACGCCAGGATGAAGGACGCCACCGTCAGCCAGAACGAGATGTTGTTCATCCGCGGGAAGGCCATGTCCGGCGCGCCGATCATCAGCGGCACGAACCAGTTGCCGAAACCGCCGATCAAGGCCGGCATCACCATGAAGAAGATCATGACAAGGCCGTGATAGCTGATCACGACGTTGTAGAAATGTTTCGCAGCGGTGATCGCCGCGTCGCCTTCGAGCCCGAAGAAGTTGGTCTGGATCCACAGCATCGGCCCAATGCCTGGCGCCGCCAGTTCCCAGCGGATCAGGCCCGACAGCGAATAGCCGACAATGCCGGCGATCATCGCGAAGACGAGGTAGAGCGTCCCGATATCCTTGTGGTTCGTCGAGAAGAACCAACGGGTCACGAAGCCGGGCTTGTGATCGTGTGCGTCGTGGCCGTGATCGAGGGCGATTTCATCCATGGGCATCTGTCGTACTCTTCTTCGCGAAATCAGTTGTTGGACGCAAATTTGGTCTGGGTCTCAAGGCCGGCAATGTTCATCACCGACGTTGCAGCGGCGTCGAAGTCACCGGCCTTCATCAGCTCGGCCCAGCGGTCGAACTGCGCCTGCGGAACGACGCGCACTTCAATCGGCATGTAGGCATGGTCGATGCCGCAGAGTTCCGAACACTGGCCGTAATAGACGCCCGGCTCTTCAACCAGGAACCAGCCTTCGTTGAGGCGGCCCGGAACAGCGTCCGTCTTGATCGAGAAGGACGGGATGGTGAACGAGTGAATCACGTCGGCAGCGGCGATGTAGTAACGCACATAGCGGCCCGCCGGCACGACCATCGGGTAGTCAACGGCGAGGTTGACCGGCTGGGCGTCGAAGTCCGTGCGGCCGGTGTTGGCCTCGTAGATTTCCTTGTCGCCCGGGCGGCCCTTGTGGATGCCGTTCGACACGAACTCGATGGCGGCGCCCGTGTCGTCGGTGATGTCCGGATAGGAATAGGTCCAGTTCCACTGGTTGCCCTGGACCTTGATGTTGACGAAGCCCTTCTCGGCGGCGTCCGGGAAGTTGTTCTTGGTGTAGGCGAGATGTTGGGCGGTCTTGCCGCTCGCCAGCAGCGACTTCGAGGTCGCCGCAATCTCGCCGAGGTTCGGCGTGACGTTCTGGTAGTAGAGGTTCGGGAAGGACAAGCTCGCGATGCCGACCAGGATCAGCGCCGGCACGACGGTCCAGATCACTTCCACCGTGGTGTTGTGGCTGAACCGGCGGGGCGTCTTGTTGGCCGCACGGTTGTAGCGCACCATCACCCAGATCAGCAGCACGGTCACCAAGGCGACGATAAACGTGATGACCCAGAGCAGAACGTTGTGGAATTCGTGCGCGCGTTCCGCAATGCGGGTCGCGGCAGGCTGGAAATTGAGCGCGCCGTCTACCGGCAGGGCCGCGAAGGCAGGCGCGGCGAAAATGCTGGCAGACAGGGCAGCAATCAGGTGTCGCACGATGGAAAACCTCTGTTCGGTTCGGATTCGGAAATTACCTATACCAGCCGCGAGCCGAACCCCAGCGATTTCAGCGTTCAAAATTGTCGCAGCGCGTCGCTTCAGACGCGAATTGGTGCTAGACAGAGGGCACAAGACAACAGGGAGTTTACCATGTTCCGTGTGTTTCTGATCGCCGCGTGCGCCCTTGCCGCCGCGCCCTTGGCGAATGCCCAGGTCACCGTGATCGGCGGCGGCATCGCCCGCGACTGCTACGAAGCCGTCAAGTTCAGCCTGTTGCGCCCGGCCGATGCCGAAGCGCTCTGCACCCGCGCCATCGAGCTGGAGGCCCTCAATCTGTCGAACAAGGCGGCCACCTATACCAACCGGGGTGTGCTGCGGATGCGTCAGGGCGAGTATGATTCGGCGTTGGCCGACTATGCCATTGCCAAGCGGATGAAACCCGCCACCGGGGCCACCTGGCTCAACGAAGGCGCGGCCTACATCTTCAAGAAGGACTACAATTCCGCCCTCGTCTCGCTGGAAAAGGCCATCGAGCTGAACTCCGAAGACCTCTACGCCGCCTACTACAACCGGGCGATTGCGCGGGAACACACCGGCGATGTCGAAGGCGCCTATTATGACTTCGTGAAGTCCAGGGAACTGAACCCCGACTTCCCGCAAACCGACAATCAGCTCGCGCGGTTCACCGTCACCACGAATTGACAGGGGGGCGCTTGCCCCGGGGCGCCGGCCACCGCATCTTCGGGGGATGACCGACACACCCCTGCCCTTCGCGGCCTCTGACGCCCTGCCCCTCTTGTCCGACGCTGCCCGCGGCGCCGATGACGCGGATCTCTACATCGAGCGATCCCGCTCCGAGAGTTTCGTGTTCGATGACGGCCGGCTGAAATCCGCCGCTTATGATACCGATCAGGGCTTCGGCCTGCGGGTGGTGGCGGGCGAGTCGCAAGGTGCGGGCTATGCCTCGCAACTGACGCTCGATGCGATTCGCCGCGCTGCCGGAACGGCTGCGCAGGCCAAGCGCGGCTATACCGGCAAGCTGGCCGCCGGTCCCCAGCCTACCAACCGCCGCCTCTACCCGCCGATCGACCCGACGCTGAACCCAGCCTTCACCGACAAGACAAACCTGCTCGCCGAAATCGACGCCTTCGCCCGCGCGGCAGACCCGCGTGTGGTGCAGGTGTCCGTTTCGCTGTCGGGCAGCCACAAGGAGGTGGATATCCTGCGCCCTGACGGCGCGCATTTCCATGACATCCGCCCGCTGGTCCGGCTCAACGTGTCAGTGACGCTGGAAGCCCATGGCCGGCGCGAATCGGCCGGTGCCGGCGCCGGCGGCCGCGCCGCCTACGATGAGTGGATCGAGCCTTCGCGCTGGCAGGCCATGGTGCGCCGCGCCATCCAGAAGGCCGACGTGAACCTCCAGTCGATCCCCGCCCCCGCCGGCGAGATGGAAGTCGTGCTCGGTCCGGGCTGGCCCGCCGTGCTGTTGCACGAGGCGGTCGGCCACGGCCTCGAGGGCGACTTCAATCGCAAGGGCACCTCCGTCTATGCCGGCCGGATCGGCGAGCAGGTCGCCTCCAGGGGCGTCACCGTGATCGACGACGGCGCCATCGAAGCGCGGCGCGGCTCGCTGTCGTTCGACGACGAAGGCACGCCGACGCAGCGTACGGTGCTGATCGAGGACGGCATCCTGAAGGGCTACATGCAGGACCGCATGAATGCGCGCCTGATGGGCATGGCCCCCACCGGCAACGGCCGGCGCGAAAGCTACGAATCGCAAACCCTGCCGCGCATGACCAACACGGTGATGCTGGGGGGCGACCGCGACCCGAACGAAATCGTCGCCTCGATCAAGCGCGGTCTCTGGGCGGTCGATTTCGGCGGCGGTCAGGTCGATATCACCAGCGGCAACTTCGTCTTCCAGTGCACCGAGGCCTACCTCGTCGAGAACGGCAAGGTCGTCGCCCCGGTGAAGAACGCGACCCTGATCGGCCACGGCCCGACGGCCCTGTCGGACGTCACCATGATCGGCAACGATTTCGCCATGGATGACGGCGTCGGCGTGTGCGGCAAGGCCGGGCAATCCATCCCCGTCGGCGTGGGACAGCCCACGCTGAAAGTCGGCTCACTGACGGTCGGCGGCGCGGGCTGACATGAACATCTTCTCGCTCGTCGCTTCACTGTTCGGCCCGGGCGGCGGTGACGCCCGGCCAAAGGTGCAAGCCGTTTCGCCGCAGACGGCACACGAGCAGGCCAAAGCCGGCAGTGTACTGATCATCGATGTCCGCACGCCGGACGAATGGGCCCAGACCGGCGTGGCCCCGGGCGCCGCTGGGATAACGCTTCAGGACCGGGATTTCCTGGACAGGCTGGCCAAGTCAACGCGCGGCCGGAAAGACGCCGCCATCGCCTTCATTTGCCGCTCCGGCATGCGGTCCGGCGCCGCCGCCGGGAAGGCCCGGGCCGCCGGCTATACGAACGTCTACAATGTCACCGGCGGCATGAGCATGTCCGGCGGATGGATCGACGCGGGCCTGCCGGTCGAGCGGGACTGAAACCGAACACCCGATCAGGAAATGGGGCCGACCATACAAGCCCGCCCCGGCTTGCCTTCGATCTTGGCGCGATTGGCCTCGCTTTCCGCTTCGGTGGCGCCGATGTTGTATTCCAAAGGATACACGACGTTCGAACGCGGCTCGGGCTGGCCGTTCAGCATTTTCGGCTGGAAGCGCACGCTAGCAACCGCGTCGTAGGCGCTCTGACAAAAAACCCAATGACTGCACCACGGCGCGATGTTCGTAGGGTAACCCTGCCGATTGACGTCAAGCCGGACATCACACCAACCTGGCATCTGGGCTCGAATGGCAAGCGCCGGGTATGACGGCCTCGGCGGCATGATCGGCTGGGCGTCGCGATCTTCGCTTTCGGCTTCAATCCCGTCCGTCTCCGCCACCGCATTAAGCGGCACAGAAACCGATAGCGCCAACGACAAAGCGAGCAACAATATCCTCAAGACCAATCCTCCGAACCACCTTCAAGCGCAAGGTATTCTACCCTGAGCGCACAAACAATCCGGGGCGCAAAAGTTTCCGAGGCGGTCTCGGTCCGAAGGTTCAGGTTGCCGGTTTCTGGCCATCGCCGAAGGCGTCTGCGACTTGCTCTTCCGGATTGTCGTTGAGTGTGTCGAGATGCATCAGCTTGGCGAGGAACGGCGACAGCGCCGCCATGCCGACGCCGACCGCCACCGCGATCCAGCCGACATTCTTGTAAACCGCCAGCACGACATTTTCACCATCCGTACTCGGCGCAGCCGTCGCTTGCGCGATGATGGCAGCAACGGCGTTGCCAGCGCCCGATGCGAGGAACCATGTACCCATCATCAGTCCGGCCATCGACTTCACCGACAGGCGCGTCATCGCCGAAAGACCGACGGGCGAGAGGCAGAGTTCGCCGGTGGTGTGCAGCAGGTAGATCAGAAAGATGAAGATGACCGGTGTGAGGCCGACGCTGTTGGCACCGAAGACCAGCACCAGGAAGCCGAGGCCGAGTTGCACCAGCGCCAGGGCAAACTTCATCGGCGCGGAGGGCTCAAGCCCCTTCTTGCCCAGCCAGACCCAGAGCCCGGCAAACACCGGTCCGAGCAGGACGATGTAGAAGGCGTTCACCGACTGGAACATCGAGGCGGGAACTTCCCAGCCGAACAGGTGGCGATCAACGCTTTCGTCCGTGAAGATGTTCAGCGACGAACCCGCCTGCTCGAACAGGCCCCAGAACAGGATCTGCGTACTGATCAGGACCAGGGCGATGAGGATCCGGTTGCGCGCATGCGGCTCAAGCGTGAACACAGAGCGATAGAGAATGTACCCGACGACGACGATGCCGGCCACGATCAGCAACGTGTTGACCGTGTCCTGATCACGCACCAGCCACCAGACAATGACCGTCATCAGCAGCGCACCGATATAGATCGCGATCTCCCGGCTGATGCCCGCGAAAAGCGGTTCCTTGAGCAAGGCTGGATTGCGGGGCTCGCCTGCGCCGCGCAGGGCCGGTTTGCCCAGCACAAACACGATGAGACCGGCCAGCATGCCGATGCCGGCCGCGCCGAACCCGTAGGCCCAGCCATAGGTCTCGCCCAGGTATCCGGCGACCAGCGCACCGAGGAAGGCGCCGAGGTTGATGCCGACATAGAAGATCGTGAACGCGGAATCGCGGCGCACGTCAGTTTTCGGGTAGAGCTCACCGACGATGGTGGAAATGTTCGCCTTCAGGAAGCCGACGCCCGTGATGATCAGCGCGAGGCTGAAATAGAAGATGTTGAGAACGCCCGGGTCCGGCGTACCCCCGGCAGCGACCGCCTGACCTTCGAGCGCCATGCCGGCATGGCCGAGCACCAGCATGATGGCGCCGAAAAGCACGGCCTTGCGCTGACCAAGATAACGGTCTGCGAGCACACCGCCGATCACCGGCGTGATGTAAACGAGCGTCGTATAGGCGCCGTACAGCCCATAAGCCGCGTCGCGTTCGAACAGGAAATGCTTGGTCAGATAGAGCACCAGCAGGGCGCGCATCCCGTAATAGGAGAACCGCTCCCACATCTCCGCGAAGAACAACACGAACAGCCCGGTCGGGTGCCCGAGAAAGGTGCCGCCGGAATCTGCGCTGGATGCTGCTGGTGTCGTCATGCCCTCAAACCCCCGAAGTCGTGAAGCGGACCTTTGGTCCGGCGAATTGTCAGAGGTTTGACCACGCTCCGGGCGAGGGCTCAAGGCAAATTCTGCGGTTGCGCAGGGCGAAACTTGCGCAACTTCAACCGTCCACACGGCCCGCATGCCGACTTATGGACAGTTTATGGACTGATTTTCCGGTCTAGTACGCCTCTTCGGCAAACACTTTCGTGAGGTCGCGGTTCCAGGGGCCATGATAGCGCTGCAGCAGCCGTTCGGCGGGGGTGAGGCCCGAAGCGGCGATCTCGTGGAGGCTGGACAGGAAGCCCGTTTCGTCGTCGCCGGCCGGCGACAACCGGGCCCGGTCGCGCAGGCCTGCGCGTGAAATCTCCAGCACGTCCCTTGCGAGGTCCAGCATCGAGCGCCCGCCCGGGATCGGCGTCTTGAGGCCGAGCGTACGCACGCTCTGGCGCATGGCTTCGCGCTCCGGCGCCGTCCAGGTCTTCACAAGGTCCCACGCCGCATCCAGCGCCGATTGCGAGTACAGAATCCCGGTCCAGAAGGCCGAGAAGGCGCAGAGCCGGTCCCAGGGACCCGCATCCGAGCCGCGCATCTCGAGGAACTGCTTCAGGCGCACTTCCGGAAAAATGGTCGAGAGGTGATCGGCAAAATCGTCCATCGCGGGGCGTTCCCCCGGCAGGATCGCCAGCTTGCCGTCCATGAAATCGCGGAAACTGAGACCGCTCGCGTCCAGGTATTGCCCGCCCCGGCGCACGAAATACATCGGCACATCAAGCGCGTAGTCCACATATTGTTCGAAGCCGAAGCCATCCTCGAACGCGAAAGGCAGCATGCCGGAGCGATCGGGGTCGGTGTCGGTCCAGATCTGCGAGCGGTAGGACAGGAAGCCGTTCGGGCGGCCATCAATGAAGGGCGAGTTGGCAAACAATGCCGTTCCCAGCGGCTGCAGCGCCAGCGACACGCGCAGCTTCTGGCGCATGTCGGCTTCCGCGGAAAAGTCGAGATTGGCCTGCACCGTGCAGGTGCGGAACATCATCTGGCGGCCGAGCCGCCCGACCTTGTCCATGTAGGCGGTCATGATCTTGTAGCGGCCCTTGGGCATCACCGGCGTCTCGGCGAGGCTCCAGATCGGGCTGGCGCCGAGCCCCAGGAAGCCGATGCCGAGCGGCTCGGCCAGCTCGCGCACTTCTGCAAGGTGCCGGCCGACTTCGGTACAGGTCTGGTGGATCGATTCCACAGGTGCGCCGGACAGCTCGAACTGCCCGCCGGGCTCCAGGCTGACACTGGCGCCGTCTTTCTTCAGGCCGATCAGGTGGCCGCCTTCGATGATGGGCTCCCACGCGAACCGGTCGCGCAGGCCTTCCAGCATGGCAAGGACCGACGCTTTGCCCTCATAGGGCAGCGGCCTCAGGCCGTCCCAGAGGAAGCCGAATTTCTCGTGCTCGGTGCCGATGCGCCAGTCTGTGGGCGGCTTCGATCCGGCTTCGAGGTATTCCACGAGCTCGGTCTTGCCACCGATCCGGGGCGCGGCTTCGTCGATGTCGCTGGTCGGCGTACTCACCGTCGGGCCTCCCGGCTCTGTTTTGACTGACGGTGCAGATAAGGGCGAAATGTGGCAACGCCAACGGGGGGATCAAAAATAGGTGCTCAGCCCCAGTCTCCGCAGACCGCCTGCCAAAGCGTCATGGCGGAGATCGCCGCCGTTTCAGCCCTGAGAATGCGCGGGCCCAGGCTGACTGGGAACGTGTCCGGCCTCGCCTTGAGTGCCGAGCGCTCGAATTCCGTGAACCCACCTTCCGGGCCCGTCAGGATGGCCGCATCCCGGCCCTTGAGGCGCGCGAGCGCGTCGAGAACCGGCTCACCGCCCCCTCCCTCGTCGCAAAAGACCAGCGCCGTGCCCGGGCGCAGCGCCGCGAGCGCGTGCGAAAGTGCCATCGGTTCCAGAACCTCCGGCAAATCCAACCGCTCGGTCTGTTCGGCGGCCTCCAGCGTGATCTTGCGCATCCGGTCGAGACGCACGGCGCGCGTCTGTGTCCGCTCGGTAAAGACCGGACGCAGCACTGCCGCGCCGAGTTCGGTTGCCTTTTCAGCGATCAGGTCAGTGCCGTCTTTCTTCACCGGAGCAAACAGGAGCGTCAGGGCCGGCGCCGTTGCAGCGCCCGGCGCGCGCAGTTGTGATTCGAGCCGCACCGACACGCGTCTGGCGCCGACCGCTTCAATCCTCGCCAGCCATTCCCCATCCCGGGCATTGAACAGCCTCGCCTCGCCGCCCAGGCCGAGACGCAAAACGCGCGCAAGATAGTTCGAGGCTTCCTCGCCAAGATCGAGAAGCACGCCGCCCGCAAGGGGCGATTCCACGTAGAGACGGGGGGAAACCGGCATTTTTCTCCCATACGCCAAGGCTCACTCGCGCGTAAGGTGTGGTTTTTGCATCACGCCTTGTGGTTTTGAAGCCACTACCAGTGCGGGAACATGGCAAATCAACTATATTCTGTCGTGATGACTGTTCCGCCACGCCATGACGATTCGGGGAGTTTCTGCTTCCCGGCCGATTCTGCCCTGACAGGCTGGCTCGGCAGCCTTCCGGCCGCGTGGCGCCCTTATGCCATGCTGGCGCGCCTCGACCGGCCGGTGGGTATCTGGCTGCTCTATCTGCCCTGCCTGATCGGCCTCGCCTTCCAGCGCCTGTCGGGCGGCCTGTTCCTCGCCGATCTCGGCTGGGCCGTGCTGTTCTTCATCGGTGCGGCGACCATGCGCGGCGCCGGCTGCACCTGGAATGACATCACCGACCGGGATTTTGACGCCAAGGTCGCGCGCACAGCGCTGCGGCCGATCCCGTCCGGCGCGGTCAGCGTCAAGCAGGCCTACCTCTTCCTCCTGGCCCAGCTCGGCGTCAGCTTCGTGGTCTGGGTGCTGCTGCCCGGCGACGCCAAGCTCACGGCGCTGCTCTCCCTGCCGCTGGTCGCGGTCTATCCCTATGCCAAGCGCGTCACCTGGTGGCCGCAGGCCTGGCTGGGCCTCACCTTCAACTGGGGCGTCCTCGTCGGCGCGGCGACCGCCAGCCTGATCACCGGCCCGGTCTATGTGCTGTATTTCGGCCTCGCCCTCTGGACCGTCGCCTATGACACCATCTACGCCCTGCAGGACCGTGAAGACGACGCCCTGATCGGGGTGCGCTCCACCGCGCGCCTGTTCGGCAAGCGGGCCGTGCTGATCTCGTTCTGCTTCCACATCGGCGCGGCGACGCTGATCGCGCTGGCGGCGATGCTGAACGATGCCGGACGGATCGGCGCGCTGGCAGCGCTCGGGTTCCTGCTGCACGGGCTCTGGCAGACCATGACCCTGAAAACCGGCGGCGAGGCGGCCGCCCTGCGCGTGTTCAAATCCAACGTCTGGGCCGGCGGGATCGTGGCGCTCGGTTTCCTCATTGCCGCCCTCGTCCCGGAACCTGCCCCGAAAACGATCTTTGCCGGGCAGGAACTGGTTCCGCCGGTCAAGGCCGAAAGTATGGCCCTGCCCTTCGGCCTCGAGATCCGGCGTAAGCCGGAACCGAAGCCGGATGTCTGGCTCGCCCGCGACATCCGCCGCGCGATGGAAATCCGCGGCCTCGACCCCGACGCGACGGAACCTCCGCCCGAAAGGTGACGCGCCCCGGCGGCTCGATTATAGTTGCGCCATGACCGTCGTAATCGAAATGGTATCCGATCTTGTCTGCCCCTGGTGCTGGCTGGGTCTTCGCCGCATTGAGGCCGCCCGTGCGCTTGCGCCGGAGGTCGATGTGCAACTCCTCTTCCGCCCCTACGAGCTGGACTCCACGATTCCGCCGGAGGGCGTGGACTACAAGGCCTACATGGCGAGCCGCGTGACCTCGCCGGAGGGCAAGGAACGGATGGCGATGATGCGCCAGGCGCTGATCGACTATGGCGCGGCCGAAGGCATCCCCTACCGGTTCGACGCGATCACGCACCGCCCGAACAGCTTTGATGCGCACCGCCTCGTGCGCTGGGCCCAGGGCCAGGACAAGGGCGCCGCCGCCAAGGAAGCCTTGTTCAAGGCCTATTTCGAAGACGCGCGCGATATCGGAAACCACGACGTGCTGGTCGATGTGGCTCGTCAGATTGATCTGGATACGGACATAGTCTCGGACCTGCTCAGGTCAGGCGCAGACACCGGGAACGTGCGCGCCGAAGCGGAAACCTTCCGCCAGATGGGCATCTCCGGCGTGCCGACCTATATCGCCAACCGGCGCGTCGCTGTACAGGGCGCCGAGAGCGCCGAGAAGCTGGCGAGATTCATCCGCCATGCCGCGACGCTGCTGCCCGAAGAACGCCCCGCCGGATGACCTTGGATCTTGTCAGGATCGAGACGGAGGGCCGTGTGGCCACGGTAACCTTTGACACCGGCGCCAGGGCCAACGCGCTCAGCCAGAAACTGATGCGTGAACTGACGGAGGCCGCGCGCCGGTTTGCGGGCGAGCCTGCGATTTCTGCCGTGATCCTCACGGGCCGCGCCGAAACATTCACGATGGGCGCGGACCTGCGCGATCCCGAAGGCGCGGACGTGCGCCGTCTCGGCCTTGCCGAACGGCGCGTCGGCCTTCGCACCGGGCCGGCTATGTGCGAAGCTTGGGAGGCGGTGGACGCGCTGACGATCTGCGCCGTCGAAGGCTGGTGCGTGGGCGGCGGCGCGGCGCTCGCTGTCTCGTGCGACCTGCGGGTCGCGTCCGAGACCGCCACGATCTACGTACCCGAAGTCGAACGCGGCATGAACATGAGCTGGGGCTCGATCCCGCGCTTCGTCGCCCTCGTCGGCCCGGCCCGCGCAAAGCGGATTGCCGGACTTTGCGAAAAGATCAGTGCACAGACGGCGCTGGACTGGGGCCTCGCCGATCATGTCACGCCGCCCGGCAGCACGCTGGCCAAGGCGCGCGAGATCGCCGAGGCAGCCGCGAAATTGCCGCCCACAGCCCTCAAGATGGTCAAGCACGACGTGAACGTCGCCGCCTTCGCGCTCGCCAAGGCCACCGCCCACCGCGACCTCGAAGCCTTCGCCCTCATGCAGCAGACGGAGGATTTCAAGGAAGGCGTGAAAGCCTTCTTCGAGAAGCGCGATCCGGATTTTACGGGGGATTGAGGTTTGTCAATTCAGGGAACGACTGGAAATTCGCCGACAGCGGTCATTGTCCGCTCCCGATCGAATTACCTCTTACGGGCAGATCCGAGAAACCATGTGCGTGAAGCACTGCACTGTCCCCGCGCTTCAGGGTGGACGAAATAAACGAGGTGTTTCAGGTGAGGTTCATATTATCTCAGTACGCCCCTGCAGTTGTTCCGATGCGGTACTTGTCCGACGGGATGGTGATGATGTGGTGATCTGATTTTTGTCGGGTGCCAGATCAGCCTCAGCAGATTTGAGTGGGCGGGGCCGAGAAGCAAAGTCAGTCCCCCTATCGTTGGAGCGATACAAGATGTGCCTCGCAGGCGGCGCTGCCCAGTAGCCCGCTCGCTGCTGCGCGGCTTGCTTGCGGACAGGTTGGACATGCTGGCGGCCTAGTTGAGTCCGCGCGCTGTGGCATCGCAGCGGGCCCAGCCGTCCGGGTCGGTCAAGCCCGTTTCTATAGGCTCCGGAATATTGATCACGTCCGGGCCGGAATAGCTGATCCATACCCACTCATAGGCAGATGCATCGAACGCCAGGTGCATGTCTGACGTGCCGTACTGCGAGTAGTCCACCTGAGCCTTCAATCGGATCATGTCGATCTTGCGCTGCGTGGATGCGGTCGTAAGCCACTTCTTGCCGGGCCAATCGCCGAACCGCTGCTCCGGCGCGTAACTGGCCAGACAATCATTGATGGCGTTGCGCAGGGTCACCAGTTGCGAGTACCGGTCGGATGACCACGCCTCTCCCTTGGCACGATCACGTTCAATCCGGGCGATCGCGTTTTCGATGACGTGCACCGGTGCGTTGTGCCAAGCAAGCACGTAGTTCGGCCACTCATCTTCTGGAAGATATTTAGATGCGAGGATGGCGTCCTCGAACTTGCCTTGTTCAAAATACCCGTTTGCTCTGGTCCGGGCTTCGGCCCAATCCTGTTCGTTGCGGATCCGTGCTTCTTCGGCATCGACGGCAGCCTGTTCAGCTTGGATCCGGTTGCGTTCGGCCAAGGCAAGCTCCTCCGCTTTCGCGCGTTCGTCTTCAGCGGTCGCATAGGCCTGCCAGACTTCCAGGGCTTCTGCGACAGCCAGTTCGGGCGTCGCGTAGGTTTTCGGTGTCGCAAGCTCACCGCCAATGCTGAGGATGGACCATGTGCCGTCGGTGCTGCTCCGACCGATGAAATACTGCCGGTGATATCGATGACAGAGCTCTTCGTTTGAGCCTTCTGGCGACAGGCTGCCGGGCTCGGTTGTGCCGTCGTCCATCAATGCCATGCGCCGCAGTTCGGACCATGGTCGACCGGGAATGCCGTCCAGCGCATATTCGACGGGAACGGTAACGGAATAGGACGGCGCGGCGCAGTAATTGTCGGGACTGACGGGGGGAACAAAGCGCCGGTAATCAGAGTGCGGCGCCGGCGGGTCGACGGTTCCGTCGTCGGCGACTCTCGACATTGTTATCGGTTGCCCATCCACGTCCGGTCCCGTCAGGTACCAGCCTTCCTGAACGCCCCAGCTGCCGAGATATACCCAATAGTTATAGTTCGTCGCCGTCTGCTTGCCGGAGGGTAGCGCGACGAGGGTGAGGATACCGTCTTTCCTTACGACCATTGCTCGGCTGTTGAGGACTTGCGAAGCATCGGTCTCCTCGCCAGGACCGGGATCCCAAAACACACGCTCAGCAACATCGCCGTTTGTTTCGAGCCGCCAGCGTAGCGTGCCGTCGATACCCTTGCACGACTTTAGTGAGCCGTCTGAATACCATTTGGCCTTGCAGTCATAGACTTCGCGCCAGACGTACTTGCCATAACGGTCGCCCGGAATGGCCACCCCAGTTTCTATTTCCTGCGTCGACTGGATGGTCGTCTTCGGCTTCTTCTTGTTGAAGCTCTGGGCTTCGGCGACGGTTCCGAGCGCCATGCAGGCCACGAGCAGAAGCGCCAATCGTAAGAATCGCAAATTCATAGCTACATCCCCAGAGCTGCTCCATACCCGCGAAATTTGTAGCGGGAACTCGGCGAAAGAGAAAGTGAGCGTGACGGCCCGGAAGCGCCCGGTGACGTGGACTCAGAGGGGTAGCCCGTTCTATTTGAAAAACTAGCCCCGATCCCGTCCCCAATGGTGGTTTGCCAACGTCCGATTGGGGCGAACGCGACTCTTGAACCGGTATCACCGCTAGCTCAGGCGGAGTCACTTCGCGACTCGTAGCGACTCGTCGGTCGGATAGAGGCCGCAGGCCGAAATCCGACACCCCAATCAATCAACGTCCTCTGCCCGGGCCGCACACCGTTTGCGGTGCGACCGCCGCCCCCCCTTTACGGCGAGCCGGATCGCGACTCGAAGGGCGGATAGAGCGAAACGAAAGCCACCATTCCGAAACACAGCGACCGTGCGCGTCGGATTTCGGCCTGCGGCCTCTATCCGACCTACGATTCCCGCAGTGCCTTGGAAATCAGCTCAACTGCAACTCCACCAGCCGCTTGTACGCGCCGCCCTTGGCCATCAACGTGTCGTGCGTGCCTTCTTCGACCGCGCGCCCGTCCTCCATCACGATGATGCGGTCGGCGGCGCGCACGGTCGAGAGGCGGTGGGCGATAATCAACACCGTCCGCCCACGCGCAAACTGCGACAACGCCTCCTGCACCCTGGCTTCGCTTTCGGCGTCCAGCGCCGAGGTGGCCTCGTCGAGCAGCAGGATCGGCGCGCCGCGCAGGATGGCGCGGGCGAGCGCCACGCGCTGGCGCTGGCCGCCGGAAAGGTTGCGGCCCATCTCACCGGCCGGCGCATCATAACCGCCGGGCATCGCCTGGATGAATTCATGTGCGTTGGCCGCCTTCGCCGCCGTCTCGACCGCCGCCCGCGCCGCATCCAGCTTGCCCAGCGCGATGTTGTTGGCAATCGTATCGTCGAACAAGGCCGAATCCTGCGCCACCAGCGCCATCTGGCCGCGCAGGCTCGCGCCGGTCACATCGCGCACATCCAGTCCATCCAGACGGACCGCGCCGCCATCGGCATCGTAGAGACGCATCAGCAGGTTGAACACGGTCGACTTGCCCGCGCCGGACGCGCCGACGAACGCCACCGTCTCGCCGGGGCGCGCGGTGAAGGACAGACCCTTCAGCGCCTGCGTGCCGTCCGGATAGGCAAAGCGCACATCGCTGAATTCGATCTCGCCGCGCGCCGCTTCGATGCCCAGCGCGCCGGGCTTGTCGGCCACTTTCGGCGCGGCATCGACGATCTCGAACACGCGGTCGGCGGCGGCGGCGCCCTCCTGCGCGACCGCGCTGATGGAGCCGAGCGCGCGCACTTCCGGCGCCGCAACCGCCACCGCGCCGATCACGCCGAGCAGGTCGCCCAGCGTGTTCTCGCCCTGCGAGATGCGCCAAGCCACGAAGCCGAGCAGCGCGGCCAGGGCCAGGCCGCCGAACACTTCCAGCACGGGATCGACGCCGGCGCGTTTCGACAGGACCTTCAGGAACAATTTCGAGCGTTCGGCAAAGCCCTTCTGCGCGCGCGCCTTCTGCCAGCCTTCGAGGCCGAAAGCCTTGACCACGCGGGCAGACTGGAAGCCTTCGGACAGAAGCGACGTTACCTCGCCCGTCTGCTCGGCTGATCTCTTCGCCCGTTTGCGCACCGAATTGCCGAGCGAGACGACCGGCCCGAGCGCCAGCGGGTAGACCACCGCGATGATCAGCGCGAGTTGCCAGTCCTTCCAGAACAGCCAGATCAGTACACCGACCACCGTCGCAAGGCTTTTGGTGAAGTTGTTGGCAAAACGCAGCGCCGCTTCGCGGATGGAGATGACGTCGCTGATGAAGCGGGAAACGAAACTCCCGGACGCGTCTGCCGATATCCGCGCATAGTCGCCGCTGATCAACGCATCATACTGGACCGTCTGTATGCTGACGAGTCCGCGTTGCACACCGGTATTGTTCAGGAGCGTCATCCCGTACATCGACAACGACCGCCCGGCGGTCAGCAGGATGATCGCGATGATGCCAGACCAGATCCAGCCGGCCGGTGCGCCGCCGCCTTCGCCGGTCATCTGCGCCTGCAGCGAATTGCCCACATAGTCGAGCGCGGCGACATAGCCAATGCCCCAAAGCGCCGTCAGCAGGGCCAGCGCGGTGCCACCGAAGAACCACGCCCGGTGCGGCCAGAAGTGCGCCTTGAACAGCCGCCAGAGGGACCGCTGGGGCGCGGCGGGGGCGGGTTCAGATTTGATGGGTGTCTCCCGTCGCGGGGTCGAGCAGCCGGTGCGCATGCAGGATGAAATAGCGCGTCTCGGCATGGTCAACCGTGCGCTGGGCTGCAGCCTTCCAGGCGTCATAGGCCGCCTGATAGTTCGGGAACGCGCCGATGAAATCGAGCTGCGAAAGGTCTTCGAACTCCACGCCGGTCACATCTTTCAGCTCACCGCCAAACACGATGTGAAGGAGTTGCCTGCCGTGTTTTTCCTTGTCCGACATTTTCCGGGGCTCCGTCTTCTCAGGCGCCAGTTCCGTCACGGCCCGCGCCTGCGGGTCCGGAAGAGGCACATATCCTGTGCGGCGCACTAACAAAGGATGAAGCGCGTTTCCAGAGGCCACAACACTGCGCTGGGCGGGAACGGCCTGATTGAACACAAGGCGCTCGCCGGCATGGGTGGTTGCCTGCCCGCCTGCTTCGGAAACGAGCACGGCGCCGGCAGCGAGGTCCCAGTCGGCCTTTTCGGACAGCACAATCACGGCGTCCCAGTCTCCCGCCGCCACCAGCGCGAGGCGCAGCAGGGTGGCATTCGGCTTCGGCCGGGCGAGATGCACATCCGGCCAGGGTTCGCGCCAGCCCGGATGGCCGATCATGCCTTCATTGGTGATCAGGCGGGTGCCATGTTCCTGCGCGTGCGCCGAGACGCGGATCAGTGACCCGTTGCGCCGGGCGCCGGCCCCGCGCCGCGCGTCGAAGAACTGGCCCAGCGCCGGGGCATAGACGACCCCCGCCACTGCTTCGCCCTCCTCCACGATCGCCAGCCCGACGCACCAGTCCGGCTTGCCGGCCATGTAAGCGCGCGTGCCGTCAATCGGATCAACCACCCAGCAGCGCGACTTCTGCCTCGCGGCCGGATCGTCGAGCGTCTCTTCCGACAGCCAGCCATAGTCCGGCCGGGCAGTTTGCAGCGTCTGGGCGCACAGCCGGTTGACGGCCAGGTCGGCCTCGGTGACGGGGCCGCCCGACGACTTGTTCCAGGCTTCGGCGCCGCCCTTGTGCAGATAGGACATCGCGAGGTCGCCCGCGTCCTTCGCCAGTTGGCAGAGCAGTCGGACGTCTTCGTCGAGTGTCCGCTCAGCTGCCGGCAAGGTTCATGTCCTCGATCAGAATCGACGGCGCATCCCGGGTTGAACGCAGTTCAAGGTCCGACGCCGGCACGAGCCGCGCGAACATCGAGGGCAAGTCGCCTGCGACCGTCACTTCCGACACCGGATAGGCAATCTCGCCGTCCTCGAACCAGAAGCCCGCCACGCCGACCGAATAGTCGCCGGTATTGGGATTGATCGAGGGTCCGAACATGTCGGTGACGAGCAGGCCCTTGCCGGCCGCCTTGGCCAAGGCGCCGGGCGACTCGGTTCCGGGGCGGAGGTAAACGTTCGAGGTGGACACACCCGGCGGATCGCCGAAGCCGAGTCCGGCAAAGCCGTTGGGCTCAAGGCCCAGCTGGCGGGCCGTGGATGTGTTGAGCAGCCAGCGCGTCAGGCGGCCGTCTTCGATCAGGTGCGCCTCGCCCACCGGCAGGCCTTCGCCGTCGTGCACGCGGCTGCCCAAGCCCATCGGGCGGGCCGGATCGTCGGTCAGGTAGATGCCCTTTGCGAACACCTGTTCGCCCATCCGGTCCTTCAGGAAACTGACGCCGCGCGCCACCGACGGACCGGAAATCGCGCCTAGGAAGGCGCCGATCAGGCTGTCCGAAACACGCCGGTCAAAGATGACCGCCGCCTTCTGGGTGTCGACCTTGCGGGCGCCGAGCCGCGCAATCGTGCGCTCACCGGCCGTCTTGCCGATCTCTTCCGCCGCCGGACGGTTCCGGGCGAAGCGGACAGACCAGCTGTCATAGTCGCGCTCCATCTGGCCGTCCCTCTCGGCCACGGCCGCAAGGCCGAGACTCGTGGACGTGCCGGTCTTCCAGGACCGGAACCCGTTGGTCGCCGCGACCCAGCGTTCGGACCGGTTCCAGGACGCGCCGCACCCGGCGACGGTCTTGATGCCCGGCACGGCGAGCGCGGCCGCTTCGGCCGCCAGTGCCTCGCGCTCCAACACCTCGGCGGGCACTTCCGGTTCGCCCGTCAGGTCCATGTCGAACGGTCCGGTGGACAGCTCGCCCGGTTCCGGCAAGCCGCAATACTTGTCCTCCGGCACCGCCCGCGCCATCGCCACGCAGCGTTCCGACAAGGCTTTCAGGCCGGCGGGCGTCAGATCGGCGCCCGAGACGTGCGCCTGGCGTTTGCCGAAGAAGCAGCGCAGCGCCACGCTGGCACTCTCCTCGCGCTCGATGCTTTCGAGTTTGCCCTCACGCACCGAAACGCTGACACCATCCGCGACGCCGATCCGGGCGTCGGCGGCGCTGGCGCCGGCCTTGAGGCAGTTGTCGAGCAGACCGGCCAGAAGCTCTGCCGGTGGAACAGTAAATCCAGTCATCCGCGCTAGATGGACTGCAGCGCGGCCCCGTGCAACTGGCCCCCTGCGCTGGATTCAGCGCAGCGCCAGCCAGATCAGCCCGCCAGCCGCCGCCAACATCCCGAACCAGGTCAGCACCATGCCCCCAGCGCGGGCCGGCAGTATGGCGTTCGACAGCCCGAACGCATGCAGCAGGCGGCCCGCGGTGAAAACGCCGCCGATCGCATGGATCGCCCAGAGCGGCGCTGCCATCTGCGTCATCACGAACAGGCCGAGCATCGTCGCGGGAATGTATTCGGACGCATTGCCGTGCGCGCGCGCACGGATTTCCAAGTCTGCATCGCCGCCGGTGCCCAGGGACACCTTCGCCGCACGGCGGCGGCCAACGACGCGGAAGGACAGGATCCAGAGAAGCAGGATGTTTACGCCGATATAGATGGCGGCAGCTGTAAGCGGTGTCATGGGGCGTTTCCTCCAAAGAAAAGGCCGCCGGCTTGCCCGGCGGCCCCTGTGTTTCTCATGTGGCCAGCGGGGCCAACCTTACATATCCCGGCGCGCATCCGGCAGCCGGTCGTTGATGTCATCGCGGATGTCCATCAGCGTCACGATCAGGCCGCAAATGATGCTGGCGGCAACCCAGCCGCCGAAGCTGAACACGGCGAAGTCAGCCACCTGGGCCAGCGCGCCGGTCAGGCCGATCAGTTCGCCGGTGAATACACCCTTCTGGTAGATGCCGAGCGCAATGCCGCCCACGATGATGGCGATATAAGCCACATACACCATGATCCGGAAACTGTTGATGATAATGAACTTCATTAGGATCCCCTTCTTGGTTCCGTCCTGTTCTGGACCGTGCGCCGGTGAGCGTCACGTCAAGCACTATAGAATTGCAGGCTCCGGGCCGTGGCCCTGGCCTGCGTATCCTTACTCCCCTGCCGGTGCGGCTCCGCCGCAGGCCTCAAGGTCGTTGGTTACTGCCGAGAAGGCAAGCAGATCCTCCACAGGCAGCGAACTCATGAATTCCACCATGTCCTGCTTATCCCGCCCGGCAGCCTGGGCCACCTTCTTGAAAAGCTCAGGTTTCAGGTTCTTTTCGAGGGCGTCAGCAACACAATTGCAGGTTGCTTCGGCCTCGCCTTTTTCGATGCAGGTTGCAACGAGGGCCTGTTTGTCAGACGGGCGGCCAAGCCCCCCGCAGCCGGACAATGCCGTCAGCGCCGCCGCCGAAACGATCAAGAACCGCATCCAACACCCTCCGGACAACACCCACGCCGACTGCTCGCACGATTTCCGGCAGCTGAAAAGCTATTCCCGGCCCAGCAAGGCGTCCAGTTGCAGGCCCCGGCCCAGCTTCCGGGCGAAGGCCTCCTTGACCGCCATGCGGTCATAATCCTCCGCCACCCAGTCCAGGAACGGCTTCCAACGGCCCGCCTGCCGGCCCGAATTGTAGTCGGCGTAGGCCGCGATGAAGGCATCCAGCACGCCTGTCTTACCCTGGCGGACGTGCAGGTACTTGCCGGACAACTGCCCGGCAGCGTCCTCGAACGAGGCCCGTTCGCGCAGCAGCTTGTACAATACCCCCATCACCCCCGCCCGGTCCGCGCCGGACTTGCAGTGCATCAGCGCGGGATACTCGATCCGCTCGAACAGGTCCCGGGCGGCAAATATGGTTTCGCGCGTCGGGGGATCGCGGGAGAAGACCTGGAAATCGACCAGTTCGATGCCCGCCTGCTGGCAGGCTTCCTTCTCCAGCAGGTAATAGCCCCGGGTCGTCGGGCCGCGCAGGTTGAGGATCGTGCGGATGCCGCGCTGCCTTGCGTGGGCGAGGATCTGGCGCGGCGAAGGCTGGTTCGAACGCCACATCTCGGGGGAAATCTGGTGCAGGTTGCTGAACCGGGCCCGCAGGAAGCCGTGGTCGCCCCAGACCAGCTCGCGGCGGGCCTGCGCCCGGCCTGCCGGCGTCGACAGGTCTGCCGGCACATGCGCCTTGCGTTTGGTCTTGGGCGTCAGTTTCACCATGCCCCGCACCTAATCAGCAGCGGCGACCGGAGCAAGCCGGAGCCTGCATCGCGGCCCCGCCGGCCATCCAGGCGCCCCCCCCAAAAAAAGATTCGCCCCGCTGCATCCACAGACGCCCCTCACCGCATCTTACGGGCATGAACACCAGCAATTGTGCTGGAACAACCTGAAACGGAGACCCAAATGGGTGAGGAAATCATCGTCCCAGTCACAATGTTCGGCATGGTGGTCGGCATCGTGTGGCTTGTCAGCTACTTCAACGGCCGCAAGCGCCTGACCGTCCACGAAACCATCCGCCTGGCCATCGAAAAGGGCCAGCCCCTCTCGCCGGAACTGATGGACCGCATGTCCATGGTGACCGACCCGGTCCGCGCCGACCTTCGCCGCGGCGTCCTCTTCCTGGCCTTCGGCGCTGCCTTCGCGGTCCTCGGCACAATCATCGGGATGGAAGAATCCGATGCCCTGACCCCGATGCTCGGCGTTGCCACCTTCCCCATCTTCCTCGGTATCGCTTATATCGGACTTTGGGCATTCGGCCGTGGCAAGCCAGAGGCCTGATCTCCGGCTGGTCGCCTCAGGAGGGCGGGACATGCGCAGCGATCCTGATCTCGCCCACGCGGCTGCACGAGGTAACGAGGCATCCTTTGCCGAGCTCGTGCGCCGCCACCAGGGCAAGGTGCGGGGGATGGCGCGCCGCCTCTCCGGCTCCGATGCCCAGGGCGACGATATCGCCCAGGTGACGTTCCTTACAGCATGGCAGAAAATCTCGACCTATGCCGGTGGAACGTTCAGCTCCTGGATCTGCACCATCTGCTGGCGGGAATTCCTGCAATGGAGACGCCGGCAGAAAATGGAAATCGAGTTCGACGAGACGGCGGAAATCATTCCGTTCGATCGCTCGGCGGACCAGAACGAGATGCGGATGGACCTCACCCGCGCCCTCGAAACCCTCAGCGAAGCCCAGCGCGTGTGTGTCGTGATGTGTGTCGCAACGGGACTGACCCACCAGGAAGCTGCCGACGTGACAGGCTGGCCTCTGGGAACTGTAAAGTCACACGTCCAGCGCGGGGTCGCCCTGCTACGGACCCGCCTTGAAAATGCCAACGTGGCGTGATGGAGTGAGAGACATGCGTGAACAGGATGCCTATAAAGATCTCTCCGACCTCTTCCGGGTCGAGGACAATGCGCTGCAGGCGCAGCCCTTCACCCGCCAGGTGATGCACCGGGTTGCCGGGCAGAAGCGGATGCGCCGCCTCGTCGTCGGCAGCCTCGGCCTCACTGGTGCGGTAATCGCCGCTCTTCAGTTGCCGCAGCTCATGGCCGACTGGGTGGGGGTCGATAAGACCGTCACCGAAGCCCTCACCACCGCGCCCGCCGAACTCGGCACCGCTGCGGTGAGCCAGCTGAGCATGGCCGCGATGAGCAACCCGATGTGGCTGGCGATTGCCGCCGGCGCCGCACTCTGCGTCTTCGCCGTATCGACGTTCGAACGGGCGTAAGCAGGCCGCATACGGACAAAGGAAAAGCCCTGGCCAAACGGCCGGGGCTTTTTTATTTCCGGTACCCCAGGCCTTGCAGAAGCATGCGCGTCTCGTAGAGCGGCAGGCCGACGATGGCGGTGTAGCTGCCGTTAATGGCGGTCACGAAGCCGCCGGCCATACCCTGGATGCCGTAGCCGCCCGCCTTGCCCTTCCAGTCCCCGCCGGCGACATAGAGGGCGATCTCGGTCTCGGTCAGGCGCTTCATCTTCACGCGCGCCAGTACGGTGCGCGAGACCAGCCGGCCATCCGGCGCGCGCACCGCGACGCCCGTGATGCACTGGTGCGCCCGGCCCGACAGGAGGCGCAGGAAGGCTGCGGCTTCGGTTTCGTCCGCCGCCTTCTCGAGATTGCGCTGGCCGAGGGCGACGACCGTGTCGGCGGCGAGTACGAACCCCTCCGCCGTACAGGCCAGCGCCTTCTCGCGCGCCAGCCGTTCGGCAAGCATGCGGGGCGCCTCATCCTTGCGTCGGGTCTCGTCGATGTCGGTGGGCCGGATTTCGTCCGGGGTGAGCCCGATCTGCGCGAGCAGATCGAGGCGGCGCGGGCTGGCACTGGCCAGAATCAACCGGTGCCCGGTCATCCGCAGGGACTACTTGAAGCGGTAGGTGATGCGGCCTTTGGTCAGGTCGTACGGGGTCATTTCGATCATGACCTTGTCACCCGTCAGCACGCGGATGCGGTTCTTGCGCATTTTGCCGGCTGTGTGCGCAATGATTTCGTGACTGTTCTCGAGTTTCACGCGGAACGTCGCGTTCGGCAGCAGTTCGACGACTGTGCCTTCGAATTCGATGAGTTCTTCTTTCGACATGCTCTCTCCAGCTGACGGGCATTTTGCCCCGCATTGGTAAACCTGCGCTGCGCCATACAGCTTTGCACAGATTCCAGCAAGCGCCGGACGGAGTCGCCGGGCGTCAAGCCGGCTGGCGCGCCGGGACGCGGCTCGCCGCAGGCAGGCCGAACCAGCTCCGCAAGGGACCGGAGCGGCGCCCGAGTTCGTAGAACAGCCAGCACCCGAGCCCGGTCGCGGCGATCAGCAGCGCCGCCTCAGCCCCGAGTGGCAGCTGGAGGTCATCGAGGTAGAAGCCGGCCACCACGATGATCGTCTGGTGGATGATATAGAAGGGAAAGATGGCCTGCGAGAGCGTCCGCCGGATCGGCCCGTCGGCCGCTGCGAAGTGGCGGTGGAAGAAGCCGATGGCGGCCAGGATCGCGCCCCAGGCCTCGGCCTCGCGCACGGCCCGGAAGGTCATCCGAAGCCACTCGGGCGGGGTCCCATCTCCGGTCAGTTCGAAATAGGTGATCAGGGCCGCCCAGCTGGCGACCGCAATCCCGAGCGCTGCCCAGCGCATCCGCACGGCGGCCTCGAAAAAGGGCTCATGCTTCGCAATGGCAAAACCCAGCAGGAACACCGCCAGATAGACCGTGTGGAGATACCAGTCCTCCCGGAAGTCGTGGGTCTCGCCCCAGACGGGAAACAGCGTGAGCCGCGCCGCCACGAGGAACAGCCACGGCGTCAGGAACAGGCCGGGACCTTCGAGCAGCCAGGCGAGGCGCCGGACCGGCAACCGGCGCAGCAAGGGCAGCAACGCGGCCAGGGCCAGCGTGTAGAGGATCAGGTAAGCCACGAACCAGAGGTGGTTGTAGGTCGGGGTCGTCAGGCAGCCGTCCGCGTCACACCAGCCGCCGGACGCGGTCGCATACTTCACATAGAAGTTGTCGAGCACCGGGCTCAGGGGCCGGCCCATCGCCACCAGGGCCTCGGTCACTTCGTAATAGGACTGCGGCGGCACGACCACGAAAACGCCCAGAAGCAGCGGCGGCCAGAGGCGAAGCATGCGCAACGTCACGAACGCGCCGGCCGTCATCTTGTCGGCCATGAACCGCGTCGCCGCGCCCGAAATGAGGAACAGCAGCGACAGGCGCCACGGACTCGTCAGCATCATCAGCGGCTCGATCGTGTCGCTCGCCCGGCTGGATTTCACATGCCAGTCCCACGTCACGTAGAACATGCCGCAATGATACAAGATCAGCAGCGCGAACGCTGTGATGCGAAGCCAGTCGAGATCGAAACGCCGTTGAGTCATGCCGGCGTTCTTGCGTGCCCACCGGTGCGCCGCTAGGCCTAAGCCATGAACGGCACCGGGCCGGGACGAACGGAATGCCCACTGTGACAGACGGCGACCAGACAGGGACCAGCGGCACCGGCCGCTTCCGGCTCGGCCCGTGGGGCGCCATCGCGCTCGTCTCGGTTCCGATCATCCTGGTCAATGCCACGTCCGTGCTGATCGAGCTCCGGCGCCTCGAACTGCCGGTCCACCCGGCGGAACCTTTCTTCTGGGAAATCTCCAGCGCGGCGATCATGGTCCTGCTTGCGCCGCTGGTGGGCTGGGCCGTCCGCCGATGGCCGCTCGACGCATCAGGTCTCTGGAGCGCGCTCGCCATCCATGCCGCACTGACAATTCCCTTTTCCCTCACCCATATCGCCGGCCTCTACGCGGTCCGGCGCGCGGTCTATGCCATGCTGGGCAAGTCCTATGACTTCTTCGGCAGCGGTTTCTGGCTGACGGTCCTCTATGAATGGCGCAAGGATGTCATTTCCTACACCGTCTTCGTCGCGGTCTTTGCGGCGGCGATGTGGCTGGAAAAGCGCCGGGACGCCGCAAGCCGCACCGCCTCCGCCCCATCCGAGCGCGTCGAGGTGCGGGACGGCGGCAAGACGATGTTCGTCGCGCCTGCGGACATCCTCTACCTCGAAGCGGCCGGCAACTATGTCGAGATCCATACTGCCGCCGCCGCCCACCTGGTGCGCGGAACTCTGGCTGCGTGGGAAAACCGGCTCGCGGCACACGGCTTCGCGCGCATTCATCGCTCGCGGCTCGTCAACCGCGTCCACGTCGCCGCGCTGGCGCCAACCGGATCGGGCGATTTCGAAGTCACGCTGACCGGCGGGCGGACACTGCAAGGCAGCCGGCGCTTCCGCGCCCGTCTCGCCTGATCAGCGCGGCGGGAACGGCACACCGGACTTCAGGCTGCACTGGCCGGCAAAGCCGGGAAAAGCGCCGGTGGTATCTTCATGCGACTCGGCAAAGCCGTCGGCGATGATCACCCGGGCCGACACCGTGGTGGCGATGGCCGCCAGCAGCTCAGGCGTCAGCGGCAGGGTTAGGCTGACGCCCGCGACGCCGCCATCGATCAGCACCGCCTCGCCGCCGAACACCTCACCGGACACCACGAACTCAGCTGGCCCGGCCACGGCATAGGCTCCGAGCTGGCGCGCCGGCGCGACCGCTTCCAGGGTCGTGTTGACGGTGTTGCAATGCATCGCGAATTTCGGCGGCGACAAACCCGTCAGCTCATCCTGGATACCGGCATCCACGAGCGAGAAACCGGTCTCCGTGTCAAACATTTCCAGCCCCGTCACCGAAGGGTCGATTGCCGGCTCGGGCTCCACCGGTAGCACCTCGTCCATTACCGCATCGGTGCGCGGCGCGTCGAGGTTCGGTTTGTGGTCACGCCCGCCACAGGCAGCGAGCGTGGCAAGGCCGAGAACGGACAGGACGATCAGGGGTTTCATGGTGTGCATATCCTCAGGTTCCCGGCGCCCGGCCCTGCCCGGCATGCAGCGCGCAGATCAGCGTGAACAGGCGCCGCGCGGTGGGATGGTCGATCTCGATCTTTCCGGCAAGGCGCTCCTTCAGCAGCTCCGAGCCTTCATTGTGGATACCGCGCCGCGCCATGTCGATCGCCTCGATCTGGTGCGGCGTCTGTGTACGGATGGCTTCGTAATAGCTGTCGCAGATCATGAAATAGTCGCGGATCACGCCGCGGAACGGCCCGAGCGACAGAATAAAGGTGTGCACCTCCTCGCCCGCCTCGTCGCGCACCGCCAGGATGAGGCGCCGCTCCGCCTGGCTGAGCGCCAGCACATACGGCCCGCGCGACTGGCCTTCGACCGCGAAGCTGTTCTCTTCGATCAGGTCGAAGATGGCGACGCGCCGCTCATGCTCCGCATCCGGACCGGATGCGCCCAGCGTGTCGTCATCGATATGAACGGCGACGAGGCGATCAGTGCCCATCGCTCCGGCCCCGGTTCGTGCGAATGGAAACAGATCTTGCATGCGCCGGCAGGCGCTCGGCCTCCGCCAGACGCAAGGCCGCCGGCGCGAGTACGCCGAGCCCATGCGGGCCCGCGCGCTGGACACTCATGCGCTTGAGAAAATCATACAGTCCGAGCCCGGACGAAAACCGCGCGGCGCGGCTCGTCGGCAGGACGTGGTTGGAACCGGTCACATAGTCGCCCAGCGCTTCCGGCGTATGGTGGCCGAGGAAGACGGCGCCGGCATGGCGGATGAGCGGCAGGAGGCCGTCCGGATCCTCGATGCAAAGCTCAAGGTGCTCCGGCGCGATGCGGTTGGCCACATCCGCCGCCTGCAGACGGTCCCGTACAAGGATGATCGCGCCGTGACTGACCCAGGACTCCCGTGCCCGCTCGCCGGTCGCCAGCGTTTTCAACTGGTTTTCCACAGCCTTGTCCACAGCCTTGCCCACAGCCTCATCCACAGTGATCAGGATGGATTGGCTGGACGGATCATGCTCCGCCTGGCTCAGCAGGTCCGCCGCCACCCATTCGGGATTCGCGCTCGCATCCGCAATGACGAGAATCTCCGACGGCCCGGCAATCGTGTCGATGCCGACCCGGCCGAACACCTGCCGTTTGGCCTCCGCCACGTAGGCGTTGCCCGGCCCGACGATCTTGTCCACCGGCTTCAGCGCGCCCGCGCCGAACGCAAGGGCGCCCACCGCCTGCGCCCCGCCGATGGGGTAGAACTCGTCCACGCCCGCCTTCAGCGCCGCATAGGCGACCGCCGGCGACAGCTCGCCATTGGGCGCCGGGGCGACCATCACGATGCGCTCCACGCCGGCAATCCGTGCCGGGACGATATTCATCAGCACCGAGGACGGATAGCTCGCCCGCCCGCCCGGCACATACACGCCGACCGAGTCCAGAGCTGTCCAGCGCCAGCC
Organism: Hyphomonas sp.; assembly: GCA_013791775.1. GTDB lineage: Bacteria > Pseudomonadota > Alphaproteobacteria > Caulobacterales > Hyphomonadaceae > Hyphomonas. The sequence goes on from VMTE01000050.1 coordinate 41,688, forward strand.
AAGCTCGATGCCGGCATCGTCCGTGAAGCGATGATCGGCCGGGCGCTGCGCGCCGTGATAGGCGGCGATCCGGTCGTGCGCGAAATCAATCGCCGCGCGCAGGTCCGCCGGGCAATCGGCCGCCAGCGCGTGCAGGCTCACGTTGTCGGACTCAAGCGTCGAGGGATCGATCTGCAGACCGTCGAACTTCGCGGTGTGATCGGCCACGGCGACGCCGCCGCGCTTGTGCACATCATCCAGGATCGCCTTGACCACGCCGAACACGTCATCGCCGCCGCCGCGATCTTCTGCAAGGAAGCGCGTCAGGACCTCATCGAACTGAGGCTTGGTGGCGTCAAAGTGGCGGGCCATACGACGAAATCCGGGGTGTTTGATAGAGCCCCGCTACATGGACCGGGGCTGGCAGGCTGGCAAGACGAAGAGTGGGCAATATGGATCTGCGTAGGGCGCGTTAGGCCGAAGGCCGTAATGCACCATCTGACGCATGAGGTGGTGCATTACGGCCTTCGGCCTAATGCACCCTACTTTTTTCGCCGCTCATGGCTGGGCACGCGGCGCGTGGGCCAGACATAGTCGCTGTCGATCAGGGAGGCGTCGAGGGCTTCGACCGTCAGCACGATCTCGCCGTCCCCGGCGAACAGCAGCACGACCTTGCCGCCCGGGGGCTCGGCCACATCGGCGACGAAGTCGGCGTTGAGCAGCGACAGGATCAGCTCCGGGTCCGTCTTGGTGATGCCGCGCGTCTTGACGCTGAGTACGCCGTCAAACGCCAGCAGCGCGCGCACCCGCTCGCCCGGCTGGCCCTTGCGGGCCGGCGCGGTTTCCCAGCGGTACCGGTTCAGCTCGAGTCCGAAGCGGCGCTTCTTCTGCTCGTATTTCAGGTTGCCCGCCTTCACGACCGCGTCCTGAACGGCCGCCGCGATGATCTTCAGGTCTTCAGCCTCTTCGGTGAAAAGGCGCAGCGGTTTGGTGTCGGTCATGGGATGCTTTCAGACGCGGCGTTGGTTCGGTCAAAATTTTCTAAGGCCTATTCGTCCTCGCCAGATCGGCGTTCGATCTTCGCGCCGCAAGCCCCGAGTTTCGCTTCCAGCCGTTCGAAGCCGCGGTCGAGGTGGTAGATCCGGTTCACGACCGTTTCACCCTGCGCGGCAAGCCCGGCGATGACCAGCGAGACCGAGGCGCGCAGGTCCGTCGCCATGACCGGCGCGGCGGTCAGGTGATCGACGCCCTTCACGACTGCCTCCTGCCCGCGCACCGTAATGTCGGCGCCGAGGCGCGAGAGTTCCGGGGCGTGCATGAAGCGGTTCTCGAAGATCGTCTCGCGGATGATGCTGGTGCCCTTGGCGGTGCACATCAGGGCCATGAACTGGGCCTGCAGGTCGGTCGGGAAGCCGGGATGCGGCTGGGTCGACAGGCTGACGGCTTTCAGCGGCGATCCGTTGCGCCGGATGCGCAGCGTGGAGGCGGCCTCGTCTGCGTCCACGGTGACGCCCGCTTCACGCAGCTTGGCGATCAACGCGCCCAGATCTTCCACCGGACAGCCATCCAGCGTCACGTCACCGCCCGCCGCCGCCGCCGCCATGGCGAAGGTGCCCGCCTCGATCCGGTCGGGCATAACGGGATAGGTCGTGCCGCCCAGTTTTTCGACGCCCTTGATGCGGATGATCGGCGTACCCGCACCGGTGATGTTGGCGCCCATCGAATTGAGGCAGTTGGCGAGGTCTTCGATTTCCGGCTCGCGCGCCGCGTTCTCGAGGATCGTCTCGCCCTTGGCCAGCGTCGCCGTCAGCATGGCATGCTCGGTCGCGCCGACCGAGACGGTCGAGAAGTTGATGTGGGCGCCCTTGAGGCCGTGGATGGCGGCCGCCTTCACATAGCCGCCTTCGACGCGCAGGTCCGCGCCCATGGCTTCCAGCGCCTGCAGGTGCAGGTCCACCGGGCGCGCACCGATAGCGCAGCCGCCGGGCAGCGACACGGTCGCGTGGCCAGACCGCGCGACAAGGGGGCCAAGCACGTTGAAGCTCGCCCGCATCTTCCGCACCTGTTCATAGGGCGCGATGGTGGATTTGAGCTCCGCCGCGTTGAGGTGGCAGGTCGAGGTGCCCTTTGGCCAGTAAACCTCGACGCCGAGCGACTCCAGCAGCTGCGCGAGAAAGCGCGTGTCCGCCAGGTTCGGCATGTTGGTGAGTTCCACCGGTTGATCGGTCAGCAGGCAGGTAACCATGAGCTTCAGCGCCGAGTTCTTGGCGCCGGAGACGGAAATGTGGCCGTGGAGCGGCGTGCCGCCCGTGATGTGAAGTCTGTCCATGGGCGCGAGATATACTGTGCTTCGCGGCTTTGTCAGGGCCGGAATGTGCGTCTGTTCAGGATTTCAGCCGAAGGGGCAGCCGGGCGAGGCCCCGTGTGCCGAACCGCTTGCCCCAGGGCAATGCCATAGGGTCGCCGTCAATCGCAAGTCCCGGCCAGCGCGCCAGCAGCTGCTGCAGGGCAATTTCGCATTCGGCTTTGGCGAGGTGTTGGCCCAGGCAGAGGTGCGGGCCCCACCCCCAGCCGAGATGCCGGTTCGGCCGGCGCGTCAGCTCCAGCTTCAAAGGATCGGCAAACACCGCCGGATCGAGGTTGCCGGCCGCCAGCAGCGCCATGACCGGCTTGCCGCGCGCCACCGGCATACCCAGCAGCTCCGTATCTGTGCGCGCATAGCGCGGTTTGGTCATCTGGACCGGGCTGCAATAGCGCATCAGCTCGTCCACCGCGACAGACCGCGCATCGTCGTCCATCGCCGCCATCTGATCGCGCGCGCCGGGTGCGGTCAGCAATGTCCACACGCCGGACGAGATGAGATGCGTCGTCGTCTCGTGGCCCGCCGCAAACAGCACGAACACCATCGCCAGGAGTTCGTCCTCGCTGAGCTTTCCCTCATCCGATTCGGCGTGCACGAGGTCCGAGATCAGGCCCGGCCTGGGCGCCTTGCGCACGGCGTCGAACTCCGCCCGGAACAGGCGCTGCACCCGGCCGGTCTTCATCAGGGCCTGCAGCACGGCCAGCACGCTGCCGGAGGTGAAGCCGTTGAACACGCCGATCAGTTCTGCGCGCCGATCCCCCGAGACGCCGAGCAGGTCGCAGATCACCTCAAGTGGCAGCGGCCGGCACAGCCCGGTGACAAGGTCCGTGTTGCCGCTGCGCGCCATCTCGTCCAGCAGCGCTTCACATTGCGCCGCGATGGACGGCCGCAACGCATCAATCGAGGTTCGCCGGAACGGCGCATCCGACAGCCGCCGCAGGCGGGTGTGATCCGGCTCGTCCAGCGTCAGCAGGTTTTCGGCGAGCACCTTCAGCGATTTGGGAAGGAAGTTCATTCCGAACGGCGATTTGTGCCCGGCATTTCGGGCATCGACGGCGAACCGCGCCGAATCCTTCAGGAAGTCCGTGATCCCGGCATGGCTGAGCACCAGCGTCACCCGGCCGACGATCAGGGCGTTCGTTTCAGCCACGGGACCGGCGGCCAGCGCCTCGGCCAGAATGGCATGCGGCGCGCGGTGGTAGGCTTGGCCCGAGAGCTTCAGGAAGGTCATGTTCAGCCTCCGGTCAGGGCAATCGCTTCGGGTTAACGGCGTAGCGTGATTTGGCGGACTGTGATTCAGAGGGAACTCCGTTGATTGGAGTTTGTCATGGTCATGGGTCGCCCTTCCTCTGCAATTCTCGATCATTTTTCGGTGCTGTCGGATCC
>VMTE01000006.1 GCA_013791775.1 Hyphomonas sp.
CGGCGCGCTGGGGTGGCTGGCATCGAACTTCTCGCCCGGCTCGTGGCCATACATCATCACCTATTCGGTGTTCGTGATCTTCTTCTCGTTCTTCTACACCTCGATCATGTTCAACCCTCAGGAGACGGCCGACAACCTTCGCAAGTATGGCGGCTTCATTCCGGGCATCCGGCCGGGCTCGAACACGGCGGCCTATATCGACTACGTGCTGACCCGCCTGACCACCATCGGCTCACTCTACCTGCTCTTCATCTGCATCCTTCCCGAACTCCTGCGCCGCTATTTCCCGCAAATTCCGTTCTACATTGGCGGAACATCCCTGCTTATCGTCGTTTCGGTCACCATGGACACGGTAACGCAGATTCAGTCGCACTTGATTGCGCACCAGTATGAGGGAATGATCCGGAAATCGAAGCTCGGGGGCAAGCGTAAGTGAACTTGATTCTGTTTGGACCGCCGGCGGCCGGTAAGGGCACGCAGGCCAAACGGCTGGTGGAACTGCGCGGTTTCGTGCAGCTTTCAACCGGGGACATGCTCCGCGCCGCCCGGGCCTCCGGGTCGGAGCTCGGCCAGCGGGTCGCCCGGATCATGGATGAAGGCGGCCTCGTCTCCGACCAGATCGTGATCGACCTGATCAACGAACAACTCACCGCCCGCGCCGGTGCGCCGGGCTTCATTTTTGACGGCTTCCCGAGAACCATCGGGCAGGCCGAGGCCCTGGACAGCCTTCTGCAATCGCGGGGCGAACAGGTGGATCTGGTGATCCGGATGCGGGTGGACGATGAACGTCTGCTCACCCGGGTCACGAAGCGTTTCGAGGAACAGGGACGGGCGGACGACAATCCGGCCACATTCTCCCGCCGCCTTGAGCGTTACTACGAAGATACGGCCCCGCTGGTTCCGCTTTATGCGGAACGCGGCGTACTCGTCGAAGTGGACGGAATGGGCACGGTCGACACCGTGGCTGCGTCAATTGATGCGGCTCTGAAACAATCCGCCTGAACCGCGCAGTTCTTCTGTTGACGGGCGAAAAAGCGCGGCTATAAGCCTCGTTTCTTAGCTTCAGGCTTAACCGCCGGTGCGCGCGACGGGTTCTTTACCCGGGTGGCGCGCATTTCATGTTTGATCATCCGCTTGAGGAGACACGGCCTTGGCCCGTATTGCAGGCGTCAACATACCGACTAACAAGCGCGTCGTTATCGCGTTGCGTTACATCCATGGCATCGGCCCGTCCTTTGCGAAGGAAATCTGCGAGAGGGTTGGCGTCGAGGAATCGCGCCGCGTGAACCAGCTCACGGACGCGGAAGTCATCAAGATCCGTGAAACGATCGACGCTGACTACATGGTCGAAGGCGACCTGCGCCGCGATACGTCGATGAACATCAAGCGCCTGATGGACCTCGGTTGCTACCGCGGCCTGCGTCACCGCAAGAAGCTGCCCGTCCGCGGCCAGCGCACCCACACCAACGCGCGTACCCGCAAGGGTCCGGCCAAGCCGATCGCCGGCAAGAAGAAATAGGACTGAAATCCAATGGCCCGCGAAGCTAACCGTATCCGCCGCCGTGAGCGCAAGAACATTACCTCGGGTATTGTTCACGTGAACTCGAGCTTCAACAACACGATGGTCACCATCACTGACGCCCAGGGCAATACCATCTCCTGGTCGTCGTCGGGCGTCATGGACTTCAAGGGCTCGCGCAAATCGACCCCTTACGCTGCCCAGATGGCGGCCGAAGACGCCGCCAAGAAGGCGAAAGAGCACGGCCTCCAGACGGTTGAAGTGCGCGTGCGCGGTCCGGGTTCGGGCCGTGAGAGCGCGCTGCGCGCCCTGCAAGCCGCTGGCCTCACTGTTACCGCGATCAACGACACGACGCCGATCCCGCACAACGGGTGCCGCCCGCCGAAGCGCCGCCGCGTCTAGTCCGAGATCCCTATCCCCGGCAGCGCCTCGAACGGGCGCTGCTCTTCCTTTTCTGAGGAATGCCGATGACCACCGTGAATGACCGCAACTGGAAAGTGCTGATCCGTCCGAACCGTCCTGTCGTCCAGGCCGGCTACGACTCCAAGCGCAAGGCCAAGCTCGTCGTCGAGCCACTCGAGCGCGGCTATGGCACGACGCTGGGCAACGCCCTGCGCCGCGTGCTGCTGTCCTCGCTGCAGGGCGCCGCCATCATCGGCGTGCAGATCGACGGCGTTGTGCACGAGTTCTCGGCGATGCCGGGCGTGCGCGAAGACGTCACAACGATCGTGCTGAACCTGAAACAAGTCGCCATCTTCATGGAATCGGAAACGCCGAAGCGCATGGTGCTTCGCGCGAAAGGCCCGGGCGAAGTCAAAGCCGGCCAGATCGAAACTTCGGGCGACGTGAAAATCCTGAACCCCGACCACGTGATCTGCACGCTGGACGGCGGCGCGGAAGTCCGCATGGAATTCACGGTCGCCACGGGCAAGGGCTATGTGGCCGCCGATTCGCACCGTCCGGAAGACGCCCCCATCGGCTATATTCCGATTGACGCGATCTATTCGCCGGTCCGCCGGGTCGGCTATCAGGTCGAAGACACGCGCGAAGGCACTGTGCTTGACTATGACAAGCTGACCCTCGATGTCGAAACCGACGGCTCGGTCTCGCCGGAAGACGCTGTGGCCTATGCCGCGCGGATCCTGCAGGACCAGCTGCAACTCTTCATCAACTTCGAAGAGCCGACCCTCGAAGCCGGCGCTTCGGCCGACGAGACGGATCTGGGCTTCAACCCGGTTCTGCTCAAGAAGGTCGACGAACTGGAGCTTTCGGTGCGTTCGGCAAACTGCCTGAAGAACGACAACATCGTTTACATCGGCGACCTCATCCAGAAGTCGGAAGCCGAAATGCTCCGCACGCCGAACTTCGGCCGCAAGTCGCTGAACGAGATCAAGGAAGTTCTCGCCGGCATGGGCCTGCACCTCGGCATGGAAGTGCCGGACTGGCCGCCTGAGGACATCGAAGGCCTCGCCAAGAAATACGACGATCACATCTAGCCCACGACATATGACCGGGGCCTGACCACCTCGGAAGGAACAACGCCATGCGCCACCAGATTGCACACCGCAAGCTCAACAAAACCTCGTCGCACCGCAAGGCGATGTTCGCCAACATGGCGGCCAGCCTGATCGAGCACGAGCAGATCGTCACGACCTTGCCGAAAGCCAAGGAAATGGCACCGATCATGGACAAGCTCGTCACCCTCGCCAAGAAGGGTGACCTCGCGGCACGCCGTTCGGCGCTGTCGACCGTCCGCAACGAAGACGCTGTCCGCAAGCTGTTCGCCGTCATGGGCGAGCGCTACAAGGATCGCAGCGGCGGCTACACCCGCGTTCTGAAAGCCGGCTTCCGCCAGGGCGACAATGCCCCGATTGCCGTGCTCGAGCTGGTTGACCGTGACGAGTCCGCGAAAGGCGCCGCCGACAAGGCCCGCCACGCCGCCGAACTCGAAGCGATGGACGAGTAGTCCGAACACAGAATTTTCCGCAAGGAAATCAGAACGCCCCGGAGAAAACCTCCGGGGCGTTTTTGTTTTCCGCTTGACGGGGAATCGCGCCTCCATCATACGGCCCCTCCATTCAGCAACGGAGCCTGAGCAGATGACCTGTCGGTATCTTGAACAGACGAGGAAGGACGCGGCGCCTGCAGAGGCGCGTGTGTGGATCCGCATGGAGATTGCTGGATAGGGCTGACGATCAGCCCGGGGCCCGAAAGGGTCTTTTGCCCGCCCTCCGCGCGATTCCGCCCGGAGGGTTTTTTCTGTCTGGAATCCGATGGGGCCGCGCGGGGGCTTGATAGAAAGGTGTCTGGCAGACCAGACTGGACGACAATGAGCGAGTTTGAATCCTTCGAAACCTTCGCCGGTGGCCGCATCAAGGCCTGGGTGAAAGGGGTGCCCGTGGAAACGGCGGCGCGCGCGCAGCTCGAGAATGTGGCCGGCCTGCCCTTCGTGCACTCGCACCTCGCGGTGATGCCTGACGTGCATTTCGGGCGGGGCGCGACCGTCGGCTCGGTGATTCCGACCCGGGGCGCGATCATCCCGGCCGCCGTGGGGGTCGATATCGGTTGCGGCATGATGGCCGTGCGCACCAGCCTGATGGCGGAGCATCTGCCCGGCAGCCTGTCGGCAGTGCGCAGCGAGATCGAGCGCAAGGTGCCGGCTGGCAACGGTCCGGCCGGGAACCACCGCGACACGCCGGCCCGTGCGGCGACGGCCCTGCGCAGCTCGGGTCTCGACGAGCGGCTGACCCGCATCCTGGGCAAGCACCGGCGCATCCAGCGCACGGCGTTCGCCAACCAGCTCGGCACGCTTGGCGGCGGCAACCACTTCATCGAGCTCTGCCTCGACGAAGCAGGGCGCGTCTGGGTGATGCTGCACTCGGGCTCGCGCGGCACCGGCAACATCATAGGCACCTACTTCATCCAGGAGGCCCGCGAGGCGCTGGAGAAGCGGGTGCTCGGCTATCATGTGCCGGACAAGGATCTCGCCTTCTTCGTGGAAGGCGAGGAGATGTTCGATGACTATGTCGAGGCTGTCGGCTGGGCGCAGGACTATGCGCGCCTCAACCGCGAAGTGATGATGGACCGTGTACTGATGGCCCTGCGTGATCTGCTGCCAGCGTTCACCCTGGAAAAGCACGCGGTCAACTGCCACCACAACTATGTGGAGCGGGAGCATCACTACGGCGCCGATGTCTGGGTCACCCGCAAGGGCGCTGTGCGGGCGCGCGCGGGCGAGCTGGGCATCATTCCGGGCTCGATGGGGGCGAAATCCTTTATCGTGCGCGGCAAGGGCAACGCGGAATCCTTCTGTTCCTGCTCGCACGGGGCGGGGCGCGCGATGAGCCGGGCGGAGGCCAAGCGCGTATTCACGCTGGACGATCACGCCGCCGCCACGGCGGGGGTGGAGTGCCGGAAGGACAGCGGTGTCATCGACGAAACGCCGATGGCCTACAAGGACATCGACCTCGTGATGGCGGCGCAGTCCGATCTGGTGGACGTCGTCCACACGCTGAAGCAGGTGGTTTGCATCAAGGGTTGACACTTTGCCGCACCTCTGACATTACGCCGCCTCCGTTGGCTGATCATCCGTCCGTAAACGGATGGTCAGCTGGCAAACAACCGGAACACAACATGAAGCAGTCACATCCAAAGCATGTCTGCTCCTCGCGAAGACGGGGAGCGTGTCGATCGCTCTCCGCGCGTTTGCCGGTGGGCGTCTGACCTCGCACTGAAACAGTTCAATGCCGCTTGCACGCGCACCCTGTCGCGTGCCCGCGGTTTGAAAGGAGGTGGATCATGGGCACGCCCATGACCCTGCCGGCTGCTGTGGACGTTCGTTCGGCGCCGGCTGTTACGCCCTTGCTGGATTTCCTTGCCGGAAGCCACGCAGCGGCGCTTGCCCGCATCTGGCCGTCGCCGCACGGGGATTTCCTCGCGCTGCCGGCGGCGCGGCGCCACGCGGCGGCCATTCTGGCCGGGCGCAGCGCCAACACCGCTGGGCATGTCCAATGGATGGCGGCGCGGGCCCGCGACGGTGATCTCGCGGCCGAAATCTTCGGTCCCGAGCCGCCGGGTGGGTTGATGAAAGCGCTCGGCCGCATGGGCGAAGTCCTGTGGCGTACGGAGGATTATGCCCGCTTCCTTGACCTGTTCGGTGAGGCGGCGGCCTGCGGCCTCATCCGCCACATGAAAGTGCTGCGGGCAGAGACGCTCGGCTTGGTTTCGGCCTTGCCGGCGGCCTTGCGCCAGGCTTCGATCGTCACCCATCTGGGTACGGACGAAGCCGCCGCCGCCGACCTCTCGGCCGCCTGGTCAATTGCCCTCCGTGTCCGGGGCGCTGGCGCGGCCACGGATCTCGCCCAGCGTCTCGGGCGGGCAGCCGGCCGGGCGGCGCTGTTCGACATGGCCCGCAACGCGGTGCAGCCACTGGCCTTCGGGCCGATGGCGGCGCCGCCGGTCCTGCCGCCTCCCTTCCAACCGGTGCGGCGCCTGGATGCGCTGACGAGCACCGCGCTCGAATTCCGCAACTGCTTGCGGGATTTCGTGCCGGATCTCGCGTCGGGCCGGATGGCGGTGTTCGTCTGGCGCGGGGAGGGTGGCCCGGCCGCCGTGGCCTTGCGCCAGGATCCGGCGGGCTGGCGTCTCGCCGAGGCGCGGGGCCGCGACAACGCTGACCTTGGTGACGATGCCGTGATGGCGATCGTGGCCGGGGTCCGCGAAGCCGGTGTGCGCACGGGCGAATCCTGGGGCTGGCTGCATCGCCGGCTCGAGGACCGCGCCGACGATACGCCGGCCCATGTTGCCCCGGCCGCTCCGGCGACGTGGCGCGCGCAGCTCGGTCTCGGAAACATCTGGGACTGATCGGCCGGAACGGGGCGCCCCGGGTTCACCGCCCGGGGCGCCTTGCTTTCCAGCGCCGGAGTTCCGGGTTACGCTTCCGCAAAACGGGAGGAGACACCATGGCCGACGGGAACAAGGTTGGAGACCACGCGAAGTTCCGCGAAATGCTGGAGGGCACCAAGGAAGACTGGGACATCATTGCCGGGCATGCGAAGAGCTTCAACAAGGGCCTCGCCAAACGCGTGATCGAACATCTCAAACTGCTGGACGGCGACTATGGCGGCTTTCCGGTCGACCGGCTCACCCATTCGCTGCAGACCGCCACCCGGGCGCACCGGGATGGCCGCGACGAGGAATATGTCGTCTGCGCGCTGCTTCACGACATCGGCGACACGCTCGGCAGCTTCAACCATCCGGACGTCGCCGCCGCAATCCTGAAGCCCTTCGTCTCGGAAGCCAACCTCTGGATGGTCGCCCATCATGGCGCGTTCCAGGGCTATTACTTCTTCCACCACCTGGGCCTTGACCGGAACCTGCGCGACACGTTCCGCGACAGTCCGCATTTCGAGTACTGCGCCCAGTTCTGCCACCTGTACGACCAGGCCGCGTTCGATCCGGACTATCAGAGCGAACCGCTCGAGTTCTTCGCGCCGATGGTGGAACGCCTGTTCGCTAGCCCGAAAAACTCCATGTACCTGAAGGTGATGCAGGCTTAACCTGAACCAAAGCATGAGGTCAGAATGCTGAAGCTGCTGGTCTTCGTCCTGCTCGTGGCGGCCGTGATTTTCGCGTTGACGCGGCGCGGGCCACCGCACCGGCCGCCGCGCGACCCGTCGCGTGATGTCGATCCGGCGCCGCTATTGCCGGCAACCTTGATCGGTTCGGATCGCGAAATGAAGCCGGAGCTCGCCGCGACAGGCGGCGAAAACAACGAGATGGTCACCGGCGAGCTGGGCGACGCCGATGCGGGCAGCGGCGATGGCGGGGACGGCGGCGACTGACCTGCCGGATCAGTGTGCGAGCGGTGTGGCAGGCCGGCTGCCGCGGGTTGTGACGAGATAGTCGTAGCCCAGAAGCAGGAAGCGGTTATCGTCCGAAAGCGCGGCAAGGCCGCCTTGTTCAAGGCGCAAGCGGATCTCCTCCAGAGGTATCACCGCATACCCATCGGTTGGGATCGACTCTTCGCGGATGCCGGCCGCGAGGAGCAATGCCGCGATGTCTTCCGATCTGTAATCGACGACTTCGAAGACGCTCCTGGCCGTCGGATTCGTGATGGTCTGCTGGCCTTGAAGCGGAATGAACGCGATGTGCAGGACGTCCAGTCCGTTCGCGGCGGCAATGCCTTCGGTCAAGGAGCCGAGGTCAAACGTGTTCAGCGGCCCGGTGCCCCGGCCGAGATGGCTCGCGCCAAACTTGAAGAGGGCGCGCGGGGCCGGTCCGGGCGCGGCGCGATAGGCTTCAAGGAACTGGCGGCGCATCAGCGCTATACGCGCAGCGTTGCTCGCGTAGTTGGCGCCGCTTGCGTAGAGCGCATAGATCTCGGCGCTGTCAGCGAGATCCGCGATCAGGGCGAGGGCGCCCGGATGGTCGGAGAACGCGTCGCCGAGTTCCCGAAAGTCTTCAGCCGTAGCCGCCATCAGCATCAGCGCGCCCATGTTGCCTTCCGCGAAGGCCTGTTTCTCAGCATCAAGGCGAGACTGGGCCATGGCCGCAGCGTCCGGCGCCGGGGCCATCGCAACCAGCGCGTCCAGATAGATCAGCGTCGATCCGATGAATTCCTGGTCAACGCCCCAAAGTGGTTCGCCGGCGCCTCCGGACTCATCAACAAAGTAATCCGCGAGCCGCGCATCTTCCGCCATGTTCACGAAGGGCATCGCCAACGGGCGGCGTGCGAGAAAGGTGGCAAGTTCACTTTCGCCGCCGTCTTTCAACATGCCGGTCAGCAGTGCATCCGTGCGCGGGCCGATCTCCATCGCATGGTGGGTCACGCCGTAGGGGCGGGCCTCGCGGGCAAGGGCGAGGGCAATTTCAGGCGAGTCTGCGAAGCCATGATCTTCGCCGAACAGGATGAATTGTGCGCCGGGCAATTCCGCGCGGAGCAGATCGGCGCCGTCGCCTTCCAGTTTGCCGTCCTTGAACGACATGACGGCCGGACGGGCCGGCGTGTCGGCGATGGCGTGACCGAACCAGAGGGCGATCAGGCCCGCCACGATCCAGATGCTGCGAGTGAACATGCGTGCGTCTCCCCGGTGCTTTCGCGTTTCACTACCGGGATGCGTTCAGGCCGGGCGCTGGATGCACTTCACCTAAAAAAAGTGAGGCCCGCCCGAACGCGGTGTCGTGCTTCTTGCCGGAGGCTTCGGATTCTGAAGGGAAATCAGCTGCCGCTGGGCGGACACTCACCGGCATGGTCCACGCTTGCACCAGCGGCGAGCGCTTCGCACTTGTTGCCATAGGTTTCGCCATCACAGCCGCAGACCGGCCTGTATTCGCGGGTGCAGATGGTGGACGGCGTCTGGCAGGTGCCGGCCGCATCTGAAGTGGCGTGACAGGTGCCCTCGGCGAATATGCAGGCGAGTCCCTCGGCGCAGGCAATGCCGGCGAGGCCGCTGCACATTTCACCAGCCCCGGCGACGGGCCGGCTGACACTCGCCGGCTCGGCTTCAGGTGCAACCGCCGCCTGCCTGTTCCAGAGCGCGCAGCCGGAAACGAGGGTCAGGGACAGGGCTAGAAGGGCGAGTCGCATGGCAATCTCCTGATTTCAGGAGAGCCTGCAACCCGCACCCCGGTTTGGCAAGCCTCAGCCTTTTGCGGCTTCGGCAACCCGCGAGAAGATGTTCTGCCCATGCTCGGCGCCGGCCTTGAAGGCGGGCTGGGTCTTCGACACGTCCGTGATCTCGTCCCATTTCGCCGCGACTGCTTCGGCGGTGAGGGCCGCGCCCTGGCCGACATACGCGCCGGCCGTTTCAACGATCCGCGCCATCGAGAAGGCGCCGGCGCCGGCCGACAGGATCATGCCGGTCGGGGCATCTTCCTTGACGAGATTGATGACGCCAGGCGTCACGTATTCCGGTTTCAGCGCATCCAGCATCTGCTCGGACATGATGCCGGCCGTCATGCGGGTCGCAGCAATCGGGCAGACCGCGTTGATCTTGATGTCGTTTTTCGCGCCTTCGATCTTCAGCGTGTTCATCATGCCGACGACGCCGAGCTTGGCCGCGCCGTAGTTTGCCTGGCCGAAGTTGCCATACAGACCGGTCGAGGAGGTGGTGACGACAAGGCGGCCGTAGTTCTGGGCTTTCATGATGTCCCAGGCGGCGTGGATCGGCAGGAACGAACCGCGCAGGTGGACGGCCAGCACGAGGTCGATGTCCTCGACTGTCATTTTCGAGAAGGACTTGTCGCGCAGGATGCCGGCATTGGCGATGAGGATGTCGATACGGCCCCATTTGGCCATCGTGTCGTCGATCATCTTCTTGACGCCCGCGACGTCCGAAACTGACGATCCGTTGGCGATGGCTTCGCCGCCGAACGCTTCGATTTCCTTGACCACCGCTTCGGCGGCGGCGGAGTTGCCGCCCGTGCCGTCCATCGTGCCGCCCAGGTCATTGATCACGACCTTGGCGCCGCGGCGGGCGAGTTCGAGCGCGTGGCAACGGCCAAGACCGCCGCCAGCACCGGTGACAATGGCAACGCGGCCGTCAAAGCGGATCTCGGACATGGGGGACTCCTCAAGCGGGTTTGTGATTTGGGCGGTGTCACACCAGACGTTCACGTCAACGTCAAGCACGTCCGCTGCGTCACCTCGACCCGCAGGTTCCTTCAAACCCGCGCGACATGCCCTGCCGTCAATCTTGCCAGCCGGAGGGCGCCATGGTTTCCTTGGTTCCGAAACAATACTCAGGAGGAACCATCATGCTGGCTTATGTGACGCTCGGAACCAACAACAAGGAAAAGGCTTTGGCCTTCTATGACGCCGTGCTCGGCGAAATGGGTGCAAAGCGGTTCTTCGCCAATGACCGCCTGCAATTCTACGGCGTCGGCCCCGGCCAGCCGATGATCGGCATCGGCGATCCCTACGACGAGGCTGCGGCCTCCTGCGGCAACGGCGTGATGCCGGCCCTCGCGGCGCCGGACAAGGAAACCGTGGACCGGGTCTACAACAAGGCCATCGAACTCGGCGCCGCCGACGAAGGCGCGCCGGGCGCCCGGATGCCGACCTTCTACGGCGCCTATTTCCGCGATCCGGACGGCAACAAGATCTGCGTCTGCAAGCTCGGCTGAACCGGCGCGGTGATTAGTGGACCCGGTTTTCGGGAACACGCCGCGACCAACCAGACGGCTCAATCAAAGAACGTGAATTCCCCCGGTTGATCGCCGGGGGAATTTTGATTCAGGGCCGCTATTGCGGCCGGTCGTCTTCCAGCTTGCCCGTGTAGAATGTGCGCAAGTCTGCTGCGAGCGCGGCCAGGGCGCCTTCGTTCAGGTACATCATGTGCCCGGCCTGATAGTAGGTCATCGCGACCCGCTCCTGCGGGATGCCATAGCGGCCGAACGTGATCTCCGAATCGAAGAAGGGCGTGATCAGGTCGTAATAGCCGCTGGCCACCCAGACTTTCATTCCGGTGTTCTGACGCATCGCGGTCGATAGCTTTCGCCCGACATTCACGTAGTGCGGTTCCGCATACTCGCCCTCGGGCGCGTCGCTGAAGTTCCAGTTGTTGCCAGCGTCTTCGCTGGAAACCATGTAGGGTCGGTCCATCGCGACGCCGAGGTCGGCCGACAGGTACTGGTTCATCAGGGCGGAATAGGCCGACCCGACGGCATAGCTGGCCACGTCGGACTCCGGCCCTTCGGCGGCGTCATCGGCCTCGTCGCCCATGTAGCGCCCGTCCAGCCGGCCCAGCGCGACGCCCTTGTCGCGCAGCAATTCCTTCTGGAACCGGTGCATCAGGATGCGCAGGTCGGACGTCTCGATATAGGCGGGGTCGAGTCCGGTGAAGTAGGCGAGGCGGTCGCGGATCCGGGCGCGCTCATCGGGCGTCAGCTGCGCGCCCTTCAGCAAGGCGGGGCCGTATTCATCGCGGGCGAATGCTCGCGCTTCGGCCAGGAACTGAGCCTGCGCCACACCGGCGCCGGCCTTGCCATGATATTGCGCGGCTGCGGCCATGCTCGGCAAGTAGGTGATGTAGGAATAGACATTGTCGTGCGCTGACGTGGAGCCTTCATAGTCCAGCGCCTGCGAAATCATCACGAGGCCGTTCAGCGCGATGTCCACATCGCCGGTGATCATCCGGTGCGCGAGATAAGCTGCGCGCGTCGTGCCGAAGCTCTCGCCGATCAGGTATTTCGGCGCGTTCCAGCGCTTGTGGCCGGTGATCCAGATCCGGATGAATTCCGCCAGGGAGCTGCCATCGCCTTCCTCGCTCCAATAGTCCTTGTCCTCGCCCGTGCCGACGACGCGGCTGTAGCCGGTGCCGACAGGGTCAATGAATACGAGGTCCGTCACGTCGAGGATCGAAAGCGGATTGTCGA
Source organism: Hyphomonas sp. (assembly GCA_013791775.1). Lineage (GTDB taxonomy): Bacteria > Pseudomonadota > Alphaproteobacteria > Caulobacterales > Hyphomonadaceae > Hyphomonas. The sequence continues at coordinate 11,897 of VMTE01000006.1, forward strand.
GCAGGGCGTAGGGCGCTGCGCCATCATCGGCATCGGCGTTGCTCGCCACCTGCACACGCTTCGGGCCAAGCAGGCCGAGGTGCAGCCAGACCGAGGCCGAGCCGGGCCCGCCATTGAAGACGAACGACACCGGCCGTGGCCCGCTGACGTTTTCGCGGATGTAGGAGATGGTGAACAGGCTTGCCGCCGGCTCGCCCTCGGCGTTCCGGATCTGCGTCTCGCCGGCTTCCACCCGGTAGCTTATCTTCTGTCCGCCGAACACGCCGGTATGCATGCTGGTGAACATCACCGGCTCCGGTACCGGCATTGCCGGGGCGTCCGTTTCGGTCTTGCCTTCTGCGGCGCTGTTGCTTGGTGCGGCAAATGCCGGCGCCGCACACACCATCACGAGGGCCAAAAACGCTGTCCGGATCATCATATCCATTTTCCTGTCTGACGGGTCTGACTTTGCGCCAAGGGGCTAACCCAGACGCTTGAAATCTAAGCTAAAAACCTAAACTTGCTTTTCGGGCAGGTCAAACGGCCCGGACGCGGCGCGTCATCGCGCCTCGCGGCCTGCGCGGTGCGCAAGGCGCCGGGTGCCCCGCCAGGGGATTGCATTTGTCTTTGCCTGCTTTCCAAGGCGCAACCCGGCAGCTAAGCCATGTGCCGGGTTCCAACAAGCGGGAGGTAAAGTGTCCATGCCGGCAGGATATGAATGGGGATGGGACAATGGCCGCGCGCTGATCGGCATGGCATTGATCTATGCGATTTGCTGGATCGTTTCAGAGAAGAAGAAGCTCTTCCCCTGGAAGATCGTTCTCGGCGCCACAGTGATGCAGTTCGCTTTTGCGCTGATCCTGTTCGGTATTCCCCTGGTGCGCGAGGTTCTGTTCAAGGCCAATGACGTGGTCAGCGGCCTGCAGGCGGCGACCCGCGCCGGCACCAGTTTCGTGTTCGGCTATGTCGGCGACAATGCGGCCGCCAGCGAGCTGATCGGCGGATCGGCGCCCCCGCTGTTTTTCTTCCAGATCCTGCCCATCATCATCGTGGTCGCGGCGCTCTCCGCCATCCTCTGGCACTGGCGCATCCTGCGCTGGATCACCAACGGCTTTGCCGCCGTCTTCCGCCGCACGATGGGCCTCGGCGGCGCCACCTCGCTTGCCGTGTCCGCCAACGTGTTCATGGGCATGACCGAGGCGCCGGTGCTGATCCGGCCTTACGTGAAGGGCATGACGCGCTCTGAACTGCTCATCATGATGACGGCCGGCTTTGCCACCATCGCCGGCTCGGTTCTGGTCGTGTACGGAGCGTTCCTTGAGGGCAAGATGGCCAATCCGCTGGCCCAGCTGCTGACCGCGTCCATCATGGCGGCGCCTGCCGCCGTGGCCGTGGCACTCACCATGATCCCGGAAACCACGCCCGCTGACCAGCGCGTCCAGAACCCGGATTTCAACTACGCTTCGACCATGGACGCTTTCTCCACCGGCGCCACCGACGGCCTGAAGATCGTGTTCAACATCGCCACCATGCTGATCGCCGCGCTCGCGCTGCTCTGGCTGGTCAACGCCGGCCTTGGCGCTTTCCCGGATGTGTTCGGCGCGCCCTTGTCGATCGAGCGCATCCTCGGCTGGATCTTTGCGCCGCTGATGTACATGGTCGGCGTGCCTTGGGAGGAAGCGGCCCGCTCCGGCTCGCTGATGGGCGTCAAGACCGTGCTTACCGAGTTCGTCGCTTTCATCCAGCTCGCGGACATTCCGGTCGATGCGATGGACCCGCGCACCCGTATCATCACGGCGCACGCCATCTGCGGTTTTGCCAATTTCGGCTCGATGGGCATCCTGATCGGCGGCCTGTCCATTGTCGAACCGGAACGCCGCGACGATTTCCTGTCGCTCGCCTGGCGCACGCTGCTGGCAGGCACGCTGGCCACCTGCCTGTCGGCGGCGGTCGTCGGCGCGCTGCCGTATCAGTTGTTCGCGGGTGTGCAGGGGTGAGGCGGGCCGGCTGGGTTTCGGGACTCACGGCGGCCGTCACGATACTGGCGCCGCAGGCGTTGGCGCAGACCGCGCCGCAACCGGAACGCCCCGGCGCCGTCGCGGTTGATCCCGGCCAGCGCCTGGAGCCTGTCGAAATCTGGGGCGACCGGAAGCCCCAAGATCCCGGCAGCTTTTCTGCCGCCACCGCCTCCGAAATTGCCGAGACCGCCGCCGACCACCCCGCCGAAATCCTGAACCAGCTACCCGGCGTCAACATCCAGATGAACTCCGGGCAGGAGCACCTGATCGCCATCCGCTCGCCGGTGCTGACCGGCGGGGCCGGGCAGGGAAGTTTCCTGATCCTCGAGAACGGCGTTCCCACCCGCTCGCCCGCCTTCGGCAACGTCAATTCGTTGATCGAGCCGCACCACGAAATCTCCGATGCCATCGAAGTCGTGCGTGGGCCGGGCAGTGCGAAGTATGGCTCGAACGCCGTGCACGGATTGATCAACGTCATCCTGCCGGAGCCCGGCACCGGCAGCGAAATCCGCGCCTCCTACGGCACGCTCGGCCGCTGGCGCACAGATCTGAAGCTCGACGAGGGCAGGCACTGGCTGGTCAATTTTTCCGCCCAGAAGGATGCCGGCTGGCGCGACAATACCGGCGTTGACCAGCAGAAACTCTCCGTGGTCGGCGCGTTCAATCCCGGGCTCTGGGATGCCGCCGTCTGGCTGTCCGGCCAGAACTTGAACCAGGAATCCGGCGGCTTCGTCGTCGGGACGGATGCCTACAAGGACGAGGGCCTCTCCAAAGCCAACGCCAACCCCGACGCCTACCGCGACGCCTGGTCCGTCCGCCTCGGCGCGCGCCTCGAGCGGCCCCTTTCCGGCGGCACGCTGATCCTGCTGCCCTATGCCCATTCGCAGGCGATGATCTTCTCGCAGCACTTCCTGCCCTATGGCGGCGTCGAGAAGAATGCCCATACCGGCGGCGGCCTGATGGCGCGCTACGAGCGGCCGGTCACCTCGGCGCTGACCTGGCGCATCGGCGCGGATATCGACGCGGCCAGTGGCTATCTGCGCGAAATCCAGGCGCGCCCCACATTCGGTTTCAACCCGGCCAGCAACCAGTTCCCGCAAGGCATTCACTACAACTATAGCGTCGATACCGCCGTCGCGGCCTTTTGGAGCGAACTCGAATGGTCGGTGTCGGAGGATGTCCGCATCCTCGCCGGCCTGCGCGGCGAACGCCATGACTATGACTACACCACCCGGGCGCCCACCGGCATCACCGGCCGCTTCAACGTGACGGCGGACCGGTCGGACGCCTACGAGTTCCTGACCCCGAAGCTCGGCGCGGTCTGGTCTGTTGCGCCGGAGATTGATCTCTATGCGAACTATGCCCGCGGCGCCCGCGCGCCGCAGGTCTCGGATCTTTACCGCCTCCAGAACCTGCAGCTGCCCGGTGAGGTCGAGACCGAAACGCTGGAAAGCGTCGAAGTCGGCGCACGCGGCAGCGCGCTTGCCGGCCGCCTCGTCTTCGATCTTGCCGCCTACTGGATGGACAAGGAAAACTTCTTCTTCCGCGACTCCAACGGCCTGAACGTCACGGATGGCTCGACGCGGCACACGGGCGCGGAGCTCTCCGCCGCCTATGATCTTACCGACACGTTGTCGCTCTCCGGCAACGTCTCGTGGTCGGACCAGACCTACACGTTCGACCGGCTGGTCGCTTCGGCGTCCGACACGGTGCGTGACGGCAACGCCATCGACACCGCGCCCGAATGGCTGGCCAATGCGCGCCTCGACTGGCAGGCGACAGACCGTCTCGCGCTCTCGCTGAACGTCGCCCATGTCGGGGAATACTTCCTCGATCCTGCAAACCTCGCCGCCTATCCCGGCCATACGGTGCTGGGCGCCCGCGCGGCGTGGGAATGGCAGGGCGACATGGATCTCTGGATAAATGTCCGTAACCTGACGGATGAACGCTACGCAGACCGGGCGGATGTGTCCTTTGGAAATCCGCGCTACTTTCCCGGCGAGCCCGCGAACGCGACGTTCGGGCTCACCAAGAAATTCTGACAGAAAATTCCAGGAGGACACCGATGAAGCTCTATCACAGCCCGCAGGCGCCGAACCCTGACCGCGTGGTCTACTTCCTGCGCGCCAAGGGCAAGCTCGATGCGGTGGAACTGCAGGAAGTCTCGATCATGAAGCAGGAGCACAAGCAGCCGGACTACCGCGAAGTTTCGCCCTTCGCGCAGGTCCCCGCGCTGGTGCTGGATGACGGCACCAACATTACCGAGAGCCGGGCCATCTGCACCTATTTTGAAGGTATCTTCCCGGAACCGAACCTGATGGGCCGCGACCCGAAGGAGAAGGCCCTCATCGAGATGTGGGACCGGCGCGTGGAATTGATGTTCTTCGTGCAGTTCGCTGGCTGGTTCCGCAACGCCCATCCGATGATGGCGCCGCTCGAAGTGCCGCAAAGCGCCGAGACGGCGGCCAAGAGCGAGAAGGCTGCCCGGAAAATGGCCGAACGGCTCGACGCACATCTGGCGACGCATGACTTTGTGGCCGCCGACCGCTTCTCGATTGCCGACATCACGCTCTACATCACGTGCGGTTTTGCCCGCGTGATGAAGTGGTCGCCGCACAACGAGTTGCCCAATCTCGGCCGCTGGCACGCCGCCATGACCGAGCGCGGCTTTGCGGGCTAGCCCGTCCGCGCGGCACGCGCGGCGCGGTTCAGCCGCAGGGGTTTCGCGGCGCCGTTGATCCTGTATGCAGAAGTCAGCTTCAATCTCCGGGAGTGGCGTATGATCCGGTCTGGCATTTTCGCGTTTCTGTTGCTGGCGCTTGCTGCCTGCGCGCAGCGTTCGGGCTGGACGCTGCCCGTCCAGCCTGCCAGTGCCGAGCAACTCGTCCGCGCTGCGCCCACGGGCCGGTTGTCCGGCGTCGCCGTGCCCGTCGCCTACCGCGCCACGCTCGACCTTGACCCGCGCCTGCCGCGTTTCAACGGCATCGTCGAAATCGACATCACTCTGGAAGCTCCCGTCACGGGTCTCTGGCTGCACGGTGATGACCTCGATGTCAGCTCGGTCACCGCCGCAGCGGGCGGCGAAACGGTCGAGGCCTCCTGGACCGAGGTGCTGGAGACCGGGGTGGTCTGGGTCGGCTTCCCGAAACGGCTGGAAGCGCGCAAGCTCACCCTGAAGATCGAATATTCCGCGCCGTTCAATGCCAATCTCGCCGGTCTCTTCAAGGTCGAGTCGCAGGGCAAGGTGTATGCCCTCGCCAAGTCCGAGAGCATCGAGGCGCGCCGGTTCATGCCGGGCTTCGACGAGCCGGGCATCAAGGCCGTTTTCGACATGTCGATCACCGTGCCGGTCGGCATGCGGGCCGTCGCCAACACACCGGAAATCTCGCGCGCGCCGGCCCGGCCGGGATTCGAAACGATCCGCTTTGCCCCGACCCGTCCGCTGTCGACCTATCTGCTCTCCGCGGCCGTCGGAGACTTCGACCAGGTGGCGCACGCGCCGATGCTGCCCAACAGCGTTCGCAAGGGCGAGGTTCCGCTGACCGGCTATACCCGGGCCGGCAAGGGTGAGGAGCTCGGTTATGCGCTCTCGCTGACGCCCCGGATTGTCGGGATCTTCGAGGAGATGCTGCAACAGCCTTATCCCTACGAGAAACTCGATCTCATCGCGGCGCCGCAATGGCCCTCCGGCGCCACCGAGCTTGCAGGCGCGATCACTTACCGCGAAAGCCGGATTCTCAAGGGGCCGAATGCCGGCCCGGCCTTCATCCGGGCGCTGAAGGAAATCCATACGCACGAGATCGCACACATGTGGTTCGGCGATCTCGTCACGCCGCCCTGGTGGGATGACCTCTGGCTGAAGGAAGGCTTTGCCAACTGGAGCGAGACCGCCGTGCTGTCGATCCTCGAGCCGGACGGCAACCATGAGGTTGCAGCCGTCGCTGACAGCCTTTCCGCGATGGTGCTCGACAGCCTGGCGAGCGCCCGGGCCGTGTCCGGTCCGATTGTGCGCAATGAGGATATCCGCAACGCCTATGACGCAATCACCTATTCCAAGGGCCAGTCGGTCATCCGCATGGTGGACCACTTCGCCACGCCCGAGCGTTTCCGCCCGGCGCTTGGCCGCTACATCGCCCGGTATGCGGACGGCGCGGCCAGCAGCGAGGACTTCTTCAACGCGATCAGCCGGGCGACCGGCGATCCGGAAGTCGGCAACATCTTCCGCAGCTTCATCCTGCAGCAGGGCGTGCCGCTGGTCGAAGCCAGTGTCAGCTGCGGCGCCGGCGCACCAAAACTGACGCTCCGGCAAAGCCGGTACAAACCGCTCGGCTCCGGGATAGATCCCGGCCGCACCTGGACGATCCCGGTCTGTGTCGCCTGGCAGGACGGCGCCAATACGGGGCGGACCTGCACCCTGCTGACTTCGCAGCAATCCGTCACCGATCTGAAGGGCGCCATGTGCCCGTCGGTCATCGTGCCGAACGCCGACGGCGCGGGCTATTACCGCTTCGGCCTGCCGCCGGAAGGCTGGCGGGCACTTGGCGCGGGCTTCGCCGGCCTTCCGGCCACGGAAGCGCTCGCCAGTCTCGACAGCGCGGAAGCCGCCTTTGCCGCCGGCGCTCTGTCCGGCGAAGACTGGCTCGGCGTGCTGGTGCCGGCCATGTCGCACCCGGACGCGACGGTGCTCTCGGCCAGCCTGCGCGCCGCCGACACCCTCTTGCGCCAGCTCGGCGATCATCCGGCTGCGGAGGACCTGCGCGCCCGTGTTTCAGCCACTCTGGCGGCGCGCACGGACGCCGGCGCCGACACCGAAAGCGCGGCGCGCATGCTCAGCTTCCAGGCGCTGACGCTGGACGATCCGGCAGCCCGCGCCGAGCTGCGCGAGCGGCTCGCGCCTGTGCTGGAGGGTACGGGCGGCCTGACCAGCGACCTCTACGTGCCGGCCCTGCGCGTGACCTTTGCCGAAGGCGGCGCCGAGGCGTTCGACAAAATCCTCGCCGCCCGCGCGCGGCTGGACGACGCGGTGTTCACGCAGGCCGTCTCGGACGCCGTGGGTTCGGTGGCTGATCCCGGTCTGGCGCGCCGCGCCGAGCAGTTGATGTTTGACGGCGCCTTCGGCCCGGCCGCCAGCTCTTCCATCGCGTCCAGCCTGATGGGCAATCCGGCGCACCGGGAAACCACATGGACCCGCCTGACGGCCGAGTTCCCAGCTTTCCTCAATGCCATCCCGTCCCAGTCGCGCCGCGCCGCGCCGCGCCTTGCCCGGTCCTTCTGCGACCCTGGCCGTATCCCGGAGCTTGAGGTGCTGCTGGCATCCCAGGGACCGGCCGCCGCCGGCCACGAACAGGCACTCGCCGAAACGAAGGAATACCTGACACTTTGCTCCGTGCAGACCGAAGCGGCCCGCGCTGCGTTCGGTCTCTAGGCGTTCTTGATGTTCATGCCGCCATCGACCGGGATGTGTACGCCGTTCAGGAAACTCGCCGCCGGCAGCACCAGCGACAGCGTCATGTTGGCGACCTCTTCGGGAATCCCGTACCGGCGCAGCGGCACGCGGCGCTTGGCATAGATTTCCTTGTGCTCGTCCGGAATGCCGGCCGTGATGCCGGTGATGATCGGGCCGGGGCAGATGCAGTTGACGGTGATGCCTTCGCGGCCGAGGTCCACGGCGAGGCCCCGCGTCAGGCCGATCACGCCGTGCTTGGCCGCCACATAGGGCGAGTTGCCCGGCGTCGCGCCGAGGCCTTCGGTCGAGGCGATGTTGACAATCCGTCCCCAGCCATTCTTACGCATATAGGGCAGCGCCGCGCGGATGGCGCGCTGGTGCGAGGTCAGCATCACGTTGAGGCTCGGCCCCCAGCTGTCCTCATAGCTCTCCTCGCCAACCTGCGCCGGAATGGCAAAGCCGGCATTGTTCACGAGAATGTCGAGGCCGCCGAAATGCGCCGCCGCCTCGTCCACCACACGCTTGATCGCGGCGGCATCGCCGACATCCAGCGCCCAGCCCTTCACATGGTCGATCCCGGCTGCCTTGATCTCCTCGACGACGATGTCGACATTTTCCTGCTTCAGATCGGTCACAGCCACGTTGGCGCCTTCGCGGGCAAACAGGTGGGCAGTCGCCCGGCCCATGCCGCTCGCCGCGCCGGTTATCAGCGCTGTCTTGCCTTTGATCGAGCGGGAAAGTTCCTGGTAAGGGGGCTGCTGGGTCATGTCGATTTCCTGCGCTTCTTGATGGTGCCTGAAAAGTTCAGGACGGGACGGCCATCCTCGCCGTGGATGATGCCGCGCACGAAGCTGAGCGATCCGCCCTTGCGCAACGACTCCCCGCGCGCGGTCAACAATTCGCCCTCGAGCGCGCCGTTGATGAACTCCGCCGTGAAGGTGATGGTGACGCCATAGGCGCCCTCCATGGCTTCATGCCCGATGGCGAACAGTGCGAAATCTCCGAAGGTCATCAGACAGCCGCCATGCACGACGCCGGCCGCATTCATGTGCTTGCGTTGAACGCGAAACGCCGCCACCGGGCCTTTCTCATCGACCTTGTAATAGAAGGGCCCGGCCGTCTCGTACTCGAACGGTTCTTCCTTCCAGGTCGTCCAACCCGCGAATTCCCCGTCGGTTTCGACAACTGTTGCCACGCGCGCCCCCTTTGTCCGGCATTTACGGGTATCATACCGTTACGGCCCCCTTCGACAAGCGTGCCGTTGGGGCATAAAGTGGTCTTGGAAACATATTCGGGGAGACGAAAACCATGGCCTTTGACGCCGAAACCCGCGCTGCGCTGATCGAACAGGTGCGCCGCTTCGTGACCGAGACCTGCGTGCCGGTCGAGGCCCAGGTCGGCGAAGAAGACGCTGTCCCGCAGCATGTGATCGACGAGATGAAGGCGCTCGGCCTGTTCGGCATCGCCGTGCCCGAAGAGTATGGCGGGCTCGACCTCGACATGGAAACCGAATGCCTCGTCGCCATGGAACTCGGCAAGACTTCGCCGGCCTTCCGCTCCGTCGCCGGCACCAATATCGGCATCGGCAGCCAGGCGCTGATCCTGTTCGGCACCGAGGCGCAGAAAGCCAAATGGCTGCCGGGCGTCGCCTCGGGCGACCTGATCGCCAGCTTCGCGCTGACCGAACCGGAAGCCGGCTCCGACGCCGCAGGTCTCAAGACCCGCGCAACCCGCGACGGCGACCACTACATCCTCAACGGCACCAAGCGTTACATCACCAACGCCAACAAGGCGGACCTCTTCACCGTCATGGCCCGGACCAATCCGGATGAACCCGGCGCGAAAGGCGTCTCCGCCTTCATCGTCGAGCGGGGTACGCTGGGCCTGTCGGTCGGCAAGCCGGAGAAAAAGATGGGCCAGCAGGGCGCCCACATCTGCGACGTGATTTTCGAGAACGCGCGCGTTCCGGCGGAAAACCTGATCGCCAAGGAAGGCGAAGGCTTCAAGGTCGCCATGAGCGTGCTGGACAAGGGCAGGCTGCATATCTCCGCCGTCGCTACCGGCGTCTCCAAACGCCTGATCCGCGAGATGGTCACCTACGCGCTGGAACGCAAGCAGTTCGGCAAGCCGATCTTCGAGCACCAGATGCTTCAGGCCCTGATCGCCGACAGCCAGGCTGAAACCTACGCTGCCGAATGCATGATCCTCGACGCCGCCCGCCGCCGCGATGCCGGCGAAGACGTCACCATGCTCGCCTCCTGCACCAAGCTCTTCGCCACCGAAGCCTGCGGCCGCGTCGCCGACCGCGCCGTGCAGATTTTCGGCGGCGCTGGCTATGTCACCGATTACGGCATCGAGCGCTTCTACCGCGACGTCCGCATCTTCCGCCTCTACGAAGGCACCAGCCAGATCCAGCAGATCATCATCGCCCGGGAACTCGCCCGGGCGGCGAAGGCGGGTATGCTTTGATAAGGGCGCTTACCTATCTGGTTTTAGCATGGGCGTTCTCCATTGCAGCGTTTGCCGACACGCAAAGAATCTCTCTCGAGGTTGGTCAGGTCTGGACAATCAAGGACGCTCCTCGGCCCGAAACACGCGTCGTGATTTCTCTGATAGAACCCTACGACTCCGAGTTATCGGCAGTGCACGTAAGCATGACGGGCGTAGGATTCGGAAAATCGGCAACAGGCCAAACCTTTGCGGGTGAGATTTCGCATCTGCCATTTGAGCGCGAAGCACTGGAAGCATCCCTTGATAGACTTGTAGGCAATGCGCGCATTCCGGGTCCCGAATTCCACCAAGGTTATGAAGAGTGGAAAAAAGCCAGCGGGGGCATTTTTACCATCAGCGTCGCCGAAACGATCCGCGTCGTTTTCGAAACACTCCAAATCACACATATCGAAGGAAACGAGTAATGTTCGACCACGACCCCACAGACCCGCACGAAGTCGGCCTCAATGCAGACCGCCTCGCGGCGATGCCCGCCTATTTCAAGGAAAACTACATCGACACCGGCAAGCTGCCCTGCATGGGCCTGCTGGTCTCGCGCGGCGGCGAGATCGCCCATGAAAGCTATACCGGTTCGACCGAGATGGGCGGCAAGGAAGCGATCAGTACAGAGACGATCTTCCGCATCTATTCGATGACCAAGCCAATCACGACGCTCGCCATCATGATGCTGCTCGAGGAGTGCAAGATCCGGCTCGACCATCCGGTCAGCCGCTACATTCCGGAATACAAGAACGCGATGGTCTGGGATGGCGGCACCGCCGCAGCGCCAAAGCTGCGCAAACCGGACCGCGAGATGACCGTGCTGGACCTCGTCACCCACACATCGGGCCTTACCTACGGCTTCCTGATGCAGGATGAGACCGACGAGATCTACCGCCGCGAAAAGGTCGGCCATCCGAAGGACACCCTGCAGGACATGGCCCGCCAGATCGGCCAGCTGCCGCTCGCCTTCTCTCCGGGTACGGAATGGCGCTACAGCCATTCCATCGACGTGCTCGGCGCATTGGTGGAAATCATCTCGGGCCAGCCGCTCGACGAATTCTTCCGTGAGCGCATCTTCGGCCCGCTCGGCATGGACGACACAGACTTCTGGGTACCGCCCGAGAAAATACACCGCCTGATGGCCTGCTACCAGAAAGACGCCAAGACCGGCGAGACGACGCTGGCCGACCCAGGTGGCGCCGCTTCAAAGCTCTATGCTAAACGCCCGAACCTCCTCAATGCCGGCGGCGGCCTCGCGTCCACCATCCGCGACTATCACCGTTTCGCCCTGATGCTGCTGCGCGGCGGCACGCTCGATGGCGCCCGCCTGATCAGTCCCAAGACCTGGGAATTCATGCGCCAGAACCACCTGCCGGATGGCCAGACCATGCGCGGCATGGGCCGTTCGGCCTTCACCGAGGTGATGGCCGATGGCGTCGGCTTCGGCCTCGGCGGCTCGGTCGTGCAGGACATCGTCCAGACCCGCCAACCGGGCAGCAACGGCACCTTCAGCTGGGGCGGCCTCGCCTCCACCTTCTTCTGGATCGACCCGGAAGAAGAACTGATCGCCATCCAGGCGACCCAATTGATGCCATCCTCGACCTATCCGATGCGCATGCAGTACCAGCAGCTCGTCTACGCGGCGATTGACTGGTGAACGAGGCAGTCAATCCCGTGCGCGACGCCATCCTCGTGCTGACCGCCGCCAAGGGCGCCGGCAAGACGATTGCGCCGGAGGACGCCGCCAAGGCCGTCAGTCCGGACAACTTCGTGCGCATGCTGAAGGACGTGCGCGCCGAGGCGATCCGGCTGCACAAGGCCGGAACGGTCCTGATCTATCGCAAGGGCAAACCGGTCGAGGATGCGGACACGTTCAAGGGCGTCTATCGGTTGGGGTTGCCGGTTTGAGGACGCTTGATTGAATACAACAGCAGTTTGTCGTCATCCCGGGGATTTGCGTCAGCAAATGCCCGGGACCCAGTCCTTCTGGACAGGCGCGGCTAACAGTCTGGGTCCCGGACAAATCCTGCGGATTTTCCGGGATGACGACACGGAGAGGATTGTAAGGATACATGGCGAAAGCGCCCGACCCCTTCCACGAGTTCGTGGTCGAGCTCCTCGCCCCCATGGGCTCCGTCAGCATACGGCGCATGTTCGGTGGCGCCGGCGTGTTCTGCGAAGGTCTGATGATCGCGCTGTTGTTCAGCGACACGATCTTCCTGAAGACCGATCCGCCCCTGCGGGCGCGTCTAGAGGCAGAGGGCGGCGAGCCTTTCCTCTGGACCAAGCCGAGCACCGGCGAGATCATCGATATGGGCTATGTCAGCCTGCCATCCTCGGCGATGGACGATCCCGATGAAGCCAGTGATTGGGGCCGGCAGGCGCTCGCCGTCGCGCGGGCTGCGAAGGCCAGGGCGAAGCCCAGAGCCCGAAAGAAGACGTGATCAGGCCACGGCTGGCCGCTTGACCGGCTGGTCCAGCGAGAAGGCAAAGTCTGTCGAGCCGTGCGTGCGCAGGTGCTGCAGCCGTTGCCAGCCATCCTCGAGCGTGAACCGTTCGCTGCGCAGCGCCCACCACATCACGAAACCCGGTCCGTCCGACCGGTCGATCTCGTTGGCAAGCCGGCGCATGCCCGGCGGGTGGGTGCGTCCGGAATGGCTGAACGTCTTCAGGTCTTCCATCGAGCGCCAGACCGCCAGCGTGGAAATGTCCGGCGCGCTCCATTCCGGCGGATACGGAAAGGCATTGGTGAAGCCCCGCCAGCTGCCATCCGGGCAGCGAATGCCATGATCATGGTGGATCAGCCCTTCGAAGGCGTCTCCATCCTTGAAGATACGTGGCAGTAATGCGACAAAAACCTGCACGAATTCATTGCTGAAATCGAACTTACCCATAGGTCGTGCGCTGTTGAAGTGCACCAGCCTGAAATCCATAGCGCCCGTCCCGAATTCTCCATCCGGGTGAAACCTAGCGCCAAATGAGTTTCGTAATCTTTAAGGGAAACAAATTTCCACAGTTCAATCCGGAGTTACTTGCCCTTGAACTCGGCGGGACGCTTCTGCAGGAAGGCCGTCACGCCCTCGCGGAAGTCTTCCGTCCGCCCGGCCGCACGCTGTGCCATCCGCTCTCCGTGCAGTGCGGCGCCAAAATCATCGTCGCACGCCGCCCAGATCTGCCGCCGTGCCAGCGACAGCGCGACGGTCGGACCGGTGGCCAGTTTCACCGCGAATTCCTTGGCGGTCTTCATCAGGTCCGCGTCGTCTACAACCCGGTTCACCAGGCCCCATTCCAGCGCTGTTGCGGCCGGCAGCTTTTCACCCAGAAGTGCCATCTCCATGGCCCGGACGCGTCCGATGGTGCGCGCCAGCAGGTAAGATGAGCCGCCGTCCGGCACCAGGCCGATCCGGCGGAAGGCCTGCAGGAAATAGGAACTTTTTGCCGCGATCACGAGGTCGCCCATCAGGCCGATGGCGCAGCCGACGCCGGCCGCCGCGCCGTTGATGGCCGTGATGACCGGGTGCGGGTGGTTGCGGATCGAGGTGACGAGCGGATTGTAGAAGGCGTCCAGCGCCTTGCCGGCGTCAGGCACCGAATCCGGGTGGGCAATCTGCGGGCCCGCGCCCATGCCGCCGAGGTTGGCGCCGGAGCAGAAGCCGCGGCCTTTGCCGGTCAGGATGGTGCAGCGCGCCTCGCCCGCCGCCACTTCAAAGGCGTGCAGCAACTCGATGGCCGTATCGACCCCGCAGGCGTTCAGCGTCTTGTCGTCATCAAAGGAGATGATCGCAATATCGCCGTCGCGCTCGTAGGAAATCTTCTCGTACCTGGCCATCCGGCGGTCTCCCATATCTCTGTCTGGGGCCTGAAATAACCCGGTTGCACGGCCCCGTGAACGCCTCACGCCGGGGCAAGGCCTCCGGCGGCCCCTTGGCGATAACGCTGAACGCGCGCTACACTGTTCATGATACAAGAAGCTCAAACGCTCACTTCGGGAGAATTTGCGATGGCCCTCGATGGAACCCCAGGCACCGGCATGCGCGCCTTGCTCGACCGGCAGAAGGCGGCGCACCTGCGCGACGGCATTCCGTCGCTCGCCCGGCGCACCGAATGGCTCGACAAGTCAATCGACCTGCTGGCCATGCACGGCGATGCGTTCAATGACGCGATGTGCCAGGACTTCGGCCATCGCTCGAAGGACCAGTCGAACCTCACCGACATTGCCGGCTCTATCGGCGCGCTGAAATTCGCCAAGGCAAACCTTGCCAAATGGATGCGGCCCGAGAAGCGCAAGGTCGAGTTCCCGCTCGGCCTGCTCGGCTCGAAGGCCGAACTGCAATACCAGCCGAAAGGCGTCATCGGCGTCCTGTCGCCCTGGAATTTCCCGGTCAACCTGACCTTCACGCCGCTCGCGGGCATCTTTGCGGCGGGCAACCGCTGCATGATCAAGCCATCCGAATTCACCGAGGCGACCTCGGAGCTGATGAAGGAGCTGATCGCGAAATACTACAGCCCCGAGGAATGCGTTGTGGTCACCGGCGGCCCCGAGGCCGGCGCCGAGTTCACCAAGCTGCCGCTCGACCACATCCTCTTCACCGGCGCCACCTCGATTGCCCACCATGTCATGCGCGCGGCGGCCGACAATCTCGTGCCGCTGACGCTGGAACTCGGCGGCAAGTCGCCGGTCATCCTCGGCCGCTCCGCCGACCTGCAGAAAGCCGCCAGCCGCATCATGGCCGGCAAGACGCTGAATGCCGGCCAGATCTGCCTGGCGCCGGACTATGCCTTCGTGCCGAAAGACAAGACGCAGGACTTCGTCAACGCCGCCACCCGCGCCGTCGAGGCGATGTATCCGAGCGGCCTGAAAGAAAACGACGACTACACCTCGATCATCAACCAGCGCCACTTTGACCGGATCAGCGGATACCTCGACGACGCCCGCGCCAAGGGCGCGCAGGTGATCGAGATCAATCCGAAGGGCGAGAACTTCTCGCAGCAACCGCACCACAAGATGGCGCCGCACATCATCATCGACCCGACCGACGACATGAAGGTGATGCAGGACGAAATCTTCGGCCCCATCCTGCCGGTGAAGTCCTATGGTGATGCGAAGGACGCGGTGGCCTATATCAATGCCCACCCGCGCCCGCTCGGCCTCTACTATTTCGGCAATGACGCGGCCGAGAAAGACTTTGTACTGAACAACACGACCTCCGGCGGCGTGACGGTGAACGACGTCATCTTCCACGTCGCGCAGGAAGACCTGCCGTTCGGCGGTGTCGGCCCGTCCGGCATGGGCGCTTATCACGGCCGCGACGGCTTCCTCGAGTTCAGCCACAAGAAGGCGATCTACACGCAGACCAACAACGAGATCCTCGCGATGATGCGCCCGCCTTACGGTGACAAGTTCCGCGCGCAGGTCAAGGGCCGCCTCAAGAAATAGTCCGCAGACGTATCAATACGAGGGCCCCTCCCCCCGGGGGAGAGGGCCCTCTTTTTTGATCAGTCTCCGGAAGGGGGCTCCCACAGTTCGATGGGATTACCTTCAGGGTCATGGATGCGCGCAAACCGTCCGGTCTCGGGCGCGTCCCATTCGGCGCGCGTCTCGACGCCGATGCCGGCCGCGCGCAGGGACGAGAGCAGGGCATCGAGCCCCGAAACGCGGAAGTTCAACATGAACGCCTTGTCCGCCGGCCAGTAATCCGTTGCCGCCTTGAACGGCGCAAACACCACCGGCCCGGCCTGCACCTTCCAGACCCACTCGCCCTCGGTCTTCACGCCCGATCCATCATGCCCGGCCCCGACACCAAGGTGGCGATCATACCAGTCCGACAGGGCTTCCGGGTCTGCGGCGCGAAAGAACACGCCGCCAATTCCAAGCACGGGCATTTTACCGGGCCTCCCTGCCGACTTCGTTCACTGCCGGTGCGACCGGCAAATGAATCTTCAGGAAGGCTTCGAGCGCTGTCAACATCTGGAGCCTCGTTTCGGGCACGGACATCCAGTGATCCTCGCCCTTCAGCCGGACAAACTCGACCGGCTTTCCGGCGCGTTTCAACGCCCGCTCCATCCGCTCACTCTGCGAGATCGGCACGACGGTATCATCCTCGCCATGGATCAGCAGAACCGGCGCGCGAACCCGGTCTGCCGCGTTGATCGGCGAGGCGTCCTTGAGCCTTTGCCGGCGTGCATCGCCGTCGGCCATGATGCCTTCCCAATAGCTGATCACCCAATGATCGCGCCCGTAGCGCATGCGTTCCTCGCTCAACATCGCCGAAAGATCCGCCACCGGAGCAATCGCCGCGCTGCACCGGTAAACCTCCGGCGTGAAGGCTGCGCCCGCCAGCGCGGCATAGCCGCCATAGCTGGCGCCGACGATGCACACCTGCGCGGGATCGATCATTCCGATCTGTGACAGGGCGGCAACGCCGTCCGTCAGGTCATGCTGCATCTTGCCGCCCCATTCGCCGCGCCCGGCATCCTCAAACTCCTCGCCGAAACCGCTCGATCCACGGAAATTCGGTTGCAGCACGACATACCCACGGCTCGCCACGAACTGGGCCATCCAGTCGAAGTCGACCCGGTCATACGTCGCCGGGCCGCCGTGCGGCATGACGATCAGCGGGCGCTTGATGTTGTCCTGAATGTCTGCTCCAGGCGGCAATGTCACAACCGCCGGAATGGTCAGTCCGTCGCGCGCCTTGTATTCGATGGTGACAATCATCCCGGTCTGGTCTGCGGAAATGGCCTTGCGGTTCTTCGCGATCAGCTCTGGCTGGGGCTTGTCTACGTCATTCACGATCCAGACATCGCCCAGAGACGGGTCGAACATGTTGTAGAGCACCGCCCTACGATCATCCGACCAGGAGTCGATGTAGATCGTCGCATCCGGGAAACGCGCGGAGAAGGACTCAAAATTGGCTTTCAGGCCGGGGTCCAGGAACTCGTAGTCCGGCAGCATTCCGGTATAGCGTACACCGAGCACGCGGCGTGCATCATCCGTATAGATACTTTCGATCTCCTTGCCGCGCCGGCCGAGAATGGGCCCGGAAACCTTGCCATCGAAGCCCAGCACCATCAGGCCATCATGTACCTCGCCATCGCCCGAGGCTACGTAGATCAATCCTGATCCATCCGGCATGAGCCCGGTAATCGTGAACGGCAATGTCTCGGCATCCTCCCGCTTGTAGATGGAGGTCCAGCTGTTGCCGCTGCGGATTTCGATCTCGTAGACATCGCGCGAATTGTTGTAGCGCTCGCGCGCGATAACCTTGCCGGTTGCATCCGCAAACCAGTCAATTGTATCCGCAGTGCCCTTCATCTCGATCCCGCCGCGCCCATCTTTCAGGTCGACATGCAGCAGGTCGAATTTTGGCGACTGATGGGATTCACCCATGAAAGCCGGCATCAGCACCCGGCCGGGCTCGTCAGCCCGCCCGATGATCCGCCCCAGGCCGGTCTGGGCCGGGAACAATCCATCGGTCCGTTTCAGCAAGCCGACCGGTGCGCCGCCTTCGACATTGATCGCGAAGGCGCCTGAGGCCTCGTACCGGCCGGCAAAGCCGTAGGTCTGGGTCGTCTTGGAGAGAAGGGCGATGACATGATTATTGTCGAAGAACTGAATGTCGCGCGGCTTGATGTCTTCGACGCCGATCTGGCGAATCACTTTGCCGTCGCGGCCCAGCACCACGATACGCGGGCCGCTCGGCAGATTGGCAATCGTGGCAATGCGACTGCCATCCGGCGACAATTCGGCGTCGGAAAAGAGAGGCAGTTCTCCGTAGGCTTCAATCGGTGGCGGCGCGATCTGTGCTGTGGCCGGAGCCGCGGCGGCCACCAGAAGCGCGGTGGCCAGAATCGAGTGCAAACGCATGTTCCCTCTCTGTCAGGGCGCGGGCCTGGCGGCGCCCTGACAGATTTAAACCTTGGCTTGTCCGGATTGGCAACCCGGATCCGGCGATTGGCAATTCAACCGGCCAGGCCGGCTTGCGCGGCATCCCGGGCGGCATGCAGGCTGGACGTGAAGCCGCTCGCCCGTGGCAAGCGGCGATCCCGCGTTGCCTCAGCGTTTCTTCAGGAAGGACGGGATGTCGTTTCCGAAACCGCGCACCTTGTCCGGTGCCGGCTCAAGGATGAGGTCGTCATCCTTGCGCTTGTAATCGCGGCTCGGACGTTCGCGCTTGTCGCTGGTACGATCCGTGCGCTCGGTGCGTTCCGTGTGATCGGCGCGGGGCGCGTCGGCGCGCTCGGCACGGGGCTTTTCGCTCCGTTCACGGCGTTTGTCCGGGCGTGGGCCCCGCTCCCGCCTGGGCGCATCCTCGCGGACGGCGGGGGCTTCGGCAACGATTTCGGTGCGTTCGGCAACATCGCCGGACACGGCCTCGGCGGCGACAGGCGCCTCCTCGGTGCGTTCGCGCCGGCGCGGGCTGCGGTCCCGGCTTTCGCCGCGCTCGCTGCGGCCACGCGGGCCCCGGCTCTGGTCGCGTCCACCTCGGCTGCCGGGGCGGTCACGCTTTTCTTCCGGCGGCAGGTTCGCCAGTTCGTCCAGCAGGCCTTCCGGCATGAAATCCTTCACGTCCTGCTTGATCATCTTCAGCACGAAGCCCCAGGACTTGTCGTCCGCCGGGCTGACCAGCGTGTAGCTTTCGCCGGTCCGGCCAGCGCGGCCGGTGCGGCCGACGCGGTGGATATAGTCTTCGTCCTTCGGCGGCGGGCCGAAGTTGAACACATGGCCGACATCCGGAATGTCGAGCCCGCGCGCGGCGACGTCAGACGCCACCAGCAGCTTCAGCGATCCGTCGCGGAACCGCTGCAGCGTTTCGGTGCGCACTGATTGCGGCAGGTCGCCGTGGATCGGCGCGGCGTCGTGGCCATGCTTGGTCAGCGAGGCGGCCACCACATCGACTTCGACCTTGCGGTTGCAGAACACGATGCCGTTCTTGACGTTGCAGGATTCGATCACGCGGCGCAGCGCCGTGCGGCGCGCCTTGCCATCGTTCGTGGGCAGATGAACGACATGCTGGGTGATCGTCAGGGCTGCGTCCGTCGGCCGGGCAACCTCGATCTTCTTCGGATCTTTCTGGAAGGTCTTTGCGAGGCGCTGGATGTCGTTCGGGAAGGTTGCCGAGAACAGCAGCGTCTGGCGGGTCGCCGGCAGCTTGGAGCAGATCTTCTCGATGTCGGGGATGAAGCCCATGTCGAGCATGCGGTCCGCTTCGTCGATGATCAGCGTCTCGACGCCCATCAGCAACATCTTGCCGCGATCGAACTGGTCCATCAGGCGGCCGGGCGTGGCGATCAGCACATCGACGCCGCGTTGCAGCAGCACTTCCTGTTCCTTGAAGCTCACGCCGCCGATCAGCAGCGCCATGGTGAGTTTCAGGTACTTGCCATATTTCTCGAAGTTCTCGGCTACCTGCGCAGCCAGTTCGCGTGTCGGGCAGAGGATCAGGCAGCGCGGCATGCGCGCCCGGGCCCGGCCAGTGGACAGGCGCTGGATCATCGGCAGCACGAAGGCGGCCGTCTTGCCGGTGCCGGTCTGGGCAATGCCGGTCACGTCACCGCCCATCAGGATGTGCGGAATGGCTTCGCGCTGGATGGGGGTTGGGATGGTGTAGCCGGCTTCAAGCACGGCTTTGAGGATGTTCTCGGCGAGGCCGAAATCAGCGAAGGTTGTCTCAGTCAAGGGTAGTGTCTCCGGGATGTCTGGTTGATTGGCCCTGGCCGCCCGAATTGGCAGCGCGCGTCCTGCGTCTTCCGATCCCCATGACCAGAAGGCTGCAGCCGGGCGAATCCCATGCCCGGAACATTGAGCCGCCCCATACTGCATTTTCACGGCCGCGTACAGTCCCCTGGCGCGCTTACGGCTGCAGGCTGCGATAGTTGAGAATGTCCTGGTGCAACTCCTCCAGCACGCGCTTGGAGCGGCCCCAGTCGGACGACTGCCCCTCGAACACCACAGCGCTGGTCACCAGCGTGCCTTCGGGCTTGCGCTCAACGGTCAGCGTCAGCTTGCCTTTCCAGGTTGTCAGGCTCGACGGGATTTCCGCCTGCACGACGCAGCCATCGGTGCCTTCCTCGATGGCGATCAGCGTCTGGCTCCGGCTGGCCAGCGAGCAGAGGATCGCCGCGAGCACCCGCCCGAACGGCGTCGCATAGCCGTTCTTCGCTTCCTTGCCGGTTTTCACGCCCATCCTGGCGTAGATCGGCGTGGCGATCTCGGCGATCAGCTTCATCGAAACCCCGCCCGCGCCGGCAGCGTTCAGGACAGGCTGCGCGAGTTTCAGGAATTCCTCGGCCGACATCCCGGCCTTCGTCGCCTTCGAAGCTTCGGCGATCAGCGCCTTCACTTCGGGGTGGCCCAGTACGACGCGGTAGTTCGTCGTCTCCCGCCAGTCTTCCAGCGGTCCGGCTGGCGCCGCAGCGACGGGGGCAGACAGGACGGCGCCGGATGCAGCTCCGGCAAGCGAGGCGCCGCAACCGGAACAGAACCTGTGGTCAGGCGCAGCTTGGGCGCCGCATTGCGTGCAGTACATGATCGGGGTGTCCCCTCTCCGGGTCAGAGAGGGGACGTTAGCCGAATTATGCGCCCGCGTCAGCGAGGTTCTGGTTGGCGAAGTCCCAGTTCACGAGGCTCGACAGGAACGTGTCGATATAGTCGGGGCGGCGATTCTGGTAGTCCAGGTAATAGGCATGTTCCCAGACATCCATGGTCAGCAGCGGCGCCGTACCGGCCTCGGTCAGCGGGGTTTCGGCATTCGGCGTCTTGGTGATCGCCAGCTTGCCGCCCTTGTAGACCAGCCAGGCCCAGCCGGAGCCGAACTGCGTGGCACCGGCCGCCTTGAACGCCTTGACGAATTCGTCATAGCCGCCGAGGTCGCGCTCGATCAGGTCAGCCACCTTGCCGTGCGGCTTGCCGCCGCCGCCGGGCTTCATCGAGTGCCAGTAGAATGTGTGATTCCACACCTGGGCGGAATTGTTGAACACGCCGGCTTTCGCCTTGTCGCCGGCGGAATCCTTGATGACCGCTTCCAGCGAGGCGTTCTCGAGCGGGCCGCCTGCGACGAGGCCGTTGAGGTTCGTCACATAGGCCTGATGGTGCTTGCCATAGTGGAAGTTCAGCGTCTCTTCGGAGATGTGCGGTGCCAGTGCGGTGCGGGCATAGGGCAGGTCGGGCAGGGTGAAGGCCATGCGGAAAGGTCCTTTCTTGCGGTTTTGATGTCTTTCGCTTCGCAGCGGTTTCGCACATATGGGGGCCATGTCAAACGAGACCAGACCCCTGACGAGCACGCCCTGGGCCGAGATCGACAAGCGCGTGCGCCGTGTCGATGAGGACCGCTGGATTTCCAGCCGTTTTGCCCCCGCCGCCCAGCGCCGCGCCCTCACCGCGCTCTACGCCCTGAATTATGAACTCGTCCGCGTGCAGGAAGTCGTCACCGAGGAAACCCTCGGCCTGATCCGCTTCCAGTGGTGGCGCGAGGCGATCAGCGAAATCGAATCCGGCGGCAAGCCGCGCGGCCATGACGTCTGCCTGGCCATCGCCGAGGAAGCCGCCGCAGGCCGGCTGAAAACCGGCGCGCTGCAGAAGCTGGTCGATGGCTACCAGACCGCCTTCGTCGATCAGGACCGCACCAAGGAACCGGAAGTCTGGGTCGCGCTGACCGCCGCCAATATCCTGATCCCCGTGCATAACTGGGCCGAGGAGATTCGCAGCGTGTCCGCCGCCTATGCCGCCGTTCGCCGCAAGGCCGGCCATGCCTTCGGCCCGCACGTCACGCCGGCCCCCAAACCCCTGCGCCCCGCGATCGCCCATTTCCGCCTGCGCAAACTCTATTGCGAAGGCAAATCCCCGAACCCGATCTCGAAACGTTTCTCGATCATGAAGGCAATGAACACCGGCGAAGTGTAGCGCGCAAAACGGCTCCCGCGCCCCCCCGGCGAACTCATCTCCCACACCGCTCACCCCCGCGAAGGCGGGGGTCTCGCAAGGTGCCTGCCTCACCCGGCCCCCGCCTGCGCGGGGATGAGCGGATCAACAGGACTTACGCAACAAAATCCGCTCGCCGCCAAAACAAAATACCCAATCGCCTGAACGCCTTGTAAAATACTTCCATTCCGCGAACGCACCCCCTCCGCAGACGGAGGTATAGTCCCGGGCATGATCCCGCTGCGCGCCCTTCGAGCCCACCCGCACTATGCTGACCTGTTCCAGCTCGTGCCGCGGCTGCTCTGGCCGATCCTCTGGTGGCAGCTGAACAGGATGATCCGCTGGATGCAGGCCGAACAGGTCATCGACGTCCTCTTCTCCACCAGTCCCTGGGGCTTGATCACCATCCGCTACGCCGGATACAAGCCGGATCCCGACCTCTACAGGCCGGCTCCGAGAATCTTCCGTCCCCTGAACGATGCGTCCTGGGCCAGTGCCGTGCCGGTCGAAATCGAGCTGCGCACCCTCAGCGCAGCAACGCGCACCGCCCTTTTCCTCCCCCGCGAAGCGGGTGGAGGTGGCATTGCGCGCAGCGCAATGACTGAGGGGGCGCTGACCTCGCCGCTGAACACCTCCTAGACATTTCCCGCTCGACCCCTCCGTCGCGGGGATGAGCGGACTGAAAAGGAACATACACTCAACCGGCCAGCCCCAAGGGCTGCGTCCGGATACGCCCGCAGCCTATTCTGCCGCCACCACCGCCGCGCCCGCCAGCCAGGCATCGAAGTCCTCAAGCGCGCGTACTGCCTGCGCCATCTTCTTCGACTTGCCCTTGTCCTTGCCGCGCAGGCGTTTGCCGTCCGGGTCGGTCTTCGAATAGTCTTCGATGTCCGGGAACAGGCCGAAGTTGACGTTCATCGGCTGGAAGGTCTGGCCAGCCGCGAGGTGCCCGCCGGTGATGTGATTGACGAGGGCGCCCATCGCCGTGGTCGGCGGCGGCGGCTCCAGTGTCCGGCCGAGACGCTCGGCAGCCGCAAGCCGGCCCGCGAGCAGGCCCATCGCGGCGCTCTCGACATAGCCTTCCACGCCGGTGACCTGGCCTGCAAAGCGCAGGCGCGGTATCGTCTTCATACGGAGTTGCCGGTCGAGCAGCTTTGGCGAGTTGAGGAACGTGTTGCGGTGGATGCCGCCGAGGCGCGCAAACTCGGCCGTCTCGAGGCCGGGGATCATGCGGAAGATTTCCGTCTGCGCGCCGTATTTCAGCTTGGTCTGGAACCCCACCATATTCCACAGCGTTCCGAGCGCATTGTCCTGGCGCAACTGTACAATGGCGTGCGCCTTTACGGTGGGATTGTGCGGATTGGTCAGGCCCACCGGTTTCATCGGGCCCCAGCGCAGCGTCTCGCGCCCGCGCTCGGCCATCACTTCGATGGGCAGGCAGCCTTCGAAATAGGGCGTGTTCTTTTCCCAGTCTTTGAACTCGGTTTTCGGCGCGGCCAGCAGGGCATCGAGGAAGCGGTTATACTCTTCCTCCGTCATCGGACAATTGATGTACGCTTCGGTGTCGCCACCCGGCCCCGCCTTGTCATAGCGGCTCTGGCGCCAGGCTTTGGTCATGTCCACGGAGTCGAAATACACAATCGGCGCGATGGCATCGAAGAAGGCGAGGTCCGTCTCGCCGGTATGCGCGCGGATGGCTTCGGCAAGGTTGATCGAGGTCAGCGGCCCGGTGGCAACGATCACCGAGTCCCAGTCCTCCGGCGGAATGCCGGCGATCTCCTCGCGCACGATGGTCACCAGCGGATGCGCTTCCAGCTTCGCCGTCACGGCTTCGGCAAAGCCCTCGCGGTCTACCGCCAGCGCGCTGCCGGCGGGCACCTGATGCGTCTTCGCGGTCGTGATGATCAGCCCGCCCGCGCGGCGCATTTCCTCGTGCAGCACACCGACCGCGTTGGCCGTGTGGTCGTCCGAGCGGAAGGAGTTCGAGCAGACGAGTTCAGCCAGCTGGTCGGTCTGGTGGGCTTCGGTGCCGCGTGTGCCGCGCATCTCGTGCAGGACAACGGGTACGCCGGCCTGCGCGATCTGCCAGCTGGCTTCGGAGCCGGCCATGCCGCCGCCGATGACGTGGATGGGTTTCAGGGTCATGGGCTGGACATGGGCCAGACGGGCCGGGCGCGTCAAGATGGCGATTGCCCTTGCGGCGGGGCCGCTTTACCTGTCAGCGCCATGACGGTTCGTATCTCTGCGCGCAACCTGGTCCGCGAAGGCTGGCAGCACGGCCTCCGGGCGCTCGGGCCAAACCTGCGCTGGCTCGGCCTGCTTGCGCTGGCGGGCGGCGCCTACAGCGTCAGTCTCCATATGGACGGCAACCTCATCGCGCCGCTCGCGATGGCGATCCTCACCTTCGGCGCGGGGCTGCAATTGTCGCGCGGACTATACCGCAGCCTGATCGGGCGCCGGCCGACCGGCCTCCTGCAACTCGCGCATGCCAACCTCGCGGTCTATCTGGCCTTCCTGTTCATCGGCTTCTTCGTCGCCTTCTTCCTTCTGATGCTGCCCGGCATCCTGATCGAAGCGCAGGGCAAGTATGCGCTCGGCGCCGGCGCGTCGCCGGAACAGGTGCAGCAGGCTTTCCTCGACATGCTGCCCACAGCATATGGTGCGGTCTACCTGCTGGTCGCCGCAGTGGGGGCGTGGATCCTCAGCTTCTTTGCATTGCGGCTCACTCTCTACGGCGCCGCGACGTTCGATCAGGGCAAGGCGCTGGTCTTCCAGACCTTTCCCTGGACGCGCAACCACCTGCTGAAACTGGGGCTCGCCGCGCTGGCAACCCATGCCGCGCCGTTCGCGTTGGGTCTGGCCGCGAATGCAGCGCTGCGAACGGTGCTGCCGGACACGCCCGCCGGGCATGCGGTCCAGGGCGCAGCCGGCATCCTTTTGTTCACGCCCTTCCTGCTGGCGGGGCACGGCATGGCAGCGGCGGCCTATCGCCGGCTGAAGCCTGCGCCTCCGCCCCCGGTTGATTGAGCCCACCAAACCCGGTTAGGCTCCGGGTCATCGGCGCCGGAGGGGACTGGGCATGATCCGCGCCGGGATCGACGCGCAGACGCAGATCGGAGCCTTTGACTCAGATGCAAGGAGACCTCGCATGAGCCTGGACAAACCCGACCTGAGCGGCGCCGCGACATATTTTCTGCGTACGGAGGGTCCGCGCGGGTTCCTCCTGCGCTTTGCGGCCACCTATGCGGCGCTTGCCGTGATCCTGCAGGCGGTGAGTCTCTGGGCACAAAGGCCGATCTACGAAATCTACGTGCGCGCCTTTACGGAGAATGGCGGCGACATCACGCCCTACATGGACGAGCTGAGCGCCATCTCGATGCAGTCCAATCTCGGCTCGCTGCTGATGCTTCCGGTCAGCCTCGGTCTCTGGATCATCTTCGAGGCCGCGAGCCAGCGGCGCTATATCCGCGCAGAAGGTTTCCGCCTGGCGATCGGCGCCGATGAAGGACGCGTTGCGGTGGTCGGCCTGATCTGGATTGCGCTGCTGATCGCGGGATATCTCGGCCTGTTTCTGGCCGCCGGACTGCCGGGTTTGATCGTCGGCTTGGTCGCGGGCGCCGCCGCCGGCGTCGTGACCGGCGGCGCGGCACTCCTCGCCGGCCTTGTGGCTGCACTCTGGCTGTTCGCGCGCCTGTCGCCGGCATCGGCTCTGACGATCCACGACCGCCAGATCCGCTTTTTCGAAGCCTGGCAGCTGACGAAGGGCCAGGGTTGGCGCCTCGCGGGCAGCTACTTCCTGCTGTTCGCGGCCTTCACAGCGCTGTCGCTGATCGTGTACGGTGTCCTGATCTTCCTGGCCATCGCGCTGCTGGCGCCGGCCCTTGATGCGAGCGCGGGCGGTGACACCGCAGACGCCGTTCTCGCGCTGATCGCGCAGCCGGTATTCTGGGCGCCGCTCTCCATCGCGATGTTCCTTGTGCTGATGATGCAGAGCGTGTTTTCCCACGCGCTGGGCGGCCCGGCCGCCCTGATCGTCCGGCGCCGCACGGCAGAGGGCAGCCTGACGCTGTCGGAAACGTTCGGGTAAGCGGCTGAAGCGCTCGCCCGACGCGCAACGCTTGTCCTGAGCGAAGTCGAAGGATGAGTGTCTGTCCGTTTTGAGAACGCGGCTACTTCGCCCCGGCGCCGGCCTTGGATTTCTTTGCGGGCTTCTTCGCTTTTTCATCCGGGGCCGGCGCCGCTTTCGCGGCCGCCTTCTGGCGCTTGCTGCGCTGGGCGCGGCGTTCGTCCTGGCGGCGGAAGGTTTCGGCGAGGAAGCGGCCCGTATGGCTTTGCGGGATGGCCGCGATGTCTTCCGGCGTGCCGGAGGCGATCAGCTTGCCGCCGCCGTCCCCGCCTTCGGGGCCGAGGTCGAGCACCCAGTCGGCGGTCTTCACCACGTCGAGATTGTGCTCGATCACCACCACCGTGTTGCCGGCATCGACCAGTTCATGCAGCACTTCGAGCAGCTTCTTCACGTCATCGAAGTGAAGGCCTGTGGTTGGCTCGTCGAGGATGTACAGTGTACGCCCCGTGGCGCGCTTGGAGAGTTCCTTGGCGAGCTTCACACGCTGGGCTTCGCCGCCGGACAATGTGGTGGCCTGCTGGCCGACCTTCACATAACCGAGGCCAACCTGGTTCAGCGTGTCGAGCTTGCCGGCGATGGCGGGCACCGCGGCGAAGAATTTCGCGCCATCTTCCACCGTCATGTCGAGCACGTCGGCAATCGACTTGCCCTTGAACAGCACTTCCAGCGTTTCGCGGTTGTAGCGTTTGCCTTTGCAGGTCTCGCAGGTGACATAGACATCGGGGAGGAAGTGCATCTCGATCTTGATGACGCCGTCGCCCTGGCAGGCTTCGCAGCGCCCGCCCTTGACGTTGAAGCTGAAACGGCCGGGCGCATACCCGCGCGCCTTGGATTCCGGCAAGCCGGCATACCAGTCCCGGATCGGACCGAAGGCGCCGGTATAGGTGGCGGGGTTCGAACGCGGCGTGCGCCCGATCGGTGACTGGTCGATGTCGATGACCTTGTCGAGATGCTGGAGCCCGTCGAGGCTCTCATACGGCGCGGGCGAATCCGAGGCGCCATTGAGCTTGCGCGCGAGCGCCTTGTACAGTGTCTCGATGATCAGCGTGGACTTGCCGCCGCCGGAGACGCCGGTGATGCAGGTGAAGGTGCCGAGCGGGATCGAGGCGGTGACGTTCTTCAGGTTGTTGCCGCTCGCGCCCTTGACGACGAGACTGCGTGAGCCCTTCGTCACCGGGCGGCGTTTCGGGATCGGAATTTCGCGGGTGCCGTTGAGATAGTCCGCCGTCAGACTTTTCGGATTGGCCATCACTTCGGCCGGTGTTCCCTGGGCGATGATCTCGCCGCCGTGCACACCGGCAGCGGGGCCCATGTCGATCACATAGTCGGCGGTGAGGATCGCGTCCTCGTCATGCTCGACCACGATGACGGAATTGCCGAGATCGCGCAGCCGGCGGAGCGTCTGCAGGAGGCGCTCATTGTCGCGCTGGTGCAGGCCGATGGACGGCTCGTCGAGGACGTAGAGCACACCGGTCAGGCCCGAGCCGATCTGCGAGGCGAGACGGATGCGCTGGCTCTCGCCGCCCGACAGGGTGCCGGAGGCGCGTCCGAGCGAGAGGTAATCGAGGCCGACATCATTTAGGAAGTTCAGCCGGTCGTTGATCTCCTTGAGGATGCGCGCGGCGATTTCCTTCTGCTGTTTCGTCAGCGTTTTGGCGACGCCGCCGAACCAGTCCCCAGCCTTGCGGATGGAGAACTCGCCGGCCTGCGAAATGTCGAGGCCTGCGATCTTCACGGCGAGGGCCTGCGGCTTGAGGCGCTTGCCACCGCAGGCCGGGCATGGCGCGGCGGACTGGAAGCGCGCGATCTCCTCACGCACCCAGGCGCTGTCGGTTTCGCGGTAGCGCCGGTCGAGATTCGGGATCACGCCCTCGAAGGTTTTCTTCGTCTTGTAGCTGCGCATGCCGTCATCATAAATGAACTGCACTTCCTCATCGCCGGTGCCGAAGAGGATGATGTCCTGGATCGTCTCGGGCAGCTTGTTCCAGGGCTTCGTCAGGTCGAACTTGTAGTGCGCGGCAAGCGCCTGCAGCGTCTGTGTCTGGTAAGGCGAGGTGGACTTCGCCCAGGGCGCGATGGCGCCGTCAAGCAGGCCGAGGTCCTTGTCCGGAACCACCATCGCGACGTCGATCTTCAGCTGTTCGCCAAGCCCGTCGCAGGACGGGCACGCGCCGAACGGGTTGTTGAAGGAGAACAGGCGCGGCTCGATTTCGGGGATCGAGAAACCTGAAACCGGACAGGCAAAATTGGCGCTGAAGGTGATGCGCTTCGGTTCGGTCTCGCCTTCGGCGAGGTCGGCATATTCAGCGATGGCGATGCCCTGGGCGAGCGAGAGCGCCGTCTCGAAACTTTCGGCGAGACGCTGCTCCATGCCGGCCTTGACCACGATCCGGTCGACCACGACGTCGATATCGTGCTTGAATTTCTTGTCGAGCTTCGGCGCGTCTTCCAGCTCGTGGAACTCGCCGTTGACCTTGACGCGCTGGTAGCCGTTCTTCAGCAGTTCGGCGAATTCCTTGCGGAACTCCCCTTTCCGGCCGCGCACGATGGGGGCGAGCAGGTAGAGGCGCGTGCCGTCTTCGAGTTCCATCGTGCGGTCGACCATCTGGCTGACGGTCTGGCTTTCGATGGGCAGGCCGGTGGCCGGCGAATAAGGCACGCCGACGCGGGCCCAGAGGAGGCGCATGTAGTCATAAATCTCGGTGACCGTGCCGACGGTGGAGCGCGGGTTGCGGCTGGTCGTCTTCTGCTCGATCGAGATCGCGGGCGAGAGACCCTCGATGCTCTCCACGTCCGGCTTCTGCATCAACTCGAGGAACTGGCGAGCATAGGCCGACAGCGATTCGACGTAGCGGCGCTGGCCCTCGGCATAGATCGTGTCGAAGGCGAGCGAGGATTTGCCGGAGCCCGACAGGCCGGTCATCACCACCAGCTCACCGCGCGGAATGTCCACGTCGATGTTCTTGAGGTTGTGTTCCTTGGCGCCGCGCACGCGGATGAAGGGGGACTCGGCCATGGGCGTTCGGGCTCGCTCGGGAGGAAGGAGAAGTGGACACTGTGCTTGAAGCTATGTGTGGCGCGAGTCCAGATTGACGACAAGAACAAAATATGAACATCTTTATCCGGGCTGCTTTTTACAGCGCGCCTGAACCGGTGGAATTCTTCGCCCGTGAGGCGACAGGGCAGACCGGGGAGAGTAATAGAGATCGAATCGAAAGCGAAACAGTCGAAACGGAGGTCCTCATGGCGGGCTCAGTGAACAAAGTGATCCTGGTGGGCAATCTGGGGGCGGACCCGGAAGTGCGCCAGTTCCAGAATGGCGGGCAGGTGTGCAACCTGCGGATCGCAACCTCCGACACCTGGCGCGACAAGGCGACGGGCGAGCGCAAAGAAAAGACCGAGTGGCATGCCGTCGCGATCTTTTCCGAAGGTCTGATCAAGGTGGCGCAGAGCTACCTGAAGAAAGGCTCCAAGGTTTACCTCGAAGGCAAGCTGCAGACCCGCAAGTGGCAGGACAAGGACGGCAATGACCGCTACACGACCGAGATCGTGCTGCAGGGCTTTGACGCGACCCTCGTGATGCTCGACGGGCGCGGCGAAGGCGGCGGCGCGGGCGCCCGCAGTGGCGGCGAAGCAGGCTATTCGGGCGGCGGCGCAAGCCGTCAGATGAGTGGCCCGAAGGAAAGTTTCAGCCAGGATCTCGACGACGAGATTCCGTTCTGACCGGAGCAGACCATGGCGGGAGTCCTGCGTAACCTGCTGCTGGGGCCGGTGTTGGCCTGGGCGCTGGCGGCGTGTGTCACGCCCGCCCCGGCGCCGGAGGCTGCGGCCGCAAACCTGCTGGAACAAGCGCTCGTAGCGGAGGGGATCGACCCGGCGGCGGCCGCCTTCGTGGTCTACCGGATCGAGGACGAGAAGACCTGGATGAGCGGCGGCGCGCGCGTGTTCGAGCGGTTCACGCCGGCTTCGACCTCGAAGGTGGCGCACACGCTGCTGGCGCTGGAGACCGGCGCGGTGAGCGGGCCGGATGAGCGCTTCACCTGGGACGGCACCAAACGCCGGGTCGAGGGCTGGAACGAGGATCAGGACTTCGCCGCCGCCTTTCAGCGCTCGACGGTGTGGATCTACCAGATCGCCGTGCCGAAGATCGGCGCGGAGACGCTGAAGGCCGGATTTGCGGCGTTCGGCTATGGCAACGGCGATATCGGCGGGCCGGAGCAGATCACCCGGTACTGGCTGGACGGGCCGCTGGCGATTTCGGCGGCCGAGCAGGTGGCCTTCCTGTCGCGCCTGGCGCGGCGGACGCTGCCGCTGTCGGCGCGCACCTATGCGCTCGGGGTGCCGATGATGGAGGTGGCGCGCGGCGAGGGCTGGGTGATGTATGCCAAGACGGGGTGGAAATCGGTGCCGGGCGAGACCGAGATCGGCTGGTATGTCGGCTGGATCGAGCAGACGGCCGGGCCGGCGCCGGGCACCTATGTGTTCGCGCTGAACATGGACATGGATGGCACAATGGACGACGCCAACCGCCGCAGGCCGGCGGTGCAGCGCGGCCTTGAAATGATCGGCGCACTGGCGCCCGGCTGACCGGCCCGAAAGGCCCGTGACAGCTGCGAAAAAGGCGCATTCCGGGGTGGCTCCGGGGCGCGTCGGCTGCTAATAAAAAGGTCATAAATCAGGCGATTCGTGCGCAATCCGCGCCGGCGCCGCTGACCCTCTCGAGAAGGCCTTCCATGAGCGACCCGATCCTGCCTCCGGACGAGCCGGAAACCCCGGAAAATGGCGGCGGCCCGCCCCGCCCCGTTGACGGCATCGAGCCGATCTTCATCGAGACGGAGATGAAATCCTCCTACCTCGATTACGCGATGAGCGTGATCGTCAGCCGGGCGCTGCCGGATGTGCGCGACGGGTTGAAGCCGGTGCACCGGCGCATCCTCTACGCGATGAACGAGGGCGGCAACACGCCGGACAAGCCCTACAAGAAATCCGCCAACATCGTCGGCGCCGTGATGGGTAATTACCACCCGCACGGCGACAGCGCGATCTATGACGCGCTGGTGCGCATGGCGCAGCCCTTCTCGATGGGCGTGATGCTGGTCGACGGCCAGGGCAACTTCGGCTCGATCGACAATGACCCGCCCGCCGCGATGCGTTACACAGAAAGCCGGATGTCGAAGCCGGCGACCTATCTGCTGGCCGATCTCGACAAGGACACGGTCGATTTCCAGCCCAACTACGACGGCCAGCAGAAAGAGCCGGTCGTGCTGCCGGCGCAGTTCCCGAACCTTCTCGTCAATGGCGGCAGCGGCATCGCGGTCGGCATGGCGACCAACATCCCGCCGCACAATCTGGGCGAGATCATCGACGCGACGCTGGCGCTGATCGACAACCCGCTGATCGACGAAGACGCGCTGTGCGACATCGTACCGGGGCCGGATTTCCCGACCGGCGGCCTGATCATGGGCCTGTCGGGCAGCCGCAAGGCACTGCTGACCGGGCGCGGCAGCGTGATTGTCCGGGCCAAGACGGAAATCGAATCGGCCAAGAACAACCGCGAAGCGATCATCGTGACGGAAATTCCGTACCAGGTGAACAAGGCGGCAATGATTACCAAGATCGCCGAACTCGTCCGTGAAAAGAAGATCGAGGGCATCTCGGACCTGCGCGACGAATCCGACCGCAATGGGATCCGGGTGGTCATCGAACTGAAGAAGGACGCCAGCGCCGACGTTGTGCTGAACCAGCTTTACCGGTTCAGCCAGATGCAGAACTCGTTCGCGGTCAACATGCTGGCGCTGAATGGCGGCCGGCCGGAACTGATGAATTTGCGCAAGGTGCTGGAATACTTCATCGCGTTCCGCGAAGAGGTCGTGGTCCGGCGCACGAAGTTCGAACTTGGCAAGGCCCGCGACCGGGCGCACGTGTTGGTCGGCCTCGCGCTGGCCGTGGCCAACATCGACGAGATCATCCGCATCATCCGCAGCTCGCCCGATCCGGCGACGGCGCGCGAGCGCTTGCTTGAGAAGGCCTGGCCGCAGCAGGACATGGGCCCGCTGATCGACCTGATCGCTGACCGGCGCACGCGCCGGGGCCCCGATGACGGCACGATCTACCTGTCCGACGAACAGGCCCGCGCCATCCTGAACCTGCCGCTGCACCGCCTCACCGGCCTCGGCCGCGACGAGATCGGCAACGAGGCCCGGGGCCTCGCCGAGAAGATCGCGGACCTGCTGGACATCCTGCGGTCGCGTCCGCGCATCCTCGAGATCATCCGGGGCGAGCTCAACGAAGTGAAGACCAGGTTTGCCGTGCCGCGCCGTTCGGTGTTCACCCAGGGCGGCGTCGACATGGACGACGAAGACCTCATCGAAGTCGAGGACATGGTCGTCACGGTCACCCATGGCGGCTATGTGAAGCGTACGCCGCTGGCCGCCTACCGCACGCAGAATCGCGGCGGCAAGGGCCGCTCCGGCATGGCGATGAAGGATGAGGATTTCATCGTCCGCGTGTTCACCGCCACGACGCACACGGAGATCCTGTTCTTCTCGTCGGCCGGCCTGGTCTACAAGGAGAAGGTCTGGCGCCTGCCGGTGGGCGGGCCCACCTCGCGCGGCAAGGCGCTGGTCAACATCTTCCCGCTGGCGACCGACGAGCGGATCGAAAGCGTGTTGCCGCTGCCGGAAGACGAAACGGCCACCGAGCATCTCGACGTGATGTTTGCCACGCGCAGCGGCAACGTGCGCCGCAACAAGCTTGCGGATTTCATCCGTGTGAACCGCGCCGGCAAGATCGCGATGAAGCTCGATCCGGGCGACGGCATCGTCTCGGTGCAGGTCTGCTCCGACAAGGAAGACGTGATGCTGACGACGGCGCTCGGCCAGTGCATCCGCTTCGAAGTGACCGATGTGCGCGTCTTCGCGGGCCGGGATTCGACCGGGGTGCGCGGCATCCGGCTTGTCGATGGCGACGAGGTCATCTCGATGGGCATCCTGCGCCATATGGACGTGACGTCCGAAGAGGCGCGCGCCTATCTGAAGCACGCAGCCGCGATGCGCCGTGCGGCGACCGGCGAGGAAGAGGAAATCTCCGAGGACGACGAGGAGCCCGTGGCCGAAGCGGCGCTGTCGATGGACCGGATTGCGGCGCTCGGCGCGGCGGAGGAGTTCATCTTCACGGTGGCCGATGACGGCATGGGCAAGCGCTCGTCGGCATATGATTACCGGGTCACCGGGCGCGGCGGCAAAGGCCTTGTGGCGCAGAATATCTGGGGCCGCGACAAGAAAGGCGGCCCGGTCAAGAAAGTGGCGCAATCCTTCCCGGTCGGCGACGGCGACGAGGTGATGCTGGTGACCGATGCAGGCCAGCTGATCCGCACCCCGGTGGACCAGATCCGGATCGCCGGGCGCTCGACCGGCGGGGTCTGGGTGCTGCGCACCAATGAGGGTGAACGCGTTGTTTCCGTTGCCCGGCTTGTCGAAGACGGCGAAGCCGGTATGGATAAGGAACAAGGCGGACAGGGCTGAGCGCGGCTGCCGGACAACGGAACGGGCAACAAGGGGACAGGCATATGCGCCGTATCGGACTTTACCCGGGGACATTTGATCCGCCGACCAATGGCCATATCGACATTTTCGGACGGGCGATGAAACTGGTCGATGAGCTGATCATCGGCGTGGCGGTCAACGAGTCGAAGAAGCCGCTGTTCTCGCTGGATGAACGTGTCGCGATGGTGAAAGCCGAATGCGCGCGCCTGAACGGGCCGGGCCTTGCGGAAATCAAGGTGATGCCGATGCACGGCCTCCTGATGAAATTCGCCGAGGCCTGCGGCGCGCAGATCATCGTGCGCGGTCTGCGGGCGGTCCAGGACTTCGAATACGAGTTCCAGATGACCGCGATGAACGAGCAACTGAATCCCGACATTGAAACTGTGTTCCTGATGGCCGATGTTCGTCATCAGGCGGTTGCCTCCCGGCTCGTGAAGGAAATCGCGAGCCTCGGCGGCAACATTACGCCATTTGTCACGCCAGACGTGAAGCGGGCGTTGTTGGAGAAGTACGGAAAATGAAACGTGTAGCGTTTGGAATTGCGGCTGGCCTCGTCGGGCTGGCGCTGCCGGCTTGCGGGGATACTGCGGCCGAGGCGGCCTGGACCCTGGGCGCCGGCGCTTCGGCCGAGGCGCCGGATGCCGCGCTCTGGCGGGCGGTGGACCCGGAGAACCTGTTCATCTTCGAGACGACCCGGGGCCGTATCCTGATCGAAGCCTTCCCCGGCATAGCGCCGAAGCATTTCGCGCAGTTCACGGCGGTCATCCGGTCCGGCGACCTGGACGGCACGACATTCCACCGCGTGATCGACGATTTCATGGCGCAGGGCGGCGACATCTGGGCCAAGACCGGCGCGGATCCGGGCTGGCCGGGCATTCCGGGCGAATTCACGATCCGGCGCGATGTGGTGGCCATGCCGCTCGACGCGGCGATCGGGCCCGAAGACACGGCCAAGTTCGGCTATATCAAGGGGTTCCCGATCCTGACGCAGCCGTCCTTCTTTGCGGAAATGTCCGCCGACGGATTTGTGGCGACGTCGATTCCGCACTGCCGGGGCGTCGTGTCGACGGCCCGGACGGATGATCCGAACTCGGGCGATACCCAGTTCTTCCTGATGCGCGAGCATTCGCCCCATCTCGACAAGAACTACACGGCCTGGGGCCGGGTGATCGAAGGCGAGGACATCGTCAGATCGCTGAAGAAGGGTGCGCTGCCGAGCGGCGAAGTGAAGGATCCGGACGGGCTGACTTCGGCAAAGGTTGCGGCAGACCTGCCGGAGACATCGCGTCCGAAAGCCTGGGTGCTGCGCACGGACACCGATGCGTTTGCCGCCGAGCTGGCCACCAGGGGCGAAGTGGACGTGTGCACGCTGCCGTCGATTCCGGCGATCGTGAAGTAACCATCGGCGGGCCGGGCGGCTCAGGCCGTCCAGGTAAACGCGATCTTGCCACCGACCGGCAGGGCCGCCCATTCGGCCGACAGCCGGGCGAGGCGGGCACGGATGCCAGCAACCCCGGCTTCCGTCAGCACGATACGCGGCACGCGCGACTGCGAGAAGGCGGCGTCGGCGACCGACTGGAGATCGTCCAGCGCGGCCGGGCCGCCCCAGATTTCCGCTTCGAAGCATTCGACCAGACGCTCGGCCTGGATCAGCTCGATGATCGAGGGATCGGGCACCTCGGCCTTTGACGCGCTGGCATGGCCCAGCGCGGCGGCGAGGGCCTGAATGTCCTCCGGGTGGCGCCCGCCCGCAATGGTGCCCCAGAATCCCTGCTGCAGCTGCAGAGCCTCCTCGACCACGACATGCACGAGATCGTGCGGGAACGGACCTTTCTTCGGGAAGCGCGTGTCGGCGACTGCGCCATTCGTCCGGGTGATCCGGATGAAGTCCTCGGTCTTTCCCTTGGTGATCTCGATCCGCACGGGGCTCAGGCCTCCGGGCGAAGTTCCGCCATGGCACGGATCGCCTTGGCGGCGGTGATGCGGGCGAGGTGGCGGCCTTTTTCGTCGCGCCAGTCGGCTTCGACGAGGGCGGTGGTCCTGCCCCGGCTGATCAGGCGTCCCTCAATGGTGATCAGGCCGTTGGGCACCGGGCGCAGGATGCGCGTCTGCAGTTCCATCGTCGTGAACCATTCGCCGTCGTCGAGGGCGCTGGCCATGGTCATCGACACGATATGGTCCGACAGGCCGGCAACCCAGCCGCCGAACGCGCGGTCCGGCCCGATGTCGCGGTCACCGGTGTTTGGCCACTGATAGAGCACGCGGCCATAGGAGACTTCCTTCAGCCAGTCCTGCGGCCGGATGCCCATGTTGCGGATGCCGGGCGGCAGCTCCCATTTGCCGGATTTGAGCCGGTCGAAGAAGGCGGTCTGCTGGGGGGAGAGTTCAGTGCGGGTGGTCATGGGATATGCAGTGTTTCCGGATTCAAAAGGACTTTCGAGCCCCTTCTCCCCCCGCAAGCGGGGCGAGGGGAGCAGAAATCGATCAGGTGACCGTCGCGCCGCCATCAACGACCAGCATCTGGCCGGTCATGTAGGCGCCGGCTTTCGAGGCGAGATAGACCGCCGCGCCGGCGATCTCCTCGGGCTCGCCGATGCGCTTCAGCGGTGTGCCGGTGAGGGCGCGTTTGAGGGTTTCCGGATTGTCCCAGAGGGCCTTGGCGAAGTCGGTCTTGATCAGGCCGGGCGCGATGCAGTTGACGCGGATATTGTCGGGGCCGAATTCGGCCGCGAGGTTGCGGGCGAGCTGGAAGTCGGCGGCTTTCGAGATGTTGTAGGCGCCGATCACGGGCGAGGCGCGCAGGCCGCCGATGGACGAGACGATGATCACGGCGCCGTCCTTGCGCGCGCGCATCTGGGGCGCGCACATCTGGATCAGCCAGTGGTTCGAGATGATGTTGTTCTGCAGGATCTTGGTGAAGGCATCGTCCGAGATTCCGGCCATCGGACCGTAATAGGGGTTCGAGGCGGCGTTGCAGACGACGATGTCGATCTTGCCGAAGGACTTGTTGGTCTCGTCGACCATTGCCTGCAGGTCTTCCTTGTTGGAAATGTTGGCCGGGATAGCGATGGCCGTGCCGTCGCCGTGCTTGGCGTTGATCTCGGCGGCGACTTCCTCGCACGGGCCCGGCTTGCGCGAGGAAATCACCACGCGGGCGCCCTGGTCGGCCATGGCTTCGGCGATAGCCCGGCCGATGCCGCGCGACGAGCCGGTGATGATGGCGGATTTTCCCTTGAGATCGAACAGGCCCATGCGGCGCCCTCCCTGCTTGTGGTTTCTGAAGCTGGCGAACCCTAAGGGAGCCGGCGCGGGTCGGCTAGGGGTGACGTCAGGGGATATTCGCTCTGGCCGCGTTGTGCGCCGTACCGGGCGAGAGGCCCGCCGTGTCCGGCGGGATCCGCGCGAGGTTCTGATCTATGGCCAGCGCCAGTCGCTCACCGCTCCGGCACCCTGCTTGACACCGGGCGTCACCTCTCTGGCAGCGCCGGTGGCAGATCTTGCGATCCCAGGAATTCTCCGCCTGCAGCGAACCCGGCCCTAAAGTCCCCAGGCGTCGGCGAGGATGCCGGCGAGCTTTTCGGTCCGCTTGCGGACAATCTCGGGGGTCCAGGCGTCCTGCTCCATCAGGTCGCGCGTCAGGGCGAATTCCTGGCCGCCGCCGCCATTGAAGTAGATTTCCTTCTTGGCGCGGTAGTCCAGCCGGTCCGCCTTCTGGTTCACCTTGGTGGTCAGCAGGACGAAATTGCCGATCGTGTCGCACTGCTCGCGGCGCTTGGCGGCGTCCGGCCAGGTGACCAGCCAGTGACTGTCCTCCGGGATCGTCCGGGGAAGGACGTGTTCGACTGTGGCGTCCGACTCCGGCGGAATGGTGCGCCCGCCGGCCAGTGCGGCGTTGAGGCGAAGCGCAATCGCGCGGCGCTGGCCAAACGTGGCGAAGCGGCCAATCAGGCGTTCGCGCGTCTTGCGGCCCTCTTCGCGCGAGATGGCGAAGGGCCCGGTTTTGGACAGCAGCACCCGGTCGTTGCGCACGGCTTCGGTGACGCGGGCGAAGCGGCGGCCGCGCTGGTCCCGGTCATGGACCAGCAGCTGCATCACATAGGCGAGGCGTTCGAGGTTCTGGAAGAATTCCAGCGCTGCCGGATCATCGGCGCCGCGCTCGGCGAGGAAGTGCAGGGCGGGTGCCCGCCAGTTCTGCTGCTCCAGCGCGCGCATCTGGTGCAGGCAATTGGCGATCGCTTCGAGGCGCGGGCTTTCGTCCAGCTGCGCCGTCTCGATCTGGCGATAGCCGCGCACATAGGCAGGCAGGATTTCGTCCAGGAACTTGCGCGCGTCGATCTTGGCGAGGGCGCCCTTCTGGAAAGCGGCGACGATGTCGCCCTTGGTGCCCCGGTCAAAGATCATCCGGATCTGGCGTAGCAGATCGTCAAAGGCGTTTCCGCCGAGCACGGCCTCGTGATCGGACCAGCGCTCTGCGTAGCGGGCAGCTTCTGCCGAGGTAAAGCGGGCGCGCTGGAACAGTTCGGTCTTGATGATGTCGTGGGCGCCCGGCTCCTTGCCACGTGTGTTCAGTACGCGGAACACCTTGAAGCCCTGATCCTTGTTGTCCACGACGACCCGGACCAGCGCGCATCCCTTCATGGCGATCTCGGCCAGCGCGCGGCGCTGATCGGCGGCAATATCGCTCAGCTCCTTGTGGAAGGCGGCGGCGTTCGCCGCCATCCGGCCCTGGCTTTCACTCTCACCGGGATCGGCGTCGAGATCCAGCGTGGCGCCCGGTCTCTGGATCGTGTCGCGGAAGAAGGCGCCGTCCTGGTAGTTCAGGGCAATGCGCCAGTTGGCGCCTTCGCCGAGGATCGGACGGGGCTCGTCGGCAATCAGTGCGTGAAGGGCCTGGGCGCGGGCCTTGTCGGTCTCCAGGTCGCGCAGCACACAGAGCAGGATGGTCAGCGTGGTCAGGCGTTGCTGGCCATCGACGATCTCGAGGATGCCGGGCTCGTCGCCGTGCACGAACACGACGGCGCCGATGAAGTGCGGAATCTGCGCTTCGGTGGCTTCCAGCAGGTCGCCCAGCAGTTCGAGTGCTTCGGCCTCGCCCCAGGAATAGCTGCGCTGGTAAGGCGGCATGCGCAACCGCTCGCCGGGCGCAAAAACTTCGCTCAATGAGCTTTCCTGCGCACGGACACCGAGATGCATGCCTGTTTCCCTCTACAAGACCCTCTCCCTAGCCCTTGCCAAAGG
This sequence comes from Hyphomonas sp., assembly GCA_013791775.1. GTDB lineage: Bacteria > Pseudomonadota > Alphaproteobacteria > Caulobacterales > Hyphomonadaceae > Hyphomonas. Next base: position 50,661 of record VMTE01000006.1, read on the forward strand.
CGTTCACAACGAGACATGAACGGTCTGCAAGGTAATTCACGGTAGGGTGTGACGGGAGAGTAACGCCATGCGTCTGGTGCGGTTTGAACAGGGCGGAGCGGTCTCTTACGGCCGGATGGACGGCGAGACGGTGGTGCCGGTCAGCGGCGCCACGCTGACCGAGGCATTGGCCGGAAATGCGGCGGGTGCGGGCGTGCCGCTGGCCTCGGTCCGCCTGCTGGCGCCGGTGGCCAGGCCGGGGAAAATCCTCGGGATCGGCGTCAACTACGCCGCCCACGCCGCCGAGAGCGTCAGCTTCGTCAACACGGCGAAGCCCGAAGTGCAGAAATGGTTCAACAAGCAGGTGACGGCCACCAATGGTCCGTACGACGCGGTGCATCTGCCGAAGGTTTCGCCCCAGCTGGACTATGAAGGCGAGCTGGTCGTGGTGATCGGCAAGCCGGGCCGGCATGTGCCGCGCGCGCGGGCGATGGAGATTGTGGCCGGGTTCTGCGTTGGGGGCGACTACTCGGTGCGCGACTGGCAGAAGGCCAGTCAGACCATGATCATGGGCAAGGGGTTTGATACGCATGCGGTTTTCGGCCCCGCCATCGTGACGCCGGACGAAGCCGGCGACATTTCGGGCTGCCAGATCCGCACCTTCGTCAATGGCGAGCTGCGCCAGTCGGCGACGCCGTCGCTGATGATCCACGACATTGCCGCCCAGATCGAACACCTGACGGCCGCGTTCACGCTGGAGCCGGGAGATGTCATCTATACAGGCACACCGGCAGGTGTCGGGGCCGGGTTTGATCCGCCGAAATGGCTGAAGGCGGGCGACCGGGTGCGGGTCGAGATCGACGGTCTCGGGCATATCGAGAACGAAGTTGTGGAAGAACCGGACACCACGCGGATCGGCTAGACGGCGCTGTCGCCAGTGGAAAGACCGGGGCCCGCTTTTGCAAGCCGGGCCCCTGTCTCCCCCGGGATCGCCCCCGGCCCGGCCAATCCAGGCCATGGACCGGGGGGATCAACGCGGTTTAACACTTTGTTAAGCGTCGCGGCGCGCCGTCGTCCATGCCGGATCGGCCGCCGTTGCAGAAGAAATGGCGGCATGTGGCCGCAAAGCAACGGTCGGCGTCCGGGTTGCGGGCCGGGGCAAATCAAGCCAATTCCGAGCAATTCGTTAACCAATTAAGCCTTATTTTTAAGATTGATGGGAAATTTCCGGGTGCTGGTTCGATGACGTTCATATTGTTCCTCCTCTACCTCTCCGCCGGAGCGGGCGTAGGCTATGGACTGTTCAGCTACTCGGCTGTCGGCCTGCCGCTGTCGATCGCCGGCGGCGCGGTGACGTCCGCGATTCTCGGCCAGATTCACATCCTGGCGCGTGCCGGCGCAGCCACGAAGCGGATCGACGAACGACTGGACACGCTCTCCAGGGATGTGACGGACGTGAAACGGGCGCAGAAGGTGACCGATGCGCGGATCGAAGTGGTGGAGCAGACCGTGAAGGTCGAGCTGACCGAGCGGCGAGACGCCCTCGTCAGTGAAATGAAACAACTCGAAGGCTTGATCGGCCGGCTGACGCAGAGCTTTGAGGCAAAGCTGGCGGAAACGTCCGGTGCGAAACAGGTGAGCCCGCTGGAAGATGCGGTGCTGCGCGATGTGCGCGATGCGCTGAAGGACGGCCGCGTCGATCTGCACCTGCAGCCCATCGTGTCGCTGCCGCACCGCCGTGTGTCGTTTTATGAAGGCTTCACGCGCCTGCGCCGTCCGGACGGCTCGCTGATCCTGCCGGCTGACTTCCTCGATGCCGGCCGCCGGGCGAACCTGATGGGGATCATCGACAATCTGACCCTGTTCCGCTGCGTGCAGATCGTTCGCCGCCTGGCAGAGCGGGATCGCCGCGTCGGCGTGTTCTGCAACATCGCGTCGGCGTCGCTCGAAGATCCGGCGCTGTTTCCGCTGTTTCACGAGTTCATGTCCGAGAACCGCGACCTCTCCGGCGCCGTGATTTTCGAACTGCGCGCCGACAAGTTCGAGCAGCGCTCGCCGGTGATGCGGGCGAACATGGAAAAGCTCGCCGCGCTCGGTTTCCGCTTCTCGATCGACCATGCCGACAGTCTCGCGCTCGACCTGTCGCGCCTGCAGGCTGCCGGCGTGCGCTTCGTGAAGATGAATGGCAGCCAGTTGATCGAACAACTGCGCGACCCGCAAGGGGAACGCCCGGTTTCCAACATCAACAAGCGCCTCGAAGGCAGCGAAGTGAGCGCCGTGTTCTCGCGCTACGGCATCACGATGATCGCCGAGAAGATCGAGGATGAGGCCAGCGTGCTGGAGATCCTCGAATACGAGATCGGCTACGGGCAGGGCCATGTGTTCGGCGCACCCAGGCCTATCAAGGCCTCACTGATGGAAGACACCGCGCCCCCCCAGGCCCTGATTGACCGGCTGTCCAACTTCGGATGACCGGTCCCGGCTTGATTTAGCCCGAATTTGCTGGCCTGCTCGGGTTTCCAGTCTCGGAGAGCGGCGCCCATGCATATCGTCAAACTGATCCCGGCCAGCCTCGCGGCGGCGCTCGGCGCCTGCGTGATTGCCCCGTTCAGCCCCGAACGGGCGCCGCCGGTCATGGCCGCGCAGGTCACCGTCGTGGAGGAAGCGCGGATCTCCTTCATCGGCATCACCGGCGAATTGCCGGAAGCCGGCAATGACCTGCCGCCGGCCTTGTTCGATCCGCTGATCGACCTGGTCCCGGTGCGCCTCGACCTGACCCTCCGGCCGCCGCTGGAACTCAGCCTGATCGGCGAGGACGGGCTCTACGGCCCCCTGCCGGACTGCGGCTTCGGCCCGGTCGATGCCAGGGAAGTGGCGGTGCCGACGGGGTCCAACCACATGCTGATGTCGGTGCGGATGGGCTCGCCGGTCGATCATCCGGCGAACCTTCTGAGCTGCGACTATGATCCGGCCGAACTCACCGACGAGTCGCCCGGCGTTGTCGTTCGCCTGCGCGGCTGTTTCCTGCCGCAATCGGTGTCGATCCCGACCGCCGTGCAGTGGGTGCTCAATCCCTTGCCGGCCTCCGCCTGCGGCCTCGGCGATTGACCGAGCGGGCCGTCCAGCCTACCTCGCGCCCCGCATGACCGCTCTCCAGTTTCCCGCCGGCCTTTCGGGCCTTGCAGATCGCTATGACACCATCCTCTGCGATGTGTGGGGCGTGATCCATAACGGCCGCGCGGCCTTTCCCGAGGCGTGTGACGCGCTGGTGAAGTTCCGCGCGCAGGGCGGCCAGGTCAGCCTGATCACCAACGCCCCGGTGCCGGAAGCCCAGGTCGTGCGCTATTTCGAACCGCTCGGCGTGCCGAAGGCGGCGTTCGACGTCTGTGTCTCCTCCGGCGATGCGACGCGGGCCGAACTGGCGGCGCGGCTGGACATGACCGTCTGGCGCATGGGCGGTGACGAGGGCTGGGAACACGACCGGTTCCTGTATGACGGCCTTGGCCTCACCCTTATCGACAACGACACGGCAGACCTGCTCTTGTGCATCGGCCTGCGCGACCAGGCGAACGACCAGCCGGAGGATTATCGCGCGGAGCTCGCCCGGGCGGTCGCCAAAGGCCTGCCGATGCTGTGCGCGAACCCCGACAAGCAGGTACGCGTTGGCGGCAAGCTCTACTGGTGCGCCGGCGCGCTTGCCGACATTTACGAGGATCTCGGCGGGCAGGTGATCTATCCCGGCAAGCCCTATGCCCCGATCTACCAGCTGGCGATTGCCCGCCTGACCGGCCTGAACGCGCCGCCGCAGCGCATCCTGTGCATCGGCGACAGCCCCGCCACAGACGTGCGCGGCGCCCGGCTGCAGGGCTTCGACAGCCTGTATGTCGGCACCGGACTCAAACAGCATGGGACCGATTTCGAAGCGGAAGTGACCGATCTGCTCGCCGACTACGGCGAAAGGGCCACTTACGCGATGACCGGTCTCAGATGGTGACGCCGCGCACAGCGGCGTGTAACGGAAAATCGCACAGAAATTCAGGAGCCCCGACGGGATGACCCAGTTTACCGGATACAAGTACGAAGACCTGCACATCGGCCAGTCGCACGAGACGGTCCACACGATCACCGAGAATGACATCCAGCGCTTTGCGGAAGTGTCGGGCGACTTCAACCCGCTGCATATGTCGGACGAATTTGCGGCCACCACGATCTTCGGCAAGCGGATCGCGCATGGCGCGCTGACCGCAAGCTACATTTCCGGCATCCTGGGCAACAACCTGCCGGGTCCGGGCGCCATCTTCGTCGGCCTGTCGATGCGCTTCAAGCGCCCGGTCCATATCGGGGACGTCGTCACCGTGCGGGCCGAAGTGGCCGAGAAGCAGGACCGCGGCAACCGGGTGACGCTGAAGATCGAGTGCATTGTCGAGGGCAAGCGCGTGATCAGCGGTGAAGCCGAAGTGGTGGCCCCGAGCCGAGGGGCGTGATGGCGGTTTTCGCGGACTATCGCGGATTGCCGGCCAGCGCCCGGGGCGCCTCCATCGCGCTGGGCAATTTTGACGGTTTGCATGCCGGCCACCGGGCCGTGATGGAAGCGGCGCGCCTGGCCGGGCACGGTAAGTTCTCGGTGGCCACGTTCGAGCCGCCGCCGCGGGCCTATTTCCGGCCCGGCGACCCGCCCTTCCGCATTTTCCGCCCCGAGCGGCGCAACGCGGCCATCCTGGCGTCCGGCGCGGCCACCGTGTTCGAGTTGCCGTTCAACGGCGAAATGGCGTCAATGACCGATGAGGGCTTTGTCCGCACCGTGCTGGTCGATGGGCTCGGCGTGACTCACATCTCGGTCGGTTTCGATTTCCGGTTCGGCCGGGGGCGCATGGGCCATGCCCAGCGCCTGTCCAGCCTCGGCCGGGCGCTCGGCTTCGGGGTGACCGTCGTTGAGGAAGTGGAAGGCCAGGGCGCCAAGGCCTCGTCCACGGCGATCCGGCAGGCGCTGATGGCGGGCGAGCCGGAACTGGCCGCCGAAATGCTGGGCGGGCCCTGGGTGGCGGACGGTGTGGTCGAATCGGGCGAGCGCAACGGGCGCAAGCTCGGCTTTCCGACCGCCAACTTCCAGCTGGGCGAGCTGATCCATCCCAAGCACGGCGTCTATGCGGTGCGCGCGAAGATCGAGGGCGAGGCGAACTGGCGACCGGGGGTTGCTAATTTTGGCCGCACTCCGACGACCGGCCTGCGCGATCCGCTGCTGGAGACCCATATCTTCGACTTTACCGGCGATCTCTACGGCCGGAAGCTGGACGTGCAGATGATCGCCTATCTCCGGCCGGAGCGCCGGTTCGACAGCCTCGAGCTGATGGTGGAACAGATGCACAAGGATGCCGCCCGGGCACGCGCAATTCTTGCAACTCCGGGTTGAATCATAAATTTTCCGCAATCTGGCCGCTTCATCGCTCTTCACAAGCCTGTCGAACCGGAGGATGTTCGGGGCCAATTCAGCTGCGGGGAGAAAATCGCGTGCGCCGGACTCTGACAACTCTTGCCTTCATGGCCGCCCTCGCTGGACCGGCGCTCGCCGATGACAGCCAACTGGTGACATCTGTAACGCTGGCCGACCTGCAGCGGATTCTGGCCGAGGATGGTTACACCATCAACAGCACCGGCGACGACGGCGCCGTCTCCGTCCGCGCCACGGACGAAGCAGGCACCGGACTGATCTTCAACGTGATCGGCACCGCATGTGAGGTGGAGGGCACCGATGGCTGCCTCGGCATCAACATGCAGGTGCGCTACGACGCCGACGGTCAGGAAACGCTTGAGCTGATCAACGACGCGAACCTGATGTGGGCGGCGACGTCGGCCTGGTATGACGATTTCGGCGTGGATGGAAACACGCCGACGGTCGGCATCACGCGCTACGTGATCCTCGACGGCGGCATGACCGTCCGCAATATCAAGGACAACCTCCTGAACTTGCTGGCGATTGCCCCCCAGGCGGCCGATTATATCTGGCAAGTCGGTGAATGGGCGCCTGAAGAGGCCAATTGAGGCCGTCACCAAAGGGGTGACAGGGCCGGGGCGGGCGTGATAACCGCTGCGCCGATGACCTGTTGCATGGCGATTCCGGCAATTCGAATTAGCGGCCCGGCCGCCGGCTGAAGGTTTTCTTCAGCGGTTGCCGGGTAAGCCCGTTTGGCCTGAGGCCGCTCGCCCATCCCCGTTTCGCTGACGAAGACCTGACCCAAGATGACCGACACTGCTGCGACTGAACGCGATTACCGCGACACGCTGTTCCTGCCCAAGACCGACTTCCCGATGCGCGCCGGACTGCCCAAGGCAGAGCCCGAGTGGATCAAGCGCTGGGACGCGATGGGCCTCTACGCCAAGCTTCGGACAAGCGCCCAAGGCCGCACGCCCTTCATCCTGCATGACGGCCCGCCCTACGCCAACGGCCACATCCACCTCGGTACGGCGCTCAACAAGATCATCAAGGACATCATCGTCCGCTCGCACCAGATGCAGGGCTTTGACGCTTCCTACCTGCCGGGCTGGGATTGCCACGGCCTGCCCATCGAATGGAAGGTGGAGGAGGAGTTCCGCTCCAAGAACCGTCCGAAGGACTCCGTGCCGGCTGACGAATTCCGCGCCGCGTGCCGCGCCTATGCCGAGCATTGGGTGAAGGTGCAGGGCAAGGAATTCCGCAGCCTCGGCATCGAGGGCGAATGGGACGATCCCTACCTCACCATGGCCTTCGAGAGCGAGGCGGTGATCGTCTCGGAATTCCTCGACATGGCGATGAAGGGCGGCCTCGTGCGCGGCGCCAAACCGATCATGTGGAGCCCCGTCGAACGCACGGCGCTCGCCGAAGCGGAAGTAGAATACCACGACCGCAAGGTGCCGGTGGTGTGGGTGAAGTTTGGAATCGACTTCAATGCAAAGCCTATCAGAAGCCGTGGCGACTTCTTGGAAATCTCCGAGTTGGTGAATGCGAAAGTTGTTATCTGGACGACCACGCCTTGGACAATTCCAGCGAACCAAGCAGTAAGTTTCAATCCGAACATCACTTACGTCGCTTACGAAGTCGAAGAAGTTGCGACCGAAGCTGAATTGGGTTTTGCACCTTATGCAGCTGTAGGCGATCGACTGGTGCTTGCCGAAAATCTCGCTTCAGACGTGATGTCGTCAGCGAAAGTGAAGCGCTTCAAGCCGCTTGGAACTGTTGACCCTCACGGTTGGACGCTCGAGCACCCGCTCTACCATGTCGGAGACTTCTTCCAGCACGCCATCCCGATGCTCGCCGGTGATCACGTCACCGCCGATGCCGGCACCGGCTTCGTCCACACCGCGCCCGCGCACGGTGAGGATGACTTCAACGTCTGGCTCGCGACGGACCACACGGCGCAGGAAATCCGCCAGATCGTCGACGCCGATGGTCGCTACACGGACGATGTGCCTGAGCCCCTGAAGGGCCTCGACATCATCGTCACCTCCGGCAAGAAGCGCGGTGAGGCGGGCAAGGCGAACAACGAAGTCATCCGCCTCCTCGCCGAGAGCGGCAACCTGCTGGGGCGCGGCATCACCACGATCCGCGATGCCCACTCCTGGCGCTCGAAAGCCCCGGTCATCCGCCGCGCCACGCCGCAATGGTTCATCGCGATGGACAAGCCGGTGCATGCAGGCAAGACGCTACGCGAACTGGCGATGAAGGCCATCTCGGACACCGAGTTCTTCCCGCCCACTGGCCGCAACCGTCTCTCCGCGATGGTCGAGAGCCGGCCCGACTGGCTGATCTCGCGTCAGCGCAACTGGGGCGTGCCGATCACACTGTTCGTCAACACGAAGGGCGAGCCGCACACCGCCGCGCTGCCGAAGGATCAGGCCGACAAGCTTAACGCCAACATCAAGGCCGCCATCGAGAAAACCGGCGTGGACGGATGGTTTGCCACGCCGCTCGAATCTTTCTTCGAGGGCACGGGCGTCTCAGCCGAAGGCTGGGAAAAAGTCACCGACGTGCTCGACGTCTGGTTCGATTCCGGCACAACCCACGCCTTCGCCCTGCGCAAACGCGGCATCATCGACAATGCCACGGGGCAGGCGGACGTCTACATGGAAGGCAGCGACCAGCACCGCGGCTGGTTCCAGTCCTCGCTTCTGGAGTCCTGCGCCACGCGCGGCATGGCGCCTTACAAGCAGGTCGTCACCCACGGCATGGTCGTCGATGCCGAAGGCAAGAAAATGTCGAAATCCATCGGCAACACGATCGAGCCCGACGAATTCCAGAAACAGCACGGCATCGAAATCCTCCGCCTCTGGACGGCGTCGGCCGACTACTGGGACGACACCCGCATCTCTGACGAGATCATCAAGGGCACCATCGAAACCTACCGCAAACTGCGCAACACGCTGCGCTACCTGCTCGGCGCGCTGGATGGTTTTACACCGGAAGAATCCCTCCTCTCCGCTCATCCCCGCGAAGGCGGGGATCCAGTGCGGCCCGAGGCCCCCGCCTTCGCGGGGGAGAGCGGAGTTGAGTCGATGCCCGGCCTCGAACGCTTCATCCTCCACCGCCTCGCTGAACTCGACAGTGAAGTCCGCGCCGCCTTCCAGGTGTTCGACTTCAAACGCGTGATGACCGCCATCGTCAATTTCGTGAACGTCGAACTCTCGGCCGTCTATTTCGACATCCGCAAGGACGCGCTCTACTGCGACCCGTCCTTCGCGACCTCGAAAGCGTGGGACGAGGAAACCTCCGTACACGGCAATCGCCGCCGCGCCGTGCGCACGGTGATGGCCGCCGTGATGGAGCGGCTGCTCTGCTGGCTCGCGCCGGTGATGCCGTTCACCACGGACGAGGCCTTCGGCGAAAGCCACCTGAAAGGCTCAGCCCCTTCGGTCCACCTGCTGCTCTTCCCGGAAACTCCTGCCGGTTGGCGCGACGCCGCGCTCGCCGCCCGCTGGGAAAAGATCTTCCGTGTCCGCCGCGTCGTCACCGGCGCCCTCGAAGTCGAACGCCGCGAGAAGCGCATCGGCGCTTCGCTGGAGGCTGCCCCGGACGTGATCATCAGCGACAAGGCCCTGATCGACGCCTTTGCGGGCGAGGACGCTGCCGACCTGTTCATCACCTCCGGCGCCGTACTGGTCCAGGCCGCGTCTGGCCCTGCCGGTGCCTTCGCCCTCGACGACACGCCCGGCATCTGGGTCGTGCCCCGGCTGGCGCCCGGCATCAAATGCCGCCGCAGCTGGAAATACTTCGATCCCGCAACCGCCATGCCCGGCTTCCCGGACATCACGCCGCGCGACGCGCTGGCGGTGAAGGCCTGGGATGGGGCGGCCGGGTAGCGCTGCACAGCCCCCTTCTCCCCTGGGAGAAGGGTTGGGGATGAGGGGGTACAACCGTTCAAGCTCAGGTGACATTGCCGGCGTAGCGCCCCCTCGCCCCCGCCACTCTCCCAAGGGAGAGGGGAGAAGTGCACACAAACGCTTGATCCCCCCGCCTCGGTCTGCAATCTCACCCCGATGAAACTGGCGACACAAACGGCCTGGCCCTTCTTCCTGGTACCCCTCGTGGTACTGGCGGACCAGCTGTCGAAATGGCGGGTGCTCGACGAGCCGCGCCTGAACGCCGTCAACTGCCTCCATGCCATGGAATATTGCGGGACGATCCCGCTGCCCGGTCCGCTGGATCTCACGATGACGTGGAACCGGGGCATGAGTTACGGCCTGTTCCAGTCGGAGGGAATCGGACGCTGGATCCTGGCGGGGGTGATGCTGTCCATCGCGCTCGGCTTCCTCGTCTGGCTGATCCGGGCCGAGGGGCGCTGGCTGAAACTGGCGCTCGCGCTGGTGATCGGCGGGGCGTTCGGCAACCTGATCGACCGGGTGCGCTTCGGGGCCGTGGTCGATTTCATCGATGCCAACGGGCTCTTCTTCCCGTGGATCTTCAACGTGGCGGACGCCGCGATCAGTGTCGGCGCGGTGCTTCTGTTTGTTGACCAGTTCTTACTTTCGCGGCCAAAACAGGCTAACAGCTTGTAATACAGGCCTTCTGCCCTCCAGAAACGGACCCGCCCCAGCCCATGAAGAAATCACTTCTCATTCTCGCCGCCGGCGCCGCGCTTGCCGCAACGGCAGCCTGCTCCTCGAACGGGGGCAACAATAACTCAACCCCCAACGAGTTCCGCGTTGTCACCAAGGCGCCGCTCAGCGTGCCGCCGGAGTACAGCCTGCGTCCGCCCGGTGCCGGATCGACCACCCCGGCTGAAGTGGAAGCGGCCAGCACCAACGTCACCACGGCGTTCGGCACGACCATGGGCCAGAATGCCAGCGCCTCCGAGAAGGCGCTTGTCGCTGCGGCCGGCGCCAATGCCGCCAACCCCGCCGTGCGCGCACAGGTCGATTACGAAGAGTCCCGGACGATCCGCAAATCGTCCAGCATCACTGATCGCGTGATGTTCTGGCGCAAGGACAAGCCGGAAGACGCCGCCGCTGCCGCGACCGACAATGCGACCGGCGACCAGGCTGTCACGATCGAACGCACCAGCACCGGCCCGCGCATCCGGCTTCCGGGCACCTGAGCCCCGCCAGACCCGAATCCAGCCCCCCACGGAGGACGCCCATGAAACGGACTCTCGCCGCAGGGCTCTTCGCCCTGTTTGCTTCCCATGCCTTCGCGGAGGAAGCCGTCTGGGCGCCCTCCACCTTCACGCTGAGCAACGGCATGGACGTCGTGGTGATCCCGGATCACCGCGCGCCGGTCGTCACCCACATGGTCTGGTACAAAGTCGGCGCGGTGGACGAGGCGCCCGGCAAGTCGGGCATCGCGCACCTGTTCGAGCATGTGATGTTCAAGCAGACCAAGAATATCGGCCCGGAAGAGTTCACCTCGATCGTCCAGCGTTCGGGCGGTCAGCTCAACGCCTTCACCAGCTGGGACTATACCGCCTATTACGAGCGCGTGGCGAAGCCCCAGCTCGGCAAGATGATGGAACTCGAAGCCGAGCGGATGGTGAACCTTCTGATCGACAACGATCCGAAGGGCCCGTTCATCTCGGAGCGCGACGTCGTCAAGGAAGAACGCCGCCAGCGGATCGACAACAATCCGAACGTGATTCTCCAGGAAAAGGTGCTCGGCACCTTCTGGAAGGGGCATCCCTACGAAATCACCGTGATCGGCAAGATGGACGAAGTCGCCGCGCTGACGCCGCAGGACGGCCTGGAATTCTACACCCAGTATTACAGCCCGGAGAATGCGATCCTCGTGGTCGCCGGGGATGTGACGCCGGAAGACGTGCGCGCGCTTGCCGAAACCCATTACGGCGTGATCGCGCCGACCGGCACCGCAAAGTCGGAACGCAAATGGCAGCCCGTCGCTCCGCTGGCCGAAACGCAGCTGATTACCCATACCGATCCGAAGGTGCGCCAGCCCGTCTGGAGCCGCTATTATGTCGGCTATTCGCAAAGCCGGATGCCGAAAGACGCGCTCGCGCTGGATGTCGGCCTCGAGATCCTCGGCGGCGGCATGACCAGCCGGCTCTACCAGGCGCTGGTCGAGCAGCAGCAGGTCGCCATCTCCGCCAATGCCTATGCCTGGACAACGCTGCATGACCAGGGACCGGCCGTGCTCAGCGCCAGCCCGGCGCCCGGCGTGGCGCTGGACGCGCTTGAGGCCGCGATGATGTCCGAAGTCGGGAAAGTGCTCGCCGAAGGCTTCACCGAAGCCGAGGTCGTGCGTGCCCGCAACAAGCTCGCCGCCGACGCCATCTATGCCCGCGACAGCCAGGCCGGCATGGCCAACCTGTTTGGCGGCTGGCTGGCCATCGGCGGGGCGGTCGATGATATCCTGACTTATCCGGACCAGGTGCGCAGCGTGACACCGGACGAGGCGCTCGCCGCCGTGCGGGCCGTCTTCGCGCCGGACAAGCACTATATCGAAGCCCATCTCCTGCCCGCAGAAGGAGACCTCTGATGCGCACGGCCAAACTTCTTCTCGGGGCGGTTGCCCTTTCGGCGCTGGCCGGGTGTTCCACCGTTCACGGATGGATCCACAATACGGTCCACAAGCCCGCGCTCAGCGAGCTCGAAGCCCTTGTTCCGGCCGCGCCGGAGATGGCCGTCACCATCCACGAGGGCGAGTTTGCCCGGATCCAGCAGTTCGTCACGCCCGGCGGCGTTTCAGTCTGGCTCGTGTCCGAGCCGTCGATCCCGATCCTGGCGGTGCAGATGGCCTGGAAAGGTGGCAGCGCGTCCGATCCGGCGGGATACGAAGGGCTCGCCCAGGTCGTCACCTACAGCATGAATGAAGGCGCGGGCGATCTGGATTCGCTCGCCTTCCAGACCGCCATGGAAGACCTCAACATGAGTTTCGGCTGCTCGGCCGAATCGGAGTGGACGAGCTGTTCGGTTTCCACGCTGACGGCCAATGCCGCCGATTCCATGGCGCTGGTCGCCGCCGCCTTCGCCGCGCCGCGCTTTGATGAAGGCCCGTTCGAACGCTTCCTTCGCGAACAGGAAGTCGGCCTCCAGACGCGCGAAACCAATCCCAACTATCTCGCCTGGCGCGCCGCCTCGCAAGCTCTGTATCCGGATCATCCGTTCGCGCGGGAAACCACGGCGGCAAGCCTCGCCGCCCTGACGCCGGATATTGCCCGCCAGCAGATGCGCGCGCTGATGACCCGCGACCGCCTGATCGTCACGGCGGTCGGGGCGGTCACGCCGGAGGAGCTGGCGCCGCTGATCGACAAGGTGGCGGCCAACCTGCCGGAAACGAGCACCGTGCCGGACGTCACGCCCATTGATCTCGCCGCGGCGCCGGTCAGCCAGATCGTCGTCGATCTGCCCCAGCCGCAAAGCCTGGTGAAATTCATGGGCCCCGGCATCGACCGGGCCGACCCGGATTTCTTCCCGGCCTATGTGCTGAACTACACGTTCGGCGGCGGCGGCTTCGAAAGCCGATTGATGAAAACCCTCCGCGTCGAGAAGGGTCTCACCTACGGTGTCTCGACAAGCCTTGATCCGAACCCGTCCTTCCTGACCTGGTCGGGCAGCGGTCAGACCAAGAATGAAAGTGCAGGCGAGTTCATCGCCGGCGTGAAGGCCGAGATGAGCCTGCTGATCGAGGGCGGTGTCACCGAGCAGGAACTCTCTGACGCGAAAGCCTATCTCACCGGGTCCTACCCGCTGGGATTCGACTCCAACGCAAAGATCGCCGGCCAGATGATGAGCGTCCGCCAGGATGATCTCGGCGTCGATTATTTCGACCGCCGCAACGCGCTGGTGGAAGCGGTGACCTTCGACGACGTGAACCGTGTCGCCAGGGAATACCTCGACCCCGCACGCTATTCCTTCATCGTCGTGGGCCAGCCGCAGGGCATCGGGACGCCGGCCCCGGCGGAGTAGGCCCCGGCTTTTTCAATTTCCTGATCCGCACCGCGCTGACCTGAACGGTTGGCGCGGTGTTTCAGTCCGGCGACCGCCGCGGCGCCGTCAGGCCCGGCGCCGAGATGCTGCTCGCGTGATCCCGGCGGAAGCTGAACAGTTCCGCCGGCCGCCCGCCGGTGCCGGTTTCCATCTGTCCGGTGCCCGCCACCAGCTGGGCTTTCTCCAGCGCGCGTCGGAAATTCTGGGTGTGCAGCTGCAGGCCGAGAATGCCTTCGGCCGAGCGCTGCAGGGCCGAAAGCGTGAACCGGTCCGGCATCAGTTCGAACACGACCGGGCGGTACTTTATCTTGCCGCGCAGGCGCGTCAGGCCGGTCGCAAGGATGCGCCGGTGGTCGGAGGCCATGCTCGCCCCCAGCCGCACGCCGGTGTCCGGCAACTCGGCGTCGCGCGTGCATTCGGCCACGAGACCGGCTTCGTAGAGCAATTCGTAGCGCTCCAGCACCCGTTCCTCGATCCAACGCGCACCGTCCAGCCCGAAGGCGAGGCGCGCCCGTTCGAGGCGCCGTTCATTGCCGGCCGCCCAGGTCTTGAGACGCGGCGCGATTTCCGCGTCGAGAATGGGCGGGCGCCGTGTGCGATGATCTTCCCACGGAAAATAATGGTACCAGTCCTGCCAGCGTGCATCGAAGGAGGCGCCGGCCGGGCGCGCTTCCGGCGTCAGGGCGAGGTAGCCGATCGAAATCACCCGTGCACCGGTCGGCGTGTCGGTCAGCGTCGCTTCCGGCACGTCCCGGTCCTTGTCTCCGAAGGTGTAGAGTTGCTCGACATAGCCGATCTCGAAACCGGTCTGTTCGCGCACCCAGCCGCGCAGCGACAGGTCGAAGGTGCGATGGTTGACCGGATCGAAAGGGCCGAAGGGCAGGGAGTCCTCGCCGCTCGGACGCCGGCTGACCAGCACGAGCGGCTCGCCCTCCTTCAGCGCCACCATCACCGCCGAAAGGCCGATCAACAGACGGGGAGAATTCATCGGGCAGCCTCCTGCCGGGCCATGGCGGACTGGATTTCACCGAACCGCGCCAGAAAGGCAGCCTGCGCCTCGGTCGGCGGCAGGGGGACGAGTTTCACCCGCCAGCCCTCAGGCGGGGCGCTGAAGAAGCCATCCGCCTCGGCGGCTGAAAAACCGGCAAGCTGCACGGCTTCATACCAGGCGCAGATATTGTCGGCGCGCTTGACCATCTTCTTCAGCCCCGCCGGGGTGATGGTCTTCAGGCCGAAGCGGATATGCACCGCTTCCTGAAGGCGCGCTTCGACACCCTTGTAGCTCTCGCCGAGGATGGCCTTGAAGGGCGAGATCATGTCGCCGATCACGTATTCGGGGCTGTCGTGCAGCAGCGCGGTCATCCATTCCGCCGGGCCGAGGCCGGGATCCAGCTTGCGCACGAACCGTTCCACCAGAACCGAGTGCTCGGCGACGGAAAAGGCGTGGTCCCCGCGCGTCTGGCCGTTCCAGCGGGCGACCCGGGCGAGGCCGTGCGCGATGTCCTCGATCTCGATATCCATCGGCGAAGGGTGCGCCAGATCGAGCCGGCGGCCGGACAGCATCCGCTGCCAGACGCGGGGCGGCTTAACAGTTCGCTTCACGGCAGGCCTCCATCCGGTCATCCTTAAGTGATTGGTAGCACGGGTAAACAAATGCCGGCGATCCGCTTACACTCTCGACCCATCCGGAGCACCGTTTCCCAATGCCGCATTAAGGCGTTTCGCGCATAAGGGACCACAGAAAACAAGAGAGCCCCGAAGCCCATGATTGATGCCCTTGTCCAGTTCCTGTCCGGCCAGTCCTTCGCCATGATGATGCTCGGCTGCGGCACGCTGGTCGTGGTCGTCGAGGCGGTACGCGCCAGCCGCCGGGCGCTTTGGGGGGACCTCTTCACGGAAGACTTCGAGGAATAGGCCTCAGGCCAGCGCGGCCCTAATCCACAAAATTCGCCAGCAGGCGCAGATAGGCCGCCTGATAGGCGTTCGAGTTCTCGGAAATCTGCCAGGAATTCAGCGGCCAGCCATCGTCAAAATCGAGATACGACTTGAGCGGCGGCTGCCCGTAGGGCGGTGACAGCCGCGCCGTCCCGCACGCCGCATTCGACGGGCCACCGCCGCATTTGTCGGGGCAGCAGGCATCCCAGTCATAGGTCGGGTTCGGCCCGCCGACGAGGAATCCCGGGATCGGCGTCTCGGTCTTCCAGCTGTGGTAAAATTCGCCGACGGACGATTCCGCGCCGAAGGCGCCCATGTTCGTGAGGTAGACCTTCCCCATCGGGTTCGCGCCGTGAAGATAGTGCAGATAGTCCAGCGCGCGGGCGGTGTAGCCGGCAGCGATGGCCGCATCACCCGACAGACGCGCCGCGTCCAGGTGGATCACGCCGGTCCGCGCCATCACGCTGTTGCTGCCCCAATGCAGTGCATCGACCGGAACGCTGTAGCCCTCAACCGGTTGCGGCGTCAGGCGACCCTGGAACGCCTTCGCCAGATAGGCTTGCAGCTCCGGCGGCGATGCGGGCTGGCGCGCCAGGAACAGGGCTGCGTCCTGGGCTTCATAGCGGTAAGCATCGACCTGGCCGTTCTGCATCAGCGACGTGGCGGCCAGGGCGGCGTCCATTGTCGGCAGGAATTCCGCGCTGCTGGTCAGCGCCGTCAGATAGGCCGCCGCTGCAAAGCGTTTGCCGTTGAGATACTCGGAATCGGCCTCCTGCTGGCCAGCGCCGAGCCCCTCGGACCGGGAGGCCGCGTCATTGTTCTGGAAGGTCACGTCCGGATGGGCATCGGCCCAGGCCCAGGCCGCGAGGGCGGCGGCCTTCAGGCGCGCCGCATAGTCGGCATGGCCGGGCGCGGCACTGTCCTGGAACACGATTGCCGCTAAGGCAAAGGTGCCGGCGGCAGACAGGGTGGCCGACGTGCTGGCCGGGCCGTAACGACTGGGGCCCTTGGCGGCGGAAGGCGGGCTCGCCGCATCGCGCCCGAGGATGGAGAGCACCGAGCCGTCAGGGTTCTGCATGCGCAGCAGCCAGTCGAGCCCCCAGCTGACTTCGTCGAGGATGTCGGGAACCGAATTGCCGCTTTCAGGGATGCCGAAATCGTCGCCCCAGGCACCGGGATTTTCCCGGTAGGAGATCAGCAGTGTCCGGCACTGGTCGGCTGTCCAGTTCGTGTACTGATTATAATCCCCGGCGTCAAACCAGCCTCCGCGCAGGTCACGCGCGGTCCTGGCATCACCGGGCGCCGAATAGAGCCGCGCTTCGCTGTCCTGTCCGGGCCCGAGATGGCTTGCCGTATCGGTCCAGCCGGCGCCGGCCTGCGGCGCAGACTTCGCATATCCGGCACGCTGGTAATAGAAGGTGCGAAAGGCTTCGCGCAGGATGGGCTTGTAGACATCTTTGGAAACCGAGAAGGCGCCGGACACCTGCGCGCCGTCGCCGGAGGTGATCACATACTCGCCGGGCTCGGTTATCCGCGACACATCCAGCTGCCAGATCTGGTCGCCGGACAGCTCGTCGACCGGCACATCCTCCTTCGCATCGAGGGCGAACGACTTGACCGGCGCGTCGGTGTCGGCGCGTCGGACATAATAGGTCAGGCGCGGCAACTGCGACCAGGCCGTATCATATCCCTTGGTGGGCTGACGTATGCGGATGATCTTCGGGTCGTCCGGCCGGTAACCGAACTGGTCGAGAACGATGGGCAGGGCCGGTACGGCGTCGGCCGGTCGGGGTGGCGGATCGGCCGGCTTGTCTTTCGAACCGCTGCAGGCGGCGGCGAGGCCGGCGAGGCAGAGCGCCGCCCATCCCGTAGCCGCCCGCTGTCTCACTCGGTGCGCTCCACGAAAACCGTGCCCGCCGAATAACCGGCGCCGAACGAGCAGATCAGACCGCGTTCGCCGGGCTTGAAGTCGGACGAGTTCTTGTGGAAGGCGATGATCGAGCCAGCCGAGGACGTGTTGGCATAAGTGTCGAGCACGGTCGGGCTCTCGTCATCGGTCGCTTCGCGGCCGAGCACCTTGGAGGCAATCAGGCGGTTCATGTTCGCATTGGCCTGGTGCAACCAGATCCGGCGCAGGTCGGGCGCCGTCAGGCCCAGCTCGTGCATGTGCGCGCCGATCATTTCGGCCACCATCGGCACGACTTCGCGGAACACCTTGCGGCCTTCCTGCATGAACAGCTTGTCCGGCGCTCCGGCGCCCTCGGGCGCGGCCCGGTTCAGGAAGCCGAAATTGTTGCGGATATTGTTCGAGAATTGGGTTTTGAGTTTGGTGCCCAGGATTTTCCAGTGCGCGGCCGGCGCCATGTCTTCCGCTTCGATCAGCACGGCGGTGGCCACATCGCCGAAAATGAAATGGCTGTCGCGGTCGGTGAAGTTCAGGTGGCCCGAGCAGATTTCCGGGTTCACCATCAGAACGGATCTTGCGTGCCCGGCGCGGATGAAATCGGCGGCGGTCTGGATGCCGAACGTGGCCGACGAGCAGGCGACGTTCATGTCGAACGCAAAGCCTTCGATGCCGAGGGCCTGCTGCACTTCGATGGCCATCGCCGGATAGGCGCGCTGCATGTTGGACGCCGCGCAGATCACGGCGCCGATATCCTGCGGCGCGCGGCCGGCCGCCCGCAGGGCATCGCGCGCGGCGAGCACCGCCATTTCGGCGAGGACGGAAATCTGCTCGTTCGGCCGTTCCGGAATGCGCGGCGCCATCACGTACGGGTCGACGATGCCGTCCTTGTCCACGACGAAGCGCGACTTGATGCCGGAGGCTTTCTCGATGAACTCGACCGAAGAATGGGTCTTGGGTTCCGTCAGGCCGGATTTGATTTCCGCCTCGTTCTCGCGGTTCCAGGTGTCGGCCCAGGCATTGTAACTTTCCACCAGCTCGGCATTCGAGATGGAATTGGGCGGGGTCCAGAGGCCGGTGGCCGAGATCACAGGATTGGTCAAAGGAAGTTCTCCGTTTACGCGGCGCGCGGGGCGGCCTGCGCAGGTCTGGGTGTCAGGTCTATGACTACCCTCTAGCCTGCGTTCCGCGCCGGGCCAACATCCGCAAGGCCGGATTCAGTTTTCATCCTTGGGGGAACCATACACTTCATGCAACAATTCCCGCTCATCAGCGGCCTTGCCGGCCTCGATCAGCCGCTGCTTTTCCTGCCGCTCGGCTTCGGAATAGTTCACCATGACGTCGGACTGGCACGCCTTGCGGGCTTCGGCGTCGGCAATTTTCGCGCAGGCGGCGAATGCCTCGGCGTCAGCCCGGTCCTGCCAGGTCTGGCACCCGGTCACCCACAGCGCCGCGCAAAGGCTGGCGGCAAGGGTCAGCCGGCGTTTCATCTTGGCGGCTTGCGCTCGGCTTCACGTTTCACCGACAGGCGCACGTCCGCCACGATATTCTGCATACAGGCGTCACGCTCGGCCTCGGTCGGCTTCTCGGCGCAGCCTTGCACCGGGTTCGCGTAGGCCTGGGACGGCTCCGTCGACCGGCAGCCACCCACCGCCGCCAGCCCTGCCATGCCTGCGATCATCACAATCTTCTTCATTTGATCTTCCTCACCTCCCTGTGCCGGGGGCAGCTTACCTCATGGTCATTGACCATGCCAACTGCTTGGGCCCACGCATAGACAATTGTTGGCCCGACAAACTTGAACCCGCGCTTCTTCAGGTCCTTGGACATGGCCTCGGACCAGTCTGTGAAGGTCGGCGCTTCGCGGAAGTTCTTCCAGTTACCGGCCACGGGCTCGCCGCCGACCCATTCCCAGCAATAATCCGCGAAGTCCTCGCCGCGCGCCATCATGTCCAGATAGGCCCGGGCATTGCCGATCACGGCTTCGATCTTCTTGGAGCTGCGGATGATGCCGGGATTTTCCATCGCCGTGGCCACGCGCGCCGGCGTCCAGCGGGCGAGGCGTTCGGGATCGAACAGGTCGAATTCCTCGCGGATCGACCCGCGTTTGCGCAGGATGGTGATCCAGCTCAGCCCGGCCTGCATGCCGTCGAGTTGCAGCTTCTCCCACAACGCGCGCGGGTCGCGTTCCGGCACACCCCATTCGGTGTCGTGATAGTCGCGGTAGAGCTTGTCACTGACCGGCGCCCAGCCGCAGTACGGCGTTTCACTCATCTGCACCCTCTTCGGCCAGCGCGGCCATTTCATCTTCCGTCCACGGCTCGAACTCGAAACTGACCGGCCCGCCGGAGCTGGTGAAGGGCAGCGACAGGCCGATGGCGCGGCGCAGCCGGTCGAGGCGGACGAGGGCGAGCCCGCGCGTGCCCTGCGCATCGGCGCTCGTGATCGTGCCCACCTCCGCGCCGCCGATCACCAGCGCGCCCTTGATCAGTGTGCTGCCGAGTATCCGGATCGTCCGCTTGCGGATCTTGCCGCGCCGCTTCATCCGGCTCGCCACTTCCTGGCCTACAAAGCAGCCTTTCTTGTAGTCAATGCCGTCCATCCGGTCCATGTTGATGTCGGTCGGAAACACCTCTCCGGCGCGGTAGTCCTCGCCCCATTCAGACACCCCGGCGGCAAGCCGTTTCGCCTGCCAGATCGCCGGATCAACCTCTCTCGTCACCTCGGCAATGGGGACAACCCCGCGCCAGAACAGGCGCGCACTGCGCGGATCATCCTCGCCCGTTTCGTCCGAGACAGAGGCAAGTTCCTCATCGCGGACGATCTCCACATCCGCGCGCAGCCGGAACATCGTCAGCCGCTTCAGCAAATCCTCGGCCGCGTCTTCATGCACGTCGATCAGCACGCCGTCGGCTGTGCGATGCGCGATATAGTCCGCAATCACTTTGCCCTGCGGCGTCAGCAGCGCGCCGTAGCGCGCCTCGCCTTCGCGCCAGTCCGCCACCGTGTGCGTCACCGTCCGCTCCAGCAAGGCGAGCGTATCGGGTCCGGTGAGGCGGAGAATGGCGCGGTTCGGAAGGCGGAGCATCCGGCGGTTCTAGGCCTTCAGCGCGCTGACGTCATCAGGCCTTTCCGTCCGGCATCGCCACAATCACCATCGTCGCCAGCGCGCTCTTCAGCAGCGAACCGGCAACGAACGGCGCCACGCCCGACGCCAGCGCGATCTCAGGTGTCGTCAGCATCGCCAGCCAACCGCCGCCCATCGCCAGGATCAGCGCATGCAGGCCGAGGAAACCGGTAAAGCGCACGGCATGCAGCGCCGGCGCCTGTCCCTTCGGCAGCAGGCCCGCGAGGAAGGCGGCAACCGGGAAGGCAAACAAATATCCCGCCGTCGGCCCGGCAAAGGCGATCAGGCCCGTCGTGCCGCCCGCCAGCACCGGCGCGCCGGCCAGCGCGAGGCCCAGCCAGGCGAGCACGGTCGCCGCACCCGCGCGCGGCCCCAGGACAGCTCCCAGCAACACCACCACCAGCGTCTGCAGCGTCACCGGCACCGGATACATCGGCAGCGACACGTAGGACGAGACGGTCAGAGCCGCGAGACCGCAGACCCCGATCAGGGCCGGGCGCAGCAGCGGATGGGCGGACGGGCGGACGATCGGTTTCGGCATTCGGGGATCCTCGGGAACGGTTGCGGGCTTCTTTTGTGCAGCGCACAGGGCCGGGTCAAGCGCAAACCCGCCCTGCGCCGCTCCGCCCGGATGACACCGGCGCGCGGTGGGCGCATAAAGGCACCATGACCCAAGTTTATGACCTCATCCTGCGCGGCGGCACGGTCGTCACACCCGGCGGCCAGACCCGCACCGACATCGGCATCATCGGCGAGCGCATCGCCTTCATCGGCGATCTCGCCCACGCCGCCGCCGGCGAAATCTACGGCGCCACCGGCCTGCACATCCTGCCGGGCGTCATCGACACTCAGGTCCACTTCCGTGAGCCGGGCCTCGAGCACAAGGCCGACCTTGAAACCGAAGCGCGCTCTGCCGCGCTCGGCGGCGTCGTCGCCGTGTTCGAGATGCCGAACACCAACCCCTCGACGGTTACGCCGGATCTGCTTCAGGACAAGCTCAACCGCGCCCGCGGCCGCATGGACATCGACCACGCCTTCTATGCCGGCGCGACCCATACCAACACCGATCTGCTGCCGGAGATGGAGCGGATGGTCGGCTGCTGCGGCGTCAAGGTCTTCATGGGCGCCTCGACCGGCGACCTGCTGGTGCAGGACGATGAAGGCGTCGCCGCCGTCATCAAGGCGATCAAGCGCCGCGCCGCCTTCCACTCGGAGGACGAATACCGCCTCGCCGAACGCCGCCCGCTCGCCCGCACCGGTGACTGGACCAGCCACCCCGAAGTGCGCGACGTGGAAAGCGCCGTGATGTCCACCAAACGCCTGCTGCGCATCGCCCGCGCCGCCGGCAAGCGCATCCACGTGCTGCACATCTCCACCGCCGAGGAACTCGACATCCTGCGCGACGCGAAAGACGTCGCCTCGGTTGAATGCCTGCCGCAACATCTGACGCTCGCCGCGCCGGAGTGTTACGAACGCCTCAAGGGCTATGCCCAGATGAACCCGCCGATCCGCGAGGCCCGCCACCGCGAAGCCCTCTGGCGCGCGATCAACGCCGGCATCATCGACGTGATGGGCTCGGACCATGCGCCCCATACGATCGAAGAGAAGGCCCGGCCGTATCCCGCTTCGCCCTCCGGCATGCCCGGCGTGCAGACGATGGTGCCAATCATGCTCACCCATGTGCATGACGGAAAGCTCAGCCTGCAGAGGTTTGTCGAGCTCACCAGCGCCGGCCCGCAGCGCGTCTTCGGCCTCGCCGACAAGGGCCGCATCGCCGAAGGCTATCATGCCGACTTCACCATCGTGGACCTCGCCCACAAGCAGACGATCACCGCCGGCTGGTCAAAATCCAAGTGCGGATGGACCCCCTTCGACGGCTTCGAAGCCACCGGCTGGCCGGTCGCCACCATCGTGCGCGGCGGCTTCGTCATGCGCGAAGGCGAGATCGTGAAGAAGGGCGGCGGCCACCCCATCCGCTTCAACGAAACACTGGAGCAGATGGGTTGACGGAAACGAACCGCGTGAAGCATTCATCCGGCCTCCACCGAACGCTGATCTGGCTCTACGAAGGTGTCGGTCTCTGGCCGGTCGCGTTCCGCTGGGCGGTACTGGTCTTCGACGTGCTGACGATCAGCTATTTCCTGGTCTCACCCTTCCTGCCGCGTCAGGGAGTGCATCACTGGCTGGATTACACGATCGGCACGGTCGTCGCGCTGGACCTCGCCGCCCGTTTCTACATCGCGCCGAAAAAGAAGCGCTTCTTCAGGCGGTTCATGAACATCGCCGATGCGATCGTCGTCTTCTCGATGCTTGCGCCGCTGATCTCGCAAAACTACGCCTTCCTGCGGGTCATCAGGGCCCTGCGCGTTGCCCGCGCCGTCAGCATCCTCGACACACGCAGCCCGCTGGCCAGCTATCTCCAGCTGCACCGTGTACTGATCGAACGCGCGGTCAACCTCGTCGTCTTCCTCTTCATCATGTCGGCGCTGGTCTATGCCACGCAGGTCCGCCGCGAAGGGTCCGACGTCCACAACTATCTCGATGCCTTCTATTTCACCGTCACCAGCCTGACGACGACCGGCTACGGCGACGTCACCCTCGTCGGCTGGACCGGCCGTGTCCTGCCGATCGTCATCATGCTGCTCGGCGTCACGCTCTTCCTGCGCCTCCTGCGCGCGCTTGTGGCCCCCAATGAGCGGGTAGAAGTCGAATGCACGAATTGCGGCCTGACGCGCCATGACCGCGACGCGGTCCACTGCAAGCATTGCGGCGAAGTCGTCTATATCGAGAACGAGGGTTTCGACACCTGAGCCCGGCCCGGTTTGACCCCCTCCGGCAAGCAGAGTATGAACAAGTCATACTCGCCGGAGGAGGCCTACATGACCGTCCGCATGACCATCTCGATGCCCGACGCCCTCGCCGAAATGGTCGAGCGCCTGGTCGCCGAGGGCAAATACGCCTCCCACAGCGACGTCATCCGCGACGGCCTGCGCGCGCTGGAAGCGCGTATAGCGGAGCATGAAGCCCGCATCGCCGCGATCCGCGAAGATCTACAGGAGCGTCTCAAAGGGCCGTTCGTCAGCATGGACGAGGGAACGCGTCTTCTCGAGCAATGGCGGACTGAACGCCAGGTTGCGCGGAACGCCGCTGAATGACCCCCTTTGAAGTGCGGGAAAGTCTGGCCTATCTGCGCGACCTTGAACGTATCGAAACTCATCTTCTCCACATGTCGGGCAATCCGTCCGGCGCTGAACGCCGTATCAGCGAAATGCGGGCTGCGACGGGCCGGTTGGCGGAATTTCCAAGGCTTGCGCCAGAGCGGCCCGATCTCGGCGACGGTATCCGGATGCTCACCACGGGAGAGAAATCAGTTGCGCTGTATGTCGTGCAGGATGTTGCGGGAATTGTCTTGATGCTCCGGGCGTTCTACGGCGGTGACGATTATGACGCGCTGATGCGTGCGGGGAACGACAACACATGACCACCACCCACATCCCGTTCCGCGAGGTGCCTTACCTGCCGCTGAAGGTGAACCTGGATCGGCGCCCCGACGGCACGATCTATCTCGCCAACGGACAGCCGCTGAAACCCGGTCCGCCGCACATGCTCGCCCCGCTGGTGAAGTGGGCCGCCGAACGCCCGCATCAGGTCTGGCTCGCCGAGCGTTGGCCGGCCGATCCCTCGCAGCCCGGCTGGCGCGAGTTGACGTATGCGGAGGGTCTGGCCGAAGTCAGACGCCTCGCTGCCGCCTTCCTCAGCGAAGGGGCAGGACAGGGCGCGCCTCTGATGATCCTGTCGAAGAACTCTATCGACAACGCTCTGCTGATGTATGCCGCCATGTGGGCCAGCAGCCCGGTCGTCCCGGTCACGCCCGCCTACGCGCTCCTCAGCCAGGATCTCGTGCGCCTCAACTATATCGACCGGCTGACGCAGCCGAAATTCATCTATGTGGAAGACGGCGCCGAATACCAGCGCGCGCTGAACGGCATGCAACTCGCGGGCCGGCTGGTCATCTATTCCCGCAACGCGCCCAACGTGCCCCGCGCCGTCAGCGTCGAGGATTTCGCCGGGCAGGCGGGCGGCGCCGTCGATGCCGCCTATGCCGAACTGACGCCGGCGACCGTTGCAAAATACATGCTCACCTCCGGCTCCACCGGCGAGCCAAAAGCGGTCATCAACACCCACGGTATGATCGCCGCCAACGCCAAGATGATCCGCTCCGTCTGGGACGAAGACCGTCTCGACGCGATCACCGGCGGCCCGCAGGTGATGGTCAACTTCCTGCCCTGGAGCCACACCTACGGCGCCAATGCCATCCTGCACAACATGCTCGACTGGGGCGGCACGCTGTATATCGACCAGGGCGCGCCAACGCCCCAGCGCCTGTCGGAAATGCTCCGTAACCTGAAGGAAATCCCGACCACGCAGCACACCACCGTGCCGCAAGCCTGGGCGGCGCTCGCCACCGCGCTGGAACAGGACGGCGATCTCGCCGAAGTATTCTTCTCGCGGCTCACCTCCATGGCCTATGGCGGCGCCGCGATGGGCCAGGACATCTACGAGCGCATCCAGAACGTCGCCGTGCGCGTCACCGGCGAGCGCATCTCCCTCTCGGCCGGCTTCGGCGCCACCGAAACCTCGCCCACCGCCTCCAACGTTCATTGGCCGAACGCCGCGATGGGCCTGATCGGCCTGCCGCTGCCCGGCAACGTGTTCAAGCTCGTGCCCACCGGCACCAAGCTCGAACTGCGCGTCAAGGGCATCAACGTCACGCCGGGCTATCTCTGCAACCCGGAGAAAACCGCCGAAGCCTTCGACGAGGAAGGCTATTACCGCCTCGGCGACGCCGTCCGCTTCGTCGATCTGGCCGACCCCGAAAAGGGTCTCGCCTTCGACGGGCGCACCGTGGAAGAATTCAAGCTCGCCAGCGGCACCTGGGTCTCGACCGGTTCGGTCCGGATGTCGGCCGTGTCCGCCAGCGGCGGAATCCTCTCCGATGCCATCGTGTGCGGTCTCAACCGCAACGAGATCGGCTTGCTGGGTTTCCTGAACGAAGCCTATTGCCACAGGTTGACCGGCGGCCCGCTGCCGCTCGATGCCCTCGTCCGGCATCCTGCAATTGAAGACGCGCTCCGCTGCAGCCTCGCCGGGCACAACCGGACGAACCCGAACGCGGCCTCCCGCATCGCGCGCATCCTCCTGCAAACGGTCCAGCCCCGGGCCGACCTCGGCGAAATCACCGAGAAAGGCTACATCAACCAGTCCCGCACGCAGGACATACGGGCCGACCAGATCGCACTGCTTTATTCTGACGCACCGGCGCCCGGTAAGTTCCTGATTTGAATTGATCCGCAGCGGCTCTGGCAGTGGAACGCACATCGCGGCGCATTGGGGGGGTCGATTTCTGGCGCCGGCATTTGTATATCACACCCAAGCTGCAGTTCAGTCTGCAGCCCAGCCATTCCCCTTTGGCTTATGGCGGGCCGCAGGACGTTCAAGGAAGACCCCCTTGCTTTCAGTTCGTTCCTGCGGCCCGTTTCAATTTTGCACCTGCCGATGATTTCGCCTAAGCACCGGATGCAACACGCATCGGGAGACGGGAATGGCAGACGAACGCACCAGCATGACAGGCGCCGAGGCGCTGGTTTCCACCCTGGCTGATCACGGCGTTACCGCCTGTTTCGCCAATCCCGGCACCTCGGAAATGCACCTCGTCACCGCGCTCGATCACGAGCCGCGCATCCATTCCTCGCTCTGCCTGTTTGAAGGCGTGGCCACCGGCGCAGCTGACGGCCATGCCCGCGTCACCGGCAACCCCGCGATGACGCTGCTGCATCTCGGCGCCGGCTTCCTGAACGGCGGGGCCAACATCCACAATGCCAAGCGTGCCTGGACGCCGATGATCAACGTGATCGGCGATCATGCCGTGCCGCACCTTCGCTATGACGCGCCGCTGACCTCCAACATCCTCGGCCTCGCCGGCCCGAACTCGGTCTGGATCAAATCGGCCAACCAGGCAGGCGAGGCTGGCAACCTCGCCGCCGAAGCCTGGGAGGCGAGCTTCAGTCCGGTGCCGGGTCCGGTCTCGTTGTTGCTGCCGGCCGACACCGCCTGGACCGAAGGCGGCAAGCCCGGCAAGGCCCGCACGCGCCCATCGCTTCGCGCGCCGGACGCCGGCAGGATCGCCGCCGCCGCCAAGGCCGTGCGCGGCGCCATGAAGCCGGTCATCCTGATCAACGGCACGGCGCTGACCCCCGCCGGCCTTGCCCACGCCGCGCGCCTGAAAGCGTCCGGCATCCGTGTACTGACGGACACGTTCTTCCCGCGCATGGCGCGCGGCGCGGGCCTGTTCGCGCCGGACCGCATGCAGTACTTCGCCGAAGGCGCGATGGCCGACCTTGAAGGGACAGACCTGATGCTGGTGGCGGGCACGCAGGTTCCGGTCGCCTTCTTCGCCTATCCCGGCAAGCCGAGCGTGCTGGTTCCGGCGGGCTGCACGCCGCTCGTGATCGGCGGTCCTGAAACCGACAGCGCCGCGATCCTCGGCGCGCTGGCCGATGCGCTCGGCGCCCGGGCTTCGGCCGATCCGGCGCCGCTCGACCTGCCGGGCCTGCCCACCGGCGCGCTGAACGCGGCCACCATCGGCGCCTCCATCGCCCGCCACATGCCGGAGGGCACGTTCGTCTCGGATGATGGCGTCTCCAACGGTCTGCCGGCCTTCCTGATGACCGGCCGCGCCCGGCCGCACGAATGGATGATGCTGACCGGCGGCGCGATCGGGCAGGGCCTGCCGCTGGCGCTCGGCGCGGCGATTGCCGCCCGGGGCCGCAGCAAGGTGCTCTGCCTGTCGGGCGACGGCGCCGCGATGTACACCAACCAGGCCCTGTGGAGCATGGCGCGGGAAGGGGTGGATGTGGTCAACGTGATCTTCGTCAACCATTCCTACCGTATCCTGAACATCGAACTGGCGCGCACCGGCGCCGGCAATCCGGGCCGCGTCGCCGATGACCTGCTCGGCCTCGGCCGCCCGGAAATCAACTGGGTGAAACTGTCCGAGGCACAAGGCGTCCCTGCCGTCAGCGCCGCCACCGCCGAAGACTTCGACGCCGCGCTCGCCCGCGCCTTCACCGAACCCGGCCCCCACCTCATCGCCGCCCACGTCCCGGCCCGGTAGGTATCAAAACCCGCACGCCAGTTTGAACTAACCTCGCTCACCCCGCAAATCCTCCCGCTCCGCAGGTACCTGCGCAGGCAGGTACCCAGCGCACTGAAAACGCAGCCTCCGAATCTGGGCCCCTGCCTGCGCAGGGGCCTGCGGAGAGGGCGCGCCAGAACCAGAAACGCAACCCCACCCGGCCAGCCCCCGCTGCGTCCGGACGCACGCGCAGCCCGCCGCCGGCCTGCCGGCTTCAATTGACCCGCCCGGCAGCCATGGTAGGCTTTCCCCATGGACAAGAAGGCCCACCCGTCCGCTGCCGCGCCCGCCGGTGCCCACGCTGATGTTGTGCGCGAAGTTGCGCTGTCGCGCAGCGCCGCTGCCCGCTCCGCCATCGCCGCCTCCTGGGCCCGGTCGTTGACGACGCATGGCCTGGCGCCGGATGCGCCGCACCGGGATGTGCGCATCGACGCGGCCGGATTGCGCCAGCGCCGCGACGCGCTCGGGCGGATGCTGGCGATTTCCAATCCGGTCATGGACCGTCTGCACGCCAGCCTCGGCCTCGCCGGGTGCAGCATCTTCCTCTGTGATACCGGCGGCATCGTGCTCGACCAGCGTACGCCGGAGGCCGACGAAGGCCTGTTCCGCGCCGCCGGGCTCTGGCGCGGTTCGGACTGGTCGGAGCCCGCACAGGGCACCAACGGCATCGGCACCTGCATCGCCGAGGAGCGCGTCATCACGGTCTACCGCGACCAGCACTTCCACGACAGCAACACGGTGATGACCTGCATGGGCGCGCCGGTGTTCGATGAACTCGGCGAGATCGCTGCGGTGCTGGACGTCTCGTCCTGCCGGTCGGACCTCACCCAGCCCTTCGCCGCGCTGATCGCCCAGACCGTGGCCGACGCCGCGCGCCAGATCGAGGCTGATCATTTCCAGAGCTGCTTTTCCGGTCAGCGTATCGTGCGCGGCAAGGGCGACGGCCAGCGCGGCGCCGTGCTGTTCGCGGTCGATGGCGACGACCTCGTGATCGGCGCCACCCGCGCCGCCCGGCAGGTCTACAGTCTCGGCCCGGAGGCCTTCGCCACACCGCGCCCGGCCGGCGACATCTTCGGAGATTCCGACCAGCGCGGCATCGGGCTCGACAGTGCCGAGCGGCGTGAACTGAAGCGGGCGATCGCGCGCGCCGAAGGCAACATGGCGGCGGCGGCCCGCGCCCTCGGCATCAGCCGCGCCACCCTCTACCGCCGCATGGACCGCCTGGACGTCGGGACGGACTGACGTTTCGCCGGCCAACCTGTCTCAGTTCTGAGACACATCCGCCAGGCTGTACCGCCGGCCCGGCTGACGCCGCCGGCATTCGGGATCATCCTCCGGACCAGTCTTCGCGCAATGACGAAGAGATCCATGGAGGAACTCCCAGATGGCCGACACACAAGTTCTCGACACCTCGACGATGAAATCTCCGTTCAAGGAGCGTTACGACAATTTCATCGGCGGCAAGTTCGTTGCGCCCGTTGCGGGCCGCTATTTCGACAACCCCTCACCGATCACCGGCATGACGATCTGTGCGGTCGCGCGCTCTGACGCGGCCGACATCAATCTGGCACTCGACGCCGCCCACGCGGCCAAGGACGCCTGGGGCAAGACCTCGGTGGCCGAGCGCGCCCGCCTCCTCAACCTCATCGCCGACCGCATGGAGGAGAACCTCGAGCTGCTCGCCACCTGCGAGACCTGGGACAATGGCAAGCCGATCCGCGAAACCATGGCGGCCGATCTTCCGCTCGCGGTCGATCACTTCCGCTACTTCGCCGGCTGCATCCGCGCGCAGGAAGGCGGCATCAGCGAGATCGACAATGACACCGTGGCCTATCATTTCCATGAGCCGCTCGGCGTGGTCGGCCAGATCATCCCGTGGAACTTTCCGCTGCTGATGGCGGTGTGGAAACTGGCGCCCGCACTCGCTGCCGGCAACTGCGTCGTGCTGAAACCGGCTGAACAGACGCCGGCTTCGATCATGGTGTTCGCCGAACTGATCGGCGACCTCCTGCCGCCGGGCGTGCTGAACATCGTCAACGGTTTCGGCCTCGAGGCCGGCAAGCCGCTCGCCTCCAGCAAGCGGATTGCCAAGATCGCCTTCACCGGCGAGACGACCACCGGCCGCCTGATAATGCAGTACGCCGCCGAGAACATCATCCCGGTGACGCTCGAACTCGGCGGCAAGTCGCCGAACATCTTCTTCGCCGACGTGATGCGCGAGGATGACGACTATCTCGACAAGGCCATCGAAGGCTTCGTGATGTTTGCGCTGAACCAGGGCGAGGTCTGCACCTGTCCCTCGCGCGCGCTGATCCACGAGTCGATCTATGACCGGTTCATGGAGCGCGCCCTGAAGCGGGTCGCCGCGATCAAGCTGGGCAACCCGCTGGACCCCGCCACGATGGTCGGCGCGCAGGCCTCCTCGGAGCAGAAGGAGAAGATCCTCTCCTATTTCGACATCGGCCGGCAGGAAGGCGCCGAAGTGCTGATCGGCGGCCAGGCGGCCGATCATGGCGGCGATCTTGCGGGTGGCTATTACATCCAGCCGACGGTGCTGAAGGGCCACAACAAGATGCGCGTTTTCCAGGAAGAGATCTTCGGGCCGGTGGTGTCGGTGACGACGTTCAAGGACGATGCTGACGCGCTCGCCATCGCCAATGACACGCTGTACGGCCTCGGCGCCGGTGTGTGGAGCCGCGAGGCGAACACCTGCTACCGCTTCGGCCGCGCGATCCAGGCGGGCCGCGTGTGGACGAACTGCTACCACGCCTATCCGGCCCATGCCGCCTTCGGCGGGTATAAGCAATCCGGCATCGGCCGCGAGAACCATGCGAAGATGCTGGACCATTATCAGCAGACCAAGAACATGCTGGTGAGCTACTCACCGAAGAAACTTGGCTTCTTCTGATCGCCTGATCCCCGGATCAGGCCGGTGAGCGGTTCCGGTGCGCGGTCCTCCCAGCGCGCGCCGGAACCGCTCCCTTCAGCCGCAAAGCCGTGTACGGAGCAAGCGATGCCGGAATCCTCCCCGCTGCGGGTGACTGCCACCGAGGCCGCCCGCGACCTGATCGCCGAGATCCGCAAGGACCATCCGGATATCCTCTTCCACCAGTCCGGCGGGTGCTGCGACGGGTCGAGCCCGATGTGCTATCCGGCGGGCGAGTTCCGGATCGGGGACGTGGACATCTGCCTCGGCGAGATCGACGGCGTGCCGGTCTACATTTCCGAAAGCCAGTACGGCGCCTGGAAACACACCCAGCTGATCCTCGATGTCGTGCCCGGCCGGGGCGGCATGTTCTCGCTCGATAACGGCCGGGAGCTGCGGTTCCTTTCGCGGGCGAGGGCGTTTACGGCGGACGAGCTGGAGGCGCTGGATTGAAGTTGCCCCACCCTAACCCTCCCCAAGCTTGCTTGGGGAGGGTTAGGGTGGGGCACTCGATCCTCCAAAACATCCAACCCTTGCGATTCCCCGAACGCCCGCGCATATACCGCCTCGGAGGCAGGTGGCGGACGGGTCGCTCGCCAATCGGGTCAGGCGGGGAACCGAGCAGCCCTAACGAGCTTCAGCCCGGGTCGTTTGCCTGTCTCCACCCTTTGCGGCCGTGATTCCCGCCTACCTCGCGGGTCCGGCCGTTCTCCGACATATCCGGGACCGGGACATGGACGCGGCGAAGCGTTCGCCCTTCTTTGGGCCGTTCGAGGCCGGGGGGCGATTCGTTCCAGGCTACCAGGCCGGCGCTGTCTGGATTTCCGGCGAACCGTTGCCCTGGGGATGCGCCTGCGAGGTGGGCAACAAAACTGTAACCGCGGCGAAGACGGGTTTCATGCTATACGTTTTCGTGTGCCCATAAGCGGGCAGCGCAGTCGGCTGGAAACCCCCGCAACATGGGCGATCCGGCGGCGGCGTTAACCTTTCGTTCAGAAGATTTCCACGCCTCTTTGACGGATTTGTAAAATGGGCCGTTGACCGGAAATTAACCTTCGGACACTATATGTTGTGTCAGGGAAGAGGCGCCAGACCACATTTGGTTAAACGCCCCGATAACCCAGTAAAAGCAGGAAGAATCAGGAGGGTCGCCATGTCGGCAACCAACGCACAATCCGTCGCCAAAGAGGCCGCGCGCAAGGGCAAGCCGAAAGCTGGCACCGACGCGAAGATCACGCTGGTCCAGGGCCACGGGATCAAGACCGATCCGTCGCGGGATTCGCTGCTGACCGACTTCGGCAAGAAGACGCTGGACGACCGCTACCTGCTGCCGGGCGAGACCTATCAGGACATGTTTGCGCGCGTGGCGTCGGCCTATGCCGATGACAGCGCCCATGCCCAGCGCCTGTATGATTATATCTCGAAGCTCTGGTTCATGCCGGCGACGCCGGTGCTGTCGAACGGCGGCGCGGACCGGGGCCTGCCGATCTCCTGCTTTCTCAACCAGGTCGGCGATTCGCTCGACGATATCGTCGAGACCTGGACAGAGAACGTCTGGCTCGCCTCCAACGGCGGCGGCATCGGCACCTATTGGGGCAATGTCCGCTCGATCGGCGAGAAGGTCGGCCAGAACGGCCAGACCTCGGGAATCATCCCGTTCATCCGCGTGATGGACTCGCTGACCCTTGCGATCAGCCAAGGCTCGCTGCGCCGCGGCTCGGCGGCCTGCTATCTTGATATCCACCACCCGGAAATCGAGGAATTCCTCGAAATCCGCAAAGCCTCCGGCGACTTCAACCGCAAGAGCCTCAACCTCCATCACGGCATCAACATCACCGATGCCTTCATGGAAGCGGTGCGCAATGACGAGGACTTCCCGCTGATCTCGCCGAAATCCGGCGACGTGCTGAAGACCGTCAATGCCCGCAAGCTCTGGCAGAAGATCCTCGAGCTGCGGATGCAGACCGGCGAGCCGTACCTCTTGTTCACCGACACAGTGAACAATGCGATGCCGGCCCACCAGAAGCGCCTCGGCCTGAAGGTCACTCAGTCGAACCTCTGCTCCGAGATCACTCTGCCCACCGGCGTCGATCATCGCGGTGTCGATCGCACGGCGGTCTGCTGCCTCTCGTCGGTGAATGCCGAGACCTTCCTCGAATGGTCGAAAGAGCCGATGTTCATGGAAGACATCTTCCGCTTCCTCGACAACGTGCTGGAAGACTTCATCGAACGCGCCCCGCCGGAAATGGCCCGCGCGGTCTATTCGGCCAAGCGTGAGCGTTCGGTCGGCCTCGGCGTCATGGGCTTCCACTCCTTCCTGCAGGCGATGAACGTCTCGATGGAGAGCGCCACGGCGAAGTCGCTGAACATGAAGATCTTCAAGCATATCCGCCAGGGCGCGGATGCGGCCTCGGTGAAACTCGCCAAGGAACGCGGCCCCTGCGAGGATGCGCGCGATGTCGGCATGATGGCCCGCTTCTCGAACAAGCTGGCCGTGGCGCCGACCGCCTCGATCTCGATCATCTGCGGCGGCACCTCGGCCGGCATCGAGCCGATCCCGGCCAACGTCTATACGCACAAGACGCTGTCGGGTTCGTTC
The DNA here is from genome assembly GCA_013791775.1 of Hyphomonas sp. Lineage (GTDB taxonomy): Bacteria > Pseudomonadota > Alphaproteobacteria > Caulobacterales > Hyphomonadaceae > Hyphomonas. The sequence continues at coordinate 83,732 of VMTE01000006.1, forward strand.
ACGGTGAAGAACCGCCAGCTTGATGACCTGCTGAACGCCAAGGGCCTGAACTCGCCGGAGATCTGGGCCTCGATCCTCGAGCATGAGGGCTCGGTCCAGCATCTCGATTGCCTGGACGCGCAGGAAAAGGATGTCTTCAAGACCGCCTTCGAGCTCGACCAGCGTTGGATCATCGAACTGGCGGCCGACCGGACCCCGTTTATCTGCCAGTCGCAGTCGCTGAACCTGTTCCTGCCGGGCGATATCGACAAGTGGGACCTGCACATGCTGCACTGGACGGCATGGGAGCGGGGCTTGAAATCACTCTATTATTGCCGCTCGAAATCCGTCCAGCGGGCGTCTTTTGCCGGATCTGAAAAGATCGAAGCCGAGAAGCTGGATGTGGCCCGTACGGATTATGATGAGTGTCTGGCCTGCCAGTGAGGCTTACGCGTCGAAGTTGAAGTGTTAATGCGAGCGGCCCGCCCCCCAAGGCGGGCCGTTCATACTTTGGGCGCCGAAGTGTCGCCCGGATTTCATCAAATATCTCAAGCAGTTAACGCACGCCACTGGGGCGGCGACCCGGTCCGCGCATAAAAAAATGCGAAAAATCCGGGCGGTGGCACTGTATCTGCAGGTGTTGCGTCAGAAACAAGAATTTAATCTTTGAGGCGTGAAAAGGCAGTTGGGGCGCCAACTCGTTCATGTTAGCTTAGTCCTACGGGGTCAATTCTTACCTGAGTGGAGTAAGGATTCTGACCGTGAAAGGTAATCGAGGAATGGCCTTCGCAATTGCCACCAGTCTTGTAACCCTTGTCTGTCAGGGGTGCGTGTCGTCCGGCGCTGCTGACTATGCCTACGCAGAACCAGCCAGCGAACCCTCCCAGGGCATGAACCTGGCGATGCCGGGCTCGTTCGGGAGCGGCGCGCTCAACACGCCCACCGGGGCGGCGCTGAACGGCGCGGACCTCTCGGTTCCGCCCGCTGCCGCCAGCGGCATCCTTCTCTCGGCGCCGAACGGCGACGTGACCGTTATTGCCACCGTGCCCGCCCCATCGGCCTTCGGCCTGACGGGGGCCGGCCTTACAGGCCTGCCACAAACCGATCTCTCCTTCGGCTGGAATGCCAGCCCGGCGCTCCGCTCGGTCGCCGCTGACCTGGCGACCGCCCGGTACGGCCAGCCTGACCCGGAATACCGCGACGTGTCGTTCGGCCTGTCACTGGCCGCGACCAGTCTGCAGACCGGCCTGGCCTTCGATGTCGGCCTGGCCCCGCGTGTCGCCATGCGCAAAAGCGGCGATGTGAAAGTCCAGAGCGTCGGCGGTGAAGTCCGCTTCGGTAAGGGGCTCGACCTGCTGGAATCCGGCGCTGCGCCGGAAGGCTGGTATGTCTTCGTGGGCGCCGATGGCGAAGCCCTGGTCTGGGACACGGACATGGCGCGGCTTGGCATGAACACGCTGACCGACATGCAGATCACTGACCAGCTGACCGTGGGCGACCTGCAGGCGGGCATCTCGATCCAGCGCGCCGGCGGCGAGTTGTCCTTCAGCTATATTCGCCGCGAAATGGAATTCAGCGACCGCAATCGCAGCCTCTCAGATACGGAAGACTTTGCCGGCATCAGCTTCACGATGCGGCGCTAGACGGTTCCTTTGCTCTCCCATTGCAACTGACCCCTCACCCCTGCTTCGGCAGGGGTTTTCTTTTTGGAATGGGGGGCGGCCGGGCTCAGTCTTCGCTGTGTCCCTCATCTTGAGTCTCGCTGGTTTCGCGGCGGGGGCGGGCGATCAGCTCGCCGAGATCAACCAGTTCGATGAACGTGTCAGCCTCGCGGCGCAGGTCGTCCGAAATCATCGGCGGGGAGGCGTTCATGGTCGAGACGACCGAGACGCGCACGCCCCTGGCCTTCACGGCCTCGACCAGCCGGCGGAAATCGCCGTTCCCGCTGAACAGCACGATATGGTCGGCCCAGCCGGCCGCTTCCAGCATATCGACGGCAAGCTCGACATCCATGTTGCCGCGTACGCGCTTGCGCCCGTCGCGGTCCACGAACTCGCGGGCGGGCTTTTTCACAACGTGGAAGCCGTTATAGGCCAGCCAGTCCACCAGCGGCCGGATCGGGCTGTAGTCGTCGTTTTCGACCAGGGCCGTGTAGTAGCTGGCGCGGACAAGGCGGCCGCGGGTCTGGAACTCCTTCAGGAGTTTGCGGAAATCTATTTCCAGGCCAACCGAGCGGGCGGCGGTATAGAGATTGGCCCCGTCGATGAACAAGGCCAGGCGCTCATCCTTGTAGAAGGCCATTGGCAATACCCTTTTCTTCCAATAGGAGGGGCATAATCTGTTGCCCGGAACGTGCCATTTCACCGCTTACCGGTCCTTGCCAAAGCCTGCAAGGATGGGTTGCCGCGGTGTGCTGCAGCGCATATAAAGGGCGGTTCTCAGGAGATTTGCCCGAAATGGCCCGTGTTACTGTCGAAGACTGCATTGAAAAGATCCCGAACCGGTTCGAGCTCGTTCTGATCGCCGGCCAGCGCGCCCGGATGATCCGCGAAGGCTCGCCGCTGACGATTGACCGGGACAATGACAAGGATCCGGTCGTCTCGCTGCGCGAGATCGCCGAGTCGACCATCGACCTGAAACTGGTCAAGGAAGCGCTGATCTCCAACCTGCAGGATATCCGTCCGGGCGAGGAAAACGAGCGCGAGGCTGACCGTCAGGCCCTCATGGCTGCACCCGCCGCGACCGAGGATGATGTGCTGCGCGCGTACCAGGCTGAAATCGAGTCCGGGCGCGACGACCGCCTGTAGGAGACCAAATGGACGGCAGCGCCCTTTCCGGACAGGAAAAAGGGGCTGGCGCTGACGCTGGCAAACAGGCCGCTGCGCCCGGCGCAGCGGATGGTCTGCCCCCGGTTCCGACCCGCGAAGAACTGATCGCGAAGGTTCGCGCCTATCACCCGCGCGTGAAATCCGAATTGCTCGGCCAGGCCTATGACTTCGCCAAGAAGCATCACGGGCAGCAGACGCGCGATTCCGGCGAAGCCTACTATTCCCACCCCATCCGGGTCGCCAACCTCCTCGCCGACGTGCATCTTGACGAGGTGACCATCGTTGCCGGCCTGTTGCACGATGTGGTCGAGGATACCGAGATCGACATCGGCGACATCGAGGTGCGGTTCGGCGCCGATGTGGCCGAACTGGTCGACGGGGTGACGAAGCTCGACAAGCTCGAATTCACCTCGAAGGAAGCCGCGCAGGCGGAGAACTTCCAGAAGTTCATCCTGGCGATGACCAGCGACATCCGTGTACTGCTGGTCAAGCTGGCCGACCGTCTCCACAACATGGAAACGCTGCACCATCGCAAGAAGGTGGAAAGCCGCCAGCGCACCGCGCGCGAGACGATGGACATCTATGCGCCGCTGGCGCGGCGGGTGGGTCTCTATGACGTTGCGGCGCGAATGGACGATATGGCGTTCCAGGAGCTCAATCCGGATGCGCGCCGCGCGATCCTCTACCGGCTCGAGGAACTGGAACTCGAGAACCAGGGCGATCTCGACCGGATCCGCGAAGACCTGACCAAGCTGCTGAACGAGACCGGACTGAACTACCGCCTGCGCGGCCGCCGCAAGCAACCCTATTCGCTGTGGCGCAAGCTGGAGCGCAAGTCGATTTCCTTCCGCGACGTGGCGGACCTGTTCGCCTTCCGCGTGATCCTCCAGAATCCCAAGGATTGCTATTGCGTGCTCGGCGCAATCCACACGCACTGGGCCTGCATTCCGGACCGGTTCCGCGACTTCATCTCGGTGCCCAAGCCCAACGGCTATGCCAGCCTGCACACGACCGTGCGCGCCTCCGGCAATCGCCGGGTGGAGCTGCAGATCCGCACCGAGGCGATGGACCGCACGGCCGAGTACGGCGTTGCGGCGCACTGGGGCTACAAGAACCGCTCGTATGGGTTTGACGTGGACTCGGCGCGCGCCGCCGGTCTTGATCCGGAAGCCAACCTCAAGGCCTTTGCCGAACTGCTGCGCGACGGCGCCGAGCCGGGCGAGTTCCTCGAACATGCCAAGCTGGAGATGTACCGCGAGCACGTTTTCGCCTTCACGCCGAAGGGCAAGCTGATCATCCTGCCGGCCGGGGCCATGCCGCTGGATTTCGCCTATGCCGTTCACTCGGCCGTCGGCGACACGGCCGTTGGTGTACGGATCAACGGTGAAGAGAAGTCGATGCGCCGGCCGCTCAAGAACGGCGACGTTGTCGATATCATCCGCGGCCGGGCGCCGGCATCGGTCATCGGCTGGGAAGCGATGACTTATACGGGCCGCGCAAAATCCAAGCAGCGCAAGCTGGAGCGCGACCGGGAATCGGCCGAGTTCCGGCGTCTCGGCGAAGGCCTGATCAACCAGGCGCTACGGCGCGCGGGCGCCGACCCGGTGGATGTGATGCTGATCGAGGTGGCCAAGAAGCTGAAGCTCGATTCGATTGACGACCTGCGCGAAGAGGCCGGGCGCGGCAAGGTGCTCACCTCGGCTATCGTGCGGGCGGCCTTTCCCGGCTATGAGCCGGAGCGGACCGACGATCTCGACAAGACGCCGATCGACAGCCGGCATGCGCCGCTGTTTGTCGAGGGCAAGGATCTGACGCCGGGCGTGACGCTGCATCTGGGCCAATGCTGCCATCCCTTGCCGGGCGACCGGATCATCGGGGTGCAGGTGCCGGACAAGGGACTGGTCGTGCACGTGTCCAGCTGTTCGCGTCTCGCCGAATATGACGACCAGCCCGAGCTGTGGCGCGACCTGAGATGGACGGAGCTGGCCAAGACCGGCGCGGTCGCGATTGGCCGTATACGGATTAATGCCTCGAACCAGAAGGGCGTTCTGGCGAAGCTCTGCTCTGCAGTGGCCGAGTCGAACGGGAACATTGTCGGCATCTCGACCGGCACAAGGCAACCTGATTTCATAGAACTGATGATGGATATCGAAGTGGAAGACCTGAAACGCCTGACCCAGATCCTGGCGGCCTTGCGCTCGCTGGCTGTTGTTGACCGCGCCGTACGCGACCAGGAGGGCCAGGATGAACAGTGATCAGGTTCTCGACGTTTTCCGGGCGGCCGGCGCGCTGCTCGAGGGACATTTCATCCTGTCGTCGGGGCGGCGCAGCCCGGTTTTCCTGCAGAAAGCGCTCGTCTTTTCGCGCCCGGACCTGTCCGAGAAACTCTGCAAGGCGCTCGCGACAAAGCTGACCGCCACGTTCGGCAAGATCGACGTGGTGGCGGGGCCGGCCGTGGGCGGAATCATTCCCGGCTATGAACTCGCGCGCCATCTCGGCGCCCGGGCGATCTTCGCCGAGCGCGTGGACGGGCATCTCGAATTCCGGCGCGGATTTTCGATTGCGGACGGCGAACGTGTACTGATCGCCGAGGATATCGTGACGACCGGCCTGTCGTTCCGCGAGACGGTCGAGGCGCTGGCGAAGCTGCCCGGCACGGTGGTCGGCGGGGCGTGCATTATCGACCGCTCCGGCGGGCGCGCTGATGTCGGCTGCCAGCTTGTCTCGCTGGCGCAGGTGAATTTCCCCGACTACGCCGCCGATGATCTGCCCCCGGAGCTTGCGGCGATGCCGCCCGTGAAGCCGGGCTCGCGGGGGCTCGCCTGATGGCAGGCTACCTGCGCCTCGGTGTGAACATCGACCATGTGGCGACAATCCGCAACGCGCGCGGCGGGCCGCATCCGGATCCGGTGCGCGCGGCAGAGATCGCCGAGGCGGCAGGCGCGGACGGCATCACCATCCACCTGCGCGAAGACCGCCGGCATATCCGCGACGGTGACATCGAAGCGATCCGCAAGGCCACGCGCCTGCCGATCAATCTCGAAATGGCGGTGACCGAAGAGATGCAGGCGATTGCAACGGCATTTCGTCCGCATGCGGCGTGTCTCGTTCCGGAGCGGCGCGAGGAGCGCACGACGGAAGGCGGACTGGACGTGGCCGGCATGCAGGGCCGGATGGCGCCGGTGGTGGACGCGCTGCGCGCGGCCGGCGCGCGCGTGTCGTTGTTCATCGAGCCGGCCCCGGCGCAGATTGCGGCGGCACAGTCGCTGCGCGCGCCGGTGGTGGAACTGCACACCGGAAAGTATGCGGAGCTCTGGCTGGAGGGCGGCGCCGAGGCTGCCGCGCCGGAGCTGGAACGGTTGAAGGCGGCCGCCGCCGACGCGCGCCGCCGGGGCATTGAGCCGCACGCGGGCCATGGGCTGACGTTCGACAATGTCGGGCCGGTCGCGGCGATTGCCGAACTTGCGGAGCTCAATATCGGGCATTTCCTGATCGGTGAGGCGATCTTCATCGGCCTCGACGCGGCGATCCGCGAGATGCGCCGGCGGATGGATATCGCGCGCGGCGCGGCGGTCGCGGCATGATCATCGGCATCGGCAACGACCTGTGCAACATCGAGCGCATCCAGCGCTCGCTCGACCGGTTTGGCGAGCGGTTCGAAGCGCGCGTGTTCACGCCTTACGAGATTGCCAAGGCGCGCGGCCGCCGCCGGGTTGCGGAGACGTATGCGAAGCGGTTCGCGGCCAAGGAAGCCTGCGCGAAGGCACTGGGCACGGGCGTGCCGCGCGCCGGTGTACACTGGAAACACCTGGGCGTCGTGAACCTGCCATCGGGCAAGCCGGGCTTCGAGTTGACCGGCGGCGCGGCGGCGCGGCTCGCCCGCATCACGCCGCTCGGCTACCGGGCTATGCTGCACCTAACCCTGACGGACGATCATCCGTGGGCGGAGGCCAGCGTGATCATCGAAGCCGTACCCTTGGGCGCGCCATGAGTGATCCGCGGCCCAAGCGCACACGCCAGCGCGCCGCCGCCAAGGCGGTCCGGCCGAGCCTCAGCGATGCGGCGCTCGCCGGCGCGGAGGCGGCCTGCGGCTACCGGTTCAAGGACAAGGCGCTGCTGGTGCGGGGGCTGACCCATCCCAGCGCCGTGAGCGCCGCCGACTCGCTGCAACATGCCAACCAGCGGCTGGAATTCCTCGGCGACCGGGTGCTCAACCTGGTCATCGCCGAGCGGCTGATCGACCGGCGGCGCAACGAAACCGAAGGCGATCTTGCGCCGCGTCTCAACCGGCTGGTCAAGAAGGGGGCGTGCGCCGACGCGTTCCGTCACGCCGGCCTCAACGCCTTCATCCTGCTGTCGGACAATGAAGTGTCGAGCGGCGGGCGCGACCGCGAGTCGACGCTGGGCGATGCCTGCGAGGCGGTGATTGCGGCCATCTACCTCGACGGCGGCCTCAGCGCCGCGCGCAAGTTCATCGAGAAGGCCTGGGCCCCGCAGTTTACCAGCGGCCCGGCGGAGACGAAAGATCCCAAGACGCTGCTGCAGGAGCTGGTGCAGGGGCAGGGTCATCCGCTCCCGGAATATGTGGTGACGAGCCGGTCCGGACCGGATCACGCGCCGGTCTATGAAGTTGAAGTGCGAATAGCCCCGCACGGTCAGGCCGCCGCAACGGGCGCATCAAAGCGCGACGCCGAGCGACATGCCGCCGCGCGGATGCTGGAACAATTGAAAGGGAATACATGAGCGAGCAAACCGTAACGCATGCCGGGTTCTGCGCCATCATCGGCGCGCCGAATGCGGGCAAATCGACGCTCACCAACCGTCTGGTCGGCGCCAAGGTCGCCATCGTCACGCACAAGGTGCAGACGACGCGGTTTCCGGTGCGCGGCGTTGCGCAGGTGGGAAGTGTGCAAGTCGTGATCGTCGATACGCCGGGCATTTTCGTCGCCAAACGGCGGCTCGACCGGGCGATGGTGAAGGCGGCCTGGGGCGGGGCGGATGACGCCGACGCCGTGGTGCACCTGATCGATGCCTCGGCCTGGGTGGCCGAGCATGAGGGCCACACGACCGGCGCGCAACGCCATTCGCTGGACGACGACCGGCGCGTCATCCAGCAGCTGAAGGATGCGGGCCGCCGGGCCATCCTTGCACTGAACAAGATAGACCTCTTTCCGCATGACCGGGTTCTGCCGGTGATGGCGGCGCTGAGCGCCGAGGGCGTCTATGATGAGATCTTCATGATCTCGGCCGACAAGGGGGACGGCGTCGACAAGCTCGCCTCCGCCATCGCGTCGCGCATGCCGGAGGGCGAGGCGCTGTATCCGCCGGACCAGGTGGCAGACCTGCCGATGCGGGTGCTTGCCGCCGAAGTGACGCGCGAGAAGCTGATGCTGCGGTTGCACCAGGAGCTGCCCTACCAGCTGACCGTCGAGACCGAGAGCTGGGAAGAGCGCAAGGACGGATCCGTCCGCATACAGCAGGTTATCATTGTCGGACGCGAAGGCCACAAGGCCATGGTGCTGGGCAAGGGCGGCGCACAGATCAAGGAAATCGGCCGCCAGGCGCGTGTCGAGCTGACCGAGATGCTGGGGCGCCCGGTGCACCTGTTCCTGTTCGTCAAGATCGACGAACGCTGGCAGGAAAAGCGCGAGAACTATTCGGGGTTCGGGCTGGAGTTTGATGTTTAGGGGCTCGCGCTGTTCTTCTCCCCTCTCCCTAGGGAGAGGGGCAGGGGTGAGGGGGCACTGCCCCTGCAAGCTTGCACAAGGTTTCGGGCGCTGTTCTCCCTCACCCTCAACCCCCTCTCCCCAAGAGGGAGAGGGGGCTTTGTTGTGAACTGGTCCGATGACGGAATAGTGCTCGGCGGACGGCGCTTCGGGGAAGGCGGGTTGATCCTTGATGTGCTCACCGCGACGCGCGGGCGCCGGTCGGGCCTTGTCTATGGCGGCGCGTCGCGCAAACGCCGCGGTCAGTACGATGCCGGCAACACGGTGGCGCTCGCCTGGTCGGGCCGGCTGGACGACCAGCTTGGCCGGTTCGATGTCGCCGAGGCGCGGCGCGAACGGGCGTCACGCCTGCTGGACGATGCGGCGGCCCTTTCAGGCGTTGCGGCGATCACGGCGCTGCTGCGGGCCGGTCTGAACGAGGGCGATGCGGCGGGATCGAGCCTCTATGCGGCGACGACCCTGCTGCTGGACGAACTCGGCAACCCGCACATCTGGCCGGCGCTGTATGTGCGATGGGAGCTGGGCCTTCTGTCCGCCCTCGGATTTGGTCTCGACCTTGAAGAGTGTGCCCTGTCCGGCGCGAATGACGGGCTGACCCATGTGTCACCGAAGACGGGCCGGGCGGTGCGCGGCTCCGAGGCAGAGGCCTATATCGACCGGTTGCTGGCGCTGCCGGACTTCCTGCTGCGGAGCAACGCCGCCGTTCAGCCCGGCGACATTGCGGCCGGGCTGAGGCTGACGGGACATTTCCTCGAGAACCGCCTTTTCGCCGCCGTGCACCGGGGCGTACCACTAGAACGGGAACGGCTTGTCGTCCGCCTGCTGAGCAAAGTTTGACGGCTGCAAAAATACAAAGTTGCTCATCCTGAGCGAAGTCGAAGGATGTACCAAGCCAAGCCCGCAATTCGCCCCGGCTCTCCTTCGACTTCGCTCAGGATGAGCCGTTCTTGAGTTTCGATCAGGCCTTCGCGCTCGGCCGTGCGCCGGTGGCGGCGTACCAGCGCCCGACATTCTTCAGCGCCGGATCGAGCGGCTGGCCCACCGCGCTGCCGAAGGCGAGGAAGCAGAACAGCATCACATCCGCGAGGGTGAATTTATCGCCGGCCACAAAGGGACGCGTTGCCAGCTGGCCGTCGAGGAAGGCCAGCCCGTCCTGCGCCTTGGCCTTGAGGCCGGGGGCGGCGTCCGGCAGGCAGCGCATGCGCGACTGGAACATCGGCAGGCCTTCGGAATAGCGGAAGCCATTGGCCAGCGGCTCGATGATGTTGAGGTCGCACCAGCGCGTCCAGCGGCGCGTCTGGGCGCGGTCTTCGGGTGTCTTGCCGATCAGGCTGTCGCCCGGGAACTTTTCGTCGAGGTATTCGCAGATCGCCGTAATCTCGGAGATGACGCTGCCATCATCGAGCACGAGGCAGGGCGACTGGCCGGCGGGATTGGTCTTGAGATAGCCTGCTTCGCGGTTCTCGCCCTTGAGGATATCGACCGCTTCGAGCGGCAGGGAGATCCCGCGCTCGGCCATGAACATGCGGACAACGTGCGGATTGGGGCCGACGGAATTATAGAGTCTCATGGTGCTGCTCCCGGATTTTTTGCCGGCTCAGATATGGCGGCCTGACGCGGCGTCCGGCAAGGGCGGCTTGTTCAGAAATCGTTCAGGCGAGCCCTTCGATTGTGCGCGCGGGGCGTTGAACCACATCAACACAAGAAGGCTGAACCACATGAAACATATGACCCTCGCCGCCGGCGCCGTGCTGGCCGCAATGCTCACCGGCTGCATTGCCGTCTCCGACAATTCGGGCCCGGGCTCGAAGGTTTCCGAGAATACCGAACTCGCCATCCGCGTCTGCGGCGGTGAAGGCAATGTCGCGGAAGTCACCCGCGACGGGTACAAATGCAAGGGACCCCAGAACTGAAGCTGACGGTTTCTTACCCCTCTTCCCTGGGAGAGGGCAGGGGTGAGGGGGCGCTTCGCCGGAAATGTTGTGCTTGGCTTCGGGCGTAGTGCCCCCTCATCCCCTCGCGTGGTCGAGAAATCGTATACGATTTCCCGCGCGAGCCCTTCTCCCGGGGGGAGAAGGGGCTGTGACGCGCTTTACCTACAGGTCCGCGCCTCGCCCATGTCGAAGTGGAAATGGTCGGCGTGGGCGGCGTTGTAATCCGGCCCCAGGGTGACCGAAAAGATCCGGCAGGCGCCCGTGTGGACCCGCTTGAGGAATTCGCCTTCCGGGCCGCCCCTGTCCCAATGGGTTTCCACATTGATCAGGCGGCCGTTCTCGAGACGGAAGCCGGAAATGTCGATGGCGTTGGCGCTGGCGTGTTCGGACTTGCGGCCCGTGCCGGCGATGTTGCGGCAGGAGAAGCTGCCATAGGTCTCGATCCGGGCGATCGGCGAGCCGAAGATTTCCACAGCCGCCGGCCGCGCGACATGGCGCTCCCAGAGGTAAAGCGAGGCGGTCTGGCCGCAGGTCATGCTGAGGGTGGCGGAGTAGGGTGTCAGGGAGCGGTCGAGCGTCAGGGCGTGGTGCAGGCTGCAGGCCGCCCCGCGCGGCGACTCCTCCAGTACAGTATACAGCACGCCCGTAGCATCCAGCGCATCGAAACAGGCGGCCGGATGGCGCTCCAGCTGCGTCATCTTGAAGTGGGAGGCGAGGCCGGGCCCGTTGTTCAGGTCGAGCGGGGCAAACGGGTTGTGCTGCGGCGGCGCAAACCTGAGGAAAATGCCGATGACCAGCGCCGAAGGCAGGATCAACAGTGTGAAATAGCGCACGAGAGCCTTTTGCAGCTTCACCCTTTTCCTTTCCTTAACCAAAGCCCGGTTTCTGTTAACCTGTGCTGGCCCCTGAGTCGGAATCGACCCTAAAGCCGGGGCACGCACAGAATGTGGCACGAACTGCAGAAGAGACCAGAATGGTGAAGCGCGGACCCTCGCCGCCGCCGGAAGAGCGGATTATCAACGAGACGATGAGCGAGGCGCTGTCGAAGCGCTACCTCGCCTATGCGCTCTCCACGATCACGTCCCGGGCCTTGCCGGATGTGCGCGACGGCCTGAAGCCGGTTCAGCGGCGCATCTTGTACGGCATGCGCGTGCTGAAGCTCGACCCCGAGGGCGGCTACCGCAAGTGCGCCAAGATCGTCGGCGACGTGATGGGTAACTACCACCCGCACGGCGACAGCTCGATCTATGACACGCTGGTGCGTCTCGCGCAGGATTTCAACGTCCGCTATCCGCTGGTCGACGGCCAGGGCAACTTTGGCAACATCGACGGCGACAGCCCAGCGGCCTATCGCTACACCGAGGCGCGGATGACGCGCGCGGCCGAATTGCTGATGGAGGGGCTCGACGAAAACGCCGTCGATTTCCGCGCCAACTATGCCGAGAATGACGAAGAACCCGTGGTGCTGCCAGCCGGTTTCCCGAACCTGCTGGCGAACGGCGCCACCGGCATCGCGGTCGGCATGGCGACGTCGATCCCGCCGCACAATATTGCCGAGGTAATCGACGCGGCGCGCCTGCTGATCGAAAAGCCGAAGGCGACGACGGCGGAGCTGATGGAATTTGTTCAGGGTCCGGACTTTCCGACCGGCGGCGTGATCGTCGAAGAACGTGCCGCGATGCTGGAGGCCTACGAGACCGGCCGGGGCAGTTTCCGGATGCGCGCGCGCTGGCATGTCGAAGATACTGGACGCGGCACCTACCAAATCATCGTCACTGAAATTCCCTATCAGGTGCAGAAGTCGCGCCTGCTGGAGAAATTGTCGGAATTGCTTGAGGCGAAGAAGGTTCCGCTGCTTGAAGACGTGCGCGACGAGAGTGCCGAGGACGTGCGCCTCGTTCTGGTACCGCGCGCCAAGACGGTCGAGCCGGACGTGTTGATGGAAAGCCTGTTCAAGACCTGCGATCTGGAAACCCGCTTCAGCCTGAACATGAACGTGCTGCACAAGGGCGCGCCGCAGGTGATGGGGCTGAAGCAGGTGCTGCAGGCCTATCTGGAACACCGGCGCGAGGTGCTGGTGCGCCGCTCGGAATTCCGCCTCGACAAGATCGAGAAGCGCCTCCACCTGCTCGACGGCTACCTGGTCGCCTTCCTCAACATTGATGAAGTGATCCGCATCATTCGTACCGAGGACGAGCCCAAGCCCGTCCTGATGAAGCGCTTCAAGCTGACCGATGTGCAGGCCGAAGCGATCCTCAACCTCCGTCTGCGTGCGTTGCGCCGGCTTGAGGAAATGGAGATCCGGGGTGAGCACAAGAAGCTGAAGGAAGAGCGCGAAGAGATCGTCGCGCTGCTCGCCTCGCCGCGCAAGCAATGGTCGCGCGTGTCGAAGGACCTGAAATCGGCCCGCGACGAATTTGATCCGGGTACGCCGCTCGGCAAGCGCCGGGCGACCTTCGAGGCGGCTCCGGACGTGGATCTGGCGGCGGCGCTGGAGGCCTCGCGGCCGAAGGAGCCGGTGACGGTCGTGCTGTCGCAGCAGGGCTGGATCCGCGGCATGAAAGGTCATGGCATCGACGCCGATTCCATCAAGTTCAAGGAGGGCGATGGCCCAGCCTGGATGGAAGAGGTGATGACGACCGACCGGCTGGTCATCATGTCGTCGGACGGGCGCGCTTTTATCCTGTCGGCTGAAAAGCTGCCGGGCGGGCGCGGCAACGGCGAGCCGATCCGGCTGTCGATCGAGCTTGAGGACAATGTGGCCATCGTCGCGATGTTCAGGTTCGATCCCGAACGCAAGCGCGTGATGGCGTCAAGCTCCGGGTACGGATTTGTCATTCCGGAGGCGGAGCTGGAATCGAACCGCAAGGCCGGCAAGCAGGTCGTCAACACGGGCGACGGGCATCTGCTCGTCTGCACGCCGGTGGAAGGCGACATGATCGCGGTCGTCGGCACCAACCGCAAGATGCTGATCTTCCCGCTGAAGGACCTGCCGGAAATGTCGCGCGGTAAGGGTAACAAGCTGCAGACCTACAGCGGCAAGTCCGAACTCGCCGACCTCATCACCTTCGACAAGCGCGACGGCCTGATCGTGATGACCGGCGGACGCCACCGCGCCTTCGAGGACTGGAAAAGCTGGCGCGGCGCCCGCGCGCAGGCGGGCAAGGTCGTGCCGAAAGGCTTCCCGCGCACGGGCACGTTTACGGGGTAGGCGTCTGAGTGCAGCCAGCTGCGCTTTCGGCGCAGTTCAAAGCTGAGCGGTTTCCGAACGCTGCTCAGCGGCCCGTTTGAAGGCTTCCCGCATGCGCGGCGCGAAGGCGAAGAGCGCAAAGGGCCAATAGAATATCAGAAACGCGTAGCCGACGGTGCCGAGGCTTGTCTTGGCGATTCTGTCCGCGACCAGAGCAACGGTGATGAAGTACAAGCTGACAGTTCCCACCAGTACGGGTCCTAAATACTTCAGTATAGCGTCAGCCGTCGCAACGGTGGGACCTGCGATAACGGAGAGAAAGACCGAGAGCGCCGTGCAAAGAAGTATCAGCGCGGCAGCGTGAAGGATTTCAGTCCATTTTATCCTAGGACTGAGGAGTAGATAGCAACTTATGAGCCAGAAAACCTGAACCGCTTGGGCCAGCGATGTTGCCAGTGCGAAGGTCTGTTCCTCATGCCCGTGGAATCCACCGGAAATGAGAAACGGCGTTGCGAAGACGGTGACGCACAAGCCAAGCATTGCTGCGTGGTTTGTCAGGAGCGCAGCAAGGGAACTTGAACTTATGGCCATCTGCCCACTCCATGCCAGGCTCATGGTGTATGTGAGTTGCGAGCCCGCCGACAACTCTATTCGAGCGGCCGGACCTGAAAGCGGTCAGGTTTCTGCACACTTGCCCAATCCCCCCCGCACCAGCAGTTTTTCGTCATCCCGGCTCTCCGCAGCATTGATTTTGCCGCTCACCCCGGCGCAGGCCGGGGGCCAGACGCGGAGTTGCGGGCTCTGGGTTCCGGCTTTCGCCGGAATGAGCGCCAGGTTGTGGGGGTGGATCGTTGAGACGACGGGGGAAGACAGACCTGACGACAGCCAGCGACCACCGGGAAGCGGGGCAGGGCGGGTGGTTCGTTTGGGTCAGATTTACAGACGGGGTTGGGGAATTCGTAACCGCAAATCGGTAACCTCGGGGTGAGGCAGCCACAACGGGGCGGTGAATGGGAAGAGGTGGTTACATAAGCGCCTTCCTCGGAACCGAAGCCGGGGAAGCGCTGTTCAAGTTGCTTATCCTTGGACTGTTCCTGTGGGTGATGTTCAAGTGCGCATTGATTGCCTGGCGCGCGTTCAGCGGACATGCCGATGATGAAAACCTGCCGAACTGGGTGCGGGTGGCTGAGCAAACAGAGCATATGTCGTACCGCTGGACGTATGAAAATTCGGCCAAGGGGAAGCGGGATGCGCGGCGGCAGCAGGCCGGCGGCGGACGGTTCGAGGAAGCGCCGGAAGTTGATGCGTATCCGGAGGATGAGGAACTTGCCGCCCATCTTGCGGTGCTAGGCCTGAGGCCTCCCGTAACTTTCGCCGAGATCAAGGCGCATTATCGCCAGCTGGTCCTCAAGAACCATCCTGACGTCCTGAAGCGGAGCGACGGCGCTGTACCGGATGACCGCATGGCGGAAATCAATCGCGCGTATGAGTGGCTTGAAAACCGTTATGCGGCAAAGTCCTAGCCGGTCAGGATGTGTTGAGGTGGCGTGCGACCAGCTCGGCGTTGATCGACGAAAGCGCCGACCGGCCTGATTCCTGGAGGGGCCTGGCGCGGTAGCCCGGGATTCTGGCGAAGGCGAGCAGTGGTTTGCGGGGCGTCTGGCGGGCCTGCAGGCGCAGGAGGCGGCGGGCTTCGCGTTCGGGGCTGGCGAGGGCGGCGTCGAGGGCGGCGAAGCGGCGGCGCAGGCGGGATTCGAGGCTGGCGCGCTGGCGCGGCTGAGGGGCGGGCGGCGGGGACGCCGGCGGCGCGTCCGGCGTGAGGACGCGGATGCGGGGACGCATGTGTTCGGGGATATAGTCCGTCTGCGGACGGGGCTGCGGCTCGGTGAGGCGGAAGGTGGGTGGGCGGACGGTTTCGCGCTTCACCGGCTCGAAGGGTGCGATGACGCGGGGCAGCGGACGCAGGGGCCGCAAGGGCGCGCGCGGCGCCGGCATGTCGGCGGCGATCAGATGGACGGCGCGGCGCAGGGCCGCCTCGGCGGGCACGAGGTAATGACGCAGGAGATGGCGCAGGAACGGCGCCTCGAGGACTTTGCCCGGCAGCGGGGCGAGCATTTCTCGCACCTGGCCGGCGAGCCAGAGCGCCAGATGCGCGGCGCGGCCGATGAGGGCGTCGAGATGATCTGCGTCGGGGGCGGCGGGCGTTTGCATGCGTGCAGTATACGCCCGGTCCGGATGGGGTGGCGCAAGTTTTCTGATATTTCCTTTAGGGGGTTGATTTTATTGGAGTGGCGTGGGTGGATTTTATTGCGCAAGTGTTCCGCAGGCGGATGGAAATGGACATGTGAGGTGGGCCGCAGGGCCCCTGCGGAGAGGGGCGGGGGGGGGTAGGAAAGGGGGCGCTGCGCTGGCGGTGTTGTGATTGGGTTCGGGCGTTGCATTCACAGCCGCCCCACCACATCCGTCATCAGCGGCCCGATCTCGGTGTTCAGGACAAGGTCTGCATACGGATCGAGGTCGGTGGGCTCTCGGTTGATGATGATCAGGGCCGAGCCGGCGCGTTTTGCAGTGACCGGTAGGCCTGCGGCGGGATAGACCACAAGGGATGAGCCGAGCACGAGGAAAAGGTCTGAAAGAACGGCCTCTTCGCTGGCCCGCTCCATTTCGGCTTCCGGCATCGGCTGGCCGAAGGAGATGGTGGCGGTCTTGATGAGGCCCGTGCAGAAAATGCAGGTGATGTCTTCGTCCGCTTCCCAGCGGGGCCGCAGGCTTTCGATCTCGTAGCGCTTGGAGCAGGTCAGGCATTTGGCATAGGTCGCATTGCCGTGGATCTCGATCACCTGGCGGTCGGGCACGCCGGAATCCTGGTGCAGATTGTCCACGTTCTGCGTGATGACGGCGGCGACCTTGCCAGCCCCGACCAGCTCTGCAATGGCAAAGTGGCCGGCGTTCGGCGCCGCGCCGGTCCAGCCGGCGGTCTTGTTGAACACCCGCGTCCAGGCGGTCCGGCGCACGTCGCGCGAGGCGACGAAATCCTGGAACATGATCGGCGCCATCTTGCTCCACACGCCGCCGGGTGAGCGGAAATCCGGGATGCCGCTCTCGGTCGAGATGCCCGCGCCGGTGAACACGGCGACGCGGTGGGCGCTGCGGATCATGTGGGCGAGGATGTCGGCGTCGGTCATGGCGGCCAGACTAGCGCCTTCGGCCGAAAGGGCCAGAGTCCCCGCACTGGCCGCCGGCGCCCGGCGCGGACTTGCCGCAGCGTCAGGGAGTATTGCTTGCGAAACCGCGCAGCGCCGGTTAGGCCTTGGCGTAAGGCATTCCGGAGGGGCATCCCATGAATCTTGTTCTCATCGTCCTGGCGGTGATCGTTGCCGTCATTGGCCTGATCATCCTGATCTATAACGGCCTCGTGATGAAGCGCCAGCGCGTCAACCAGGCCTTCGCCGATGTCGATGTGCAGCTGAAACAGCGCCAGAACCTGATCCCGAACCTCGTGGAAACGGTGAAAGGCTACGCCGCCCACGAGCAGGAAACCTTCCAGCAGGTGATCGCGGCGCGCAACGCGGCGCAGGCTGCCAACACGGCCGGTGACATGGCCCGCGCCGAAGGCGTGCTGAGCCAGGCGCTCGGCAAGCTGTTCGCGCTCGCCGAGGCCTATCCGGACCTCAAGGCCAACACCAACTTCCTGCAACTGCAGAACGAGCTCTCCTCGATCGAGGACAAGCTCGCCGCCGCGCGCCGCTTCTACAACTCGGCCGTGCAGGACTACAACACCGCCCGCGAACAGTTCCCGGGCTCGATCATCGCCGGCAGCTTCAATTTCGAGGCCCGCGAGTTCTTCGATGTCGGCGCCGAAGGCCGCGCGTCGATGGACGAGCCGCCGAAGGTCGGTTTCTAGGCGCCTTCCGGGGCAGCAAGAATGAAATGATCGTCACATCGTGCGGCGGGGCCCCGGGGTTCCGCCGCATTTTTTGTGACCGGTGAACGCCGGCGCTGGACGAGGCGGTCGATTTCGGGTGAGCATGTCCTGCCTGATCCGGAAAGGAGGCTGTTCCATGCGTCTTGCCCTTGTTGCCGCGCTCGCCCTGCTGGCGGCCTGTTCGCCGGGAGCCGTCAAATCTGACACGCCCCTGCCGGTCGAGACCGCACCGGCCTATCCGGAGCCGGCCCCGGACGCGCCGCCCGCTCCGCAGGTCGATCCCACCGTGCTGGACCTCTCGAAGATCGCGCTCGCGATGCGCATTCCCTCGACCTTCCGCGCCTATGATGACGGGGCATTCCTGCAGATCAACGTGATCAACCCGCGCCTCGGGGTCGATATCGCGCAGTCCTTTGCGCTGGTCACGACCGAAGGCTTCGACAGCAATTTCCTCGCGGGCGAACTCAAGGACGGTTTCACCATCTGGACCTATGCGACCAAACCGGAAGATGCCGAACGCCTCGCCGCGCTCAGCCAGGAACTCGTCCGCCTGAAGACGGAAGCGCCGGGCGAGAACGAGCTGAGCTTCGGCGCCGTCGCACCCGGCTGCTGGAACGAACCGGCGCAGACGCCGGGCAGCCTCGCCCGCACGCTCTACATCCGGGTGACGCCGGCGGACGACTTCCAGGTTTTCGTGCCCGAACAGGTGCTCACCGCCGGCGACCTGCCGGGGATCGAGAGTTTCTGGGGCGCGTGCACGCCGTAGGCGACATGGCCCGGCGCGGGGCTTTATGGTAAAGCAGCCCGGCGATGAGCGATGCTTTGGGTCCCGGCGATCTCGTCTTGTGCGTCAACGCAGCCCCGAACCATGTGACGGGCGAGCCCGTGCCGCTGGTGGCCGGAGAGACCTACCGGGTGCTCGACCTCTGGGAATTTGCCTGCCCGTGCGGGCGCGCGGACGCGCTGCTGGATGTCGGCGTCGGCTTCGCCTGGTGCCAGAGCCGCTTCCGGAAGCTGCCGAGGCCGAAAGCGCGCGAGCGGGTGCGCCGGACGGCGACGCCGAAGGTGGTGGAGAAGGTTTAGCTTGCGGGAGCAACGGTGTCGGAAGGCGACTTTCCGCGCGTCGAGAGCTGCTTGGGGGGGTGAGTGAAGGTTAGGGGCTCGGCCAAATTTAGGAAATGTTGAGCTTCGCGAAACTTGCGCCGTTGCATTGCAGCTCCAAAACACTAACGTTTAGGTTTAACCTTCGAGAGCTGGCACTCGCATGTGGACACCCCGATTGATCGGCCTGTTGCTGCTTTCGGTTGTTGTTGCGGATTTTGCCATTGCCGAGATATGCGACGCGAAGCTCCGCATGACGGCGCCATATGAATCGGCACGCCAGCAGGCTGACGAACTCGTCAGGTCGGACGCGTCCATCGATGCCAAACTGTTGGGGATTGCGCAATTCGAAGAGATGGACCTGAATTGCCGCGAACTGGTCCACGCCGCATTGATGCGCATTACAGTATACCGCCAATTTGAATTGTACCCGGAAGCAATCTCCGAAGCTGAGGCCCTTTACCACGCCGAACCGCTGCCTGCGCTTCACCGGCATTTCACGCACCTTTTGTTGAACCTGCTCCTCGAGAACCAGGATCTTCGAAGCGCGGAAACGTATATTGACTACCTCGTCGAAAGTCGTCCGGTCGGATTTGAAGGTACTCCGTTGAGGCAGGAACAGCTCGTGCGCTACATCGATCTGTACGCCCGCGTTGAAGCCTTTGAGAAGGCAGCCGGGCTTGTATCCGAACTAGGCATTACGCAGCCCCTTCGGGGTCATTCGCGAACCGAGAATGATATACAATCAATCCAGAAAGTGGCCCGTGTTCTCATCGCCGCTGGTCAAGAGTCACTTGCAGCTTCTATTGACGCCGGAAACTTTGTCCTTTGGATTGATGCGTGTGGAAACAAATACTTTGACCTGGCCGTCCCGATGGGATGCGGGGGGGTGAACAAACGAATTGGCGATCTGCTGGAGAGCAAGTGATGCGTTTTGTTCCCTGGTTCCCGGCGTTCGCCGGGATGACAGGGAAGTGAGACGTGATTTGTTGCAAGGCGCAATCATGTGCGTGGTTGCGCGCGGAACTACGGTTCCAGCAATTTCAAGGCTTCGTAGATTTCATCCGTAGACAGCGCAAACGAGCTGCGCGTGATGGGTTGGCCAGGGCGGGGGCGGAGCGGGTTCGCGGGATAAATCCTGCCCTGCGAGGAGGGTGGAGAGGTCAGGCCCGGCTGACAAATAGGCAGCCGCTCATCCTGAGCGAAGTCGAAGGATGGGCCAAGCCGAGCTGCCGTGAAGCCCCGGCTCTCCTTCGACTTCGCTCAGGATGAGCCGTTCGGGGCGGGCGGTGCGGCCCTCTATCCGGCGCTTTGGCTTCAGCGCCTTTTCTGCGTCCTGAACCAAGGCTCCAGCCGTCCCAACGCTTCCTCTATTTCCTCCGTAGACAGCGCAAACGAGAAGCGCATGAAGCGGTGGCCGTCGACGGGGTCGAAGTCGACGCCCGGCGCGGTGGCGACGCCGGTGTCTTCGAGGAGCTTCATGCAGAAGCCGAGACTGTCATCGGTGAAGCGCGAGATGTCGGCGTAGATGTAGAAGGCGCCGTCGGGTGGGGCGATGCGTTCGAGGCCGAGGCGGGGGAGCGCGTCCAGCAGGAGCGTGCGGTTGCGGCGGTAGACCTCCACATGGCCGTCGAGTTCTTCGCGCGAGTCCATCGCGACGAGGCCGGCATGTTGGGCAAGAGATGGCGCGGTGAGGAAGAGGTTGCCGATATAGGCGCCGGTGCGGGCCGCGCCGTCTTCCGGCGAGACGAGCCAGCCGAGGCGCCAGCCCGCCATCGAGAAATATTTCGAGAAGCTGTTGACGACGTAAGCCGAGGGCTCGAACTCGAGGATCGAATGGATCTTCGGGCCATAGGTGAGGCCGTGATAGATTTCGTCGGAAATGATCCGTGTACCACGCCTGCGGGCCACATCTGCGATGGCGCGCAGTTCGGCCTCGGCGATGATCGTGCCGGTCGGGTTGGCGGGGCTTGCAAGGATAACGCCGGCGGGCGCCGGATCGAGCGCCTCCAGCGCGGCGGCGGTCAGCTGGAAGCGCTCGGCCTCGCCGCAGGGGATTTCGACCGGTTCAAGGTTCAAGGCACGGATGGTATTGCGATAGGCCACATAGCCGGGGCGGGCGAGGGCGATCCGGTCACCGGGATTGAACGCGGTCGCCAGCGCCAGCACCAGCGCGGGCGAGGCGCCGCAGGTGATCGCGATGCGGCGCGCCGGCACGTCCACGCCATAGGTCTCGCGGTAGTGGCGGCTGATGCGCGCCTTCAGCGGCGGACTTTCCCAATAGCCCATCGCGTCGGTGTCGAGCACGGTGTGCGCGGCGGCGATGGCGGCGGCGGGCGCGCCGGTCGAGGGCTGGCCGAATTCCATGTGCAGGATGCGCCGGCCTTCGGCCTTCATCTCATGCGCACGGCGGCTGATGGCAATCGCCTGGAAGGGCGAGATGTCCTGTCCCATGGATCTAGCTCGCCGCAATCGCCGGCAGCCAGGTGGCCAGCGCGGGCACTGCCGCCACCAGCGCCATCAGCAGGAGTTGCAAGCCGATGAACGGGATCGCCCCGCGCCAGATCTGCAGCGTGCTCACCTCGGGCGGGGCCGCGCCGCGCAGGTAGAAGAGGGCAAAGCCGAAGGGCGGCGTCAGGAAGCTGGTCTGCAGGTTCACCGCCATCAGGATCGCCAGCCAGACCGGGTCGCAGCCGAGCATGATCAGCGGCGGGGCCACCAGCGGCACGACCACGAAGACGATCTCGATGAAGTCGAGGAAAAATCCGAGGACGAACATTACCAGCAGCGTCATCGCCAGCGCGCCCCATTTGCCGCCGGGCACCGCGTGAAGCACGCCGGCCACCAGGTCGTCGCCGTCAAAGCCCCGGAAAACGAGGCTGAACAGCGAGGCGCCGATGAGGATCAGGAACACCATCGAGGTGATGTGCGCCGTGCTTTTCAGGGCCGGCGTCAGCTGCGCCGCCTTGCGCAGCACCAGGGCGCCCGCCACCAGCGACGCGGTGAAGGCAAGGCAGGCCAGAACGGTCAGCCCCATACCGGCCATGGCCGCGCCCGAGTGCGCAATGTCGCCGACGCGCAGGTCGAGCGTATTGCGCAGCACAAGGATCAACAGGAGGCTGACAAGGCCAGCAAGGATCACCGGGCTGAGCCGGCTGTTTGCGTCGGGCGCGAGGCGCAGGCCCGCCAGCAGCAGCGCGCCGCCGGCGCCGATGGCGGCCGCTTCGGTGGGCGGCGCGATGCCGCCGAGGATCGAGCCGAGCACGGCGAAGATCAGCACCAGCGGCGCGCCGAGGCCGATGGCGACCTCGCGCGCCGTGAGCGGCGCCGTGCCCTCTTCGAGCACCGCCGGCGGGCAGGCCGCCGGCCGCGTCAGGGCGGTCAGCGCGATCCAGGCAAGATAGAACGCGACGAGGATCAGGCCCGGGATCAGCGCGCCGGCAAACAGGTCGCCGACCGAGACGACGGCCGAGCCGGCCCCGGTGCGCAGGCTGGCCTGGCTGGCGGCGTTGGAGATGGCGTCGGCCAGCAGGATCAGCACGATCGAGGGCGGGATGATCTGGCCCAGCGTGCCGGACGCGGCAATCGTGCCGGTCGCCAGGCGCACGTCATAGCCCTGGCGCAGCATGGTCGGCAGCGCGATCAGCGTCATGGTGATCACGGTTGCGCCGACAATGCCGGTCGACGCCGCCAGCAGCGTGCCGACGAGAACCACCGCATAGCCAAGGCCGCCGCGCACACCGGCGAGCAGGCGGCTGGCGATGGTCAGCAGGTCTTCGGCCACGCGCGAGCGTTCGAGGATGACCCCCATCAGCACGAACAGGGGCACAGCGATCAGCGTCTGGCTCTGCATGATCGAGCCGCCCTCGATCCGGCTCGGGAAGGCCTTCAGGAAGGAGTCCGGAAACACGCCGAGGGCGATGCCCACCAGCGCGAAGATCAGCGCCACGCCGCCGAGCGTCAGCGCGACCGGATAGCCGGCGAGCAGCGCGCCGATGGCGGCCACGAACATCGAGATGGCAAGGATGGCTTCAAGCTCCATGTCCGCCGCCCTCCACGTTCAGTTGCTCGGGCGGCTCCGGCGGCAGGGCGCCGGTCAGCCGCAGCGCCGCCTTCAGGCTCTCCGACAGTCCCTGCGCCATCAGCAGCACGGCCAGCGCCGGAACCAGTGTCTTGAACAGGAAGAGGATCGGCAGGCCGTCGGACTCGCGCGATCCCTCCAGCAGCATCCAGGAGCGGGTCAGCCCCGCTTCGCTGGTGGTGATGATCCGCATGCAGATCGGAAACAGGAAGAGGTAGGCCCCGGCCAGCTCGATCCAGTGCCGGCCCGCCTCGCCGAAGCGCGGGCGCAGGATATCGACACGCACATGCGCGCCGTCCCGCAGCGCGCCGGCCGCGCCGAGCATGAACATCGCCGCGAAGGCGTACATCACGACTTCGCTGAGCCAGGTGAACGACAGGCCGAACGCATAGCGCAGCACAACGACAGAGAGCTGCGCGAACAGAAGGATCAGGCCGCTCACCATGGCCGCGCCGAGCGCCGCGCCGGAGAGGCGGTCGATGAGGGCGGAGAGGCGCTTCGCGGCGCCGTCCAGCAGGCCCGGCAGGGCGAGCGCGATCAGGGGCAGGGCGAACAGGGGCAGGAGCGCCAGGCCCACCCATTTGAGCCCTGTGCCAAGCGTGAGGAAAATGTTCGGGTCCATGCCGGGCAACAGGCCTATTTGCCGAGCGCACGGGCGGCGTAGTAGGGCCCGTCCGACACGCCCGCCCAGCCGCGCATCAGTTTCAGCGAGGTCTCGAAACTCTCGTAGATGCGTTTTTCGATGCCGCCCTTGCCGCTCGCCGCGCGCACGTCAAAGGCGGCCTCGGACATGCGCTTGACCACTTCGTCCGGGAACGAACGAAGCTGCGTGCCGTGCTTGCGCACCAGAAGGTCAAGGTGAACGGAGTTCTGGTAGGTGAATTCGCCCAGCGAGGTGTGGTTCACCGCTTCGCAGGCTGCCCGCAGGATGGCCTGCTCGCTCGGGATCAGGCTGTCCCACACGCCGCGGTTTATGCCGACCGCGAGGCTGGCGCCGGGTTCGTGGAAGCCGGGGCCATAATAGAATGGGGCCTCGCGGTGGAAGCCGAGCGCATAGTCGTTCCAAGGCCCGACCCATTCGGTCGCGTCAATCGCGCCCGTCTGCAGCGCCTGGTAGATCTCGCCGCCGGCCAGCGCCACGGAGGCACCGCCGAGCGCGCGCAGCACTTCGCCGCCCTGTCCGGGAATGCGCATCTTGAGGCCGACGAAATCATTCAGCGAGCTGATTTCCTTGCGGAACCAGCCGCCCATCTGGTGGCCCGTATTGGCGCCCTGGATACACTTGATGCCGAATTGGCCGGACAGCTCGTCCCACAGCGCCTGTCCGCCGCCATGGTCGATCCAGCCCATGATCTCCTGCGCCGTCATGCCGAAGGGCACAGCGGTGAAGAAGGCAAAGGCGCTGGACTTGGCCGTCCAGTAATATTCCGCGCCGTGGTACATGTCGGCCGAGCCATTGGCGACCGCATCGAAGCTCTCGAACGGCGGCACCAGTTCGCCGGCCGCGAACACCTTGATCTCCATCAGACCGTCCGACATCTCGAACACGCGCTCGGCAACACGCTCCGCGGCGCGGCCAAGGCCGGGCAGGCCCTTCGGCCAGGTGGTGACCATGTTGAAACGCCGGCGGCTGCGGCTGATCGCCGGGCCGGACAGAGCCGCGCCGGATTTCGGATTGGCAAA
The DNA here is from genome assembly GCA_013791775.1 of Hyphomonas sp. GTDB lineage: Bacteria > Pseudomonadota > Alphaproteobacteria > Caulobacterales > Hyphomonadaceae > Hyphomonas. Next base: position 108,179 of record VMTE01000006.1, read on the forward strand.
GGTCGCCGCTGCGCCGGCCAGGCCAAGCGCCCACGCGCCGACGAGATTGCGCCGGTTGATCATTGATCGCCTCCCCATGTGCCAGAGCGCCGGCCTCTGCAGGACCGGTTGCGCCGCGTGGCTTACTCGTCGTCTCTCAAGAGCCGCCAGCGGTCGCCGTCAAGCACTTCGAGTGGCTTATAGCGCCGTTTGTACGCCATCTTCGGGCTGCCCTTGACCCAATAGCCCAGATAGACGTGCGGCAGGCCCATCTCCTGCGCATGATGAATGTGATCGAGGATCACATAATGACCGATGCTGCGGGCGACCTTTTCAGGATCGAAGAAGGTGTAGACCATCGAGAACCCGTCGCGCAGCACGTCCGTGATCGAGGCGGCGACCAGCGGCGCGGAGGCGTCCGGGCCGTCGCGGTACTCGAAGATCAGGCTTTGCACGGGGCTCGCGCCCACCATGGCGACATAGTCCCGGTAGGTCATGTCGGACATGCCGCCATTGTCGTGGCGGCTTTTGACGTAGGTTTTCAGCAGGCGGAACTGCTCGCGCGTCGCCTGCGAGACGACCGGCCTGCGCACCAGCCCGGCGTTGCGGGCGACCACCTTGCGGTCATTGCGACTCTGCAGGAAGTCGCGGGCCGGCACCCGCACACTGCGGCAAGCCTGGCAGCGCAGGCAGGCCGGCCGGTAGGCGATCGACTGGCTGCGCCGGAAACCGGACTGGCTGAGCGCATTGTGAACGGCGTCCGCTTCCGGAATCGCCAGGTTCGTGAACGCCTTGCGCTCCTTCCGGTCAGGCAGATAGGGGCAGGGGCTGGGGTTCGTGACGTAGAACCTCAGCGACCGCTCCAGGCCAGCCGGCAACAGATGGGAATCCGTGAACTTCATGTCCGGCGACGATACACCGGACCGGGCCCGCGCCAAGGGGACAAATCCGGCTGCCGCGCCGTTCGCGGCATAAAAGACACACCGGCGTTGCCGGAAAGGCTCACAGCGGCTCGCCGAGCTGAACTTTCAGGCTGATCCGGCGGTTCTGCGCGAGGTGCGGCTGGCCGGGATCGAGCGGCCGCGTGTCCGAGAGACCGCTGACCGAGCGGACCCGGTCCGGGGCAATGCCGCCGGCTTCCAGCAGGCGGCGGGCTTCATTCGCCCGGTCTGCCGAAAGTTCCCAGTTGGAATAGCCCGCCTGGGTCAGCGTGAAGGCGTCGGTATGGCCTTCGATGGAGAGCGGATTGGGCAGAGGGGCCAGCGTCCCGGCAATCGCCGCGACCAGCGCGCGGCCGTCCGGGGTCAACGCGCCACTGGCGCTTTCGAAAAGCGGCCGGCCCGACGTGTCGACGAGATCGAGGCGCACCCCGTCCGGCTCGGCCGTCAGGATGACGCTGTCGCCGGCTTTTTCCAGTGCGTCTGCGAGGGTCAGAAGGCTGTAGAGGCGGGTCGCTTCGGCCGGAACCGGAGGGACGCTCGCTGCCGCGCTCGCCGTGTCGCCCAGCTTGAACCGGGCGGCAATCGCGCTGCGATCATCCGGGGAAACCCCGCTGACCAGCCACATGAGAAGAAAGAAGGCCATCAGGGCGGTCAGGAAGTCGGCATACGCCATCTTCCAGTTCCCCAGCTTGCGGGCCGGAAATGCAGGCATTCTGCCTGCGTGTTGCCGATGGTGAGTGGCTATCGCCATTTTCCTGGTCCGATCATTCTGACGGAAACCAACACCTATCAGGTCATGGTGAAACCCACGCTTCGGACGGGGGTGGGATTTCTATGAAATTCCATCTATTGGGCGTCCCAAAAGGAGACAGTCATGGCACGCACTGCATTTCTCGGCCTCGGGGTCATGGGCTTCCACATGGCGGGCCATCTCGCCCGCGCCGGCCATCAGGTCAGCGTGTGGAACCGCACCGCCGCCAAGTCCGCCGCCTGGGCCGGCGTCCACCGGGGCGAGGCGGCGAAAGATGCGGCCTCGGCCGTGTTCGGCGCCGAGTTCGTGCTGATGTGCCTCGGCGATGATCCGGATGTGCGCGCCGTGTTCGACACGTTTGAGGCAAGCCTCGGCGCCGGCATGACCGTCATCGATCACACCACCGCCTCCGCCGGGCTCGCGCGCGAACTGGCGGAACGCTGCAAGGCCAAGGGCGCGCACTTCATCGACGCCCCGGTCTCCGGCGGCGAGGCGGGCGCGATCAATGGCAAGCTCACCATCATGTGCGGCGGGGAGGAAGCCGCCTTCGCCGCGGCCGAGCCGGTGATGAACGCCTTCGCCCGCAAGATCACCCTGATCGGCGAAACCGGCGCCGGCCAGCTCGCGAAATCCGTCAACCAGATCTGCATCGCCGGCATCGTGCAGGGCCTCGCCGAAGGGCTGCACTTTGCGGAGAAGGCCGGGCTCGACCCCGCCAAGGTGATCGAGGCGATCTCCGGCGGCGCCGCGCAAAGCTGGCAGATGGAAAACCGCTGGAAAACCATGACCGAAGGCAAGTTCGAGTTCGGCTTCGCGGTGGACTGGATGCGCAAGGACCTGCGCATCACGCTGGACGCTGCAGCCGAACTTGGCGCCAGCCTGCCGATGACCGCCACCATCGACCAATACTATGCCGACGTGCAGGCCATGGGCGGCGCGCGCTGGGATACCTCCAGCCTCATCGCCCGGCTCGGCAAGTAGCGCGCCATGAGCACCCTGCGCCGGCTCGACATCCACCTCGCCACGAGCGGCGCTTTCGATACCGTCGTCAGCGCCATCAAGGCCGCCAAACCGGTCGACTATGTGGTCTACCTCACCGAACAGAAGGACCGGCGCTTCATCTCCGTCTTTCTGCGGGAAGGCACCGTGCAGGGCCTGATGGACAACCTGCAGGCCGCGCTGGAGGGTTCGTCCGATTGGCGCATCACCGTCTGCGCGGTCGAGGCGACCGTTCCCCGCCTCGAGGAGATCAGCCAGGAGGCGTCGTCGAAGCGCGAGCAGAGCAGCCGCGAGGAAGTCTATCAGCAGGTCGTGTCCGGCGCGAAGCTCGACCGGGATTACATCGTGCTCGTCGTTCTCTCGACCATCGTGGCGGCCATCGGCCTCAACTCGGACGGCGTGGCCGCCGTGATCGGCGCCATGGTGATCGCGCCGCTGCTTGGCCCGATCCTGGCGTTCAATCTGGGCGCCGCACTTGGCGACGTGAAACTCATCCGGCAAGGCGCCAAGACACTCATGGCGGGTATCGGACTTGCGCTGCTGGTTTCGCTGCTGCTCGCACTCATCATGCCGCTGGACCTGCAGAGCCGCGAGCTGATGTCACGCGCCGAAGTGCGCCTCGACGGCCTGGCGCTGGCCATGGCCGCCGGCGGCGCCGCCGCATTGTCGCTGACGCGCGGCTCCTCCGCCACACTGGTCGGCGTCATGGTGGCCGCCGCCTTGCTGCCGCCCGGCGCCGCCATCGGCCTCTTCGCGGGCAGCGGCGAGTGGGCCTACGCCTTGCGCGCCGCGCTGCTGCTCAGCCTCAACGTCGCCAGCCTGATCTTCTCGGCGCTGATTGTCTTCCGCCTGCGGAAAATCCGCCCGCGCGGCTGGATCGAACAGCAAAATGCCGAGCGCGCCGTCTGGCTGAACGCCGGCCTCTCGGCGGTCTTCCTGGCCATCGCCGTCGCGCTGATCCTCCTGCTCGATCTGGGCAAGAAAATCTCGATCGGTTAGGCTGGCCTCTGCTGGAGGGGGGCATCATGGCTAAGACCGAACCGAAGACGAAGCAGACGGCGGTTTCGCCGCGCGATTTCACTGCGGCACTGGAGGAGGGGCCGCGCAGGCGCGACGCCGAAACCCTGCTCAAATGGATGACAAAAGTGACCGGCCTCAAGCCGAAGATGTGGGGGCCGAGCATCATCGGCTTCGGCCGGTATGCCTACACCTATGCCAGCGGCCATTCCGGCGAGATGTGCCTGACCGGCTTCAGCCCCCGCAAGGCCAACATGGTGCTCTACATCCTGCCGGGCTATGCCGGCATGAGCGACCAACTCGCCCGCCTCGGCAAGCACAAGACCGGCAAGAGCTGCCTCTACATCAACAAACTCGCCGACGTGGACATGGACGTGCTGGAAGAAATCGTCCGCGAGGGCGTCACCGCGATGCGCGGGACATATGAGACATGGGACGAGTAGGGGCGCCACCGTAGGGCGGGATGAAATCCCGCCAGACTCATTGTCTCAAGGGCAGGCCGAATTCGTTTCAAAGGCATCGTTGGTGTCGTGTTCGAACAAGTCACAAGTGTTCGGGTCTCGAACTTTGGAAAGACCTTTGCCGCGCGAGAAGCACGCGTGCCTGATCGATTTCGATTGAACCCCCAATTCGAAGTGCGCCCATCCTCCATTCGGCATACGGACAGTTCGAATTCCGCAGCCACAGATTGGACATAGCTGATGCATTCTCTTAGCCTTTCCGAGCGCATCCGCAGTTCGATACGTGACCCAACTTTCGGCGACTTCAACAATCTGACCCGATTTGAGTTTTCGTTGGTGCTTCTTTCGATATACTATTTTCAAGGTCATGTTGATTGATGATACGCTTGCTCGTTCACCAGAGGCGCTATGGAGTATTGACTGAAGCCCCGTCCAACCGGCGATGAACCAACGAGACCAGCGACAGCAAGTCTTCAGCGTCCTCTTTTTTCATCTGCCATAGAATTCTAGCTTCATGTGCTGTCGGGTTTCTGAACATTCCGAAGGTGCCCTTAATGAGATTGGCAAAACCGGATTGTTCTGATCTTTCACTATCTGTACGGAGCTTGTTGATCGCCAATCTAGGACTGCTGCCCGATAGAGCGGCGTCTACGAGAGTCGCGCCATCACCTGTTAGGTTGGCTTTGTTGCGAAGTTTTTCAGCGATACTTTTCACTGCTTCAAGTACGGCGTGAAAATAGTTGTCTGCAACAAGTTCTTCTCTGCAGAACTTTAAGACGTCTGGATGGATGCCTCTTGCAGTCAAGTTGCCCCTCAATTCGAGTGCTCGCCTGCGTGCATCAGAGATAGTGGTCGCAGTCTGGGCCGCAACGAGTTTCCCGTCCTCTTGAACAATTAAGCCGCACAAAACCAAAGCTTGATTGGCATTTGTTCGGAGCCGTTCAAAACGCTCCGGGTCCTTGACATGGCGGACTGGCATAAGCGCCTGCCGAATGAACTCGAGAATATTGGTGCGATTCTTCTTCGTATTCTGAGCGTCAGCAAATGCGTTGTATATGCGTTTCCATTTTGTGCCCGAGCCAGGGTCGTTCAGGATGCAGCTAGCAAACAAGCGATCAATCTCTTGGTTGGTCAAACCGTCTACTGTATCACCAAAAGCACACGCAATCGCTTCAAGCTGACTTTGCGAGAATAGTTCCACCGTTTGTAAGCTTGTGTGCGCCATGGGAACATACAATGAACAAACTTGTTTAACTAGTCAAACAGAACTTTGAGGTGGTGTGAGCGTGGTGCTCGGCAATGCAGATGTTGATTCTGTTTTGGGACTACCCGCCCAGCTTCTCCGCCGCCCGCTCCGCAAAGTACGTGATCACGCCCGCCGCGCCGGCGCGCTTGAAGCAGACCAGGGTTTCCATCATCACGCGGTCGCCGTCGATCCAGCCGTTCTGGGCGGCGGCCATGATCTGCGCGTATTCGCCGGACACCTGATAGGCCAGCGTCGGCACGCCGAAGGTGGACGAGACGCGCTGCACCACATCGAGATAGGGCAGGCCGGGTTTCACCATCACCATGTCGGCGCCCTCGGCGAGGTCGAGCGCCACTTCGCGCAGCGCTTCGTCCGTGTTCGAAGGATCCTGCTGGTAGGTTTTCTTGTCGCCCTTCAGCGCCGCCGCCGAGCCAATGGCCTCGCGGTACGGCCCATAGAACCCGCTGGCATACTTGGCGGCATAGGCGAGGATCATCGCGTTGGTGAAGCCCTCCTCCTCGAAGGCATAGCGGATGGCGCCGATGCGCCCGTCCATCATGTCCGACGGCGCGACCACATCCGCCCCGGCGCCGACATGCACCAGCGCCTGTTCGACCAGCCGCTCGACGGTCGCATCATTCGGGATCGTGCCATCCTCATCCAGCAGGCCGTCATGGCCGTGGCTGGTATAGGCGTCCAGCGCAACGTCCGTGATCAGACCAACCTCCGGCGCGGCATCCTTCATCGCCTTCAGCGCGCGCGGCACGAGGCCGTCCGGGACAAGCGCGCCCGTGCCCTCGGCGTCCTTGCCCTCCGGACCGATATACGGGAATAGCGCGATCGCCGGTATGCCGAGCGCCTTCGCCCGCTTCGCCGCCAGCGCCGCTTCCTTCACCGACAGGCGGTCCACCCCCGGCAGCGAGGTCACCGGCACGCGGCCCTCGCCATCATGCACGAACACCGCCCAGACAAGGTCGGCCGGGGTCAGCACGTTTTCAGCGGTCAGCGAACGCACCCACGGCGCCTGGCGCAAGCGCCGCATCCGGGTAGCGGGAAAGGATTGGGGAAACTGGGTCATGGCGCTCTTCTGCGACAATTCCCGCCCGCTCACAACCAGCCTGAACGCCGCGCCATGAAACAGCGCTGGTCCACGTCGAGGCCGCGTTCGGCCTGCGCACCTTCCAGGTCGAGCATCCAGCCGGTCATCTTCCGGCGCGGCACTTCCCGGAAGCCCAGTGACCGGTAAAACGGCCCGTTCCAGGCCACGTCCCGGAAGGTGGAGAGGGTTACCGTCTTCAGCTTGCGGCGGCCCGCATCCTTCACCACCCGCCGCACCAGCGCACCGCCGAGGCCCCGCCGCCCATGCGCGGGGTCCACGCTGATTTGGTCGAGATACAGAGAGCCATCCCGCACCGAGGTCAGCGCAAAGCCCACCGGGTTGCCCTTGGGGCTGCGCGCCGCAAACAGGTGCCCGCCGGGAACCGCTGCTTCGAGCACGTCCGCCGGAACGAAATCGCCCTCGGCCCATTCCGGCAGCAGTCCGGTGCCAGCAAACAACTGACCCGAGGCCAGGTCCACCGCGATCAGCGCCGGGATTTCGTCGGCCGCCACGCCCGAAATCGAGTATCCATCCGGAAGGCGTCGCATTGACATAAGGCCGCGCTCTATCGCAATTCGGGGGCACACTTATTGAGATTGAGGCGACTTGCCAATGAGCCTGATGTTTGACGACGAACGCGTGATGATCCGCGACATGGCGCGCAAGTTCGCCGAGGCACAGCTGCTGCCGCATTCCGAGGCCTGGGACCGGGACAGCCACTTCCCGGTGGACGTGATCCGGTCGGCCGCCGAACTCGGCTTTGCCGGCATCTATGTGAAGGAAGAGCATGGCGGCGCGGGCCTGACGCGCACAGATGCGGCGCTGATCTTCGAACAGCTCGCCTACGGCGATGTCTCCACGGCCGCCTTCATCTCCATCCACAACATGGCCTCCTGGATGATCGACACGTTCGGCTCACCCGAGCAGCGCGCCCAATGGCTGCCGCGCCTCACGTCGATGCAGCTGATCGCCTCCTACTGCCTCACCGAACCCGGCGCCGGCTCCGACGCCGCCAGCCTCAAGACCAAGGCCGTCCGCGACGGCGATGATTATGTCATCACCGGCACCAAACAGTTCATCTCCGGCGCCGGCATATCGGACGTGTACGTCCTGATGGCCCGAACCTCCGAGGGCGGAGCAAAAGGCGTCTCCGCCTTCATCCTCGAGAAAGGCATGAAGGGTCTTTCCTTCGGCGCCAACGAACGCAAGATGGGCTGGAAAAGCCAGCCGACCGCGCAGGTGATTCTAGACGAGGTGCGCGTGCCCGCCGCGAGCCGCATAGGCGAGGAAGGCCACGGCTTCCGCTTCGCCATGGCAGGCCTCGATGGCGGGCGCCTCAACATCGCCGCTTGCGCCCTCGGCGGCGCCCAGCTCGCGCTCGACAAGGCGGTGGGTTACGCCAAAGAACGCAAGCAGTTCGGCAAGGCCATCGCCGATTTCCAGAGCGTCCAGTTCAAGCTCGCCGACATGGAAACCGAACTGCAGGCCGCCCGCGTGATGCTCTACGAAGCCGCCGGCCGCCTCGACGGCAAGACGCCCGACGCCACTCGCTGGTGCGCCATGGCCAAACGCTTCGTCACCGACACCGCCTTCAAGGTCGCCAACGATGCGCTGCAGATCCACGGCGGCTACGGCTACCTCGCCGACTACCACGTCGAACGCATCGTCCGTGATCTGAGGGTGCACCAGATCCTCGAAGGCACCAACGAAATCATGCGGGTAATCATCAGCCGGGACATGCTGAAATCTTAGAAATTTCATTGAAAATCCATCGTTTTTCGTAGCTTGACGAAGGGTTTTTGCCTGAATACCGTAACAACCTAAGCTTTATTTAGGTTGATGGGGAAATCATGCTACGTTTAACGGTGGCCAGTGCGGCTGCGCTTTCGCTTGCGGCTTGCGTTACGCCATATGCTCCGATCCCGTATGATCGGGCCTCGGCCGGCATTCAGACAATCGTTGTTGTCGAGGACTCGCTGCCGGCCGATGCGGGCACACAAAAGCTGGCAACGAACGGACAGAACATGGCAAGCGCCATGGCGGCATCTGCCGGACTTGCGGGCGTGCTTGTAGGCGCCATCGCCGCGGGTGTGGATGCCAATATCGAAGCCGGACAACGCACGCGTATCCAGGCGGCTCTGGCGACCCAGGGATTTGACGGAGAGGCCATCTTTGATGCGGCGCTCGAGAGCGCGCTTGCAGCAAACGGTTATGAGCTGGGCAAGGTCACCGTCGAGCGGAAGAACTATCATGAACCGCTGGAACTGGAAGTCCGCAACGATCTGCAGCCGGGAAGCGCGATCCTTGATGTCGCCGGCGCCGGTTACGGCTACCAGCTTGTCGGCGGCAATACTCAATGGCGTCCGTTTGTCACGGTAGGGGTCCGCCTCAGCGATCCGGCCGATCCGTCAAAAATCCATCTGGACAACCGCGTTGTGTACAACCCCGTGGCAACACCTGACGTGATCGTAAACCTGCCTCCGGATCCACAATATGCCTTCACGAAGATTGAAGACATAGAGGCCGACCCGGCGAAAGCAAAGGAAGGTCTGGAGAAGGCGCTCGTCGAGACCGCTAACGCTGTCGCGGACCTGCTGAACTGAAATGTTGCGCGCTCGCCTGAAAACGTGTGCCGCGGTGCTCGCAGCCGCAATCATTCTGACGGCCTGCGCAACCGAAGTTAAGGTTGCGCCAGCGGCTGTGCTGGACATCTCCGGAAAGCCGTGCGGCGAACAGATCGACCTCATGAGCGCGAAGCCGCTCGCGCCCAAGAAGGCGCAAAAATGGGTCGATGTGTTTGAGCCCGTAGGCGCTGAGACAGCATGCGCCCGGATCGATGACTTGCTGGTCAACTATGCCGTGTTCGAGCTGCCGCCGAACGGTTCAAACCATGTCATCACGGTAGGTGGATTGAAACAGGAACGCCGCACTCTTGCGCCGCGTGTCTTCCTGCTGGATTTCCAGGGTCAGGTCCTGCGCAGTTTCGAGGACAAGCACTACAAGAACATCGGCTCCTCGTTCGCCGTGCAGTTCCGGCCTTCGGAAGGAGATCGCTACCTACTTGTGCAGACGGATCCTTCCCGAGTGGGGCAAGTTGCAGACGCCTTTGAACAGAAGGTAGTCACCGGCAGCGGGTATGCTTCCACCCCAACCGGCGGCGCGTCTTACACGACGACCAGCGGAGTCGAGCGTTCGATGTCGCGGACTTTCTCCCACGAAGGTATCATCTCGATCAGGGTCCAGGCCTTGTCCGGCAAGATCGGCGCGCCGGCTGGCTGACCGAGCCTGAATCAATGCCGCGGCACCCGCCCGCGGATCCGGTCAAACCCTTCCCGGATCACCGCAAAGCGCGCTTCGATGAGCGGTTCGAACTGCAGGTCCGTGAAGATGTGCGGCCAGTCGCCTTCGATGGCCTCGCGCACCAGTTCGCCCACATAGAGCGGATCGATGCCGTGGGTGATGGCGTCGGCCGCGCTCTGCATCAGCTCGCTCTGCACCGTGTCCGGCGCGTCCGTGTTGATCTTGCCGGCGAAGCGGTCCGGAATGTTGCGGGCCGAGTCCATGATCCGGGTGCGGATGAAGCCGGGGCAGAGCACCGACACGCCGATCCCGCGCGGCGCAAGCTTGGGCCTCAGGCCCTCTGACAAGGCCACCACGCCAAACTTGGTCACGTCATAGGACGGGTTGGTCGCCGCGATCATGCCCGCGATGGACGCCGTCGAGACGATCTGCCCGCCTTCGCCATGTTTCTCGATCAGCGGCCCGAAGATCTCGATGCCCCAGACAACCGACATCAGGTTGACGCCGAGCACCCAGTTCCAGCCCGCATCGTTCCAGGTGCCATAGTCGCCCCCGCCGCCGACGCCGGCATTGTTGACGAGAATGTGCACCTTGCCGAAGCGCGCGATGGTCTCGTCGGCGGCGCGCTGCAGGTTGTCCTTCAGCGACACGTCCGCCACCACGCCGTCCACATCGGCATTGGTCTCGCGCAGGCCCGCCACGGCGGCGTCCAGCGCGGCCTTCTCGATGTCGCACAGCATCACCTTGACGCCCGCCTGCGCCAGCGCCGTGGCGATGCCCAGCCCGATGCCGGACGCCGCGCCGGTCACGAATGCGGTTTTTCCTTCGAGCGATTTCATGCTCTTCCTCCCTGGTTTTTTGCCATCCTGCGCCGGGCGCCGCGCCGGCGCAATCAGCCGCGCACCTTCCCCCAGCGTCAGCTTTGACGGCCGCCCGAACCTCTGCGAAGGAAGGGGGCATGACCGCCGCCATCATCCTCGACACGCTCGAACGCGCCGGCGATAAGTGCGCCGATCCCGCGCCGCTGGTCTACCGGCGCCTGTTCGAACTGCGTCCGGACTTCGAAGCCCTCTTCGTCATGGATTCCGACGGCGGCGTGCGCGGCTCGATGCTGGCCACCTGTTTCAATGCCATTCTCGGCGTTCTCGACGACAGTCCGTCGCAGCGGGTGATCATCTCCTCCTCGCGCTTCAGCCATGGCGGTTACGGCCTCGCCGACGCCGACCTTGACCTGATGTTCACCGCGATCCGCGACACATTCCGCGACCTTCTCGGGCCGGACTGGACGCCCGAAGCCGAGGCGGCCTGGGCCGGCCTCCTCGCCGAGATCGCCGCCATCACCTGACGCGGGGTTGCTGGTTGCCAGCCCGGCCGTTCGGCGCATAAACTCGCCGGCAGGAACCCGCCTTCAAGAGCGGGCCGGGAGGAAAACCATGCAGATCACCCCGCTAGCATGCGCCGGCGCCGAGATCACCGGCGTCGATATCCGCCGCCTGACCGATGCCGAATTTGCCGCGATCAAGACCGCCTATGCCGATCACGGCATTGTCTTCTTCCGCGACCAGTCGCTCAGCGAGGAAGATCACATCACCTTCGCCCGCCGCTTCGGCCCGATCAACATAAACCGCTTCTTCCTCGCCCATGAACGCTATCCGGAGATCGCGCTGGTGCTGAAGGAGAAGGAGCAGAAAACCAATATCGGCGGCGGTTGGCACACGGATCATTCCTATGATGCCGAGCCGGCCATGGGCTCAGTCCTCGTCGCGCGCCAGCTCCCCGATGAGGGCGGCGACACCTGGTTTGCCTCGATGTACACCGCCTATGACACGCTGGACGAGGCCACCAGGCAGGAGATATCCGGCCTGCGCGCAGTCCATTCCGCCAAGCATATCTTCGGCTCGGACGCGAATAATTTCTACAAGGCGAACGCCGATACCGGCCCGCGCATCGGCAACGCCGCCGCCGCCGATGTGCTGGAAGACGTCACCCACCCAGTCGTCATCACCCACCCGCTCAGCGGCCGCAAGGCGCTCTTCGTCAACCCCGCCTTCACCACCCGGATCGCGGGGTACACGGACGAGCAATCAAACGCGCTGCTGATGCGCCTCTTTAGCCATGCCATGAAGCCGGACCACGCGCACCGGTTCAAATGGCAACCCGGCTCGGTCGCCTTCTGGGACAACCGGTCAACCTGGCATTGGGCGATGAATGACTATCACGGCGAACGCCGCCTGATGCACCGGATCACCATCGAAGGCTGCGCCCTCAACTGATCCTGCAGGGCGAACTAGGCGAGCAGGAACTCGACGCCGATCTCGAGGCCGCATTCCCAGCGCTTCACGCACTGGCGCGGGTGCTTGAACTGCGGAATGCGCAGCTCGAACTCATCCGGCAACAGCACGCCCTCAGGCAGCGCCAGCCTGGCCCCGCCGGGCGACACGTCCCGCACTTCCACTTCCTGTTTCCTGAACCAGCCGAGCTTGACGAGACCGCGGGCATCCACCCGGATGCGCTGGCCCCGGCGGTTGATCCGGGCCACCTGCAGGCGGGCGCTTTGGGATGTCTGGCTGGACATGATCGTTCCGGTTCTGAAGGGCGTGGCAAGGCAGGGCTTCACCCTACCTATCGCACAAATATGTAAACGCTTGCCGAAATGGCTTGTCTCCAATTGGGAAGCAGGCATTTACCGTTGGGTTACGATTGCAGACCGGGAGCAGGAGCATGAGCGAAGACGTGTTGATCCGCCAGCAGGGCGGCGCCGGCCGGATCACCCTGACACGGCCGGCCGCCTTGCACGCGTTGAACACGCCCATGTGCGCCGCCATTCTCGCCGCCGTCCAGGCGTGGGCCCACGACCCCGCCATCCGCTTCCTCTGGATCGACCACCAGCAGGGCACGCGCGGCTTCTGCGCCGGCGGCGACATCCGGATGCTGGCCGACAGCGGCGCCGGCGACGGCGCCGAGGCGCGGGAATTCTTCCGCACCGAATACCGCATGAACGCCGCGCTCGAAGCCTTCCCGAAACCCATCCTCGCCATCATCGACGGCGTTACCATGGGCGGCGGCGTCGGCTTGTCCGTACACGGCTCGCACCGCATCGCCACTGAGCGCACGGTCTTCGCCATGCCCGAAACCGGCATCGGCCTGTTCCCGGATGTCGGCGGCGGCTGGTTCCTGCCGCGCCTGCGCGGCGAGCTGGGCACATGGCTGGCCCTCACCGGCACGCGTCTGAAGGGGGCCGACGTGGCCGCTGCCGGCATCGCGACCCACTTCCTGCCATCCGAGCTCGTGCCCGCTCTGGCGCGCCAGCTGGAGGACGCGGACTTTGACGCCGGCGCCGCCCAGCTGCTCAACGAAATCCTCCGCCGCCTGACCCATCCGGTCCCGGCCGGCAGTTTCGAGGCGCACCGCCCGGTCATCGACCGTTGCTTCGCCTTCGACGCCGCCGAGGACATCGTCGCCGCTCTCGACGCCGATGGCAGCGACTGGGCCCGCACCGAATCGGCCACCCTGCGCGCCAGGAGCCCGGAGACGGTAAAGGTCGCCCTTCGCCAGCTTCGCCTCGGCCGCGCGGCGGCGAGCTTCGAGGACAATATGCGGATGGAATTCCGCATCGGCTGGCGCAAGGTGCAGAGCCGGGACTTTCTCGAAGGCGTGCGCGCCGTCCTCATCGACAAGGACAACGCGCCGGTCTGGTCGCCCGCCCGCCTCGAGGATGTGACCGAAGCGGATGTCGCGCGCTACTTTGCACCGCTCGGCCCGGACGAGCTGACCTTTGCGGCCTGACACCCGCGTCTGGACAGGCCCGCAGCGCCGGGCCGATATGATCGCAGCAGTCATCGGGGAGGCGGCAACATGCGCGGCGAGGTAGTCAGGCCCGAGGACCCGGATGGCCCGGGTGTCATTCTTGGTGAGGATGGCCGGCGCTATGCCTACACGGCGGCGCGGGTCCACAAGGGCGCGGTGCTGGCACAAGGCAGCGCGGTGGATTTCATCGCCCTCGGCGAAGACGCCCGCGACATCTACCCCCTCGGCGCGCCGGGCGGATCTGGCGCCCCGGCCGGTGCGCAGGCCCAGCTTGCGGCAGTCCCGGAGGGGTTTTCTGTTTTGTCTTCGGTCAAGGCAGACGGGCTCTTTACGGGTTATTTCCGTGCCGCCACCCGCAATTACTTCAAGTTTACTGGCCGCGCGCGCCGCGCCGAGTATTGGTCATTCGTGCTGGTCACGATTATACTTCTGACGGCGTGCATTATTGCGGACACCTACATCTCCGAGGCATTCTTTGACCCGGAGGCAAATGGAAACCCGCCATTCGTGCCCATACTCTCAACGGTACTCTATATATATAGTATAGTTCCGGGCGTGTCCGTGACGGTCCGCCGCCTGCACGACCAGGGAATGTCCGGGCTGGTCTTCTTTGTCATCCTCATCCCTTATCTTGGCGGACTCATCCTTTTCATTCTGATGTTCTTCGATTCACATCGCGACCCAAACAAACATGGCCCAAGCCCCAAGTACGGGCCCGCGCAGGCAGTCAACGTTTTTGCCTGATCTGCAAAGCCGTTACGCCCCAGCAACGGTTAACGAAGACGGTTTTATATTAACGCTCCACTTGCACAGTCCAAACGTGCTTATCAAAATATTAGTCCTCGTGATGTAACTCTGCTCAAACTACAACAAAAGTTGAGTGGTGGTGAAAATGATGATGATCGACATGCAGGCAACTGCAACTACTTCAATCGGCGAGTCTTTCCTGAAGTCTCTGTCGTTGCTTGAGCAGGCGCATCGCCGTCTGCATGACGTCGTCAAGGACGACCTCGAGCGCGGCGGTGAGCGGTCGCTGACCGGTGTTCAGGCGCTCCTCCTGTACGAGATCGGCGAAGGCGAAGCCCCGGCCTCGGTGCTGCGCGCCCGCGGCGCCTTTGCCGGCACCAGCCTCTCCTATAACGTCAAGAAACTGCAGGAAGGCGGCTACCTGGTCCAGACCCGTTCGGAAGACGACAAGCGTACCGTCACGCTGCGTCTCACCGACCGCGGCAAGAAGGTTCGCGTCCGTGTTGCGAAACTCTTCGAGAAGCAGGCAACCGCCCTCGAGCCGACCGCCAGCGTCCGCGCCGACGATCTCTCGCAGCTCAACAAGACCATCTCGCGCCTCGAGCGCTTCTGGTCGGACCAGATCCGCTACCGCCTCTGATCTTCTCGTGTGTACCGGCGAAGGCACCTGAGACCGCAAGGCCCCTGGCAACCGCCGGGGGTTTTGCACCATCCGGGTGCCGCCTTCGCCGCGAACCTCCGGGCTTCGTCGGAGGCAGAGGAGGCGGGTCCATGAAACTTTTCGCAGTCTTCGTCGGCGGCAGCCATGCCCGCGCCAACATCGAGCTGCACGACCTGCGCTTCGTCGCCGCCGGGACCCTCGCGGACACCGTCGCCCTCTCCGCAGGCCCCTACGCAACAGAATCCGCCCCCTCCGCAAACAAAATATCAAATACCCACAAGCGCTTGCGAAATAATCCGGCTTTCCCTGCGCACCCCCTCCGCCATGCGGGTTATACTCCTCTGCGATGACCCGTTTCCTCCGCATCCGGAACAATATCCACTTCCGCCGCTACTTCGACGCGGTGCATCCGGTGTTCTGGCCGGTTCTCTTCTGGCAGCTCGGCCGCTTCTTCAAATGGATGCGCGCCGAACAGCTCAGCGAAGTCCTCTTCGAAATCACCTGGTGGGGCGGCGTCCGCATCCACATCATCGGCGACAAGCTCGCCGCGCCTTCGCCCTTCGCCCCCACCAAACCCCGCTGGGATGACCCCGTCTGGGCGAGCGATGTGCC
>VMTE01000012.1 GCA_013791775.1 Hyphomonas sp.
ATCGCTCGCCCAGACGGGGTCATCCCAGCGGGGTTTGGTGGGGGCGAAGGGCGAAGGCGCGGCGAGCTTGTCGCCGATGATGTGGATGCGGACGCCGCCCCACCAGGTGATTTCGAAGAGGACTTCGCTCAGCTGTTCGGCGCGCATCCATTTGAAGAAGCGGCCGAGCTGCCAGAAGAGAACCGGCCAGAACACCGGATGCACCGCATCAAAGTAGCGGCGGAAGTGGATATTGTTCCGGATGCGGAGGAAACGGGTCATCGGGGGAGAGTATAACCCCGTCGGCAGAGGGGGTGCGCAGGGAAACCCGGATTATTTCGCAAGCGCTTGTGGGTGTTCGGTATTTTGTTTGCGGAGGGGGCGGATTCTGTTGCGTAGGGGTGTCCGGCGGGGACCGGGTGAAGCGTCTTGCGAGCCCCCCGCCTGCGCGGGGGTGAGCGGGGTGTGGGGTTGAGGGATTGTTGTCAGGCGCGCAGGTCGCGGCCGACGTTCTGGAGGAGGGCGTTGGCGAACTTGGCGTCGGGTTCGTCGAAGAAGTCGTGGGCGAGGGAGACGTATTCGTCGAGGATGACGGCGTCGGAGAGTTCCTGGTGCACGATGAATTCGGCGCCGGCGGCGCGCATCAGGGCGCGCATGGTGGCGTCGAGGCGGGTGAGTTTCCAGCCTTCGGCGAGGCGGGCGAGAATCGCGTTGTCGATCCTCGCCTGATGCTCGACCACCGCATTGACGATGGACTTGAACAGGTCCGGGTCGGCGTCTTCGATGGGGGCGCCGTCCGGGCCGAGGCCGAGGCGGTCTTCCATGAATTCGCGGACCGTGGCGCGGGCGGACTTGTCTGTCTGCTCCATTTCATAGAGCGCCTGAACGGCAGCGAGACGGGCGCCTGCGCGGCGGGCCCGGGTCACGTCAAAGGGGAGTTTCTGCGAACTCAACGGATCAGCTCTTTGCGGAATCTGATCATTGCGAGGCAGGCATTGGCCGCTTCGGCGCCCTTGTTCTTGCGCTTGCGGTCGGCGCGGGCGAGCGCCTGGGCTTCGTTCTCGACCGTCAGGATGCCGTAGCCGATGGCCTGGCGGCGCTGGACGATCAGGTCCATCAGGCCGCGGGCGCTTTCGCCGCAGACATAATCATAGTGCGAGGTCTCGCCGCGGATGACGCAGCCGAGCGCCACGGCGCCGTCGAAGCGGCCGGAATCGGCGGCCATGGCGATCACGCCCGGGATTTCGAAGGCGCCGGGCACCTCCATCACCGTGACCTTCACGCCGGCGGCCTCGAGCACTTCCAGTGCGCCCGCTTCCAGCTCGTCGCTGATATGCTTGTAATAGCGCGAAATCGCGATCAGGACGCGGTCGGCCATCAGGGAGTCTCCTCGTTAAGACGGCGCCAGCCCTCTATGGTCAGGCCGTATCCGTCAAGTCCCGCAAGGCGGGTGGGCTGCGTATCGGACAGGTAGATCATGCGCCGTACGCCGAGTTCGCGCAGGATCTGGGCGCCGACACCGTATTCGCGCAGCGGCGCGGTCGGGTCGCGCGGCAGAGCCGATTTCAGGCCGAGGCGCTCGGCTATGGCGTTCGGGTGCATCATGCTGACGAACACCACCACGCCGGGTTCAGGCGCCTCGGCGATCAGCTGCATCGCCTTGCCGACGAGGCCGGCGCGGGGGCCCTTCTCGCCGAGGACATCGGCCAGCACATCGGTGCGGTGGACGCGGACGAGGGTGAGCGAATCCGGGCGGATGTCGCCGTGGACGATGGCGATGTGTTCGGTGCCGTCGAGCGCGTTGCGGAAGCAGACGGTGCGGAAACCGTCGCCGTAGGCCGAGTTCAGCGGCGCCTCGACGCGGCGTTCGAGGAAGCGGTCATTCTGGCGGCGCCAGGCGATCAGGTCAGCGATGGTGCCTATCTTGAGATTGTGCAGCTGGGCGAAAGCAACGAGTTCCGGCAGGCGGGCCATGGTGCCGTCATCGTTCATGATCTCGCAGATCACGCCGGCCGGATAGAGCCCGGCCATGCGGGAAATGTCGACCGCCGCTTCGGTATGGCCGGCACGGACGAGCGTGCCGCCTTCCCGGGCGATCAGGGGGAAGACGTGGCCGGGGGTGACGATGTCGTCATTGTCCTTGGTCGGATCAATGGCGACCGCGATGGTGCGGGCGCGATCATGCGCGGAGATACCGGTGGTGACGCCTTCCTTCGCTTCGATGGAGACGGTGAAGGCCGTCTGCATGCTTTCGCGGTTGTTGCGGGTCATCATGTCGAGCTGAAGCGTATGGGCGCGCTCCTGCGTCATCGACAGGCAGATCAGGCCGCGTCCGTGCTTGGCCATGAAGTTGACCGCTTCGGGCGTGGCGAAGGTCGCCGGGATGACGAGGTCGCCTTCATTCTCGCGGTCCTCGGCATCGACGAGGATGAACATGCGCCCGTTGCGGGCGTCCTCGATGATTTCCTCGATGGAGGAGATGGCGGTGTGGAAGTCGTTTTTCATGGGGCCTGCTTTCCTTCCGGCGCGTCGGCGCCGATCATCCGCGCGACGTAGCGCGCGAGCATATCGATTTCGAGGTTGACCTTGTCGCCGGGCTTCAGCGCGCCGAGGGTCGTGACGTCCCATGTGTGCGGAATGATTGCGACCTGGAAGTCGCCGTTCGGGAGGGCGGCGGCGACTGTCAGCGAGACACCATCGATGGCGGCGGAGCCTTTGGTGGCAAAGTAGCGCGCGATGGCGGCGGGCGGGCGGACGGTGACGCGGAAGCTCTGGCCCTCGGGCTCGACCGAGACGATCTCGCCGACGCCATCGACATGACCGAAGACGAAGTGGCCGCCGAGTTCATCGCCGAGCTTGAGGCTCTGTTCGAGATTGACGCGGCTGCCTTCCTTCCAGCTGCCGAGAACGGTTTTGGAGAGGGTTTCGGGGACAGCCTCGACGGCGAACCAAGCGCCGCGCGAGGCCTCGCCCTTGTCGATGACGGTGAGGCAGACACCGGCGTGCAGGATCGAGGCGCCCATGGCGATTCCCGAGAGCGGAAAGCCACTTTCGACCTCGAACCGGGTGAGGCCGTTACGGTGCTCTGCCCGGCGGATGGTGCCGACATCGGTGACGAGGCCTGTAAACATTGGAAATTCCTGCCGGGGCCTATTGCTCAGTTCGAACATAAGTGTCGAGGACGTCGTCTCCAATCCGTTCCGTCGCGACAGGACGCCACCGGGTCGCAGACTTGAGATCTGTGAGACCCAGTTCGCCGAGGGCGGAGAGCCCCTCCCCGCCGATCAGAATGGGCGCGCGGAACCAGGCGAGTTCATGCACCAGGCCTTCGCGCACAAAGCTGGCGGCGAGCTGGCTGCCGCCTTCGAGGAGAATTGTGCGGATGCCTTCAGCTTCGGCGCGGCGGACGAAATCCTGGACATTCATCCGGACGCCGTTGCCGCAGCGCCAGACGCGGGCACCTGCGCTCGCCAGTTGTCCGGCCGGATCACCGGCGGTCGCGATGACCACCGGCGCAACGTTCACCGAGGTCATCAGCTTCGAGTGCAGCGGCGTGCGTCCGCGCGAGTCCGCGACGATGCGGACGGGTTGGCGGGCGGGCAGCGGGATGGTGCGGGCGGTGAGCAAGGGGTCGTCGGCCATCACGGTGCCGGCGCCGACCATCACGGCGTCATGCGCGGCGCGCAGTTCGTGGGCACGGGCACGCGAGGCGCTGGAGGTGATCCACTGGCTGGAGCCATCGGCGAGAGCGATGCGGCCGTCGAGCGAGGTCGCAAGTTTCAGGGTGATGCGAACGCCGCTCATTCGTCTGCGGCGTCGTCGTCTTCGAGCGCAGCTTTCTCGATGAACTGGGCGAAGTCGCTGGGATCCTTGAAGTCACGGTACACGCTGGCATAGCGGACATAGCCGACCGGATCGACGCGTTTCAGCGACTCCATCACCAGTTCGCCGACTTCCGAGGACGGCACTTCAGTCTCGCCGCCGCTTTCCAGCTTGCGGACGATGCCGGATACCATCTGGTCGATACGCTCACGGTCCACCGGACGCTTGCGAAGCGCGACAAGGATGGAACGCTGGACTTTCTCCCGGTCGAACAAGGCGCGCTTGCCGTCCCGTTTGACGACCATGATCTCGCGCAGCTGGACGCGTTCGAAGGTGGTGAAGCGGGCGCCGCAGCTTTCGCAGACGCGGCGGCGGCGCACGGCTGTGTCATCTTCCGCAGAGCGGCTGTCTTTTACCGCCGTATTGTCAGAACCGCAGAAGGGACACCGCAAGACGCTTCAGCTCCCCAAGCCGTCATAGATCGGGAAACGCGCCGTCAGCGCCAGCACTTCGCCGCGCACACGTTCTTCCACGGCGCCGTTGTCCTGCGACGAGAGGGCATCGACGATTTCGCCGATCCAGACGCCGATCTGGCGGAACTCCTCCTCACCGAAGCCGCGCGTGGTGCCGGCGGGCGAGCCGACGCGGATGCCGGAGGTGACGGTCGGCGGGGCGGGATCGAACGGGATGCCGTTCTTGTTGCAGGTGATGAAGGCGCGCTCGAGGGCGGCTTCGGTATCCTTGCCGGTGACGCCCTTGGGGCGCAGGTCGATCAGCGCGACGTGAGTGTCGGTGCCGCCCGAGACGACATCGAGGCCCGCGGCGCGGCAGGCGGCGGCCATGGCGCGGGCGTTGGCGATGACCTGGGCCGAATAGGCCTTGAATTCCGGCGTCAGGGCCTCGCCGAAGGCGACGGCCTTGGCAGCGATGACGTGCATCAGCGGTCCGCCCTGGATGCCGGGGAAGATGGCCGAGTTGATCTTCTTGGCGAGCGCCTCGTCATTGGTGAGGATCATGCCGCCGCGCGGGCCGCGCAGGGTCTTGTGCGTGGTGGTGGTGGCGATATGGCAATGGTCGAGCGGGTTCGGGTGCACGCCGCCGGCGACCAGACCGGCGAAGTGGGCCATGTCCACGAGGAACACCGCGCCGACTTCGTCGGCGATTTCGCGGAAGCGGCGGAAGTCGATCTGGCGCGGATAGGCCGAGCCGCCGGCTATGATCAGCTGGGGACGGTGCGCGCGGGCCAGACGGGCAACTTCCTCGAAGTCGATCAGGTGATCGTCGGGACGTACGCCGTATTGGACCGCGTTGAACCATTTGCCGGACTGGTTCGGCTTGGCGCCGTGGGTGAGGTGGCCGCCGGCCGCGAGGCTCATGCCGAGGATCGTGTCGCCCGGCTTGAGAACCGCCTGGAACACGCCCTGGTTGGCCTGGCTGCCGGAGTTCGGCTGCACGTTGGCAAAGCCGCAATTGAAGAGTTTCTTTGCCCGCTCGATCGCGAGTTCTTCGGCGATGTCCACGAATTCGCAGCCGCCATAGTAACGCTTGCCGGGATAGCCTTCGGCGTACTTGTTGGTGAGGATTGACCCCTGCGCTTCTAGAACCGCGCGGGATACAATGTTCTCCGAGGCGATCAGCTCGATCTGGTGCTGCTGGCGGGTCGCTTCCTTGCCTATGGCTGCGGCCAGTTCAGGGTCACGCTCCGCCAGGGACTGAGTGAAGAAACCGCCGGACAGGCTCCGGGAAGTATGTACCGAGTCAGCCATGATATCCTCCGGTTTCGAATCTCCGGCTGTTTACGCGCCTGCGCTTCCCGGAGCAACCGTCGCCGCTGTTACGATAAGCCCGGTTTTATATATGGCGTTCCTTAAATAAATTAAGGTCAAGACCGGATAGATACTTTACGTTGGGGGGCGATTACAATTACACGGACATCTATTCTGTTTTCTGGCTCGACGAATACAGAGTTCCGTAGGGGTGGGACATGCAAGAACTGGAAGAATCCGAGCTGCTCGAGATGACCGTTGAAATCGTGTCCTCTTACGTGGCGAACAACTCCCTGCAGGCGGGCGCCCTCCCCGACCTGATCAAGTCCGTTCATGCGACGATCATCAGCCTGTCTCATCCGGAAGCGGCGCCGACGGAGAAGTTCGAGCCCGCGATCTCGATCGCGAAATCGGTCACGGCCGAATACATCATCTGCCTGGAAGACGGCCGAAAGCTGAAGATGCTGAAGCGCTACCTGCGCACGCGCTACGACATGACGCCGGAAGAATACCGCGCCAAATGGGGCCTGCCGGCGGATTATCCGATGGTGGCGCCGAATTACGCCAAACTGCGTTCGCGGCATGCGAAGCAGATCGGCCTCGGAAAAAAGCGGTAACGGCCGCTGAGGAACCCCTCAAGCGGCCCGATCCAGCCCCAACTGCTTCCAAACCGCGAGCAAGGCGGCGACCAACTCGTCCATCATGACTTCGTCGTGCACCGGGCTCGGCGTGAAGCGCAGGCGCTCCGTGCCGCGCGGAACCGTCGGGTAGTTGATCGGCTGGACGTAGATTCCGAAGTCGAACAGCAGGGTGTCGGACAACGCCTTGCAACGCTCCGGGTCCCCGACGAGCAGCGGCACGATGTGTGACGGCGATTCCATCACCGGCAAGCCCTGCTCCAGAAACTTCTGCTTCAGCTGCGCGGCTTTCTGCTGATGCAGGGCGCGCAGGCGGCGGCCTTCATCGGTGCGCAGCTTGCGGATGCTGGCGAGCGCGCCGGCGGCCATCACCGGGCAGGTCGAGGTGCTGAAAATGAAGCCCGAGGCCATTGAACGGATCGCATCGACGACGCTGGTATGGCTGGCGATATAGCCGCCCATCACGCCAAAGCCCTTGGCGAGCGTGCCTTCGATGATGTCGATTCGGTCTGCAAGGCCGAGCATTTCAGCGACACCTGCGCCCTGGTCGCCGTACAGGCCGACCGCGTGCACTTCGTCCAGGTAGGTGAGCGCGTTGAATTCGTCGGCGAGGTCGCAGATCTCTTCCATCCGGCCGAAATCGCCGTCCATCGAATAGACGCTCTCAAAGGCAATCAGCTTCGGACGGGCCGGGTCGTCGAGTTCCAGAAGGGCGCGCAGGTGCGCCACATCATTGTGGCGGAACACG
The DNA here is from genome assembly GCA_013791775.1 of Hyphomonas sp. GTDB lineage: Bacteria > Pseudomonadota > Alphaproteobacteria > Caulobacterales > Hyphomonadaceae > Hyphomonas. The sequence continues at coordinate 6,954 of VMTE01000012.1, forward strand.
CGGTATTCGGCGCCGGACCGGCGGATACCCTCGATCATCGAGGCGTGGTTTAGTGCGTCGGAGTAGATGATCAGGTTCGGCAGTATCTTGCCGAGAGTGGACAGGGTCGCGTCGTTCGACACGTAGCCCGAGGTGAAGAGGAGCGAGGCTTCCTTGCCGTGCAGATCGGCGAGTTCGCGCTCAAGCTCGACATGGTAGCGGGTTGTGCCGGAAATGTTGCGCGTGCCGCCCGAACCGGCCCCGAAGCTGTCGATCGCCTCGTGCATCGACGCGATGACCTCGTCGTCCTGGCCCATCGCGAGATAGTCGTTCGAGCACCAGATGGTGACTTCACGCTCACCGTCGTCCATCCGGGCCGTGGCCTTCGGAAACCGGCCGCGATGGCGCTGGAGGTCGATGAAGACCCGGTAGCGGCCCTCGCCGCGGATATTGTTGATGGCGTCTTCGAAAGATTTGAGATGCTTCATTGCCACACGCTGACTTTCACTGGTGAGGGGGCTCCATCAAGGAAACTCCGGGCTGTTTCTCCTTTAGCCCGGACGACCTTTAACCGGATCAGGTTAATTACCTATGCGGCATAACCGGGCAGCTGGCGGTCCAGCTTGCGCAAAAGTGCAGGCCAGACGAGCTTTTCGGACAGCATCGACATGCCGCTGCTGTGCGCGGTCAGACCGCCCTGCCCGGCGACCTTGTCCTGCAGGTCTTCGCCGCACTCGAGGACGCCGTCGCGGCCCGCCGTCAACGCCATGACCTGCATCTTGCAGGCCCGCTCGAGGAAGAACATGCGGGTGAAGGTCATTGCGGGAGACTCGCCGCAGGTCAGCGTACCGTGGTTGCGCAGCAGCATGGAGTGCTTCTGCGGGCCAAGGTCGGCCACCAGGCGCTCGCGTTCGTCCAGGTCCAGCGCCACGCCTTCATAATCATGGTAGGCGATATCCTCGCGCACGATCATTGCCGTCTGGCTGATGGGCAGGAGGCCTTCCTTCTGGGCCGACACCGCCACGCCCTGATCGGTGTGGACGTGCATGACGACCAGGGCATCTTCCCGCGCTGCGTGAATCGCCGAGTGGATCGTGAAACCGGCCGGATTGATCATCGCATCGGTTTCCTGGACGATATTGCCCTCCAGATCGACCTTGACGAGCGACGACGCCGTGATTTCCTCGAAGAAATACCCGTAGGGGTTGATCAGGAAGTGATGCTCCGGCCCCGGCACCCGGTGGGAAATGTGGGTGAAGATCATGTCGTCCCAACCATAGAGCGCCGTCAGGCGGTACAGGGCGGCGAGATCCACGCGGGCTTTCCATTCTTCCGCACTGACTGAATTGCGAAGATCGATTCGTGGATTGCCGTCGGCCATGTGCGCTTCTCCCTGTTTTGTGAAGGCAGTTTAGCCGAAGTCTGCCGGACACGCCAGATTACGATGACGCCAGAGTCAGGTTCGGTAAAAGCCTGCCGATTGCCTTGCCTTGACGTCCCCCTCAAAGCATTCGCACATGCCGCTCCATGGCTGACCTCAAACTTGCTTTTTTCGCCTCCAAACGTCCCGAAGCACAGCAAGCCCTGCCGCTGCTGGCGGCCAGGTATGGCAATTGTCCGGAGGAAGAGGCCGACGTTGTCGTCGCGCTCGGCGGGGACGGCGCACAGCTGGACACGCTGAGGCGCCGGTTTGCCGATGGAAAACCGGTCTACGGTATGAACCTCGGCACCATCGGTTTTCTGATGAACGAGTACCAGCTGGACGGCCTGGTGGAGCGAATCGATGCGGCCGAACGGGCCAGCCTGTCGCCGCTGCGGATGCTGGCCGTGGACATTCATGGCAACGAGCACCGGGCGCTGGCGATCAACGAGGTGTCGCTGCTGCGCCAGACGGCCCAGTCGGCCCGGCTGCGGATTGCAGTCGATACGCGGGTGCGTATGGACGAACTGGTATGCGACGGCATCATGGTGGCGACGCCGGCCGGCTCGACCGCCTACAACCTGTCGGCCCATGGGCCGATCCTGCCGATCGGCGCCAACCTCCTCGCGCTCACGCCGGTCAGCGCGTTCCGGCCGCGACGGTGGCGCGGGGCGCTGCTGCGCCATGACGCACGGGTCGATATCGAAATTCTCGCGCCCGACCGGCGGCCGGTTTCGGCCTCGGCCGACAATCAGGAAGTGCGCGATATCGCGCGGGTATCGGTAGAGGCGGACCTGACCCGGCGCCTGACGCTGCTGTTTGATCCGGGGCATGCACTCGACGAACGCATCCTGACCGAACAGTTTGCTTTCTAACGGCTTTCGGCGCCTTGCGTCAGTTTAATGTTAACCGTTGGCGGACTACGTTCAGGCCTCAATAGCAGGGTCTGACGCATGCTCGGAAAATTGTTCTCGAAGGCCTCCTTCGCCGCACCGAAGAACCGCCTGTCCAGCCAGCCTCTGCCGACACCCGACATTTCGCGCGTGATCAAGCCGGCAAACTACGCCCACGCCGCGCCCATGACGCACGACCAGGCCGAGTCGCTTGCCGAGGACGCTGAGCGCGCCGTCGAAAACCTGTCGGAACAATTCGAAGCCTGGATGCGCCGCGACCTGGAAGCCCTTCGCGCCACATGGGTCGAAGCCCAGAAGCCCGAAGCCACGGCGGAAGACTATCGCCGCCTCTACACGGCTGCCCACAACATCACCGGCGCGGCACCGTCCTACGGGTTCCCGGCCGTCTCACGCCTCAGCCGGTCCCTCTGCACATTGTTGTCCCAGACGCGACCGGGCGAGAATGCGCCGCTGATCAATCTGCATGTCGAAGCCTGCCGTGCGGCGATCGCCGCCGGCCCGGAAGGTGATGCCAGCCATTCGGTGGCGGATGCAGTGTGCGATGCGCTCGAACGCCGGGTTGCGACCCGCGCCGTGAGCGCCAGACACGCCGGCTGATCAGACGTTGACGCGCGACAGCAGCTCCACGGTCTGGCCGTATCCGGCTTCTTCAGGAATGTAGAGACACGGCTGGCCATCTTCGGTCTTGCCGACTTTCGGAAGTACGCTGACAACCGGCTCCGATCCGAACTTGCTCATCGCCATTTGCACCGAGGTCGCCCGCGCGAGTTTCACGAGGTTCATCCGTGTCGGGAAGATGATCGTGGCGGCACCGTCCAGTTCCTGTTGCAGCGCGTCCGCCGCCGACATCCAGACCGCATCCGTCGTCTCCCGGCCATCATGCGCTGCAATCTGCCACTCGGGCGCCGGGGCAATGTAGAAGTGCGTATCGAAACGTTTCGGCATCATGTCGGGCGTGATCCAGTGTCCGAAATGCACGAGACTGTCGAGCGCCAGCACGAGGTCGTTCTCCCGCATCAGCTCGAGGAAGGATGCTTCGCCCCGGTCCACCGCGCTGCGGTGCGGCGCGAGCTTTTCGGCCATGTCGGCGCCGACCAGCGTGGCGCCGGGTCCGCGCGCGGACCGGGGACGGGCGATCAACAGGCCGGATTCCTCATAGGCTTCGCGGATCGCAGCGATCCGGGCGTCCTGCTGGACCGGGCCAAAGTCGCCGTCGGTCCAGGCGTCCCAGTCGGGGCTGGCGTCTGCTGGGGCAGCCTTTCCGCCCGGAAACACCAGAGCGCCGGCCGCAAAGTCGATCTCATAGTGGCGCTTGACCATCAGGACTTCCGGCTGCGGCGCGGCGTCGCGCAGCAGCAAGATCGTCGCAGACAGACGGGGTTCGGGCGGAGGGGGCTTCGTCATGGTGGCCAAAATCCTTAAAATTTCCGGGAAATCTCGCCCGTTGCCTGCGCGTGATCTTCAACTCCAGCCGTTAGGGAAGGCAAGAGCCCGTTCTGAGACGCCAGAGGAAACCCGATGCGCCCCTTCCCCCGCCCCAACACCAGCCTTGTCCGCAAGGCGCACGGGTCCGCCGTCCGCTTCCAGCCGGTCATGCACCTGATTGCCGGCGACTCGCTGGGCCTGCTGGCCGACGAACCCGTTGAATTCGAAGAACGCGTATCATTCGGCCCGGCCAGCAATGACAACGACCCCCTGAGCGCCGGCAAATGGCTGGCGGCCCGCCTTGAGCGCGTGGCCAGCGCGGCCAGCGCCGACTCCCTTTCACATCGCCCGATCCTTGTGGCCGCTCCGATGGCGGCTCTCGCCGACCCGGACACTGCGCTCCTGTGCGACAACGCCGTGCGCCGAACGATTCTCTGCCAGCAGGAATTCTGCCTGATGTTCTCCGACGCGGCCTTTGCGGGTGACCCGGCCGATTCAACCGCCCGCATCGCGCGCCTGCGCCGTGTCGGATTCCGCGTCGGTATCGACATGCGCCGTTCCTGGCAGACGCCGCTGAGCGAAAGCCTCCGTATCCTGATCGATACGATCCGCATTGAGGCGGATGCGTTGGAAATGTCAGCTGAACTTTGCGACGTGACGCTGGCCGCGAGGGCGTCCGGCATTCTCGTCGTCGCCGATCACGCCAGCTGGCGCGACGGGGAATTCCTTGAAGACTTCGGTGTCGCCGGCGGCGTGGCGCCGCAATCGGACGCCTGAGTTCAGGCGGCGTCGATACCTTCCCGGGCGTCTTCGCGCGTGGCCATTTCGGAATAGTAGTCGAGCTTGTCGAGCAGGTAGTCGAGGTCATCCTTCGGGATGGCCTGGAACTGCGTCAACACGCGCTCGATCATCCGGGCACGGAATCTGGCGCGGTCGTTCGACCCGCCATCATGCTGCGTTTCATGGAAGACGGTGACGGCCGCCTTGAACGCCGGCAACATCTTGCGCGGCAAACCGGCCCGGTCGAACACCGCCTGCAGGCCCAGCGGGCCAGCATCATGGATCATCAGCCACACGCGCTGGTGGGCGACGCCGGACAGTTCGGACAAGGCATGTTCGACAAACCGCATCTGCCCGCAGCAAAGCGCGCGCATGATCAACGAGTTCGACAGCCGGCCGTTGAGGTTCAGCTGGGACACGAAGCGCGGCAGGTCGTTGGTGCGCCCCGCCTGCTCCACGAGGTCGATGGTTGCGCGCTCACGGGCGCTCGCGGCAAGGTCGATGGCGAGCTGGGCGGGCAGTTCATGCCGGTTCACGAGAATGTCGAACAGCTGGCCGGAGACCAACGAGACCATCTTCTCGGCGATATGCGTCGGGATGAAGTCGCGCTTGATCAGGCCGGCCTGCACGATCTCGTCGCGGCCGAAGCGGCGCAGCGTGTCATCGAACGACTTGTCGGTCCACTCGGCGCCGCTGTTGATCGACAGGGCACGGACGGCCTCGACAGCGCCGTGCTCGGTGATCACTTCCGAAACGGTGATGGAGACAGATTCGCGGCTGGCAATGGCGGCCTGCTTGGCGGCGGTGACCGACAGCACGAGTTCAACCAGATCTTCATCGGAAAAGACCGGCGAATCCTGGAGCAGCGGAATCGCAACCGCCTCGATGTCATGGGCCAGCCTGAGGGCGACGTCATGGGGCAGAGCCGGCGAGCTGCGCAAGGTGATGGCCAGCGTGCGCCGGACGAGGTCTGCCGCGTCTTCCGCGAGGATGGCGATGATCTCGTCGGCAAACGCCTTCTCGCGGTCGCTGAGCACATCAAGCGCAATGCGGCGGCACAGCCGGTGCGCCACCGAGGCGCGCTGTTCCGGCGTTTCTCCGCGCATCAGGCGGAGGATATCATCCTCAGTCAATTGCGGGCGGATGGTCTGGACCGTCATGGGCGGGCTCAATCCTCAGATTCGATTTACCCGCGAAACCTCGGCCAAGGGGGTTAATATCCGTTTACCAAACGCCGGGACCGGCCCTTTCAGGGCAAGAAAAAACCGGCCGGATGGTCTCCGGCCGGCTCTGGATCGTGTCGTTCGGGCAACGCTTACGCGTCGTCTTCCTTGAAGAGATCGTCGCGGGAAACCGAGGTTTCCTCGACCGTGGCGACCATCAGGATGTGGTCAACGACCTTGTCTTCGTAGATCGGGGCGCGCAGCTGGGCCATGGCGTTCGGGTTGCGTTGGAAGAACTGCACCACTTCGCGCTCCTGGCCCGGATACTGGCGGGCTTCGCGGATCAGGGCCTGATTGACTTCCTGTTCGGTGATGCGGACGTCCGCGATCCGGCCCATTTCGGCCAGGACGAGGCCAAGGCGCACGCGGCGCTCGGCGATCTTGCGGTATTCGGCCTTCAGCTCGTCTTCCGGCTTTTCCTTGTCTTCCGCGGTGACGCGGCCGGCATCCATTTCGGTCTGAAGCTGCTGCCAGATCTGGTTGAACTCCTGTTCCACCATGCCCTGCGGCAAGTCGAAGCTGTGCGCGTCGTCCAGCTTGTCCAGCAGGTCGCGCTTGGCCTTGGCGCGCGAAGCGTTCGCATGCTCGGCCGCCAGCTGGTCCCTGACCAGACCGCGCAGCTGCTCAAGGCTTTCCAGGCCGAGACCCTTGGCAAACTCGTCGTCGATGTCCGGCGTCTTCGGGGCGCGCACTTCGTGCACCTTCACTTCGAAGACTGCGGCCTTCCCGGCCAGGTTTGCGGACGGATAGTTTTCGGGGAACGAGACGTTGAGCTCTTTCTCTTCGCCGGCCTTCACGCCGAGGAGTTGTTCCTCGAAGCCCGGGATGAAGCGGTTGGCGCCGAGCACCACCGATTGCTGCTCAGCCGAGCCGCCTTCGAAGGCTTCGCCGTCGATCTTGCCGACGAAGTCGATGACGACCGCGTCGCCGTCAACCGCCGTTGCGGCCTCGTCGCGGGGTTCATACTGCGTGTTCTGGCTGGCAATGCGGCCGAGCGACTCCTCGATCTGCGCGTCTGAGACTTCAGCCACCGGGCGGGTGATCGTGAGGCTGGCCGCCTCGACCGGGGTGAACTCCGGCATGACATCGACGTGCATGTGATAGGAGAGGTCGGCCTCGCCCTTCACGACTTTCTCGATGTCGCCTTCCATCTTGACGTTCGGCTGGCCGGCCGGGCGCAGGGCGCTGTCCTCGAGGGCTTTCTGGTTGGTTTCGTTGACCAGCTTGTCGATCAACTCGCCCATCAGGTCGCGGCCATACATCTTGCGCACGTGGGCCGCCGGCACCTTGCCGGGGCGGAACCCCTTGAGGCGCATCGTGGGGCGGATTTCCTCGATCCGCTCGGCCAGTTTCGCCTGCAGCTCGCCGGCGCTAACCGTGACCGCAAACGTGCGGCTGAGACCTTCTGCCTTGGTCTGAGTGACTTCCATGTTCACTTCTTTCGTCAATGAGGCATGGCCGGGGGTGCCGCGAGGGGCTCCGGACACGCTGAATCCTGCCTGAAGCGGCGGCTTATGTCATATGGGGAAGGCCCTGTCCACGCCGCGTGGCGGGCGAGTGCAGTGGCTCCCGCCTGCGCGGTCACGGCAGGTGATTGCCCCAGCCAAACCCCTCGCGTATGAGGCGGGCGGAACGCGGATGTGGCGGAATTGGTAGACGCACTGGATTTAGGTTCCAGCGCCGCAAGGCGTGGAGGTTCGAGTCCTCTCATCCGCACCAGGCTTCGCGCCTTCGCGGCTACGCCTGGCGCGGCCGGGGGCCGCAAGTGTCCGGGTTTTCTACCCCAACTCCCCGTGCAGGGCGCCGAGGATGTCCGGGAGGTGCATTTCGAGGTCTTCCGCGATCAGCCCTGCCCCGACGCGGCGGCCGGCTTCGCCGTGGATCCAGGCGGCCATGGCGGCGGCGGCGAAAGTATCGACGCCCTGCGTCATCAGGCCGGCGAGAATGCCCGCGAGCACGTCGCCGGAGCCTGCCGTGGCGAGCCAGCGCGTGGCGTGAGTGTTGACCACCACGTTGCCATCCGGCTGGGCGATCACCGTGTCGGCGCCCTTCAGCAGAACCACGCAGCCCGCCCGCACGGCGGCAAGGCGGCTGGCTTCGATCTTGTTGGGCGCGCGGGTGAGCAGGTCTCCGAACAGGCGCTCGAACTCGCCGGTGTGCGGCGTCAGCACGTCGCCGGGACGGAGCTGGGCAAACAGGGCCGCAGGCTCCTCCGCAAAGACGGTCAGCGCGTCCGCGTCCAGCACGCAGCGCACCGGAGACTTCAGCAGCGCCGACACGTTGGCCCGCGTCTGCGGCGTGACGCCGGCAGCCGGGCCGATCAAGGCGACGCTGGCGGTCTTGACCGCTTCGGACAACTCCTCTGCTCCGTCCACGGACGACAGCATGATGGCGGTCAGATGCGCCGCGTTCACCATCAGCGCAGACGGCGGGGACAGGAGCGTCACCAGACCGGCTCCGGCCCTGAGGCCCGCCCGCGCAGCGAGGCGCGCGGCGCCGGTTGAACTCATCCCGCCACTGATGACTTTCAGGTGGCCGCGCCGGTGCTTGTAGTCGCCCTGTCCGGGCTGCGGCAACGCGCCGGCCCAGAGCGCGGGGCTGTTCTCGGCCGCGTGCGTGGGCGCCGGAATGCCGATGTCGGCCACCATCACGGCGCCGCAATACGCCGCGCCCGGCAGCAGCACATGCGCCGGGCGAAGGGCGGCAAAGGTGAGCGTGCCTTCGGCGCGGAAACAGGGTCCGAGCGGCCTGGCGGTGAACCCGTCAATGCCGGACGGCACATCGACGGAGATCACCCGGCCCGGACGGGCGGCCAGCGCCGCCGCAGCGCCCTCCAGCGGCCGGGACAGTCCGCCGCCATAGAGTGCGTCGAGCACCAGTTCGTGCGGCGCGGTCAGCGCCTCTTCCAGCGTGCCGACGGGCCCTTCCCACAGCGCCGCGGCCTTTGCGGCGTCGCCCTTGAGACCGGCCACCGGCACGGCGCAGAACACAGTGACCTTGCGCCAACGCCTGGCGAGATCTGCGGCGGCGATGAAGCCGTCACCGCCATTCCCGCCGGGGCCGCACAGCACTTGAATGTCGCCGTCCGGCCAATGCGCGTGCACGAACTCCGCGACCGCTGCACCGGCGCGTTGCATGACGTCGAAACTGTTGATTCCCGAGTCGAAAACGGCCTGCTCAGCGAGGCGCATTTCCTGCGGTGTTAGAATTGGTCTGCCCATGGGGCCGGGTCATAGCACGCGGGTGGCGGATTCGCTTCCGTATTCTGCCACGCGCAGCCGGCCGTCCCGGCGTTCGAGACGGGTCACCGAACAATGGCCGGGGCGGAACACGGTCACGCGGTCATCGTCTTCCAGCAGGCCGCACAGCGCATTGATCGCCACGAAATGCGAGAAGATCGCGGTACCGGGGGGCAATCCGCCGACAAAGTCGCCCATGGCCGCGCGCCAGGCCACATAGTCCGCGCCGGCCCCGGTCCAGGTGCCGGCCATCACGGTGCGCAGCCATGCCACCCGGTCGGCCGTGCCCGCCGGTGTGGCGATCTCCGACACTTCAGGCGCAATGGCCGGGGTCAGGCCTGCCCGGACCGAGAAAGGACCCGAAGTTTCCCGGCATCGCTGCATCGGACTGGAGATGATGTTCCCGATGCCATAGCCGCCGAGTATGCCGGCAACCGCTTCCGCCTGCCGGTTCCCGAGGTCGCTCAGGCCGGGATCGGGATGGTCACCCCAACCTGCGGCGGCTTCGCCGTGACGGATCAGATAGATCACGCGGCCACCGGCTCGCCGCTCAGGGCCTGCGGCTGCAGGGTCGGCGTGTAGCCGTGCTGCGCGAGCAGTTTCAGGGTTTCCTTGTAGACAACGGGCGGCTCGATTCCGAGCCGAGCCCGTGCCGCGTCCAGAGGTTCGCGCAGCAAGGACGGGATATCCTGCTCGATGATCTTCGCCGCCTTGGCGCCGTTGCGCTTGCCTTCCCGGAAACAGTCCATGATCCGCGCGCCCTTCGGCGCGTGCTTCGTGATCGTCTGGCACCCCACGAAAGAAATGAAGATGATGCCGAGGCCCGGCTGCTGGCTGTAGGTGAAGGCCAGCAGGGAGGCTTCACCCAGCGCGTCCCGGTTGTAGCCGCTCAGGACGTGGAACAGGTCGTGCGTGTCGCGCAGGCGGTTGCCGTACCAGAGCATGGCATCATCATACTCCTGCGCTTTCGACCGGTATTTCTCGCTTTCATCGACCAGTCCCTGGGCCGAAAGGCCTTCGCGCTCCATGAACTCGACATAGGCGCGGCCGACCGTGCCCTCCGGCAGCTCCCGGATCCAGCTGTGATCGTCCAGCATCGGCGGCAGGTAAGCCTTTTCGGCCAGCAGCCTCTGCCCCGCCGGCTTCGCCGCGAATGCCCAGAAATTACGCTCGAACGAGCGGCCGTTCAGCGCTTCGATGATGTGGAACACCTGCTCGGTGTCTTCCTTGTCCGCGATCAGCTTCTGCATGTGTTTCCACGCCTTGAACGGGCGGAAGGCCGCAGGCCGGCGATCAGGGTGGACGAATATTTCGGCGGTCATGGGCAGGGCTCCGGACTGTGCACCTGCCGTAACACGGGGCGTCCCGGCTGAAAAGTGACGCAGGCGTCACTGATGGCGAAACAGGGGCCGCATGGCCTGCCTAATCGTTAGGCATGTGCGCCTGAATATTTACCATGCGGCGCGCGCCGCACACGACTCCCGCCTCCGACTATCGCCACGTCTGCCAACACCCCATACGCACGGATGAAATCTTAACCCGGCGGCTGGGGAGAACCACGCATGAAAAAGATCGAAGCAATCATCAAACCGTTCAAGCTCGATGACGTGAAGGAAGCCCTTCAGGAAATCGGCCTGCAAGGCATGACGGTCATCGAAGCCAAGGGCTTCGGTCGCCAACGTGGCCACACCGAACTCTATCGCGGTGCAGAATACGTGGTCGATTTCCTGCCCAAGCTGAAGATCGAAGTCGTCCTCGCCGACAGCGCGGTCGAAGGTGCTGTTGAGGCGATCAAGAAAGCGGCCCATACCGACAAGATCGGTGACGGCAAGATCTTCGTGTCCGACGTCATCGATGCTGTGCGGATTCGCACGGGTGAAACCGGCGACGCAGCGCTCTAGACTTGCATACGGCGCCCGGCGCGCCACCCCTTATCAGACAGCTCAAACAGCTCACCAGAAGGCAAACCCATGGCTGATGAACTCTACAAAAAAATGAAGGACGAAGACATCCAGTATGTCGACCTTCGATTCACCGATCCGCGCGGCAAGATGCAGCACGTCACGTTCCACAAGGGCATGGTTGGCGAAGACTTCTTCTCCGAAGGCCAGATGTTCGACGGATCGTCGGTTGCCGGCTGGAAGGCTATCAACGAGTCCGACATGCTCCTGATGCCGGACCAGGCTACCGCGATCGTCGATCCGTTCTTCCAGCAGCCGACACTTGCCGTGATCTGCGACGTGCTCGATCCGGTTTCGGGCCAGGCCTACAACCGCGATCCGCGCACCACGGCCAAGAAAGCCGAAGCCTATGTGAAGGCCTCCGGTGTGGGCGACACAGTGTTCTTCGGTCCGGAAGCCGAATTCTTCGTGTTCGATGACGTGCGCTGGTCGCTGGAGCCGCACAATACCGGCTACTCGTTCGACTCGACCGAACTGCCGATCAACACCGGCAAGGAATACCCGATGGGCAACCTCGGCCACCGTCCGGGTCCGAAGGGCGGTTACTTCCCGGTTCCGCCGATCGACTCCGAGCAGGACATGCGCGGCGAGATGCTCACGATCATGGGCGAAATCGGCCTTGATCCCGAGAAGCACCACCACGAGGTGGCGCCGGCCCAGCACGAGCTCGGCCTGAAATTCTCGACGCTGACGGTCATGGCTGACCGGATGCAGCTCTACAAATACGTGATCCACAACGTCGCTGCGTCCTATGGCAAGACGGCGACCTTCATGCCGAAGCCGATGTACAAGGACAACGGCTCGGGAATGCACGTCCACCAGTCCATCTGGGGCGGCGGCAAGCCGCTGTTCGCCGGCAACAAGTATGCCGACCTCAGCGACATGTGCCTCTACTACATCGGCGGCATCATCAAGCACGCCAAGGCCCTGAACGCGATCACCAACCCCTCGACGAACAGCTACAAGCGTCTCGTGCCGGGCTATGAAGCGCCGGTGATGCTGGCCTATTCGTCGCGCAACCGTTCGGCCTCGATCCGCATTCCGTTCGGCTCGAACCCGAAAGCCAAGCGTATCGAAGCCCGCTTCCCGGACCCGATGGCGAACCCCTACCTCGCCTTCGCCGCCCTGCTGATGGCCGGCCTCGACGGCATCGAGAACAAGATCCACCCGGGCGATGCCATGGACAAGGACCTGTACGACCTGCCGCCAGCCGAAGCCAAGGCGATCCCGCAAGTCTGCGGTTCGCTGCGCGAAGCCCTCGGCGCGCTGGATGCAGACCGCGCCTTCCTCAAGAAAGGCGGCGTGTTCGACGACGACCAGATCGATGCCTACATCGACCTGAAGATGGAAGAGAACATGCGTTTCGAACTCCATCCGCACCCGGTCGAATTCGACATGTACTACAAGATGTAATCTGCAGGCTTCAGGCCTGACGATGAAGGCCGGCATCTTCGGGTGCCGGCCTTTTCTTTGCCACCAACGCTGGTCAGGACAGGCCCATGACGAAACTCTTCATTTTCTGGGGCAGCTGGGCCTGGTTTCCGTTTGCGGTGCTCTGCCTCCTGCGGATATGGCGGGGCAAGCCGCTGGTAAAGGTGCTGGCGGCGCTGGCACTGGCCGTGTCCAGCGTGCCCGCCTACGCACGCTTCGTCGAGCCGCGTATCCTCGTCGCGCACCACGAAACCATCCTCCTGCACGGCGCCAGCGACACGTCACCCGCGATCCGGATAGCCCTCTTCGGTGACCCGCATATCGGCATGTTCGGACATGCCATGCCGATCCGGAGGATTGTCGAGCGCATCAACGCGCAGGATGTCGATGCCGTGTTCCTGGCCGGCGACCTGACCTACCATCCGGACCCGGAAGATATACAGGAAGACTTCGCCGCGCTCGCCGCACTGGACGCGCCCCTCTACGCCGTCCTCGGCAACCACGATGTCGGCTTTCCCGGACACGACCTGTCCGATCCCCTGCTCGCAGCGCTCGGCGAGGCGGGCGCCACGATCCTTCACAACCGCGCTTTCGAGGTGGAGATCGGCGGTCAGCCCGTGATCGTGTCCGGCGCTTCGGACCTGTGGCAGCGGCGGCAGGATTTCGGGTTTTCGTCGGCCCTTCCCGCCGGCAAGCCGGTGATCCTGCTGACCCATAATCCGGATACCGCGCGCGTGGTTCCGGATGACTTCCCCTACGATCTCATGCTGGCCGGTCACACGCATGGCGGCCAAGTCCGCATTCCGTGGCTCTACAAGCGCTTCCTTCCGGTCCGCGGCCCCTTTGACAAGGAACTCCACCACTTCGCCTCACCGGCGGGTGAGCGCCTCGTCTATGTCACCACGGGCACCGGCATGGTGGGCGTTCCCCTGCGCTTCCTGATGCCGCCGCGCGTGGACATCCTGACCATCCACCTGCCGGAATGAAAAAGCCCCGGCGGTGAGGCCGGGGCTCATTCATATGCCGTACGCGGAGAGGTTCAGCCCGCTTCGGTCTGTGTCTTGTTGGCGTGCACGTAGAGCGGTTCGGCATTGCCTTCCACCACTTCGGCATTGATCACGACTTCTTCCACGCCGCGCAGGTTCGGCAGTTCGAACATCGTGTCGAGCAGGATTCCCTCCATGATGGAGCGGAGGCCGCGGGCACCGGTCTTGCGGCCGATGGCCTTGCGGGCGACCGAGACCAGCGCCTCGGGCGTGAACGTCAGCGCGACGTTCTCCATGTCGAACAGCTTCTGGTACTGCTTCAGGAGTGCGTTTTTCGGCTGGGTGAGGATCTGGATGAGGGCTTTCTCGTCGAGATCTTCCAAGGTCGCGATGACCGGCAGACGGCCAATGAATTCCGGAATCAGGCCGAACTTCTGCAGATCTTCCGGTTCGGTGTTCCGCAGCGTTTCGCCGACGCCCTTTTCACTGGCATTCTTGATCGTCGCCCCGAAGCCGATCGAGGCGTTGTCACCGCGCGCGGCGATGATCTTCTCGAGGCCGGCAAAGGCGCCGCCGCAGATGAAGAGGATGTTCGTCGTATCAACCTGCAGGAATTCCTGCTGCGGATGTTTCCGTCCGCCCTGGGGCGGAACCGCCGCAACGGTGCCTTCCATGATCTTCAGGAGCGCCTGCTGCACGCCCTCGCCCGACACGTCGCGCGTGATCGAGGGGTTGTCCGACTTGCGGGAAATCTTGTCGATCTCGTCGATATAGACGATGCCGCGCTGCGCCCGTTCGACATTGTAGTCGGCGGACTGGAGCAACTTCAGGACGATGTTCTCGACGTCCTCGCCGACATAGCCGGCTTCGGTCAGCGTCGTGGCATCGGCCATCGTGAAGGGCACATCCAGGATGCGCGCCAAGGTCTGGGCCAGCAGGGTCTTGCCGCAGCCCGTGGGGCCGACCAGCAGGATGTTGGATTTCGACAGCTCCACGCCGTCGGTCTTGCCGGCATTGGAGAGGCGTTTGTAATGGTTGTGCACCGCAACGGAGAGTATCCGCTTCGCGTGGCGCTGGCCGATGACGTAATCATCAAGCACGTCGCAGATTTCCTGCGGCGTGGGCACGCCTTCGCGGGACTTGATCGCCGAGGTTTTGTTTTCCTCGCGAATGATGTCCATGCAGAGTTCGACGCATTCATCGCAGATGAACACGGTGGGGCCCGCAATGAGCTTTTTCACCTCATGCTGGCTCTTTCCGCAGAAAGAACAGTAGAGCGTGTTCTTGGAGTCGCCGGAGCCGTTTTGCTTCGTCATAACTTCCTCAATGCCGCGAAACGTTTAACGCGGGCTTTAAGGCCCGCACCAAGACGATCCGTTCAGTTTCAAGTCTATAGTTGTTCGTGCAGCCTGCAAGGGGCGGGCCGCAGGTTTGACACAGCCGCTTATTTCTCGTCTTCCGCGGCCCGGCGCTCGTAAACCTTGTCCACAATGCCGAATTCCATGGCCTGCTGGGCCGTCTGGAACGTATCGCGGTCCAGCGTACGCTCGATGACTTCATACGGCTGGCCGGTATGGCGCACATAAATTTCGTTAAGACGGCGCTTCAATTCGATAATCTCTTCGGCATGGCGCTCGATATCGGTCGCGACCCCCGAATAGCCGCCCGAAGGCTGGTGAAGCATGACGCGGGCGTTTGGCAGCGCGATCCGCAGGCCTTTTTCCCCTGCGGCAAGCAGCAGCGAGCCCATCGAGGCCGCCTGGCCGATGCAGACCGTGGAAATCGGGCAGCGCACGTACTGCATCGTGTCATAGATCGCCAGGCCCGACGAGACGTAGCCGCCTGGGCTGTTGATATACATGGCAATTTCGCGCTTCGGGTTCTCGGATTCGAGGAAAAGCAGCTGGGCGGTGGTCAATGCGGCCACGCTGTCATCGATGCCGCCGGTAACAAAGATGATCCGTTCTTTCAGCAGCCGCGAGAAGATATCGAAGGCCCGCTCTCCCCGGCTCGTTTGTTCGACGACCATGGGGACAAGATTGAGCGCGGTCTCATGGATATTGGACATCAAGTAAGCCTTCGAAAAACAGGGCTGAATCAGCAAAGCCAATGATTGGCAGATGCCCCTATATTTGTCCACGCAGGCACGGCCGCAAGTGGCAGCCAGCTGTGGATAGGCTCAGCGGAAGGGCCACTCCCCTGCACCGCTGGGCAAGGGACCGGCGGGATCCCTTATGAAAGCGGCGTAGTCGGCAATGACATTTGCGCGCTGCAGATCGCTGAGCAGCACATGGTAGCCGGCGGGATAGTACACCGTGCGGACATGGCGCGGCAGATGCGGCGCGGTCCGCCGGAGCCCGGTCTCCGGAACCACGGCATCGCGCGCGCCATACGCCGCCAGTACCGGCAAGGCGGGTGGAAGGCGCCTGGCCTGTTCATGCGCACGCTCCATCAGCGACACCGCGCCTGCCAGCTGGTCGATCCGGTTTCGCTGCGCATGCAGCGGATCGGCGTCCTGCAGCGCCAAAAAGGCGTCATTGTCCGTCATCTTCGGCTTCGCCATTTCTGGCGGCCGCACCACCATGGCGGGCGCAAACCGCGCGCCCAACCAGAGGGTCGATGCAAACAGGGGATTCAATGCGCCCCACCCCCGAAGCCCCGGCCCCGAGAGGATCAAACGATCCGCATCTGGCGGCGATGGCGAGGCGAAGGCCGTGATGGCCACCGCCGCGCCCATCGAGATCGCAACCACCGTCAGCTTCGCCGCAGGATGCGCGGCGCGGGCGAGCGCGACCGCCGTGCGCAGGTCTTCCCGCATCAATTCATCGCCTGCCCAATGTCCGCGCTGGACCGAGCGGCCGAAGCCGCGCTGGTCGTAAGCGTAGACCGGAATGCCGGCCTTCGCCCATTCGGGCGCGGCCAACCGGAATTCTCCGGCGTAGTTGTTCATGCCGTGGATGCCGACAATCACATGCCCGGCGGCATCCGCATGGTCAGGTTTCCACACGCTGAGGCCCAACCGGGCGCCATCATGGGCCAGCATCGCGCCTTGATCTTCAAGAAACGCGGGCATGCCTTGGCGTCAGCAAGCCGCGGACGCGGCCGGCAGGCTTGCCATCTGCAGGCAGGGATGGCGGAACGGCCACTCGCCTTCGCCGCTCGGCAACGGAGCCTCCGGGTCTTTGATAAAGGCGAGATAGTCAGCGTGGACCTTCTCGGCCTGAAGGTCGCGCAACAGCATGTGATAGCCGTTCGGATAGTATACCGTGCGGACGTTCGGCGGCAGCAGCTTCGCCGTCCGCTCGACGCCGTTTTCCGGCACGACGATATCCCGGGCACCATAGGACGCGAGAATGGGAAGGTTCCTCGGCAGAGCCGCCGCTGACTGGTGCGCGTGCTCCATGAGCGTGACGAGCCCGAAAACGGCATCAATGCGATTCTCATAGGTCATGTTGGGATCCGACCAGGTCCGGCGCAGCATAGCGAGGTTGTCGGACGGCTCGATCTTGATAAGCCCGGCCGGCGGCACGACGATCCATCCAGGGTTCATGTGTGCGGACGCATAGAGGCTCGCCCGGTAAAGCGGATTGATCGCCCCCCAGCCGCGCAGGCCCGGACCGGACAGGATCAACCGGTCGGCCTTGGGCGGATCGTCCGATCCGAACGCTGTCAGCGCAACCGAGGCGCCCATCGAGACGCCGACCACCGTGATCACCGCGCCCGGATGGCGCTTACGGGCCACATCCACCGCCGTGCGCAGGTCTGCGCGCATCAGTTCTTCTTCCGGCCAGTAGCCCTTGTTGGGAGACCGGCCAAACCCGCGCTGGTCGTAGGCGTATGACGTGACGCCATGCTTGGCCCAATAGGGCGCCGCCATGTGGAATGCGTTGGCGTAGTCGCTCATGCCATGCACCGCGACGACGACGTAGTCCGGTTCGGCGGTGCCTTCGGCCGGCCAGACGGTCAGGCCGAGGCGGGCGCCATCGGCAGCGATGAACGTGTTCTGTTCCGGCAGAAAAGAAGGCGCGACCGATTCGGCGGTTTTCAGCGCGCCGATCGTCACCGGATGGGCGCAAGCGGGCATCGCCATCACGGCCAAGCCGCTGACCAGCGCAGCAATCCCTGCCCGCAAGCGCACTACCCAACTCTGCTTGGAGATGGTCTTCATGTTGAATTCCTTGCCGGGCCGTACCGCCCACATACTGCCAGTTTATAGAAATTGCGCCTGAACGGACAGTAACAAGAGAGAAAACACATGATGAAGGCTCCGATTTGCACGGGCGGAAGCCGCAGCTGCGCTTGATGCCCCCCGTTTGTCGTGCCAGACCCGGCCCATCCAAAACTCTGACCGGGATCCCTGTCATGAAAAGACACCATGCTCTACTCGGCGCTGTGGCCGCACTCACGCTGGCCGCTTGCGCGCAGGATGCCGCTGCGCCGGCTTCTGAAATCGAAGCCGCGCCGGCCGAAGCCTTGCTGCTGCCGCTTCCGGACGCCACCACGGCGGACATCACGGCGCCTGATCTCGCCGTTCGCATCAAGACGCTCGCCGACGACGCCTTCGAAGGCCGCGGCCCCGGCACCCCGGTGGGTGAAGGCGCTGCCGCCTGGATTGCCGCCGAAATGGCCCGGATCGGACTTGCGCCCGGCGGCGACAACGGCACCTTCTTCCAGGAAGTGAAAATGGTGAACCAGACGGTCGATCCGGCTACGACTGAACTGGTGGTCACCTGGCCGGGCGGCGAGGATCTCTCGCTCGCCTACAAGGACCAGGCTGTTTACTGGACCAAGCACCAGAATTCGGACGAGGTGACCTTCGGTCCGTCCGATGTGGTTTTTGTCGGCTACGGGATCACGGCGCCCGAGTACGGCTGGGACGACTACGCCAACCTGGACGTCAAGGGCAAAACCGTCCTGATACTTGTCAACGATCCGGGCTATGCCACCGAGGATCCACAACTCTTCAACGGCAGGTCCATGACGTACTATGGCCGCTGGACCTACAAATTTGAGGAAGCGGCGCGCCAGGGCGCTGCGGCGGCCATCGTCATCCACGAAACTGCCCCGGCCGCTTATGGCTGGGAAGTTGTCGCGGGCTCCTGGACCGGCGCCCAGTCCGATCTCGTGCGCGCAGACGGCGGCGACAGCCGTGCGCTGCTTGAAGGCTGGATCACGCGCGACATCGCGGCCGAAATGTTCAGCAAGGCCGGTCTCGATCTCGAGCTGATGAAGACGGCGGCCAAGACCCGCGGCTTCGTGTCCGTTCCGCTCGAAGGCCTGAAGATGCGCGGCACGGTCCACCAGACGATCGAGCCGCTCTCCAGCCGCAACGTCATCGGTGTGCTTCCGGGTACCACGGCGCCCGGCGAATATATTCTGTACACTGCGCACTGGGATCACCTCGGCAAGAAGACCGGCGAGAAGGCCGGCAAGGAAGGCCAGGACTTCTACGCCGATGAAATCTTCAACGGCGCCGTCGACAACGCGACCGGTGTGGCTGCCCTGCTCGAGATTGCCGAAGCGGCCAAAGCTGCGCCGACAGCCCGCTCGAACATCTTCGTGTCCGTCACGCTGGAAGAGTCCGGCCTTCTGGGATCGGCCTACTACGCCGAGCATCCCACCGTACCGCTGAACAAGATCGTCGCCGGCATCAACATGGACGGCGCCCTGCCCATTGGCCGGACGAAAGACATGATCGTCGTCGGCTTCGGCGCGTCGCAACTCGAAGAACGCTTGAAGGCAGTGCTCGAAACGCAAGGTCGCGAGGTGAAACCGGACCAGTTGCCGGAAGCCGGCTATTTCTATCGTTCGGACCATATTTCCTTCGCCAAGAAGGGTGTGCCGATGCTTTATGCTGATGGCGGTCAGGACAAGGTCGAAGGCGGTATCGCCGCCGGCAAGGCTGCCGCAGCGGCCTATACCGCCGAGCGCTATCACAAGCCGATGGACGAGTATTCGGACACCTGGGACATGTCAGGCTTCCAGGAAGACATCGAGACGCTGTACAAGGTCGGGAGTGGCATTGCGGACTCGGCCGACTGGCCGACCTGGTATGCCGGCAACGAGTTTGAAGCGACCCGCAAGGCAAGTCTCGGCGAGCCGTAAGCCAGGTTCGAGGTCGGGAAATGCTGTCCTACCAGCACGGTTTCCACGCAGGTAACCGGGCCGACGTGCTCAAGCACGCCGTGCTCGACCTCATCCTGCGGGATGCTGCCAGGGGCGCGCGTCCGGTCCTCTATGTGGAGACACACTCCGGACGCGGACGATATGACCTGACCGGTCCCCAGGCCCGCAAGGGCGGCGAGGCGGACACCGGCGTCCTGGCGCTGCTGAAGGGCGGGGCGCCAGCAGGCTTCGATGACTGGCTGAGCCTCGTCCGGGCGCGCGGCGAGACGGACTATCCCGGCTCGCCCGCGCTCGCCCTCGCCCGGCTGCCCGCGTCGGCCCGGGCGGTCTTGTTCGAGCGCCATCCGGCGGAGTTCAAGGCGCTCTCCGGAAATGTTGGCGCCGATCCCCGTGTGCTTGTCCGGGAAGCCGATGGCTATGCCGGCGCGCTCAGGCTGGCGCCGCGCGGGCATGAGCAGATCATTGTTTTCTCTGACCCGAGCTATGAAACGCGGCGCGATATCGAGGCCCTGGCGCTCTGGACCCCGAAAGCCCTGAAGCGTTGGCCGACCGGCATGATCCTGCTGTGGCTGCCCCTGTTCCGGGACGGACGGGAAGCCGAGTTCGGCGAACTCCTCGCCGAGCTCGGCGCCAATCTGATCGCCGGTTCGCGCTGGCCGGTCGCCCCGGCTGAAACGAGTTCACTGGAAGGCACGGCTCTCGTCGGATTCCGCGTCCCCGGCGCCGCTGCGAAGGCCGCAGAAGCCATGGCGAAGGACCTCGAATCGCTCTGGGCCCGCGGCACGTGAGCCCTCAAAAAATTCGCGTAATTCCCCAATCACGCGATTTACTTAAAAGAGATTCATGTTAAATTTCTAACATGGATTGTATTTCAGGTCCCGAAAGTGAATGGGCGCGCCTCAAGGGGAGGCCGGTTGCGGTCGCCTTTCATCTGGTCGAGATCAAACAGGCGCTGGTGTTCATTCGCAGCAGCCTCCCCTTAAATGCGGACTCATTCGACATAGAAGCGGCCTGCGAGGACGCGCTCGAAGCCCTCGCCAGCCTCAGCGCCCACCTTCCGGCCTGAAGACACTCAACTGACAGGCGAGCCGCCGCTTCCGAATTCCCGCGTCGGGCTTGCTCTTCTGGCCACGGACTTGCATTGACGGGCGCTCCCCCAGCCTGAACGTTGCCCCATGCCCGAACCTGCGCCTTCTGCCTCTTCCCGTCGCCCCGTGATGGACATCCTTGTCCAGCGCCAGCTCGACAACATGGCGACCGGCAACGGCGCCTATCTCGAAACCTTCCTGCGCATGGTGAAACGCGCGGGTATGGACATCCGCATCGTGTTCGCGCCCTGGCAGTCGTTCGGCAATCGCCCCTGGGCGAGCGTGCATCCACGCCTCGCCGGCTTCACTTCGGCGGTCGTCTGGCCGGGCGCGGTGAAAATCGGCAACCGTTACTGGTCAACCTCGCCGCGCGTCTGGACACGTTTTGCTGTCCGTCTGGCGAAGGAAGCCGCTCGCCGCCTCGGTGCCGACATCGTCATCCCCAGCTATCTCGGCCGCGCGATCAGCCCGAAGGAAGCGGAGATCGTCGCGCACGTCTGCGACGCAAATCCGGCGGCCATCACGCTCGCCGAATACAGCTCGATGGGCCCCGCCCTGAAGAAGCTGAAGGCAAAGTCGATCCACGCCTGCCTGATGCACGACCTCCTGTCCGACCGCGCGGAGCGTTTCCGCGAAGGCGGCCAGGTGATCGACTTCGACGAGACAAGCCTCGAGACCGAGATCGGCTGGCTGTCGAGCTGCGACCTGATCTTCTTCATCTCGGCCAACGAGCTCGCGAAGGTGCAGCGTTATCTCCCCAACACCCAGATGGCCTGGGTGCCGCCAGACGCGCCGGATTATCAGATCACGGAGAATTCCGGCGCACCCCGCGTGGTCTTCATCGGCACCGTGCATGGCGGTAATGCCGAAGCACTGAACCATTTCCTTGACGATGTCTGGCCCGGCATCCGCACCAAGGCGCCCACACTCGATTTCTGGATTGCCGGCTCCATCGGTAAGACGCTGACACCGGCCCGCGCCGCGCTGCCCGGCGTAAAAGTGCTCGGCCGCGTCGACTCCCTCGAATCCATCGGCGGCGCGAACGCCATCGGTCTCGCGCCGACGCGCTTTGCCACCGGCACCAGTATCAAGGTCGCCGAATACCTGCTGCTTGGCATGCCCTGCGTCGCGTATCCGCTCGCACTGGAGGGCTTCGGCGATGCGCTGGACGATCTGGTCGTCACGGCGCCCGGCCCCGAAGCCCTTGCGGCCGAAATCCTCAGCCTGGCCCATGATGGTGCCCGCCGCGCCGCTCTTTCCGATGCAGCCCGCCAGCACGCCCGCGCGCGCCTGTCGCACGACGACGCCATCGCGGCGATCCACCGAATGCTGGCTGACGCAGCCAAGGCATAAAAAAAGCGGGGCCGGATTGCTCCAGCCCCGCCTTGTCATTGTATCGCTGAAGCCTTACTCGGCAGCAACCGCCAGGTCAGCGGCGGAAAGATCCGTGTACCGCTTCAGGTGGTGATCGACGTTGCCGAACTCGGAGTCGATAATCGTCAGGCGCTTGAAGTAGTGGCCGATGGCGAGCTCGTCCGTCATGCCCATGCCGCCGTGGATCTGGATGGCATTCTGGCCCACGAACCGGCCGGCCTGGCCGATGCGGACCTTCGCAGCCGAAGCCGCCTTCTTCCGCGTGACATCGTCCTCATCCAGTTTCAGCGTCGCCATGTAGGTCATCGACACCGACTGTTCGGCCTCCATGAACATATCGACCATCTTGTGCTGCAACACCTGGAACTTGCCGATGGGCGTGCCGAACTGCTTGCGTTGGCGCGAGTATTCGACGGTCATCGTCTGGGCGACCTTCATCGCGCCGCAGGCCTCTGCGCAGAGCGCCGCGATGGCCTCATCCGTCACGCGCTCGATCAGCGGCAAGCCGTTTGCTACATCGCCGATCACGGCATCCGCGCCCACCGACACGTTGTCGAAGTGCACTTCCGAGGCGCGCCGGCCATCGACGGTGGGGTAGTCGCGGGTGGTGACGCCCTTGGCGTCCTTCGCCACGATGAACACGCCGATACCCTTGGTATCGCGGCGTCCGCCAGCCGTCCGTGCCGTGACGATCAGGTGGCTTGCCCAGGGCGCGCCCACGACCACAGCCTTGTGACCGCTGATCTTCCAGCCGGCGCCGTCCTTCGTCGCCGTCGTTTCCAGGTCCGCCAGATTGTAGCGGCCTTTCGGTTCTGCATAGGCAAAGGCAAACACGCGTTCACCGGCCATCATCGGGGCGAGGTGCTCGGCCTTCTGGCCGTCCGTGCCGCGCTTCAGGAAGCCGCCGCCGACCACGACCGACTGAAGGAACGGCTCGACCACGAGCCCCTTGCCGAACTCTTCCATCACGACCATTGCGTCGATCGGGCCGCCGCCAAGGCCGCCGTCTGCTTCGCTGAACGGGGCGGCCAGCAGGCCGAGTTCGGCGAACTGTGCCCACATCTTCGGACGCCAGCCCTCTTTCGAGGCGACGACCTTGCGGCGCGTGTCAAAGTCATACTGGTCCTTGATCAGCCGTGCGAGGCTGTCGCGGATCATGGTCTGTTCTTCGGTGAAATTGAAATCCATTGTCTAATCCTCCCTGCCCTCGCCCTTAAAGGCCGAGGATCATCTTTGTAATGATGTTGCGCTGAATCTCGTTGGATCCGCCATAGATCGAGGTCTTGCGCATGTTGAAGTAGGTGTCAGCGGCGAAATTAGCGTATTCCGGACCGACGCCGAAATCATTGACGCCGTGGCCGTCCATGCCGCGCGCATACGGCGCGCCATAGTTGCCAACCGCTTCCAGGGTCAGCTCCGTCAGGCGCTGCTGGATTTCGGTGCCTTTGATCTTGAGGATCGAGCTTTCCGGGCCAGGACCCTTGCCGGCCGCTTCCGAGGCCAGTGTGCGCAGTTCGGTGAACTCGAGCGCCGTCAGGTCTATTTCGAGCTGGCTGATCTTGCGCGAGAAGTCGCCGTTCAGGATCAGCGGCGTGCCGTCGATGGTTTCAGTCGAGGCGATGTCGCGCAGGCGTTCGATGCCGCGCTTGGAACGGGCGACACCGGCGATGCCGGAACGCTCATGCGCCAGCAGGAACTTCGCGTAGGTCCAGCCTTCGTTTTCCTTGCCGACGAGGTTCCCGACCGGCACGCGCACGTCCGTCAGCCAGGTCTCGTTCACTTCATGCGTGCCGTCGATCAGCTTGATCGGCCGGACTTCGATGCCCGGCGTCTTCATGTCGACGAGGATGAAGGAGATACCTTCCTGCGACTTCGCCGACGGATCGGTGCGGCAAAGGAAGAAACCCCAGTCTGCGTGCTGGGCGAGTGTGGTCCAGGTTTTCTGGCCGTTGATCACGTAGTGGTCACCGTCGCGCACGGCGGTTGTCTTGACGCTGGCCAGGTCCGAGCCTGCGCCCGGCTCGGAATAGCCCTGGCACCACCAGACCTCGCCCGACAGGATGCCCGGCAGGTGTTTCGCCTTCTGCTCTTCGCTGCCGAAAGTGTAGATCACCGGGCCGACCATCGAGACCGAAAACGGCAGCGGCATGATCGTGTCCATGCGCGCATTCTCTTCGGACCAGATGTAGCGCTGGGTGGAGGTCCAGCCGGTGCCGCCGTATTTCTTCGGCCAGGCGGGGGCAGACCAGCCCTTCTTGCCGAGGATCTTGTGCCAGGCGAGGAACTGTTCGCGGGTCAGGTCCTCGCGGGTGCCGGTTCCGGTCAGTTCTTTCGGATAGTTCTCGCGGATGAACGCGCGCACTTCATCACGGAAGGCGGTCTCTTCAGGCGTAAAGTCGAGATTCATGTTGGGTTGTCCTCCGGTGCCTCTGGGTGCCTCTTTGCCCCTCTATGTCAGTCAAAGCCGTGCACTGGCAAGGTGACGTGCACGTAAACGTAAAGAATGCCGCAGCGGACCTAACGTCAGGCCTCCGCAGGCTTGGCGATGAATGGCGCACACGCGGTCTTCAGAACACCGATGGCCGACGCCGACCCGAGCCCGCCGCCCGTCTGGAATTGCAATTGAAGGAGCGGCGCGAGGCCGAGATGCTCCAGCGCGGCCTCATGGGCCGGCCGCTGCGTGATGTGCGAGGCCATACAATGACTGACCGCCTTCGGAGACACGGCGTGCACCACGCCTGCGGCAATCGTCGTGGCGAATCCGTCCAGCACCACCGGAATGCTCTGATGACGCGCCGCAATGATCGCGCCGACGCAGGCCGCCAATTCCCGTCCGCCGAGACACCGCAGCGCTTCCAGCGGGTCAGACAGGTGGCCCCGGTGAAGCCGGAGGGCATCGCTGACGAGCGTACTGCGCTTGACCGACAGGCTCGCTGGCGTCTGGGCGCTCGGGCGCACCCAGTAATCGGGCGAACCGCCATAGAGAGCGCAGGCCACGGCGGCGGCGGCCGTGCCGACCCCGGCGCCTGAAACTGCAATCGCCAGAAGATCCGGATTGTCTTCAACCGCCTCGAAGCCATAGGCGATCGTGGCGGCGCATTCGCGCTCGGACATCGCGGCTTCCTTCGCAATGCTGGGCGTAGGCCGGTCAAGCGCCAGCTCGAACACGCGCACGGTCGCCCCTGCCTGGGTGGCGATGGCCGAGAGCGGGGCCCGGCCCTCCCGCAGCGCGTCGATGTGGGCGCGCGTGTCGGAATTGCTGGAGAGCGAAACGCCAGCGTCCACGATCCCGTGCGAGCCGGCAAAGATTGCCAGTGTCGGTTTCTCGATTCGCGGCGGGAAGCGGCGTTGCCACTTGGCCAGCCATTCCGCCGCCTCACCCAGACGTCCGAAATCGCCCTCCCGGCCCATGCCGAGCAAAGCCTCGCGCACCTTCCGGCCGGACTCGGCGTCTGCCTCTACCGGTTTGAGAATCAGTTCACGGGCATCCGACAAGGGGGAATTCTGGGCCGCAGGTTCGCTCAAGTCTGGATACTCCATGCGCGATTCAAGTGCGCAACGTTCAGGTTAACAAAAATTCCGAAGGCTGTCCGGCAAGGTTTTATTACGCCGTTTATGCAATACTTGCAGCGAGTCCCCATCCGGTATTTGCTATAAACATGCCTGACGAGCCGATAAAGAGCCCTTGTATCAAGGTTTGCGCCGTTGACGGCCAAACCGGGCTTTGCCTTGGCTGCGGACGCACTTTGCCGGAAATCGGGCGCTGGGTGCAGATGGGCCCTGCCGCCCGCGATCTCGTCATCGCGCAATTGCCGGAGCGTATTGCGCGACTCGAATCTCTGGGGAAACGTTAAAGTCATGGCGCTGCGCAATCTGTTCTTCGTGATGTTCGCGGCGGTCGCAATCGCCCTGGGGATCTCTTTCGGCATCGCGCCGAAGTTCAATGAGCAGGCCGACGAGCCTGCGCCTGTCGCTACCGTCGCCGTGGCCACGCCGGAGATGACCGCCCTGCCCGGCTCGCGCGCCGCCTTCATCGACAAGGAAAATGACGGCCACTTCTGGACCCGCGCGGATGTCAGCGGCACGCAGGTCAAGTTCATGGTCGATACCGGCGCCAGCATCGTCGCCCTCACCTATTTCGACGCCCAGCGCCTTGGCCTGAATCCCGAAGAACTCGCCTTCGACTCCGAAATCCGCACCGCCGGCGGGGTGACGTACGGCGCGCCGGTCACCCTCGCCAGCATCCGCATCGGCAAGGTCAAAATCGAAAACGTTGACGCGGTGATCCTGACCAGCGGCCTCGAACAATCCCTGCTGGGAATGACCTTTCTGGGCGAGCTCAATTCCTATGAAGTGCGCCAGGGCCAGATGATCATACGCCAGTGATCGGCTTGCCATCGAGACCCTTGCCGACGCCGATTTCCCACGCAAACCGCGCCTCGTCGCCCGCCCAGCGCGCATAGGCGACCCGGCCTTCAAGGCCGGACGCCTTCATCAGCGCGCGGTACCAGTTCTCGACGCCCGCATCGAGCTTGTGCGGGTGCACGCCCCAAAGAAGACAGGCCTGGCGCACCCGGGCATCGTCTATTGATCCGTAGAGGATCGGCGTTGCCCCGCGCACCCGCGAGAACCGCGCCAACCGCTCGAACGCGCCAGTCCGCAGCGCCAGCGCGACCGCCCCTTCGGCTTCCGCCATGCCAAGGGACGTTTGTGCCACCACATCAATCGCCGTCTGCGCGAGCTCGTCGCCATCGAACTGCACCATCGAGCGGCGGTAATCCTCCGCATTCTCCGTCGCCCGGATGATCCGGGACATGATCGCGACCGCCGTTGCCGGATGCCGGCCTACGGCCGTCTCGGCGGACAACATGACGGCATCGGCGCCCTGGTAGATCGCGGTCGCCACATCCGAAGCTTCGGCCCGTGTCGGGGCGGAGTTCTCGATCATTGATTCCAGCATCTGCGTCGCCACGATCACCGGCCGGCCTGCTGCCCGCGCAGCGCGGATGATCCGCCGCTGGATCACCGGCACTTCTTCTGGCGGAAACTCGACGCCCAGATCGCCCCGCGCCACCATCACCCCGTCCGAGGCGTGGATGATTTCCCGCAGCTCGCCGAGCGCCGCCGGCTTTTCAAGTTTCGCAATCAGCGGCGCACGGCCGTCAATGATCGCCTTGGTCATCGCTATGTCGGCCACAGACTGCACGAAGGACAACGCCACCAGATCGACGCCGATCGACAGGGCGAATTCGAGATCCGCCCTGTCCTTGTCGGTCAGCGCTGTCACTGGCAGCGCCTTGCCGCGCACAGTGAAGCCCTTCTTGTCCGAAATCTTGCCCGGCACATCGGCGCGCACCTTGGGCGCCTTGCCGGCTGCCGTGACCGTGAAGATCAACTTGCCGTCATCGACGAGGATCGTGTCGCCAACTTCGAGTTGGTCAAGGATCGCCGGGTGCGGCACCGGGATCGTGTCCGGCGCATCCGTCGTGTCGGCCGCGACCAGCGGATACTCGTAGTTCCAGGACAGTTTCATCTCGCCGCCGGGAAAGCAACCGACGCGCACCTTCGGTCCTTGAAGGTCCGCCAGCGCCGCGAGCGGACGCCCGACCAGCGCCTCGACCTTGCGCACGATCTCCAGCGTGGCGCGATGGTCCTCATGACTGCCATGGGAGAAGTTCAGCCGGAACACATCGGCGCCGGCTTCCGCCAGCGCGCGGATATCCTTGAGGGTCCGGCTGCGGGGCCCGAGCGTGGCCACGATCTTGGCATTCTCACCGCGCAGGCGGGCTTTCGGCATGGGCTGCTCCGTGCTGACAAGGATGTCAGAGATTTGGTTTACGTGACTCGGGGCGCTGTCGCTAGGGGGTGCGTTCCGCCGCCCGTCCCCCGGCGGGTTCGATCAGGTTCCGGAGACTGCCGAAATCAGCCGTCTCCAAAAACAACCCCGCTCGCCCCCCCGCATGGGTACCGATTGCCGCGCGCCGAGCGCCGACTATGCCTCCACGAGCACGAACGGATCGTAATTCAGTACCGGCGCGAGCCAGCGCTCGGCGGTCTTCAGGTCCCAGTCCTTGCGGCGCGCATAGTCCTCGACCTGATCGCGTTCAATCCGGCCGAGCGCGAAATAGATCGCTTCCGGATTTGCGAAATACATTCCGGATACGGATGGCGCCGGGTTCATCGCATAGCTGGATGTGAGCGACACGCCGATCTGCCGTTCGGCGTCCAGCAATCGGAACAGGGTCTCCTTTTCCGTGTGCTCGGGCTGCGAGGGATAGCCGGGCGCGGGACGGATTCCCCGGTATTTCTCGGCAATCAACTCCTCGCGCGTCAGCGCTTCGTCCGGCGCGTAGGCCCAAAGTTCCTTGCGCACTCGTTCGTGCATGTATTCCGCCATCGCCTCGGCAAACCGGTCAGCCAGCGCCTTCACCATGATGGACGAATAGTCGTCGCCCTTTGCCTTGAACGCCTCGGCAATGACGTCTGCCTCGGGTCCCGATGTTACGCAGAAGCCGCCAATCCAGTCGTCGCCTTCTGACGCCACGAAATCCGACAGGGCGTAGTTGGCCCGGCCGTTATCCTTCTTCATCTGCTGGCGGAGCGTATGGAATACATCACCGGTTTCGAGGCGAATGTCGTCGCCGTCCGCGTTCGCACCCCAGAAGCCGACGACAGCCTTCGGCTTGAACCAGGCCTCGCCCACCAGCCGTTGCATCATGGCTTCGGTGTCGCGCCAGAGGCCGCGCGCGGCATCGCCCACCACGGCGTCATCGAGAATTTCCGGATAGTGCCCGGCGAGATCCCAGGCGGAGAAGTACGGGGTCCAGTCGATGTAGCGGGCGAGGGTTGCCAGATCGATGCCTTCGAATTTCCGCGCGCCCGTGAAGGTCGGCTTTGGCGCCGTGTAAGTCTTCCAGTCTGGCTTGAACGCGGCCTGGCGCGCTTCGGTAATCGGAAGGCGCGGCTTCGGCGGACCATCTTTTCGGGCTTCGCGCATCCGTTCGTACCGGGCACGCGTCTGCGCCACCAACGCGGGACGGTCCGTGTCATTCAGCAAGGCCGAGACCACGCCTACCGCGCGGCTTGCATCGACCACGTGGATCACCGGCGCGGACCGGATCACCGGATCAATCTTCACCGCCGTATGCGCCGGGCTGGTTGTCGCCCCGCCGATCAGCAGAGGCTGCGTCATGCCGCGCCGCTGCATCTCGCTGGCCACATAGACCATCTCGTCGAGGCTCGGCGTGATCAGGCCTGACAGGCCGATGATGTCGACATTCTCGCTGATGGCCGTCTCGAGAATCTTCTCAGCTGCCACCATCACGCCCAGGTCGATGATGTCATAGCCATTGCAGGCGAGCACCACGCCGACAATGTTCTTGCCGATATCGTGGACATCGCCCTTCACGGTCGCCATCAGCACCTTGCCGTTGGACACATCCACGGTTCCGAGACGCTGCTTTTCCTCTTCCATGAACGGCTCAAGCCAGGCGACCGCTTGTTTCATCACGCGCGCCGACTTCACCACTTGCGGCAGGAACATCTTGCCGGACCCGAACAGGTCTCCGACGACATTCATGCCGTCCATCAACGGGCCTTCGATGACGTGCAGCGGGCGATCCACCGAAAGGCGCGCCTCTTCCGTATCTTGATCAATGAATTCGGTGATGCCATGCACCAGCGCATATTCAAGCCGCTTGGCGACGGGCGCCTCGCGCCAGGAAAGGTTTTTCTCGGCGCTCTTGCCCTTCTGGCCTTTCAGGCCCTCGGCAATCTCGATCAACCGCTCGGTCGCGTCGCTGCGCCGGTTCAGGATCACGTCCTCTACCCGTGCGCGCAGTTCCGGTTCGATGTCATCATAGATGTCGAGCTGTCCGGCGTTGACGATGCCCATGTCCATGCCAGCGGGAATGGCATGGTAGAGAAACACCGAGTGCATTGCCCGGCGCACGGGCTCATTGCCGCGGAAGCTGAAGGACACGTTAGAAAGCCCGCCGGAGATGTGGCAGCCCGGACACGTCGCACGGATTTCCTTCGCCGCCTCGATAAAATCGAGCGCGTAGTTGTTGTGCTCCTCGATACCCGTCGCCACGGCAAATATATTCGGATCGAAGATGACGTCTTCGGCGGGAAAGCCTACCTCTTCCGTCAGGATACGGAAGGCACGCTGGCATATCTCAACCTTGCGGGCCTTGGTATCGGCCTGCCCGGCTTCGTCGAACGCCATCACGACAACCGCGGCGCCGTACGCCATGCAGGCGTGCGCCTGTTCGCGGAATTTCGCCTCGCCCTCCTTCATGGAGATCGAGTTGACGATGGCCTTGCCCTGCACGCATTTCAGTCCCGCCTCGATTACGTCCCACTTGGACGAGTCGATCATTACCGGCACGCGGGCGATATCCGGTTCCGCCGCGATCAGGTTCAGGAAGGTGCGCATGGCGACCACGCCGTCGAGCATGCCCTCGTCCATGTTGACGTCAATCACCTGCGCGCCGCTCTCGACCTGCTGGCGCGCGACTTCGACCGCGTCCGCATAGCGGCCGTCAGTGATCATCTTCCGGAACACGGCCGAGCCGGTCACGTTCGTGCGCTCACCGATGTTGATGAAATTCTGGGAGGCTGACTTCGTCATTTCCGGTTTCTTCCTGCATCCAGCGGCCAATTTCCGCCGGTCACGGCGGGACAGTCGCTGACGTCCTTGTTGTACCAATAAATCCAGGCCGTCTCGCCTGTCTCCGCTCCGGCATCGTCGCACACCGCAATTCGTTTGCGCAGGTAGAGACTGGTGACCGGATCATCCGTCACGTCCTCGAAGTCATCCATCGTTGGGACGATTGCGATATCGTGCACGGTCCAGAGTATTCCATGGCACAGCTCGTCGCCCGCCACCACGCCGGGAAAGCCTCCCAGATCAACCATCCGTCCACGGAACCGGCAGGACGATCCGAACTCG
Source organism: Hyphomonas sp. (assembly GCA_013791775.1). GTDB lineage: Bacteria > Pseudomonadota > Alphaproteobacteria > Caulobacterales > Hyphomonadaceae > Hyphomonas. Next base: position 37,853 of record VMTE01000012.1, read on the forward strand.
CCCGCCGTGGCAAGCGGAAGGCTTGCAGGCTGGCCGGATGCGCCTTGCTTCAGAAGGCCGTAGAAGACGAACAGGTCGCCGGAGGACACGCGCGCAGAAGAGGCCATGTCAGGGTTTCCCCGTCCCGCTCAGCCCCGGCAAGCCGTCTATGCTTTCGCTGTTGCGGGCGTACCGCCGCTCGCGCCACTCAGCGTCTGTTTCGATGTTTCCGATCCAGCGTTTCAGCTGGTCCCGGTCGCTCCTGAACTCGTAGAATGGCACACCCCAGCCACAGCTGTCCTGGATACGCTCGATCCTGATACGGATCACCGCCCGCGCGCGGTCATATTCCGGGAACAGTTTCATGAGTTCCGAAAACTCCGGGTGATCGAAGTCGATCGCCTCACCCTGTCCATAAAGCCGCAGGATGTTCGCCGGTCCTTCAAAGGCGCAGAACATGATCGTGATCCGGCCATTCTCCTGCACATGCGCCTGCGTCTCGATGCCCGATCCACCGAGATCGAGATAGGCCACTTCGAGATCGCCCAGGACGGCGAAACTGTCATATCCCTTGGGCGACACATTGACATGCCCGTCCGCCGACAGCGGCGCCGTCGCCACAAAGAACATCCTCTGCGCCCGGATGAAGGCTTGCAGTTTGTCATCAAGGCGTGGGTGGATCTTGCCCATCAGCCCGCGACCTCGAACGGCTCCAGCCCCGCCAGTCGCATCGTGTGCTTCGTTGGCGCCGGGTCACGTGGCTTGACGCCTTCGACCGCCTTGGCAATCGCCGCAATGTGCTCCGGCGTCGTGCCGCAGCAGCCGCCGAGAATGTTCACGATTCCGTCCTTCGCCCAGGCGCCGACCGAGTTGGATGTCTGTTCCGGCTGCTCGTCATACTGGCCCATCTCGTTCGGCAGGCCGGCGTTCGGATAGGCGGCGACCAGCGTGTCTGCTACGCGCGACAGCTCGGCGATGTGCGGGCGCATCAGGTCCGCGCCGAGCGCACAGTTGAAGCCGATGGCGAAGGGCTTGGCATGGCGCACCGAATTCCAGAACGCTTCGACCGTTTGGCCCGAGAGCGTTCGGCCTGACCGGTCAGTGATCGTGCCGGAAATCCAGATCGGCAGGTGCTCCAACCCTTCCGATTCAAGATCCAGGATCGCCTTGATCGCCGCCTTGCAGTTCAGCGTGTCGGTGATCGTCTCGATCAGATAGAGATCGACGCCGCCTTCGTTCAGCGCGGCAATCTGCTCGCGGTAGGCTTTGTAGACGTCATCGAACGTCACCGAGCGGGCACCGGGATCATTCACATCGGACGACATCGACAGCATCTTGTTCAGCGGACCGATCGAACCGGCCAGGAAGCGCGGCTTGTCTGGCGTCTTCGCCGTCCAGGCATCTGCCGCCGCCCGGCCGAGGCGCGCGCCGGCAAGGTTGATATCGCGCACAGCGGCTGCATCCAGCTTGTAGTCGTCCTGCGCAATGGTCGTGGCGGAAAACGTGTTCGTCTCCGAAATGTCCGCACCCGCACCATAGTAGGCGTTGTGCAGATCGGTCACGATGTCGGGACGCGTCAGGCAAAGGATATCGTTGTTGCCCTTCATCTGCCCCACATGACCGGTGAACCGCTCACCGCGGAAATCTTCCTCGGCGAGCCCGCGCCGCTGGATCATTACGCCCCACGAACCGTCAAGAATGAGAATGCGTTCTTTCGCAGCGGCCTTCATGGCAGCGATACGGTCTTGCCTGTTCATGGTTCACGCCGCCTTTGCGGATTGGGGTTTCAGGCCGAGAAGCCGGCACGTGGACAATGCCAGGCTCGCCCGGTTCAGGGTATAGAAATGGAAGTCGCGCACCCCGCGCTCATGCAGCTTGTGACAGAGTTCCGCTGCCACGGTCGCCGTCACGAGGTCACGCGTCTCGTTGTCTTCCTCGAGGCCTTCGTACAGCCGTTCCAGCCATTGTGGCACAGACGTCTGCACCATGCCGGCCATCCGCTTCATGCCGCTGAAATTCGGCTGCAGCATGATGCCAGGCACGATGGGCAGCGTCACGCCGCCTTCGCGGGCCCGGTCCAGGAAATTGAAGTACACGTCCGGCTCGAAGAAGAACTGGGTGATGGCCCGGTCGGCGCCGGCATCCTGCTTGGCCTTCAGGAACGCGATTTCAGCGTCCCAGCCCCGGCTCTCCGGGTGAAGCTCGGGGTAGCAGGACACCGAGATCTCGAAGGATTTTCCGAGCTCCCTCAGCCCACGGATCAGATCCACGGAATCGCGAAAGCCGCCGGGATGAGGTTCGTATTTCGCATCCATGCCTGCCGGCGGATCGCCCCGCAGCGCCACGATATGTGTCACACCCGCTTGCCGGTAGCCGTCCGCGACCGCCAGAACTTCTTCCCGGGTTGCGCCCACGCAGGTCAGGTGGGCAGCCGGGCGCAAGGACGTTTCGGCGACGATGCGGCGCACGGTTTCGTGGGTACGCTCCCGCGTTGATCCGCCGGCACCATAAGTCACCGATACAAAACTGGGCGCCATCGGCTCAAGCCGCTGGATAGTTTCCCAAAGGCGCGTTGCCATCGCCTCGGTCTTCGGCGGGAAAAATTCGAATGAGACGCGCAGGTTGCTGCCGTCATCGGGGGTTGTCAGCTTACGGATCATGCAGCTATTGCCTTGGAAACAGCCGGCTTCGTCGCCCGCCAGATATTGACAGTCAGGCCCGGCGCACCCGGTTGAGGTGGGTCGAACGAGCGCGGCGCCTCAAGCTTCAGCCCGGCCTGGCTGGCCCATTCGGACAACGCGTCATGGCGGACGCCGAGGCGCCGGTGGCCATGATCGGCGCGCAGGAATTCCAGGTCATGCGGCGCAAAATCGATCACCAGCAATGTGCCGCCCGGCATCAGTACACGCGCCGCTTCCGCAATCGCATCGCCCGGCGTGTCGAGATAATGCAGCACCTGATGCACGATCACGAGATCGGCAGAGGAATCCTCGAAAGGTGTGGCGGTGACATCTCCAAAGCGTACGCCGCCATTGCGGACGCCGGCCTGTTCGAGATTGGCCCGCGCCACCGTCAGCATCCGGTGGCTGAAATCGATGCCTTCGGCCTCGGTCGCCCGCCCCGAAAACAGCATCAGCATGCGTCCGGTTCCCGTGCCGAAATCCACAACCCGGCGATAGGGTCCCGGCCCGGCAAGTTCGAGCAGGGCATCTTCAATAGCCTCATTGGGAAAATGCAGCGCGCGCAGCGAGTCCCAGGTCTCGGCGATGCTCGAAAAATATGCCTCGGCGGATGCTGCACGAGTAAGAATCACTTCGCGCAGCTTGTCCCGGTCGGTCTGGAACTCCGGTGTATCCTGGCTGATCTGCAGGAACAGCTGGTCCAGAAACGGCCGGCCGGGCCCGGATCGCACCGCCCGGTAAAACACGAACGCGCCTTCCGGAAGGCGCTCGGCCAGCCCAGCTTCCGACAAATTCTTGAGATGGTGTGACAATCGGGGCTGGCTTTGACCCAGCACCTGAACCAGTTCGCCGACCGACAGGTCATTCCCGCGCAGCAGCGCCAACAGCCGCAACCGCGTCGGTTCGCCTGCCGCCTTCAGTTTTTCCAGGAGATTTTCGAACTGAGTCATCGCAAATCATATAAACATTCATTTATATGATCTGGCAACCCGCTTCTGACTGCTGCAATGAACTCACACTCTCAATAATGTGTTCAATAATGTGTTGCGAAAGTCGTGATGAAATTTGGCTGCCGGTTGAACCTTTTGAACCTCACTCCATCTACCCGCTGAACATTCAGGACTTCCCCCCATGAAAACTGCAATCGGCGCCGCACTCGCCTCGCTCGTATTGTCTGCCTGTGCAACGGCCCCCACCCCGGAAGCGGGCGAAATGGCTGATCCCTACGAAGCCTTCAACCGGAAGATGTTTGCCTTCAACAATAACGTGGACAAATACGCCATCAGCCCCGCGGCGACGGCATACAAGACGGTAACCCCCGAATTCGCCCGCGACCGGGTGACGGATTTCCTTCGCAACCTCAACGCCCCCGTCATTCTGGCGAACGACATTCTTCAGGCTGAGCCCGCCCGGGCCGGCACGACGTTTGCGCGCTTCGGTATCAACTCGACGGTCGGGATCCTGGGCCTGTGGGACGCAGCAGACCATTTTGGCCTGGAAAGACATACCGAGGACTTTGGCCAGACGCTGGCGACCTGGGGCATCGACAGCGGCCCCTTCCTGGTGCTGCCCATTCTTGGCCCCGGCTCGCCGCGCGACTTCGTCGGCGACGGCGTGGATATGGCCTTCAACCCGCTCAACTATGCCCAGATCAACAATGACGAGGACACCAACACCGCCGTTCGCGCGGGCCTTGGCATCGTCGGCGTCTTGAACACGCGGGTCCGGCTTGATGACGAAATAGACACTTTGAATTCCCAGCCCGAACCCTACATCGCGCTTCGGCGCCTTTATTCATCCCAGCGTCAGACTGCGATTGATAATGGCAAGCTCGATGAAGCAACCGAATACGAAGACCTCCCAGATTTTGACGAATTTGAGGAGTAATCGACCGGTGCCCCGAAAGAGGAGTATTCCTGTGAAACATCTCATCCGGCCGCCCTTGGCAGCTGTGGCCCTTCTGGCTGCAGGCCTGCCTGCGTTCGCGGATGCCCGTACCGAAGCCTATATCCAGAAGAATGCCAGCGACGTGCTGCAATCCCTGAACAATCCGAAACTTTCAGCCGCTGAACGCACTTCGACCTTCAGTGGCTACATGGACAAGTTCACCAACCTCGATGCGGTTTCGAACTTCGTGATCGGCAAGTACAGCCGCCGCTTCACCGAGGCAGAACAGGCCAAGTATCGCAAGGCGTTCCGCAACTATGCGCTGACCGTGTACGAGTACCAGCTCGACGCTTATCGCGGCGAAGCCGTGGTCGTGAAGAACTCGGTCGACCGGTCGGAAACCGACTCGATCGTGAACACGGTCATCAAGCGGCAGGATGGCAAGGACATGGATGTCCGCTGGCGGGTGCAGGGCAAGGAAGGCAGCTACCAGGTTGTCGATGTGGCCCTGAACCTTGACGGCAACCTGATCTGGCTGGCCATCGAACAGCGCGCGCAGTTCATCGCCCTCCTCGACCGCTCCAACGGATCTGCAGATGCGTTGATCAAGAAGATCGACTCAATGACCGCGGAACTGAAAGCCAAGACCCGCAGCTAGGCTTAGCGCGACATCCAGGATGCGAATGGCCCGCCCCGAGTGTTTCGGAGCGGGCCATTTCTTTTGGAGCCTTGGTTCTAGGCGTGCGGGGCGTGGGGGTGCCAGCCGAGCATCAGTATCATCACCAGGAACGCAACAACGTAGGCGACAATCACGAACCAGCCTTGCGTAACCCACTTCCAGACCGATTTGCCGTCCGGAAAAATGTTCGTGATGGCGACACCGGCTGACGAGCCGAACCACATCATCGAACCACCAAAGCCGACCGCGAAGGCGAGAACGCCCCAGTCATATCCACCTTGTGCCAGAGCGAGCGCCGTCAACGGGATATTGTCGAACACGGCCGAGACAAACCCCAGCCCCATCGTCGTATGCCAGCTCGCCGGCGGCAGGCTTTCGACCGGCATCAGCGACGCGGACATGACGAGGCAGAGCAGGAACAAGGTGCCTTTCAACGAGGTTGACACGATTGCCCAGTCCGGTTTGCGCAGCGGCGCCGTGAGAAGGATCGCCGCCCAGACGCCGATCCCGATCACGGGCAGAAGATCGAGCATCTGCGGAAAATAGAGGTTTGCGGCAACGTTGGATCCGATCGCCGTCGCAAGGATTGCCACGACGACCCCGACGCGGCCCCAATCGACGGAGATGCCGGCCGTGGCCGCTTTCTGGATCGGATGGAATTTCTGCTGGGCGAGTGACGCCGGCACCGAAATGATCGCAAGCGCCACGAAGGAGGCCACATAGGCGTGCAGCACATTCAGCGGACTGACGCCGTCGATCCAGATCATCGTGGTGGTCGTGTCTCCGACGACCGAGCCTGCGCCGCCTGCGTTGGACGCAGCAACAAGGGCGGCGATGTAACCGATACTGACCTTGCCGTGATAAACGTGCTTGGCCACGATGCCGCCAATCATGGCGGCCGCGATATTGTCGAGAAAGCTCGACAGAACGAACACCAGCGCCAGAAGGACCACGCCGCCCAGCCAGTTGTCAGGCAGGATGGCCGGGATTTTCTCGGGGACGTTCGAAGTTTCGAAATGCCGTGACAAGACGGCGAAACCCAGCAGCAGCAGGAACAGGTTCGCGATCACGACCCACTCGTGCGACACATGCGCGGACAGGCCGGCGATACCTGCCCCGTGCTTGAAACCGACAACCAGGAATTTCCAGGCAAGAATGGCCGTCAGGCCCGTAACCGCCACCGTGAAAACCCGGTGGTGGAAGATCGCGACGCCCAGAAGCGTCAGCGCAAAAAGGATGAAATCGACTGGAACCGGACCGATTGCAACGGGCACCAGTCCCGCCAGCGGACCAGCCGCTCCTTCGGCAAAGGCCGGAAGCGCCAAAGCCGACGCTCCAAAGGCCAGGAACGCCGCGCGCAATGCCATACTGCCCGCGCGCGACTGCGCCGGCGCCGTATTCGAACTCATGATATGCCCCTCCAAGGACGAAACCGCGCGGATCTATGACTCCGCGCCTATTCCGTTGCAATCGGGCAAAAGCTGCTAGAATCACCGGCGGGCGCGGGCTCGGGAAAGGCATCCGAGTCAGATATCTTTCCCGTGCGACCGTTCAGTCGTTGCCGGTTTCCGTACCCTCTTTACCGAGTTCCCCTCAGAGCGGGGCGGCGCCTATTTGATCATGGCGGCGGCAATCTCCGGACGATCTTCGGCATTGGTGAGGAAGTGCGGTGAGACACGCAACTGGCTCGCCTGTTCATAAGCGTAGCCGAAGCCGAGGATGGTGGCGTCGGTGTTCTTGCCGCCCATGAACGAGACGCCCAATGGAATCCCGTGAACGTCTCCCATCGGAACGGTCAGGTGGGGATAACCGGCGACGGCGGCGACCCAGCCAGCTCCGGCCCATTCCGGCCAGACGTCGCCGTTCACCGGATCAACACGCGGCGCGACAGGCCCCGACGGCGCAACCAGCACCGAGACGTCGTAGTCGGCCAGCAATTTGTCGATACCGTTCTCACGCGCAGCAGACTGAACAAGCGCGAGGGCTTCGAGATAGGCCTCGTCCGTAAGCGGACCGAGCGCATCGGACTCGGTGAAGATGTCCTGCCCGAACAAGGCGAGCTCGGCGCCGGCATGGGCTTCGTTGAAGGCGATGATGCCGGATAGCGTGCGTGCGGTGACCGCAGGCGCTGCATTCGCCAGATAGGCATTGAGGCTTGCCTTGAACTCATACTCCAGAACCAGAAGCGACGCCGGGCCGAAGGTCGCGGGTCTGTCAAACGCCGCAATGTCAACCAGCTCTGCGCCTTGCGCGGTCATCACGTCAAGGGTTGCGTTGAACCGTTCGATCACGTCCGGGTTCGATCCCTGCGCGCTGCGCAGCACGCCGACGCGCACACCCTTGAGGGCATCCGGCGTGAGCTTGGCGACATAGTCGGTCTCACCGGCGTCCATGGCATTCATCATCATGGCTGCGCCGCGCACGGTTTTCGTCATCGGGCCCGCAGTGTCCTGGCTCGGCGAAATGGGAACAATTCCCTCTTGCGGAATGAGGCCCACCGTCGGCTTGAACCCGACGAGACCATTGACGTTCGACGGGCAGATGATCGAGCCGTTGGTTTCGGTGCCGACGCCGCCCGCAGCCAGCGAAGCGGCAACGGCTGCGCCGGTGCCGGAGCTGGAGCCGCAGGGGTTGCGGTCCAGCATGTGGGGATTGCGCACCTGTCCGCCTACGGATGACCAGCCGCTCATCGAGGCGTTCGACCGGAAATTGGCCCACTGGCTGAGATTGGTCTTGCCGAGGATGACAGCGCCTTCTGCGCGCAGGCCTGCGACCAGCGGGCTGTCGCGGCCGGTGATATTGTCGATGAGGGCAAGCGAGCCGGCCGTGGTGGGCATCGGGTCAAGCGTTTCAATATTGTCCTTGAACAGTATCGGGATGCCGTCGAGCGCGCCCGATACCTGCCCGGCGGCGCGGCGGGCGTCGCTGGCTTTCGCCTGTTCCAAGGCATCCGGGTTGACCACGAGGATCGCTTGCAGACGCGGCCCGCCCTCGTCGACCTGGGCAATGCGGTCGAGGTAGGCCTGCGTGAGTTGAAGGGATGTTACGTCGCCGCTCGCGAGGGCGGCGGCGAGTTCGGGGAGCGTTTTTGCGGTCCAGCCCGTAGCTTCGTAGCTGGCAACGGGCGCGGGTGCGGACGGCGCATCGGCGGGCGTCGCACAGGCTGCGAGGGCGAGCGCGCTGAGCGCGGCGGTGAGTTTGTGGTGCATGGCGCGGGTCCCCGTTGGGTGAAGGGGAGACGATAGTCGGTGGCGCGGGCCCCGCAAGGGGTTGCGGCGAAGTTCAAGTTTGCCGCGCTGGCAAGCGTGGCCCCTCAATTGCGCTCTCGCGCATCGAGGGTGACGCTGTATCAGATCGTTGCGCTCGCCGTTATCGCGCGAACTTCTTGAACTTCAGGCGTTTCGGGTTGACCGCGTCTTCGCCGAGGCGGCGTTTCTTGTCTTCGAGGTAGGACGAGAAATCCCCCTCGAACCATTCGACATGGCTGTCGCCCTCGAAGGCGAGAATGTGGGTGGCCATGCGGTCCAGGAACCAGCGATCGTGCGAGATGATGACGGCGCAGCCGGGGAAATTGTCGAGGCCTTCTTCGAGCGCCTGCAGCGTTTCCACGTCGAGGTCGTTGGTCGGTTCGTCGAGCAGCAGCAGGTTGTGGCTGCCCTTGAGCATCTTGGCGAGGTGCACGCGGTTGCGCTCACCGCCCGACAGGATGCCGACCTTTTTCTGCTGGTCCGTGCCCTTGAAGTTGAAGGCGCCGACATAGGCGCGCGACATGACGGTCACGCCGCCCAGATCCAGAACATCCGTTCCGCCGGAGATTTCTTCCCAGACGTTCTTGTTGGGATCGAGCTTGTCGCGGCTCTGGTCAACATAGCCGATCTTCACCGTCTCCCCGACGCGCATGGCGCCCTTGTCCGGTTTCTCCTGGCCGAGAATCATCTTGAACAGCGTGGATTTACCGGCGCCGTTCGGGCCAATGACGCCGACAATGCCGCCGGGCGGGAGCTTGAAGGACAGATTGTCGATCAGCACGTTGTCGCCAAACGCCTTGCTGAGACCTTCCGCTTCCAGCACGATGCCGCCGAGGCGCGGGCCGGGCGGGATGCGGATCTGCGAGGTCATCACTTTCTCGCGCTCGGCCTCGGATGCCATCTTCTCATAGGCGTTGATACGGGCCTTGGATTTCGCCTGGCGCGCCTTCTGGCCGGAGCGGACCCATTCGAGTTCCTTGGCGAGCGTGCGCTTGCGGCCGACATCCTCGCGGGCTTCCTGCTCCATGCGCTTGGCCTTCTGTTCGACCCAGCTCGAATAGTTGCCCTGGAAAGGCACGCCGCGGCCGCGGTCCAGCTCGAGGATCCAGTCGGTGATGTCGTCGAGGAAGTAACGGTCGTGGGTCACGAGGATGACGCAGCCGGGGAAATTGATCAGGTAGTTCTGCAGCCAGGCGACGGTTTCGGCGTCGAGGTGGTTGGTCGGTTCGTCCATCAGGATCATGTCGGGCTTGGACAGGAGCAGCTGGCAGATCGCGACGCGGCGCACTTCACCGCCCGAAAGCGTCGTCACGTCGGCGTCGTTCTCCGGGCAACGCAGCGCGTTCATCGCCATTTCGATCTTTGAATCGATGTCCCAGGCATTTGCCGCGTCGATCTTCTCCTGAAGCGCGGTCATCTCTTCCATCAGCTCGTCGGAATAGTCCTCACCGAGCTTCTCGGAGATCGCGTTGAACTGGTCGATCATCTGCTTTTCCGGGCAGGACGACGCGATGTTGTCGAAGACGTTGAGCGCCGGATCGAGCTTCGGCTCTTGCGGCAGGTAGCCGACCTTGATGCCTTCGGCCGCCCAGGCCTCGCCCACGAAGTCCTTGTCCTGGCCCGCCATGATGCGCAGCAGGGTCGATTTACCCGAACCGTTGACGCCCACCACACCGATCTTGGCGTCCGGCAGGAAGTTCAGGTGGATGTTCTCAAACACCTTCTTGCCGCCGGGATAGGCCTTGGTGAGACCTTGCATGTGATAGACGTATTGGGGACCGGCCATGGGCGGAGGTTCCTTCGGACTATGGGAGAAACGGTTGCCGCTCCACTCGCGCGCCGGGCCCGGAAAATCAAGCTGTGAACGGTAATCCTAGTCCGCGAAACCCCAGGTGATCAGCCCCTCGCCCGCGAGTTCGTCCAGCCGGACCCGGTCGTGGCTCGGAAAAACGTGGAGTCCGGGCTCGGCCTGCATCAGATCGTACAACGCCCGGATCTGGGTGCGGATGGCCTCGCGGTCCTCGTTCGGATCGAACACGATGAACTGGGTGAAGACCGGCCGCATGGTCAACTCCTCGATGGACGTCATCGACCAGACCGTATCACCGATCATCAGGTATTCCTGACCGTTCTCCAGCGTAATGAAGATCAGCTGACTGCCCGGCGTGTGGCCCGCCATGGGGACGACCACCACGCCCGGGGCGACCAGCTGGACGCTGCCGTCGAGACGCGGCGCAAGGCCCGCGAGTGCGGGATCGAGCCCGCCGAGGGCAAATTTCGGCAGGGCCGCAATTTGCGGCGCGTTCAGCGACAGGCGCGGCGCAAGAGCTGGCGGGTCCGGATGGCGCGCCACCGCCATGACATGATCAAGATGCTCGTGCGTGATCAGTACCTGAGAGGCCTTCAGCATCGCTGCCGTCAACTGGCCGTAGGCCTGATCGTCAAACGACCAGGCTTCCTTTGACTGGACCATGCCTTCAGACGTGACCCGGTCGAGCGCGCCGCCGATGACAATCGTGTCCTCGGGGAAGACAAGCTGCACGGAATTGTAAGAGGTGAGCCATTCACCGCCAAAAGCGCCCGCGCGGGCCGCCAGCATGGGCGCCGAATCGCCGCCGACTTCCAAAATGCGGATCCCGGTCGGCAATTCCCCGCCGGCATCCCGTACCATGGCGCGCCAGGCTTCGATATCGACAACGCCCGGCGCGGCTTTCGGTGCCTTGCTGAAACCCGCGAACATCCACCAGCCGGCAATCACCGCCAGCAATGCGATGGCCCCTGCAATGCCCGTGATCCATTTCAGCATTTTTCTTGTCCTCCCGTTTTAGCAGCTATAGGCCAACCCTGAACAAATATCAAATCGCTCAATATTCAGTCGCGAGCCAACCTTCGCCGCAACTTCCCGAGGGATCAGCGTGACAGGCGCGCAATCGGCACTAGTGTTGCGCGATGGCTTTTGACGATGCGGATCGTGCGCATCGGACCCTGAAACCGGAAACAGACTGATGCCCGCCTTCCAACCCACCGCCGCGCAGTTTCGTGCCTTTCGTGACGATCCCCACTCCGGGCCGGTGGCGCAGGTGAACTTGCTGAAGTTCCGCGTGAGGGCGCAGTACCGGCCGGACGATCCCGAATACGGCGAAGATATCAGTGGGCGAGACGCCTATCAGCGCTACTCCGAAGCCTTCACGGTAGCCGCTGCCGAGGTGGGCGGCGTGACGCTGCTGCTGGGAGATACCGAACGCTACTTCATCGGCGGCGGCGACTGGGACGGCGTGCTGGTCAATCACTTTCCCACCCGCCAAGCCTTCATCGCTACACTGAACCACGCAGACTACAAGAACATGGCGCGCCACCGGGAAGCCGGCCTGCTTTGCCAGGAGCTGATCGTGACGCGGCCGACCTGGACGAACGGAGTGAAGGCATGAGCGCCTATGAAATCTACGGCGCCCTGGGCTCGCCCTATTCGCTGAAGGTGCGCGCCGCGATGCGGGCCAAGCGCTTGCCCCATACGTGGACGGGGATGACGGTCGAGGACCGCGCCCGGGTGATGCCCCACGTGAAGGCGCAGGTGATCCCGGTAATCCGGATGCCGGATGGCACATGGACGAATGATTCGACACCGTTCCTGCTGTCGCTCGAAGGCGAAGGCCGCGCGCTGGTTCCGGTGGATCCGATCTTGCGATTCGTCTGCCTGCTGATCGAAGACATGGCAGATGAGTGGTTTATGAAGGCGATGTTCCATTACCGCTGGGCCTATGCCGAGGACGCCGAATGGTGTGCCAACTGGCTGATGTTCGACTCGCTGCCGAACGCTGGCCGTCCGGGCGTGGAGAAGATGGCGGCCACGATCCGGGCGCGCCAGATCTCGCGGATGGCGCTGGTCGGCTGCACACCGCAAACCGCGCCGATCATCGAAGCGAACTGGAAGCGGACTTGCCGCGCCCTCGATGAGATGGCGACCGGTCCCACGCGGTTTCTGTTCGGTGACCGGATTTCGCTGGCCGACATCGCACTCTATGGGCAGCTCAAGGTGATGAGCGTGGATCCGACGCCGATGGCCTGGTTGCGCGCCAATGTGCCCTATCTCTATCGCTGGCTCGACCTTGCGGATGATGCCAGCGGCCTTGAGGGACAATGGCTGCCGCCCGCCGACGCGCTGGCAACCGGGCCGGTAAAGGCCCTGCTGGCGCAGGCCGGCGACACTTACCTGCCCTTCCTTGAGGCCAATGCCTCGGCGCTGGAGGCTGAAAGGGATACCTTCGAGGTCATGCTTGAAGGCCAGACCTACGCGCAGGGCGCCTTCAAGTACCAGGCAAAATGTCTTGATACCCTGCGGGCAGGCTGGAAGAGACTCGGCGGCGATGGTAGGGAGGTCATCCGTGCGCTGATCGGCGAAGGAGCCGGAATCCTTGACTGACCAATACTCCCCGATTTCGAGACTTTTGCACCACCGCACGCAGCGCCTGCGCAAAGGCGAACCCGTGGCGCTTCCGATCATTGCGTCCTCGACGTTCCAGCAACCGGGCGACCCCGACGGAACGCACTTCTATGGCCGCAATGGCAACCCGACTGTCGAAGAAGTTGAAACTGAAATCGGCTTGATCGAAGCTGCGGATACGGTGCTGTTTCCGTCCGGCATGGCCGCTATCGCCGCGGTGTTCTACGCCCACCTGAAGCCCGGCGACTGTGTGCTGGTTCATGCCGATGGCTACTATAACGCGCGTGCGCTGCTGGCCGACCAGTTTGCGCCGAAAGGCATTGAGGTGCGCACCGTTGCGACAACCGCTTTCGCGCAGGCGGATTTCACCGGCGTTAAACTTGCGCTGATCGAGACGCCGTCGAACCCCGGCCTCGACGTATGCGACATCGCAGCGGTGGCGGCGCGGTCAAAAGCTGCCGGCACGATCCTCGTCGCCGACAACACGACCGCTACACCGCTCTGCCAGCGCCCACTCGATCTCGGCGCCGACCTTTCGATCATGGCCGACACCAAAGCAATGGCGGGCCATTCAGACATCCTGGCCGGCCATGTGTCGGGCCGCAACGCGGACCTGATCGCACCAATCAAGACCTGGCGGCGCCTCGCAGGCGCGCTCGTCAGTCCGTTCGATGCCTATCTGCTCCACCGGGGCCTTGAGACGCTGGAGTTGCGGGTCAGCCGGGCAAACGCCAATGCGCTGGCGATCGCGACGGCGCTGTCTGGTGATCCGCGCGTGACCGGTCTGCGGTATCCCGGACTGGCGAGCGATCCGGCCCATCCGGTCGCCCGGCGGCAGATGAAGGGCTACGGACCGATCGTCAGCTTTTGCCTGGCTGACCGGGCGACCGCCGAGGCCTTTATTGCCCGTCATCCCCTTCTGGCTGCCGCCACCAGCTTTGGCGGTGTCCATTCAAGCGCTGAGTGCCGGGTGCGCTGGGGCGACGCCGTGCCGGAAGGATTCATCCGCATGGCTTGCGGCATCGAACCGGTCAGCGACCTCGTCGCCGCAACCCTTTCTGCACTTGACGGAGAGTGACCCTTGGGGTCCTGCGGTCGGTTCATGACAGCCGGTTCACGCTGGTATAGTGCTTGCAGTCCGGGCCGGGGAACCTGACCATGCGCCGTTTGAGTATAGTACTTTTCTTTGTTTTTGCCGCTGCTGCGGGCTACGGATGGTATTCACTCCGCCAGCCGCCGAAGCCGATGGACATCTCCGAACCTGTCCGGATTCACCAAGGTATCGTGGTGGGCGGCATCAACCGTGACAACCCGGCCATCCGCGAGTTCAACGGCATTCCCTATGCCACCGCCGAACGCTGGAAACCGCCTGCCCCGCCGCCGCAATGGGGCGCGACATCCCGCGATGCGCGAGAGTTTGGCCCGGAATGCCTTCAGCCGCGCACCCGGTTTGGCACCTTCGTCAACCAGATCATCGACGGCATGGGCCTGTCCTTTTTTGACAGGTTGGCCGCACGAATTGTCATTTCGGCGCAAGATGCGCCGGCCGAAGCCGAAGACTGCCTGTTCCTCAATGTGCGGACCGCCAATATCAAGGGCACGTCGCCGCAGCCCGTGATGGTCTGGCTGCACGGCGGCGCGCATCAGTATGGCTCGGGTTCGAGCGCGATCTACCAGTCAAACGGGCTGGTCGAAAAGGGCGTCGTCCTGGTCACCGTCAACTACCGCCTCGGCGCCTTCGGCTATCTCGCCCACCCTGCGCTGACCGAGGAAGCCGGCACGTCCGGAAACTACGGCTTGCTGGACCAGGCCGCCGCCCTGGCGTGGGTCAGTGAAAACATCGCAGCCTTCGGCGGCGATCCTTCAAACGTGACCGTGTTCGGCGAAAGCGCCGGCGCCCAATCCATCACCGAGTTGATGGCGTTGCCCGCAGCGGACGGTCTGTTCCAGAAGGTGATCCTTCAAAGCGGCGCCAGCACCGGGAACATGCTTCACCTGAACCGTTCTGAATTCCCCGGCATCCTGGCCGCCGAAGAAGCCGGCGCGGAATTTCTGTCGACGCTGGCCCCTCCCGCCGCAACGGCGAAAGACCTGCGCGCCATCCCGGCCGCCGCGATCATCTCGCGGTCCGATGCCCGCGCGGACCTCAACGGCTATTTCCTGCCGGTGGTCGACGGACGCGTCCTGCCGCGCCCCATCGGCGCCGCCTTCCGGGACGGCGACGTTCCGAAGGTCGCCATGCTGGCGGGCTACAATGCTGACGAGGGCTCGCTTTTCTACGACCTGTTCCAGTCGCCCACGATACTCAGCACTCAGATGACCGGAACACTTGAACAACGCGAGAAGGCGTTGGCCGAGGTATTCGGCCAGAACCCCGCCAAGGCCCTGCAGGCGCTGTACGGCATGGATTCGCTGGAGACCTGGGACAAGGCCGCCACGGACATGCTGGGCGATGACATGTTCGGCGTGCACATGCGCTTTGTCGCCCGTCAGAATGCGCAAGGCGGCGCGCCGACCTATCTCTATCACTTCACCCGTGTTCCGCCGTCCAGGACCCAGACCATCGGCGCGTACCACGCCGCCGAAATCTCGTTCGTGTTCGACAGCCATTTCCGGGGCATGAAAATCAAGGACGCGGACCGCAAGCTGACCGACCGGATGGGCAGCTACTGGACTAACTTTGCCCGCACCGGCGATCCCAACGGCGACGGCCTGCCAGCCTGGCCCGCGTCAAGCACGGACGCGGACATCTGGATGGAGCTGGATGCAACGCCCGAGGCCATTGAAGGCCTGCGGGCCCGCAAGCTCGACATCCTCGAGGAAGCGCTTCGCAATCGGATTGATGCCGTTGCAGGCCCGCCGCCCGAGCCACCCCCGCCGCCGGCGCCCGACGACGCGACGATTGTTCCCGTCCTAGGCGGTGAGTAGAATCCGGCAGATTTCGACCAGGCCCGCCTGATCAATTTCGTCGAAGGCGCCAAACTCGGTGGAATCCACGTCCAGCACGCCGGCCAGTGACCCGTCGGCCTTGAAGACCGGCACGACAATCTCCGAGTTCGACGCCGAATCGCAGGCGATGTGACCTGGAAACGCGTGGACGTCCGGCACGATGATCGATGCGCGCGTCGCGGCAACATGCCCGCACACGCCCCTGCCGAACGGAATGCGCAGGCAGCCCAGTGTCCCTTGATAGGGGCCGACAACCAGCACGTCCGGTTTCAGGGGATCGACCAGATAGAACCCGGTCCAGAAAAAGCGCGGTTGGAAGGCCTGAGCCAGAAGGCACGCCGCCGAGGCATACCGGGCGGTTTCCGAGGTTTCCCCGGCCACTACGCTGGCGATTTCTTCCGTCAGCTGCCTGTACGCCTCTGCCTTGTCCATATCCTGCCCCTGTCCGGTCATTTCCGGCCTGTAGCGCCAGAATGTCCGTCACCGCAAGTGCCCGTTGAAGCGGCTGGCGACCTCTGAAATAGTCTTTCCGAGCGGGTGGTCGAGCGTGAGCGCGAGGAGGGGCAGTCCCTGATGCACAGGTTGAGGACGCCTCTCGGTGCGCTGGGCCTGTGGCTGTTGTTTGCGTTCCCCGCCGCCGCCCAGTTTGACGATGAACCGCCGGCTGCGACCCCTTCGGCCTTTGACGAGACCGAAATCGACGCGGCGGATGCCGAGGATTTCGACGACGCACCGGAGACCGACCTCGACGCCGTGGACCGTGCGCACGCCGCATACCTGGCAGACAGCGCGTTGCAGCTGGAGCGGCCCGAACAGGATTTTGAGCCGCCCCCGCCCCGGCCGACGCCGCCCTGGCTGCAGGCGATCGGCGATTTCCTGACGGCCCTCGGTCCGGTCTTCCGGGTGGTCTTCTGGGCCGCCGTCGCCCTGGTGGTCGCCGGAATCCTATATTTCCTTTTCGGAGAGGCGATCCGGCTGCGCTTCGGGGGCCGCGCAAAGAAGAAGGACAAGCCGCAGGACGACATCCTTCAGGATCTTCGTCCGGATGCCGCCGCAGCCAGATCATTGCTCGACGAAGCTGATGCACTGGCGCGACAAGGACGCTTTGCGGAAGCCGTACACCTGCTCCTGTTCCGTTCCATCGAAGACATCCAGCAGCGTCTCGAAGGCGGTGTGCCGGTCTCGCTGACCGCGCGTGAGATCTCCAACCTGGGCCGGTTGCCCGACCGGGCAAAGCGGGCGCTGGGCCCGATCATACAGGTTGTCGAGCGCAGCCATTTCGGCGGACGCGCCGTGGACGCCGAAGGCTGGCACGAAGCGCGCCGCAGCTATGAGTCATTTGCATTTGGCGAGGGCTGGGCATGAGCGATACGGCGCCGCCCGCCTCGCCCTTCTCGGCACGTGTTGTCGCCATTCTTATCGCGGTGGCGGCAATCTCGTTCGGCGCCGTCCTGGTACTGGCCGGTTGGGCGCCCGAGCTGCGCGACCGCAACCAGGCCGGTGATCATCCGTACTCGACATCAGCGCTCGGCTATAACGGTCTGGTGCGCCTGCTGGACGCGGCGGGCTATCCGGTGTCGGTCTCACGGCTGCAAAGCGATCTCGATGCCCGCAGCTGGGGTTTGATGATCATCACCTTGCCGGCCTATGGCAGCTTCGACGCGCTGGAGGATCGCAGCCTTTCGCCAACCACACTGATCGTGCTGCCAAAATGGACAGGGCGAACCGATCCCCTGAATACGACCCGGCAGATTGACACGGAGCTGATCGAGGCCGGCAACCTGGCTGACCAGATCAGTGCGTTCTATCCGGATGCCGAAATCCTGCGCGTCGAGCCACCCGAAACAGTCGAAGCCCCGTATGGAACAGTGGCAGTCAAACCCGACCTCCATCTGCAACTGATCAAGCACGACTCGCTCGAACCGTTAATCGAGGTCGAAGGTGGCGCGCTGCTGGCCTACGATCCCGTGCACGCCGTTTACGTCCTCAGCGATCCGGACATGATCAATACATTCGGTCTGGCCTCGCAGGAGAATGCCCGCTTCGCGGTCCAGCTGGTGGACTTCCTGCGCTACGATGCGGACGAACCGATCCTGCTGGACGCCACGCTGCACGGCTTCGAGCGATCCGAGAACCTGCTGAAGATGATGTTCAGTGTGCCCTATATTGGCGTCACCCTCGTGGCGCTGGCGGCAGTCTTGCTGCTCGGATGGGCTGCAACCATCCGCTTCGGCCCGCCGCTGGCTGAGGCGCGTGCGATTGCGCTTGGCAAACAGGCGTTGGCCGACAACTCCGCAGGACTCGTGACCATGGCCCGCCGCGAAACCCGCATGGCGCCAGGTTTTCTGGCATTGGTTCGCCGGCGCCTTGCCCGCCAGATCGGCGCGCCGCGTACGCTGAGCGAAGCGCAGGTCTCCGAACTTTTCGACCGTCTCGGCCCGGACCCGGAAACGGGCCGCGTCTTCTCGCAAATGGAAGCTGACCTAAAAGACCCCGCAACAAGCCGCGATGACCTGCTCGCCAAGACGCGGGCGCTTTATCGTTGGCGCAAGGACGTTATCAGGAGAACACTGTATGAGCGTGACTGAAATCCGAAATCTCGCTGACCGGATCCGGACCGAGGTGCGCAAGGCCATCATTGGCCAGGATGCGACCGTGGACCTGTTGCTGGTCGCGCTGTTCTCCTCCGGGCACGTTCTTCTCGAAGGCGCACCGGGCACGGCAAAGACATTACTGGCGCAGTGCTTCTCAAAGGCCATCTCGCTTCAGTTTGGCCGCATCCAGTTCACGCCCGACCTGATGCCGGGAGATGTTCTGGGCACGAACCTGTTCAACTTCCAGACCAACCAGTTCAGCCTGACCAAAGGGCCGATCTTCACCGACATCCTCCTCGCCGACGAGATCAACCGTACACCCCCGAAGACGCAGGCCGCGCTTCTGGAAGCGATGCAGGAACGCAAGGTGACCATCGACGGCGAAAGCTATCCGCTGAACCCGCGCTTCACGGTGATCGCTACGCAAAACCCGATCGAGCAGCAGGGCACCTATCCGCTGCCCGAGGCGCAGCTCGACCGCTTCCTCTTCAAGCACACACTGGACTATCCAAGCCGGGAAGAAGAACTGAAAATCGTTGCCCGGCACGGAACGCGCACCGGCATGAAGACACCCGACGCCTTCGGCATCCAGGCGGTGATCTCGCCGGCCGAGCTTGATGCCGCCGTCGATGCGGTGGCCGCTGCGCGGATCAATGACGACATCATCGCCTATATCGTTGACCTCGTGCGGGCGACACGCACGAGCCCGGCATTGGAAACAGGCGCCAGCCCGCGCGCGGCTGCCGCGCTCGCCACGGCCGCACGGGCCCGCGCGGCGCTTGACGGACGCGACTTCGTCATCCCGGACGACGTGAAGCAACTCGCGCTTGCGACCCTGCGCCACCGGGTTCTCCTGTCGCCCGCTGCCGACATCGAGGGGCGCACGACCGACGAAACCCTTTTGGGCATCATCGAACAGACGGTAGCGCCCCGGTGATTTCGCCAACCCTCCGCGCGATCTTCCTGATGCTTGCGGGATTGCCCCTGATGGTGGCGATCGCCCTGCTGCGTCCGGAACTGTGGATCGTTTCGGCGGGCTGGATTGCCGCCGTCGCGGCCCTTATCGCGGTTGATACGTTGCTGGGCGCCTCCGTGCGCCACTACGCCGCCACCGTAACGGCGCCGCCGCTGCTGTATGTCGGCAGCCCGGATGACCTGCAGGTGGGGCTCACCTTCTCCCAGGGCCCGGTTCCGGCCCGGATCGAGATCCGCCTCGAAGCGAACGCCCTGCTTGGGACGCCAGGGCCGCAAGGCCTGCGCGGATGGGATGGGCGATACCGTCCGCACACGATCAGTGTGACGCCGCCGCGCCGGGGCATGGCCGAGATCGTCCGGCTCTGGAGCCGGTGGCAGGGCCCGCTCGGTCTGATCCAGAAACGACACATCGCACCGCTGAACCTGTCCGTGCCGGTGACGCCCAACGTGCGCTGGGTGCGTGACGAAGCGATCCGTCTATTCTCGCGTGACGCCGAATTCGGCATCAAGACACAGATCGAGCGCGGCGACGGCAGCGAGTTCGATGCCTTGCGCGAATTCTCCTCCGGCATGGATCGCCGCGCCATCGACTGGAAGCACTCCGCACGCCACCGCAACCTGCTGGCCAAGGAGTTCAAGACCGAGCGCAACCACAACATTGTCTTTGCCTTCGACACCGGACGCCTGATGAGCGAACCGCTTGGCGGCGTGCCGAAGATTGACCGCGCCGTGACCGCCGGCCTGCTGCTCGCCTATATCTCGCTGCGCGCCGGCGACCGCACGATGTTCTACGGATTCTCCGACCGGCCCGGCGTCAGCAGCGGTTTCCTGACCGGCACCAACAGTTTCCCGAAAGCGCAGGCCGTTGTCGCCGAAATGGACTATTCCGAGGACGAAGCAAACTTCACACTCGCCCTCTCCAATCTCGGCGCCCAGTTGCAGCGCCGCAGCCTGATCATCATCTTCTCGGACTTCGTCGATACGATCTCGGCGGAGCTGATGCTCGAGAACGTCAAACGCCTGACCGATCGTCACCTCGTTCTGTTCGCCACGTTCGAGGACGCCGCTCTTGCCGGGATGGCCGATGCACCGCCGGACACAGCAGAGGATGTCGCGCGCGCCGTGATTGCCGACACGTTGCTGGCAGAGCGCGATGTGGTGCTGCGCCGCCTGCAGCGCCTGGGTGTCCAGGTCATCGAGAGCACGCCGGAACATTTCAGTTCCGATCTGGTCTCCCGCTATCTGCAGATCAAGCAGAGGGACATGCTGTGAGCGACCTTCTGAAATCCTACCGTTTCCGCGAAGAGCGCCAGTCCGACTGGCAGAAGCTCGACCTCATTCTGACCAAAGCCGAAAACGGCGGCGTGAAGAATCTGAGCGACGAACAGATGCTGGCCCTGCCGCGGCTTTACCGGCAGGCCGTATCATCGCTTTCCGTCGCCCGGTCGATCTCGCTGGACCAGAACGTGGTCACCTATCTCGAGAGCCTTTGCACGCGGTCCTATTTTTTTGTCTATGGCGCGCGCACCACGCTCGGTGAGCGGATGATGCATTTCCTGCGCAATGACTGGCCTGTTGCGGTCAGCCAGTCTCTCTGGACGACACTGCTGTCGGCCTTGTTCTTTTTCGGCGGCTGGGCGCTCGCCTTCTTCCTCTGCCTGCAGGACATGGACTGGTTCTGGACTTTCCATGGCCACAACTTCTTGGACGGGCGGAATCCGGACGCATCCGTCGAGTTCCTCAAAAGCACGATCTACATGGACCCGAACGATACCGGCGACGGCGAACTGGCGGCATTCTCGAGCTTCCTGTTCAACAACAACGCCCAAATCGCCCTGTTCGCCTTCGCGCTCGGCTTTGCGTTCGGCATCCCGACCGCCTGGTTGCTCGTCTATAACGGCGTGATGATCGGATCGATGTATGCCGTGTTCTGGGACAAGGGCCTCGGCTATGAATTCACCGGCTGGCTGATGATCCACGGCGTGACGGAACTATCCGCCATCGTGCTGGCTGGCGCTGCCGGTTTCGTCATCGGCGGCGCCGTGGCCTTTCCCGGCGGGCGAACGCGGCTGGCGTCGGCGCGCGTGGCAGGCCAGAAGGCAGCAACGATGGCGATGGGCTGCGTCGTGATGTTGATCCTTGCTGCCATTCTCGAAGGCTTCGGCCGGCAGCTGATCAATTCAGACATCGTGCGTTACCTGATTGCCGGCGGCACGCTGGTGTTCTGGCTGGTCTATTTCTATGTCCCCCGGAAGGCCCCCGGCGCATGAGCCCGAGACCCGTCGACACCACGCGCCGCCCCGGCCTCAGCATGGAAGCTGCCGTTCAGCGCCGCGCGCGAATGGCCGAAGAGATGCGGCTGGCGAAGATGGTGCGCAAGCTGGTCACGCCGGAAGGCGCCGCCATCCGCCTGAAACTTGCCAATGCGTCCGAGCGTGCCGGCGCGTTCATGATCGACATCGCGATCCAGTGGGCCATCGTGATCGCAACCCTGTTCGGACTGAACTTCATGGCGAACGCGCTGAGCCCGGGCAGCTCGAATATCGCTTTCGCGTTCTGGCTGGTCTTTTTCTTCTTTGTCCGGAACTTCTACTACATCTTCTTCGAGATCGGCCAACGCGCAGCGACGCCGGGAAAGCGCATCCTCGGTCTGCGGGTTGCGGCGCGCGATGGCGGGCGGCTGACGGCGAATTCGGTGCTGGCGCGCAATTTCATCCGCGAGATCGAGATCGGCCTGCCCTTCCAGTTTGCGCTGATGGGCGGCGACCGGTACGGCGCCTGGATGGCGCTGTTCGGCCTTGTCTGGTCAGGCGTGTTCCTGCTCTTCCCGATCTTCAACAAGGACAAGATGCGTGTCGGCGACCTGATTGCCGGAACCTGGGTCATCAAGACACCCAAGGCCAGACTGATGGATGACATCACGTCTTCCGCGTCGCGGCCGGATGCCGCTTCGCGGTTTGCCTTCACGCAGGCGCAAGCCGAGGCCTACGGCATCCATGAACTGCATGTTCTGGAAGATGTGCTTCGCCAGTCGACGCCCGAAATCAAGTCGCAGGTGGCGGCGCGCATCCGGGCGAAGATCGATTGGGCTCCCATCGTCGGCGAAACCGATCTGGCTTTCCTTGAAGCCTATTATGCCGCCCTGCGCCGAAGGCTGGAGCAACGCATGCTGTTCGGAGAGCGCAAGGCAGACAAGTTCGACGTGCGCTGAAAGTCAGCGCATGAAGACGCCCAGCCGCCTGCGGGCGAAGCGTCCGAAATTGGCTAGCCAGGCTGGGCGGGTTTTCGGATCCATCTTCCAGCGCAGCAATTGGCGCCGCACTCCGCCTGGCAGAAGCTCCATTGCCGTCCACCAGAGCCAACGCGCCGCAATCTCGCTGCGGCTGACCGCTTCAGGGCGGACCGCTTTGGCAAGGCGCACCACGCGGGCGATCGAATCTCCCGGAATAGGGTGCTCGCCCGGCGCAAAGGCCAACGAGATCAAGCGGTCGTTCAGGTGAAGCAGGTCCGCGTCCCCAAGGTTTGCAGCGACCGGCAAGCCCTGGCGCTCGGCATGCTTGCGGATGGCTTCGTAGCGGTGAAAATCGTGGTTGAGACCCTTGCGCGCCCGCGCGCCAAAATCGGCCTGCGCCTTCCAGTTCTGCGCGCCATGAAGCCGGTAAGATGACATCGTTTCATCAAAGCTCCGGCACGGCCCGTAGAGCGGCAGGACAGACACGAGATAGCCTTCGGCGCTCATCCGGTAGTCTTCCGCATCGATCGGCATCACCTTCTCCAACCCTTCGCGCGCGAACAGCAGGCCCGACGTGACGTTGGTATAGAAGCGGCCCTGCTCGCGCAGCTGCCGGGAAATGTCACCGACGCCGAGTGGCATCTCCATCGGGGGATGGACACCTGCAAGCGTACCGGTCTCATCCGAATAGCGCATCCGGAACTGGTAGAGCAGCACGCCGGGTTCGTACATTTGCAGCCCACGCTTCAGGCCGCCCGGCAGGACAAAGTCGTCCGCGTCGAGGAAGTAGATGACATCGCCGGTGGCCTTCGCCCACCCGGCATTGAAGGCGCCGCCATGGCCCTGGTTGTGTGGCTGAAAAACCGGGATGATCTTGTCGCCATAACTCCGCATCACATCGCGGGAATTGTCCGAAGAGCAGTCATCCACAACGATGATTTCGGCGCCGACATCTTCGGCGAGCACACTGTCGATCGCAGCCGGCAGAAAGCGCCCGTAGTTATAGCAGGTGATGATCACGGATACCGTTGGCAAGTCGCCGCCCGGCGCGTCGCCGGAACGGATCGGGCTTGCCGGGGCAAGGGGCTTGTTCATGGTATCATCAGTTTCCATCACGATCGTTTGCTCAGCCTGCAGAATGTTCTGCGTGTTCATGTTCTTGCGCGTTCGCCCAGTCGGCATGGTGCCAGGCCAGCGCCGTACGGATGATATTGTCGATGCCGGACCGGCTGGCGACCCAGCCGAGTTCGCGCGCAGCCTTGTCCGGCAGGGCAATCAACTTGCCCGGATCGCCCGGACGGCGCGGGCCGATCTTGCGCGGGATCTTCCGGTTGGTCGCGCGTTCGACGGCGGTTACAACTTCCGCGACGCTGGTGCCCTTGCCGGTGCCGAGATTGTAGGCAGTCGAGGCCGCACCATTCTCCAGCGCTGTCAGCGCCCGCAGGTGGGCTTCGGCGAGGTCTTCGACGTGGATGTAATCGCGGATGGCGGTTCCGTCCGGCGTGTCGAAGTCACTGCCGAGGATCGTGAACTCGTAGCCTTCATCATAGGCGCCCTTCAGCGCCAGCGGGATGACGTGCGTTTCACAGGCGTGGCGTTCACCGGTCATGCCGTCGCGGTCTGCGCCGGCCGCATTGAAATAGCGCAGTGGAATGGATCGGATTCCATGCGCCGTGTCGAAGTCGGCGAGGATGCGTTCAACCATCAGCTTCGACCAGCCGTAGGGATTGATCGGATTTTGCGGGTGCGTCTCGTCGATCGAGTCCGCATGGGTGTTTCCGAAGGTCGCGCAGGTCGAGGAGAAGATCAGGTATCCGGCGCCATGTTTGCGCATCGCTTCCAGCAGGTTCAGCGTCGCCAGCGTATTGTTGCGATAATAGATCGACGGTTCACGGACGGATTCTGCCACCAGAGTCGATCCGGCAAAGTGCGCCACTGCGTCGGGTTTGACCTGCGCAAAGGCAGCTTCGAGATCTGCCGGATTCTGCAAGTCGCCAACGATCAGCGGACCCCATTTCACCAGGTCGCGCCATCCCGTCGACAGGTTATCGAAAACCGTGACATCCCAGCCCGCTTCAGCGAAAGCCCGGCAACAATGGCTGCCGACATACCCGGCGCCGCCCGTAACCAACAATTTTCCCGGCATTTTGGAGTCTCGCAAATCAAAATCGATAAAGCGACAGCGCTGCTGTGCGCCGACTGGTTTGCCTGACTATATGCAAAGATTGGTCCGCACTAACGATACATTCGGAGAATGTTGCGGACGAAACGGCTGGATCAGCCGAAGGCGGTCATTGCCGCCCAGATGATCGCGCCCCAAAGGCCTGCACTCAGACCGATGATGGTAATCAGGCGAAGCCAGACCGGCCACTTACCTTCGCTATAATCATTCATGAGGGCATAGTCTGTCCGGGCGGACATCCTGACTTGTGACGCAAACGCGCGGCTCTCTGCAGGGATCATGGGCTTGGTACTCGGCATGAGGAACATTAAAGCGGGCAACCCTTAACGCCGGGTTTAAACAAGCAAACACTCTACATCGCTAACGACAATCATGGTGCCAGATTCCGGCACAAATCCGGCAGGCCTCGGGCGAAACCGGCCCCGGATTGGCCGGCGCCAGGGGCACTGATATCAAACATTCCTTCCGACAACGTTGAACCCAATTGAATTTTTGCCGGCACGGACGAAACGCCCCCCGGCAAATTCATCTGGTCACTGTGTAAAAATGCACACCGGGCCTGCCCCGGACACCGCTCAAGCGGTTGGTGCGGGCAAAAGTGTGCGCCGCACAATATCCGCCAGGAATCCCGGAGGCTGGATGAAGGTCTCGTCCGGCAATCCGGCCAACACCGCCGCCCGGGCGGCAATCGGCGCGCGGTCCTTGATGAGACCTGCTACGAGTTCGGCTAGGGTCTCCGACAGCGGCTCATCTATGATGAACCCGCACTGATGCTGCTGAAGCCAGGCGGCCGTCTCGGTCCCGGCCGGCGCAATCGACGGTGTACAGTAATACCCGCCCTCATAGATCCGGTTTGGCAGCAGCCACACCGAATTGAACCCCGCTTCCATGAAGTCCCCGGCCCATACGACATCGAGCTCATCGTAGATGCCCGACAGGTCTTCGGGTGCGCGGTAGCGGCCGAAATAGGTCATGTTCGCCCGGGCGTCGATCAGCGGTTCGAAAACCGGGATCTCGGTGCGTGCAGGCTGGCCATGCAGACGGATCTCGAGATCGTCCGGAAACTGGTCCGCCAACTGACAAAGCAGGTCGAGAGACCGCCGGCAGCGCAGGTTGCCGACCCAACCGAGGCGCAACGGCCGCGCTGCGGCAGGCAATTCAGATTTGCGCGCGCAGGCCCGCACGCCGTACTCGGCGCCGGATGCCAGCCGGTTCTCGACGATGAACGCGCGGTAGTCGCCGGGATATCGCTTTTCGAAGTGATTGCGGATGAAACCTGGCGACGAGACGACAAGGCCTGCAGACCGCCGCAGCAGCGTCCGCTCAAGCCAGCGCACGGCCGCGCCGATAGCGTCCGGACGCGTCAACAGCCGGTGAATGTCGAGGCTCTCATAGATGACAGGCGTATCCAGCCGGGCGTAGCGCTTGGCGAGGAAGGCGCAGGCGAGCATGTCGAGGTTGCGGGCGTAGATCACATCTGCCGCAGCCAGCTTTTCCCGGGCAGCAGCGGCCCGCGACGCACCGGCAAAAACCTGGCGGATGCGTTGCACGAATGCGCCGTCACGGGTTTCGCCAAGATCAATATTGTCCCAGTCGATCCGTCCCGGATCACGCCGGTGCATCATGAAGCCGGTTACGTCGAGCCCGTCATCGAGAAACCCGCGAACGCGGCGGCGCACGGCGGCGTCCGCAGCATCATGACCGAAGAATGCAATCCGGGTCATCTCTCACGTCCTGTGCTGCCCTGGGCGCTCCGGAAACTGCTCCGCATTCGAAGCAATTTCCGGGACACCAGCCCGCCTTGGCTATTCGGCAGAGATCCGATCGACCGGGTCGTTGCGACCGGTTGCCTTCGACGGCGGAACCTGCACGGCGACCGAGCCCTTCATCGTTTTCGGACCAGGCTTGTTCTTCCGCTTGTCGCCGCCCCAGCCAAAGATCGAGGGCTTCTCGTCCATCTGGTAGTACTTGCGGTAAGCCTTGTAGGTGGCACCCGGGTCGCGGTGGTGACGGCGACGGTTGAGGTCCACCATGTTGAGCGTCACGCCCAGCAAATCGGCCTTGAAATTGCGCAGCAGCGTTAGCGACTGGCGAGCGGCCGAACGCGACGAGTGGCGCCAGCGGACGACGAGGATTGTCTTGTCAACCTTGCCGGCGACGACACGGGCTTCTGCCATCAGCAGCAGAGGGCCGGTGTCGATGAGGATCAGGTCATACATCGAACGCAGGCGGGCCAGCAGGTCGTCGAAGGCGCGGGTGCCGAACACGTCGTGCGGGGTGTGGCCGTTCTGCGAAAGCGGCAGGATGTCGAGCATCGTCTTGCGATCCTTGACGATGGCATCGGACAGCTGGCCGTTGCCGAACAGGTGCTCAACAAAGCCGATGTCCGGTTTCAGGCCCGCCGTTTCAGTCAGCTGGCGGCGGCGGAAGTCGCCGTCGATGACCAGCGTGCGCGAGCCCGACATGGCCGACATACGGCCCAGGGCGAGCGTCAGGCTCGTCTTGCCTTCATCCGGCAGCGAGGAGCAGACGGCAACCGTCTTGGTCTCGCTGTCGAGATCCGAGAAGGCGATCGAAGCGCGCAGGTACCGGATACTTTCAGCATAGGCCGACAGAGGGTTCTCGACCAGGAAGTCGGCAGGGTTGGTCTGCGACAGGCCGAGGAAGCTGGCGGTGCGGATCAGCGGCACCGAGCCGATCGGGTTGGCGCCGAGCTTGCGCTCCACGTCGTCCGACGAGCTGATCTTCATGTCGAACATCTCGGCGAACAGCGCGAGACCACCGCCGATGATTCCGCCCAGAACACAGCCGATGATCAGGTTCAGCAGCTTCTTGGGCGAGCTGGGCGCTTCCGGCACCGAGGCGCTGGACAGGATGTTCGCATCCGCCGTGATCAGGGCATCCTGCTCACGGGTCTGTTTGGAACGCGCGAGGAATTCTTCGAGCAGCACGCGGCTGGTCTCGGCGTCGCGCTCAAGTTCGCGAAGGCGCACGAGGGCCTGGTTGTTGCCGCGCAGCTGGCTGGTTGACCGGCCAATCTCGCCCTGGATCGAGCTGATCTGTGACTGAGCCACTTTCAGTTCGTTCTCGATGTTACCCGCAATGCGTCCGACTTCGGCGTTGATCTGACGGTCGATATCGGCCGCTTCGTTCCGTGCACTGATGAGTTCAGGGTGCTGCGGGCCGAGTTTCGTTTCCAGTTCTGCAACGCGGCGATTGATGATGGCGCGCTGGCTCTTGAGGTCGGAAATGACCTGCGACCCCAGTACTTCGGAAATTCCGTCCGCGCCGGCGCCGCTGGCCATCTGGCGCCGCATGCTGTCAGCGCGGGCACGGGCCCGGTCGAGTTCGACCTGAAGCGTGGCTTTCTGTGTGGTGAGGTAGGCGATCTGCTGTTCGGTCAGGGTTGCGCCCTGCGCGGCCAGAAGTCCGGACTCGGCGCGGTAGCTTTCGACGCGGCGTTCTTTTTCCTCGACTTCTTCGCGCAGGCCCGACACGCGCTCGGACAGCCATTCGGTGGCTTTGCGGGTCGCTTCGTATTTCTCTTCCAGCTGCTGTACGCGGTATTGCTGGGCAATCTCGTCGGCAAGGCGCGCGGCCATTTCCGGCGACTCGCTGGTGACATTGACCGTGATCAGGTAGGTCGTGCCGACACGCTTGACGCTGACCTTTTGCTGCAGGGCTTCAACGGCGCCTGCGAGGAGCGCAGCGTCCTTCTGTTCCTGGGTCAGACCCGCAAACGGATCAACGGGCGGCTTGGCGCCAGTGACCGCGCGAACGAGGCCCTTGACGGGCGAAAGGAGGCCCGCCTTCTTGGGGCGAAGGGAATTGTTGAATTCCGGATCCTCGATCAGCTTCTGTTTGACGGCAACGCGCGTCAGCAGCGACTTCGACTCCATCACGAGCACTTCGGTATCGACGACCGCCGTGTTCCCGCCCATGCCTGAGAAGATCGCGCCGAGGTCGATGACGTTCGTTTCCTCGGTATTCAGCTGCACGACCGCTTCGGCCTTGTAGATCGGCGTCTGCGTGAACGTGACGTAGGCAACAATGCCAAAGGTCGTGATGAACCCGGCAAGGATCATCCAGAAGCGGCGGTAGACCACGCCCACCAGCGCCTTCAGATCGAGCGGCGGACTTACCGATTGATCGCCGCCACTGGCAGACAGGTTGGACGGCAACTCGATTGAAAACGATTTGGACAAGGCACGGCCTCTGAATGAAAAAGGGGGCCCGGAAGCCGGCAAGTTTACCGGCTTCCGGAAGACAGGAAAGTTACGGGTACAGTTTCAGGCCGATGCCGAACTGAGTTTGACCGTACGAAGGATCACCGAACACGCCGGTGCCGGAGACATCACGCTCGCGATTGCGAGCGAAGACTTCCCAGTGCAGGCGCTTGTTCATCTTGTAGGTCGCCACAGCGCCGAACTCGAGGTTCTCGTCCTTGCGGTCGGTTTCCTCATACTCGTAGTTGGATACACCGGCATAGCCCGTGAGGACAATGTTCCGGCGAAGCTCGTGGTCAACGCTGACGCCAAAGCGCGTTTCGACAGCACTCGGCGACTCGAATGCCCCGGTATCAACCACGCGGCGGGCCGCGTCGAAGTTCACCGTGGTCAGACGGGTCGGGAACCAGGCCATCCGGCCGTCAATCGACAGGCCGCTCACATCAGAGAAGAAGCTGTCGTCTTTCGTTTCATTCAGGTAGCCCACCGCGATGTCACCGCGGATCAGCGAGGTGAGTTCGAAGTCGACGCCGCCCGAAACGGTGTAGCCTTTGGAGTCGCGCGAACGCGGCAGGCCGCCGAAGATCTGTTCGACATCATAGTCGCTCTGCGAAGCGGTCGCCTGGGCGAACACGGCCAGGTTGGGCGAGACGGCGTAGGACAGGCGCGAACGGCCCTGCACAATGCTGCGGTCGCGGTAGTCCTGGTCGATGTTGGTGCCGGTTCCGGTGGCGTTGCCGTCCGAGTAATCTTCATCGGCAAAGCTGACGCCGTTGTTCCAGCGGATGCGGTCGTTCTGATAGTCTGCATCGGCGGTGACGCCCTTGCGGGTGTATTCGACCGGACGGTCAACGCCGAACGCGTTCACGAAGTCCGTACGCGGCTCGGACCGATCCTCTGCGAAGACCGAGCCACGCAGCGACAGTTCGCGCGTCACATCGAGACGGCCACGGAGGCGGCCGGTCACGTCGGTCGTCGATTCATCATTGAGATCGAGATACTGGTTGCGATAGGCCGTCACATCAAAGCCGAGGCCGTGGACGCTCCAGTCGGTAT
This sequence comes from Hyphomonas sp., assembly GCA_013791775.1. Lineage (GTDB taxonomy): Bacteria > Pseudomonadota > Alphaproteobacteria > Caulobacterales > Hyphomonadaceae > Hyphomonas. The sequence goes on from VMTE01000012.1 coordinate 67,982, forward strand.
CCGCAGCAACTTCGCCGCCGAAGCGGGCGACAATATCCGACTCTTCGTTATTATTGGTGGCGAAAACGTTGTCATTTGACGTCAGGCCGACTTCGGCATTCGAGCGGACCACGAACGCGCCAAGGCGGACAGGTTCCGGATCAAACTCCGGTTGCTGGCGGTCTTTGACCGCTTCGTACTTGTCGCGGCTGTAGTAGTTATCGGTCTGACCGAAGGCAACCGGCCCGATCAGGGCGCAGGCAGCAACACTCATCAGGCTCATGCGTTTCAATTTGGACATTTCACCATTCCCAGTTTCTCTGCGAGGCCGATATGGCCCAGGGTTGTCGTCGCAACCCGTGCAAGTTCAGTACCACCCAATCCAGCCCGATTTTACCGGGGAAGCAGGCACGTACAGCCGTTTACTCTGAATTCATTCTGAATTGAATATCGGGTCCGGGAATATTCGTTAACAAAACCACTTGTCCGTTACTTTATTGAACCATTCCAGTAAGCACGGCAAATGAACATGCGTGATACTGGAACTGTCCAGACTGGTCGAAAGTCGAGATCCCACCATGCCCACACTTGATCTGGCCCCCGCTTCGGTTGCCGACTATCGCAGATTGGCGGAGCGGCGCCTGCCGCGCTTCCTGTTCGATTACCTGGACGGCGGAGCCTATGCGGAGGTCACGCTGGCCCGGAATGTCCGAGATTTCGAGCGTCTGGCGCTGTTGCAGCGGATCCTGAAGGATGTCTCGGCACGCTCCACCGCCACTAACCTTTTTGGCGCCGAGGCGACCATGCCGCTCGCGCTGTCGCCGGTGGGCCTGTCCGGCATGATGGCGCGGCGCGGCGAAGCGGCCGCTCGCCGGGTCGCCGGCGCATTCGGCGTGCCGTACTGTCTCTCGACGCTTTCTGTGTGTTCTGTAGAGGAGACTGCAGCTGCAGGCTCCGGCCCCTTGTGGTTCCAGCTCTACATGATCCGCGACCGGGAGGCCTGCGCCGACCTGATCCGCCGCGCCAAGGCGGCCGGCGTTTCAGTCCTTGTCCTGACGGTGGACCTGCCGGTGGTCGGCACGCGCTACCGTGATGTCCGCAACACGATGAGCGGCGGCGGAAACGTCTGGACACAATTGCGGCGGGGGCTGATCTCCTATGCCCTCCACCCAGGCTGGACGCTGGACGTCGGCCTGGGCGGAAAGCCGCATGTCCTTGGAAACATTGCACCTTACGTCAAAAGCGCCTCGACGCCTGCGGACTTTTCAGCTTGGGCGAATGCGTCCATCGACCCCTCGATCAGCTGGGCGGATCTCGCCTGGATCCGCGCCCAATGGGGCGGCCTTCTGGTCATCAAGGGAATTCTCAGCCCTGAAGACGCCGTCGAAGCCGTCAAGCACGGCGCCGACGGCATCATCGTGTCCAACCATGGCGGGCGCCAGCTCGACGGCGTCGCCTCGTCGATCTCGATGCTGCCCCGGATTGCCGAAAAGGTCTCGGGCCAGACAAAGCTGTTCATCGATGGCGGTGTGAGGTCCGGTCAGGACATCCTCAAAGCCATGGCACTCGGCGCCGATGCCGCCATGATCGGCCGGCCTTGGGTCTACGCCCTTGCAGGAGCGGGCGAAGCCGGATTACTTAATCAACTCAAGGCACTGCACGGTGAATTTTCCGTGTCGATGGCATTGACGGGCGTAACTGAAACGCACCAGATCAGCCGCTCCGTGCTCGACCTTGGCGCAGCAGGCGGGATTTGACGATCAGGTTTCGGGAATAGTCACGGAGGTCTGCGGTCCCTCCGGCTTTTTCCCTTCCAGCACGCTCCGTTCCGGCTGCACATGCTTCAATTGCGCCTTCAACAAGATCGGGAACGCATCCAGCTGTCCGCGTGCAAAGCCCCAGTCGTACACCCAATAAGCAAAGGGCCGCTTGCCAAAAAGTGTGCCAAATACATTAAAAATTCCTGCCCGCACAAGGCGGTAGAGGCTGAACGCCAGATAGCGCCACCACGGTCTCATGCCATAGCGGATATGCAGGTTCACATGGCCGCGGCCATAGTTACGCGCCTGTTTGAACCGGCCCGCCGCCGTGTCGCGCAGGCGGTAGTGCACCAGGGCTTCCGGCACAAAGGTCAGCTTCATGCCGGCGAGCTGGACGCGCCAGCAATAATCCACATCCCATGCCGTTCGCATCCATTCGGTCGGATCACCGACGCGCCGGTAACAGTCCCGGGTCATGCCGATGGCGTTGCACGCCGCGTAAGGCAGGTGCAGCGGACCGACATTGCTCGGCAGTCCCTCGCCGCGCGCCTGCAGGCCGCGGTCCTTGCCCCACGTTACGGTCGGCGGGTTGAGCGTTTCGTATTCCAGTGCCGGCACCGCGAAGTCGCAGGTCTCCAGCGCCTTCACCATGTGTTTCATCCAGTCCGGATCGCAGATGTCATCCGACTCGCACACAAGGATCAGATCGCCCTTCGCCGCCCTGAAGCCGACGAAATATGAATGGCCGACAGTGCCCTGGGGTCCATGGCCGACGTAAGCGTTGACCACCCGCACCGGCAGACGGTCTGCATAGGACAAGGCCATTTCGACCGAATTGTCGGTCGATCCGTTGTTCACAAAAACGAGTTCCCAATCGCCGTCGTAAGTCTGCCGGACAAGCGAGTCCAACATTGCGGCAAGCGTAGCGGCGCCGTTGTAACAAGGCAGCACAACACTGACTAACATAACCATCCCCAGAATGCAGGCACATCCCTGCCAAGCGTCCTGCTTGCAATATTCTGACCACAACTTCAACGAAGCTCAAGCCGCTCAAGGTCAAACTGACAGATTGAGCATTCGACCTTTTGCAAACGTGCAGGCGAGTCATATCCGAAAAGGATTGCTCCAGTTTTCGGTGCTTCGTTGAACGATCTGTGCGGTTACCTGCCTTGTGGATTGAAATTCGGGATCGCTGTTTGGTGTCAGGATGCCTATGTCAAAAAAGTGGGAACATCGGAACAGCGCCTTTCCCATTCCCCTCGCAGTCTGCCGACTGCGCGGTCGAAAACGACATCAGTTGCGAAACGACCCGCAACGCCGCACTCGTTCAATTCGCCCGCGATAAAACACAAGCCGTCGCCGCAACGGCCAACCAACAGGCTTGCGATTTTTGCGGTGAGGCGGGGAGAAACCGGATTTCTTGTCTGCATCAAGATGCTGCACGGCAAACATTTCATTTCGGCGTCTCTGGCACCCGTTCTCAGGTCTGCCAGCATGGCCAGCGACGCTTCAGGCAAACGCCGACAATGAACCAATATTGAGCTTGCGGCGGCAACGAGCATTGGCAGCGCGGCCCCCTTGGCCTATCCAGTCCGAAGCGGCACACAGCGCTGCAGTTTCGAATCGGGGCCGTTTTCTATACGGCCAAGCCTTCGATGTTCCAGTCTGGATCAGCTGCCATTCGGTGCTCGTCCACCGGTGCACGTCGAAATATGGGGTCAGCGTTTCAGCGTTGGCCTTGGAACCAGTAAATTTGTTGGCATGCCAGATGCATGTGCCGGTCGCGTGAGGGAGTTCACTTTTCCATGACCATGAAAGTTCTTTTTACCGGCGCCGACGGCTACATTGGTACGCTGCTGGGCCCCTACCTGCTGCAACGCGGCATTGAAGCCGTCGGCCTGGACACGGGCTTCTACCGCTCCGGCTGGCTTTACCCAACCAACGTGCCGCGTCCGATGATCATCTCCAAGGACATCCGCTCGGTCACCGCTGATGACCTCAAGGGCTTCGACGCCATCGCCCACCTTGCTGAGCTGTCGAACGATCCGCTCGGCCAGCAGGACCCTGGCCTGACCCACGAGATCAACCATGGCGGCTCCGTCCACCTGGCCAACCTCGCCCGCAAGGCCGGCATCAAGCGTTTCGTCTACATGTCGTCCTGCTCGGTCTACGGCGTCGGCAAGCCCGACCAGATCCTCGACGAAACCTCGGACGTGAACCCGCAGACCGCCTATGCCGAGTGCAAGGTAAAAGTCGAGAATGACCTGACCAAGATGGCTGGCGACGATTTCGAGCCCTGCTTCCTGCGTAACGCAACCGCCTACGGCGCCTCGCCGCGCCAGCGCTTCGACATCGTGCTCAACGATCTGTGCGGCCTCGCCTGGACGACCAAGGAGATCAAACTCCTGTCCGACGGAACCCCGTGGCGCCCGCTCGTCCATGCGCTCGACATGTGCCAGGCTGTCTATCTGTCGCTGACCGCTCCAGCTGATGCGATCCGCGGCCAGAAGTACAATGTCGGCTCGTCCGACCAGAACTACCGGGTCCGCGAGATCGCCGAGATCGTCGCGAAGGAATTCCCCGGCTGCACTCTGAGCATTGGCGAACAGGGCGGCGACAACCGATCCTACCGCGTCAACTTCGACAAGATCCAGAAGGTCCTGCCGACGTTCAAGTGCCAGTGGACGGCGCAACTAGGTGCCAAGCAGATGCGCAAGGTTTTCGAAAGCATCGACATGACGGAAGAGGATTTCCGCGCACCGCCCTACACTCGCCTGAAGATGTTGACGAAGCTGCGCAAGGCGCATCTCCTCGACGACAAACTCTTCTGGAAAACGCCTGAACTCGCTACGGTCTGAATCACATGATCATCGTCGATACCGCACTAAAAAAACGCGAAGCTGAAGGCCGGCCCATCAAGGTCGGTATGATCGGCGCCGGTTTCATGGCTTCGGGCATTGCCCTCCAGATCGCCAAATCCGTACCCGGAATGGTTCTCTGCGGCATCGCCGCTCGCCAGCCGCAGCGCGGTATCGACGCCTTCGAGGCCAGCCGCACGGGTGAAACCGTCGTGCTGGCGGAGACGGCCGCGGAAATCTCGGCCGCGATCAAGGCAGGCCAGCCCGTCGTCACGACAGACCCCGGCGCCCTCGCCCGCGCGGAAGGCCTCGACGCCATCATCGAAGCCACCGGCTCGATGGACTACGCGCTCGACGCCGTTGAAGGCGCGCTCGAAACCGCCAAGCACGTCATCCTGATGAATGCCGAACTCGACGGCACAGTCGGCCCGCTCCTCAAGGTCAAGGCCGACAAGGCCGGCGTCGTCATAACCAACGTCGATGGCGACCAGCCCGGCGTGCAGATGAACCTCTTCCGCTTCGTCCAGTCCATTGGCGTGAAGCCGGTGCTCTGCGGCAACATCAAGGGCCTGCAGGACGAATACCGGACCCCGGACACCCAACGCGGCTTTGCCGAGAAGTGGGGTCAGAACGTCAACATGGTGACCTCCTTCGCGGACGGCACCAAGATCGCCTTCGAACAGGCCATCGTCGCCAACGGTACCGGCATGGGCGTTGCGAAACGCGGCATGATCGGTCCCGACCCGACGAACAAGAACCCCACCCTGCCGCTGCGCCCACTCGAAGACTTTGTCGAGATGCTGGCCCCGCACATCGACCCCAAGGGTCCCGGAATCGTCGACTTCGTCGTCGGCGCCCGCCCCGGACCTGGTGTGTTTGTGCTGGGTACGCACGACGACCCGCGCCAGGCCCACTATCTGAACCTCTACAAGCTCGGACAAGGCCCCTACTATCTCTTCTACACGCCCTACCACCTCTGCCATTTTGAAGTACCGCTCACTGTCGCCCGCGCCGTGCTGTTTCAGGACGCCGCGCTGACACCACTTGGCGCGCCCACGGTAGGCGTGATCGCCCTCGCCAAGCGCGACCTGAAAGCCGGCCAGACGCTCGATGGCATCGGCGGTTTCGACACCTACGGCCAGGCCGAGAATGCCCCCGTCGTCCACAAGGACCGCCTCCTGCCCATGGGCCTCGCCGAAGGCTGTACGGTGAAGCGCGACATCGCCAAGGACAGTGTGCTGACCTTCGACGACGTCACCATTCCCGCCGGCCGCAAGATCGACGCCTATTATGCCGAGATGGAGCGCCATTTCGGTCTCGTTCCGGCAAAAGAAACCGTCTGATCCCGGACGGGCAAAGGTGAGGCCATGACCGAAGTCGATACCGTCGTCATCGGCGCCGGCGCGGTCGGCCTCGCCTGCGCCGCCGCCCTTGCTCGCGCTGGCCATGACGTCCTCGTCCTCGAAGCGGCAAATGCCATCGGCACGGGCACGTCCTCGCGCAACAGCGAAGTCGTCCATGCCGGGCTCTATTATCCGACGGGGAGCCTGCGCCACCAGTTCTGCGTCGATGGCCGCCGCCGCCTCTATGCCTGGATGGAGTCGCACGGCGTCGCCCATCGCAAGACCGGCAAACTGATCGTCGCCACGTCCGACGCCCAGATTGCCAAGATGGAAGGCCTCCACGCCCAGGGCGAGCGCAACGGCGTCGAGGGCCTCTCCTTCCTCTCCGGCGCCGAAGCGATGGCGATGGAACCACACCTGTCCTGCAAGGCCGCCGTGCTCTCCGCCGAAACCGGCATCCTCGACAGCCACGGCTACATGCTCTCGCTGCAGGGCGAACTCGAAGACCATGGCGGCGCCATCGCGTTCAACACGCCGGTCACCTCCTCTCAAATCCTGCCGGATGGCCGTTTCCGTATCGAGGCCGGCGGCGCCGAGCCGATGACGCTGGTCGCGCGCCAGGTCGTCAACAGCGCCGGTCTCTACGCCGTGCGCACCGCGCGCGCGATGGCCGGTTACGACCCGGCCCTGCTGCCGCCCTTCACGCTCGCCAAGGGCAACTATTTCAGCTGCACTGTCCGCTCGCCCTTCCAGCGCCTGATCTATCCCGCGCCCGTGGATGGCGGCCTCGGCGTCCATGTCACGCTCGACCTCGGCGGCCAGATGCGCTTCGGCCCGGACGTGGAATGGCTGAACACGGATGATCCGGACACGATTGATTACCGGGTCGATATCCGCCGCGCCGACAGCTTCTATGCCGCCATCCGCTGCTACTGGCCGGACCTTCCGGACGGTTCGATCACGACAGCCTATTCCGGCTGCCGCCCGAAGATCTCGCTGCAGGGCCAGCCCGCTGCCGACTTCCAGCTCGACGGCCCTGCCCGCCACGGCCATGCCGGCCTCGTCCACTTCTTCGGCATCGAATCCCCCGGCCTCACGAGTTCGCTCGCGATTGCCGAGGCCACTGTAGAAGCATTGAAGGGCTGATTCACAAACCACACCCGATGTGAAGCCGAATATGTCAAGCTCCACACAGGTTGGATCTTCAGGCCGCTCGCGCAGATCTAGTTCTGAGTCTGCAGATCCGGGTGCCAGTTCCAAACGGCCTGTGTGCCTGTTTTTTCCGGCAAGTAGAGCCCGTCAATCTTATCGGGCCGCACATATTTGACCATGAAGTCGAATGCGCCCCGGTGCTCAACGCGCCACACAGCCCCCTCGACCGGATCGACCGCGCCATGACCACTGACTTCAACAGATTGAAGGGCATCCGCTACCGATAATGACGGACCATCGCTCAGTACACGTGCAGTCATGAGATCGCACAGTCTGGCCGTTTCCAAGAACTGGTCCCACGGGTGGCGCTGCGGGCCGGCCATGAGGTCAAAGGCCACAAAGGGCTCGTGCGGCAATTGATATCTGGTGCCGTGTGCCTGCACCAGCCACTCTCCGCAAAACCGCTCGCCGTCAGATAGCGCCGCCCTGAAGCGTTCCGCTTGTGCATCGACCCAGCGTGCGAACATCAGATGCTGCTCATACTGAGAGGTGGATGCCAAATACCCGGATCTTACGAGCGCAAGAATTTCATCCCCGACCCGTGCGACGGCGACGTTCGTTCCATCCAGTTTTTCAGTTACGATAATCCGGTCATGCTTGCCACGCCTCTTGACCGTGGCGATCGCAGACTGACCCGCATGGCAATGATGGTCCGCCGGCCCCATGCGACTTTCGGGCAAATGGGGAATGCTACCATAAGATTTTAGACCGAGTGGCTTCATGCGCGCTCTGATAGCACATTTTCGCTCACGTCAAACCCGAAGTTGGCCCCGCAGTGAAGCTTGCCACACACGCACCGGAATGCGACGGAACAAAAAAAGCCCGCCTCGAAAGGCGGGCTTTCGCGTCGTTGTCCCCGACACGCTTAGCCTGCAAAATCCGGCCAGGTCTTGTCCTTGTCCGACATGTCGGTCGGCTCCAGCGGCCAGGTGATACCGAACGCCGGATCGTTCCAGCGCACGCCGCCCTCGGCAGACGGCGTGTACTTCGCCGTCACCAGATAGGTCACTTCCACATGATCGCTGACCGTCTGGAAGCCGTGGCCAAAGCCCTTCGGCACCAGCAGCTGGCGCTTGTTTTCGTCGTTCAGCTCGAACGCTTCCCATTTCTTGTAGGTCGGCGAGTCCGGACGCAGGTCGATGATGATATCCACGATGGCGCCGCGCAGGCAACGGATCAGCTTGTCCTCGCCATGCGGCGCGCGCTGGAAGTGCATGCCACGCAGCGTGCCCTTGTTGGCCGAATAGGACGTGTTCTGCTGCACGAACTCGGTCGGCAGGCCATTGGCCGCAAACTCATCGACGCAGAACGTGCGCGCAAAGAAGCCGCGATCATCGCCCCGGCGTTCAAGGTCGATCAGCATCGCATCCTTGAGGGTGGTTTGATGGAATTTCATCGGATCACTTCCCCTGTTTCAGCCAGGGCGCGCCCTTGGCGTAGATCGCTTCAAGCACCTGCCGGTCGCGGACGGTATCCATCGCCTGCCAGAACCCGTGGTGACGGTAGGCCGCCAGCTGGCCGGCATCGACGAGGCGGTTCATCGGCTCCTGTTCCCAGACGGTCGCGTCACCGTCCACAAGGTCGATCACATCCGGCTCGCACACGAAGAATCCGCCATTGATCAGGCCCACGTCCACCGAATCCTTCTCACGGAAGGACTGCACGATCGGCTCGTCCGGGGCGAGGCCCATGACGCCGAAACGGCCCGGCGGCGTCACTGCTGTGACAGTCGCCTTGACGCCGGAAGCCTTATGGAAAGCGACCAGCGCGGTGATGTCCACGTCGGAAACGCCGTCGCCATAGGTCAGGCAGAAGGTTTCGTTGCCGATGATGTCCTTGGCGCGTTTCAAGCGGCCGCCGGTCATCGTGTCGTTGCCCGTGTCCAGCACGGTCACTTTCCACGGCAGCGGCTTGTTGTGCGTCCAGGTCAGCTCGCCATTGCTCAGGTCAACGGTGAAGTCGCCGGTGCGGCGGGTATAGTTAAGGAAATAATCCTTGATGAACTCGACCTTGTAGCCGCCCAGCACCACGAACTCGGTGATGCCGTGTGCCGCGTACATTTCCATGATGTGGTGAAGGATCGGACGACCGCCAACTTCCACCATAGGCTTCGGCCGCAGGGCCGTTTCTTCGCTCAGGCGCGTTCCAAACCCACCTGCAAAAAATACTGCTTTCACGCGCTTCTCCATCCCGTGCACACATGCCGTGCCGGATCGGGAAACCCGGCACTATCCCGCCAATCCGCTGCATCGGCTATGCCAGCGCCAGCAACCGCCTCGCAATGTCCTCGATCCGGGCCCAGTTGCTGGCGGCGATGTCAGCCTGGCTGGCAATCCACGAGCCGCCGAGTGCGAACACATTCGGCAATTGGAGGTAGGTCTTGACCTCGTCCTCACTGATCCCGCCGGTCGGCATGAATTTCAGGTGCGGCAGCGGTCCCGCCAGCGCCTTCAGGGCCGGCGCGCCGCCCGCAATCGAAGCCGGAAACAGCTTGAGCCGCGCGAACCCTTCCTCGTGCCGGGCCATCGCTTCACTGGCAGTGGCAATGCCCGGGATCATCAGAGTTTCACGGCCTTTCAGCGCCGCCCGAAGACCCGGCGACATGCCAGGCGAGACAAGGAACTCCGCGCCGGCGGCCAGGGCGGCGTCCGCATCCTGCCCGGTCAACACTGTGCCTGCACCCACGAGAAGCTCAGGCGCTTCGGCCTTCATGGCGGCAATGGCGGCAAGCCCTGCCGGGGTCCGCAGCGTCACTTCGGCAATCGTGATCCCAGCCCGCACCAGCGCCTTCGCCAGCGGTGCAGCCTGCCGGGCATCCCCCACGACGATGACCGGAACAACCGGTGCCTTGCGCGCGGCGGCGTCGAGTTTGTGGAGACTGTCTGACATGCGCGGATCCCGCTGGCCATTGAACGCGATACGTCCCGGCTTGACCGGACGTCAACGTTGTAGTGGCGCGGCTCGCCGTGAAAAACAAGCGCCCCGGCCCGTCAAATGACACTCGGTGTCAGGCTGCTTCTGCCGGCCGTGTCACAGACCGGTCGAGCACACCGGGCTCGTCCCATCTGCCTTCCGGCCGGATGATCTGAAGCGGGTCGGCCCGGATCGTCAGCGCCTCGGGGTGCGGCGCGATGGGAATCTCCATCTCGCAATAGTCGAATCCGGAAAAGGCAAAATGCGCCCGCCCGGTCACCAGCCGGCAGCGGAACACCCGGCTCCAGACCGGCCAGAGCCGGGACTGGATCTGCGCGAGCGCCACCCGGTACCCCTTGCGCGAAATCACCTCGCAGGTTTCCGCCATCAGCACACGCAGCGCCGGCGTGCCACGAAAGGCTGGCAGGATGGTCGAGCGTTCGATCTTGGCGAAGCCAGCGAACCACCGCACCCGGCAGGTACCAGCGGGACGGTTACCCGCTTTCACCAGGAAATGTGTGCAGGAGAAGTCATTGCCGTCATACTCCTCGTCATAGGGGCAATCCTGCTCGGCAAGGTAAACCGCTGCGCGCAGCGCCATCGCCTGCTGGTATTCCTCCAGGTTGCACACTGGACCGGCCGAAAAGGCCTCCAGCATCGCCGGCTCCAGCGGGCGGGTCAGCGACAGTTCGCCAAAGTCCGGCCGCGCGGTCATGCGGCCCGTTCCCGTTGCACCGGCAGCGGATCCTGTCCCCACAGGTCCGGCATGCCGCCTTCGATGGCGCGGAAGCCCAGCGAAGCCATCGAGCGCTTACCGTCCTCCGTCGCGCCGCGCGCGAAACAGGGCACGGGCGCGAAGAACTCCACCCGCGTGACGCCGGCCGCCATCATCACGGCGCGGCGCGCGTCTTTGGTGATGCCGGCATAGACGCCGATATAGACCCCGCCGCAAAGCTCGCCCTCGCAGGCGAGATGGTTCAGTGCTGGCCAGGCCGGCCTGAAGCTGCCATCGCGCACCGCCGCGACGCCTTCGGCGCTGAGCGGCACGGTAATGAAGACGCCCTCGACCGGATCCCCGGTCACCCAGCCCGCCATTCCGGTCAGCCCGTCGATCCAGCTGATCGACTCGGGGGTCGCCATGGCTTGGCCGGTCAGGTGCTCGGCCAAAGTGAGGCCGGACTGCAACTCATCAAAGCTCGCCCGCCGGAAACCAAACTCCCCGGCGCGGCGTATCAGGCTTCGATAGTCTATCAGGATAGCGGGCATGACGGGCATGACGGGTCTCCGAAGGTACACCTCAAGTGTGCATTTCCCCGGAACCTTCTCACACGTTCTGCTTGTTTTCAATACTTTATTCGCGGACTGGTTGTGTTTGTGTCAGGCTGCAAATCCCTGCAACCTGGCCGCCGTTTCACGGGCTTGCTCGGGTGAACCGAACAGCTGACGGTTCACGCCAATCCGCTTGAACCAGTAGTGAAGCCCGACCAGATCAGTGAAGCCCATCCCGCCATGCACCTCGGTCGCCGTGCGGGCGATGAAGGTGCCCGCCTCGGCCATGTAGGACTTGGCGAGGTTCGCCATCACCGGGCCTTCGGTATCGCCGGTATCGAGCGCATGGCCGGCATGCCAGATCAAGGCCCGGCCGGGCTCCAGCTTCGCCGCCATCTCGGCGCACATGTGCTTGACCGCCTGGAACGAGCCGATGACCCGGCCGAACTGCTGTCGCTCTGCCGCATAGGCGACGGCCTTGTCGATCATCGCCTGCGCCGCGCCGAGCGTGTCGGCAGCGACCAACAGGCGCGCGAAGGCAATCTGCTCCGGCAGCGGGCTGATGCTCAACGCACCCTTCTCGCCGGCGAAGGCGACTTCATGGAACGTCCGTGTCCGGTCAATGGTCTGCATCGCGGTGCGCGTTGCCGGCGCCGCCACAAGGTGCACCCTGCCCTTGGTATCGGCGGCCAGCAGATGCGTCGCGCCGTCTGCCGAAAGGGCAAGCAGCGCCTTGCCGGCCAATTTGTCCTTCACCGCTTCCAGGCCCGCACCATCCCGGCGCGAGAACAGTTCGGTGAGCGCAAGCCCGATCCGCATCTCGCCGCTGGCGAGGGCCGCCAGGTATTCAGATCCCGTCGTCCGGAACACCTTCGCCGCAACGGCCGTTGCCAGGAACCGCGACGGCGCAATGTGATAGCCGAGCTGCTCCTGCACGATCACGGCATCGAGCGCGCCCAGCCCCAACCCGCCATCATCTTCCGGCACCATCAGGGCCGCGAGACCAAAGTCATCCAGCGCCGTTTCCAGCGCGCCTATCGCCGCCGCATCGCCCACGGCGATCTTGCGGATCTGGTCCAGCGAGGCGGCGCCTGCCAGAACGCCCTTGAGGCTGTCTTGCAGCAGGCGCTGGTCTTCCGAGAGTGCAAATTCCATGCGCCTACGCCTTTGCCAGCTTGGGCTCGCGCGGCATGTCGAGCCCGCGCTCTGCGATGATGTTCTTCTGGATCTGCGCCGTCCCACCGCCGATGATCAGGCCGAGATCGTACATGTAGCGCCACTGCCAGCTGCCATCGGCGCGCAGGTGCTCGCCCTCCTCATAGAGAATGCCGAGTTCGCCGAGCGCATCGATGGCGAGCCGGGCGATCTCGTGGTTGAGGTCGCAGCCATTCAGCTTCACGATCAGCCCCGCCAGCCCGGCTTGTTCGCCCTTCAGGCGGGTGGTCGTGATGCGCAGGCCGTTCGCCTGCATGGCGTAGACTTCCGACTGCAGCTTCATCAGCCGGTCGCGCAGCAGCGCATTGTCGATCAGTCGCTCACCATTCACGCTCTCGCTCTTCATCAGAGTGACGAGTTCGAGGAACCGCGCCTTGGTCGCGTTCGGATCGCCCAGCATGCCGCGCTCGTGCGTCAGGGTGGCATTGGCCACCTGCCAGCCCTTGTTCGGCGCAAAGATCACACCGCTCTTCGGCACACGGACGTCCGTAAAGAACACTTCGTTGAAGTTCGCCGTGCCCGTCATGTCGACCAGCGGGCGCACCTCGATGCCCGGCGTCGTCATCGGGAACGTGATGTAGGTGATGCCCTCGTGCTTCTTCGCGGCGGGATCGGTGCGCACGAGGCAGAAGATCATGTCGGCCTGCTTGGCCGTCGAGGTCCAGATCTTGGAGCCGTTGATCACATAGTCGTCGCCGTCCTCGACTGCAGACGTGCGCAGCGCGGCAAGGTCCGACCCCGCGCCCGGCTCCGAATAGCCCTGGCACCAGATCATCTCGCCTTCGATGGTCGGACGGATATAGGCCTGCTTCTGTTCCTCGGTGCCGAGTTCCAGGAGTGTCGGCACGAACATCGAAATACCCTGCCCGGCCATTGGTCCCGGCAAGCGCGAGCGGGCAAATTCCTCGGCGATGATGCGCGCCTTCAGGATATCCGGCTCAGCGCCGTAGCCGCCATAGGCCTTGGGGATCGTCCGGGCCGCCAACCCGTGCCGGATCAGCAGCTTCTGCCAGGCAATCCGCTTTGCATTCTTGTAGCCCTTGTCCTCGGACGTCGGCGCGAGGCGGGCGTTCTTCGCAAGGGTCTCTGCGATTGCGGCGCGAAAGGCTTCGTATTCGGGATCAAGGTCGAGTTTCATGCCTCCATCTCAAACCCCTGCCCCAAGGTCCGGCAAGAGGGGCGCTTGCGCGACGTTGGGTAAGGCCGCTTAGCTGGCCGGAAAGAAACCCCTGAGGAGGAAGCCATGCCCGTCGAGTACGTCAAGAACGGCCACGTCGCCATTATCACGATGAACCGTCCGGAAGCCCGCAACGCCATCAATGGCGAGATGGCCGCGACCATGGAAGCCGCGCTCGACCAGATGGAATCGGACCCCGAAGTCTGGGTCGGCATCCTCACGGCGGTCGGCAAGGCTTTCTGCGCCGGCGCGGACCTGAAGGAAATTTCCGCCGGCAATGGCGGCGCCCTTTCCACCAAGAAAGGCGGCTTCGCCGGCATCGCCCGGCGCGAGCGCACCAAGCCGCTGATCGCCGCGATCACGGGTTCGGCGCTGGCCGGCGGCACGGAAGTCGCCCTCTCCTGCGACATGATCATCTGCGCCGACGACACCAATTTCGGCCTGCCGGAAGTGAAGCGGTCGCTGGTGGCCGGCGCCGGCGGCCTGTTCCGCCTGCCGCGCGTGATCGGCAAGGCCGTGGCGTTGGAAGTCATCCTCACCGGCGACCCGCTGCCGGCCCAGCGCGCCTACGAACTCGGCATGGTGAACAAGGTCGTGCCGGAAGCGAAAGTGATGGAAGAAGCCCAGGCGCTGGCCGCTCGGATCACCGCCAATGCCCCGCTCGCGGTTGCGGCCAGCCGATCGGTCGCCATCGAGGCAACCAGCAAGACGGATGACGAACTCTGGAAAGCCAGCGGCACCGCCTTCGCCGGGATCGTCGGCACGGAAGACTTCAAGGAAGGCCCCCGCGCCTTCATCGAGAAGCGCGCGCCCGTCTGGAAGGGGAAGTAAGCCTTTCGCGCTCGCGTCAAACTAGCCGCCGTTCCGGGAAACCGGGACGGCGGCCTGCGTTTGGGGGTGCAGTGGGGGCCGGGTATTTCGATTCAAGTGCAATCCTCTCCGCAGGCCCCTGCGCAGGCAGGGGCCTAGATTCGGAAGAAAGCATTTTCCCGGACTGGGCACCTGCCTGCGCAGGCACCTGCGGGGCAGCATTGCTTGGCCAAGCACTTCACCTCCGTGTACGGAGGTGTTGCGCGGGGATGCTACTCCTCCCGCGTCACGCGCGCTTTCCCCCGCCCGATCGTGAGCGCCTTGATGGCGCCTCGGAAGGTCTGCACTTCCTGCTGCGTCCAGTCGGCGCGGATGAAGGCAGCGCGGAGGTTGTCCTTCATCAGCGGCGTTTTCTCGGGCGGATAGAAGAAGCCGGCGCGTTCGAGTTCAGTTTCGAAATGTTCAAACATGCGCATTAACTCGTCACGGCTGGCCGGGGGGGCGAGCGTGTCCGCCGGTTTGACGTGGTCGTCCTGAAGCTGACCCCAGGCGGCGCAGAAGACGCCGACGGCCTGAGCGAGATTCAGCGAGGAGAAGTCCGGATCCACCGGATAGGTCATCACTTCGTCCGCCAATGCCACCGCCTCATTGGGCAGGCCGGATTTTTCACCCCCGAACAGGATGCCCGCCCGGCCGAGGCCCTGCGCCGCGCGGGTCACCGCCTGCGCGGCAGCGCCGGGGGCATCGGTGACGCGTTTGCCGACGCCGCGCTGGCGGGCGGTGGCCGCCGATAACCAGGTGAGGCCGGAGAGCGCGCTGGCCAGGTCGGCATGCACCGTGATGGTGACCCCGGCCGCGAAGGCGCCGGCGCTCATCGTCTCGGCAGCGGGGTTTGGCCAGCCGTCGCGCGGGGCGACGAGGCGAAGGTCCGTCAGCCCGAAATTGCGCATCACACGGGCGGCCGCGCCGATGTTTTCGCCGAGCTGCGGCGTGTGGAGGAGGATGGCTGGGGCAGCGGGGTTGGCCATGATGTATCCGGTTTTGACGGGCGCCCGGCGTCTGCTATAGGCCGGGCCAAACCGTTTCAGTGCAAGGATTCCAGAATATGTCGAAGATCAAGGTCAAAAACCCGGTTGTGGAGATGGACGGGGACGAAATGACCCGGATCATCTGGCAGGTCATCAAGGACAAGCTGATCCACCCCTACCTCGATATCGACTTGAAATATTACGATCTTTCGATCCAGAAGCGCGACGAGACGGATGACCAGATCACCATCGACGCGGCCGAAGCGACCAAGAAATACGGCGTCGCCGTCAAATGCGCGACCATCACCCCGGACGAAGCCCGGGTGGAGGAATTCGGCCTCAAGAAGATGTGGAAAAGCCCGAACGGCACGATCCGCAACATCCTCGGCGGCGTGGTGTTCCGCGAGCCGATCGTGATCTCGAACATTCCGCGCCTGGTGCCGGGCTGGACCAAGCCGGTCGTGATCGGCCGCCATGCGTTCGGCGACCAGTACAAGGCGACCGACTTCACGGTGCCGGGCGCCGGCAAGCTGACGATGAAATTCGAAGGCAAGGACGGCAAGGTGATCGAGAAGGAAGTGTTCGACTTCCCCTCGGCCGGCATCGCGATGGGCATGTACAACCTAGACGAGTCGATCCGCGACTTCGCCCGCGCCAGCTTCAACTATGGCCTGCAGCGCCAGTGGCCGGTCTACCTGTCGACCAAGAACACGATCCTCAAGGCCTATGATGGCCGCTTCAAGGACATCTTCCAGGAAGTGTTCGACGCCGAGTTCAAGGACAAGTTCGCCGCCTTCAAGGGCACCTACGAGCACCGCCTGATCGACGACATGGTAGCCGCCTGCATGAAATGGTCCGGCGGCTATATCTGGGCGTGCAAGAACTATGACGGCGATGTGCAGTCCGACACCGTGGCGCAGGGCTATGGCTCGCTGGGCCTGATGACCTCCGTGCTGCTGTCGCCCGATGGCCAGACGGTGGAAGCTGAAGCCGCGCACGGCACGGTGACGCGCCACTACCGCAACTGGCAGAAGGGCGAGGCCACCTCGACCAACTCGATCGCGTCGATCTACGCCTGGACGCAGGGCCTCGACCATCGTGGCCGGATGGACGGCACGCCGGACGTGCGGAAGTTCGCCCAGACGCTGGAGAAAACCATCGTGGAGACGGTGGAAGCCGGCTACATGACGAAGGACCTGGCCCTGCTGGTCGGCCCGGATCAGGGTTATCTGACCACGGAAGGCTTCATCGAGAAGGTGGCGCAAAACTTCGAAAAGGCGATGTCGCAGGCCTGATCCCCGACCTCTCTATCTGCCGCTCACCCCGGCGAAGGCCGGGGTCCAGCACCAGACATGCAATGCTTGAAAGGACTGGATCCCGGCCATCGCCGGGATGAGCGGCAGGGGGATCTATGGAAACCGAAATGCCTGCCAGCCGTGTGCAGACGGTGTTTGTTCCCGCTATCCTCGTGCTCGCCACGATCGCCATCGCCTGGACGGCCTGGTTCACCGGAAATGCCAGCGCGCTGGAGGCCGGCGCTTTCGTCAGCGGCGCGATCTGCGTCTGGCTGGTCGTGCGCCAGAGCATCTGGAATTTTCCGCTCGGCCTGCTGAATGTGGCGGCCTATGCCTGGATCTTCTACGAGTATCGTCTGTATGCGGACGCAGGCCTGCAGGTCATCTACTTCGTCCTCAACCTCGCCGGCTGGTATCTCTGGCTGTTCGGCGGCAAGGATCGCACCGAGCTGAAGGTCAGCCGGATCTCCGTGCGGGAGATGGTGTTGACCGCGCTGGGAATTGCGGCCTCGACGCTGGCGCTGCGCTGGGTGCTGATCAAGGTCGGCGGCTCGGCGCCGTTCTGGGACGGCCTGACGGCCTCGATCAGCCTCGCAGCACAATGGCTGCAAAGCCGCAAGAAACTTGAATGCTGGCACCTCTGGATCCTCGCCGACCTGATCTATGTTCCGCTTTATGTCACCCGCGAACTCAACCTTACGGCCCTGCTCTATGCGGTGTTCCTGGGGCTTGCGACCATGGGCCTGCTCGCCTGGCGCAAGGCGGTGACGCCGTGAGCGCGCGCGTGTTGCGGGTGGTCCTTATCGGCGCGGAGTCGGTCGGCAAGACGACGCTGTGCGAGCAGCTGGCAGCGCATTACGACACAGCGTGGGTGGCCGAATACGGCCGCGAGCATTGGGAAAAGAAGATCGCCGCAATGGACGCGCCGGGCGAAATTCCGGCGTGGACGGATGATGAATTCATCCATATCGCCGAGGAACAGCAGCGGCGCGAGACTGCGGCGGCGCAAGAGGCGAACCGCGTCCTGATCTGCGATACGAATGCGTTTGCCACCGCGACGTGGTTTGAACGCTATGCGAACAAGCGCCATCCGCAGGTAGATGCCATCGGGGCGCGCGACAAGGTGGACCTCTATCTCATTCCGTCACCGGACGTTCCCTTCGTTCAGGACGGCGTGCGCGACGGCGAGAAGATCCGCGACTGGATGCATACACGGTTCGTGGAACTGATCGAAGCGGCGGGCGTGCCTTACGTGTTGATCACCGGCCCCTATGACGCGCGCCTGCCGAAAGCAATTGCCGCCGTCGATACGCTGCTGGCGCTGAAGACAGCGCCTGCCCCGCCGGCGATACGCATCCGCCGGGCCGGACCGGACGACGCCGAGCGCCTCGCCCAGATCGGCGTGGCCACCTTCCTGGAAACCTATGCCGACCTGATCGACGGCGCAAACATGGCTGCCCATTGCACCCGCCAGCATTCGCAGGCGGTGTATGCGGATTATCTGGCCGATCCGGATGTGTCAGTCTGGCTGGCGGAGCTCGCCGAAACGGGCGCGCCGATCGGATATGCCGTGAACCTGCCGCCGGATCTGCCGATCGTGCTGGAGCCGGGTGATGTGGAGCTTAAGCGCATCTATGTGCTGTCGCGTTTCCATGGCACAGGCGCCGGGCGGGCGTTGATGGAGGCGGCCGTGGCCGATGCCCGCGCGCGGGGCGCGCCGCGCCTGCTGCTGGGCACCTATCAGGACAATCACCGCGCCGTGGCCTTCTATCGCAAGCACGGGTTCGGGATGGCCGGCACACGGCAATTCCAGGTGGGCGAACGGCTGTTTGACGATATCGTGCTGGCCAGACGGCTTTGACGGGGACTTTCGGAAATTACCTATTCCGCGCTGGCCTCAACGCTGGCAGGATTTTGCAATGACCGAGTTCCGTGTACGGAGCGCCGATGAGCGGCGCGAGGACATCCTTCTGCGTGCCTCCGGGATGGGCATCGACGAAACGTTCATCGCAACGCTCGTGGATACATTTTACATGCGTGTGCGCGCGCATCCTGTCCTGGGGCCGGTGTTCGGCGCCGCCATCACGGATTGGGACCCGCACCTTGCGCGGATGAAGGACTTCTGGTCGTCAGTCGCGTTGAATTCCGGGCGCTATTCCGGCCGGCCTGTGCCCGCCCACATGAAGCACACGCACATCCGGAACTGGCACTTCAACATCTGGCTGGCCCTGTTCCATCAGACCCTGATCGACACGGCAAAGACGCCGGACGCCGTCGTCTATTTCATGGAACGCGCCGAACGCATCGGCCACAGTATGCAGCTGGCGCTGTTTGACGATGCGGTTTTTGATCCACCGCTGAGCCGCGATTGAACCCCGGCGAAAGACCCTCCCATTCCCGCCCCGCGTGCGGGGAAGGAATGGACCGGGGCATTCTGGCGAAAATCAGACCTTGCGGGCCGAGCGCACGTAGCGGACCATTCCGTCCGTGGACGTCATCACCAGCGTGTGCGTGTGGACGCGGGCGTCCTTGTAGAGCACGCCGTTCAACATCGTGCCGTTGGTGACGCCTGTGGCGCAGAACACGGTGTCGCCGGAGGCGAGTTCGTTCAGCGAATAGGTCTTGCCGAAATCGGAGATGCCGGTCTTGGCTGCACGTTTCTTTTCGTCGTCGTTGCGAAAGACGAGGCGGCCGAACATCTGTCCGCCCACGCACTTCAGGGCTGCTGCCGCGAGCACGCCTTCCGGCGCGCCGCCGGAGCCGACATACATGTCGATGCCGGTGAGCGAATTGGTGGTGGCGATGACGCCGGCAACGTCGCCGTCGGTAATCAGCGCGATGCGCGCGCCGGCCGAGCGCAGCGATTCGATGATGTCCTCATGGCGCGGACGGTCGAGCACGCAAACAGTCATGTCTGCGATTTTGCGTCCGGCGGCCTTTGCGAGCGCCTTGATGTTTTCAGCCGGCGTGGCATCGAGGCTGACGAGACCTTCCGCATAGCCCGGTCCGATAGCGATCTTGTCCATGTAGGTGTCGGGCGCATAGAGCAGGCCGCCGCGCGGGGCGATGGCCAGCACGGCGAGCGCGTTGGCCATGGCTTTCGCGGTCAGCGTCGTGCCTTCGAGCGGGTCGAGCGCGATGTCGATTTCCGGACCCTTTCCGGTGCCGACCTCTTCGCCGATATAGAGCATCGGGGCTTCGTCGCGTTCGCCTTCGCCAATGACGACGCGGCCGCGGAATTCAACTTCGTTGAAGGCCGAGCGCATGGCGTCCACGGCAGCGGCATCAGCCTTCTTCTCGTCGCCCCGGCCGACTTCGGCTGACGCGGCAATGGCGGCGAGTTCGGTGACGCGGACCATGGCATCGGCGAGGCCGGGCGTCAGAACGTTGTTTTTCATATATATTTCTCCACGGGCGGAAATTCGGGACAGTTAACTTGTTTGAGAAGCAATTAGCTTGCCGCTTCGATGCGGATGAGGCGCGGGTCTTCGACTGAGACCGAGAGTTTCGCAATCCGGTTAACAGCAGCCTGCATCTGGGCGCGCGGGCAGCGATGGGTGACCACGGCGACCGGGCTGGCGCCGCTTTCATCGGCTGAATCCTGCAAGAGCTTGTCGACCGAGACCCCCTCCTCCGCCAGCGCTTCGGTGAGCGCAGCGAGCGTGCCGGGCTTGTCGGCGAGGCGTACACGGAGGAAAAAAGGCGCGATTTCGGAGTTGTCGCCGGTCACGAAAGGCTGGGCGACGTGGTGTTCGGCGCGGCCGAAGGCGTTGCGGATGGCCGGGCGGAAGAGTTTCGCGATGTCGCCCATCACGGCGCTGGCGGTCGGTCCGGACCCGGCGCCGGGGCCGGTCAGGACCACCGCGCCCAAGGGGTCGCCTTCGATGCGGACGGCGTTCAGCGAGCCATCGACGCGGGCGAGCGCGTGGGCATGCGGCAGAGCCATCGGCTCGACGCGGCAGACGACGCCGGCCTTGGTCAGCACGCCTTCGGCGATGAGCTTGATGCGGAAGCCGAGACGGTCGGCGAGGCGAAGGTCCAGCAGGCCGATCTCCTCGATGCCGCGCACGGCGACCTTGGAGAAATCAAGATCGGCCGAGAAGGCGATGGCCGACAGGATGGCGGCCTTGTGGGCGGCGTCCATGCCGGAAACGTCGAGCGTCGGGTCCGCCTCGGCATAGCCGCGCTTCTGGGCTTCGGCGAGCACGTCGTCATACGAGCGACCGGTGTCCAGCATGGTGCTGGTGATGAAGTTGCAGGTGCCGTTGAGGATGCCGGAGACGCGGGCAACCTCGACGCCGGCGAGGCTGTCGCGCAGCACACGGACGACCGGGATGCCGCCCGCAACGGCGGCTTCGAACAGGAGGTCCACATGCTTTTCGGACGCCAGCGCGGCCAGCGCCGTGCCGTGCTTGGCGATCAGCGCCTTGTTGGCCGTGACGACATGCTTGCCGGCCTTCAGGGCGGATTCGACGGCGAACTTGGCCGGGCCATCGGAGCCGCCGATCAGCTCGACGAACACGTCCACATTGGGGTCTTCGGCGAGGGTCGCCGCATCATCGAACCAGGCATAGCCATCGGTATTCACCGGCCGGTTGCGGCTCTGCGAGCGGGCGCTCACGCCGGTGATCTCGACCCGTCCGGGCAGCCGGAGGCGCTCCTGGCGCTGCACCAGCTCGATCAGCCCGGCGCCGACATGGCCAAGCCCTGCAATTCCAATCCTTAACGGCCCCATGGGGCGCCCCTTACGCTACCGTTCCGAGGGGGCCATAGCCCGTTTGGAAGGCAGGCGGAAGCCCCTGAGGGGCACACGAAACGTAGGGTGCATTAGGCCAAAGGCCGTAATGCACCAGCGGGCCCGCAGATCGGTGCATTACGCTTCGCTAATGCACCCTACGATCACGCCTTGCCCGCCCCCTACTCCGCCGCCACCGGCTTGATTTCCTTTACGCCATGCGTGGCGAGGAATTTGCGGATGTTGCGCCCCGCCTGACGGATGCGCTGTTCGTTCTCGACGAGGGCGATGCGGACGTATTCGTCGCCATGCTCGCCGAAGCCGGCGCCGGGGGCGACGGCGACGTGGGCCTCGTTGATCATCGCCAGCGCGAATTCGAGGCTGCCCATGTGGCGCAGCTTTTCCGGGATCTGGGCCCAGGCGAACATGGAAGCCTTGGGGCTCGGGATCGGCCAGCCGGCGCGGGTGAAGCTGTCGACCAGCACATCGCGGCGGGCGCGGTAGATACGGCGCACATCGTCCACACAGTCCTGCGGGCCATCGAGCGCAGCAGCAGCGGCGACCTGGATCGGCGTGTAAGCACCATAATCGAGATAGGATTTCACGCGGGCAAGCGCGGCGATCAGCTTGTCATTGCCGGCCACGAACCCGATGCGCCAGCCGGCCATCGAATAGGTTTTCGACATGGTGGTGAACTCGACCGCGATATCCTTCGCGCCGTCCACCTGCAGGATCGAGGGCGTCGGCTCCTCAAAGTAGATCTCGTTATACGCAAGGTCCGACAGGATCCAGAGATCGTGCTTCTTCGCGAACTTCACGGCCTCCTTGTAGAAGTCGAGATCGCAGACGGCGGCGGTGGGGTTCGACGGGAAGCACAGGACCATCGCGGTCGGCGGCGGCACGGAATAGCGCACGGCCCGGCCGAGGTTCGACAGGTACTGTTCCGGCGTATGGGCGGGCACGCCGCGGATCGAGGCGCCGGCGATGATGAAGCCGAAATGGTGAAGCGGATAGGACGGATCGGGTGCAAGGATGACATCGCCCGGCGCGCTGATCGCCTGGGCGAGATTGGCAAAACCTTCCTTCGAGCCGAGCGTGACGATGACCTCGCGCTCCTTGTCGAGCACGACGCCGAAGCGGCGCTTGTAGTAATCGGTCAGGGCACGGCGCAGGCCGGGGATGCCGCGCGAAGCCGAATAGCCGTTGACGTCCGGCTTGCGGGCCGTCTCGACCAGCTTGTCGACGATGTGCTTGGGCGTCGGCAGGTCCGGGTTGCCCATGCCGAGGTCGATGATGTCGGCGCCCTTGGCGCGAAGGGCGGCCTTGGTGCGGTTGACCTGTTCGAAGACGTAGGGCGGCAGGCGCCGGATCTTGTGAAAATCGGTGTTCATGGCGTCATCAGGCCTTCAGTTACGCGCGGCACGTTGAAACTGGCCCGGATCGCCGCAATCTCGGTTTCAGTCAGGAAATCCGCCTCGGGCAGCGGGGGGCCGAACGAGGCGCGAATCTCGGCGGCGATGGCCGCAATCTCCGCAGCGCCGTTAAGGGACACCTGCGCGCGCGGGTCTGAATCGAACGCCGCCTGGAGGCTGGCCAGATCGACGGCGGACACCGATAACGCAGCGCCCGGCGTCCAACTCGCATCAATCGTGGGGATTTCGGCCACCGACGGATAGCCCTCGCCGCGTATCTCGGTGCGGCGCGCGGCATACCAGTCCGGCGCATCGTTAATGGCTGAGCGAACCTTCGAAAACGAAGATGTGCACGCTGTGGCCAGCAAAAGTGGCACGCCACAAAGGAGAATCGCCGTGTTTTTCATGGTTAAGCTCATTAAATCACAAATATTGTGATGGATAGATGAGCCTGAAAATCGGGGCAGAACTAGGACCTATGAGCAGCGCCAAGCCACCTACCACCGGACAGGAACCACTTGCGGCGCTGATGGCGGCGCAGGATCCGATGCGCTGGCAGATCCTGATGACCACGCTTGCGCTGGCCAATACCGAGTCCCAGGCGCTGATGAGCGAGATCATGACGGGCTCCGGCCCCCTCGCCACGGTGACCAAAGGCGACCCGATGGGCGCCTCGGAGGCATTCCGGCAGGTCGGCATCAACCTGGCAACGAATCCTCAGGCGCTGATGCAAGCCAATCTCGAGCTGATGCAGGGCTGGATGAAGCTCTGGCAGGAGATGGTCTCCGAAACGCTCTCGCAGGAGCCGCAGCAGGAGAAGGACAAGCGCTTTGCCGATCCCGAATGGCAGGCAAATCCGGCCTTCAAGTTCATCCGCAAGGCCTATGACGTCAATTCGAAATGGATGAACAGCCTGGCCGACCGCGCCGCCGGCATGGACCCGGCCGTACAGTTGCGCGCGCGCTTCTTCATGCAGCTGCTGACCGAAAGCCTGTCGCCCACCAACTTCCTCGGCACCAACCCGCAAGCGCTTCGCACCTTCATCGAGAGCGGCGGCGAAAGCGTGCTGGCCGGTCTGCGCATGGCGCGCGAGGATGTCCGCAAGGGTAATGGCAAGCTGTATATCTCGCAGACGGACGAGACACCGTTTGAGTTGGGCGTGAACGTTGCCACCGCCCCCGGCGAGGTTGTGTTCCGAAACGACCTCATCGAGCTGATCCAATACAAGCCGACCCAGGAGATGGCTTATTCCAAGCCGCTGGTGATCTTCCCGCCCTGGATCAACAAGTTCTACATTCTCGACCTGCGCGAAGAAAACTCGATGATCCGCTGGCTGGTGGACAAGGGACTGACTGTGTTCGTCGTGTCCTGGCGCTCGGCCGACAAGGTCACCAAGGACTATGACTGGGACGACTACGTCAAGAAGGGCGTCTACGCCGCAGTTGAGGCGGCGTTGCAGGCGTCCGGCGCGAAACAGCTGAACGCGGTGGGCTATTGCATCGGCGGCACGCTGCTGACCTCCACCCTCGCCCACATGGCAGCCACCAGCTACGACAAGATTTCGGCCGCCACCTTCTTTGCCTCACAGTCGGATTTCGAACTGGCGGGCGACCTGAAAGTGTTCACCGATGGCCCTGGCCGGGACTATGTTTACGGCCTGATCGACGAACATGGCGGGATCATGCCCGGCAAGGAAATGTACGAAACGTTCAACTGGCTCCGCCCGATCGACCTCGTCTGGCGCTACGTTGTCGATATGTACATGCTGGGCAAGCCTCCGCGCCCGTTCGACCTGCTCTACTGGAACGCAGACCAGACCAACATTCCGGGGCCCATTCACCGTCGCTACCTCAAGAACTGCTATTCAGAAAACCAGTTGGCGCGCGGTGAATATACCGTGCTCGGACAAAAAGTGAGCATCGGCGACATCAGGATCCCAGTGATGCTGCAGGCGTCGAAGGACGATCACATCGTGCCGTACGAAAGCGTGTTCCGCTCCGCCAAGCTGTATGGCGGCGACGCGTCCTTCGTGCTCTCCGGATCAGGCCACATTGCCGGCGTGGTGAACCACCCGGACGCCAAAAAATACCAGCACTGGACAAACCCCGGCAAACTGGGCGCCTCGGCAAACGAATGGCTGGAAACGGCCACCGAAACCGGCGGCAGCTGGTGGCCAACCTGGTGGGACTGGCTGCGTCCCAAGTCTGGCCGCAAGGTCAAGGCAGTGGAGCCGAAGGACATGGGCCTCGGCGCGGCGCCGGGCAGCTACGCCCGGGTGCGCTTGTCCGACATTCCTCTGCCGCAGGGCTGAGAGGCCCCTACCCCTCGAGCCCGGCGCTTTCATCCAGCCCCAGCGCGATGTTGAGGTTCTGAACGGCTGCGCCCGACGCGCCCTTCCCGAGATTGTCCAGGCGCGCGACGAGGCGGGCCTGTTCGTCATTGCCGAAAACATAGAGCTCGAGCCGGTTGGTATCGTTGCAGCCTTCGGCGCCGAGCGTCTTGACCGCGTCGCAGTCGGCCAGGCTGATGACCTGCACGAACTTTTCGCCCTGATACGCCGCTTTCAGCATCGAATGGATGGCCGCGCGTTTCGGTTTCTTGGGCAGCGCCCAGAGCGGCAGCGGCACCTCGATGATCATGCCCTGCGCAAACCGGCCGACCGCCGGCAGGAACATCGGCGTGTGCGACAGGCCGGCATGTTTCTTCATTTCCGGCGGATGCTTGTGCGCCTGTCCCGTGGCGTAGATGCGGTAATTGTCTTCGGTCTGGCGCTCTTCGAATTCCGCGATCATCGGCTTGCCGCCGCCGGAATAACCGGAGACGGCGTTGACCGTGACCGGCCAGTCTGTCGGCAGCAGGCCGGAGACGACAAGCGGGCGCACCAGCGCGATGAAGCCGGTGGGATAGCAGCCCGGATTCGAGATCCGTGTGGACGCAGCGATGGCCGACCGCTGGCCCTTGTCCATCTCCGGAAAGCCGTAGACCCAGCCCGCTGACGTGCGGTGGGCGGTCGAGGCGTCAATGATGACCGTGTTGGGATTGGATACGAGGCTGACCGCAAGACGCGCGGCATCATCCGGCAGGCAAAGGATCACCGCATCGGACTTGCTCATCAGGGCGGCCCGCGCGGCGATATTCTTGCGCTTCGCTTCGTCGATCGAGATGACCTCGAGATCGCCGCGGGCTTTCAGGCGCGCGGCGATCTGCAGGCCGGTCGTCCCGGCTTCGCCATCGATGAAGACTTTGGGCTTCATATGATCTCCTCGGTTCCTTGAAGCCCCCTCTCCCTCTGGGGAGAGGGGGTTGGGGGTGAGGGGGCGCAACGCCGAGACGTTGCGTTGCTTATCTGGCGGAGCTCCCCCTCACCCCTGCCCCTCTCCCGGTGGGAGAGGGGTTTCAGTGACGTGAACCCCAAAACAAAACGGGCGCCTCGTTTCCGAAGCGCCCGCCAGAAAACTGGATAAACCTTTTGCGGTTTAGCGCTTCGAGAACTGGAAGCTGCGGCGGGCTTTCGCCTTGCCGTACTTCTTGCGTTCGACGACGCGCGGATCGCGGGTCATGAAGCCGAACGGCTTCAGCACGGCGCGAAGGCCCGGCTCGTAGTTCACGAGCGCGCGCGAAATGCCGTGGCGAACGGCGCCGGCCTGACCCATGAGGCCCGAACCCTTGACCGTGCAGATGACATCAAACTCGCTGGCGCGGCCGGCTTCGATCAGCGGCTGGGCGATGACCATGCGCAGCACGGGGCGCGCGAAGTAGGTTTCCTGATCCCGGCCGTTGATCGTGATCTTGCCCGAACCGCGCTTGATCCAGACGCGGGCCGTGGCTTCCTTCCGGCGGCCGGTGCCATAGGCGCGGCCCTGGGCATCAATCTTCGGTTCAACCTTGGCAACAGGCTGCGCCGAAGGTGCGCCGGTCATTGCGCCAAGGTCTTTCAGGGAAGCAGAGGTATCGGTCATGTGGATCAGGCCGTTTTCGAGTTCTTGCGGTTCATCGATTTGAAGTCGACGAGCTCGGGTTGTTGGGCGACGTGCGGATGTTCCGCGCCGGCATAAATTCGAAGCTTGCCGAACTGCTGACGCGACAGCGCGCTTTCACGCGGCATCATGCGCTTCACGGCGAGCTCAAGTGCGCGCTCCGGGAAACGGCCGGACAAGATCTTGCCTGCCGTCGTGGTCTTGATCCCGCCGGCATAGCCGGTGTGGCGGTGGTAGACCTTGTCGGCCAGCTTGTTGCCGGTGAACACGGCTTTCTCGGCGTTGATGACGACGACATGATCGCCGGTATCAACGTGCGGAGTAAAGTCAGGGCGATGCTTGCCGCGAAGACGTTTGGCGACGTAAGAAGCAAGGCGTCCGACGACGACGTCTGTCGCGTCGATCACGACCCAATTTGTCTCTACGCCGACGGGTGCGTTATAGGTTTTCATTGCTCTGCTCAGAGCCTCTCAATTTCGGAGTTCCAGGAATGCAAATTAAGGGCTGGCGTTTAGTCGCCGCTTCTCCCTTTGTCAACGCGGTCGCCGGGGCCATCCTGCTTTTAGGCGCAGCGGCTTGTTCGCGCGGCGAAAAAGAGCCTGAAGCCCCCCCGCAAGCTGCCCCAATTGCTGCAGGATTGGAGCTTCCGGCCGTCTGGTCAACCCGCGCCCTTTCGGGCCCGGTGAAGGGCGTTGCCATGTCGGCAGGCTCGGGCGCCCTGCTGGCGGTTGCCTATGACCGGGGCGGACTCGAGTTTTTCGACATGGAAGGCGAACGGATCGGCGAACCGGCCCTGTTCCGGCTCCGGGCCCTTGCCGACGGGCGCTACACCACTGTGGGCGACACCCCGCTGACCCTGTTTCCGGGCGTCACCGAGGCGGGGGAGCTGAAAGGCTATATCTACAGCCCCGGCCTGATGGCCCCGACGCAGATTGACCTGCCGATCCCGGAGGACCGCTCGGTTCAGGGAATCTGTTCGGGCGAGGCCGGCTCGAAAGGCCTGATCCGGATCGCCTACTGGACGCTGACCGACAGCAGTTCGCTGACCACGGGTGTCCTGACCGCCACGAATGGGGACCTTGCCTGGATCCCGGAAGCGGCGACGCTGTCCGACTTCCCGGTAAAGTCCTGCGTGTTTGCCTACGACACGCTGGTTGCCTCCCCGGTTGCCCAAGGCGCAGCCTCTCTGACGCGGGGCGAGTATTCCGCCCTCCTGTCCCTTCAGGAAGGCAAGCCGATCCAGATCTCGACCGACTACGGCATGACCACCACGGACGTGCATGTGCGCGATGGCATCACGATTCCGGCGCCGCTGAACCCGACCGCCATCACGGCGCTCGGTACCTTGCCTGCCGGGGGCTACCCCGGCGGTGTGGTGGTGGTGGCCGGCGAGAATGCCGAAGGCGAACACCGCGTGGTGTTCATCGACCCGAGCGAAATCACCCTCGAACCGGTCAAGGATTAGGCCGAACCGACGCGCGCCAGGCGAGATAGACGGCGGCGAGCGTCACGATCACGCCGAGCCCCTGATGCACCAGTGCGAGTGTCAGGGGCGCGGCGTTGAGCAGGGTCAGGATTCCCCAGAAAGCCTGGACGCTGACCAGGCCGGCAAGCACCGCGAACGGGCGCGCCAGCGGCGTGAACCGGTAGCGCCAGGCCGCCAGCAGGCTGATCGCCCAGAGCGTATAGGCCATGAAACGGTGGTTGAACTGGGTGGCCGCGCGGCCCTCGAAAAAGCTGCGCAGGCCCAGATCTGACTGGATGTACTGACCGGGAAACAGCTCCCCCGCCATCAGCGGCCAGTCATTGTAGGTGCGGCCCGCATCGAGCCCCGCCACCAGTGCGCCGGCGGCCATCTGCACGAAAATCAGGACAAGGAGACCGATGGCGACCTGGCGCGTTCGCCCCGGCGCGGGAGTGCGCGCGTCCCTGCCAAGCGACAGCCAGAGCCAGCCGATCACGCACAGGATCAGCAGCGCGAGACTGAAATGCGTCATCAGCCGGTAGGGCGCGACCGAAACACGGTCCGTGTCGCCCATGCCGCTGGAAACCATCCACCAGCCGATGGCGCCCTGCAGGCCGCCCAGGGCGACAAGGCCCAACAGCTTCCAGCCGAGGCCATTGCCCAGCCAGCGGCGGGCGGCAAACACGGCAAAGCCCACCACAGCGACGAGCCCGATGAACCGTCCAAGCTGGCGGTGCGCCCATTCCCACCAGTAAATGAACTGGAACTCGGACAGGGTCATGCCGGTGTTCTGCAACTTGTACTGGGTGGTTTCGCGGTACTTCTCGAACTCGGAGAGCCAGGTGGCCGTGTCCATCGGCGGCAAGGCGCCCTTGAGGGGCTGCCATTCGGTGATCGAGAGGCCGGAATCGGTGAGGCGGGTCGCGCCGCCCACGAGAATCGTGCCGTAAACCATGAGGCCGAGCAGGATCAGCCAAGCGCGGATCCAGCGTGCGGCAACAGGCGAAATTGTGTATGTCGTCATGCGGTCTAGATCACCCAGCAACGCGCACGATCAAGAGGCGCCAACGTCGCACACCGGGCCCGGAGGCCATCAATCCCATGCGCAAACCCATCGCCGTGATCGTGATGCTCGCCTTCCTGGCCTTCTGGATCTGGGCGGCAGGTACGCTGGGCTCACACCTGACAGGACTGCCGCGCTGGGTGCAGCCGGTATTCTTCATTGTCGCCGGGATCGGGTGGGTACTGCCGATGCGGCCCTTGCTCAAATGGATGAACGCCAACGCGCCGCCGGAAGAGGACTAGACTCGCCTTCCCCATGAGCTGAGCTGCCCCCTCCCCGCGAAGTGGGGAGGGTTGGGGTGGGGTCTGATTCACACACAAACCCATCCGTATACGAACCACTTACGCAACCAATTCGCTTGCCCTGCCCCCAATAGAATCAACACCTTGAACAAAAATCACCCAAATCGGCGCACCCCCCCCCTCTGAACCCATGCCATACTGCGCCGCATGGAGACGAACCCCTTCACCCCGCAAGAGCGCGCCGCGATCAATGCCGGCCTCGATGACGCGGACGCCGCGCTCACGGGATTCCTCGTCCTCATCCGTGAACAGATCAACCAGAGCCGCACTGGCCCGCTCGCCCGCAAGCTGATCGCGAAAATCCTGCGCACCCTGCTGGTGCCCGCCGAAGCGCTGCTGCGCCGCGCGATCCATATCCTCGCCGATATCGTCGCCCCGCTCCCGGCCCGCCCGTCGCGTCCGCCGCCGCCGGAATCCGCCCGGCCCGCCAAGGCGGCCGCCCGCCCTGCCAAGGCCCGCGCGCCCGTCTTCCGGCTGACCGAGCCCGCGCCGCGCCCGCCCGGCCGCACGCTTCCGGTCAGCCAGCGCCCGATGATCTCCGTGCCCGGCCTCACCCCGCGCCCCGCCCCGGCGCCGCGACACAAGCCTGATCCGTTCGCCCTCGAGGCGCGCTTCCTGCGCCGCCTCGAAGCCCTCGAATACGCCTTCAACGATCCCCTGCGCGAAGCCCGCCGCCTGCAGCGCCGGCGCGCCCGCGCCAGGGCGCGCACGCCCCTGCGCTCCGGCCTGCCCCGCGGCCTCGCCGGCAGCCCGGACACCTACCTCCTGAACCTCTACGAAAACCTCCACACCTGGGCCACCCGCCCGGCGGATACGTCGTAAGGACTGCCGGAAAGGCACTCGATATCCCCCGGACGGCCCCGCCGCGCCGGGCGCTTGTGCTGGGGAAAGCGCACAACATGTGTGCCGCCCCCTCCGTCCGCTTCGCGGCCACCTCCCCCGTAAACGGGGGAGGATGAAGGCGCGTCCGGATGCTGCCTTTTCCTCCCCTGCGAAGCGGGGGAGGTGGCCGCGAAGCGGACGGAGGGGGCTCGGAGTGTCAGGCCAGGCAAGAAGATTGTGGGAGGTGAGGGTCAAAGCCCCCCCCTCAACCCGCGTCAATCACTCTCGCCGTGC
The DNA here is from genome assembly GCA_013791775.1 of Hyphomonas sp. GTDB lineage: Bacteria > Pseudomonadota > Alphaproteobacteria > Caulobacterales > Hyphomonadaceae > Hyphomonas. Next base: position 98,911 of record VMTE01000012.1, read on the forward strand.
TTGCGGGCCGCTTCGCGCAGGCGGGCGAAGATCGCGGCGGGGTCTTCCGGCGCTTCGACCTCACCCGGCTCGGGATAATCATCGAAGAAGTCTTCTTCCTCAACGGCGGCTTCGGCGGCGGTAGCCGCCACGGTTGCACGCACCGGTTCAGGCGCAACTGTTTCTTCGGCGTCCATGACATCTTCATCGCCGGCGGCGGAGCGCATGCGGCCGATCACGGTTTCGCCGCCGATCAGGGATTGCCCCGGCCAGACGAGCACACTGAGGCCGGCCGGCAGGTAAAGGTCGCACCAACCACCGAGGCGGCGCGTGCCGAACGCCCGGCCCAGGCGCACCACGTCACCGGTTTCGATGTCGAGATCAATGCGCGGGCCGAGCCCGCCGGTCGCCAGGGCGACGCCGGCGCGCTCGCCCGCGCTTTCGAAGGTGATATAGGCGCGGGTCAGGCCTTCATCGTCCGGACGCATCGCCAGCGGCACGGAGGGCTCGCCCTGCGACACGGTGATGAGGTCCACGCCGCCCGCGATGGGCGTGTAGAGCTTGTTGGCCGAAGACGGCGACGACGATATCCGCACGCGCACCAGATCGTTTGACGACATCCGAAGCGCCGTCGGAGGTTCGCTGCGCTCGATCGAAACGACCACGCCGTCACACGGCGCAACCACACCGTCCGCGACATCCGGCGGCGACCGGCGCGACCACCGGCCAGCGGCCAGCGCGACCAGCATCGCCGCAAAGCCGATCCAGAACAGCGGACTCCAGATCCAGCCCAGCAGAAGCGCCGCGAGGAACGCGCCCGCCGCAGCGGCCACGCCTTCCCAGTCGAGCATGATATTCAGCCACGGCATGGGGCGGCGCTCGAATTCGTCGGACATCTCTCTCGCTCCCTTCCCGGCCTCGGGGTTCAGCCAACGGCCAATGCAGCTTCCGTGCTACGGGCCTGACGTTGCCACATATCAGCATATTTGCCGCCTTTGGCCAGCAGCGCGGCATGGTTACCGCGCTCGATGATACGTCCCGCTTCGAGAACGATGATCTCGTCGGCCGAAATCACCGTGGACAGGCGGTGCGCCACCATCAGCGTCGTGCGGCCCGTGGAGGCCTGCTCCAGCGCGTCCTGCACGGCCGCTTCGGTGGCGCTGTCCAGTGCGCTGGTCGCTTCGTCCAGCACGAGGATCGCGGGATCGGCCAGCACGACGCGGGCGATGCCGACGCGCTGCTTTTCCCCGCCCGAGAGCTTCAGGCCGCGTTCACCGACGCGGGTGTTCCAGCCCTCCGGCTGGCTTTCGATGAAGTCGAGCAGTTGCGCCCGGCGGGCCGCATCACGGATTTCTTCCTGCGTGGCACCGGGGCGCGCGTACGCGATGTTCGCCTGGATCGTGTCGTTGAACAGAACCACATCCTGCGGCACGAGGCCGAGCGCGGCGCGAAGCGACGATTGCTTCAGCGCGCGGACATCCTGCCCGTCGATCAGCACATCGCCTTCGTCGGTGTCATAGAACCGGAACAGCAGTTTCAGCAGCGTGGACTTGCCGGCGCCGGACGTGCCGACAAACGCGATCTTGCGGCCGGCCGGCACGTCGAAGCTGATGTTCTGTACACCCACAGACCGGCCTTCATGGTTGAAGGACACGTTGTCGAACGTCACACGGCCCTTCGGCTTTTCAAGCGGCCGGGCATCCGGCGCATCCTGCACCTCCGGCAACATGGCGAGCAGGCCGTGCAGCTTTTCGAGGTCAACCGCGCCTTGTTTGATCTCGCGCCAGGCCCAACCGAGAATGTTCAGTGGCGCATAGAGCGACAGCAGCATCAGCATCACGGCCGTCAGGTCACCGATCTGCATCCGGTCCTGGATGACATTCAGCGCCGACAGCGCCATCACGGCGAGCAGGCCCAGGTTCATCACCAGCGCCTGCACGGTGTTGAGCACGTACATGCTGCGCACGGTATCGACATAGTGGACATTGTAGTCCGCCATGGCGCGGTCGAAGCGGCCGGTCTCGCGCGCCTCGGCGGCAAAGGACTTCACCGTCTCGAAGTTCGTGAGGATATCGACCGAGGTGGCCCGGAAATGCGTGTCGGCCTCGTTCATCTTGCGGCGCTGGCGTACGCGCCATTCGGTGATGATCACCGTGCAGACCACATAGAGCGCGACGGTCGCCACCGCGATCAGGGCGAGGCGGTAGTCATAGGCGACGCCCAGCGCAATGGACGCGAGCACGAGGCGGATCAGCGTCGGGCCGATATTGAAGGCCAGGAAACGGATCAGGTAGTCGATCGCGCCGGCGCCGCGCTCGATGACGCGGTTGAGCGCGCCGGTGCGGCGGGTCTGGTGGAAATTCAGCGACAGGCCGAGGGCATGGCCAAAGGCATCGACACTGGCGACCCTTTGGGCATCCTGGCTGACCGGGGCGAACAGCCAGTCCCGCATCTGGGGCAGCCCGGCCGCAAGGAAGCGGATCGCAAGACCGTAGGTGAGCCACAGGGCGGCAACGCCGAAGCCGCCGGCCGGGCCCTTGTCCGCGACCTGGTTAATGGCATGCCCCATGATCAGCGGCGAGACGACCTCCAGCACCGAGGCAGCAAGCGTCAGCAGGACCGCGAGCGCCATGACGACACGCCATTTGGCCAGTTCGGGCCGCGCGAGCAGCTTGAGGATCCGGAGGATCGAAGCCCAGAGGCCCCCATCCGCGCTGTCGATCCGATCGTGATTTTCGGGTGCCGCAGAGGCGTGTGCAGAAGAACTCATCCCCGCCATATGGCGTGGAATGCCTCAAAACGAAACCCACACCGCATCTGCCCCTGTGAAACCATCTGGCCGAAGGCAGCAACGCTGCGTAAACTCCCTCGCCATGGATGATATCAAGACCCAACCGAAAACCTCAAGCATCGGATCAATCTGCGTCTATTGCGGTGCCTCCGACAGTGTGAACGCCATCTACATTCGTCTCGCCGAAGCGCTGGGGCGTGAACTGGCTGGTCGCAGTATCCGCCTTGTCTACGGCGGCGGCGGGGTTGGCCTGATGGGTGCCTGCGCCCGCTCCGCGAATGATGCGGGCGGCGAAGTGCTCGGAATCATGCCGCGCTTCCTGCTCGCAAAGGAACGGGTCTTCACGGATGTGGAGCACCGGATCGTCGAGGACATGCACACCCGAAAAATGATGATGTTCGAAGAAGCCGACGCCTTCATTGTGTTGCCCGGCGGGATCGGTACGCTGGAAGAGGCGGTCGAGATCCTCTCCTGGGCCCGCCTCGGCCTGCATGCGAAGCCGATGGCCTTTCTTGATGAGGATGGCTTCTGGCAACCCTTCTTCGAACTGATCGAGCGCATCATCGCCGGGGGATTCATCCCGGAGACTTTCCGCGACGCGCTCGTTCACAGCACCACGCCACAGGATGCCATCACGGCGCTCGAAGACCGGCGCGTGGTGATCGATCTTTAGTCCGTCGCCGGATCATTCCGCCGCGACGAGATCGAACTCGGACTGCCACTCCGCCATCAGCGGCCGGTTGTCGTGGTCCCACGGATGGAAACCCGGTTTGAACCAGGTGACCCAGATGTGCCAGCCGCGCGCAAAGAAGCCGGGCTGTTTCCAGAGGAATTCCTTCACGGCCTTCTTCGCCGCCTTCGGCGAGTAGCCATCCGCTTCCAGCATCCAGGAGGCGTATTCTGCAACGTTACGCGTGAAATTGTAGCTGATCAGCAGCATCGCCAGTGACCGGCGGAACCAGCGCTGGAAGCCGGACCAGTCTTTCGCGGCAATAAGAAAGACATCATAGGCCACCGCCTTGTGTTCCGTCTCTTCCATCGCATGCCAGCGCCACAAGTCCTTGATCGAAGGCTCGGTCTTCGAGAACATGTCGTTGTGCACGGCAAACATGTCGGCCAGCATGGCGGTGAAATGCTCAAGGCAGATGGTCGCCATCAGCATCCGCATCGGGCCGCCCGAGCGGGAAAATGCGATCTTGTCGCGGATCTCGGCCTCGACCCGCTCCACCGGATATTTCGACCGGTCGATCATGCGGTTCAGGAGATGGTGTTCCCGCGAATGGATGGCTTCCTGCGCGATGAAGTCCTTCGCGTCCTGTTCCAGCCGGCCGGACAGTTGGTCCTTGTAGGCGCGCACGGCGTCCATGAAGAGGCGCTCGCCATCCGGGAAGGTCAGCGACAGGGTGTTCATCACCGCTGTGCCGACCGGATCGCCATCGAGCCAGTGACCGCTGCGCGCGGTGGACACGTCGAAATGCAGATCACGCGGCAGAATGGTGAGATCTTCGGGGGTCCGGGAGCTGTTCATGGCGCAAATCCTGCTGTCATGGGTGAGTTTGGGCGCATAGTCTCAATTGTATGGAAGCCATTTAGCAGTTACTGACAAAAATGTCGATAAGCAAAAACACGTCTTCCCGAATCCGCCGCTCGCCCGAGGCTTCGCGCGAGAACATCCTGATTGCGGCCGAGCGCCTGCTGGTGCGTCAGGGGCCTCAATCCCTGCGGCTGGCCGACGTGGCGAAAGAGGCCGGCGTCGCCAATGCCACCGTTCTCCACCATTTCGGCACCATCGACGGCGTGCAGACGGCGCTGATGGAGAAGATGATCGTCGAGCTGGTCTCGGGCCTGATGGCGATGGATGTGCCCGACGATCCGCGCGCCGCACGGGCGGCCGCCATCCAGAACCTGTTCGACGCGTTCGAGACCAAAGGCGCGGCGCGGCTGGCGGCCTGGCTGGAACTGACAGACGAATCGCGCCGCCTGCGGACGGTGCGAGAGGCCGTGCAGACCGTCATCCGGTTGAAAATCGGCGCAGAAAAGGCCGACGAAGCGCGTCTGGAAGACGCCATCCTCGTCAGTGTGATCCTGGCCATTGGCGTTGGCCTGTTCGGGCCGACCTTGAGCGAGTTGCTGGGCAAACCGAGGGACCGCGCCCGTGTGGCCGCGCTGAGACTGCTCGAAACGGGTCTGGAAGAGGCGGCGCGGAAGACGGGCCAATAGACGACGGACCGCAGTGCTCCGTTAACGGAAAAACCGGCGCCCGGCGGCCGGGCTGCGGAAAACCCTTTGACTTTGCGGCGGTTAAAGCGCAGAGGGCGCCCGTCTGGGCTACTTCGGCAGCCTTGCAGGGACAGCGTGAGCTGGCGCGGCGAAACATTCGCCTTGTCCGAGTCCCTCCTTACAGACGCCAACTTAGCCCCAGGCGCCCTTCTTCACGCGGGTCGTTAGAACCCCGCTCCCCAGCGCGACGTGTCGCGCCGGGCGCAAAGTATTTTTTTGAAAGACCACATGACAACTTTCCAATCCTTCGGCCTCGCGCCGCGCGTTGAATCTGCGCTGACCGCTGCCGGCTATTCCACCCCAACCCCGATCCAGGCAGGCGCGATCCCGCTGATCATGTCCGGCCGCGACATCATGGGCCTCGCCCAGACCGGCACCGGCAAGACGCTGGCCTTCGCCGCGCCGATCCTCGACAAGCTGTTTCGCAACCAGGGCCCTGCTCCGCACAAAGGCGCCCGCGTTCTCGTGCTTGCTCCGACGCGCGAACTGGCCGGTCAGATTGCCGCCTCGTTCGAAACCTATGGCGCCGGCCTCGGCCTGCGCATCGCGATGGTCTGCGGCGGCGCCAAGATCGGCCCGCAAATCCGCAAGCTCGAGCGCGGCGTGCACGTTCTCATCGCAACGCCGGGCCGCCTGATCGACCTGATCGAACAGCGCGCCGTTGGCCTGAAGGACGTTGAAGTCCTCGTGCTCGACGAAGCCGACCAGATGCTGGACCTCGGCTTCATCCACGCCCTCCGCGCCATCGCGAAACACGTGCCCCAGAAACGCCAGACGCTGTTCTTCTCGGCCACCATGCCGAAACTCGTCGAAGGCCTTGCGGCGCAGTTCCTGAAAGACCCGGCGCAGGTTGCCGTGGCCCCGCCTTCGGCGACCGCCGACAAGGTGGAGCAACGCATCTGCTTCGTCGAACAGGGCGAAAAGCAGGCCCTCCTCGTCGAGACGATCCGCAAGCCGGAAGTGAAAACCGTCCTCGTCTTTACCCGGACGAAGCATGGCGCCGACGCGGTGGTCCGCCGTCTTGCCGCTTCCCATATCGATTCGGTCGCCATCCACGGCAACAAGAGCCAGTCGCAACGCGAGCGCGCGCTTGAAGCCTTCAAGGGCGGCAAGGTGCCGGTGCTCGTCGCCACCGATATCGCCGCGCGCGGCATCCATATCGACAACCTCACGCACGTCATCAACTTCGACCTGCCGGAAGTGCCCGAGCAATACGTCCACCGCATCGGCCGCACCGCGCGCGCCGGCGCATCGGGCGTGGCGATCTCGTTCGTTTCGAAAGACGAGCGCGATTACCTGCGCGCCATCGAGAAGCTGATCGGCAACAAGCTGGCGCCGCGCCCCGCAGGCGAGTCGGAAGCCGATGACCGTGGCTCGCGCAAACCGCAACAGCAGAGCCGCCGTCCGCAAGGCAACAGCCAACCGCGCGGCAATGGCAATGGCAATGGCGGTGGGGGTGGCGGCCGGCCGTTCCAGCGCGCCGCCAACGGCCAGGGCGGCCAGGGCAACGGGTCTCGCCGTGGTGGACCGGGCAACCGCGCCCGCCGCCCCGAGCGCGCCGGCGTCTGAACCCCTGACATTCAGTGACCAAACCGCCCCGGCTCAACCGCCGGGGCGGTTTTTCTTTGTGTGCAGGCCTCACCTTTGCAGGACGATTTTTCGGTCCTCATGCAAATTGGGCGTTGGCGCCACTCCGTATTCGTCCTAATTGCAAATCACTCGCAATTGGCTTGACCTCCGCTGCACCCCGATCCACAGGCACGCCTGCGGCCCGTGGGGCAACGACCACGGGATAGCCCGGAACTTGCGGTGGCTGGAGCTTTGCGATGAGTATCGATGACCTTCCCGAAGGCGGCTGCGCCCGTATCGTCTCGATATCGGCGTTGGTGCCGGAACTCGCCGCGAAGCTGCGCGAAATCGGATTCTGCGAAGGAGACGACGTGCAACTGCTGACCCGCGGCCCATTGGGCGCCCAGCCCCTGGCGGTCCGGCTGAACCGGCGCGTCATTGCAATGCGCCGCGATGAAGCGCGCGCGGTTGAGGTGCATCAGTGACCGCACTTCGCTTTGCGCTGGTGGGTGCGCCCAACTGCGGCAAGTCCACACTGTTCAATGGGCTGACCGGCGGGCGGGCCAAGACCGCCAACTATGCCGGCGTGACCGTCGAACGCCGCAGCGGCCGTTTTACCACCCCAAAGCATCACACGATCGAGCTGCTTGATCTGCCCGGCATCAACGGCTTGTCCTCGCGGTCGCTGGACGAGCGCATCTCGGTCGATACGATCCTGGGGCGCAACGCGGACGAGACCGCGCCGGCCGGCCTGCTGGTGGTGATCGATTCGGGCGACATCCGCACACAGCTGCATTTCATCCTGCAGGTGCGCGCACTGGGCAAACCGATGATTCTGGCCCTGAATATGTACGATCTGGCCGAGCGCGACGGGGTGAAGATCGACATCGGCGCATTGGAACGCCGGCTGGGCGTTCCGGTGGTCGCAACGCGCGCCACCCGCGCCAGCGGCCGGGAGGCCTTGCTGGCGCGCCTGGACGAACTGATCGGCTCCGGGACGTGGATGACGGCGCCGGCGCCCCAGTCCGGCAAGGACATCAGGGAATTCCAGCGCGAAGCCCGCGAGATTGCGCGCGAAGTGATCCTCGCCGAACCGGCCATGAACCGCATGACGCGTGTGATCGACCGGGTCGTGCTGCACAAGCTGGCCGGGCCGGTTGTCCTGGCGCTATTGTTGTTTCTCATGTTCCAGGCCGTGTTTGCCTGGGCGGCCGCCCCGATGAACGCCATCGACTCCGGCATTTCGTCGCTCAGTGCCTGGCTGTCGAGTACGATGCCTGACACCTGGCTGAGAAGCCTGCTGACCGACGGCGTGATCGCGGGCGTCGGCAGCGTCGTCATTTTCCTTCCCCAGATTGTGATCCTCTTCGCCTTCATCCTGCTGCTCGAAGCCTCGGGCTACATGGCGCGCGCCGCTTTCCTGATGGACGAACTGATGCTGCGTGTCGGCCTTAACGGGCGCGCCTTCATTCCGCTGCTGTCGAGTTTTGCCTGCGCCATTCCCGGCATGATGGCGGCGCGCACCATCGAGAACGAACGCGACCGCCTGACAACAATCATGATTGCGCCGCTGATGACCTGCTCGGCCAGGCTGCCGGTCTACACGCTGATCATCGCCGCGTTCATACCGCCCACCCGCGTCGGCCCGTTCGGCTTGCAGGGGGTCGTGATGTTTGGCCTCTATGTGATGGGTATCGTCAGTGCCGTGACGGTTGCCTTTGTTCTCAAGCGCACGCTGACCAAAGGTCCGCCCCAGGCTCTCCTGATGGAACTGCCCACCTACAAGGCCCCCGACCTGAAAGATTTTCTCATCAACCTGTCTTCGCGCGCCTGGGCCTTCCTGAAGCGTTCGGGCGGCGTGATCTTCACGGTGTCGGTCGTCCTCTGGTTCCTGGCGAGTTATCCCGAAACGCCAGACGGCATTCGCGGATCATTTGCCGGCGTGCTCGGCGGACTGATCGAACCGGTGCTGCGGCCCATCGGGTTCAATCTGGAAATTGCGATCGCCCTGGTGCCCGGCCTTGCGGCGCGCGAGGTGGCTGTGGGCGCACTCGGCACGGTCTATGCACTTCAGGGTACGGACGAACAAGGTCTCGCGGCGGCCTTGCAGGCGTCCTGGTCCCTCCCGACAGCCTTGTCTTTCCTGGCCTGGTACGTCTACGCCCCGCAATGTGTCGCCAGCCTCGCCGTCGCAAAGCGCGAAACCAATTCCTGGCGCTGGACGGGTGTGATCATCGCCTACCTGTTTGCCATGGCCTACATCGCGGCCGGCATCACTTTCTGGGCCGCCACCGCAGCGGGGCTGTAAGCTCCCCCTACTCGGCGGCGAAAACAATCCTGAGTTGATCGAGATCAGGGCGGAGCTCTCTGCGGCTGCACTATGGTGGGTTTCAAGATCGTCTCATTCGGTCAAGGGGCTCCCCATGAACCTTTTCTTCGACGACCTGCCTGCAGCGAACCTTGATGACAGGATGCGCCTGGTAAGATCCGCATGCGAACATGCGCCGGTCGATGCAAGACGGTCCGTGTCGCTCCGCCGTTACCTGTCCGCTGAGCACGCAAGGTCGCTCGGCGACGAAGCCGAATGTATCCGCAGACTGGATGCCGCCCTAAAGGCACTCAAATAGTCCGTGCAGGCTATTGCCGAGCACCTCTCCCCTCCAGGCGCGATGAGTGGCAAACAGCCTGAACGGACATTCCAGCTGGTGTACCCCACACACTGCCCGGGCTGGGAATTGAGTGTCGACTGAGCGACGATCCCGGCACACTTGCTGAGGTCGTCGCTCTTTCAGAGCCCCGGGTCTATCGTCGTCCCTGGATGACCTGGATCAGCACGATCACCACGGCGACAACAATCAGCACGTGGATGAAGCCGCCGATTGTGTACGAGCTCACGAGTCCGAGAACCCAAAGTACAATCAGGATTACTGCGATGGTCCAAAGCATCTTGAAGGCCTCTTCTGTTCAGTCTGGAGTGCGACAGGGGCAGCGTTCGGGACGCCCTCGGTACGAGACGGGGTGCAACCTGGGCGATTGCCTTGGGCCGGGTCAGTCACAACCTGGCAATCGCCCCTGCGCATTCCCCTGCAGACCCGTGCCGGGATTACTTGACCTTCGTGATCTTCGTACCCTCGATGCTGACGCCGGCCATCAGGCCCTTCTGGTCAAAGATGAAGGCGTACGCATCATCCTGAAGGGTCGAGGACGAAATATTCTCGGCGACGCCCTGATCGACCACAACCACGGTCGGGCCGACGCCGATTTCCCATCCGTCCGACGTGGTGACATAGTCTTCGGCCGCCTCGTTCATCAGGAACACGGCATATCCGTAGGATTGCGCCCCGGCCTGAAGGCCCCAAGAGCCGGTGAAGGAATTGTAATAGCCGACCACATTCGATCCGCGGCGAAGTTCACCTTCGCCGTATGCGCCGCCAAAGACGAGGCCGGCTTTTACAATCGAAGGAAATACCAGGACAGCCCGCGACTTGGCCGCGATCGCACGCGCAGCAGCATTGTTCTGCGTCAGCGAGTCGAGCGCCGAGACGCTCATGGCGTCAATGTTCTGGGTTGTTGCCGCAGTGGGCTCGTACGTCGTGCAAGCTGTCGTAAGGGCAGCGCCGCTCAGGAATACAGCCAGGATGGCTTGTCGAAGGAAGGTCATCTTCAGTCTCCTTTACGGCATACCGCATGTTCGATTTCCGAGCCTAGGGCGCCCGGCAGAGCATCGGCAGGCTCGGAATCTACGCATGTGGATCAGTAGGACTGACACCTGATACTGTCCGCACAACGGGAAATCCGTGCTAAGGTTCAGCCGACGCTGATGCGTTTGAGGCGCAGTGCATGGCTAATACTGTCAGTCTGTCCCCGAAGACCGGCCCGGCCAAGGAACGGAACGCGATTCCGGTGGTCGGCATCGGCGCCTCTGCGGGCGGGCTTCAGGCCTTCAAGCAGTTCCTGCAGGCGGTGCCGGAAAAAGCGGGCATGGCGTTTGTACTGATCCAGCACCTGTCGCCGGACCATGAAAGCCTGATGGCCTCCATCCTCGGCGCACGGACCGACATGGTGGTCCGCCAGATCGATCATCAGATGCGCATCGAGCGTGACTGCGTTTACATCAACGCGCCGGGTCAGGACGTATCGCTTTCAGGAAACACACTGCTCGTCAGGCATCAACCCGCCGGCCGGCTGACATGGCTCCCCTTCGATTATTTCCTGGCCAGCCTGGCGAAAGAGCGAGAGGCGCACGCCATGTGCGTTGTTCTTTCGGGAACGGGAACCGACGGAACCAAAGGGCTGAAGCTGGTCAAGCAGGCTGGCGGCCTGGTCATCGCACAGGATCCGAAAGACTCCGAAGCCGACGGCATGCCGAAGAGTGCCATCGAGACAGGCGCTGTCGATGACGTGCTGCCGGCCGCACAGATTGCGGCGGCTCTGATGAAATGGAATGGCCGGGCCGGTAAAAACTCCCACGCGATTGAGGCGCCCCCGCAGGAGACGCCGCCAGACTGGCTGAACAAGATCATCGAACGCCTGCATGAGCAGACCGGAACCGACTTCAGCCTGTACAAGACCGGCACACTGATCCGGCGCATCACGCGCCGCATGTCGCTCCTGTCCGCAGCCGCTCCGTATGCTGAAGATTACCTCAAGCTGTTGGCTTCAAGCCCGGTGGAGTGCGAGGCACTGGCTGCCGACCTGCTCATCAACGTCACCCGCTTCTTCCGGGACCCGGAAGTCTTCAGCTTGCTGGAAGAAAGCGTACTGCCTGAACTCATCAGCAACCATAGCGCCGACCGGCCGTTCCGTGTCTGGGTGGCGGGATGCAGTTCCGGCGAAGAGGTCTGGTCTCTGGGCATGTTGCTGCGTGAAGCCATTGACGCAGATGGCCGCAACTTGCGTCTCCAGATCCTGGCGTCGGATATTGACACCGACGCCATCGAGACGGCGCGCCGGGGCTTTTATCCGGCCTCGATCTCGGCGGACGTGTCCCCGGAACGGCTGGCCCGGTTCTTTGTGCCTGAGGAGCGGGGTTACAGGATTCGCGAGACCCTGCGCGCACAAGCCGTCTTCACGGTGCAGAACCTGCTGAGCGATCCGCCCTTTGCACGGCTCGACCTCGTTTCCTGCCGCAATGTGATGATCTATCTTGGCCCTGAGGCGCAGGCCAGAATGATGTCGCACTTTCAGTTCTCCCTGTCGCCGGGCGGCATTCTGCTTCTGGGAACATCGGAAACCGCCGGTGACATCACGCGCCGGTTTGAAGTCGTCTCCAAAACTGCGCGCGTTTACCGCCGGCTTGGCGGCTCGTTTCCAATCTCCCCGGATGGTCAGCCATCCATTGCCGGTGACACGGACGCGCCGCCATTCCTGCTGGATCTCGACCCCATCCCGGACGACCGCTTTGCCGATGTTTGCCGTCGCGCGGTGGCGCGGCACTACACGCCGGCGTCAGTGCTCGTCACCCGGCAGCGCAACTGCCTGCATTTCCTCGGCCATGTTGATCAGTTTCTGGAGGTCCCGGAAGGAACGGCGTCGCTCGACATCGTTCCGATGGTGCCCGTCTCACAACGTGCAGCCTTACGCGATGCCATTGCCGGGGTCGGGCCTCAGCGCGAACTGATCCAGCTTCCGGGTTTGACCACGCGTCTGTCCGGACAGGCAGAGCGCTTCACCACGGAAGTGCGCTACGCACCCGACGATGCCGAAGAACTGGTGCTGATCACCTTCCTGAAGCAACCGACGCCGGATGTTTCCATTGGACCCGTTCCGGACGCAGCGATTCCAGACGAGTCCCTCCAGCTGACCGAGATTGCAGGTCTGCGCCAGGAGCTGGAGCATATCGGACGGCGATTGGAGCAGGCGCAGGAAACCGAACGCAAGACACGCCGCGAGTCGCTTCGGCTGAACGAGGAATATCAGTCCACAAACGAGGAACTTGTCACTTCGAAGGAAGAACTCCAGTCCCTCAACGAAGAACTGATGGTTCTGAACAGCCAGCTGCAAGAAACCGTGGAGCGTCAGCGCACGACGTCGAACGATCTGACCAATGTGCTCTACAGCACAAATGTCGCGACGTTGTTTCTGGATTCCAGGCTTCGCATCAGGTTTTTCACGCCCGCAACCAAGATCGTCTTCGGCGTTATCGCGACCGATGTGGGCCGGCCGCTCGCGGATCTGAGATCGTTGGCGCTGGACAAGTACCTCCTGCACGACGCCGAAATGGTTCTGGAATCCAAGGACCCCATCGAGCGCGAAATCGAGACCCCGGACGGCTTGTGGTTCCTCCGGCGGATTTTGCCGTACCGGACCCATACCAACGAAGTCGAAGGCGTCGTGATCACCTATATCGACGTGCAGGAACAGCACCGCGCGACCGAATCGCTCAAATCCGCCATCCGGCAGGCTGAACATGCGGTGATCACCAAGACCCGCTTCCTCGCCTCGGCCAGCCACGATCTTCGCCAGCCGCTTCAGACGCTGACGCTGGTTCACGACCTGTTGGCGCGCGAAGCGTATCACGCCAGCGCTGTGCAGCTCATCAAGCAGATGGAGCAGGCCATCAACGCGATGTCCGGCATGCTGAATACGATGCTCGACATCAACCAGATCGAAGCGGGTGTGATCTCCTACCAGTTCGAGGACGTTCCGGTTTCCGTGATCATGTCCGGTCTCTATACGGAGTTTGTCTACCATGCCGAGGCAAAGTCCCTCGGGCTCAGAATGGCGCCCTGCAGCGCGGTGATCCGAACGGATCGCCGGTTGCTGGAGCAGATGATGCGCAATCTGCTCAGCAACGCCATTCGCTACACCGACAGCGGCCGTATTCTGATCGGCTGCCGGCGCGCCAGGAACAAGCTCCGGATCGAGATATGGGACACGGGTATCGGCATCTCGGAGACTGACCTGCCGAAAGTCTTCGGCGAGTACCACAAGGTGAGCAGCGGAGCCCGGGTCGCAACCGAAGGCCTGGGTCTTGGCCTGTCGATCGTCCAGCGCCTCGCAGACCTGCTCGGTCACCGCATTCATGTGCGGTCGTCGCCGGGAAGCGGTTCGATGTTCTCGATCGAAATTGATCTTGCCACAGCCATCCAGACCCCAGGCGATTCAGCCGTGCCGGCCTCGGCGGATCGGGGAAAGGAAGTCAGACCCAACCTGACGGCAAAAGTCCTGGTCACCGAAGATGAGAGCGATGTGCGTCAGCTGCTCGACATGCTGCTCACGCAGTCGGGCCACACAGTCACAACCGCTGCCACGCTGGAAGCGGCTGCGGCAAGCGCAAGTGATCCGGCCGCCTATCCGGATCTGCTGATCGCGGACTACAACCTCACGGGGGGACACACCGGAATCGAACTCGGCCGGCTATTGAGGCAACACACAAATGCGTCCTTGCCGGTCATCATTCTGACGGGGGACATTTCTGCCGCCACGCGTACCCTGATTGCCAAGGAAGGCTTCAGCCAACTGAACAAACCCGTGAGCCGCGAACCACTCGAGAACGAGATCGAACGGCTGCTCCAGCTGGCGAAGGCGCCTGCGGGCGCGCCGCATTTGTCGAACGGCTCTGCAGCCGAGAATCCACAAGTCATTGTTGTCGATGACGACCTGTACTTCTGCAACACCCTCACGCAACTTCTTCAACAGGACGGCCTTCGCGCCATCTCCTATCCATCCGGCGAAGCCTTCCTGGCAGACCTTCCCTTGTATACATCGCACAACAAGCCCGTCTGTGTGCTGATTGATGCCTATTTAGGCGGGCTCAGCGGCTTTGATGTTCTGGATGCGCTTCCGAAGACAGGTACGGCCATCTCGGCCATCATGATCACCGGTAACAGCGATGTTAACTTGGCGGTTCAGGCGATGAAGGCCGGCGCACTCAACTTCATCGAAAAGCCGATTGATGCGGTCAGCTTGCGCGCCGCGATTGACCAGGCGCTCGCTGTCGGCCGCGACGCAGCGGCCGAGCAACTGAGCCGGGCCGAAGCGATTGAAAAGCTGGCAAAGTTGACCCCCCGGGAGCGTGAAGTTCTTGACCTCGTCCTGACCGGCGAGCCCAACAAGAACATCGCTGCGGATCTCGGGATAAGCCAGAGGACGGTGGAGAGCCACCGGGCGGCGGTCATGCAGAAGTCGGGGTGCAAATCGCTGCCGGCGCTCGTCCGACTTGTCGTCAGGGCATCATAGGAGCGCGGACTTTCGGCGATACCAGCTTGCGGAAAGCCGGGCGGCGCACGGCCAGCTGTTCGCTGGCCCGCCAGTCGGAAACAGGCACCGAAAGCCGGGTCCAGGCGCCGAACGGTCCGCACTGTTGTGTCTGGACGTCTGGTCCATTGATTGAAGCGATCACCGATAGTCCCTTGAAGGCGACGAAGTCTCGAAGCAGGTCAGCGTGTTGCGCGATCCGGTCCTCCGACCGCGCGCCGGCAAACCAGATCGTCGCCGAACAGCTCGGCGCAACCGTTCGCAGATGCATGCGGGGATCCGTCGGCTGAGGAAAGTGTCCGATCGAGGCACCCGCCGGAAAATCAAACCGGATCGAGGCCGGGACGGCGTCGCCGGGTGCGGCTTTCTCCGTGAGCTGCCATTCATCGTCCTGGGATTGCTCGACCGGCGCGCGGAGCGCAACCGGCTGCTGCGAAGCGTTGTTGCCCAACAGGTAGTCGATCAGAATATCGTAGCTGTGGGCCTCTGCAGCGTCATCACCGTTCACGACTTCGATGGTCGCGGCCAGGTGCGCCGGCCAGCGCCGAAGCGCCATGCGACCCTCACGCAGTACCGCTTGCCCCTGAATCAACCGCGTTCCCATGCCTGGTTTCCAAACCTGTCAGTTGTGGATCCGCCCGTCCTGGGATTTTTCGACATCGTCGAGGATCTTGTTGAGAACAGGGCTCATTGCGGCCGGCAAACTTACCGAGGCAATGCCCGCGAGAAGGGCGACGATGACGGCGACCACCGGCGAATCCGGCGCCATTCTTTCCGCAATGATTGTTGCCCGGGAAATCAAGTCTTCGGTCTTCCTGGGGCTGGCGGCCGTATCCTTGGGCTTGCTGTCCGCAGAACTCCGAAACACGCGGTCGCCGAGATAGACGAGACCTGCGATGCCCGCAAACGTCACACCTGTCAGCGCCGCCGCGAGTGCAGGCGACACCAGAGAAGCGTACCAGCCCGCCACGGCGATGCTCAGCCAGACGAGACTGAGCACCGAGATCGCAGCAAGGGAGAACGCGAAGACCGCTCGCCCCAGGACGGATCCAGAATTGCGGATCACAAGATCAAGCATGCTCAGCGGCGCGCCGAAAGCATGACCCCGATGAGGATGCCAAGTCCGGCGGCAATGCCGACGGTCAGGTTCGGGCGCTCCCGGATCGACTCGCGCACGAAGCCGATCACCTTGGAGGACTCGTTCCCGACAACGTGCGTAAGCTGACGAACACCATCCTTGGTATCAGAGGCGACGGCGTCGGCCAGCGTATTCAGTCCGTTGGCGGTCTTGCGAACGGCAACACCGGTATCGTGAAAGGTATCGGCGACCGCAGACCCTGCGTTCTTGCCTGCCTTCGCGACGGAATCTGTGAGTGTTTCAGTTGCCATGTTCTTTTCTCCGGGAGGATTGTGTGCCGGAGACGAAATGGTCTGCCGGTCATCTTGTCGATAACATCGCCGTTCTGCCCGGCGCAGCCTCGGAATCTACGGTTTTTGCAGGCCGGGAAGGCCCCTGGCAGCGGGAGGCAATCTCTGATTTCCGTTTGATGCTGGCGACCTGTTGCATCAGGTCATTCATCGCATCTCCGGCGCGCAAGCCTGTATCGGAATTGTATCCGGCCAGGTTCTCGGACATCAGGACGGCAAGCCGCGCCCGGGCGCGCGACACCCGGCTTTTCACCGTTCCAACCGCACAGCCGGAAATACTGGCCGCCTGCATGTAGCTCATGCCCCCTACCCCAACCAGCAACAGAGCTTCGCGCTGCTCCAACGGCAGCAGGGTGATGCCGTTGCGCACGGCCAGCAGGTCCAGCGCGACACTGAAATCGCCGCCATCTGCCGGAAGCGCAGCCATCGTCTCCTCGGCAAGCGGAAGCATCCGCCAACTGCGCCTCAAGTATGAAACATGCACGTTCCGCAAGATCGTCCGGCACCAGGCCTTGAGATTGGTTCCCCGCTCAAACCGGTCCTGCGCGTACCATGCATTCAACACGGCATCCTGCATGAGATCATCCGCCAGGCTCGCATTCTTCGAAAGCCACAGCGCATAGCGGCGCAACTGGGTCATCGCTTGAATGAGATCAACCCCGAACTGCTCCGCAACCGGATCTCTGGGCTTGCCCGGAACCTGCAGGTGGACATCATGCGGTCGTGTCCGGGCTTTCGACGGGGAAACCGGAGGGGCACGCGCCGAAACTTGCGGACGGGCCGGCCAGGGCCTGCTGGTCTTCACCGAATATTCGAGTGCAAACATGGGTGTGATCGCTTTCATACTGGTGTTTGACCCTCGGACAACTCGCTCAAAAAGCGGAAAGCGGTCAGCGAGAGATGGCTTCGTTGCAACCGGGCAAACTCTACAGAAAATACTGATCCGGGTTAGCTTCGGGATTCCCTGAGACGAGCGCCCGCCGCAAATCCGGCGGCAGGCGGGGAACCCAATCGACCGACGGACGTTTTGGGGAAAGACGCCGCTGCCTTTTCCGGAGCGGCCGAAGGAGAATTCCCATGACCAAGATTTTTCTTGCGGCACTGACGAGTGCGTGGCTGCTCGCCGCGCCCGCTGCTTTCGCCGATGACGCCCGTGACAATCTGATCCGCGTTGAAGCCCAGATCAGCGCACTGAACACGGCCGATGCCTCATCTGCAGCGCCGGCCAACTTCCAGGAAGCACAACTCCGGCTGAGCGAGGCGCGCACTGCCGAAGAGAAGAACAAGGACGAAGAGTCCATCTGGCGCTCTGCCGAAGCCTCGCTTCAGGCGGATATCGTTCAGGAGAAAATCAAGCTTCGCGGGCTCGAGCGCACTGTAACCGAAATCGAGACCGGCATCGCAACGCTTCGCCGCGAACTCAACTCCTAGAAAGACATGACCATGAAAAACGCACTCAAGACATCTGCCGGTCTCGCTGCATTTGCACTGGTTCTCGGCGCGTGCACGTCCACACCCGATCCGAGCCCGAGATTGCTGGCCGCCGAAGCCTCACTGCAGAAAGCCAAGGCTGATCCGGCAACCATGGAGTCGGGCCGGTCCGCCATCGAGAAAGCTGATGCGGCTCTGGCCGCAGCGCGGGAAAATTACCTGCGCGGCAAGGATGACGAATACATCCATACGATACGGATGGGTGAAGGGTATGTTGCCTTGGCCGACACGCGCGGACGCCAACGCGACGCCAATGCAAGGATCGCAGCCCTCAACACCGAACGGGCTGAGGTCGTCTCCCAGGCTCGCAAGCAGGAAGTCGCAGCCGCTGAAGCGGCCGCAGCCGTCGCCGAGGGCCGTGCAGACAGGTCCGAGGTGATCGCAGCCGGCGCCGTCGCCGACAGCGCCAAGTCCGAGGCCGCAAGGCTCGCCGCAGAAGTGCGCGCCGCCGCCCTCGCCGCCGAACTTGCAGACTACGAACAAACCAAGACGGACCTCGGTGTCACGCTCATCCTGCGCGATCTGCAGTTTGCTTCGGGATCGGCTGTTCTGACAAGCGGCGCGCAAGGACGCCTTGCGCCGCTGGCATCGTTCCTCGCAAAGCAGCCGGAGGCCCGCATACAGATCGCGGGGCACACAGACTCGCAGGGCGCCGAAGCCTACAATCAGGATCTCTCCGCGCGCCGGGCCAGTTCGGTCGGAGCCTATCTGATCTCGACCGGCGTGGATGCAGGCCGGATCAACAGCGTCGGTCTCGGTGAGAGCGTGCCGCTTTCGTCAAATGACACAGCGGCAGGCCGGGCCATCAACCGCCGCGTCGAAGTGACCATTCTGGATCAGTAACGCCGCAGCGCTTGGCGCTGAGTTCCTTCTTTGCAGCCAGCCCGCGCCCTCAACCGCCCGGGCTGGCTGCGATCACGCCGAGGCACAGTGCCTCCCAGGATCTGTTCAAGGATCCACACCTGACCCGCGAGACACAAGCCAGACAGGCAGAGCACCATGGCAGAAACCAGCGACAGCTATATCCCGCTCCGATCTGTCGGCTCTGGCAGGGACGCGAGCGCGGTGGATGTTGGATGCACGCGGCCAATCCCATCACGGCGCGCGTCCGCACCGGCAATCAGCCCGGTGGAACTCAAGACAGCGCGTTATGCCCGGATCTCGGGCCGGCAGCCACGGCTTGTGAATTGGCTCAGGAAGACGAAGCGCGTGTTCAAGCCCGGCGCGCAGATCGTGAACCAGGGAGAGCGCGGTGGACGCGCTTTCATCCTCGATCAAGGATGGACCTATTCCAGCTGTACACTGCGTAGCGGCAGCCGCCAGATCATCGACATCCAGATTCCGGGGGATATTGCAAACCTTCAGGGACTGATCCTGCCATTTGCCATGCAGGATGTCACCGCAATCACAAGGGTAGAAGTCTATGAGGTCAGCTTTGACATAGTTGGCGGAGCGACCGGGCCGGATCCGGAGTTGGCCGCCTTTCTGCTTTGGCTCGTTGCCAGCGAGAGCGCGGTGACGTCCACGCGCCTGACGGACCTCGGCCGTCGCACCGCGATCGAGCGCACAGCGCATCTGATACTCGAACTTGCAACGCGCCTGAAGCTGGCCGGCCTGGGCACCGACACCGGCTTTCCCTGCCCCATGACGCAGTACCTGATCGCGGATGCACTGGGCCTGACGCCTGTGCACGTAAACCGTGTGCTTCGCGAACTGAGACTCTCGCGCCTTGCCAGCCACCACCGCGGCTGGCTCAATCTTCTCGACCGGGACAAGCTTGTTGTCCTGGCGCAGTTCGATGGCGCGTATCTGCAACATCCTGGTTCATTGGACTGTTGACGAAAACGGCACCGCTGGCGGGGGAACCAGGGCGCCGTCTTCAGGGGCTCAATTTTTCTGTCCGTCTTTGCCAGTCTTGGCCGTCCGGACAGCCAGTCTGACGGCGATCAACGATCATCTCGCCGAGCGAAGAGCAACCGGCGGGATATTCGCAATCTCGCCGCAGTCTAGGTGAGCGCCCGCGTCGCTTCGTCCAGTTCGCGCAGAGCCTCGGCATCATTGCCGGATTTCTGGGACTTTTCAGCCGACTGGTAGTGCCTGAGGGCGTCAGCCTTCTTGGCGCCTTCCGGCGCCTTGTCCCATGCGGACTTCACAGACTGCATCCTGCTGATCACGCCGGCCTGTTTGTCTGCTGTTCCAGAATTCTCTGCAGGCAGAGTGGTGGACGCGCTTTTGCTGTCGCTGGGCTTGATGTTGTCTTTCATGGTCGTACTCCTGTTCGTGTGCCTGAACGCCGGAACGGGCGCCGCTGGCACAGGGTAGTTTGCGAATGATCGCTAACCCGTCGTCACCCTAGACCGGTCGGGGCCGGGCAGACCTGATACAGATCGGTTTCGGACCAAATGGTAATCTTGCGGGCACAACTTGCGCACCAGCAGTCCCCTCCAGACAAAAACGCCCGGCTGAAGATTTCCAGCCGGGCGTTTCAAATCGGGCGTCAGTCAGATCCTAAAGGACGCGGTCCTTGAGATCCTTCGACGGACGGAAAGCCACTTTCTTCGAAGCCTTGATCTTGATCGCTTCGCCGGTCGCCGGATTGCGGCCCTTGCGCGCAGGACGCTGGCGAACCTGGAGAATGCCGAGGCCGGAGATCCGCAGCTTCTTGCCTTTTTTCAGGTAGCCGCCCATGCGGTCGATGAAGTCGCTGACCACGAGTTCAGCCTGCTTTTTCGGCATCTCGTGCGCTTCGGAGAGCTCCGCCGCCAGATGCTTCAGGGTGAGTACGTCAGGCTGCACCTTTTTCGCCGGCGCTTTCGCGGCAGGCTTCGCAGCGGCTTTAACCGTGGACTTCGCGGCGACTTTCAGCGGAGCCTTTGCCTTGGTAAGCACCTTCTTAACGGGAGCTTTCGCCGCCGGGGCCTTGGTTGCAGTTTTCGGTTTTACGGCCATGTTGGTATCCTTTTTCAAGTCTGTGATTGCAAAAAGCAGCCAAACACCGGGGTTTTCGACTGCTTTTGGTTACATTGCTGCGGGTGATTCATCCAAGAACCTGATCGCATATCTTCGCTTTTGGAAATGCGCAAGTGGCTCAGAACGGCCACCAACCGCTTCCCTGATCGGAAAGAAACACGAAGCCATTGGCGCGCAACAACCGGATTTCCATAGCAATAACCGGCATTTTCGACAACTTTATTGTCTTTATACTGATGTTATCAGATGTGTATCCGAGCCAGATTACGCCCACCGGAAACCTCGCCTTTCGCTCCGTCTACGGATTGTACTGCATGCGAACCTGCCTGCTTTGTGCCCGGAAGCAAGGACCCGGCAACACCGACAACTCGCATTCCGCTTCAGGTCACCCGCGTTTGGAAGCGGAAAAATCCCTTAACCGGAAAATGCCGCAACCAGGCCCGGTCCGAGGTATCCGGATTATCGATCTCGATCCGCCTACCGACATATCCCCCAGGTGGCGAGGACACACTGCCTGGCGGGTATTCTTGAAACCCCTTCGCAAACCTCGAAGCGGCACATATTCTGAGACACCAATTCCTGTTGCAGCAGACTGTTGTTTTTCTCCGGGCGCGGCGGGGCACACCGGAAAACATCGCGGCCAGTTGAATATACCGGTGTTTGCAACGCGTGCGCAGACACTGGGAGCCGCCCTGAATTTTTTCAGGTCAGCAACTCCGGGTACCGCGAAACTCAGCCCCGGTACTTCCCGAACAGATCCACAAGCTCGGAAAATTTCTGCCGCTGGCTCTTCGCGTCACCGTCCTGGATCGCTTCTTCGACACAGTGCGCGGCGTGGTTCTTCAAGAGCTCGTCTTCGACTTTTCCGAGCGCGGCCTTGATTGCCTGGATCTGTGTGAGGATATCAATGCAATACCGGCCGTCTTCGACCATACCGGAGACACCTCGCACCTGGCCTTCTATTCTTTTCAGCCGGGTTACAACGGATTTAGGGGGAGACTGATGCATTTGACAAATACCTCTACGGGGTATAGATAGTATCGAGTTCTCATTTGGTCAACGCTCCATGATCGATTCGCTTCGCCGCGCGGTTGTTGCCCTTACCCTGCTCGTGTTGGGCGTGGGGAATGCGGCTTGCGCCTGCGCGGCGGTCGCCGGTGCGATGACCGGACCGGACATTACCGTATCTGCCCCTTCAGGCCACAGCCATCATCCGGCGGCCGAGCAAGAGCCGCTGGTTGCTCATAGCAATGAGGGACCCGAAGATTCCGGCCACGACTGTACGCACTGTGTGACAGCTGCCTTGCCAGCTGACGCCTCGACGAAGGCGGTCACCCCGTTTCCGGCAGACTTCGCAATCCTCCCGCCACCGCCGGAGGCGACCTATGGCAGCCTGTTCAGACTCGCTGACTTGCGTATCGAACCGCCCACAGGCCCGCCGCCGCCTCGATCATCTCTCGTTACACTGAAAGTCCGCCTGCAGAATTGATCCCGTGATGATCGCTGCGCCCGCCTCCGGGCGGCGCAGCTTGTTTCATCAATCCGACGCGCATGCGCATTTGCGCCCGCGCTCCGACCGATCAATCACAGGACGATCTCCCAATGAAACTTTCACACTCAATCCTCGCGGCTGCCATTGTGTTTGCGGCCGCGCCTGCCTTCGCCCTTGAAAGCGAGCCCGCCGCCGCTTCGATGCAGCACTCAGACCATTGCGGCCTGCCGATGGGCGAAGGCTCGATTTCGGCCCTCAACGTCAAGGCCTCGAAGGCCACCATCGATCACGCCCCCATCGCCGCACTCGGCTGGGAAGCGATGACGATGGACTTCAAGGCCGCCAAAACTATCGACCTTTCGGCCTTCGCAGCCGGTGACCGGGTCCACTTCCTGCTGTCTGAGGACACAGAGTCCAAATCCTACCGGATCGAGGCCATGTGCGCGCTCGATGTTTCGGAAGGCCTGCACGACGCCTGCATGGGCAAGATGCACGAAACGGCCGTGGCGCTCGCCGAAAGCGGCGGCAAGTCCTGCAAAATGGACGGGATGAGCCACGACGCGATGCCGGGTATGGACCACACCGCCATGAAGGGTATGGACCACGGCAACATGGGCGGCATGAAGCCCGGTGACATGAAGCCGGCGGATGCCGAGGCTATGAGCTGCAAGGATCAATGCCCCATGATGAAGAAATCCTCCGGCGCGCCCGAAGAGCCCGCCCCCGCGCAGGACCATAGCCAGCACTGATCCAATCGCCCGCCGCGCGGGGCGCTTCAGGCGCGCGCGGCGGGCCTTCCCTGCACAAGGTCCAAACCCATGCTCACACGACGCAATCTGCTCCGCACGGCGGCCGCCGGCGGTCTCGTCGCCGCATCCGGCGCGCTTCTCCCGGCCTGGGCGCGCAGCGCAAGCGCCGGCAACAAGGGGATCTTCGAAGTCTCCGGAAATGCCTTTGATCTCACTATAGGCCACAGCGCCGTTGAGATCGGCGGACGATCCGGCCATGCCATCACGGTCAATGGAACCCTGCCGGGGCCGCTCATCCGGTTCCGCGAAGGCGAAACAGTGACCCTCAAGGTCAACAACACGCTCGACGAGGACACATCCATCCACTGGCACGGCCTTCTTGTGCCCTATCACATGGATGGCGTGCCCGGGCTGTCCTTCCCCGGCATCAAACCGAAGTCGTCCTTCACCTACGAGTTCGCGGTTCCGCAGAGCGGCACCTACTGGTATCACTCCCATTCCGGCCTCCAGGAACAGCTGGGCCATTACGGCCCGCTGATCATAGACCCCGCCGGTACTGACCCCGTCCTGGCAGACCGCGAATATGTCCTCGTCCTGTCGGACTGGAGTTTCGAACATCCGCACACGGTGTTTGCCCGGCTCAAGAAGGATTCGGCCGTCTATAACTTTCAGCAGCGCACCGCAGGCGACTTCCTGAAGGACGCGCGCGAAAACGGGCTCGAAGCAACCCTTGCCGACCGCGCCTCCTGGGGCGCGATGCGCATGTCGCCTACCGACATCTCGGACGTCACAGCCTCGGTCTACACTTACCTGATCAACGGTCATGCGACGGAAGATAACTGGACCGCACTCTTCAATTCAGGTGAACGTATCCGCCTGCGGATCATCAACGCATCCGCGATGACGATATTCAATTTCCGGATCCCCGGATTGCCGATGACGGTGGTTGCGGCCGACGGGCTGCATGTGCAACCGGTCGAGACCGACGAGTTCCAGATCGGTGTTGCGGAGACCTATGATGTCGTCGTCACGCCGCCGCGCGCCCGGGCCTTCGCGCTGGTTGCAGAATCCATTGATCGCTCCGGCCAGGTTATCGCAACTTTGGCGCCCGAAGCAGGCCTCGTCGCAACCGCCCCCTTGCTCCGTGAACCGCCCGTGCTGACGCACCGCGACATGGGCATGGACATGTCATCGATTGACCACGGCTCGATGGCCGGGATGGATCATGGCGCGACGACCATGTCCGATCCGGTCCCGCAAACCCATGACCACCGGATGGGCGTGGGTGTCGACAACGTCTCGATGGTGCAGTTGAGCCGGATCGATGAACCGGGCCTCGGGCTCGAATCAGTCCCGCACAGGGCGCTCAGATATTCGCAACTGCGCAGCCTGACGCCGAACCCCGACACGCGGGCGCCGGGCCGCGAAATGGAGATCCACCTTACCGGCAACATGGAACGCTACATGTGGTCCTTCGACGGGATGAAGCTCAGCGAGGTGAAGGAGCCGATCATCTTCCATGAAGGCGAACGCCTGCGCGTGACGCTCGTCAACGACACGATGATGTCGCACCCCATCCACCTGCATGGCATGTTCTTCGATCTTGTAGTCGGCGATACCGATCACAAACCGCGCAAGCATACGGTGATCGTCAAGCCTGCCGAGCGCCTGTCTTTTGATGTCACGGCGGACCATGTTGGCGACTGGGCCTTTCACTGCCATCTCTTCTTCCACATGCACGCCGGTATGATGCAGGTCGTCTCGGTCCTGCCACTCAGCGCAGCGTCTGTTGCTCCGCCTTCGGACGAAAACCCGCAGCCTGAAGTCCGGATGCCGGACATGCAACACGAAGGACACCGCTGATGAAAAGCGCACGTTTCTTCGCGGTGAGCCTCGTGCTCGCCCCATTGGCGCAGGCTCCCGCCTTTGCCCAGGTAGCGCCTGTCCCGGGTTCACAGGCAGAGGTCTATTGGGACGAGGACGACTTCAAGGCGTCTCAGGACGCCCTGAAAAAAGCTCATGGCGGCGCTGCGACGCTGTTCGTCCTTGCCGACCGGTTCGAGTACCAGTCGGGCGATGGCTCGCCCGCTCTTCTCCTGGAAGGCCAGGGCTGGTGGGGGACGGATGAAAGCCGGCTCTGGATTAAATCCATGATCGACTACGATCTTGATGCCGGCACGTTTGAAGAAGCCGAAGTCCAGGCGCTCTGGTCGCGTCCGGTCACACGGTATTTCGATGTCCAGGCCGGCCTGCGCCATGATTTCGAACCGGGCCCGTCGCGCACATATGCTGTTCTCGGCGTTCAAGGGCTCGCCCCCTACTGGTTCGAAGTCGGCGGGGCCGTGTTTCTCAGCGAGGAAGGCGATCTCTCCGCCCGCGTCGAGGCCCAGTATGAGTTCCGGTTCACGCAGCGCCTCATCCTGCAGCCGCGCACGGAGCTGAACTTCGCGGCAGAGGACGTGCCCGAACTCGAAACCGGCGCCGGGCTCTCGACAGCGGAAGTTGGCCTGCGCCTGCGCTATGAGGCCGATCGTCAGTTTGCCCCCTATATCGGGGTCAACTGGAAAGCCTCAACCGGCGATACGGCAGACTATGCCCGCGCCCGGAGCGAGGATACCGAAACGCTCTCCTTCGTCACGGGCATCAGGCTGTGGTTCTGAACCATCGCCGGCAAGCCTTGCACCGGACCGGCCCATGACTCCTGTGAGTGAAACCAAAAAGCATTCCGGGCGTTATCATCAGGCGTTCCGACAATAAGATACGGCCGATCGTCGCCAGAGACCACATACCCCTACAGGGTAATTGACCGATACGGTATAGGGGTATACACAAAGGCCAAATCCAAAGTACGCAGGAGCACGGCATGTCCTCTACCGAAGCCAAGACAACAGCGGATCAGTCAGCGAAACGCGATCCCGTCTGCGGCATGACCCCGAAGGCAGACACTCCGCACCGCCTCATGCACGAAGGCGGCGAAGTCCTCTTTTGCAGTGCGGATTGCAAGACAAAGTTCGAGGCAAATCCCGCTGCCTACATGAATGCCGCCACTGCCCATGACGCGGATACGCATGACCACTCGGGCCACGGGGCCGGCTGCCACGATCATGCCGGCGCGTCCTCTCCGAAGACGGCAGCTCCGGGAAGTCAGTGGACCTGCCCCATGCATCCGGAGATCGTGCGGGACGGACCGGGCGCCTGCCCGATCTGCGGCATGGCGCTGGAGCCGATGACGCCGAGCGCGGGCGACGGCCCCAACCCCGAGCTACGCGACATGAAGCGCCGCTTTCTGTTCGGTCTGGTACTGTCTTTGCCTTTGCTTGTCATCGAAATGGGCGGCCATTTCTTCGAAGTTGACCGGTTTATTCCGCCCACGATCAATCCCTGGATCCAGATGGCACTGGCGACGCCGGTGGTGCTGTGGGCGGGCTGGCCGTTTTTTGCGCGGGCAGCTGCATCGGTGGCAAATCGCAGCCTCAATATGTTTTCGCTGATTGCGCTTGGTACCGGCGCGGCCTGGAGCTACAGCATGGTCGCCGCAATTGCGCCGGGCATCTTCCCGGCCGAACTGCGCTCCGTTCGTGGCACCGTGCCGGTCTATTTCGAGGCCTCTGCCGTGATCATCACGCTGGTGCTGCTTGGCCAGGTACTCGAACTCCAGGCGCGCGAAGCGACGGGGAGTGCCATCCGGGCCCTGCTTGATCTTGCACCGAAAACCGCCCGGCGCATCCATGCAGACGGGCGCGAGGAAGATGTGTCGCTTGAGGTAATCGTCGCCGGTGACCGCCTGCGCGTGCGGCCGGGGGAAAAAATACCGGCAGACGGCGTCGTCCTTGAGGGACGCTCCTCCGTCGACGAATCCATGATCACAGGCGAATCCATGCCCGTGACCAAATCGGTCAATGACCGGGTGATTGGCGCAACGGTCAACCAGACCGGCGGTCTCATTGTCGAAGCGCAGCGTGTCGGCAGCGAGACCATGCTCTCCCAGATCGTCCGTCTCGTGGCCGACGCACAGCGCAGCCGTGCGCCCATCCAGCGCCTCGCAGACCAGGTGTCGGGCTGGTTCGTTCCGGCCGTGATCGTCGTCGCTGTGGCGGCCTTCTTCGGCTGGCTTGTGTTCGGACCAGAGCCTGCCTTCTCCTACGGTCTCATAGCGGCCGTCTCGGTGCTGATCATCGCCTGTCCCTGCGCGCTCGGCCTTGCCACGCCGATGTCGATCATGACCGGTGTTGGCGCAGGCGCGCGCGCCGGCGTGCTGATCCGGAATGCCGAGGCGCTCGAACGACTGGAAAAAGTAGACACCCTGCTCATCGACAAGACCGGAACCCTGACGGAAGGCAAGCCCGCCCTCGTTGGAATCGACATGACGCCGGGCGCGGACGAAAACGCCGCCCTGCGCATCGCCGCGAGCCTCGAAAGCCGCAGCGAGCATCCCTTGGCCGCCGCGATCGTCGCCGCAGCCCGCGCAAAGGAGCTTACGCTCGCCGAGCCTTCAGATTTCGACTCTCCCACCGGAAAAGGTGTTGTGGGCAACGTCGAGGGACAAAAGGTGGCGCTGGGCGCTGAGCGCTTCATGGCCGAACTCGACATCGACACGGCCGCGCTGAACCTGCTCGCAGAACGCCGCCGGAAAGACGGTGCAACGGCCATCTATCTGGCCGTCGATGGCGTCGCCCTTGCGGTGCTCGCCATTGCCGACCCGGTGAAGGCATCGACGCCGAACGCGCTGAAAGCTCTTCGGAATGCAGGCATCCATATCGTCATGGCGACCGGCGACAATCGCACAACCGCGGACGCCATCGCGCGCGTGCTCAGCATCGATGCTGTCGAAGCCGAAGTCTTGCCTGCCCAGAAGGCCGAGATCGTGAAGCGCCTGATGGCCGAAGGCCGGGTCGTTGCCATGGCGGGAGACGGCGTCAATGACGCACCCGCCCTGGCAGCCGCCGATGTTGGTGTCGCGATGGGCACCGGCACAGACGTCGCCATCGAAAGCGCGGGCGTCACCCTGCTCAGGGGCGACCTTGATGGTATTGTACGGGCCCGGAATATCTCACGGGCGACCATGCGGAACATCCGCCAGAACCTGTTTTTTGCTTTTGCCTACAATGCTGCGGGCATACCCATCGCTGCCGGCGTCCTCTATCCCCTCACTGGTACCCTGCTCTCTCCGATGATTGCAGCCGCCGCGATGGCACTTTCTTCGGTGTCCGTGATCGCCAATTCCCTGCGCCTGAGTGCGCTGGAGCGAAAGTAGGGGAAGCCTGATCCCGGGGCGAGGCTGAGCAGAACCATCGACACAGCCCCCTCGGTCAGCGCGGGCGCCCCCCCCCTTTTCCGCCGGCCGTTCTGATGGCTTTCGGGCGGCCGGGCTTTCGTCCGGCGTGCTTTGCAGGTTTCGCGGAAGCGATGGCCGGCGCCCCAGACTGCCGGCTCAGATTGCAGCAACGGCTTTCGCCAGCAGGTCCCGAACCTGAGCCGCCACAGCCTGAAGATCCGCGTTCCCGATGGCCTGCATGGAGGCGACTGGGTCGATCGCACTGATCTCCACGCCGCCCTCGACTCCCCTCAGGATCACATTGCAAGGCAGCATCGCGCCCACACGCGGTTCCATACCGATCGCTTGATACGCCATCTTCGGGTTGCAGGCGCCAAGTATGCGGTAGGCCGGCATCTCGACATTGAGCTTCTTCTTCATGGTCGCCTGAACGTCGATCTCGGTCAGAACTCCAAAGCCCTGGTCACTCAGCGCCTTGCGGGTTCGAAGGTCGGCTTCGTCAAACGTGATGCCTGAGATGATTCGATTGATCGTGTAGGTCATGGGAATTCTCCGTTGCCGCGTGCGCCGACGCCCTGTCAGAACGGCCGGGAACCGAAGTCAGTTCCAAGGTCCGGATACATCTTAGACCGCCGCCGCCCCTTGGGCGACCTCCAAGTCTGGTTCAATGAACTCGCAGCCTCTTTTATGGCGCTTTCAATGGCGCCGAGAAGATCACTTCTGCGAACGTTAAAGTCTCTGTATATATTTGATTTATTCTATATTTTCTTCTGGTGAAGCCAGAAGGAATGCCAGCTTTTCGCCTGTACAACCGAAAGCGTTTGCATGAAGTCATGCCGAATGTCGGGTCAGGCTATGCGTTCAGCGATTGCCGCTCCCGCTTCATTCGCTGCCAGACGAATTTCTGACTTTGTGGCTCCACTGCGCGCAAGACCATGTAGTCCAAGGGCCGACGCAAAGACAAAGTTGGCCAAACCGGCATCGCCGCGAGCAAGCTTCTTCAGCTTTCTCAGCAATTGTCCGCGAGCTCTCAGCACGTGCTTTTGAACATCCCTGTCCAGCACTGACACGTTAAGCAGCGTTTCGGAAAACAAGCAGCCTCTGCTCCCCTGCGCTGAGACAAAGTCGCCCACCGTACGGATAAAGTCCGGCAATGCGCCAGGATCGGAGCGATCCAGCATGGTGAGGCGTGGTAATAGTATCTGTTCCAGGTACCGGCCAAAGGCCTCGATAAAGGCATGCGGTTTGTCGCGAAAGGCCCGGTAAAAGCTGCCGCGCAGGATCCCGGCGGATTCCTGCAGCTTATCGACATCGGCGCCCGCATAGCCGTGGGTCCAGAACACATCTACGAATGCGTCCAGTGCTACGTCCCGGTCAAAATTGCGCGGTCTGCCTGCCATGGGGGTTAAATGTAGCCCCCACACCGATTAGGCAAGTGCCTACACTTGTCGAGCGACAGGCCGCGCAATCTCAACTGTCAGAAGCAGATCTTGGTTTAAGCGGGAACTTTCCACTCGAACTTCGCAAAGGCGGCATCAACCGGCGTGTCGGCCAGATGATTGGCGTAGTTCGACATCGTCTTTTGTGCGAGTCCAACGAGCACGTCCAAAATCTGACGCGGGGTGAAACCGGCATCGAGGAACTGCGCCACTTGCGCTTCCTCCAGGCGGCCGCGCTGGCGAACCAGGGCGAGCGTGAATTGACGCAGGGCTTCAAGCCGTGAATCCTTCAACGGTGACTCGGCGCGAAGCGCTTCAACGTCGTCAGCATCTACACCTTGCATCAAGGCAATCGCCGTATGCGCCGGCACGCAATAGTGACAGGCATTCTCGACATTGATTGTCATCCAGACGACGTTTCGCTCGACTTTGCTGAGGCTCGTGCGCTCGAACAGCGCATGGAGCGTCTTGTAGGCTTCCAGATGCTCCGGGCTTTCGGCCATTACGGCGTGAAGATTCGGTATGCGCCCAAACGCCTTCACGGAATTCTCAAGCAGAGGCTTCGAAGCCTCCGGAGCGGTATCGATATCGTGGATTTTGAAACTGGACATGGCTCTCTCCGTAGTTGGAGAGGACGAAATGGGTATTGTTTACCGACTAGTCAATAATGGAACTTCGAGATTCTTCCTGAGTCCCGAACAGTCCTTCTCGCCTTCCCCATTCGACGTACCCTCCCTGCCGCCTTTGCTCCAGAGCCGCCTTATCCGGCTTTTCATACTCAGACCCCGGAATGATGCCTGCTGCATGAACAAGGCGGTTCATGAAGGCGTAGAGTGAAACAACCAGGACTGCATCATAGACAGCCGACTCGCTCCACCCCGATGCAAACAGCACTTCGGTGTCTCCTCGGACGATGCGCTCCGGCTCAAGCGTCAGTTTCCGTGCAAATCGCAGCAACGCCCGCAGCTCCGGACGAACCGGCGCCGACTCGAAGTCGGCGAACAATGCATCGATCAGGTCCACGCTGATCCCGAAGGCTTCAGCCATGACGCGGTGCGCTCCGTAGCAGAATGCGCATTGATTTAGTCCGGAGACCCAGGCGGCAATCAATTCCCGGTCAGCGACGGAAAGGTCACTATCCCGACGCATGATATCGTCGTGCAAAGACAAAAGCGGGGAGACCCCGCGCGGAAAGCTGCGAAAGACATCCCTGAGGTGCGCATCGTCATTTAGTGAGGGGAAGTTCGACATGCCGCGTCTCCAATTTTCATCGGCAGTCTGCCGATTTTCTTTTTTTGCCCCTCTCGTTTCACCCGCGCTCGCTCGGGCTGTCAATCGAAATGGATGACTGGAAGTCTCAGAAGAAATAGGCTTATCCTTTTATTGACCCTCCAGTCACCAATCGCGGGTTCGTGAACGATGTGCACGGGTTCGTGAGTTCTGGAATCGGGTCAGCACGGATAGTCAGGAGATGTTCCGCCAGATCACATGCGGAACTAACGGAACAACTCCCAGAGGAACTCCTTCATGTCCCAGAACACCTTCATCGCAAAATCCATCCTGGCGGGCCTTACGCTTGCCGCCGCCGCAAGTGGCGCGGCCTACGCCAAACCGAACACACAGCTGACGCTCGCGCCAAACGCACCCGCAGAGGTCCAGGCCGACTTCGCCTCCTGGCAGGGCGGTGAGCGCCTCTCGGGCCGCAAAGACAAGTGCTTCGGTATCGCACTGTCCGGCGAGAATGATTGCAAGGCCGGCAAAGGCACGAGCTGCGAAGGCACCTCGACCGTCGACTTTCAGGGCAATGCCTGGACCTATGCGCCGAAGGGCGCCTGCGAGTTCATCCAGACCCCGGTAGGCCCCGCCTCGCTGAGCGAACTTGATCGCAGCAACCCGGCCTGATCGGGAAAAGGATCCTCGGACCACAGCAATGCCCCCCTCACCGTCCCTTCCGCTCCACGCAGGTCTTGGCCTGAAACCGGAACACTACCGGGCGGCGCTCGAGACTGAATGCGACGGGCTGTGGTTCGAGGTACATCCTGAAAACTACATGGTTGATGGCGGCCCGAGGCTTGCCTGGCTGGAAGCCCTGCGCGCCTCGCGCGCCCTCAGTTTCCACGGTGTCGGCGCTTCCCTCGGCGGTCTCGAGCCGTTCAACCCCGATCATCTTGCCCGGCTGAAACAGCTCATCAGCCGGTTTGAACCGGAACAAGTGTCCGAACACGCAACATTCTCCGCACATGCAGGCAGGTATCACGCCGACCTGCTGCCACTGCCGCGCACGCATGAAGCCCTGAGCCATCTTTCGAACCGGATCGATGCCTTTCAGTCGTCAATCGGGCGAAGAATTCTCGTCGAAAACCCTACAAACTACCTACCCTTCGCAAGTGAGATGGATGAGCCGGACTTCCTCGTCGACGTCGCCCGAAGGGCAGGTTGCGGCCTTCTGATGGATCTCAATAACATCTGGATCAGCGCGGCTAACACCGGCGTGGATCCATATGCGTATGTGAGAGCCGTCCCGTCCGGACTGGTCGGCGAAATTCATATCGCAGGCCATTCCCCTGATCACCTGCTCGGCGACAAGTTTCTGATCGACAGTCACGGCGAGCCCATAAGCGGCGGCGTCTGGCATCTGCTCAGTGCCGCGCTCGAACTCTGGGGGCCCAAACCTGTTCTGATCGAGCGGGACGCCAACATTCCGCCCTTTGAAGACCTGATGAGCGAAAGAAGCCGCGCCGAGACCCTGATCTTGCAGCAGAAGCAACAGGTCCATGACGCCGCTTGAAAAGCATATCGCGCTGCTCTCGGGCCTTGCGAGCCGGTCAGCGCAGCCAGCCGACCTCGCCGGACTGATGGTGGCGCGCCGGGAGCCGGGCCAGCGCGCGCTTGTCTATCGAAATTCCGGGATCGCGGCCTGCACCGATGCACTAAGGTCGAACTATCAGCGCCTTGCGCGGGTCACGGGCGACACTTTCTTTCGCGGGCTCGCGCATGCGTATATTGATCAGCACCCGCCTGTGGAGCACAGCCTCGTTGGCTACGGACACGAGCTGCCAGACTTTATCGACGCCGCCGCCGACAGGCACGGGCTCTCCTGGCTGGGTGACTTTGCCCGTCTTGACCGTGGGTGGCTCAATGCGCATCTCGCTGCGGATCGCGCGCTGCTCGCCCCAACCGCACTGGACGGCCTTGGCGACGAAGCGCTGATCTCGGCACGGATCATGTTCCACCCGAGCCTTACGCTCGTGCAGACGCGTTGGCGGCTCTGGGATCTCTGGAGAGAAGCCGGCGACGAAAATTTCAGCGAGTCGCCGAGAACCCTTCTCCAGCAGGAGGATGCCGTCCTCTTCTGGAGGCCAGGACACGACGTCAGCGCGCGGCAACTGCCTGCGCCGCAAGCTGCATTCATCGCATCCCTTCGCGGCGGCGAAGTGCTTTGTGCCGCCTGCACGCGGGTACTTTCCATGGCGCCGGGCGAGGATCTCCCGGGTCTTGTCGCGTCAGTCCTTGCCGCCGGATTCATTACTGACATCAACACATCAACGGGGGATTCCCAGTGACACTTCCTGATCGCATGCGAACAGTCTATGCTTGGCTTGCGTCCAAGGCTGACCTTGCAGAACCGGCGGCGCTCCTCCTGGCGCGCCTTGCGGTTGCCCGCGTCTTCTTCATGTCGGGCCTCACAAAATGGAGCGGGTTCCTGTCGTTCAATCCCGACAAGTATGACCTGTTCCTCTACGAGTTCTTCTGCCCCGAAGAGACCAGGCCCGGTGCACTCGTACTCTGTACCGACCAGGCGGAAGGAACCTATGCACCGACGACCCAGTGGATCGTCGAACGGTTCGCAAACGTGGCGGGGATCATGGAGATCCTCTTGCCGGTCCTGCTGGTATTGGGGTTTACGTCGCGCCTCGCTGCGACCGGCCTTCTGGCAATGACACTTGTGATCGAACGCCTTGTTTTCCCGGATGCCGACAGCTGGTGGGGAAGTCATGCCTGGTGGGCGGCCATCCTGTTCGTGCTCGTGACCCGCGGTCCCGGCGCCTGGTCGCTTGACCGCTTGCTCGGCCTCGACGGCGCCCGGAAGGCCTGATTCATGTCGGGGGAACGGGGCCGGATCAGCTTGAAGCACTTCTGGTACGGGTGCGGCGCGCTCGGTGTGGGAGCAATCACAGTCCTTGTGTTGAGCTCGGGCTGGATGGGACTGCGTCTATTCCAGCTTGAATGGGTACCTCAGGGCCAGACAGAACTCACGTTCGAGCCAGTGAAACTTGACTTCGGGAACCGCACCGATCTCACCGGAAAGTCAGGATCTCTGCCCTTCATGGCGGGTGTCGTCATTGATCTGGATGCGGATGGCCGCGACGAACTCATCCTGGGCGGCGGTCGCGGCCAGACGGACGGCATTTTTGCACTCGCCACTGATTTTCGATCAATGGTCGACCTGTCCGGAAGATATACCATCGGCAAGCTTCCGGATGACGCCACAATGGGGGGAACATCGACTGACATCGACGCAGATGGCCTGCCAGACCTTTTGCTGGCTCGCGAAAGCGGTGTCTGGATATTCCGTAACCTGGGCGGGTCCTTTGACGAGGGTGAACGTGTATTTGTACCGCCTGCGGACGACCGCACGACAATCATTTCCATAAGCTCCGGGGACATCAACGCGGACGGCTTCGTGGATCTCTATCTGTCCGGGTATATTCGGAATGCCGACGTCGAAGGCGAGACGATCTTCACAAATGACTACGGTGGATACGCATATCTTCTGACCAGTGACGGTGCGGGTGTCTTCACCGATGTCACATCTGACTGGGGGCTGCGCCGCCGGCATAACACGTTCACCGCTGTGTTCGCGGATATTGACGAAAACGGCACAGCCGATCTCGTCGTGGCGCAGGATACCGGCGTCGTGGAAACCTGGCGCAACACGGGCACACCTCCCCTGGAATCGAACTCCAATCCATCCGTATTCTCCTACCCCATGGGCATCGCGGCCGGCGACTTCAATGACGACGCCCATCTCGACTTCTACTTCTCGAATGTCGGACACACCCTGCCGGAAGGCCTGTTGAGAGGTGACCTTCCTGGGGCAGCGGAATTCAATCCGAACTACATGCTGTTTGCCGGCGATGGGAAGGGCAGCTTTGCGGATGTCGCAACGGACATGCGGGCGGCGAGACTTGGCTTCGGATGGGGCGCGGTTGCCGCAGACTATAATCTGGACGGCCTCGAAGACATCGCCGTGGCCCAGAATTATGCAAAGTTCGGTCAACCCGCCATCATTCATCGCTATGCGGGAAAGTTGCTTCTCAATGTCGATGGCGATCATTTTGAACCGGTCGAGAAGCGTGCCGGAGTCGCCAACCGGCTATTCGCCATAACGCCGCTTGTGTGTGATCTGGACGGCGATGGCCGGCCCGATCTTGTCTGGGTAAACCTGAACGGGCCTGCGCGCGTCTTCCTGAACCGGATGCCGGAGGCCCAAAGCGTGAGCCTGCGTTTTGACGATTCTCCGTCCGCCTACGGCGCTGTGATTGAAGCAAGCGTTTCGGGTCGGCGGATCATGCGCCAAGTCGTTCCGGGACAGGGACTTGCCTCTGACTCTTCAGCGAACCTGATTGTTGGTCTGGGCGAGGCCCAAAAGATCGACCGGCTGAATGTAACGTTTCCGGATGGCCGGGTTCTGGCGTTCAACGACGTGCCGGCCGGACAGGTTCTGGATCTGCGCAGGGATGCCGGCCTTTGACCAAAGCACCGCACGATCCGGACCCGCTCCTCGGCTATGGCGTCGCCGGCCTCGCCGGCGCCTTGTTGACCGGCCTCGGCGAAGGCCTGCTGCAACTCAGTCCGGGCGGGAATTATGCTGATTCCCATTACGCCTATTTTGCACAGGTCCCGGAGGCGCGCCTTTTCCTCGGCCACTTTCTCAGCATAGCTTCGGCGCCTTTGTACGTCGCAGGGTACTGGCACCTGACGGGTAACCTTCTGGCGGACCACCGCCGCGCCCGTCTGATTGTCTTTGCAGCCTGCGCCTATGCGTTCGTCATCGGGACGGTCTGGATCGGGCAGCGTGCCTTCCTCGGTCTGACGGTCCAGGCGATCGATGTCGGACGCGCAGATGCAATCCTGCTTGCCGGATTCTCTGCGCTCAACGAGCCGCTGGTTAATGTTCTCCGGATCACCCTTCTCACCTTCTCTGTCATCTGGACTCTGCAGATCATGCGCGGCAGGTCGCACTATCCACTCTGGATGGCCATGTTGAGCCCGGCTGTCCTGATCGCCGTCATTTTCGGCGTGTACATTCTCTGGCCGGGCCCTGGATCGTGGCTCGTACCGACGGCGCTGAACACGGCGCACGCCGTCCTTTTTTCCGCATCGCTTTGTTCACTAAGTTTCAAGGTCCGCTCATGAACCGGCTGTTTTTGATTGCCGCAATTTCGATGGCAGGCTTTCTGGGTACACTGAGCATCACTTTTGCTCCGAGTGGCGAGTCTGCTGCCTGTCCAATACTCGGTGCAGTATCAGCATGTGCTTTTGCCCTGGGCGGATACAGCGCAATGGCTGCTTCAACGCTGTTTTCGGGCTGGCGAGCAGCCGCCGTCTTTCTGCCCGGTTGGATCATCACGCTCAGCGTATCGGTCTCAGGCGCGCTTGCAGGCGCGATGGCCGGAGGCGCCGCATCCGTCCTGCTTCTGACCAATCTCCTTTCCGTGGTCACGGTAATGACGCTCGGGGCAGTCTGGGTCAGACCCTACCTGTGCCGGACTGTCTGGAGCCGCCGATGAGGTACGTCTTCGCCGCCGCGACACTCCTGATCAGCAGTTGCGCCAGCAGCTATCCGGCCGCAATCGCGCCGTCCGGCTGGACCGGGAACGGTCTTACAAGCAGGGAGGTCCAAGACCTGACGTCTGGCGAACTTCTCTATGTGACGGACCGGGCGCCGGAGCGCGGCGGCTACGGCGCCGAGCGCTCGACATCGATGGCTGCCGGCAAGGCCCGCATCGATGTTAAGGGTATGGACGCGCAAGCCTATCGCACATTCATGTCTGGCGAAAATGATGACCGGCCCGCCTACACGGCTGAAACGGTCGAGGAAATCATCCGGTTCCCCGGCACGCCGCTCGCCTTCTCGATCGAGAACGGCGTGCTCTCGCGCGAGCGGCCGTCCCTCGCGCGGTACCAGGAAGCCGGCAGGGCCTTTCAAGAACTGCTCGCTGAGAGGCTCACCAGGCAAGATTCACAGGAAGTGCTGCTCTACGTCCACGGCTTCAACAACACATTCGAGCATGGCGCCTTCAACCTGTTCGAAGTCTGGAATGCATCAGGGCGCACCGCAGTGCCCGTGCTTTTCAGTTGGCCTACGGGCGGGCGTTCCGTCCTTGGCTATCTCGGGGATACTCAGGACGGAGATTTCGCGATCTTTCACCTGAAGGAGCTGATCCGTCTCATCAGCGCAACGCCGGAAGTAGACTCCGTCACGATCCTGGCGCACAGCCGGGGTGTGTCGCTGGCAACAGATGCGCTCCGGGAGCTGATGATCGAGGCGCGCGGATCGGACCTGTCGATGCGCGACACCTACAGAATCGAGAACCTGATCCTTGCAGCGCCGGACATGGACCTCGGCGTCATGGAGCAGAGACTGGTCGCCGAAGCCTTCGGCATGGGGTTCGGCCAGATCAATGTCTATGTAAATCCGGGCGACGACGCGCTCGGCTTGTCCGGATGGGTGTTCGGTGCGCGCCGGTTCGGCGCGATGACCGTCGAAACCATGTCGGACGAATCAAAGGCCGTGTTCAGAGGCGTACGGTCCGTGTCCTTCATTGCCGTCGAGGATGCGAACAGCTTCGATCCTCACAACTATTTTCGTCGCCATCCGGGCGTCCTGGCTGATATCGGCACAACCATCCAGACCGGGGCCCATCCGGGCGATCCCGAACGTCCCCTGGAAAAAGGCGAGCTGAACTTCTGGAAAATCGATCGGCGATATATGCCTAATCTGCCGCCCGAGCCGAAAGATCCCTGAACAATGCGCCCCATCCTGGTCCGAGCGGTCATCATTGCCTTGATTGTGGGCTCTCTGCTGACACTGATCAATCAATTCGAGCGCGTCGCCGCGTTCGAATTGCCCAACCTCTGGAAGATGGGTCTGAGCTACGTCGTACCCTTCTGCGTTTCTCTGTTCAGCGCGCTGGCGGCCAAGGCGCCGCCGCGGGACTGAGTCAGCTGCCGGCCTGCGCCGCCCGGATACGCTCGGAGATTCCCGCTTCCGTTTCCTTGTGCGTGACCAGATCTATGACGGCCTGGCTCTGCACATCAACGAGCAAGAGCTGGCCGGTCTTGATCCCGCCCGCAAAATGCGCGCGGATTGCCGGGCCGACTCCGAGCCGGTCTGCCTCGGCGAACACGGCCTCCCTGTCGCGCTTTGTGTAGTCAATGCGCACAAAGCTGACCCCGTCCCAGTCGCCGGACGCAGCCACAGCGTCAAGTTTGGGATCAAGCGCCCGGCAGTTCGGGCACCAATCTGCGTAGACGCGAACCGCTGCAATTTCGGACGAAGCGACCGGACGGCTCGCCTCGCCGGCCGGCCGGCTTGATTCGGCACAGGCGGAAAGTGGCGCAATCGCGATGAGCATGGCGGTGGCAGCGGCAAACAGGGATTTCATGGTCTCAACTCCTTCAGGTGTCGGCGGACAATTCCGGAAGTCTAGCTTGTCCCTTCGCTGCGCGGCACTGACAATTGCGTGATATGGCTTGCTTAGTTGGCTGACGAGCAGATATTCCGGACTCGGCAGTCAACTAATGGATTCTCGTCTCATGCGCCCTTTCCTCACCGCAGCGCCCTCTGTCATCCTTGCCGCGTTCCTTGTCTTCATGGGAATTCAGAAGTTTGCGGGAAATGTGCCCATTTTCTCGATCATCGAAGCAAATGTCAGCGACAAGACCGGCATCACGCTGGCCTTCATTGAGCCTTTCGGGCGATATTTCACGGGGGCGCTTGAGTTCCTTGCGGCCGGACTCCTTCTGACCAAACGATTCTGGGGCGGCGTCCTTGCCACCATGGTTGCCGCCGGCGCGGTGGCGGCACACCTCACATTCCTTGGCATATCCACTCCTGAATCCAGCGCGTCCGGCGCCGCTGAAAGCCCGGTGCTGTTCTACATGGCGCTCGGAGCGCTCGCACTTTCGGCGCTGGTTACGTTTCTTGCCCGCCCCCAGCAGGCACCTGCACAAACCTGAATCTGGAAATGAATTCCGTTCTCAACAGGTTGCAGTCGATCTCGCGATCCTTTCAGAGCCTGCCCCTCTGGGTCAGGATCTGGATTGCGGGCTGGCTTGTGCCGGTCAACGCAGCCTCTGTATTCTTCCTGGACACACCGATTGGCTTTTGGACGGCGATCAGCGCTGGCCTGGTCGGCATCAGCAATACGTGGCTGGCCTTCCGCCTCCGGGGGCTCTCCCGCGCACTTGCCTTTCCTCACCTGGCCGTGTGGGTGCCGCTCTGCCTGGTGATCGCCGCACGTCTGAGCGGACCAGATGCAGAGACAATGGGGCGCGCCGAATTCCTGTACGGCGCCATTGTGCTGGCAACCAACACCGTTTCCATCGGATTCGACCTGGTTGATGCTTTCCGATGGATTGCCGGTGATCGGTCCGTACCCGGACCGGGCGCCTCCGAACAGGCATAGTGCGGCCTACGCGCCCGGAAGCGCCGGCAGAAATTCAAGCTCGGCGTGACAATCGCGCAAGCTCAATGAGCCGGCCAAGCTCTCCGGCTGTCGCTTCGACGGGTTTGCGACTCCGGTCAACGCGCGCCTGGATCAGACTGCCCTGCAGCGCAGAGATGCAAAGCACCGCCAGGCGGCTTGCCTCCGCGCGGGAAAATCCATCTTCAACGAGCTTCGCTTCAATCAGCGCCTGCCTCGAACTGTACGCCTTCCGCGCAGCTTCGGTGACCCGTCGATCCGTTGGCGCGAGTTCAAGGATGACCGTGGTGATGGGGCAGCCATCCCGGTACCCTGACTTTTCCAACCAGCCTGCAAGAAGCCGCGCATGCTCACGCAGGAGTTCTGAGGTTGAGTTGGATTTCCGTACCAGCGTTTCCACGGTCTGGACCACGCGCCGGCCGGCTTCCTCAACCGCCGCCGCCGCGATCGACGGTTTGCCCTCCGGAAAATAGTGGTAGAGCGATCCCTTCGGCGCGCCGGATGCATCGACGAGGTCATTGAGCCCGGTCGCCGCATAGCCCTGCTGGCGAAACAATCTCACTGCGGCGTCGATGACCGGTGCGCGGTGGCGTTGCCTGGGCGCCATGATACGTCCTCCCGTCAAATCCCAAAACTATATTGACTGGTCTATATCAGTTCCACAAGTCTTGGCGCCAAACCAAGGAGCTCCTGTGATGCCGATGCGGATAAAGTATGATTGGATCGATGGAAACAGCGTGATTGCGCTGAACGATGGCAAGGCGAACATCATGTCGCCGGCAATGCTGGAACGCTTGGGCGAAGCGCTCGACCTGGCCGAGCGCAACGGCGGGCCCGTCATCTTGAGATCGGGCATCCCCGGCATTTTTTCAGCCGGCTTTGACCTGTCCGTATTCAAGTCCGGCGACCGCGCCGCTTTGCAGGACATGGTGCGGAAAGGGGCAGAACTCGCTGTGAGGCTGCTTGAATTTCCGCATCCGGTCATAGGACTCCTGGAAGGCCATGCTTATCCGATGGGAGCGTTC
The DNA here is from genome assembly GCA_013791775.1 of Hyphomonas sp. Classification (GTDB taxonomy): domain Bacteria; phylum Pseudomonadota; class Alphaproteobacteria; order Caulobacterales; family Hyphomonadaceae; genus Hyphomonas. The sequence continues at coordinate 139,311 of VMTE01000012.1, forward strand.
CTTCTGCTCGCCAGCGATGTCCGGATAGCGGTCCGGAGCCCGGTCCGGATCGGTCTCAATGAGGTCGCGATTGGAATTGTCCCGCCCGCGTTTGCAATTGAGTTGGCACGCAGCCGTCTGCATCCTGCCTGGCTGAACCGGACGGTCGTTCTGGGCGAGATGTTCGAGCCGGATGACGCCTGCCTTGCCGGATTTGTCGACATGGTGGTCAACGAAGGAGATCTGGAGGCTACACTTGCGAGAACGCTGAAAGCGGTCAGGGCCATCGATCCCGCCGCGCATCTCGCCGCCAAGAAAAAACTCCGTGGACCCATTGCAGCCAGTATACGCCAGGCAATCGCGCTGGAGCTGAGTTTCGCCGCGCAGCCCGCGTAGATCCGGGACGTTCAGGGATCTGCTTGCTCCGACGGCTTCGTAGAAGCGAGGTTTTTCCGGATCAACAGTTCGGCCCGGCTAGCGAAATTCGGGTGAATATACTCCGTCTGCCCGCGCTCCCCTTCCAATGGACGAAATTGATTGTGCCAGAGGAACAGACCGCCAGAAAGATTGAACACCGACACCTCCGCTTCCGGCGGTAGAACTTTCTGCACGCGGTTTGCAAGGCGGGTCGACCGGTTACCTACAGAACAGTAGAATACGACGGTACCGGGATTTCCCAGCCCGGAGATCAGATCGGCAACCTTGTTGGCGGACGCGCCCGGATCCACCCGCAGAGCGCCCGAAATGTGACTGACCCGGAACTCCTCCTCAGAGCGAACATCCAGGATGAGCAGGTCGCCGCCCCTTGCGATCTCGCGTGTCAGTTCTTCCGGAGACATCACATGCACGCCGGGATATTGATCAGCGAGACCCGCCTGGATGTCACGCAGCGTTTCGCTGTCTGCAGCCGGTGCAGCGGCCGCCACAAAGCAAAAAAGCAGGATCGACCGGATCAGAAGGAGCATGTGTGCATGCTTGATCTCAAACCCAAAGATTGCACGCGCTTCGTTGCACGATGACGCAAACGTGAAATTCAGCGAACCGGACCGTCACTCTACCGCGCAAGCAGCACGGCTCGGGCGGTCGCCATCGCCTCCTTGAAGGGTTCGCCCGATGCGAAAGCCTTCGAAGTGATCAGTCCGCCTTGGATCAGCGCGACGGCGAGCATTCCCTTCTTCCTCGCCTCCTTGCGCTCGACGCCTTCAGCGCGAAGTGCATTGGCAATGCGCTCTGCCCAAAGACGTATGAGTGCGGCTGCCTTCTCGGCCAGTGGTCCATTTTCGTCACTCGATAAAAGGCTCGCCAGCAGACAAGGATCGTCGCCTCCCCCATAAATTCTGGTGACGGAGGAAATCATTCCATCGACCTTGGCTTCAAGCGAATCGCCTGCCTGGAGCGGCGCGAACACGAAATCCTGCATGTTGCAGGCCGCCTGTTCCACCACCGTACTTGCCATCTCTTCCTTGCCGCCCGGAAAGTGGTGGTAAAGACTGGATTTGCCCAGACCGGTTGCTGCCGAGATGTCGCCCAGCGAGACGCCATCATAGCCCCGTCTGCGGAACAGATTCGCAATCACATCGACAATTTCGGCTTTCTGGTTGCTCAATTGGGGTACTCCGGTCGGTCCATCACTGTGATTCAAGCCTCAAATAGAATGCGAAATCCTTTCCGTCATCAGCACGGCATTGAAATACATAGGGTCTCGCACACACGTTTAAACCTCGCCGGACTGCCGGCCCCGCCGATAACCAGATCCACGAACTCCCGGAATCTGCGAAGCGTCGCAGCGCATGCGTATCGTTGCGGCAGGCAATTTCCCTTCTGCAAATCGAGCACCCACCTCCGCAAAAAAAAGCGAATGCAACTATTGTACCGATCGTTCGGTTCACTATATGCCTGTCACGGAAGCATACTGCGATCCGGCCAAACAAAGGTACTCCTTCATGTCCCGCATCCCAACGCCCGCGGATATCGCCGCAGCACCAGAACTCTCACGCCCTCTGCTCGAAGGCGTTCAGAAAAAAATCGGCATGGTGCCGAACATGTACCGGCTCGTCTCCAACAGCCCGGCCACGCTCGAGGGCCTGCTTGCGCTCAACGGCGCTCTGTCCAAGAGCACGCTTGGCGGCGCGATCACCGAGCGCATCGCCCTCGCCGTCGCAAATCACAACGGCTGTACCTACTGCAACAGCGCGCACACTTTCCTGGCACGCAACGTTGCCAAACTCGACGACGGTGAAATCGCTGCCGCCCGCACGGGCAACGCGTCCGATCTGAAAGCCTCCTACGCCCTGAAATTCGCACAGGACATCATCCGCGAACGCGGCCGGGTCAGCGAAGAAGACGTTCGCCGTGCCCGCAGCGCCGGATTCAACGATGCCGAACTGGTCGAAATCGTCGCTCATGTCGCGCTGAACACGCTGACCAACTACCTCAACGAAGTCTTCGACACCGAAGTCGATTTCCCGAAACTCGACGCCGCCCGCGCGGCCTAGGAATCCTTGCGCCCTGCAAGGCGGATCGCCTGATCCGAAGATCGCAGCAGGCTGGCTCACCGTTCCCCTACGCTCTGACACGCCTCTGCGTCCCCACCGCAGGTCAGAGAGTAGCCGGCCTGCTGCACCCCAACCCATCTCACATCAAGGAGGACAACATGATACGGACCAATCTACTTGCACTTGCCGCTGCTGTTTCGGTAACAGCGTGCATGACGGCCTATTCGACGGCCCAGGCCAATCCGGCCGAGACCCTGAAGGCGCTCCCGCTGGCCTATGCTGATCCGGCACAGCCTGGCCTTCCGCAGACGGACATGATCGTCACGGCGTCGGATACGGCAATCGTCATCACCGATCCGCAAATCGACTTCCTCTCGCCGGACGGCGTAACCTGGGCAGTTGTCGGCGAGAGCGTGACGGAACTCGGCACGGTGAACAATCTCGAAGCGCTGATGAAAGCGGCAAAGGCGAATGACATTCCGCTCTTCGTCTCGCCGCACCACTACTATCCGACAGATCATGGCTGGCAGTTTGAAGGCCCGCTCGAAAAGCTCATGCACACAATCGGCATGTTCGACCGCAAAGGTCCATACACGCTCGAAGGCTTTGATGGCTCGGGCTCAGACTTCATGCCCCAGTACAAGCCCTACATCCTCGATGGCAAGACGGTCATCACGAGCCCGCACAAGGTCTACGGCCCGCAGCAAAACGATCTTGTGCTTCAACTGCGCAAGCGCGGCGTGAAGAAAGTCATCCTCGCCGGCATGTCGGCCAACCTCTGCACCCAGGCACACCTGTACGAGTTGCTCGAGCAGGGATTTGAAGTCGCCGTCGTCCGCGATGCCACGGCGGCCGCAAAACTGCCGGAGGGCGATGGATATCTCGCAGCCCTGATCAACTTCCGATACGTCGCGAACGCGCTCTGGACTACTGAAGAGACCGTGTCGCGGATCGAGAAAGCAAGCTGATCTAAGGAAACCCGATACAGGCCGGGCGTAGCCGGCTGCGATCTCCCCCTCTGGGCGCGGTGTCGCCCGGCTTGTATCTGGCCCCTTCTGAACTCACACCGATGGAGCACACCATGTCCCGCCCCCCGTATCCGCCCTTCACCGAGAAAACCGCGATTCAGAAGGTGCAGGCGGCTGAAGACGCCTGGAATACAAGAGATCCCGACAGGATTGCCCTCGCCTATACGCAAGACAGCACCTGGCGAAACCGGGACGAGCATTTTCAGGGCCGCGAGGCGATTGTCGCTTTCCTGAAGAGAAAATGGGACCGCGAACTGAACTACCGGCTACGCAAAGAACTGTGGGCTTTCAGAGGCAACCGCATCGCGGTCAGATTTGTCTACGAATGGCACGACCACGCCGGGCAATGGTGGCGCAGCCATGGCAATGAACTCTGGCAGTTCAACCCGGAAGGACTCATGGAGCGCCGTGAAGCCAGCATCAACGACCTCCGGATAGAGTTCAGTGAACGAACGCTGAAGGCGGATTAGCATTCCGTATCCGGCCTGTTCCGCTATCGGACCGCTGCCAGCACCTTCCCGAAGTCGGCAGGCTCACCCAGCACCTGGACCTGCCCCCATTCACACATTGCGCTCAGAACGGGCTCGAGGGCTTGTCCTGCCAGCGTGAGCGAATACTCCACTCTCGGCGGAACTTCTGCAAACACCTCGCGGTGGATCAAACCATCAGATTCAAGATCCCGAAGCTGATTGGTCAACATCCGCTGCGTGCACCCTTGAAGCGATCTCTGCAGTTCGTTGAACCTCCGTGTACGCACGAGTAGACGCAAAATGATAAGCGCTTTCCACTTTCCGCCAATCCGGTTGATCGCAGCTTCAACGGGGCAATGCTCGATCGATTCATGCCTGGCTGATCTTGGCAGCCGAGCGCCCGGCGAATTGCGACCCGATGCCGGTGTACTTTCAGACACTGAGTGCGTGTTTTGTGCGTTCTTGTACATAGCAGGTCCGATCCTCAATTTTTCTCTTCAAGCTGCGCAATATCGCGCGCGTAACGGAGACACTCAATGCCCACCCGATATTTCCTTGCTGCCCTCGCCGCCACACTGATGTGGGGCCAGCCTGCACTTGCAGACGAGTCTACCCTGCTCGGCTACCGCGTCCACGGCCATGGCCCGGAGCACGTAATCATGTTGCATGACTGGATGGGAGACGCATCCAACTATGACGCCGTGCTGCCTTGGCTTGACGAAATCAGGTTCACCTACGTCCTCGCCGATGTTCGAGGCTACGGGCTCTCCCGGAATCTCGACGGCGAATTCACTTCGGACGAAGTCAGCGGCGACGTCACCCGGCTCGCCGATCACCTCGGCTGGTCGCATTTCCATCTTGTCGGGCATTCCATGAATGGCATGGCGGGCTTCAAGTTCCTTCTCAGCGACTCGCTCGGCGCCAAGCGGCTGCTGAGTTATGTCGCCGTCACGCCGGTCACGCCGGATGGCTATCCGGCGACGGACGAAGATCGCGCCTTCCTCGCTGCAGCGATTGGGGACGACGATACCGCACGCATGGCGTTCGGAGCCCTGACCGGCGCCCGGCTCAACACCGCGTGGGGCCAACAGAAAACGGCCCGCAACCGGCAAACGTCGCGTCCGGAAGCCTTGAAAGGTTATTACAAGATGTGGCTCGACGAAGACTTCTCCGACGCCTTCAGCCGAGCCCATATTGATACGCCCGTGCTCGTCATCGGCGGAAGAAACGACCTTCCCGGCTTCCAGGAAGCGCACTACTCAGCCACACTCGCAACCTGGCTGAAAAATGTCCGCTTTCACTACGTGTCCGATGCAGGCCATTACCCTATGCAAGAGACGCCCATTCTGTTCGCGAGCCTGATTGAAGGCCATTTTACCTCATCCCGGTAATCCGACACCGAAGTCCAACTGCGGCGCATCACGTGAATGCCATTCGCGCGATGCGCCGGAATTAGACACAGCGCGTCGTCTGCGGAAATTCCAGGCCGGAGCAATTGCATGCCAACCGAAGCCTTCATTCTACTGATTATATCCCTGTACCGTGCGGCTCAGGCCGCCATCACGGGACGTTCCGGGCCCCCTCAGCAAATTCACTATAACTTCCCGGAAACCTTCTTCCTCTTTGCGGAGGGCATCCTGCTTGTCCCGCTCGTCGGCACATTCGGCGCCTGGTCGGCAAAGGGAAGCGCTGTCTATACGGTTGGCGGGGCTGCCTGTCCGGTGCTGCCCTGGGGCGCCGCGCGCCCGCTCCGGAAGTGGGCATGGGCCGCGTCCATTGCCGGCATCGTCGGTGTGCTCGCCGATTTCATACGGATCGCTTTTTCCGCCCAGCTCCCCGATACAGCCGGGATATGCTCTCCTATCCTGCAGCAACGAACCGCGCCGATCAAACCTTTTCGGCGATTTCGCGCCGACGCCGCTCCAGGAAGAGTGCAATCAGCACGGCAATCAACAGAAGCGCCACGATGGGCACGGCCACATTGATGCCGTAGATCGCAATCTGGGTACCGTCCGTATGCAACATCGAGCCGCCATAGCTGCCCTGAAACACCCAAGCGATCAGGAAGGGCAAAGAAAGCGGCAGGCACAGGAGAAGCGCTGCGAAGGCACGCTCCTTTCGCCAGACCAGAAAAAGAGCCGCGCCTGCCAGCATTCCGTTTGCAAGGAGCTGCCAGGCTTCGTGCAACCGCGCGTGTCCCGGCCAGTCCCCGTTCAGCAAATGCGTGTCGCTGATCTCGAGAACCGGAATCAGAACCAGAAAGACGACCGCGTAACCTATGACAACAATCCTGTTCATGAATGCCTCCCTTCATAATATTGACAACGTCAATATTGACTTGGATATTGACGTTGTCAATATACGACATGAGCCGAGAAAAATCCTTCCACCATGGCAACCTGCGCCATGCGCTTATCGAGGCTGCATTGGATCTGCTTGACACAGACGGCAGCGCAGGCGTCACGATCCGCGCCGTTGCCGCAAAGGCGGGCGTTTCTCACGCCGCTCCGGCTAACCACTTCAAGGACCGCAAGGCCCTGCTGACAGGCGTGGCGAAGTCGGAATTCAAGCATATCTGGCGGCAGATTGAATCGGGACTTGTATCGCGCACGACCAACCGGGCACGGATGTTCCTCGATACCATCGCGAACTATGCCGTCGCCCATCCGAACCGGTATGACCTCTTGTGGCGCACCGACCTGGTTGATCACTCCGATGCCGACCTCGCTCCGCTCCTCGATAATCTGTATGCTTCACTTTGTGCCGAGCTTGCCCGGGAGCCCAGCCATGCAGGCCGCGACATAGACACGGTCGCAGTTGCGCTCTGGTCCATGATGCACGGCTATGTATCCCTTCGCCTTTCGGGAATGTTCCAACCGGCGGAAGACCGGCTGACGAGCGAGCCGCGTTACGAGGCGTTGATGTCTCTCCTGTTACCGCCGGTAAAACCGGCGCCTTCCAGAACCCCGAAGCGGAGCACAAGAAAAGCATGACCCTCATTCGCGAAATTGTCGCCTCCGATCTGGACGCGATATGTGATCACCGAAACCGCATGTTCCTGGAGGCAGGCAGACCTCAATCGGACGTGCAGGCGATGTCCGCGCCGTTCCGCGCATGGCTGATACCCCGGCTGGCTGATGGCCGCTATTTTGGTTTCATGGCCGAAGCAGGCGGACGCATCGTCGGCGGCGTCGGTCTGATGGAACTGGATTGGCCGCCGCATCCCGCTCATCCGGACGACGACCGGCGAGGATATGTCCTGAATGTCTTCGTCGAACCGGATTTCCGGCGCCAGAAGATGGCGCAGGCCCTCATGGAAGCCGCGGAATCAGAATTCCGGTCCAGAAAACTCCGCTACCTGATCCTGCATGCCACAAAGCAAGGTGGCCCCCTGTATGAAGGCATGGGATGGCAGACGACCTCGGAAATGAGCAAGCAACTTGAGTAGGCAAGCCGCTGTTCGCGGGGCTGCCAACTGCCTTGCGAGGCGTTCGGCTTTCACCGCCCTGATTTTGCAAACAGCCACTTCCAGATGCAGCGCCGGCCGAAGAAAGCTCCAGTCAATCTTCAGCAACCATTGGCACCGCGTTGGCCGGTAAAGCTGCATTGATCAGTACACGGGCTGCGGCGCCGGCCGTCTCTGCGGCCAGGTGAGGGTCGTGCAAATGGGCAATCGTGATGGCGCCTTCGATCAGCAGCTGCAATTGCGCTGCGAGTTCACCCGGGTGTCCGGCGCCAGCCTTGTCCGCGAGCTTCTCGAAATAGATCTGAAGCAAGCGTTTGTGCTCGGCAGACGCAGCATGAATCGGACTGGCGCGATCCTGAAACTCGGCCGACGCCTTGACAAACATGCACCCTCTGAACTCGGGCTCAAGGAGCCATTCCCGCAAGGCATCGAATACAGCAAGCAAGCGCTGAGCGGGCTCGCTCGCCAATACCTCAACCCTCCGAACCAACCAGTTGCGGAACTGCTCGTCATGCAGTCGGAGTGTCGCAAGGATCAGGTCCTCTTTCGTCCGGAAGTGCTTGTAAATCGAAGTTTTTGAAACGCCCGTCTCCGCGGCGATCCGGTCCATGCCGATCGCATTGAACCCGCCCTCATAAAAGATCGTCAGCGCGTTCTGAACGAGCTCTTCCCTTTTCGACGCGCTCATAGCGGAAGAACCTCCGGATTACATTTACCGTTCTGTACATAGCAAAAGCTGGCCAAAAAGTAAAACTGCAGCTTTTTCTATCAATATTACAACGATCTGTTCGCCCTCGCGTCAGCGCACCGACAAATTCTCAACCACGGTGATTGACTGATCGGTACACCTTCCCTAGATAACGTTTACCGACCAGTAAACCCCGAGTGAATTTCAGTGCGCATAGCGCAAACGGAGAGACATATGTTTTGGCTTGAAGAAAAATTTGAAACCGTTGAGCGCCGCGCGGCCGGCTCCCATCGAACGTTGCTGTCAGCGGCGGCCATGGCTGCCCTGGCATTCGGCCTCGTTGGCGCGTGCGCGCCATCAGCGCAATCTGAACCGGCCGTGCTGACGCGCGCAGCCGCGCCGGCGATTTTTTATCGTGACATCACGATCAACGGAGTCAAAATCGCCTACCGCGAAGCCGGGGATCCGGCAAACCCGACGGTCGTTCTGCTGCACGGTTTTCCGACGTCCTCCCAGATGTTCCGCAATCTCATTCCGGAACTGGCGAAAACCTACCATGTCCTGGCTCCGGACTATCCGGGCTACGGCGCCAGCGATATGCCGGCACGCGAAACGTTTGAGTACAGCTTCGCCAATTTTGCCGACATCGTCGACGGCTTCCTGACAGAAAAGAAGGTATCCTCTTATGCGCTCTACCTGATGGATTACGGCGCGCCCGTCGGCTACCGCGTCTTCGCAAAGCATCCCGAACGCGTCACCGGCTTTGTGATCCAGAACGGCAATGCCTACGAAGAAGGCCTTCGTGAGTTCTGGACTCCCATCAAGGCCTATTGGGCCGATCCCTCCGAAGCCAACCGCGATGCGCTTCGCGGGCTCCTGACGCTCGACGCCACCAAATGGCAATATACGCACGGCGTCGGCGATGTTACCCGCATCAGCCCGGATACGTGGTATACTGATCAATACCTGCTTGATCGTGCGGGCAACGATGAAATCCAGCTCGACATGTTCCTGAGCTACGCCACGAACGTGTCGGAGTATCCTCACTGGCAGGAGCTCTTCCGGGAATACCAACCGCCTGCGCTGATCGTCTGGGGCCAGAATGACCAGATTTTCCCGGCTGATGGCGCCCACCCCTACAAGAGCGACCTGAACGATCTTGAGTTCCATTTGCTGGATACGGGCCATTTCGCCCTTGAAGAATACGGCAGCGACATTGCCGCCGAGATGATCGAGTTCCTTGACCGCGAAGTTCCGCGAGATTGATCCGCCATCCATGCGGCATGAGGAAGCTCATGCCGCATGCCCGCCATCAACGCGTAACGCAATGATACCTGCCCCCATCACCTCGCTTTGAACGCAGAAGGTGAACAAGGATTGGCGACCGCTTTCTTGATTGTCAGAGGTTTGTGACCGATGCTGCGGATCCGGAACAATCAGATTCGAGCAGCACTTGGTCGCGCATTGGACGATGCCTGGCGCAAAGCTGACGGACGAGCTGCCGGCCTCGGGTAACGATCACGGCCCAAGCATCTCTCGATGAAGATCAGCACGCGCAGAATGTTGATCTGGGGCATTCCATGAATCACGATCGGTCAGCCGGGCTGTTCAGCTCACTGCCCACCATCATTCGTGGCTGAACCGGCCTGTCTGCTGGGCGCGAGTTTCGATGCCTGAAGTGGGAACAGAACCGATAAAATATCGTTTTTATTCAACAGACTAAAGAAAGGCTCGCCGAGCCCGATGCCAGCCTTGGCCCAACAATGCCTTGTTTTTGATATTTTTTTTGGTGCGCTGAAGAGGACTCGAACCTCCACGCCTTGCAGCGCTAGCACCTGAAGCTAGTGCGTCTACCAATTCCGCCATCAGCGCACGGGGTAGAGAGGCCGGGTAATAGGGTTGGCGGCGGCGGAGGTCAACGGGAAATCTGCGCGCCGGGCGGGCCTTGGCGCATTCCGGCCGGAAAAGGCCGGAAAAAGGATCGGGGCGCCGGAGCGCCCCCGTCCGGTGACCGCGTCAGCCAGCGACTTTCGCGCGCGCCGCTTCGAACTGTTTCATGATGTTCTTCACCAGCTGGTCGCAGGTCGGAATGTCGTGAATCAAGGCCTGGCTCTGCCCGGTGGTCCAGATGCCGTCGTCCATATGCCCGTCGCGCAGCACGTTCTCCCGGCCGCGCACGCCGGCCATCAGCTCCTTCACGTCCGCGAAGGTCTTGGCCGGGTCTTTCTGGATTTCGGCAACCTGGGTGGAGACCACGTTCTTCGCCACGCGCGCGGTGTTGCGCAGCGTGCGGCCGACGAGCACCGTGTCGAGCTCGTTGTTCTCGACGATCTTCTTCTTCACGTTCTCGTGGATCTTCGCCTCAACGGTTGCGCAGAAGCGCGTCCCCATGTTGACCCCCTCGGCGCCCAGCGCGAGCGCGGCGAGCAGGCTGCGACCGTCTGCCATTCCGCCCGAGGCGATCACCGGCACATTCACCGCGTCCACCGTGGCCGGAAGCAGCACGATCAGGCCGACATCGTCTTCCCCCGGATGGCCGGCGCATTCGAAGCCGTCAATCGATATCACATCGACGCCCTTGGCGACCGCAGACACTGAGTGGCGCACCGAGGTGCATTTGTGGATCACCTTCACGCCGTGCTCCTTGAACCGCGGCAGGTGATCGGTCGGCGCCCGGCCGGCCGTCTCGACGATCTTGATGCCGCTATGGATGATCGCCTCGCGATACTCGTCATAAGGGATCGGGTTGATCGAGGGCAGCAGCGTCAGGTTCACGCCGAACGGCTTGTCCGTGAGCGCGCGGGTCTTCTCGATTTCCTCGAGCAGTTCCTTGCCGGATTTGAACATATGCGCCGTGATGAAGCCGAGCGCGCCGGCATTGGCCACCGCCGCGACGAGTTCGCCATAGCCCACACCCGTCATGCCGCCCATCAGGATCGGCGTCTCGACGCCGAACATCTCCGTAATCCGTGTTTTCACCATGGCGCGATCATCCCTTGCTGTACCCGCACGCGGGGTCCCGCGCGCTGCCAGCCCGGAAGATGACAAAGCCGCTCCTCCCCGGAAAGGGGTCACCCAGCGGAAGCGGCCGCCGCGGGGGCCGGTCTCAGAAGCTCTTCGGCAGGCCCAGCACATGCGTTGCCACATGGCTGAGGATCAGGTTCGTGGAAATCGGCGCGACCTGGTAGAGCCGCGTTTCCCGGAATTTCCGCTCGATGTCGTATTCCTCGGCAAAGCCGAAGCCGCCATGCGTCTGAACACACATGTCGGCGGCATACCAGGAGGCCTCGGACGCCAGCATCTTCGCCATGTTGGCCTCGGTGCCGGCGGGCTTGCCGGCGTCGAACAGCGCAGCGGCATGCGCCACCATGCGGGCGGCCGCCTCGGTCTGCACATAGGCGCGCGCGATGGGAAACTGCACGCCCTGGTTTTCCCCGATCGGCCGGCCGAAGACCGAGCGCTCGCTGGCATAAGCGCTCGCCCGGTCGATGAAGAATCGCGCGTCGCCGATACATTCCGACGCGATCAGGATGCGCTCGGCATTCATGCCGGAGAGGATGTAGCGGAAACCCTTGCCTTCTTCGCCAATCAGGTTTTCGGCCGGCACCTTCATGTCGTCGAAAAACAGCTCCGTCGTGGCGTGGTTCAGCATCGTGCGGATCGGGCGGATCGTCAGCCCGTTGCCGAGCGCTTCGCGCATGTCGACCAGGAACACGCTGAGGCCGTCGCTGGTCTTGGTGCCCGCTTCGCGCGGCGCGGTGCGCGCAAGCAGCACCATCAGGTCGGAATGTTCCGCCCGGCTGATCCAGATCTTCTGGCCGTTGACGACATAATGATCGCCCTCGCGCCGGGCAAAGGTGCGAATGCGTGTCGTATCGGTGCCGCTGGTCGGCTCGGTCACGCCGAAGGCCTGCAACCGCAGCTCGCCGCTCGCCACTTTCGGCAGGTACTTTTCCTTCTGGGCCTCAGACCCGTGGCGCAGCACCGTGCCCATCGTGTACATCTGCGCATGCGCCGCGCCACCATTGCAGCCGGACCTGTGCACTTCTTCCAGCACCGCCGTCGCCACCTCAAGACCGAGACCGGAGCCGCCATAGGCTTCCGGAATGAGCACGGACAGCCAGCCATCGGCGGCCAGCGCGGTCACGAACTCGGTCGGATATTGCCGGTCGCGGTCCAGCTCGCGCCAATACGCGCCCGGAAAACGCGAACACAGGCGCCTCACGGCTTCGCGGATTTCGGGGAACGTCTCGTCTTCGGTCTGGATCATTGAATCGTCCGGTCAGGGGCCACGACCGGTGTACCCCGTACGGGCAGCCTGTAAAGCGCCGTTACAGGCCCTGCGTAACGGTGTAGGAGGAATGACCTATTGAGTCAGCGACGACATTGGGCCCTAGCCGCGTTCAACGCTTATCCTTCCCCGAACACCGGAAAACAGGAGCTGACATGACAACCGAAGATACGGGCCACGCCCCACGCAAACTGCGCGTCTGGGACCTGCCCACCCGTCTGTTCCACTGGAGCCTGCTGGTGCTGGTTCTTGTCAGCTGGTTCTCGGGCGGCGAGGAAGACACCGCCTTCATCCACCGCCTCAGCGGCATGTTGCTGGCGGGCCTGATCGTGTTTCGCGTCCTCTGGGGCTTCGTCGGCGGCGAGCACGCCCGCTTCGCCGCTTTCTTTCCGAACCCGCGCGCGATCATCGCGCACATCAAGAACACCGCCGCAGGCAGGCCGGACCGCCATCTCGGCCACAACCCGGTCGGCGGTGTCGCTGTTTTCCTGCTGCTCGCGTCGGTTTCAGCCTGCGTCATCACCGGCCTGTTCAGCAGCGGCGAAGGCCTCAGCGGTCCCTTCGTCTCGAAGTTTGGCCTCGACATGTCCGAAATCCACGAACTCACCTTCCGCGCGCTGCAAGCCCTCGTGGCGCTGCACCTTCTGGGCGTCGTCTTCGAAACGTGGCGGTCGAAGGATCCCCTGGTGCCCGCCATGATCACCGGCCGGAAAACGCGCCGGCCCGATGAACCGGGCCGCGATGCCAAACCGGGTTCGGCGCCTGCCCTTGTGATCGCGCTCCTGATCGGCGCCGCCACAACCGCTGGTCTCTGGGCCCTGCCCGCGCCCGCCCCCACCGAAGACGGCGAACAGGCCTCGGAACGCGGCGGCGAGGAAGAGCATGATGAAGACCGGGAACGTGATAGGGACTAGCAAAGGAGCATCCCGATAATGAGCCGGCTTCACACCCATACCGAACGCCACGCCTTCGAACGGATCGGCTGGCTGCGCGCCGCCGTGCTGGGCGCCAATGACGGCATCGTCTCCACCGCCAGCCTGATCCTCGGCGTCGCCGCCGCCGAAGCCTCGCGGGGTTCAATACTGACCGCAGGCATCGCTGCCCTCGTGGGCGGCGCCATGTCGATGGCGGCGGGCGAGTACGTCTCTGTCAGCTCGCAGTCCGACACCGAAGCCGCCGACATGGAACGCGAGAAGCGCGAACTGAAGGAAGATCCCGAAGCCGAGCTTGAGGAACTGACGGGCATCTACGTTCAGCGCGGGCTGCAGCCGGCACTGGCGCTTGAAGTCGCCCGGCAACTGACGGCCCACGACCCGCTCAAGGCCCACCTGCGCGACGAACTCGGCATTTCGGAAGTCCACGTCGCCCGCCCCGTCCAGGCGGCGGTTACCTCAGCTGCCACATTCGCCGTCGGGGCTGCACTGCCTTTGCTGGTCGCGGCATTGGTCCCTACAGAGTCCCTGATCACAGCTGTGTCGGTATCCACGCTGGCATTCCTGGCCTTGCTCGGCGCTGCCGGGGCAAAGACAGGCGGCGCAAAGCTGGGCGCCGGCATCTTCCGCGTTACGTTCTGGGGCGCCCTGGCGATGGCTGTCACCGCACTGATCGGCAAGCTGACCGGCACGGTAGTCTGACCGCAATCGCCGCAGGAGCAACCCGCAACAGGGGCTGATTCGCTCGGCGGCTCAGCCCCGGCTCCGGCAAATCCCTGCACTGATGGTACCGGCGCGTTACCACACCCTACAAAGTTGACGCATCCGTCATTTTCCGTATAGCGCCCGAAATTCGAGCCTCTACGGTCGCTTCACTGGCGCAAAAGCGAGACGCCACGTCATGACAAAGGGAGAAACGACCATGAAAGTGAAGCTGGTGTCCGGGCCGCCGACCAAGCCCCGCGTTTTCAAGGATCCAGGCGAACTGGCCGATAAGCTGTCGCCGGAAGATGTCGAGATCGTACGCGAAATCTTCAACACGCCGCTGACCGGTTCCTATAACTGGGACTATGAAAGCGCCAACGCCAAGATCCGGCGGCTGTATGAACTCGGCAAACGCTTCAACTGGAACGCCGAACTGGACGTCGATTGGGAAGTGCCATTCGACAAGTCTCAGGGCCCGTCCCAGGCCGGCTTCAATCCCCTCCACGACCATCCGGTCTTCGTGGCGATGAGCGATGAGCAACGCAACGAGTACGCGTGGCGCTCTCTCTCCCAGGTTCTTTCCCAATTCCTGCACGGCGAGCAGGGCGCCATGATGGTTGCCTCGCAGCTGGTGTCCTGCGCGCCGACCTATGATGCGAAACTCTATGCGGCCTCGCAGACTTTTGACGAGGCCCGCCACGTCGAGGTGTTCAACAAGTACCTGCGCACACGCTGCAAGGTCGAGTACCCCATCAACCCCAGCCTGAAGCTCCTGCTCGACAAGATCCTCACCGATCCGCGCTGGGACCTGAAATTCATCGGCATGCAGGTCCTGATCGAAGGCCTCGCCCTTGCCGCGTTCCAGACCATGACGCAAACGACGCGCGATCCGCTTCTGCGCCAGATCCTTCATCTCGTGATGCGCGACGAAGGCCGGCATGTGGCCTTCGGCGTCAACTATCTCGAAGACTGGATCAGGTCGCTGCCCGAGGAGCAGATCGAGGAGCGCGCGCAATTCGCCTATGAAGCCTGCGCCATCATGCGTGAACGCCTCTTCTCCACAATCGTCGAGGAAGAGTTCGGCTTCGACCGCGAGGAAGCCCGGCGCGCGTCGATCGACTCGGCCGGCGGACAGGCGTTCCGGAACTTCCTCTTTGAGCGGATGATCCCGAACCTGAAGCGCGTCGGCCTCCTCACCGAAAGCGTCAAGCCGAAGTTCGAAGCCCTCGGTGTCCTGCACTATGAAAACGCGGCAACAGATGCGGAGATCGACTGGAACGCACTGGAGCGTCCGCTCGATACCGGCCCCATCTCCATTGCCGCAGAGTAATCTGTACAGATCTCAATTTTCGAAACGGCGCTTTAGCCGGGAAAGTGAGGCGAATGACAGATTTGAACGAGACGATGATGCTGGCAGGTGTTCTTTGGCAACCTGCCAGCATCGCTCACGACAGACACCGGACGCATTGATCCTGCGCGGCCGTGTCCAGCGCCAAGGGCAAGTGTCACGGCCTGCCTGAGCGAAAGCGCTGGATATCCGCCTGCGTATTGAGATTGACGAAAGGGTCACCGGTTTCACCGGACCAGTCCGCCGCAATTGCGCCGCACCGCTCCAGAGCCCCCGTCAGACTTCGCCCGCCTTCAGCGGCAAAGGCTTCGACCTGAGCGGCGGCCGTAACCGGCCAGATTGCACACTCCGGGTGATCGCCTCCCATCGACCGCGCAAACGATGGCGCGCTCGCCGCGACGGCTGCCGCCATCAACCGCGCGGGCAGGTCCGACGGCAGACCGGGCGTGTCGCAGGGCACGACCAGCAGGTAGTCGGCGCGCAGAGACCCCGCCCATCGCAGCGCCGCCGCCAGGCCCGCAAGCGGGCCCTCGAATTCCGCGTCACAGATCTCCGGCACGTCAATTCCGGGAACCTGTCCGGCGTATCGCACCGCAACCGCCACTTCGATATTCCAGCCACGAACCTGCGAGATCGCAATATCGATGAGGCGCTCGGCCCCAAGGTGCTGCAGCGGCTTGTTCCCGCCCATGCGGCGCCCCTCTCCCCCCGCAAGAATGACGGCGACGGTGTCAGGCATATCCACACTGGCCGCAATGAATCGTGATGCGCATATGGGGGACCGCCTGTCATCGAAAACCGTTTTGTCCGCACCCGGAACGAACCCGGACCGGCGAATACCAGGCGGCGGCGTCTAGCCGCCCACCTGGGCAAGATTTGTCATGTCGCCCGGATCGCCCGCATGCAGCGCGTGGGCGGCGGGCTTGAAGGTCAGCGCGTCCACGACGCAGTCCTGCAACTCGCCAATCTGCGCGTCATCGACCAACAGCCGCCTCAGGTCTCTGCCGCCCTGCCCGAACAGGCAGAGACGAAGCTGTCCGCGCGCCGTAACCCTCAGCCGGTTGCATCCGTCGCAGAAACCCGCCGCATAAGGCGCGATAAGACCGATACGACCGGCATGGCCGGGATGGCTGAACTCGGTCGCAGGCCCGTCATCCGCGCCGCGTTCAGAGGGGGTCCAGCCGCGTTCCTGAAGCCAGGTTCGAAGCACCTCGCCGCTCACATGCTGCTGCTCGAAGAAGGCCTTGTTGTCCCCGGTCCGCATGAGCTCGATGAAGCGCACGGCAATCGGCCGGTCCTTCACGAACCCGGTCCAGGCTGAAAAGCCATCGTCCAGTCCATCGCGCAGGAGGACGGCGTTGACCTTCAGGGCTTTCAGCGGAAGCGCCCGGGCCCGCTCCAGACCCGCAAGCACATCCTCCAGCCGGTCGTGCCCGGTAATCCTGCTGAACGTCTCCCGGTCAAGCGCGTCCATGCTGACATTGAGATGTGTCAGTCCAGCTGCGACCCAGTTGTCGATATGGCGCGCCAGGTTCCAGCCATTGGTGGTCAGGGCAACCTTGCCGATCCCCGGCTGGCGCGCGACGCAGGCGATCAGCTCACCGATATCTTTTCGAACGGTTGGCTCGCCGCCGGTCAGCCGGACCTTCGTGATCCCGAGCCCCGCAAAGGCGCGAACCAGGCGGCCGATCTCCTGCTCGGACAGGAAATCCATCGCGCCCGACTTGGCGTAGCCGTTCGGCAGGCAATAGGTGCAACGGAAATTGCAAACTTCCGTTACCGATAATCTCAGGTAACGAAACCGGCGTCCGAAAGCGTCCGTCGCCGCAGCGCCGGGTGAGGTCATCGCGTGGCTCCTTTCCAAGAACGGGAGGCGGCAGGTTTTCCCGCTGCCACCCTCGGCCGGCGCGCCATGACGGTTCGGGGTAACGAAACGTTTTAGGCGAGCAGGCTCGGAGCGATTTCAGCCACGCTAGAGCATCCGCCGCGATCAGGCCAGTCTCGCCGCCGCGCCCGCCCTCGCCCCGGGCAGTGCTGCGAATAAACGCTCGCTCAAAACCTGAGCGCGGGCACCTCGTCGCCTGCCTGCAATTCTGGGGCTCCCTGCCTCTGGCGCAACAGCAGTTCTGCTTGAAGGAGGTTCGCCTGACTTGAGGAATCCTGATGCACCAGCGGCAGGGCGCCCTCTCCGCAAACCCGGGCGCGGACGAATGTTTCGCGGTCCCCCGCTGCCGGAAGCGCCGCCGCCAGGCGCCAGGTCTCGAATACCACAAACGCCGCCGCTTCCCGCCCGCCAAGCCCCGCCAGGAGCGGCGCCAGAAACAGCCGCGCGGTCACCAGCGCAGACGTCGGATTGCCCGGCAGGCCCAGCACGAGACGCCCGCCCACCCGCGCAAACCAGACCGGCTTGCCCGGCTTGATCGCCACTTTCGGGAAAATATAGTCCGGCTTGCCGGCGAACATGCTGCGGGAATGATCCCGGTCGCCGACCGACGCGCCGCCGATGACGATCACGAGGTCTGCGGCAGACAGCGCCTCAGCCGCCACAATTTCCAGCTGCCGAGGGTCATCCGGACTTCGTTTCCGCCACACCAGTTCCCCGCCGGCTTCACGGACAAACGCGGCAATCCCGAACGACACGCTCTCCGGTATCGCGCCCGGAATGTCCCTGGCTTGCCCGGGCGTCGCCAACTCGTCGCCCGTCGCGAGAACGGCGACGCGCGGCCGGCGATACACCGTCAAAAGCGCCTGATCGGCCGCAGCCGCAGCCGTCAGCGCCCGCCAGTCGAGCGTGCGGCCAGCCGGAACCAGCACCTCTCCTTCCCGGAAATCAGACCCCGCCGCCCGGATATGGCGCGCTGACCCATGCGGGCGGACGAACCTCGCAAGATCGCCCTCGCGCTCGACATTTTCCTGAACGATCACCCGGTCTGCACCGGCCGGCACAGGCGCGCCGGTGAAAATCCGGATCGCCGTACCGGGCGCCAGCTCGCCGCCAGGCGGACTTCCCGCTGCCGACTCGCCGCGCACCGGCAACGTGAAAGGAACCGCGCCGAGATCAGCCTCGCGCACGGCATACCCATCCATCGCCGAGACGTCATACCTCGGCATGGCCAGGCGCGCGGCAACCGGCCCGGCAACCACGCGGCCCTCCGCCTCGGAGAGCGGCACGCTTTGGGTGCCGAGCGGGACGGCGGCCTCCAGTACCCTGCGAAGCGCTTCGTCAAAACTGATCACGATCCAACCTCTTCGGCGGTCCAGTCGCCGGATGCGCCGCCGCTCTTGGCTTCCAGCCGGACCGCTTCGATCACCATGCCGCGATCAACCGCCTTCAGCATGTCGTACAGCGTGAGCGCCGCGACACTCACCGCCGTCAGCGCCTCCATCTCCACGCCGGTCTGCCCCTGCGTTCGCGCTTCAGCCTCCAACCGGAACCCCGGCAAACCCTCGTCCACCCGGATCGTCACGGACACTTTGGTCAGCGCCAGCGGATGGCACAGCGGGATGAGTTCGTGCGTGCGCTTGGCCGCCATGATGCCGGCGAGTTCTGCGGTCGTGATCACGGCGCCCTTGGGCGCCCTATCCTCCCGCACAAGCCGGACCGTCTCGCTGCGGCAGACAACCCGCCCGCTCGCGACCGCCCGGCGCTCCGTCGCCGCCTTGGCGCCGACATCCACCATGTGGACCCGCCCTTCGGTATCGAGATGTGTCAGGTCCTTCATGGGCAGATATCCCGGTAGCGGGCGATCTGGCCCACCAGCGAACAGGGCCGGTACCGGCTGTCGAGTTCGAACGCGAACACATGATCCCAGGCATCGCGGCAGGCACCGGTCGAGCCCGGAACACAGAACACAAACGTGTCCCCGGCCTGTCCGGCAAAGGCCCGCGATTGCAGCGTCGAGACCCCCACGGTGCCGAGGCTGACCGTGTGGAACACGACGGAGAACCCGTCCATCTCCCGGCTGAACAGCGGTTTCAGCGCCTCCGGCGTCACATCGCGCGGCGAGAAGCCGGTGCCGCCGGTGGTCAGCACGACATCGATCCCCGGGTCCGCAATCCAGCGCCCGACCGTCTGCCGGATCTCGTCGACATCATCCTTTGCAATCGCCCGCGCGGCCACCGTATGGCCGGCAGCCCGCGCCCGGTCGCAGAGCAGCGCGCCGGACGTATCGGTGTCCATGTCGCGCGTGTCCGACACCGTCAGCACCGCGATATTCAGCGGATAGAAGGGAAGGCTTTCATCAATTCCCGGCATCTTCTTCATTCCATCTCTCCCGGTCCATCGTGTCTCGTTCTGTCGGCTCTATCCAGCGCTCGCCGAAGGGTCCGAGCTCGCGTTTCCAGAATACCGCCTCCGTCTTCAGCCGGTCCATCAGATAATCAGCCGCCAGAAAAGCCTCTCGCCGGTGATCGCTGGCCACGCCGACAAGCACGATAACTTCGCCGGGCGTCATCGCGCCGCAGCGGTGCACGACCGACACCGCGCTCACCTCAAACCGCCTCAGCCCCGCCTCGGCGATCCTCTGCAGCGAAACCAGCGTCATGCGGGGGTGATGGTCGAGGACCAGCTGTTCCAGCGGCTCTCCCTGCTTCGTCAGGGATCGCACAGTCCCCTGAAAGGAAACGACCGCGCCGTGATCGGGCGCGCTGAGGCGAAGCTCCTCCAGCCGGGCCGCGACATCGATAGCCGAGGTTGCGAGTTCGGCGTGAACACATCGTCCCGGGATTTCACAGGTCATGCCGAGGCCTTGAGGTTCGGCCGGACGGGCCGCGCCATCCGCGCCCCGGCGGCCAATCGTCCTGTTGCCCGGCACGCGCTCACATCAGCCTCCCGAAACCGGGCTCAGGAACTCCACGGTATCGCCCGGACGGATCACATGGCTCTCCGGCACGAACTCATTGTTCACGGCAGCGCGCACAGCCCGGTGAAGCACGGCGTCCACATTGAAGCGGCTGGCGAGCAGCGCCTTCAGGCCGGAAACAGGAAGCCCGGCTTCGGGGATCTCGACCTGCGCCGCGCCGCCAAACGACGCCGCAATGCGCCCGTAGAACTCTATCTGCATACGTACGTTATCCTCATCGGGCCCGGCCCGCCGGACACCCGCATACCGCAGCATTTGCGGGAAGTCACCGCCAGGATCAGCCCGGCCTCAAACCTGCGTGATTTTATCCACCAGGCACAAGGTGTTACCCCATGCCATTGATCATCTGACAGTATATTGTATTCCGCAATTGCGGCCGGTGAGGCGGCACGCGCAAGGGGACCTCGCATCCATGCCCGTTTTCCTGATCTTCGCGTTCTTCATCACCGCCGTCCTCTATGCGAGCGTCGGATTTGGCGGCGGCTCGACCTATAACGCGCTGCTGGTGCTCAGCGGCGCAGACTACCGAATCCTCCCGGCCATCGCGCTGGTCTGCAATGTCGTCGTGGTCACGGGCGGCGTCTGGCGGTTTTCCCAGACGAGAGACCTGTCTGCCCGGCGCCTCCTGCCCTTCCTGATGACGTCGGTTCCGGCGGCCTGGATCGGCGGCCGGCTGCCCATCAATGAAACAACCTTCGTCGGCCTTCTAGGCGGGGCGCTCCTGCTCTCGGGGGTCCATCTCGCCTTGCAGCGCGGGACCGCTCAACCACCCCCCGCGTCGCAGCCCGGGCGGACACATCCGTTGCTCGCCGCCGCCATCGGCGGAACCATCGGGCTTCTTTCGGGTCTGGTCGGCATCGGCGGCGGGATATTCCTGGCGCCGGCCCTGTACTTCCTGCGTTGGGGAACCGCCAGGCAGATCGCGGCCGCCAGCAGCCTGTTCATCCTGGTCAATTCGCTGTCCGGTCTCGCCGGTCAGGCACTCAAGCTGCAGGATCTGGCGCTCATGTCCCTCACCCTGCCTTACTGGCCGCTGCCCATTGCGGTGCTTGCCGGCGGCCAGATCGGATCCTGGCTCGCCGGCGACCGCCTCAAACCGGATATGATCCGTATAATGACGGCTATCCTCATCCTGTACGTTGCCGTCCAGCTTCTGTACCGGTGGAGCCGAATGATCTGATCCGCCTCTGATCGCTGATCCGCCGGGCGCCGCATCGGCCCCCGGCGCCCGCTTGCTCCCGAAACTCGCCCCCGAAACCCCGGGCCGGGCTTCCATACGGTCACGATCAGGGCGTAGGATGATTCCAGACGATCCCCGAGCGCTGCCCTCTGGTCGGCGCTGATCAATTGAAGGAGCCTTCCATGCCTGCCATTTCCATGTCGCCAGCGGAGATATCGGACTACATCGCCAAGGCCGGGCGTGAGGCCTGGATCGTCCCGGATGTTCCCGCCAACACGCCGCGCCGCAAGGTCGCGAAAGTCGGCGTCATCGGCGCCGGCACGATGGGCGGCGGCATTTCGATGAACTTTGCGAGCGCCGGCATCCCGGTGGTGATCCTGGAACAGAAGCAGGACGCCCTGGATCGCGGCCTTGGCGTGGTGCGCGCCAACTACCAGCGCAGCGCCGACAATGGCCGGTTCCCGCAGGAGGAGGTTGACGAACGCATGGCGCGCTTGACGGGCACGCTGGAAATGCAGGCCTTCGCGGATTGCGACCTGGTCATCGAAGCGGTGTTCGAAGACATGGATCTGAAGAAGCGGATCTTCACGGACCTCGACCGCATCCTGAAGCCGGGCGCGATCCTCGCCACCAATACCTCCGCGCTGGACATCGACCAGATCGCCGGCGTCACCAAGCGCCCGCAGGATGTGATCGGGCTCCACTTCTTCTCGCCTGCGAATGTGATGAAGTTGCTCGAGATCGTTCGCGCTGATCACACCGCCGATGATGTGATCATGACCTGCATGGACCTCGCCCGAACCATCAACAAGGTCGCCGCGCTGGTCGGTGTCTGTCCCGGCTTCGTTGGCAACCGCATCCTGTTCGCGCGCCAGACGCAGGCGGGGAAACTCGTGGCGAACGGCGCCATGCCCTGGGATGTCGATGCAGCCCTCAACCAGTTTGGCTTCCGGATGGGACCCTATCAGATGTCCGATCTGGCCGGTCTGGATATCGGCTGGAAGAAGGGCGCAAAGACCGCCAACCCGATCCGGGACGCCCTCTGCGAGCTGGATCGCCGCGGCCAGAAAACAGGGGCCGGCTATTACGACTATGATGAAAGCCGCCGCCCGGTCCCGTCCGAAGTCACCGCAAGGATCATCGCGGAGATCACCGGCGTTGCCGCCGGCTCGGCGCCCGGACCCGGCGAAATCATCGCCACCTGCATTCACCCGATGATCAATGAAGGCCTCCGGATCCTCGAAGAGAGAAAGGCGCAGCGCGCCTCCGACATCGATATCGTCTGGCTCAATGGATATGGCTGGCCGGCCGACAAGGGCGGGCCGATGCTTTACGGAGACATGGTCGGCGCTGAAACGGTTCTGGCCACAATGGAGCGCCTCGGCGCTGAAGACGCGCGCTTTGCGCCGTGCGAAACCCTCAAACGTCTCGCAAGGGACGGCGGCCGCTTCATCGATGTGGAGCCGGGTTGAGGAAGGCAAGGCTTGGGGCCTTGGCCCCGCACCGAACCCTAAAGCGCCCCGCATGGGGCGCTGGGGTTTAATTTTTCCAGGATTTTGGGAGTTTTCCATTCTGTGAAGAATGGCGCGAGTGACGTGACGCGATCCATAAAATTTTTCCCATTTTATCAAAGTATTACACGTTAAATAATCGACTCTTGGTCCTCGTTCCGGTGCGGATTTGGTCCACATTTTTGAGGACCCCGCCGAGATCAACTCAACCCGTCCTGCCAGATCGATACACTATGATATTTTTGCAGCTTCGGGAATCCCAGATTCATTGGCCCAGAGTGCCGGCTCGCGATCCTCTTTCTAGGCGGACCAAGTTACAAAGTTCGCAAGCCATTAGCGGGGACTGACAAAGTTCGAATTCACGCCACCAGCAAGAGTATGCCGTAGACGTATTTTTTGCTCGGCCTGCAGACAGCGCAATACTGCCCCCGTGCTTGAGCACCAATTGTTGCGGCGAACCTCCCGAAGCGACGCAGCTAAAGAATTAGTCGCCCCTTACCCGGGCCAGCCGGACTTTGGAGTTTCTTGCCGACTTGGCTCTTTAGCAGTTTCCGACCGTTAATCGGGAAAAGCTCCGACGCACCATTTCCTGTCCTCGTTCTCTGAGATCTAGCAAATCATCATCCCGGCCTGAGATAGCGCACTCCGTTGCAACGCCGAGCATCAGCCGCAGGTACAGCACGGCGTCTTCCTCGCAATTGATAGCCGGGTTGATCGTGGCGTCTGCCAGCCCCTTTCTGATCAACAGTCCGACCTCGTCCAACAAATCCGACTTAGCTATGGCGACTGCATTACGCATGGCCGGAAGGTCCGGAATATGGGCCGACAGTATTTCAAAAAACGCCGCCTGTTCAAAATCCGCCGAAGCGGCTCTCACATGGGCCGAAAAATGATGCATCAAGGCATCAATCCCATTGTGATTTGCCAAACAGAGCTCAGATGTCAGGTACTTGCGCCGGGCATTCAGATAGCGGACCGCCGCAACCAGCAGCCCCTCTCTGGAACCGAATCGCTGATAGGTCTGCCCCCGGCTATAGCCCGCGAGTCGGCCGACTTCTTCACATGTCAGCCCCTGAATTCCGACTCGGACCGCGACGCGGCAGGCTGCAGACAGGAGCTGGCTCTCGGACCTCAGTCGGCGCTGAGGTTGTGACATCCGAACTTCGTACACGGAATTCCTCCGTCGTTTACGACCTTGCCAGACAATACCGCCAAGGGCTTCTTGTCCATCTGGAGACGATCCGTCCGAACAAGGCAGGCTCAACTACTTTTCCTGCTGCCCGGAATTTCGAGATCCCGAAGACGTGGAAAGTATGTCACGCCCCCAAAGCTGACGCATCCGTCATTTTCCGTATATCCTTTATTTTTTGTACCGATAGCGTCCCTCCACTGGCGCGAAATCGAGACGCCAAGTCACGATAAAGGGAGAAACGACGATGAAAGTTAAGCTCGTATCCGGGCCGCCAACCCAGCCCCGCACATTTGAAGATCCAGGCGAACTCGCCGACAAGCTGTCGCCGGAAGATGTCGAGATCGTTCGCGAGATCTTCAACACGCCGCTGACCGGTTCTTATAACTGGGACTATGAAAGCGCGAACGCCAAGATCCGGCGGCTCTACGAACTCGGCAAACGCTTTAACTGGAACGCTGAGCTGGATGTCGACTGGGAGGTGCCTTTCGACAAGTCGCAGGGGCCGTCGCAGGCCGGTCTCAATCCCCTGCACGATCACCCGGTTTTCCTGGCGATGAGCGACGAGCAACGCAGCGAATATGCGTGGCGATCCCTTTCCCAGGTGCTCTCGCAATTCCTGCACGGCGAACAGGGTGCGATGATGGTTGCCTCGCAGCTTGTCTCCTGCGCGCCGACCTATGATGCGAAGCTTTATGCTGCCTCCCAGACTTTTGATGAGGCACGCCATGTCGAGGTGTTCAACAAATACCTGCGCACGCGCTGCCGGATCGAATATCCCGTCAACCCGAGCCTGAAGCTTCTGCTGGACAAGATCCTCACCGATCCACGCTGGGACCTGAAATTCATCGGGATGCAGATCCTGATCGAAGGTCTGGCCCTTGCGGCGTTCCAGACCATGACACAGACGACGCGCGATCCACTTCTTCGCCAGATCCTTCATCTCGTCATGCGGGATGAAGGCCGGCACGTCGCCTTTGGGGTCAACTACCTCGAAGACTGGATCAAGTCGCTGCCTGAGCAGGAAATCGAGGAGCGCGCACAGTTCGCCTATGAGGCCTGCGCGATCATGCGGGAAAGACTTTTCTCAACCATCGTCGAAGAAGAGTTCGGCTTTGACCGTGAAGAAGCCCGGCGTGCGTCGATCGACTCGACTGGTGGGCAGGCCTTCCGTAACTTCCTCTTTGAGCGGATGATCCCAAATCTCAAGCGCGTCGGACTGCTGACCGAAAGCGTCAAGCCCAAGTTCGAAGCCCTTGGTGTTCTTCACTACGAGAACGCTGCGACGGACGCCGAGATCGACTGGAATGCACTGGAGCGCCCGCTCGATACGGGCCCCATTTCCATTGCTGCAGAGTGAACAGGCCGATCATGGCCAATACACACGGCAAGCCTAGCCGGGAAAGGGAGCACGACGGATCAAATGCAGGAGCGGAAATGCTGGCAGGTAAGACCTGGTGACCTGCCGGCATCTATCCGCGCAATCATGTCAGGCGCTGAGTTCCTTCTCATCCTATCAACGTAACGGGCCGTAACAGAAAATTCCTCCGGCCCCGAACGAAGGGAATCCTTCTCGGGGCGGCCTTTGCTCAAACTCTCTTCATCTGGAAATTTTGAAGATCAGTCTCGGTATTGATGTTGAAGAAGGGGTCATTGCCTTCGTCGCGCCATTCCACTGCGTGCGCGCCGCACCGCTCCAACGCCCCTTTGAGACTTCGTCCACCTGCCGTGGCAAATGCCTCGACTTCGGTCGTCGCCGACAGAGGCCAAACGGCGCAAGCTGGGTGGTCGCCGCCTCGCGACCTTGCAAAGCATGGCGCACACGTGGCGTCTGACACAGCTTTCAACCGGGCCAGCAGGTCTGGTGGCAGCGCAGGCGTGTCACAGGGCACAACCAGAAGCGAGACTGCACGCGCCGAGCCTGCCCAATGAAGGGCCGCGACCAGGCCCGCGATGGGGCCCTCAAATGGAGCATCAAGAATTTCGGGCACATCGACTTCAGGAACCTGGCCCGTGTATCGCACGGAAACTGCCACCTCGATCCCCCAGGTTCGCACACGCGCAAGAGCAATGTCTACGAGGCGCAGGCCGTTCACGCGCTGCATGGGTTTGTGCCCGCCGATCCGGCGCCCTTCCCCACCTGCAAGGATGACAGCGACAATATCAGGCATTCGAAGACCAGCGACGCCGCACCAGTGCATCGACGTCCCTGGCATTCTCTATCGTCAATTCGAGATCGTGAAGCAGTCCGTCACGGATCGAGTAGATCCAGCCATGGACCGCCAGCTTCTGCCCCCGGCGCCACGCGTCAGCCACGAAGGGATTGCGTCCAACATACTCGACCTGCGCGCGAACATTCAGCTCGCAGGTCAAATTTACCCGTCCTTCAAAGTCCGTGATTGTATCCAGATGATCAGCATGGGCGCGCGCCAGTTCAGTAACTGGTTGTAGCCAGTGATCGATCAGTCCCCTGCGCTCTGTATCCAGGGCTGCACGCACACCGCCGCATCCATAGTGGCCGCACACGATGATATGGCGCACTTTCAGGACCTCTACCGAATATTGAAGCACGGAAAGAAAGTTGATGTCACGCGGCGGTGCGAGATTGGCGATATTTCGATGGACGAACAACTCGCCTGGATCGAGCCCGACAATTTCGTTCGCCGGTACCCGGCTGTCACTGCATCCGATCCACAGGTATTCCGGAGACTGCTGTTCGGAAAGCCGCCGGAAGAACTGTGAATCTGCACGCACCCGTGCGCTGGCCCACGCCATGTTGTTGTTCAGAAGACTTTCGATCATGGAGTCTCCGCAAAAGGATCAGGAAGCCCCCGGCGAGCAGCCAGGCGCTGGCCGAGACTTTGCAGGTCTGACTCCGTGATCCGGATCCGGGCGATGGGCAGGACCACCGCATTTTCCATAGCGATATGACGTTTCTGAGCGCTGCAGAAATGTTCGATCACGGATCGCGATTCCGAATAGCATCGCAAACCGCGTTCCTCGGATATTGCTTTCGCGATGACAGTTCTTACCGCCTGCGCATCATGCATGTCATTGGCGTGCTCGCCGGAGAGCATTCCAAGGACATTTTCAATGTGGTCATCCGGCTCACATCTCCTGCGCAGGAGCGGAAAGAGGTCGTCTTCCTCATCGATAATATGAATTGGAAGGTCACTTTCCAGAAAGTCATGAATTGCCTGGAGGGCGTCTGCGTCATGATCGACCGTGTCGAGCAGAACAAGCAGCCGCTTGCAGACATCGCGGTGGCGGTAATGCTCGGCAAAGAACCAGACCAGTGGCTCTCGCAGGAGTTCGATTGGCACCGGTTCCAGAACGCCGGACTTCTTCATGCTGGCCATAACCAATGTCCTTCTCTTCAGGGTGCAGTCTCAGTTCCGTTTCTGATGTGGATAAGTCGGTGCGGTTTACGAAGCGGCGGGAACTGGTGGGCAACGATCAGCGCAAGGCTGTCTGCAAGCGGCGCGGCGCTATCGCGAAGTTTCGAAATGATCTGTGTCCAAGCTTCGTCGTTTGCGTCCGAAAGGAAGGTCCGGATCGCGCGCGCCAGCGTATCTGCCGCCGGCTCACCTCCACGCGCAGCGGCTGCCTCAACCGACTGGCGGGCCTGCAAAGGCAATTGTGCATACGCAGCTTCAATGTCTGCAAGCGCAGACCCAAGCAGGCCGTCAAGCCGGGAGAGATTGGTTTCCCCATCAGCCAGCCGGCCATCGTCGCCTAACTTGAGGCGCGGCGCTGCAGCCGAATTGGACAAAAGTTCATCAACATATCGCACAGCCGCTTTCGTCCAGGCTTTGGCTTCAAGCTGCAATGCAATATGCGGGCGAACATAGTCGAGCGGTAGTTGTGCACCCGGAGACATGTGGTCGAGCCGAACGACATGCCATCCATGTTCCGTGAGTACCGGTTCGGCAGCAATCTCGCCAACCGCAAGGCTCATCGCCGCGTTCCAGATATTCTCAAGGACATCGCCGGGCCGCAGCTGTCCCAAAGTCCCGCCTTCACTCGCAGAGGGGCATGCAGAATGGTCTGCAGCCAGATGCCTGAACATTTCCGGCCGGGTTCTCAGGCGGTCGATCAGGTCAAGCGCCCGCGCGCGCGCCAATGTGAAGCCTTCGACTGTTTCATCTGCAGATGCGATCAGGATATGCGACACTTCCAGAAGCGTGGGCGACATAAAGGCGTCCGGACGCGCGTCGTATACAGCCTCGATATCGGCCTCTGGCGCCGAGCTCACGTCAATTTCTGCGCTGAGCACGGCGCGTATTAGCGCCTCCTCTTCGGTTTCCTCCTGGTCATCTGCATTTCGCTCAGGAACGGGCTCGAGCCCGAGTTCGCGGGCGCGATCAAGAAGAACCGCCTTCGCGGCGAGGGCGCGGCCGGCCATGGCGCGTGCGTCCGCCAGCGTCGGTGCGTGATGGTTTTGGGTCTCCCCGGCCAGAAGGGTTTCGGGGATTTCGACACCGTGAAATACTGCAACAGCGACCGACATTACACACCTCCCGTTGTTGAACTTGCCTGCTTTTTGCTGGCCGCCATGTTGCGGCGCGTCCGGACAAGCTGCCAGCCACGCCGGTTGAGGTACCAGACCGGCGCAGAGAGCATGTGGACGAGGCGCGTGAAGGGGAAAACAAGGAGGATCGTCAGACCAAGGACAAGGTGTGTCTTGAAGATCCAGTGTACCTCAGCGATGTGGTTGGCGGCGCCGGGCTTGAATGTGAAAATGCTTTGTGCCCAGGCCATGAACTTGACCATCTCAGATCCGTCGAGATGCTGCGCGGACAGCGGAATGGTCGACAGCCCCAGCGCAAGCTGGACCGTCAGGAGCGCGAGAATAGCTGTATCGCCGAAGCTTGAATTTGCACGGATGCGCGGATCGAATACGCGGCGGTGAAGAAGAATGAGCGCGCCCGCGATGGCGAAGACGCCGGCGATGCCGCCTGCGACGATCGCGAGGACCTGCTTGGCGCCGTGACTGATGCCCACTGCATCGAAAAACAGAATGGGAGTCAGCAGACCGACAAAATGGCCGGCGAAGATCACGAGGACGCCTAGGTGGAAGAGCACCGACCCCAGTACGAGCTGTTTGCGCCTCAGGAGCTGTGACGAACCGGAACGCCAAGTATAAGGTTCGCGGTCGAACCGGATGACGGAGCCGATCGCGAGCACCGACAACGCAATGTAAGGATAGTATCCAAACACCGCCTGGTCAAACCAGCCTGCGCTGGCAAGAGAAGTTACGTGTTCCTGAGCCATGTCTGGCCTCCTTTATTCAATCCGTTAGAGGCTCGCGTCGAGCGCAAGCCAGAATTTCGTCCTGTCTGCGGGCCCGCCAGCGGCGCCGTCGAAGACGGCCCCTTTGGCTTCGAGCGTCAGCCAGGCATTGATGGGCAGGGTGAACACGGCGTCGAATTCACGGCCGTAGGACACCGCGCCATTATCGCTATCGAAGTCATGGTAGATCAGCGCCCAACCTGCAGGCTTTGCGTTCTCAATGATCTCAAGTCCCTTGCCGCGCAGGCCGAGGCTCAGGTCTCGCACCCCGGTAGCCGGCGTGTTGAGAAACACATCCGCCCAGCCCTGGAAGGCGTGAAGCGTCGCCAGAGGGGTCGCGAACCCCTGCCCGGCCGATCCCTCGAGAACATCCAGGTTAGCGAAACCTGAGTAATTGCCGCGCGCAAGCGAAGCGCCGTACGACTGGAAGCCCAGATCTTCGGCCGGACCATTTCCGTTATAATCGCTCTGGCGCGCAGCCAGAGCCGTCATCCCGAATGAACCCGCTACCGTTTCCCATGTGTCTGACCAGCGCATGGAATAGGTTTGGGACGAGGCTGCTGGCGCGTTATCGAAATCGAGGAGCAGCGCGGTTGCGGCGAACTCTCCAAGCCCCGTCTTGGCGCCGAGCCGCACCACGTGTGAATCGCTTTCAAACTCACCGGCCGGGCTGTCATCCCCAAAGATGCGATGCACCTTGTCGATGTAAACATAGTCGAGGGTCGCTGCCTCAAATCCTGCATAGCCGATCCGCAAGGCATCGAAGGTCTGCTCGTTCTGGCGGAATCCGACATTTCCCACGAAGCGTGCATCGTCAAAGATGATACGCTGGCGTCCAAGGGTGGCATTGCCAGCGTCCCCCTTCCAGCTAACCTGCAACCGGTTCAGCTCAAACGCTTCAGGGTCCGGGACAACCGCCTTGCCAGGCACGTTCCGTACGGTATCCGGGAAGTCCTGATTGAGGTGGCCAATCGCCTCTGCTTCAACAAGCGCGCTCCAGCCGCGGCTCGTCTTTATCTCATAGCCAACCCGCCCTCGCAGCGTCAGAGCTGTCGTCTCGTCCAGGCCTGCCTGATCGACAAATTCGCTCCTGAGGCGGAGGTCAATGACCGGCTCGCCATCGATATCAGCGTTCTGAGCCGCTGCAGCGGGTCCCATCGCGGCGAGTGTCAGTCCGGCAAAAATGTAGGCATACGAACGTATCATGGCCGTTGTGCCTTCACCGCCGCTGGTGCCTGCTGAGGCGCAGAACAGCCATCGCGCGCATCGCCGGCGCCAAACGTGACCGGCTCTTCGGCCCACGCCCTGTCGAGCGCCGCCAGGTCGCTCGGATCATCATCCTTGATCGCGAGCAGGCTCTGAACAGCAGCTTTGTCGGCAGGCCTGTCAGAAATGGACAGGAGCGCGCCGAAGACGGCGCGGTAATTGCTCTGGCGCTTCTTGAGCCGCTCTGAGATCGCTTCAAGTACATGAGCAGCCTCGCCGATCAGCGAAGCAGCCTCTGCCTCCGGCAGTATGGAGAGGAATTCGAGGAACACCGGAAGATAATCCGGAAGGTCACTCACGTCCATTTCTAAGCCATGCGTCCGGTAGAGTTCGACGAGACCGACCATTGCAGGACCCCGTTCCCGGCTTTCGCCATGAACATGTTCGTAGAGGTGAAGCGAAACACTTCGTGTCCGGTCGAAGAGATCAACATATGCCGCCTGGAGCTCATAGAGATCTCCGTCCGCAACATATTCTGCGAGCTTGCCGAGCGAACCCGAGATCCGATCAGGGACCAGTCCCTCACTGATTATGGCCTCAGCGCACAGCCGGGCCTCGGCCTGCAAAGAAGCTTCGGGATAAGACAGGAGGCGCGAAAGCGCCCGGTATGTAACCGCCATGGTTCAGGTCTCCATCGGTGTCTTGGACCGCGAGCGCTTGTCCTTGCCAAACAGGCCAAGTTCAGTGCGTCCGCCTGAGCAGTCATTTCCGAACGTGAAGCCGCATTCGCCCCGAAGATCGAAAGCGTCTTCGTCCGTTTCGCGGTGAGTTGTGGGAATGACGAAGCGATCTTCATAGTTTGCGATAGCCAGATACCGGTACATCTCATCGATCTGGCGCGCCGTCAGCCCGACACGTTCCGCCGTGGGATGATCGATCACGCCTTCGATGGTCTTCGCGCGCATGTACTTGCGCATGGCCATCATGCGCTCCAGTGCGGCAACGACGGGCTCTTCCTTGCCTGCGGTCAGAAGGTTCGCGAGATAGCGCACCGGTATGCGCATCGATGACACATCGGGCATCTCTGCGTCGTTCTCGAGCGCGCCCGCAGCCATCGCCGATTGAATGGGCGAGAGCGGCGGCACGTACCAGACCATCGGGAGCGTGCGATACTCCGGGTGAAGCGGAAACGCGATTTTCCACTCCATGGCCATCTTCCAAACCGGGCTCACCTGGGCCGCCTTGATCCAAGCCTCAGGTACACCGTCGAGCCGGGCCTGCGCGATGACGGCCGGATCATTGGGGTCAAGGAATACATCGAGCTGGGCCTGATAGATATCCTGTTCATCCGCCGTGCTTGCAGCGGCTTCAATCTTGTCGGCGTCATAGAGGAGGACACCAAGATAGCGGATCCTGCCGACACAGGTCTCGGAACAGACTGTCGGCTGCCCGACTTCAAGACGCGGATAGCAGAACGTACACTTTTCGGACTTTCCGCTATCCCAGTTGTAGTAGACCTTCTTGTAAGGACAGGCGGAAACACACATGCGCCAACCGCGGCACTTGTCCTGATCGATCAGGACGATGCCATCTTCCTCGCGCTTGTAGATCGCACCCGAAGGACAAGCCGCCACGCAGGTCGGATTGAGGCAATGCTCGCAAAGCCTAGGAAGGTACATCATGAAGGTTTGTTCGAAGGCGCCATAGATGGCCTTCTCGACACCTTCAAAGTTATAATCCTTGCTGCGCTTTTCGAACTCGCCGCCGAGGATTTCCTCCCAGTTCGGCCCCCATTCGATCTTCTCCATGCGCTCACCCGTGATCTTTGATCTCGGACGTGCGGTCGGAAACGCCTTCATCTCCGGCGCGGTCTGGAGGTGGGAATAGTCGAAATCGAACGGCTCATAATAGTCATCGATTTCGGGAAGGTCCGGATTGGCGAATATCTTCGCGAGGATACGCCATTTGGCGCCCATGCGCGGCTCGATGCGGCCATTCTTCTTGCGCCGCCAGCCGCCGTTCCAGCGCTTCTGGTTCTCCCAATCCTTGGGAAATCCAATCCCCGGTTTGGTTTCGACATTGTTGAACCAGGCGTATTCAACGCCTTCGCGGCTGGTCCAGACATTCTTGCAGGTTACCGAACACGTGTGGCAACCAATACATTTGTCCAGGTTCAGCACCATGCCGATCTGTGCACGGATCTTCATTGTGCGCCCTCCGTTTGAGCAGCAGGTGTTTCGAGCCAGTCAACCTTCGCCATCTTGCGAAGGACAATGAATTCATCGCGGTTTGAACCGACCGTGCCGTAATAGTTGAAGCCGTAGGCCAATTGGGCATATCCGCCGATCATGTGCGTCGGCTTCAGGATCGTCCGTGTCACAGAGTTGTGGATCCCGCCGCGCTTTCCGGTAATCTCGGATCCCGGCGTATTCACGATCTTCTCCTGGGCGTGATACATGAACATCGTCCCTTCACGGATCCGCTGAGAGACGACGGCCCGCGCCGTGAGCGCACCGTTAGCATTGAAGACTTCCACCCAGTCATTATCGACGATGCCGGCCTTTCGAGCGTCGGTTTCTGACACCCAGACGACGGGCCCGCCGCGGTTGAGCGTCAGCATCATCAGGTTATCGGTATAGGTGGAGTGGATGCCCCATTTCTGGTGCGGCGTGATGAAGTTGAGCGTGATCTCTGTATTGCCATTGGGCTTGTCGCCTTTGACATGCAGCGTCTTCAGGTCGATCGGCGGCTTGTAGACAACCAGGGTTTCACCGAAGGCCCGCATCCAGTCATGGTCCTGGTAAAGCTGCTGGCGTCCCGTCAGGGTTCGCCAGGGGATCAACTCATGAACGTTCGTGTACCCGGCATTATAGCTGACATGCTCGCTCTCGATCCCGGACCAGATCGGAGAGGTGATGATCTTGCGCGGCTGGGCAACAATGTCCCGGAACCGGATCTTCTCGTCTTCCTTTGGCCGCGCGAGATGGGTGTGCTCCCTGCCCGTCTGCTTTTCGAGCGCTTCCCAAGCGCGGACCGCCACCTCACCGTTGGTTTCCGGGGCGAGCATGAGGATTGTCTCGCAGGCATCGATGTCGGTCTCTATTATCGGTCGCCCTTTGGCGACGGTCTCGTCGAGCACCCTGCCGTTCAATGAACCGAGTTTTTTAACTTCAAGCTCCGTGCTCCAGCCAATGCCCTTTCCGCCGTTGCCGAGCTTGTCCAGCAAAGGTCCGAGGGAGGTGAACTTTGCATAGATCTGGCTGTAGTCGCGCTCGACGGTGACGACCGTCGGCATGGTCTTGCCGGGCACCGGCTCACACTCTCCGGCATACCAGTCCTTCACGCCGTGTGCCTGCGCCATTTCGCCGGCGGTGTCATGCTGGATGGGATAAAGAACCACATCCGTTTCCACACCCAGTACTTCCGGTGCGATTTCCGAGAAGGTCTTGGCAAGGCCCTTGAAGATCTCCCAGTCAGACCGGCTCTCCCAGGCCGGATCGACGGCCGCGCCCAGCGGGTGGATGAAGGGGTGCATGTCGGACGTGTTGAGGTCGTTTTTCTCATACCAGGTCGCGGTTGGCAGAACGATGTCAGAGTAGACTGCGGTCGTAGACATCCGGAAATCGATGCATACGAGAAGGTCGAGCTTCCCGCGCGGCGCTTCGTCGTGCCACTTGACCTGGCGGGGCTTGTCCTGACCCATTTCACCAAGGTCTTTGCCCTGCACGCCGTGGTCGGTCCCGAGCAGGTGTTTCAGGAAATACTCATGTCCCTTGCCGGACGAACCAAGCAGGTTCGAGCGCCAGACAAACATGTTACGCGGCCAATTGTGTGGATCGTCCGGATCCATGCAGGACATCTCGAGCTCGCCGGACTTCAGCGCCTGCGCGACATAGTCTTTCGCATCCTTACCGGCAGCTTTCGCCCGGCTTGCGATCTCCAGAGAATTGGTCTTGAGTGCCGGCGCCGACGGCAGCCAGCCCATGCGTTCAGCTTTCGCGTTGTAGTCGATGAAACTGCCGGCCCAATCTCCCGGCTCGGCGGTTGGCGAGAGGATTTCCCCGACCGGGACCGTTTCATACCGCCACTGGTCAGTATGCGCATAGAAGAAGGAGGTCGAGTTCTGCTGCCGCGGGGGACGGACCCAATCGGTTGCGAAGGCCAGCGGCGCCCAACCGGTCTGCGGACGAAGCTTCTCCTGGCCCACATAGTGTGACCAGCCGCCACCCGACTGTCCGATACAGCCGCACATGACCAGCATGTTGATCACGGCGCGGTAGTTCATGTCCATGTGATACCAATGGTTCATGCCGGCACCGATGATGACCATGGACTTGCCATTGGTTTTCTCGGCGTTGGTCGCGAAACCTCGGGCCGTCGCGATGATGTTCTCCCGCGAGACGGAGGTGATCGCCTCTGCCCAGGCGGGCGTGTAGGGCTCCATGTCATCATAGCTGGCAGCCAGATGCTCGCCGCCATACCCCTGGTCGACACCGTAATTGGCCATGAGCAGGTCGTAGACACAGGCTACGAGTGCGTCCGAACCGTCGGCAAGCCTGACCTTTTTTACCGGGATGTTCCGCGTCAGGACACTCGGATGGTCGGTCGATGCAAAGCCGTTGGACGCCGTGTTCGCAAAATAGGGGAACCGGACCTTGGCAATCTCATCCTCGACGCCCTTGAGACCGAGGCGAAGTTCAGTTTCCGCGCCGGAAGCATCACATTCCTCAAGATTCCACTTGCCGTCTTCGCCCCAGCGAAATCCGATCGAGCCGTTCGGCACGACGATTTTTCCGGACTTCTCATCCAGCGCGACGGTCTTCCAATCCGGATTGTTGCTCTCCCCGAGCGCGCCGTCGAAGTCTGCGGCTCGCAGGAGCTGCTGCGGCACGAAGCCATCTTCCTGCGGCACAAGCCGTACGAGCAGCGGCAAATCTGTATACTGACGGACATAGTCCCGGAAATACGGCACCTGCCGGTCGCGGTGATATTCCGTCAAGATAACATGGCCAAATGCCATGCCGAGTGCCGCATCAGTCCCTTGCTTGGCCGCAAGCCAGAGATCAGAGAATTTCGACGCTTCGGAATAGTCCGGGCAGATAACGACCGACTTCACGCCCTTGTATCGAGCCTCGGTGTAAAAGTGCGCGTCCGGGGTGCGTGTCTGGGGAACGTTAGATCCCCAAAGGATAAGGAAGCCCGAATTGTACCAATCGGCGCTTTCCGCGACATCTGTCTGTTCGCCCCATGTCTGGGGACTTGCTGGCGGCAGGTCGCAATACCAGTCATAGAAAGATCCGGTGACACCGCCGATGAGCTGCAGGTAGCGCGCGCCGGCAGCATAGGAGACCATCGACATGGCCGGGATCGGCGAGAAGCCGAATACGCGGTCAGGTCCCCATTTTCGGATGGTATGAGCGTTCGCAGCCGCGATGATTTCGTTGGCTTCCTCCCAACCGGCGCGAACAAAACCGCCGAGGCCGCGGCGGGTAACATAGTCAGCCCGCTTGTCCGGATCTTCCTGGATCGACTTCCAGGCAGCAACAGGCGCCATCGTCTTTCTTGCCGTCCGCCAGGCCTTGAGCAGCCGGGCACGGATCAGGGGGTATTTCACCCGGTTTGCGGAATAGAGATACCAGCTATAGCTTGCACCACGCGAACAGCCGCGCGGCTCATGATTGGGCAAGTCGTCCCGGGTGCGGGGATAGTCTGTCTGCTGGGTTTCCCAGGTGACGATGCCTCCCTTCACATAGATCTTCCAGGAACAGGATCCGGTGCAGTTCACGCCGTGCGTGGAGCGCACGATTTTGTCGTGGCGCCAGCGGTTCCGGTAGGCCTCCTCCCAGGTTCTGTCCTCGTCATTGAGAACGCCGTGTCCGGCAGAGAAGGTTTCTGTCTTGCGGCGAAAGAAGGTCAGGCGATCAAGTGTGTGGCTCATCGGGGGCTTCCGTTCATTCAGCTTGTGCAGGGGTGAGAGCGGGCGCGCGGCGGCGCTCGACATCGTGGAGGAGCCCGCCCGGCCGCACATAGACGAACCATGTGATCAGCAGGCAGGAGACGTAGAAAGCGAGGAAGGCGTAGAGGGCTGTCTCGGCGCTGCCGGTTGCCGCAATCGACATCCCGAAACTCTTCGGAATGAAGAAGGCACCATAGGCAGCGATCGCGCTCGTAAAGCCGGTAATGGCGGCGCTTTCCTTTTCCGACTGTCGAAGCAGGGCATCGCCCTTCAGGTGAGGCTCAAGACGCGCGATCTCCTTGCGCATGATCGCCGGGATCATCTGGAAGGTAGAGGCGTTGCCGACGCCGGTGGCGAAGAAGAGGAGGATGAAGCAGGCAAAGAAGCCCGTGAAAGCACCTGGCTGGTCTTTGGCCCCAAGGAAATAGAGAACACCGATAGTGCCAGCCATCATCAGGAGGAACACGGCAATCGTGACACGTCCGCCGCCAAAGCGGTCTGAAATCCAGCCCGTAAACGACCTCGCAAGGGCGCCGACGAGCGGCCCGAGAAACGCGATCTGCAGAACGTTGACTTCAGGAAACTGGGTTTTGGTCAGTAACGGGAACGCCGCCGAGAATCCGATGAAGGATCCGAAGGTGCCGGTGTAGAGCCAGCACATGATCCAGTTGTGTGTGCGCCGGAAGATCACGGCCTGATCGGAGAAGGAAGCTTTGGCCGTGGACAGATCATTCATTCCGAACCAGGCCGCAAAGGCACTGAGCGCAATGAACGGGACCCAGATGAATCCGGCGTTCTGCAGGAAAAGTTCTTCACCTGTAGCACTGACCTGCGGATTGCCGCCGAGAATGCCGAAGACACCGGCGGTCACAGCAATCGGCACAAGGAATTGCATCGCGCTGACACCGAGATTGCCGAGCCCGGCATTCATGGCGAGCGCGTTGCCCTTCTCCTTTTTGGGATAGAAGAAGCCGATATTCGACATCGAGGAGGCAAAATTTCCGCCACCGAGGCCGCAGAGCAGAGCCAGGGCAAGCATGATCCAGTAAGGCGTACCCGGGCTTTGAACCGCCAGACCGATGCCAATCGCCGGGATCATCAGCGACCAGGTTGTCAGCGTCGTCCAGAGCCGCCCGCCGAAAACTGGCACCATGAAGCTGTAAAAGATCCGGAGCGTTGCACCGGAGAGGCCGGGAAGCGCGGCGAGCCAGAAAAGCTGGTCGGTCGTGTAGGCAAAGCCGATCTGCGGCAATTTGGCGACGACCACCGACCAGACCATCCACACGGCGAAGGACAGGAAGAGTGACGGGATGGAAATCCAGAGATTGCGCGATGCGACAGACTTGCCGGTTGTCTCCCAGAACGAGGGATCTTCCGGCCGCCAGTCTTCGATCAGCTTGGGTGCGAGGGCGCGCGCTTCCTTTTCTCCGTGGATGGGCTGCATCTCGGGCAGTTGAGGCAGCGCATCGAGCGCCGCACCGGCGGCCTGGCGTTCCATGTGCCGGATGGCGAAATGCATCCAGATCAGCGATGCCGAGACAACCACGAACAACAGCATGAAGCAGCTTGTCCAGATACCGGTCAGGTCATTCAACAGCCCGAAGACGATCGGGAGGATGAAACCGCCGAGCCCGCCCATGAGGCCGACAAGCCCGCCCACCGCGCCGACATCCTTGGGGTAATAGACCGGTATGTGCTTGTAGACCGCCGCTTTGCCGAGGCTCATGAAAAAGCCTAGCACAAAGATCGCGATGACGAACACGGCAGGGCCTGTCGCCAGCCGGAAGCTGATCGGTCCGCCGACACCGTCCACCACGTACGATGTTGGAGGATAGGAGAGGAAGAACGTGACAACAACGGACACAAGAAAAGTCCAGTACATCACCGTCCGTGCACCGACTTTGTCTGACAGGTGGCCGCCGTAGATGCGGAACAGGGATGCAGGAACCGAATAGGCCGCCGCCAGCATGCCGGCCGTCTTTATGTCGAAGCCGTATACGCCGATCAGGTAGCGCGGGAGCCAGAGGGCCAGTGCCACGAACGCACCGAACACGAAGAAATAGTAGAGTGAAAACCGCCAGACCTGGACGTTGCGCAAAGGTTCGAACTGGGAGGCAAAACTGCGTGGGCGCGCACCTGAGAGCCGGCGCGCCGCCAGGTCGGGATCATCCTTGGTGAAGAAGAAGAATACGATCGCAACGGCAACGAGCGCGAGCGCCCAGACATTGGCGACCCCTTTCCATCCCATCGCCGCCATCACCAGAGGCGCCGCGAACTTCGTCACAGCGGCGCCGACATTGCCCGCCCCGACGATGCCGAGCGCTGAACCTTGTCTTTCCGGCGGGAAGAATTTGGAGACATAGGTGATCGACACGGAGAAGGACCCGCCCGCGATTCCGATGCCGAGCGCGGCCAGGAGGAACTGCGGATAGGTTTCGGCAAATGTCAGAAGCCATGTGGCAAGCGCGGCCAGGAGCATGACAATCAGGTTGACGATGCGGCCGCCATACTGGTCGGCCCAGATACCGAGCACGAGACGAGACAGCGAGCCGGTCAGGATCGGCGTTCCGACAAGCAGGCCAAACTGTGTCTCGGTGAGCCCAAGATCCTTCTGTATCTGAAGCCCGAGGATTGCAAATATCGTCCAGACCGCAAAACAGGCGGTGAAGGCGAATGTTGTCAGACCGAGGGCAGCGTTTGCCCCTTTGGCAGCTGGATTGACAGTTGGTGTCATGGTTGCGCCCTCCCCGTAAGCGCCAGAGATTCCTGAAGCGACCCAGAGGTGTCATTCACCCGGCCGGCGAGCCTTGATTTTTGTGAAGCGACGGCTTGGCGAATGTGCGCTGGCCTGCACCAATTGAGATCAATCTGCGCAGGCCTGACAGGCAGCACCGCGAAGCATGATGTCTGCGATCAAACCCGCTGACGGATCCCAAAGTGCGGCTTGACTTTTATCAAGCGTCGGCTAGGGCTGTGGGCGACCAAGGTTCGCCCCCGCGCCATTGTCCGCGCGACGTTCGTTTCGCAACAGCCCTGCAGGAGGCATGCATGCCTTTAAGACCAACTGATGCGGAACATATCCGTCATCTGTCGTTTTTCCGCGCCTCGACGGACGCGACGTTCGACAAGGCGATCGCTGGCGGATTTCTGCAGAAGTTCCCGGCGGGCACGACCCTTCTGATGGAGGGCGACACAGTCGATTTCCTCTACATCCTCCTGGAAGGCTCGGTCGAACTGGGCGCGGGGTGGAAATCGAAAGATACCACGCTGGCCATCCTGCGGCCCGTGTCGACCTTCATTCTGGCCGCTGTCGTTCTCGATGCAGACGCGCTGATGACTGCCGTAACGCTGGAGCGGTCCGAGATACTCATGGTGCCAGGCGAGTCGCTGCGCCGCGCGATGAAAGAAGATGCAGAATTCTGCTTTGCCGTCTCGGAAGAACTCTCCGGTTGCTATCGCGGCCTCGTGCGTTCGATCAAGAATCACAAACTGCGCGACTCGACCGAGCGGCTGGCCAACTACCTGCTGACCCAACGCGCCCGCCAGGGCGGGAAAATCGAAATCGTCCTGCCGCATGAAAAGCGGGTCCTGGCTTCGCTTCTGGGTATGACGCCCGAAAACCTGTCGCGAGCTTTCCTGAAGCTCCAAGCGCAGGGTGTGACCGTCGACGGCGCCCGGGTAAGGCTCGAGAAAGTTACAGCGCTTGAGCGGCTGGCGCGTCCCAGCCCACTCATCGACAACCACTTTGCCCAGCCGCGCAACGAGCTTGGAAAGGCGCATACCGAGCGCCAGAAGGGCCTGCTCGACGGGAAAGGCAGCGCTTAACCGCCCGCCTGGGCCAGGTTCATCATGTCGCCCGTATTGCCCGCATGCAGTCCGTGGGCAGCGGGTTTGAAAGTCAGCGCATCCACGACGCAGTCCTGCAGCTCGCCAATCTGTGCGTCATCGACCAGCAGTTTTCTCATATCTCTGCCGCCTTGCCCGAACAGGCAAAGACGAAGCTGCCCTCGCGCCGTAACCCTGAGCCGGTTGCAGCCGTCACAAAAGCCTGCCGCGTAAGGCGCGATAAGGCCGATACGCCCGGCATACCCGGGATGCGTGAATTCGATGGCTGGTCCATCCTCAGCGCCGCGTTCCGAAGGGGTCCAACCCCGGTCCTGCAGCCACGTCCGAAGTACCTGCCCGCTGACATGCTGTTGTTCGAAGAAGGCCTTGTTGTCCCCGGTCCGCATAAGCTCGATGAAGCGCACGGCGATTGGCCGATCCTTCACGAACCCTGTCCAGGCTGAAAACCCGTCCTCCAGCCCGTCGCGCAGCAGCACGGCGTTGACCTTGAGAGCTTTCAGCGGAAGCGCCTGGGCCCGTTCCAATCCGGCGAGAACATCTTCCAGCCGGTCATGCCCGGTTATTTTTCTGAAGGTGTCGCGCTCAAGAGCGTCCATGCTGACATTGAGATGCGTCAGCCCGGCCGCGACCCAGTCGTCGACATGACGCGCAAGGTTCCAGCCATTGGTGGTGAGGGCAACCTTGCCGATGCCTGGCTGGCGCGCAGCGCACGCGATCAGCTCACCGATGTCTTTGCGAACGGTTGGCTCCCCGCCTGTGAGGCGGATTTTGGTGATTCCGAGCCCTGCAAAGGCGCGGACCAGACGCGCGACCTCCTCAGCGGCGAGGAAATCCATGGCGCCCGATTTTGTGTAACCGTTCGGCAGGCAGTAGGTGCAGCGGAAGTTGCACACTTCCGTCACCGAAAGTCTCAGGTAACGAAACCTGCGTCCGAATGCGTCCGTCGCAGCTGCGCCGGGAGATACCATCGCGAGGCTCCTTTCCAAGAACGGGAGGCGGCAGGGTTTCCCCTTACCACCCGCGGCCGGAGCGCCTTGACGGTTCGTGATATCGAAACGTTTTAGGCGAGCAGGCTCGGAGCGATTTGAGCCACGCTAGAGCGGCTCTCGGACCCTGTCTTTGACCTTCCGGGGTAAGCGGATTGATGTGGGTCAAGGCGGCCGGGGCGCCGCATCAAGCGGCTTTGGCGAGCCTCGGCGAAACAAGCCTCGGGCCATAGACAAAGACAAACCCGAGAAAGGCGCCGGACCAGAGAGCGGATGCAAGGAAGTTTGCGTGCATCTGGTAAGGCTGGTCCAGAAACGGCGCGGCAACGCGCGCTAGGGCCGCTACGTTCACCAGCCCGTATATGACAAGGGTGCCTGCACCGGCCGTCAAGGCACGCCCAGTATGTCCGAGACTTGAGCGCGTCATCACAGCCAGGGTCATGACACCGACCGCGCCCGCACCCGCTGCATGAAGGCCCGCTATGCGGGGCACATGTTCAGGCCAAAGGCCGCTGAGCCCGATCAGGACAATTGCAAGCGCCGCCCAAGCGTACCCCACATGCAGGACTGTCACCAGCGGCTCGGCCAGCGTGCGCTCCCCGCCCCAGCGCGACAGGCGAAGGCCGTTCAGGAGGCCCGCGACCAGCAGCAGGATTGAAGGGACCAACGTCGCTCCGAACACGGCCCAGACCGCGAGCGCTGCGAAAGAGACCGCCAGTGCAACGGCATCGATCCGCCCTGCTGCTTCCGGCAGTGGTCCGCCCTGACGGGCAAGCCAGTTGCGCGTAAAACTCGGCGTGATCCGTCCACCGATCAAAAGGATCAGAAACAACAAGGTGCCAAGACCTGCCCGAATAGCCGCCTGGGGCAGTCCACCATCATCAAGCGAGATCCAGTGGAATGCGATGTTCGCCAACGCCAGCAGGCTGACCGCAGCAGCGACTTTGAGATTGCGGGTATTCTGTCCCGCGATCACCTCGCGCCAGATGATTCCCGCGAACAGCACCATGAAAGCGCTGTCGACCATCGCGGGCACCCAGCCCGGCCCTGGCTGGAAGAGCATTGCCGCACGGCCGGCCACCCAGACGTTCACCAATACCATCAGCGGGAGACCGCAGACAGGCAACCTGCCAGTCCAGTTGGGTACGGCGGTCAGCAGAAATCCCGCAACAATGGCCGACCCGTACCCGAACACCAGTTCGTGCACGTGAAACGCAAGGCCTGCATTCACCGGGAGCGCATCCGGCCCGGCGGCATAGGTGACGATCCACAGCGGAACCGACACCGCGGCCCACAGCGCCCCTAGAAGGAAAAAGGGACGAAATCCGAAGCTGAACAGCGCCGGTCCGCGATAGTCACGTACCTGCTGGGATGTAGTGGCCATGAACCGTTTATTCCTTTGCTGATCTCAGCCGCACTTCGAGTGGCCACATTCAAGGCAGGTGTCGCAGCCTTCCTTTCGGACGAGAGCCTTCTGGCCACATTTCGGGCAGCAGGTTGCATCCGGCGACGTGGCGGGCGCGACCGGATCGTGCATGCCCAGATGTTCCGAGACGATACGTCCGATGGCCGCCGGCAATGATGGGACATAGCGTCCATCCATGAACGCGCCGCCTTGTGGATCGAACACTGCCTGAAGCTCTTCAGCGACAAAGCCCACATCGCCGCCCCGCCGGAACACGGCGGAGATCATGCGGGTCAATGCAAGTGTCCAGGCATAATGGTCCATATTCTTCGAGTTCACGAAAACTTCGAACGGCCGGCGTCCCTGCCCGTCGTCTGCATCATTTATGGTCACATAGACGGCATGCGCACTCAGCGGCCATTTCAGCTTGTAGGTCGCGCCCTCGAGCCGTCTCTCGCGCGGCGACAAGGCGTTCTCTGTTGAAACATTCG
This sequence comes from Hyphomonas sp., assembly GCA_013791775.1. GTDB lineage: Bacteria > Pseudomonadota > Alphaproteobacteria > Caulobacterales > Hyphomonadaceae > Hyphomonas. The sequence continues at coordinate 182,637 of VMTE01000012.1, forward strand.
CCGAACTTGCCGGCGCTGGCGCGCTGACAGAAAGGACAGACCCGGTAATCGCGTTGGGGCGATAAGTCGTCAGCCCCTTGCAGCCCATCTGGTAGCCCTGGAGATATACGTCCTTGAACGCATCAAAGGAGATTTCGGCGGGACAATTCACGGTCTTCGAAATTGAGCTGTCGATAAATCGCTGGGCGGCGGCCTGCATCCTGAGGTGATCATCCGGCGTGAGCGTCTGCGCGCTCACGAAGATTTCGTCCGGCAACGGATAGTCCGCACGGGTCCTGCGCCATTCTGACAAGGCATAATCAGTGACGGGCTCTTCCCGCCGGGTACCGTCGCCCTGCAAGACCTTGCGGGTATAGGAAAAGGCAAAGACCGGCTCGATACCGGACGATACATTGTCCGCGAGCAGCGATGTCGTTCCGGTGGGCGCAATCGACGTCAGGCAGCCATTGCGCAGCCCGTTTTCTGCGATCAGCGCCCGCGTCTCCTGATCGAGAGAGAGAAGGTTTGGCCGGTCGAGGACGGCGCTGTCATAGAGCGGATAGCGTCCCTTTTCTGCCGCGAGGTGGGCCGAGGCGCGATAGGCGGCACGTTTTACGGTTCCCAGCCAGAGCTCGGTCAGGGCTACAGCCTCATCTGATCCGTAGGCAGCGCCGCAGAAGATGAGCGCGTCGGCAAGGCCGGTTACGCCGAGCCCGATACGTCTCTTGCTCCGGGCCTCCTTCGCCTGCGCGTCCAGAGGATACCGGGAAATGTCGATCACATTGTCGAGGAAACGCACCGCCGTCGCGGTGATCTCTTCCAGGGTCTCCGCAGATATACCCGCATCCGGCTCGAAGGGTGAACCCACAAGCCTTGCCAGGTTGATCGATCCCAGCAGGCAGGCGCCATAGGGCGGCAACATCTGCTCGCCGCAGGGATTGGAGGCGGCAATCACCTCGCTGCCCGCGAGATTGTTAAGGGCGTTCACACGGTCGACAAAGATGACGCCGGGTTCGGCGGCATCGAAGGTCGCCTTCATCAACCGGTCCCAGAGTTCGGAAGCGGGCAATGTCCGGTAAGGCGTTCCTTCAAATACGAGGTCCCAGGTCTCGCCCCGCTCGAGTGCCTCCATGAACGCGTCGGTAACGAGAACGGACAGGTTGAAGTTCCGGAGCCGCGTCCCATCCCGTTTGGCATCGATGAAGGATTCGATATCCGGATGGTCGATCCTCAGACATCCCATCATCGCGCCGCGGCGCTGCCCGGCGGACATGATGGTCCGGCACATCGCATCCCACGTATCCATGAACGACAGGGGACCGCTTGCCTGTGCACCGACGCCCTTCACCGGAGCGCCTGACGGGCGGATCGTCGAGAAGTCCATCCCCACACCGCCGCCCTGCTGCAGCGTGACTGCCGCTTCGCGCAGGTGTTCGAAGATGCCGGAAAGGTTGTCTGGAAGCGTTCCCATGACAAAACAATTGAAAAGGGTCACGTTCCGCGCCGTGCCGGCGCCAGCAAGAATGCGTCCGGCAGGGATGAACCGAAAGTCGTCGAGCGCCGCGCGAAACCGCGCGCGCCAGCGTTTACGGACTGCCGGCTTTTCAGCGCCGGCGACAGCATTCGCGACCCGGTCGAGTGTGGCCGAAAGGTCGGCATCTTCACCCGCCTCGGAGCGGAAGCGGTATTTCTTGTCCCAGATCTCCTGAGCGAGCGGTGTATCGAAGGGCATGGCAGTCGTCCTTGTCTTCTGAAGTCAACGGACGGTCAGGCTTCCTGATTCTGTGCGGCTGGCGGAACGCTGCGCGCTCCAAAGACGCTCGCAAAATAATCAGAAAGCCGGATTGATGATGATCAAGGTGAGCCTTGAAAGGCACGCATCATCCGCCGCCTACAGCGCCTTTCGTATAGGTGGCGAGATCAAAATAGTCGCGCCAGATCCTGATCTTCCCATCCTGCATCTGGAACACGCCGCAGCAGGGCAGATCGACAGAGCGCTCACCGAGTTTCGTTCGGTCCAGCCGTTCTGCGATGACTATATCGCCTGAGGCGACCAAGGTCAGAATCTCCCACTCGGTGGCTGTCCAGCCTTTGAGAAAATTCGCAATGAAGACTTTCAGCGCGGCGCGTCCCTGCACGGGCTTGAAGGGCATATTGTAGTAAATGCCGTCCTCAGTGAAATACCCGACAAGCTCATCCACATCGAGACGCGACCAGGCGGCAATAAAATCGCGGATAACTTCTTCGTTGTTACTCATTCCGATCTCCTTTGCTTGATCCGGATCAATAAATCCCGCCTGGACGCGCCTTAGAACAGCAGTCCCTGAATCGTCTCGCCTGGCTGAAAGTCACTGTTGCCGGGCGGCTGGCGCAGCAGGAGGTCCGCCTCGAGCAGGCTGGCCTGGCCGGAGGAATCCTGATGGATCAGCGGCATGGCGCGATTGTCCCTGATCCGTGCCCGGACGAAGGTTTCCCGGTCGCCCGCCGCCGGAAGGGCCGCTGCGAGCGCCCAGCTTTCAAAAACCACGGTTGCCGCTGCATCCCGGCCTCCAAGGCCGGCAAGGAGCGGCGCGAGAAACAGCCGCGCGGTCACCAGGGCCGATGTCGGATTGCCCGGTAGTCCGAGCACCAGCTTGCCGCCTATCCGTGCGAGCCAGACAGGCTTGCCGGGTTTGATGGCCACCTTCGGGAAAATATAATCAGGCGGCCCGGCGAACAGGCTGCGGGAGTGATCTCTGTCACCGACCGACGCACCGCCGATGAGGATCAGGAGGTCCGCGCCGGCAAGCGCGGCGGCTGCAGCAAGCCGCAGCTGGGCCGGATCGTCGGGGTACATTTCCCGGCTGATCAACTGCCCGCCCGCGCTCCTTACAAAAGCGGCAATCGCCGGGGAGATGCTTTCCGGTATGGCGCCAGGGATGCCGCTCGCCTCTCCGGGGACTGCGAGTTCGTCGCCGGTCGCGAGAATCGCGACCCGCGGCCGGAGATAGACTTTCAGGGGTGACTGGTCGGCGGCGGCGGCGACCGTCAGTGTTCGCCAGTCAAGCTGGCGGCCGGCCGGAACGAGGATGTCCCCTTCCCGGAAGTCGGAGCCCGCTTCGCGGATGTGGCGTGCTGCTCCGGGGGGGCGAACAATTCTTGCAAGCTCACCCTCGCGCTCGACATTTTCCTGGACGATCACCCGGTCGGCGCCAACCGGCACCGGCGCGCCCGTGAATATCCGCACGGCCGTTCCCGGGGCGAACTCGGCACCTGGCGGGCTTCCTGCCGCCGTCTCGCCGCGTACCGGAAGGGAGAACGGGACGGCGCCGAGGTCTGCGCTTCGCACGGCATACCCGTCCATCGCCGAGACGTCACACCTCGGCATCGAGAGACGCGCGATGACAGGCTCTGCCAGTATCCGCCCTGCCCCTTCGCCGAGCGGCACGCACTGCGTGCCCAAAGGTACCGCGATCTCCACGACCCTTTGAAACGCATCGTCGAAGCTGATCACCGGCTTTCCTCTTCCGCCGCCCAGTCACCTGACTTGCCGCCGCTCTTGATTTCAAGCCGGACAGCCTCGATCACCATACCGCGATCGACGGCCTTGAGCATGTCATAGAGGGTCAGGGCGGCAACAGTCACAGCCGTGAGGGCCTCCATTTCAACACCGGTCTGGCCCTGCGTGCGCACCTCTGCCTGGAGCCTGAAGCCCGGCAAAGCCTCGTCGAGTTTTACGGTGACGGAGACCTTGGACAAGGCGAGCGGATGACAGAGCGGGATGAGTTCATGCGTGCGTTTGGAGGCCATGATGCCTGCGAGTTCTGAGGTCGTTATCACGGCGCCTTTCGGCGCCTTGTCGTCGCGCACGAGCTGCAGGGTTTCCCTTCGGCAGAGGACGCGGGCGCTTGCGACCGCGCGTCGCTCGGTGACGGTCTTGGCCCCGACATCCACCATGTGGACACGGCCGTCTTGATCAAGGTGTGTGAGTTCACTCATGGGCAGATCCCCCGGTAGCGGGCGATCTGGCCCACGAGTGAACAGGGTCGATACCGGCTGTCGAACTCGAACGCAAAAACATGATCCCACGCATCGCGGC